>NZ_ASJD01000003.1 GCF_000691165.1 Bacillus safensis FO-36b | reverse complement strand
CTCCGGTCGCTCCTGTATCGCCAGTGGCTCCAGTAGGACCTGGATCTCCTGTGACACCTGTTGGCCCTGTACCTGTTTCCCCTGCTGCGGCTAATAATGTATAATCTGCCGACGTATCCGGTGTACCTAATGGCGGTGCTGAATTGACCACATACGTACTGCCATCGTATGTCACCACTTGCCCTACTGGGTAGGTTGGGGCTACTGCTGGATCAAATCCCAAGATTCCTGTTAAACCAACGCCTGTTGGACCTGCCGGACCTGCTGGGCCTGCCGGACCCGCTGGACCTCTTCTTCCTCTCCCGCCTGGCGGACCTTGAATAACACAAACACAAGGATCTTTTCCGCAGCAAGGATTCTTCACTGGTTTCTCTGTCTTTCCTGATTTCCCTTTCTTACAACTATCACATTCCCAGCCACCATCCTTATATGAATCATACCAACTCCCTCGTTTGTTATAATTCGAGTTAGATGTACACGATTTCCCACAATACCGACATCTTTTCACATCAACCAACTCTTTCTCATTTAATATAATTTGTACTATTTGGTTTTTCTTAAAAAAATGATTATAAAATCTAATTTTTATAGGTGCTAAATTACTGAACTTTCTTTAATCTCGGGTTTGATAGTTTGATAGCAATTGATGAATATAAGTTGAGAAAAAATCACCTTCTAGTGGAGATTTTTTCTCAGGTGGGGTGAAAATGATTCTTATGAGTTTGAGAACAATGGGACTATATTTTTATGCAGACGTATGAAAAAGGTGATTATAATATACATGAGGATCCGCCTCCGACACTTGCTTATAGAAGCAGACCTCTCATGAAAGAGAGGTCTGCTTCATTTTTATCACAATGTGTTTTGAAGAGCTGCTTTTGTCACTGGACCATAGTAGCCGTCAATACCGTTATTTTTTGTGCCTTTATCTAGGTAGTAATACACAGTAGTCAGGGCTTCCTGCAATTCTTTTACTCCAGCGCCCTTTGTAAAGGAAACATCCCCAAAACGAAAACCCCCTGAAACCATTGGCTCCAAGGGGTTTTCTTTATTAATACTGAGACATATACTGATCGCGTTCCCATGGGTGTACTTGGGTGCGGAACATATCCCATTCGATTTCTTTTGATTCGATGAAGTGCTCGAATAGGTGATCGCCTAGTGCGTTGATCATGACTTCGTTTGATTTCAGCAGCTCGAGTGCTTCTGCAAGTGTTGCAGGAAGGTCAGAGATGCCATTTTCAAGACGCTCTTCTTTGTCCATGACATAGATGTTTCTATCGATTGGTGCTGGTGCTTCTAGTTTGTTTTTGATTCCGTCTAGACCTGCTGCAAGTAATACACTTAGTGCAAGGTATGGGTTTGCAGATGGGTCTACGCTGCGCACTTCTACGCGTGTGCTGATGCCGCGTGATGCCGGGATACGGATCAATGGGCTGCGGTTTTGTGCACTCCATGCCACATAGCAAGGTGCTTCATAGCCAGGTACAAGACGCTTGTAAGAGTTTACCGTTGGGTTTGTGACCGCTGTAAAGCTTGTTGCGTGCTTGACGATACCTGCGATAAAGTGTCTAGCCGTCTCGCTTAATTGTAAATCTGCTTTTTCATCAAAGAATGCGTTTTTACCATTTTTGAATAATGATAGGTTACAGTGCATTCCAGATCCGTTTACACCGAACAATGGTTTTGGCATGAATGTCGCATGAAGACCATGCTTTCTCGCAATGGTTTTAACTACAAGTTTAAACGTTTGAATGTCGTCACAAGAACGGATTGCGCCTGCATATTTGAAATCAATTTCGTGCTGCCCTGGTGCTACTTCGTGGTGAGATGCTTCTATTTCAAAGCCCATTTCTTCAAGCTCTAGCACGATATCACGGCGGCAGTTTTCGCCTAGATCTGTTGGTGCAAGGTCAAAGTATCCGCCTTTATCATTTAGTTCAAGCGTTGGCTCGCCTTTTTCATCTAATTTAAATAAGAAGAATTCTGGCTCAGGTCCAAGGTTGAAATCACTAAATCCTAGTTCTTCCATTTCTTTCAAGATACGCTTTAAGTTGTTACGCGGGTCTCCATCAAATGGTGTCCCGTCTGGCTTATAAATGTCACAAATAAAGCGTGCAACTTTACCTTTTTCTGCTGTCCAAGGGAAAATAACAAACGTGTTTAGGTCTGGGTATAGATACATATCTGATTCTTCGATACGTACGAATCCTTCAATAGATGAACCGTCAAACATACATTTGTTATCGAGAGCTTTTTCTAACTGGCTCACAGGAATCTCAACATTTTTAATCGTTCCGAGAATGTCTGTAAATTGCAGACGGATGTACTTTACGTTTTCCTCATTTACTAATTTTACGATATCTTCTCTTGTGTACTTTGCCATTTCGTAAAACTCCTCCCCTACAAAAGGTAAAATGTGTATAGCAATGCTTTTGCTAATTGGTTAACGGAAGAACCTTGACATATCCCCCTGCCTAAAGGTCGTTCCTTGTTGGAAACGTCCAGCCTGAATGAGTTCCTTCTTCAGTAGCTTCCTGAGTTCATCATCTGTCAAGTTGTGTTTCGCTGTGGTTTTTTCCTCCGTCTTTGTAACAGACGATGGATTTTCTGCCTCAGCTTTGGCAAAAAGCTTTTTGATTCCTGCCATGTTTACACCTTGTTCGATGAGGTTTTTAATTTCTAGTAATTTATCAACATCATGAAAAGAAAATAATCGGCGGTTTCCATCACTTCTTGCTGGAAATACTAAACCATTTTCCTCATAATAGCGAATTTGTCTTGCAGATAATTCTGTTAGCTGCATGACAATCCCAATTGGGAATAAAGGCATTGAGCGGCGAATGTTATCACTCATCTCAACTGTCTCCTCCTCTTTGCTTAAATTTATTATATGTCATGTTATATTATGTGTCAACAAGATGTTAGGAATATTAACATGGATTTTTTTATTGAGCAGGTACTTCAATAAAACCTTGTTCCAATAAGGCATCGACAGCACTGCAAATCGCATTTTTCACATGGGCATACGTGAGTCCGCCTTGAACATAGGCAGTATAAGGCGGTCTGATCGGACCATCGGCTGATAATTCGATACTGGCCCCTTGTACAAAGGTGCCCGCTGCCATAATGACATCATCCTCGTAGCCCGGCATATAGCTCGCATGTGGTGTGACGTGACTATTAATCGGAGATGCATACTGGATTGCCTGACAGAACGCAATCATTTTTTTAGGATCTCCAAATTCGACTGATTGAATCAAATCCGTTCTTTTCGCATTCCACGCTGGGTTTGTTTGGAATCCGAGCTTCTCAAGAAAACGAGCCGTAAACACTGCGCCTTTTAAGCTTTGAGCGACAACATGCGGCGCCAAGAAAAAGCCTTGATACATTTCTTGGAGTGCATACAGCGATGCACCCGCTTCACTGCCGATGCCTGGAGATGTCATTCGATAAGAGCAGGCTTCTACCCATTTTTCTTTTCCAACGATGTAGCCGCCTGTTTTGGCAAGGCCACCGCCTGGGTTTTTAATGAGTGAACCGGCCATGAGGTCAGCTCCGACATGACACGGCTCTTTTAATTCAGTAAATTCACCATAACAGTTATCTACAAACACAATGATTTCTTCATTCATCTCTTTCACAAATGAAATCATTTGCTCAATTTCTTCTATAGTAAAGGATGGTCTTGATGCATAGCCTTTCGAACGCTGAATGCCGATGACTTTTGTTTTAGAGGAAATTGACTCTTTAACTTTCTCATAATCAACGGATCCATCTTGTCGTAAATCAATGGCTTTGTAGTCAATCTGGAAGTCTTTTAATGAGCCTGTCCCTTCTTTCCCGCGAATCCCGACAATTTCTTCTAGCGTATCGTATGGTTTTCCCGTCATATAGATCAATTCATCGCCCGGTCTCAGCACACCAAATAAGGCAATGGAAATTGCGTGTGTGCCGGAAATAATTTGCGGACGCACAAGCCCGCTTTCTCCGCCGAAGACATCCGCATAAATCTTTTCTAATGTGTCTCTCCCCATATCATCGTAGCCATATCCAGTCGTCGGATTAAAGTGAGAGTCACTGACTTTGTGCTTTCGATAGCTTTCAAGCACCCGCCACTCATTTTGTTCGCTCTTTTGATCAATTTGCTGATGCACGTGTAAAATCTCTTGTTCTGTTTCTGCTGCTGCTTTTTCTAAAATACTGCCGTGTTTTAATGTGTGAAACATCTTGATTTAATTCCTTTCCAACATATACTTCTTGATTTGACCTAAAATGGTCTGATCCTCACCACTATATCCGTTGATGTCATATATCTCTGCTTCTTTTTGAAATTCTAGTGATTCCACAAGCGTTTCTGATTTTAATGCGGAAATGAGCTTGCCTTCATACGCTGGAATCTTTACATGATATGGCTTTAAAAAGGCTTTTTTCAGCTCGGCCATAATATCCGCTTTTAACCTTTTTACATCTTCTTTGCGCTTAGCACTGATTAAGATGTGGCGATGCTTTGAAGATGGGATGAAATCTGGTCGGATTTGATCTTCCTTGTTATAAACAGTCAGCATCGGAATACGGTCCGCTTCTAATTCTTCTAAAAGCTCATGAACCGTTCGTTCGTGCCCTTCATAATCCTCATTAGAAGAGTCGATGACATGAAGCAAATAATCGGCTTCCTTCACTTCTTCAAGGGTGGAACGAAATGCGGCAATCAGTGTGGTCGGAAGGTCTTGGATAAAGCCAACTGTATCTGAAATCAGCACACTGTAGCCAGATTCTAATGTCATCTTACGTGTCATTGGATCAAGTGTCGCAAACAGCAGGTCCTCTTCATGACTATCCGCTTCTGTTAATTGGTTAAACAAAGTTGATTTTCCGGCATTCGTATACCCGACAATGGCAATTTGGAACACACCATTTTTCTTTCGGCGCTCCCGGTATCTTGTTCGGTGTTCTTTGACTGCAGATAACTGCCCGTTAATTTCATGAATGCGGTTTCGAATATGACGTCTGTCTGTTTCAAGTTTTGTTTCACCTGGACCTCTTGCGCCAATTCCGCCCCCTTGTCTTGAAAGGCTGATCCCTTGTCCACTTAGTCTCGGCAAGGCATACTGAAGCTGGGCAAGCTCTATTTGCAGCTTCCCCTCTCTTGTACGGGCTCTTTTTGCAAAGATATCTAAAATCAATTGCGTACGATCAATAATTTTCACATCTAAAGCAGTCGCCAAAGCTTTTAGCTGGCTTGGAGAAAGCTCGTCATTAAAAATAATGACATCACATTCGAGTTCCTCGCAAAGCACTTCAAGTTCTTCTACTTTCCCTTTACCGATATATGTTGCGCTGTCTTGTCTATTTCTCTTCTGCGTCATCACACTGACAGCTTCACCGCCAGCTGTTTTGGTTAAGGAAGCTAATTCTTCCATTGAGTATTGGAAGCGTTCATCCGTTACATGCGGCAATTGACAGCCGACAAGGATCGCTTTTTCAGTCATTTCATGTTCATTCAACGTCAGTTGTTTCCTTTCTGTACTTAAGTTTTCAGTAGTACCATCATACCAAACACATCACACGTATACCACTATTCGGATGGTTTATTTTAGTGACTCTTTATAAAAAGGATACGCCATTTCAAGAAGGCGTATCCTCTTTCATTTGAAGATCGTGACTTTTAATGGTCAGCAGATCTTTTTTATCATAATGATCCACAAGAAGCAGTCTCATCGCCTGGGTTCGTATGGCTTTTTCAATGGTGTTTCGCACAAACCGGCCGTTGCTGAATTTTGCCGGGCTTGTGGTACTTTTAATGTGCATTAAATAATCCCGCAGCTTCCATTCGGCTTCTTGTGTAAATACATATTCTCTGTCTGCCATCATTCGTTTTGCAATATCCATGAGCTGATCGACTGTATAATCAGGAAAGCTGATGTTGATTGGAAATCTTGATTGCAGGCCGGGGTTTAAAGAAAGAAAATGATCCATTTCCTTGGAGTAGCCAGCAAGAATGAGAATGAATTCGTGCTGTTTGTCCTCCATATGTTTTACAAGGGTATCAATCGCTTCTTTTCCAAAATCCTTTTCTCCTCCGCGTGCAAGAGAATAGGCTTCGTCAATGAACAAAATACCACCTAGTGATTTTTTAATTAAATCCCTTGTTTTTTGCGCTGTATGACCAATATACTCTCCAACAAGATCACCGCGTTCTGCTTCAATTAAGTGACCCTTTGAGAGCACATTCATTTCAAAGAAAAGCTTCCCGACAAGTCTTGCAACTGTGGTTTTCCCTGTGCCAGGATTTCCTTTGAACATCATATGAAGCGCTTGTTTTCCTACCTTTAACCCTTGTTCCTGCCGTTTTTGATTAACAAAAATCCAAGCATAAATCTCTTTTATGTTTCGTTTCATTTCATCCATACCGACAAGGCTGTTCATTTCACGCTCTATTTCCCGTAAGATGCTGTGTTTTGCCTCATTTTTCTGCAAGGCTTCCAGGTATTCTGCCTCTGAGTCTGCATCAACCAATACTTGCTTTTGTCCGTTAAGTATAATATTGATTTGGCCGTTGTTTTTATATGTGACAGCTCGCTCCAACGTATTCACCTCTCGCTCTTCTCTCTTTATTCTATTCGGGTGGAGCTGTAATCGTGACAATCGCCCGCTTAAGCCCAAGTTTGCTGTCAAAATGACCCGAGATACCGAATATTGTAGGGATTTCTGCGGTTTCCCAGGAAATGATGTGCTATTTCCATTGTATTCACCCCGTTTGGGCGGACAAACCAACAATTTGCTTTTTCTTAGAAAAATGTAGCTTTTTGATCACAAATGATGCAGAAAAGAGTCTCAATGATTTCCGCATTTTGTACAGGCAATTCTTCTATTTTCTCATAAAATAAAGACGAGGTGATGAATAGATGGTGAAAATTTTTATTGATCCTGGCCACGGAGGAACAGATTCTGGAGCTAGTGCTAATGGACTTTTGGAGAAAAATATAACACTTCAAATCGCGCTTTTATTGAGAGACATTTTGATTAGTGAATATGATGGGGTTTCTGTCCGCTTAAGTCGTTCAACTGACCAATCCGTCACTTTGTCCCAGCGTACGAATGCGGCAAACAGCTGGGGGGCAGACTATTTCGTGTCTATTCATATTAATGCTGGCGGGGGCACAGGGTTTGAAAGCTATGTGTATCCTGGCGTTTCAGCACCGACCACCACGTATCGCAATGCCCTTCATGATGAAATTGTCCGCTCGGTTGATTTTGCGAA
Source organism: Bacillus safensis FO-36b (assembly GCF_000691165.1). Lineage (GTDB taxonomy): Bacteria > Bacillota > Bacilli > Bacillales > Bacillaceae > Bacillus > Bacillus safensis. The sequence goes on along the minus strand of NZ_ASJD01000003.1, from coordinate 507,870 downwards.
CCGCGGCAAGAAAACTGCGAACTTCCACGTTCTTCGAGAAACTTCTATGCCCGCTATTTTAACAGAGAATGGTTTTATTGATACGGCAGCTGATGCTAATAAGCTCCGCAACACAACCTTCCTTCAAGGCATCGCTCGCGCTCATGCGACTGGTCTAGAAGAAGCCTTTCAATTGAAAAAAAAAGCAAGTAATCTTTATAAAGTGCAGGCAGGAGCTTTCAAAGTGAAAGCCAATGCAGATGAATTAGCAGCAACACTTAAATCCAAAGGCTTTGACGCGTTTGTTGTATTAGACGGCGGCATGTTCCGAGTACAGGCCGGCGCTTTCCGTACAAAACAAAATGCAGATGACCTCGTCGCAAGATTGAAGCAGGCCGGTCACGACGCATTCGTTTTCCAATAAGCTGTAGCTGTTGTAACGAAACAAACCGGCTCAAGTCTTCTGCTGAGCCGGTTTGTTGTGTATTCATTTACGCTAGGATGTTGACAACAAATTGAGACCATGTTTCAAGACGGTCGAAGTATTCAGGCTTTTTCAAATCGGCTGCTTTCATCCATTTTCCTGAGATTTGATCTGTTTCTTTTACTTCCACATGAGCACCCGGAGATAGCTCAAGCGCTGATAACAGTCCGATGTGCACACGGCCGACACTGTTGTCATCGTCATTGATTAATCCAAGGGTTTTCATTTCAAGTTTGTCTTCTTCTTGAATAGAAAGTTCTTCGTCCAGCTCACGATCTGTATTTTCTTTTAGAATCTCAGCAAAGTTTTTTCCTTCGATGAAATTCATATGCCCCCCAAAGCCAAGAGATAACTTATGATGTAAGCGAGTCTCTCCCCCGCCTTGAAGTCTTTCGTATACATACACTTCGTCCTCACGCTTAATCACAACATAAGGAATCGGCTGCTTGAAGTCAGGATTTTCTTCTGCATCGCCTCTTCGCATTTGCTCGAAGTGCTCTTCGATTTCTTTCATTATTGTGCTGATTGTTTTCTCTTCACTGTTCACACCATTAAACGCAAGTGTTTCGTTTTGGAACACGCGTGCGCGTGGTGCAACTAAAATGATTTCGTCCATTTTTCCCATGTTCGGTAACCTCCAGTATGTAACACATTGTTAGAAATGGCAAAAAGCCAAAACGAGTGATGCGTTTTGACTTTTACGCTTTCCTTATGATTCATCTCCAAAGAAGAAGTCGTCATCTTTTAACGGCTCAACTGTTGCTTTTTTGTAGCCGTTCCCTTTCATTGAGAAGAAGTCATGCGACTTTGTTTTTGTATTGAGTCCATTCAATACAATAGGGTTGATCTCTTCTTCTTCAAAGTAAGGGGCAAATCCAAGGTTCATTAACGCTTTATTGGCATTGTAACGAATAAACTTTTTCACATCATGCGATAAATTGACTTGGTCATAAATATCTTCAGTGTAATGAAGTTCATTTTCATAAAGCTCGTTTAAAAGGTCAATAGAGAAATCATACAGCTCTTTTTGCACGTCAGGTGTTTGTTTGTTGTAAATTTCTTGTGCTAATAATCCAACATACACACCGTGAATCGCTTCATCACGCAAAATTAAGTTGATGATTTCACCACTTTGCATGAGCTTTCCTTGTCCATAGAAATAAAGCGGGTAGTAAAAACCACTATAAAATAGGAAACTTTCTAAATAAACAGAAGCAACCATTGCTTTAAAGAGAGAAATAGGATCGCCCTTTTGAATCGAACGGTATAAACTGACAATCATATCTGCTTTCTTTTGCAGGAATTTATTCTTCTTGACCCATTCAAACACTTCACTGATCGTTTCAGTTGGTGCAAGTGTCATGAAGATATTGGAGTATGATTTCGCATGCACCGCATTTTCCATCATTGCCATAAAGTTGAGTACAGCTTTACGCTGATGGCCGTCCACATGTTCAGCAACAATCGGCATCCCTGTATTTCCTTGTTCTGTATCAAGTAAAGTCAGTCCAGCAAGTACCTTCATGTACGTATCTCGCTCTTTTTCACCTAAATATTTCCATGTTAAGAGATCTCCGTTTAAGGAAATCTCTTCTGGAAGCCAGAACTGCTTCACATTTTGGTTGTAAAACATTTGTGTAAAATCGTCTTCGTGTTTTGACCAGTTGGCTGCATCATAAATTTTTGTCACGTTAAACTCTCCTTTAATCAAACAACACAAGAAAGACAGCCTTCCTGCCCTGTATCCTTCGTTCTTGCATAATAAAGTGTCTTAATGCCTTTATGGTGTGCATAAAGATCGATGCGGTTTAAATCACGCGTTGTCATCGTATCTTTTAAGAATAGTGTAAAGCTGATTCCTTGATCGACGTGCTGCTGAATCGTTGCGATCATATCGACCACTTTAAACATGTCCATATCGTACGCTTCTTTATAGAAGAACCAGTTTTGTGCTGAAAGACCTGGCATTGGGTAATAGGTTTTGCTGTTGCCGTATGTTCTTTCTTCGATACGTTCCATAATTGGCATCACAGAAGCTGTTGCCGATTGAACATAAGAAATGGAACCTGTTGGTGCAATACATAAACGATAGCTGTGATACATGCCATTTTCCGCTACAAATTCTTTGAGTGCTGCCCAGTCTTCTTTTGTTGGAATGTGCATGCCTTCAAATAGCGCTGCTGCTTTTTCTGTTTTTGGTGTGAAATCATTCTCCACGTATTTATTGAAGTACTCACCAGTTGCATAGCCAGAGCCTTCATAACGATGGAATGTTTCTCCTTTTTCTTTTGCAAGCTCACTTGAGCGTTTAATTGAATAGTAGTTCACCATCATAAAGAACGTATTTGCGAAATCTCTTGCTTCTTCACTTTCATAGGCAATTTGGTTTTGAGCTAAATACCCGTGAAGATTCATCGCGCCAAGTCCGATTGACTTCATCGCTTTGTTCGCTTTTCGAACAGCCGGTGCATTGCGAATGTCCGTTGTTTCAGACACAAGCGTTAGTGAGTCTGTTGCAAGCTTAACCGTTTTTTCAATCGATTTGTTTTTCATGACATTCATGATATTTAATGAACCAAGGTTACAAGAAATATCAAGACCGATTTCATCTTCTTGATCATAGTCCGTGTAAGAAGAAACCTCTGAAGCCTGAAGCACTTCTGAGCAAAGGTTTGAGAATTTCACTCGTGAAATATGGTTCAAGGCATGCTCTCTGTTTACATTATCTTGGAACATGATATATGGATAGCCTGATTCTGAGCGTAGAACAGCCAATTTTTCAAGAAGCTTTCTCGGATTGACTTTTTCTTTTTTGACTTTCGGGTTTTCTACAAGCTCGTCATACATTTCTTCCATGTCCATCTCATCAAGATGCTGTCCATATTCTTTATAGACTGTATGCGGATAGAAGGTATAAGCTGTTTTATCTTCTCTAGCAAGCTCGATAAATTTATCCGGGATGACGACTCCGATGGACAGAGTTTTCACGCGAACATCTTCATCGGCAGAGATTTTTTTCGTATCTAAGAAATCATTGATATCTCTGTGGAAAATATTCAAGTAGGCACTGCCTGATCCTTGTCTTTGCCCCATTTGATCTGCATATCTGAATGCATTATCAAGAAGCTTCATCACGCCGACGACACCTTTTGTCGCGTTTTCGACATCTTTGATTGCTTCGCCTTTTGCACGAAGTTTTGACAGGTTCAAACTGACGCCGCCGCCTAGTTTTGACAGCTGCATGGAAATATCAATCGCTCTTGAAATATCGTTTAGTGAGTCATTTACTTCAAGCAAGAAGCAGCTCACAAGTTCACCGCGTCTTTTACGTCCAGCGTTCAAGAAGGTTGGTGTACTTGGCTGGTACTCTTGATTGATCATCAGTTCTACAAACTCAAGTGCTTTTTCTTTATCCCCACCTGCAAAGAAAAGTGCTACAACTGAAATGCGGTCTTCATAGCGTTCAAGGATTTTCTTTTTATCATTTGTTTTCAGTGCATAGTCATTGTAAAACTTAAACGCACTCATAAATGATGGGAATCTAAATTTTTTGGCATATGCAGCTTCAAAGACTTCTTTAATATCTGCCATGCTGTATTGTCTTAAAAATTCTTCCTCATAGTAGTCGTTTTCTATTAAGTAATCAATCTTCTCTTCTAGATTGTGAAAAAAGACCGTGTTTTGATTAATGTAATCTACGAAATAACTATGTACAGCTTCTTTGTCCTTATCGAACTGAAACTTTCCTTCTTTTTGAATCATAATCTCGTTATTTAATTGTATCCACTTTGGAACCTGATTTTGTGACAATTCTTTCTACCTCCTGTGTAAACAATTCAACATCCCTTTTTGTTCCGCTTAGTTCAAAGGTGTGCAAAATAGGAACTTGATATTGTTTAGAAATCGTATCGGCGCTTTTTGCAAAATTATCTCCCCACACTTTGTTGCCACTCACCGCAACACCTAGTAAAAGGTGAGCATTTTTCTCTAAAAAGGACTGAGTGGTACTAGGGACTTGTCCAAATCCTGTCGTAAAGGTGACGAGAATAAACGGCGTATCCAAAAACTCTTCTCCAGTCAATTTTCGTTTGTCTGTAAAAGGGGTCTTGTCCAAAAAGCGTTGAACATTTCCTGTTTTTGAATCAAATACGATTTGAATCAATTCCATCACGACCTAGTTTTTAGTATTGTTGATCATTTCGTTATTCACTATATATAGTATACTATGTTTTTTCAAAACACAACATATAGATGTTCAAAACGAAAAAAATCAACCAACCCGGCCGAACCTTCACAGCCGAACTCGTACGTTCAAATAAATAGAGCAGAACAGGATCTAAAAATAGACTGCTCTACTCCCTATTCAACTGAAACCGAAATCTATCATAACACGAAAAAAAATCGCTTAGTAGACTAGACTTTTTGTTTTATTTTTTGTAGGCATCGCACTGTAAATCTTCTGACACTTCTGTAATTTCCACGTCAACACCTAATTCTTTTAGCACCGCTTCAAGCGCAGAGACGATTGAAGCTTCTCTCACTAATTCTTTCCCATTTACAGAAACGCTTGTTCCATATTCGAAACAGGAGTCGTCTTCACAAGTTTGTTCCCAATGATTAATTTTAATTTTATGTGTCATGAACTCATCCTTTTCTGTCTAGATGTCTGATGCATGATTATAGTGTAGCGGCTTCACATTCATTTGTAAATTTACGTGCTTACTCTTCTTCATCAAGGTCATCATCATATTCTTCGTCGTCCCATTCATCTATGTATTTCGTTGTAACGAGAGTCAGCTCTCCTTCTTTTTCATCAAACCGGTACACATGTACTTGATCATCTTTCACAACAGCAAAATGATTATTTTTTAGTGCAGCAGATGATGGTAAAACTCCATCTGCATTTTCATGAGAATGGTTATTCCAACTTTCTTGTCTCGTTTCAATGTTTGAGATAGCGCACGATCCAAACAAGACAACAATTCCAATCAAAAGGAGGATCACTCTAATCCTTCTTAATTCAAGCTCTGCATTTTCCATATGAATCCCCTCACCCTTCTAATATCCAATAAGGAATTATACGGAAAATTGGCAGAAAAGTTTCATTGCATACAAAATAGCCCCTCTGCACTGACAAAAAACGTAGCGGGTTCCGGCCGGTTTATTCGCAGAGGCATGGGGCTATTTTAAATACAACATATCCTATTCTAATTCTAGATTTACATTCTTTTGAGGTGCAAATGTAGAAATGGCGTGTTTATAAATAAGCTGCTGCTTCCCTTCTGTTTCAAGCAGCACCGTGAAATTGTCAAACCCTTTCACTTGACCGCGAAGCTGAAAGCCATTCAGCAAGAATACTGTGACAAATGTATTGTCTTTGCGGATCTGATTCAAAAACTGCTCCTGAATATTAATCGGTTTCATGTTTCGTCCTCCTTGATTCTGATAACTACAGTTTCGCTTTAAGTCCAAGCTTTCCTGCTATATATGCGAAAATTTCCTCTTTTTTGTCTGAAAAGTGGCAAGGCGGTGTCATATCAAACCAAGTGACCGCCATTTTATTACGGAACCACGTGAACTGACGCTTCGCATATCTACGGGAATTTTGCTTTAATTGCTGGATGGCTTCATCAAGTGAGCAGTCACCTTGAAAATAGGCATACAGCTCTTTATAACCAATGGCTTGAACAGACTGACAATCCTTCAAGCCAGATTGATAAAGTGCTCTCACTTCTTCAATTAAGCCCTCATCTATCATCATATCAATTCTTTGATGAATGCGCTCGTACAAAACCTCTCGATCCATTTTCAGCCCAATGAAGGCTGTATCATAAAGAGGAACTTCTTGATGCCCGTTTTGCATCTCAGACATTTTCTGACCTGTTGTATGAATCACTTCCAGCGCCCGGATCACGCGGCGGACGTTATTTGGATGAATAGCGTTTGCCGCATCAGGATCTACTGCCTTTAGCTTTTCGTGCAGCAAAAGCGCGCCGTGCTGCTGTTCAAAGAGCGTCATTTCTTCTCTAAAAGCAGGATCACTTTTCTCATCCGTAAATGTGTAATCATATAAAACAGATTGGATATAGAGGCCTGTTCCGCCGACAATCATTGGCGTTTTCCCTCTAGCGGCAATCTCTTTGATCTTCGAACGAACCAGCTGCTGAAATTCAGCTGTCGAAAAAGATTCGTCCGGCTGTTTAATATCAATTAAATGGTGCGGGATGCCATTCATTTCTTCGGGGGTGATTTTAGCTGTTCCGATATCCATCCCTTTATAAATCTGCATCGAATCCCCGCTGATAATCTCTCCATTAAATGCTTTGGCTATATCAATGCTCAATTTGGTTTTGCCGACAGCTGTCGGCCCTACTAACACGATTACTGGCTGCTTCGCTTTATTCATAACATCACTCACTTTTACAAAACTGCCTACAGTATAGCATAACTTTTCTTACTCTCCTATATCCTGCCCATCACCAGCCAAGCGGTTCATTTCCAACCACTTCATATGTTTTTCCTTTTAAACGATGCTTATGGGTTGGCCGCTTCTCATCTGGACTATAGACGACACCTCCATATGGGATGGGTACAGAATCGAGATAGGCTGAATAGGTGACTTCCTCGATCTCGTGATAATGTGTTCCATCCACTCTTGGAATTGCAGGCCCTGTGACCCCGTAGTACCTGTGGAAATGTCCTCTTTCAAAGGAGGTGATTCCGCGATAAAAATGAGTATGCCGGTCGGTATTGCTTCCATTCACAGGCTGAGAAATACCTTCTATTAAATGATAATGCCCCTCTGTTACATCCGTACGTGCTTTATATGCATGAGCATGCGGCGGACACTTTGCCCAATCAGATGGATACAGGCCCATTTCCAACATTCCTCCTTATATTAGGCGTTCACCCAAACATATGTAGGCAACTGGAATACACTGGTGTCAGTTACAGTGATTTTATGAGAAAGGAGCCTTTCATTATGAATTATTTTGACGCACCTCCGTTTATTCAAGAAGACATGAGAAGACCTTTTGGATTTGGGTTTGGCCGCCCTGGTTTTGGATTTGGGAGACCCGGTTTTGGATTTGGCCGCCCAGGCTTTGGCTTTGGAAGACCTGGATTCTTTGGACCTCCATTTTTAGGTGGTTTTGCTGGCGGTCTGCTTGCTGGATCTTTGCTTGCTCCAGGATTTGGATATCCTTATCCGCCATTCCCGCCATATGGACCATACCCTTGGTATTAAATATGACGTTTAAGTGAAAACATCCGTTCATAAAATGAATCGATTGACACACTCTTTTTTCATGGGTTAACATTTACTTTACCGACTGTTCAGTAAAGTAGGTGTTTTTTTTATGTCTAAAACCAAAAAAGAGCAAATTTTTGACGCGGCTGCCAGCACAATTCTAAAAGAAGGAGTCAGCCAGCTCACCCTTCAGCAGGTGGCAGAGCATGCAAATATGACCAAAGCTGGTCTGTTTTATCATTTTTCAAGCAAGGAAGAGCTCATCCAAAAAATGAATGAGCATGCGATTCTTTGTTTTCGTCAGCAGCTCGAGACGTATCAAGAAACATACAAACACGAAAAAGCGCCTTATGTACGCGCATATATATTGGCCACATTACATGATTTAGATATGCAGCATACGACCCAGCTATGTACAAGTATGCTGGCTACGATGTCATTTGATGATGCGCTGCTGCAACCTTGGCGTGATTTTTATGCGGAGTTCAAAGAAAAAGCAGCTGAGGAAATAAGCGATCCTGCACTGAGTCAGCTGATCCGCCTTGCATGTGATGGGATATGGTTTTCAGAAATGTTTCAGCTTGAACCGCTGAAAAGAGAGGAAAAAACCCTTTTACTTCATCGGATTTTACACCTATTAGAGGAGGGATGATCATGATCCTCGGATATCTTTTTTTGGCTGTTGCCATTTTTTCAGAAGCCATTGGCGCCGCGATGTTAAAATTATCAAATGGCTTTACGCGCTGGAAGCCTAGCGCTGCCGTAGTGGCTGGCTATACACTTGCTTTTTATATGCTGTCATTGACGCTGAACATCATTCCACTTAGCATGTCTTATGCAACATGGTCTGGGGTTGGTACGGTCCTCACGGCTATTTTTGGCGTGCTCTTTTTCAAAGAAACCTTGAACCAAAAAGCAGTCATTGGCATGGCGATGCTTGTCTCAGGGGTCGTACTATTGAATATGTCATAAAGGATGTGAGAGATCATAAAAGGAATGCTCTACTTAACAGGAGCCATTTTAACGGAGGTTTTTGGCAGTACAATGCTGAAGCTTTCACAAGGCTTTACGCAGCTGCTACCGAGTATTGGGGTACTGATCGGATTTGGCTGCGCCTTTACTTTCCTCAGTTTGGCACTAAAAACCATTGAGCTTTCGTCTGCCTATGCAACCTGGTCTGGCGTTGGAACAGCCCTTACCGCTCTTGTAGGACTTGTGCTGTTTAACGAAACCATCAGCACGAAAGGCTTCATCGGCCTTGCACTTGTCATCTGCGGCGTGATTGTCTTAAATCAGTCCAAGAAGCAACAGAACGAAACCAAAGCACAACTCGATCAAACCGAATGGACGTCATAAAAAAAGTCATTTTCTCCATATTTCAAGAGAAAATGACTTTTTTGTTTTTAACGGCCGACTTGAATGGTTTCTTCTAAAGAAATGTTCACATTCCCCTGAACAGCTCTTGAGATCATACATGAGCTTTCGGCTTTATGCGCAAGCTTACGAGCAAGCTCAATTTCATGTGCAGAAGCGGACTCTTTAAGGGTGATGACAGGTCGATGAATGATTTCCTCATAAGTAAACACACCATTTGTCACATCTACGACGGCTTCAGAGCTCATCGATAGATCCTCTTTCTCTAATTGACTCCGCTCCATCATGGCTGCAAGTGTAATGATATAACACGTAGCCGCTGCACCTAAGAGCATCTCATCTGGATTGGTTCCAACACCAGGACCGTCCATTTCCTTTGGAATCGAAATCTTTGTTTTTAATTGTTCACATGCGATTGTACCCACATCGTTACGCAGACCAGGCCAGCTTGCCTGAAGATGAAAATGATGACGCGCCATATCCGTCTCTCCTTTTGTTATCACTGTTCATAGTGTAACAAGAATTCCCCTGCTTGTCTTAGCAGGTGCACAGCCATTATGTATATTCTTCATCCAGCACTGTCCGAATCGCCCTGACATAACGATAGAATGTCTCGTTTTTTGTACTTGACCGCCTCCGAAAATCGAAACTGTCAAATAAAGCTTCACGCTGACTTCTACTAATCTCAAGCTGCACACTTTGCCCTGTTTTTGTAAGATTATTAATATTATGATTGCTTGTCCCGCTCAGGGTTGCGTGTGCGACAGCTAGTTCAGCAGAAAATCCGTTCCGCTCTAATGAGTTGACAATTTTCTCTGCACGGTCGTAATCTGTTCCGCCGACGAGAGTATGGTCAATTCCTTCCTCGCCTTTGTATCCATGCACTGCTAAAATGTAATCATGTGCTTTTGCCTGCGCGACGCCGATTGGCTCATCAAAGTTTGTACTTGTAATATGAAGTTCTGATGCATTCTCTCTTAGACCTTCAAATAAATACGTCGAAAAATCGTTGTCAAAAAAATGGACGATCTCGCTCACGCCGCCTTCGATCCTCCCGCCATGAGGTGACATCACAAGAAGGCGGCTGCCGGGCACTGGGTTGGCTGTAATGTTATAGCTGCTCGTTGATTCGTTTTCTTCAAGTTCTTTAAAATTTCGATAAATATCATTTGAACCGCTTTCGTCTTCCCCACCTGATGACACTGGCTCATCATGTTCCTGTGCTTGCATGGTATAATAAACGCCCCATCCGATCGCAAGCAGGAGAAGCAAAGCAAAAAACTTCTTCATTCCCGTTCTCCTTTAACAGATTTCTAAGCCGTTTCTATGATTTATATTGAATCATCATTTCTTATCATTTTTTCCACATTTTCTCTTCACGTTTGATCATAACACTCTAGATCATGAGATTCCTCAAAAATAAGATAATTGCATTTATATACACAGAAACGCCTCTCCTCTTTGAAAACAGAGTTAGAATAGTATGACAAACAAATGACGTTATGTTTAATATGACCTAGTCCTATCCAGTCTGTTTTCTTTAATTCGGCTTTTTTTGATAAGGATTTGATGTTTTCCACCTGTCACGCATCACATTTATATGAGCATTGACCCTGTCCACAGCCCTCCTTTTTCTGCAAAATCCTTTGTTTCACTGGTTCTCTCAGAAGAACTCTCCCACCTATCATCGGCAGATTCTATATGATTTCCACCTTTTTCTATTATTTTACAAAATGTAAGCGCTTTTCTTTTTTGAAAGACATAAGCAAGCCGCCAATATAAAGAAAAGGAGGGACAAGAATCCGAACCAAGCAGTTCTCATTCTCATAACGTAAGAGTGTACGAGAATGGATAGCTGGAATGGAGGGCATCACATGTTTGGATTTTCTATGGTGCAAATGGTCAGAACACATGCTAGTAAACTAGATCAGCCTTTAAGAGAGACCGTTCTTCACCTTTATAAACCTTTTAAATGGACGCCATGCTTTCTTCATCGTTTTTTCGAAGGCAGGCTGAAGAAGAAAAAGAAGCTTCGTGTGATCATTGAATTTAAGGAAGGTGCAGCCGAAGCAGGGATTCAAAGCACAAAACAGCTCATGAAAAAAAGCAGAAAAACAAATATAAAACGGCATTTTTCCCATATCAATTGCTGCGCTGCTGATCTAACGCCTGCTGCTTTAGAGGAGCTATTAGCAAATGGGGAGCATATTCGTAAAATTTATTTAGACCGGAAAGTTCATGCGCTGCTGGATGTAGCCGCACAAGCAAGTCATGCTGAAGAAGTCATCCGAAACGGGACAACTTTAACCGGAGAAGGCATTACGGTCGCTGTCATTGACACAGGAATTTATCCGCATGAAGATTTAGATGGAAGAATTCGAGATTTTGTGGATTTCGTCAAACAAAAAACAAAGCCTTATGATGATAATGGCCACGGTACTCACTGCGCGGGAGATGTCGCGGGAGATGGAGCCGCTTCAGATGGCTTATACAAAGGACCTGCACCAAAAGCAAATCTGATTGGCGTGAAAGTGTTAAATAAACAAGGCGCTGGATCACTTTCTACTATTATAGAAGGTGTTGAATGGTGCATACAGTTCAACGAAGACCACCCTGATGATCCGATTCATATTATCAGTATGTCGCTAGGCGGTGCTGCGCAGCGTTATGATGACGAACAGGACGATCCAATGGTGCGTGCTGTCAATGCGGCTTGGGATCAAGGCATTGTTGTATGCGTCGCTGCAGGAAACTCTGGTCCTAACAGCCAGACAATTGCAAGCCCTGCTGTCAGCCAAAAAGTCATTACGGTCGGAGCCTACGATGACAGGAATACACCAGAATCAAGTGACGATGTCGTGGCACCGTTTTCCAGCAGAGGGCCAACTGTTTATGGGGAAGCAAAGCCTGATATCCTCGCACCAGGCGTAAACATCGTTTCTCTCAGATCACCAAGATCCTTTCTGGATAAACTCGATAAATCAAGCAGAGTCGATGAGGATTATACAACGTTATCTGGCACATCGATGGCAACACCGATTTGTGCTGGTATTTGCGCTCTACTATTAGAGCATTCACCGGATTTAACGCCAGATGAAGTCAAAACCCTGTTAAAAGAAAATACTGGCAAGTGGTCTGGGGATGACCCGATGATTTATGGAGCAGGTGCAATTGACGCAGAAAAAGCAATCAAAGAATAAAGAAAAAAGCCCTTTACGTTTTGCGTAAAGGGTGTTGTTTGTCTCATTTTTAAGTGTGAAGTCTTTCATCTACTTGAGCAGCTGACATGTTATGCTTCGTTCTCATACATCTCATCTCCTTTTTGAATGTGCGTACGCGCTTCGATCACAATCTCAAAAAAAGTGGAGGATTCCTTGTACATGTCGCGTTCCTTATAATAATTAGCCGCATCAAGCGCTAATTCCTCTAAATCAGCAAACATTTTTTTATTTCTCAGACCAAAAAGGGCCGACCTCAATTGCTCACAGCCGTCTTTCTCTATATAGAGCGCCTGCAAAAATTGGAATTTCAACTGATAAATTTCATCTTCCAATACACAAGCCTCTTTCATTCCTGTAGATATGGCCTCCCCCGCCCGCTGAATATCTCCGAGTTTAAAACAAGTAAGGGCAAGTGAAAACAATGATTTGATCATCGTGGATGCTTGATCTTTCTGATAAAGTGAGATGGCTTGTTCAAAAAAGACAGTCGCTGTATGGTACGTTCCCATACTATAATGGCAAGTGCCTAAGTTATTAAGAGCCATTGCTTTAAAGTAAGATGTGCATTCTTTTTGTTCCATCGCTTCACAGACCTTTAACGCTTTTTCTAAATAAGGAAGCGCTTTTTGATACTGATTAACATCAATCCAATTACCTGCCATGACAAAATCACATTGAATGCTTCTTTTTCCATAAAGCTGATGTTTCTTGTAGATGTCTCTTGCCTTTTTAGCGTAGTGCATGGAGAAATAGGTTTGTTTCATATGATAGTATACTTCTGCGATTTTATAGTAAAATTCTGCTTTTTCAATCTCATCTGTCACTAAAATCAGTTGATGTTCAGCATGCTTGTAATATGAAATGGCCTCGATATAGCGGCGCTGGATAAACGCATACATTCCATGAAAAAAATGAAAATAATAGCCGAGTAAGCCTGTCATCTCATCTTCTGCATCGTCAATTTCTTTAGGAAAGGACACTGCTTGAAGCGTTTCACTCCCTGCATGGACTGGCGCTAAGTGCTGAAGCATCATTTGATGGCGAAAATCCATTAGAGAATAGTATAGGAGTAAATCTTGATCCTCTTCCATATCATGAATTTCTTCTTCAACAAGGCGCTTCATGCCGTTTGCCTGTTCAACTTCAAATTTGCAAATATGCGTGTACCATTGATTGATCTTTACACCTACTTCGGAAGATGGTATTTTGTGTGCCATCCACTTCAGCCCCATTCTATCATATCAAACTGATAACTATTATTTTACATAATTTATGTTTTTAAGGCAAATTGTAAGTTATTACATATTTTATGTTCAAATCGCATATTCCTATCTTTTTTACCAAGTTTAAATAGAGTACTTTTGCCCATCAAAATTTTATTACGAAGAAGGGTCGAATTCTCTGAGCACTTCTTTTAACGCATTAATATAGCGTCTGAATGCTTTTTTCTTTCCCTTTCTCGTATCAAAATTGTCAAAAAAAGCTTCTCTTTGCGCTGTACTAATTTCGAGCTGAACGCTTTCACCACTCGCATTTCGATTATTTATATTTTTGGGATCTGTACCAGAAAGCCGTTCGCCTTTTTGTACCATTTCTGCGGAAAATCCCCGATCTTTTAGTTCTCGTACAACTGCTCTTTGCATTTTTTCATTTGTGCCGCCAACGAGCGTGTGTCTTTTATCACTTTTATAGCCGTGGATGGAAATTGAAAAAGGATACGTTTTAATCATTTGAACCAAAATGGGTTCATCAAAATTGGTACTCGTGATATGCAGGTCCCGGTTATTGTCTTGCTTTGTACCTTCAAACAAATACGTAGAGTAGCTTTCTTGAAAGGCTTCTACAATTTCACTTGTTCCTGGTTCAATGTCACCTCCATGAGGAGAAAATACGAGTAAATCACTTCCGCCCTTTTCGTGAAATTCTATCTCATAACCGTCTCTTTCATATCGCATGAGCTGTTTAAAGTTTTCATATTGATCGCCTTGTTTTCGCTCTTTTTGATACTTTTCTACCTCTTGATGATGCTGCTTTTGCTCTTTTTTTTCTTGAACAGAATGGCTGCATTTCACCATTAAAAGAGTACACAGAATAAGAAAGATGAATCCACATATTAGTAACCTTTTCATTTCACCGCTCCTTTTTTCTCTTAGGTGTCATCTTACCGCAATATTTTACTATCAATGGCTTAGAAAATTCAAAGGTTGTCCGGCTCATTTGAATGAATCAGGAGAAGTTACCTGTTTTTAATGTTATCTAGGTATTTCAGAGGTCTTTAAATTTTTGTTGTGAACGTAAAAACTAAATCGTATGACCTCATTTCAATTTTAGTTAAAACCACCTACAAAAATGGCAATATTACTCTTTTCTTCAAACAAAAAAGCTGTAAACAAAAGGAGTGCCCCCTTCAGTTTACAGCTAGTCTCTGTATATCATCATTACATTCTTAATTCATTCTCTAAAGCTGTCATCACTTCATCTTGCGTCAGTCCCTGTGCAAGTGAAATCTCACTCACTAACATACCTCTTGCATCTTCAAGCATCTTCTTTTCACTTGAATTTAATGCTTTCTTCTGATTTCGTCTCATTAGATCTTTGACAACGTCTGCACCATCTTCGATCGCACCTGTTTTTAGCTTTTTCAGATTTTCATCATATCTTTGCTTCCAAGTAAGCGTGTCGTCGTTTGTTTCTTCTGCAAAATTGTTCATCACAACTTTCAGCGTTGCTTGATCTGCTACCGGACGTATACCTAGTTGATTGATTCTGCCTTTTGGGACCATCATCTGCATATTCGGCATTTGAATCAGGAAATATTCCTGCGTCTTACCTAAAATCTCTTTTTCTTCCATTCCTTCAATCACACCGGCTCCATGCATTGGATAAACAATTTTATCACCTATTTGAAACAAATCCGCCACCTCCGAAAGTATTCACAATATCATTATAACACATTTCATCAGAGGATAAAAATTTATATTTTATCATGTTAATTTAGCACTAGTCAATTCTTTTTATTTGAGTTTTTTCAGAAAAAGGCCTTTTTTTATAAAAGAAGCAAGAGCATCCAGTCCTCATGACTCTTTCTTGCATATACTAGCATTGAGTCACATTTAGGAGGGATGACAATGTGCAAATGCAAGTGCAAACATTCCCACTCACACTGCCATAAAAAGCATGACGATCATTGCCATGAGGATCCTTGTAAAGAAAAAAAGTTTTGTCATAAAAAAGATAAATGGTTTGAGAGCGATTTTTGGGATACCTCTCGAAGCTACGATCCCTGTTATTTTCCTAAAAGTGTCTGCAGCAGATGTAAAAAGCGTCGCAGAAGAAGACACAGCTACACAATTTAAGGCTTGACGCTTTACCTGCTTTTCCTTTTACCGGCTGAAAGGCCGGTTTTTTTCTTTTATATGGATAGGCTCATGAAGCAGATCTGTCTCATAGGATATGGCAACCTGACATAAAGGATGAGATATACATGAACGATATGAACAGCCAAATGAATCATTATCACCAAGAAAATCCCTATCACACATTTGAAAATGTGTATACAGCCAATCATGAGCATATGGTCGCGCCAAACATGCATGATCATATGAATATGCCAAACCATTATCATAGCGGCAAAAAAGATGTGTATAACGCGCACCATCCACATCATCATTCAGTTTATTCACCGTTTCCAAATCAGCATGATACCTTTTCAAAGCATGTTCCAATGAAGGACCATCATCATCTAGGCCATTATGGTGGATACGGGATGATGCCACATCATCCATATGGTTATCAAGATATGCATATGATGATGCCAACAAACCAGCAAATGCCAGGCCATTATTACGGAATGAATCAACCAAATGCGCTATTTCCCCGCTATTACTAAAGAATGACAAAATAAGGGTATAATATCCCATTTAATACCATATGGTAATATGGTAACATTATAGGTAAATAATGGGTGTAATCATCTATTATTTACCTATATTCAACAAGGGGGAAGGAAAAAATGAAAAAAACGTGGACGATTCTTATGATGGGGATGCTCACATTGGTTATGGCACTGTCAGTACCGCTTTCTGCATCTGCTGAGGAAGCCGGCAAAGCAACAACCAATGCAAAACCAGCTGCACTTTACGCAAAAATTACAGGAGCAAGTAAGCAGGAATGGTCTTTTTCTGACATTGAGCTGACGTACAGCCCAAATTCTGTTCTAAGTCTTGGTGCGGTTGAGTTCACTCTGCCAAAGGGTTTCCAAGCAACAACTAAAGACATTATGAACGGTAAAGCATTAAAAGACAGCTACATTTTGAACAACGGACAAACCGTTCGTATCCCGCTCAGATTGGATTTACTTGGAATTTCCAAATATACATTAAAGCTTTCACATAAAGTACTTCCTGCTGCAGGTACATATACGTTCCGTGCAGAAAATCGAGCCATCAGCATCGGTTCCACATTTTATGCAGAAGATACGATTGATATTAATACACGACCAGTTGTGGTCACACCGCCAGATCCTTGCGGATGCTAAATAAAAAAGCGCTCTGATTAGAGCGCTTTTTTTATATCACATCACCCGTTTAAACATTTTCTCCATCTCATATGTCGAGTGATGAATGATGATCGGCCGGCCGTGCGGACAGGTGAATGGGTCCTTCGTTTGCCGAAGTTCATCTAATAAGGCTTTGATTTCATCATGACGCAAATGACGATTTGCTTTGATTGAGCCTTTACAGCTCATCATAATCGCCGCTTCTTCTCTCAGTTTCTTGATATCAACACGTTTTTCATTAAGCACTTGCTCTATAATCTCTTCGATCAGTTCAGCCTCTTCACCTTTTGGAAACCACTGCGGATGCGACCGAACGATGTAGCTACCTGAACCAAAGGGCTCTAAGAAGACCCCCACTTTCGCTAGAATATCCTTATGCTCTTCAATGATCAGCATATCGTTTTTAGAGTAGTGAAATGTTAAGGGGACGAGCATTTCTTGCACTTCCTGCTTGATCTCTCCCACCTTCTCACGATAATACTCATACTTGATTCGCTCTTGAGCCGCATGCTGGTCGATGATATAAAGACCTCGTTCATTTTGAGCCAAAATATATGTGCCGTGCATTTGTCCAATTGGATACATCACAGGGACGCGCTCATTTTCAGGAATTGTTTCTGTCATTTCTTCGTGCAGTACCGTCTCTTCATATTCAAGTGAAGCGGCGGATTCCTCTAAATGAACACGCTCAGATGAGGCTTCTTCATAACATACTGGTGATGATGCTTCTGTCTTCTCTTGTTTAGGCATTCCGTATGCATCGGTATGACTTGTCTCGTATACGATCGATTCGAGCGGCTCCGGCTGATAGGTTAGCGGTGTTTCCGCTGGGCTTTGTTTTCCTTGTTTCGCATCGAAGGTTAAGGATTGCTGCTCATTTTTCACAGCTGGCATTGGTGCTTTTTTTGGTGCTGAAGCACTTGGAATGAGCTGCTGCTTTTGAAATACTTCCTTAATTCCTTGTTTAATCAGCTCATGAAGTTCCTGCTCTTTACTTAGTCTCACTTCAAGCTTCGAAGGATGAACGTTCACGTCCACTAGAATGGGATCCATCTTCATCTCAATAAATGTAATTGGATGGCGGCCAATCGGAAGCAGCGTGTGATACCCTTCATGGATCGCTTTCACGAGCGGAAAATGTTTGACATATCGGCCGTTTACAACAGAAGACATATAATTCCGTGATGCCCTCGTCACTTCTGGTAAGGAAATATATCCTTTCACTTCAAAATCAAGTGATTGTACGTGAAGCGGCAGCATTTTTTTAGCCACAGCTGTCCCGTAAATGGCCGCAAGTACATGACGCACATCTCCGTTTCCATTTGTCTGTAGCAGAACTTTCCCTTGATGACGCAAACGGATCGATACTTCGGGATGAGCTAGTGCAATTCGATTGACCACATCCGATATATTGCCAAGTTCCGTATGAACGGTTTTCATGTATTTTAGGCGGGCTGGCGTATTGTAAAATAAATTGGTGACCACAATCTCGGTGCCGCGGCGGCCAGAGGTTTTTTTCTCTGAAATAATCTTCCCGCCTTGCAAAGCTAAGTGTGTCCCAGCTCCTTCGCCAGTACTTGTTTTCATTTCTAGATGAGAGACGGATGCAATACTTGGCAGCGCCTCTCCTCTGAATCCGAGCGTTCTAACACGAAACAGATCATTTTCATCTTTGATTTTACTCGTTGCATGGCGCTGGAAGGCGAGCTTACAATCTTCAGCATCGATTCCAACACCATTATCAATAATCCTGATAGAAGAAAGACCTGCTTCTTCTACATCGATTTCAATGACTGTACTTTTTGCATCGATCGCATTTTCCACAAGCTCCTTTACAACAGAAGCCGGACGCTCAACCACTTCACCTGCAGCAATTTTATTGGATAGGTCATCGGATAACTGAATAATCTTTGCCATTTCTGCTCACCTCACCTTACATTATAATTTCTTTTGCAATTCATATAGCTTTGTCATGGCGTCAAGCGGCGTCATATCCATTAGGTTGAATGACTTTAATTCGTCGATGACCGCTTGATCCTTCTGTTTTAGGGCAGCTTTGGGCTGCGGTTTTTCTTCTACTTCAAAGAAAGATAGCTGCTGTTTTTCTTCAGCCTTTTCTGCTTTTGGTGCTGCAGATACGGTTGGGGTCAAGTCATGTGATCCGCTCTCAAGCTCCGTTAAAATAGTCTGGGCTCTATTAATGATGGCATCAGGCAATTCCGCAAGCTGCGCTACATGAATACCATAGCTTTTATCAGCTGCACCTTCTTTGATTTGATGTAAGAAAACGACCGTGCCTTCATGCTCTTCAGCTCGCACATGAACATTTTTCAGCTCGCTTAATTGAGATTCAAGGACAGTGAGCTCATGGTAATGTGTAGAGAATAGGGTTTTGGCCCCAATATGATCATGAACAAATTCAATGATCGCCTGCGCAAGAGCCATTCCATCATAAGTACTTGTCCCGCGTCCAATTTCATCAAATAAAATCAAGCTGTTTTTCGTAGCATGCACCATCGCATTTTTCGCTTCGAGCATCTCTACCATAAAAGTACTTTGACCAGAAATCAAATCATCTGCTGCACCAATACGTGTAAAGATTTGATCGAAGATTGGAAGCGTCGCCTTTGACGCAGGCACGAAGCAGCCAATCTGCGCAAGAATCGAGATGAGCGCCATTTGTCTCATATACGTACTTTTCCCTGACATATTCGGTCCAGTGATGAGTAAGGTTTGTCTGCCTTTTCCCATCTGGCAGTCATTCGGTACATATTCCTGGTGATCCAGCACTTTTTCAACGACAGGGTGACGGCCATCTTTGACATCCACATCATCCTCTGAGAATTCCGGCCGGATATAACGGCGCTTTTCACTGACAGTCGCAAAGCATTGAAGCGCATCAAGCTCGCTCATTTGTTTTGCAAGCAGCTGTAATCTAGGAATATAGCCTTTTACTTGCTCCCTAAGAGCTGTAAATAGTTCATATTCCAATTCGTTAATATTTGATTCTGCTTCAAGAATCAGTGCTTCTTTTTCTTTTAATTCAGGTGTGATATACCGCTCTGCATTGGCAAGCGTTTGTTTTCTTTCGTAACGCCCTTCCTCCAGCAGATGTGTATTTGCGCGTGTCACTTCGATATAATAACCAAACACTTTATTAAACCCGACTTTTAAGGAGCGAATGCCGGTATATTCTCTTTCCTGCTGTTCAAGCCGTGCAATCCAGTCCTTTCCGTTTCGGCTGGCATCACGGTATTCATCTAATTTTGCATTGTACCCATCTTTAATCAGATTGCCTTCTTTTATCGTCATCGGCGGATTTTCATGAAGTGCATCTTCTAATAAATCAAGGAGGTCACCACAAGGATCAATCTCATTCGCTCTTGATTTCGCCATTTCCTCTGGTAATGAATGAACGAGTTGTTTAATATCCGGTACTTGTTTTAAGGATTCTTTGAGCTGGATGAGATCACGGGCATTCACGTTGCCAAATGCCACGCGGCCCGCTAAACGCTCAAGATCATATACTTGCTTTAATCGTTCGCGCAGATCCTCTCGCTCAAAGAAATGATCCATCAGAATCTGCACCATTTCCTGACGCTCGTTAATTTGCGAAAGGCGAATGAGCGGCCGGTCGATCCATTGTTTGAGCAGTCTGCCGCCCATCGCTGTCTTTGTTTCATCTAACAGCCATAATAAAGAGCCTTTTTTGCTTTTTGAACGAATCGTTTCTGTTAATTCAAGGTTTCGTTTTGAGTAAAGATCGATTTTCATCGTTTGTTCAAGCTCAAATACTTGAACTTTCTGAAGATGGTCCAAGCTTCTTTTTTGCGTCCTTCTTAAATAGGCATATAGTGTTAAAAATGCTGTTTTTAACTTTTCATCAAGATGGGAAATGAGCTGTTCAGCTTCATCTAATAATTCATCACTATCTTCGTATGAAATGGTCGCTTGGCAGCGTTCTTTAAGGGTTTTGATTGTTTCCTCATCCAGCTGCTTTGACACCACAATTTCTTTTGCACCAACAGAATAAATTTCTGATACGACTTCATCTAATCGATCGATGAATGCCGCCATGTTTTCACCTGTTGATAAATCTGACAGCGCAAGACCGTACCCATTTTGAAAGCTGGTAACAGACGCAATAAAGTTGTTCTCGTTTTCACTTAAACCTTTACCATCCATGACGGTTCCTGGTGTAATCAGTTGAACGACTTCCCTTTTGACTACACCTTTTGCCGTTTTAGGGTCTTCCACCTGCTCACAAATGGCGACCTTGTAGCCTTTTGAAATCAACTGTTCTATGTATGCAGACGCAGAATGATAAGGAACGCCGCACATTGGAATTGTGCCGCCGTCTCTGCTTGTTAACGTAATTTCTAGTTCTTGCGCGGCTTCCTTTGCATCATCAAAAAACATCTCATAAAAATCGCCTAGGCGAAAAAATAAAAAGGCATCTTGATAATCTGCCTTGATCTTTAAATATTGCTGTATCATGGGCGTATAACTTGCCATATTTCTAATCCCTCACTATATTACTTTCGAATTCATACCATCTTTAATTATAGCATAAAAAATCACCTTTTTTCTCCTAGATCAGGCACAAAAAAACTAGGGGGATATGCGCCCTAGTCATTCATTACTCTTCTGGCTCACCTGCTAGGAATTCTGGATGAATATCCTCTAACTCCTCATCCACTTCTTCTTCCCACTCGTGATCATCTTTTTCTTTCCAGCTTGAATTGACCTCTACGACAATTTTTGTTTCACCGACTACCTCAGCAATGAATTCACGCTCTGCCTGAACGATAATTTTATTGCCATTTGGAGAAATGGTCACTTCTAAGCAATTGGGCTGCTGCAATACTTTCGCAATTACTTCGTGCTCATCATCAAGGAAATTCTTATCTTTATATCTCAGTTTAATGATGTCTACATACTTCACACGCTCTGTGACGACTTCTGTTTTCGTGTTGTCGGCGTAAGAGTACCATACGTTAATATCAAATGTTCCTTCGATCTCAACGGTTTTACCGACCTTTTCAGCATCATACTTATGATTAATGATCCAACCACCTAGGATGCTGGTTGGTTTTTGCGATGGAGAAATGGTGTGTGTGCTTTGGGTGAATTTCCTCCCTTTTGCAACCACCGCTTTTGTAATAATTTCTCTGTATTCAGACATTCCGGCATGCCTCCTTGTTCTTGATCGTTTTATCTTATGCTGGGCATTCGTCTAGTGTGTCACGATTTTGAACTTCATGTTCAATTAAATTCATTTCTGTTTCAGTGTATGCATGGTCGCCCATAAACTTGCCTTGAAAATTGGAAAAGTTGGAGAGTGAGAGGTTTGGAGACGATGAAGCATGAAAAAGAATGGGTAGTGCTTTTCAAAAAATGTTAATATGAAAGCAAAAAACCCCGCATCTGCGGGGTTTTCTCATTTAATGGAGCAACTTGGTGATGAGTTTTTCACTTTTGAACCGGTTTCTCCTAATAAGAGGTCACCGCCGGTTGAAAGAATGATTTCATCTGTTACTTGATTCGAAATCGTGTGCGCTACAAGCTGAAGCAGGGAATTGACTTCCATTTGTGATTCTTTGAATTCTTGAATCACTGGAATGTCATCCAGTTCTTCTTGCAGGGCATCGATTTTTTCTTCGACTTGCTTTAAGGCTTCATGTTTGCCGTAATGCTTTAAGTTCACAGCTTGTTTTTGAAGCGCCTTAATTTGATTAATAATCGTTGAAATTTTTGTATTTTCATTGATTTGCGCTTCTGCTTTTTTGAAGAAATCAACTTCTTCCGTTTCAGAAATCATTTTAGCGAGCTCTCTTGCGCGCTCGACAATCTCTTTCTTTGAATAAAGTGTCATTTTAATTCACCTCGATAGCTTCTCCAACCATTTCTCCGTCAAGAGACCAAGTTTTGGCTTGTGTGATTTTCACTTTGACGATGTTGCCAATCGCTTCTTTTGGTGCTTTAAAATTCACAAGCTTGCTTTTACTTGTATATCCGGCTAGGATCTCAGGGTTGTTTTTACTTTCACCCTCTACTAATACTTCGACAATCTGCCCTTCATATTCCTTCATTTTTTTCGCAGAAATTTCATTCACAAGTGCATTTAGGCGCTGCAGACGTTCTTTTTTCACACGCATTGGCACGTTGTCTTTCATTTTCGCTGCAGGCGTTCCTTCTCTTGGAGAATAAATGAATGTATAAGCAGCATCAAACTCAACCTCGCGATAGAGGGAAAGTGTTTCTTCAAACTGCTCATCTGTTTCATTTGGGAACCCAACAATAATGTCCGTTGTTAATGAAGCATTCGGCATAGCTTCTTTGATTTTGCGCACAAGATCAAGGTAACGCTCACGGTCATATTTTCTCGCCATAAGCTTCAGCACAGAAGAACTTCCGGATTGAACTGGCAGATGAATATGATCGAGAAGGTTTCCGCCTTTGGCTAAGACTTCAATTAAGTGATCATCAAAATCACGGGGGTGACTTGTTGTAAAACGGATACGCGGAATATCAATTTTTCGCAGCTCATCCATCAGGTGGCCAAGACCATATTCCATATCTTCAAAATCTTTTCCATATGCATTCACGTTTTGACCAAGAAGGGTAATTTCCTTATATCCTTCTGCCGCTAAACGTCTGACCTCTTGAATAATTTCATCTGGGCGGCGGCTTCTTTCCTTGCCGCGCGTGTAAGGCACGATACAGTATGTACAGAATTTATCACAGCCGTACATAATGTTCACCCAGCCCTTGATTTTACCTTGACGGGCTCTTGGAAGGTTCTCAATCACGTCGCCTTCTTTTGACCAAACCTCAATCACCATTTCTTTTGAAAGGTAGCATTCAGATAACAGCTCTGGCAGGCGGTGAATGTTGTGCGTGCCGAAAATCAAGTCAACAAATGGGTGTTTCTTCAAAATACGGCTCACGACAGATTCTTCTTGTGACATACATCCGCAGACACCTAAAATTAAATCTGGCTTTTCACGTTTTAATGCTTTTAAATGACCAAGCTCTCCAAACACTTTATTTTCTGCATTCTCACGAATAGCACAAGTGTTTAATAAGATGACATTTGCATCTTCCGTTGAGTTTGTTGGTTCATAGCCAAGCGCCATAAAAATACCAGCCATCACTTCTGTGTCATGCTCATTCATTTGACAGCCATATGTGCGAATATAAAACTTGCGGCCGTTTCCTAACCCTTGAAACTGCTCGTCAATTTGAAATTGATTGTATTCAACTTCTTCTTTACCCCGTTTTTTTGCATCTTTTAAGGAAGGCGGAATGTACACAGCTTCAAAATATTTGCTGTAGTCCTTCTCGGATTTTTTGTCCGATGAACTTACTTGTCCGCTCGCTTTTCTCTGCTCTTCATTCATGAATTTGTACTCCTTTCAAACCAAGTTCCACCCTACAGTATAGACTATTTTGTGATGAATTGAAAATAAATCATATGTGTCATCACTTTTCAATCCACCCGGATTCTGCATGAGTATTGAATAGGTTTTAACAGTATGTTATCTTTCTCCAAAGGATTTTGTATTTCTTTTACAATCTTCATTTGCTTTGTACCGACACTCTCAACTAAAGTAATCACATACGCTTCTTTTTCCTCTTCTGCTACCATTCTTTCTTGTTCAGATAAGAAGAAAGGAAAGTCTTGATGAGCAAGTTTAGAACCCTTCACCTCTATAAGTTTTTCTTTTCCATCAGGGTAATAAGATTTGATATCAAATCCATGACCATCCTCCGCCTCGGCTAACCAATTGACATTTTTCGCTAATTGCTCCTGACCCGCTGCTTTTAATTGCTCTACTTCCATATCATAAACAAATTTCTCTGCTATTCGACCTGTCTCTTCATTTTGCTTGGCTCTTTCTTCTCTTAATTGCTTATAAACGTCTCTATGGATGATTCTTTTTCGTTTTATACTCTTATTAATCTTTGTGTCCATATGAAGATCCGGATTCGAATATATTTCGAAAATAAAATCATAAAAAAATTCATTTAAGTTATATATGTCCTTTAAAAATTCGTATTGATTAAATGTATCAATATTATACCTTTTAAATACCAAAGAACCTGCTGCATATTTTTTAGGTCTATCAGATTCTCCTAAGTAAAAATCACCTATTTCAAATCCTTTTAAATTAGGACTATTCATCAATTGAGGTTTTAGTCGTTCTCGCCAAACACTCGCTTCATATTCAATCTTTTTGAGAGATAGATTTTCAGTACCTAAATCAATCGATAAATAAAAGTCTTTGCCATTATTAGCGAATAAAATGACTATATATAATCCTTTTTGTGTTGTTGTTTTATTTGTTTTTTGATTCTTTGTTAAGAGCTGGTCTAGAAACGCTATCCAAATAGACTCTGAAACTTTTCCATTTCCTGTAGATGCTTTAATATCGATTCTATCCAAATTTTTCATATGACGTTTTTCTAATTCATTTTGAATTTTGTTTGGTATCTCTTTATTAAACATTTTGTGAAAAGGGTGATTCTTATCTGTTATTACATTGCTCTTATAATCTAAATATTGCTTATAAAAATCTTCTTTATTAAATAACATTTGTCTCATCACTTACCCCAATAGATCTTTTTACATACATTATACATAACAAACGGTAGATTTGATGAAAATTGGAAAGAATATCGTCAAAAAAAAGAGAGCCTGCGCTCTCTCAATCAAGTATGTTTAGTTTTTTTGCTTCTTCTTCAATGATTGTCAGTGCCCGGTCTAGTTCTTCTTTTGTGTGCTCGGCTGTGATGATGGCTCTAATTCTTGCCTTGCCTTTTGCTACAGTTGGGAAGGCGATGCCTTGGGCAAACACGCCTCGTTCTATTAAAGCCTTTGAGAAACGAAAAGTAAGTGCTTCGTCTCCAATCATGATTGGGATAATCGGTGTCTCTGTTGGAGCGACTTGAAATCCAAGGCTGATGACTTTTTCTTTAAAATAAGCGGCGTTCTCCCAAAGTGTATCGATTCGCTTCGGTTCATCTAACAGCACTTCAATTGCTTCTTCACACGCTCTAGTCACAGCTGGCGGATGTGAGGTGCTGAATAAAAACGGTCTTGCTTTATGCTTTAAATAATCAATTAAAACCGCTGAACCAGCCACGTAGCCGCCGAGCACTCCGACAGCCTTGCTAAGTGTCCCGACCTGAATGTGCACTCTGCCGTCGAGTTTAAAATGGTTGACCGTCCCGCGGCCATTCTCGCCAAGCACGCCCGAGGCATGCGCATCGTCTACCATCACAAATGCATCATATGCTTCTGCGAGCCTGACGATCTCAGGAAGTGGCGCGATATCTCCATCCATCGAGAACACACCGTCTGTAACGATGAGGCGGACGCGGTAATTCATTGATTTCTTCAAAATCTTCTCCAGCTCTTCCATATTAGAATGACTGTATACTTTCTTATCTGCTTTGGTTAATCGGATTCCATCAATAATGGAGGCATGATTTAGTTCATCTGAAATGACAATATCATCTTTTGTCAGGATACTGGATAAGACCCCTTGGTTGGTCGTAAAGCCTGATTGGAACACAAGAGCAGCTTCTGTCTTTTTAAATGAAGCAAGCTTTTTTTCAAGGCGTTCATGCATTGTCATTGTGCCGGCGATGGTTCGTACAGATCCTGTACCCGCACCGAATTCATCAATCGCCTCTTTTGCTGCTTTCATCAGCCTTGGGTGCGAGGTGAGGCCTAAGTAGTTATTTGAGGAGAGTTGTATGACAGATTGTTCATTTAATGTAACAGTGGATGATTGTTTTGAGTCAATCTCTTTCAAAGTTTGGTGGGTGCCTTGCTGCTTCATTGTGTCCAATTCATCTTGTAAATACGTGAATTCTTTCATCATTTCTTCCCCCTTTGATATGATGGCATCATCAGTACGACTTTTCCGCACGTACCGCTTTGCATAAGTTCAAATCCCTTTTGGAACTCTTCAAATGGCAGTGTATGAGTGACAACTGGCTTTACATCAATGGTATTCGTTCTTAACAGCTCAGATACTTGACGCCACGTCTCAAACATTTTTCTCCCCGTGATCCCTTGCACGGTTAATCCCCTAAAAACAATTTGATTCGTAATATCAATTGTCACTGGCCGTTCTGGCAAGCTTAGTATATTGACTTTTCCTCCATTTGCACAAGCTTCGAGTGCTTGATTAATGGCAGCTGGATGACCTGACATCTCACACATCACGTCTGCCCCTTCCATCCGCGTGAGCTGCTTAATCATCGCGACTGGATCATCTTTTCCAATATCTACAATATGATCTGCACCCATTTTTCGGGCAAGATCGAGCCTGTATTCATTTTTATCAACAGCGAACACTTGAACAGCCCCGGAGGCTTTTGCGACAGCAATTGCCATTAAACCGATTGGTCCGCAGCCAAAAATTGCCACTGACTTACCTGAAACAGGTGTGTGCAGTACAGTATGAACAGCATTTCCTAGCGGCTCTTGTATAGAGGCAAGCTCAACCGGCATTTGGGCTGGATTGTGCCACACATTTTGTTCAGGTACTTTGACATATTCAGCAAAACAGCCATCAATGTCTACCCCTAAAATTTTCGTTTCACTGCACAAATGCTGCTGCCCTGTTAAGCACATATAACATTGATTACATACAACATGCGTCTCAGCCGATACAAAGTCCCCTACCTTTGCTCGTGAGACTTGCTTCCCCACTTTAACAACTTCCCCAGTAAATTCATGTCCAAAAATGTAGGGCGCTTTGACTCTTCCCTTAGCCCAGTCGTCCCAATTATAAATATGCACGTCTGTTCCGCATATCGAAGTGGCTTTCACTTGGATCAAAACTTCATGATTTTTGATTTCTGGAATCGGCATCTCCATCAACGCCGCTCCGTAAGCGCTTTCTTTTTTAACAATTGCTTTCATCGTTCCACACATGACGTACAACCCCTTTGTTAAAAAACTTCTCCCAATCAGATTTTAACACGACTTATTTTAGTCGTAAATACCACTGTCCACCAGATAAATACAAATGAACACCCCACATATTTTTTTGGATATTTTTCTAAAAAAAAAGCAAATCTCCTTTCGATCGGAGATTTGCTTTCATCGTCAGCGTTTCTTTGAAACGGCAACATATAGGGCTGGCACAATGAATAATGTCAGTATTGTTGAGAAAAAGACACCAGATACAATGCAGATGGCCAGTGGCTTAAAGAGTGGATCATGACTTAATGCAACAGGCATTAGTGCAACAAGTGCCGTAAATGCTGTTAAGAGAATTGGCTTAATCCTTGCTCTTCCTGCTTCAATGACAGCTGTCTGTTGATCAAACCCTTGCTTGCGCCGCTGCTCAATAAATTCGAAGAGGACGACCGCATTTCGGACGACAATACCAGCCAATGAGACAATTCCCATTGTTGCCATAAAGCTGAATGGTGTTTGTGTAACAAATAGTCCGATAATGGCTCCTGATACGGCTAAGTAAACAGTTCCTAGAACTAACAGCGGAAGCATCAATGAATTGAACTGGAATGCGATGGTCACATAAATGAGCAGCAAGACAACTGCAAATAAGAGACTAATTTCAATAAAGAACTGGGTCTGATTTTCATTTTCTCCACCTTGTGAAATGGTCAAATCCTTCGCTGCAGCGCTTTTTCCTACTTGATTGACGACTTCTTTCATATCGTCTTTAAACGAATCTGATGCACCGGGATACGCCTTCAGCGTAATGGTCGGCACTCCATTTTCATGTGGAATGCTTTCGTACTGCTCTGTTTCTTTTTCTTTTACATATCGGCTAAGCGGCTCAAGTTGAGGCATACCGCCTTCATTTGTCTTCACAGGCACATTCATTTTTTTTAGCTTTAAACCATTTTGATGTGTGCCTATATCCTGTTTCACCACTAAATCGATATCATTTGTTCCTTGTTGAAAGGTACCTAATGGAATTCCTTCTGTCACAAGACCAAGCTGTCTGCTGACAAATTGAGCACTGAGCCCATCCTCTGCCATTCGCTCGCGGTTTAATTCAAAGGAGATCGTTTTCACCGGCTGATTGACATCGTCCGTAATCAAGCTTGCCCCTTTGTCTTTCATTTCATTTGTCAGCGTTTCTTTGACATCAATGAGCTTTGAAAAAGATTCACCCGCAACCGTTACTGTCACTGGTGCTCCAGATGGCGGCCCTTGAACAATGGTTTTCATAAAGATTTCTGCCTCATTGAATTTCTCTCGCAAAGGCTCAGTCATACGATCTATCAATGCCTTACTAGTTATCTGATCATTGTCTACTCTCACAACAACTTGACCGGTGTGGTCACTTGCATTTGAAATACTTTCATTAAACAGGTTCGGCACACCGCCGCCTGCAAAAATCGCCGTTTCTTCAATGCCTTTTTGCCGTTTGATCTCTTGTTCTATTTTCTTTAGTGTTTCATTTGTTTTGTCTAGTGTTGTTTCACTTGGAAGTGTGACAGTGACGACCACTTCTTTCTTATTCGCCGCAGGGAAAAATTCAAATGGTGTGACGAAAATAAGTAAAAAAGCAAGCGTTGCAACGAGCAAACCACTTAGTCCAATAACGAGCGGCCGCTTCACAATGTTTGTCAGCACACGGTCTGCATAGAAATCAGCCAGCCTTTTTAATGGTTTCCCTAGGAATCCCGGCTCTTTTTGACTGTTTTTGTTCTTTCTTTTCCGGTTCACAGTATATTGATAGACCGGTACAAGTGTCAGAGAAATCACCATGGATGCAAGCACAGTCGTAACTAGAACAGACGGTAATGCCCGAATAAATGAACCGTTTGCACCTGATAGGAAAACAAGCGGCAGGAAGGCAAATACAACAGCTAGTGTTGATGTCAAAATGGATCCTGCGACTTCTTTCACTCCTGCAATTGTTCCTTTAAGCGGACTTTCGTATTTTTTCATTTGTCTTAAAATATTATCATTGACGACAATGGCATCATCGACAAGTATCCCTAAGGCAATAATAAAGCCGATGATCGAAATTTGATTGAGGTCCACTTGTAAAAATGGTAGCGGAATCGTTCCAATTGTAATCGATAGCGGAATGGCTAGTGAAACGATAAACGCCCCGCCAATCGTGAGTCCAAGTGTGGTAACAATTATGACAGCAATGACCGCAATAATGGCTTCTTTTATTAAATCATTGAAAATGGTATCCACTTCACTTTTTTGTGAATAGTAGTCTACCCACTCCACCCCGTTTGGCAGCTGCTTTTCTTTCTCAATGACACCACTGACTTTGTCATACATTTTAGGAATATCAAGCCCTGGTTTAATATTCACAGTAAATGAATAAGCGGGCTTTCCGTTATACGACACAATATCACTTTTCTGTTTTTCTACTTCTTTTAAACTGCCAAGCTGACTAATTGTGACCGGCTCTCTTTTCGTTTTAGAAAAAAGCTCAATCTTTTTAACCTGATCTAAGCGGTCATATGTATCGATGGACAGCTTCACCTTCTCTTTGCCTGCCCGAATATCGCCTAGTGGAGATGTGTCAAATTCTTGATTGATGGCATTTGTGACATCAGTTACATTGAGCCCTTCACCCTCCAGCTTGTTTGAATCTAAGTTTAATATCGCTTGTTTGTCATTGAAGCCTTTGATAACGACACTGTCTACCCCTTTGATGTCCTCCACTTTTTCCTTCAATGCACGCAGCGATTTCTGACTCTTTGCTAAGTCCGATGATTCACTCGACACAATCATATAAGAACCAACCGGCACGCTGCCAAATTCATCCTTTACTTCCGGCTCCATCACCCCATCAGGAAAAGACGACGCAGCACTTGTGGTTTCATTCTTAATTTGACTTGCCGCCTTTTGAAAGTCGGCTTGGTCCTCAATTTCAATCACAATATTTGAGAAACCAATGGCTGAAATCGAGCTCGTTTTCTCTACACCGTTGATATCAGATAGGGCTGATTCCAGCTTATTGGTGACATCTCTTTCCACCTGTTTTGCATCTGCACCAGGAAAAACGGTAGAAATCGTGACGAGATTCGCCTCGAATTCTGGCAGTTCTCGTTTAGGAAGCTGCGCGAATAAATAGCCGCCAGCAATGAGAACGATAAAAAATAAAATAAAAACTAGCTTTCCTCTTTTCAAAAAAGCTTCGAACATTATTTCACCTACTTAAATATTTATTTTTGATGAAGTAAATTCAACTTAATCTTAATTTATCATCATGGTGAAAAAATGCAAGCTCTAATATGTCATTTTTATCTATTTCACGAACTGAATATGTTATATAAGAAATGTATAGCGGTAAACAAAAACAACCTGCTTACATGATGTAAGCAGGTTGAAAATAATAAAATTAGAATTATCGTGGCTCAACAATCAATTTGATGGCTGTTCTTTCTTCTCCATCGATCAGAATGTCAGTAAAGGCTGGAATGCATATCAAATCCACTCCGCTTGGCGCGACAAATCCCCTTGCAATGGCGACAGCCTTAACCGCCTGATTCAGTGCTCCAGCGCCGATTGCTTGTATTTCCGCTGCACCGCGTTCACGTAAAACGCCGGCTAATGCTCCTGCTACTGAATTCGGATTTGACTTTGCTGAAACTTTTAAAATTTCCATTTCTGCTCCCCCTTAAATTTACAATGGATAAGTGAGTGTTCATTAGAACAATCTTTGTTAGATGATGCTATTTTTTTGAAAATCCATCCCCAAAATGTTTTTCAAAAATAGCAGGCTACCTACCATTTTTACTATATTCACGATAGAGGGCGCATATTCCTTCTTTCTGATTAATATTTTTCTGAAATAAATATGTGAACATTTATTCAAAGAAAATATGGTCATCATTTATCAAAATTCGATCAATTTTGACAGCTTTTTTCGACTGTTCGTCAATTTCTACGATTACTGCACTTAACGTCGTGCGGCCTTCTGCAATTTCAAACCGGACTGGGAGACTTGTTTTGAATCGTTTAATGATCGTTTCTCGGTCAACACCTAAAATGCCATCATAAGGTCCTGTCATCCCGACATCTGAAATATACGCAGTTCCTTTAGGCAATACGCGGTTATCTGCTGTTTGAACATGTGTATGCGTTCCAACGACACATGATGCACGGCCGTCTGTATACCAGCCCATCGCCTGCTTTTCACTTGTGGCTTCACCATGAAAGTCAATAAAAATAAACGGTGTCCGTTTGGATGCTTCCGCAATTAATTCATCTACTTTTTGAAATGGGCAGTCAATTGGCGGTAAAAACGTACGTCCTTGCAGGTTGATGACAGCCAATTCTTTTCCTTGTTTTTTAATAAAGGTGAGACCTTTTCCAGGTGTGCCTTCTGGGAAGTTAGCAGGTCGGACCATATTTGCTGCATCATCGATGAAATCGAAAATGTCTCTTTTATCCCATGTATGGTTACCCATTGTGAGCACATCAGCTCCTGCTTGCAGCAGCTCATGATAGATTTTTTCAGTTAGACCTTTCCCGTGAGCAGCATTTTCTCCGTTGACAATAGTAAAGTGCGGCTGATATTTTTTCTTCAGCTTTGGCAAGTATTCTTTCAGTGTGTCTCTGCCAGGTGAACCGACGATATCTCCAACAAATAATATTTTCATGCGCTTTTGAACCCTTTCTCTTTTAAATTGATCTTCTTATCAGTGTTGCATATTTACACAAAAAAATAAAGCGGCGCTAAGCGCACCGCTCTATTTTGCATACTCTACTGCGCGAGTTTCTCGAATGACTGTCACTTTAATGTGACCAGGGTAATCGAGCTCGTCCTCAATTCGCTTACGAATATCCCTTGCTAGACGGTGAGCTTCAAGATCATTAATTGAATCTGGCTTCACCATAATACGTACTTCACGTCCAGCCTGTATCGCAAACGATTTTTCAACACCTTCATAAGATTCAGAGATATCTTCTAATTTCTCAAGTCTCCGAATGTAATTTTCAAGTGTCTCACTTCTTGCACCAGGGCGTGCTGCAGATAATGCATCAGCTGCCGCAACAAGAACAGCGATAATAGATGTCGGTTCTTGGTCACCGTGGTGAGAGGCAATACTGTTGATGACAACAGGATGCTCTTTATATTTCGTCGCAAGCTCAACGCCAATTTCTACGTGGCTTCCTTCTACCTCATGATCAATGGCTTTTCCAATGTCATGCAGAAGACCTGCTCGTTTTGCAAGCTTTGCATCTTCTCCAAGCTCTGAAGCCATGAGACCTGCAAGATGTGCAACCTCAATTGAATGCTTCAGGACATTTTGTCCATAACTTGTACGGAATTTTAAGCGGCCGAGAATTTTGATCAGATCCGGATGCAGACCGTGAACTCCGACTTCGAATGTCGTTTGCTCACCCATCTCACGGATATAATCATCGACTTCACGGCGTGATTTTTCCACCATTTCTTCAATTCGTGCAGGATGAATGCGGCCATCCTGGACTAGCTTGTCCAGAGCTATCCTCGCTGTTTCACGTCTAATCGGATCAAAGCCCGATAGTATAACAGCTTCAGGTGTATCATCTATGATCAAGTCAATACCTGTTAACGTTTCTAACGTACGGATATTTCGTCCTTCACGTCCGATAATACGACCTTTCATCTCATCATTTGGAAGATTGACTACAGATACCGTTGTTTCAGCCACATGATCAGCTGCACAACGCTGTAACGCAAGTGAAAGAATGTTTTTCGCCTTTTTGTCAGCCTCTTCTTTCGCTCGGTTTTCAGATTCTTTCGTCATGACTGCAATGTCGTGGGAAAGCTCATTTTCAACTTGATCCAGAATGATTTGTTTCGCTTCATCTCGAGTTAGACTTGAAATACGTTCCAACTCGGCTTTCTGCAAACGAATCATATCATCCACTTTGCTTTCCATCTCTTCAATATGTTGTTGTCGTTCATTCAGAGAATGATCTCTCTTCTCCAACAGGGACTCCCGTTTATCTAAAGATTCGTCTTTGCGATCAAGATTTTCCTCTTTTTGAAGTAAACGGTTTTCTTGTCTTTGAAGCTCATTTCGTCTTTCACGAACTTCTTGCTCCGCCTCTACACGAAACGAATGAATTTCATCTTTCGCTTCCAAGAGCGCTTCTTTCTTCAATGCTTCCGCATCACGCTTTGCATCCTCAACAATTTGTTCGGCCATGTTTCTTGCGCCGGATATTTTTGCTTCTGCAATGGTTTTACGAACAAAGTAGCCAACAACTAAACAGATTAGGCTCAGCAAAATGGAGATGATCGTAAACATCGTAGGCGACATATTTTCACCTCCTCTTGCTATGAACTTGGTTTTACAAATAAAGTGTCGGCATGTACATTGTTTTGTGTCTCAACATACAGGGCCTTCACAGGGAATGAGATCCTCACTGCCCTTGTCAAGTTTAAATTAGTTATCAATCATGTTAAGAAAAACAAGTGATACATTCCCATTGTAATTGTGTCGGAAATACTTGTCAAGCTAGTCAGACTGAGGCGTAAGTCGTTATTTCAAGCAAAGACAGAACTTTTGACCTGCCAGCTGTCATGTAAATGTAAAAAAAAGACGCTTTTCAGCGTCTTTTAGTCTTTTTAGTCATTAAACTCCAATTCTTCTTGTCCTTCTTCTTCAGCTGCTTTCACTCCGTTTGTATCCAAACCGTAGTGTTCGCGAATTTGCTCCTGGATCATCAGCATGATATCTTTATTTTCTTTTAGGAACTGTTTCGCATTTTCACGGCCTTGTCCAAGACGTTCTTCTTGGTAAGAATACCAAGCACCGCTCTTTTGTACGATATCCAGCTCGCTTCCAAGGTCGATGATTTCTCCCTCTTTTGAGATCCCTTCACCGTACATAATATCTACTTCGGCAATACGGAATGGAGGTGCTACTTTGTTTTTGACCACTTTAATTCTCGTTTTATTCCCCATAATGTCATTGCCTTGTTTCAGCTGTTCAGCACGGCGCACTTCTAAACGAACAGACGAATAGAACTTCAGCGCACGTCCACCAGGCGTTGTTTCAGGGTTACCAAACATGACACCAACTTTTTCACGAATTTGGTTGATAAAGATGGCAATTGTTTTTGATTTGTTGATGGCACCTGATAGTTTACGGAGCGCTTGGGACATCAAACGTGCTTGAAGACCAACGTGTGAATCACCCATGTCTCCTTCAATCTCTGCTTTTGGTACAAGAGCAGCTACAGAGTCAATAACAACAATATCAACTGCCCCGCTTCGGACAAGAGCTTCTGCAATTTCAAGTGCTTGCTCTCCTGTATCCGGCTGAGAAAGTAACAGTTCATCAATGTTGACACCTAGTTTTTGAGCGTAAACTGGATCGAGTGCATGCTCTGCATCAATAAATGCAGCTTGTCCTCCCTGCTGCTGAACTTCAGCAATGGCATGAAGGGCTACTGTCGTTTTACCAGAACTCTCTGGACCATATACTTCGATAATACGGCCGCGGGGATATCCGCCTATTCCAAGCGCAGTATCAAGTGCTAACGAACCACTAGGTACTGTTGAAATACGTGTATCTGTTTGCTCTCCTAGTTTCATAATAGAGCCTTTACCAAACTGTTTTTCTATTTGTTTAAGAGCCATATCTAAGGCTGCTTGACGATCACTCATTCTATTGTTTCCTCCTTTATCAATTCCACTATCTATACTATACCTTGTTTTACGTCATTTGCCAAGAAAAAAACGAACACATATTCGATTTTTTCTTGGCAGATTTTTTAAGAAAAGAGTATTTTCTATTAGAAAAAACGCTCTTTTATAAAGGAGTAAACCTAACAAAAAACAAAATTAACTCTCTCTTAATAAGTTGAGTAAGTGATGCAGACCATATTTCACAGCACGCTTTCGAATGCCCGACCGGCTGCCTGTAAACATCCATTCAAACACGTCCGTCTGGTCTTTCGTAGATAGTCCAATGAACACTTTTCCAACAGGCTGACCCTCTTGGGTATCAGGCCCTGCTACACCCGTAAAGCTAATGCCAATATCACTTCCGGTCAGCTTTCTAACTCCTTCAGCAAGCTCTAAAGCACACTCTTTGCTGACAGCACCATGGGAAGACAATGTTTCCTCCCGGCAGCCAAGTACCTGCTGCTTGACTTGGTTTGTATAACAAACCACACTTCCGTTCAAAATGGATGATGCTCCTTCGAGATCTGTCAGCCATTCGGAGAACATTCCGCCAGTCAGGCTTTCTGCTGCTGCTACTGTTTTTCCGTGCTCGTGCAAGGCTTTGGATGCTTCGCGGACAAGTGATGTATCCCCATATCCGTAGAAGTACTCACCTACCCGCGCCAAAATTTGCGCTTCTGTTTCTTTTAACAGACGCTCTGTTTCTTTTTCATCCTCATGCTTAGCAGTCAGCCTTAGCGTCACTTCACCGTCAGATGCGAGTGGTGCAATTGTCGGATTCGTTTGAGCGTCAATTAAATCTTCTAGGTCTGTTTCAAGCTGCGATTCACCGATTCCGAAGAAGCGCAGAACAACAGACACGATCTTTTCCTTTAAGCCAAGTTTCTCAGAAATCAGCGGCTTTGCCTCGTTTTCAAACATCGGGTGCAATTCACTTGGCGGTCCAGGAAGAAGCATATAAAACGTATCGTCTTCTTGAACAAACATACCCGGGGCCATCCCGAAACGGTTCACGAGCACATCAGACCCTTCTAGAACGAGTGCCTGCTTACGGTTGTTCGGTGACATAACGCGTCCGGTCTTTAGAAAGTAGTCTTGAATCGATTCAAATGCTTCTTCATTTAGTACAAGCTCTTTCCCAAGCGAGCTCGCAATGGTTTCTTTTGTTAAGTCATCTTTGGTTGGTCCAAGACCACCTGAGAAGATAATAAAATTAGATCTTTCCTGCGCCACCTGAATGGCCTGTTTTAAACGCTCTGGATTGTCACCAACTGCTGTATGGTAATAAACATTCACACCAATTTCGGCTAGTTGTTTGCTGATGAATTGTGCATTCGTATTCGTAATTTGCCCAAGCAATAGTTCGGAACCGACTGCAATAATTTCTGCTTTTCTCTCTGACTTCAAAGCGTACACGTCCTTTTTAGTTAGAATTCTTTAAAGCTTCCCAGTTTTTTGCAAAGTAATCCCAGCCTGAGACAACAGTGAAGAACACCGCTACCCACATCGCTAGATCACCAAACGGGAATGACACAAGTTCAAACGGCAGGTTATGCAGTAAAAGTGCTGAAATCGCAATGATCTGCGCCCATGTCTTCACCTTTCCAAGCATATTCGCTGCCACTACTTCACCGCCTCCGGCTAATACAAGCCTTAGACCAGTTACAGCAAATTCACGGCTGATGATCACAATCGCCATCCATGCCGGTGTGAGGTTGTATTGAACAAGTATAATTAAAGCAGCTGAAACAAGCAATTTATCTGCAAGCGGATCTAAAAATTTACCAAAGTTCGTCACTAAATTAAGCTTACGTGCGTAGTATCCATCAATCCAGTCAGTTGTTGAAGCGACAATAAACAGGATCGCTCCAACAAGGTGCGTCACTTCGATGCTGACGTCGCCAAAGCGCGCAACACCCCAATCTAGCGGTGCAAGCATAATAATCATAAAAACAGGGATCAAGGCGATCCTAGAAAGGGTTATTTTATTCGGTAAGTTAAACATGAAATCCAATCCTCCAATAATGCAATTTTTTATGTATATAATAGTAGGAACAAAAGAAAAGTCATCTACTTGCTTAAGATGACTTTTCCTTTCCTTTATTCACAATCACAATGTTTTGTGTCATGGTATTCTTAGGGTCTAATTCGTACTTAAGTGTCTCGTCATTTACCTTGATATCTATTCCAGACGCATTGCCTAGACGGATATCGACCTGAGAAAGATCAGACAGGTCTGTTTTAAACGATTCGCCATCTTTTAGTTCACCCATCTTCAGCACTTTTCCAGATTCGTCTCTTACGCGCAGCCATGAAGCTTGCGAGGCAGAAATGGTTAACTCCATTTCGTCAGCACCTGATACTTCATACGTTGTCGTCGAGCCTTCTGTATTCGTCGCCTTTAAAGATACCGTTTCATCATCTTTTGATGAATCTTCTTTTTTAGATGATTTTTCTTTATCATCTGATGAAGCTTTTTCTTTTTTCTTTTGATCTTTTGCAAGAGATGAATCCTCAGATACTTCATATTTAGATTCTGATTGCTGAGGGGCCGCCTGATTATTCTTCTGTCCGCTATCATGATTGACCGCCTGCACGATCACATAGATGATGGCGATGACCACAATGATGCCTCCAATAATTAAAATTGTCGGCAATAGTTCAAGCACTTTCGAGGCAGGCTTTGGCAGCTCTCTTTGCGGCTTAATATTCGATAATTTATCAGATACTTCATCGTTATACGTGCTTGGAACATCTTTACGAAATTCTTCGAACAATTGTTCAGGATTCAGTCCAACGGCTTCGGCATATTGTTTAATAAACGCTCTGACGTAAAATTTACCTGGAATAATATCATAGTTTCCTTGTTCGATTGCTAGCAAATAGCGCTTTTGGATCTTGGTAGCCGCCATCAGATCCTCCAGCGACATCCCTTTTTCCTCTCTGGCCTCAACGAGCCGTTTTCCCAATTCAGTCAAAACAAACACCTACCATTACCATATTAAAAATCGAAGCCGGAAAAACCAGAATGATCAAACACTTGTGGTTCTTCAGCGTGTTCATATGTAATCTCTTCGTCTGCGCTATTCCGCAATTCAATGATATAGTCGAAATCATCCATTGTATATTCTGAATTTTGAATAAAGATGTCTGGATGCTCGACCACCTTCGTTGCCGGCAGTCTCATAATTTCCCTTAAAAGCTGCAAATGCTTCTCAGAACCTCTTCTTGTCGACACAATCCCATCAATAATAAAGACGTTATCTGGGCTGTATTCATCTGCGATCAGCTGACTTCGGATCGTCTGTTTCAAAAGAGTTGATGATACAAACAGCCATCTCTTGCTTGCACAAACACTTGAAGCCACAATTGATTCTGTTTTTCCGACACGCGGCATTCCGCGAATCCCAATCAATTTATGTCCTTCTTTTTTAAAGAGTTCAGCCATAAAATCAACAAGAAGACCGAGCTCGTCTCTTTCAAAACGGAACGTCTTTTTGTCATCCGCATCACGCTGTATGTATCTTCCATGACGAACAGCTAAGCGGTCACGAAGCTTTGGCTGTCTTAATTTCGTTACTTTTATCGTTTCCATTGTATTTAAAATTGATTCAAGCCGCTTAATTTGATCTGTGTGGTCACAGCGTAAAAGCATTCCGCGTCTTGATACATCAACACCATTGATTGTCACAATATTAATTGAAAGCATCCCCATTAGAGAAGAAATGTCTCCTAAAAGTCCGGGACGGTTTACCTGTATCTCATATTCAAAATACCATTCGAGCTTTGCCAAATGATATTACCCCCTTCATTGTGGCAAATTTTTACCTTCCTTTATCATAAAGCATTTTCACATTTTTAGAAAGCACAATGTTGTGAAACGGTTAAAATAAAAAGAGAGGCACAAACGACCTCTCTTTTTGTTTAGTGCGAGCTATTATTTTCAACCAGCTTGACCATCATATTTGCAATGGCACGCTGCTCATCTTCTGATGCAACGCTCCAAAGGTCAGCAAGTACTCTTTCCTGCTCGTTCTTTGCCTCAACTTCGTTAGCTAGATATCCGCCAATTTCATACGCAAGGTTATTGATGGTCTCATCCTCTAAACCTTTATCCTGCGCATGATTTAAGCGATCACCTAAAAAGTTTTTCCAATGGTCCCAGTTCTCAAGTACAGACATGTCGATTCCTCCATTCGAAAAGATGAATTACAGCCATAGCTTTTGTCATGGAGAGACGAATTATACACGTTTTTTAACAGTACCAGCCGCCATTGACAGATAAAATTTGACCGGTGATATAACTTGACTGTTTTGAGGCGAGAAACCAAATGACATCTGCAACCTCCTCAGGCGATGCAAGCCGGCCAAGCGGAATTTCTTCTTCCAGCATCGCGATGTCTTCCTGCGTAAAACGATTCATCATGTCTGTTTTGACAGCACCTGGCGAGACAGCATTTGCTCTAATTCCACTTGGAGCAAGCTCTTTTGCTAATCCTTTTATAAATGCATTTTGCGCACCTTTGACCATGCTGTACAGCACTTCACACGATGCTCCCGTTTCTCCCCATATCGAGCTGACCGCAATGATATGGCCTGCTTTCTTTTGAATCATGGCAGGTAAAAGGGATTGGGTAAGCTCATATGGACTTGTGACATGAAGCTGCACCATACTGGCTAATACGTCTTTTTCTGTGTCTGTCACCAATCCGACATGGCTCCTGCCGCTATTTAAAACAAGAATATCTGGACAGAGCGGCAGACGGCTGACAAGCTCATCTGCTCCTCCCGTTTTAGATAAATCTGCTTGAACGACATGCGTTTGAATGGAATATACCTCATCCAAATGAGCGGCGAGGCGCACAGCTGCCTGTTCATTTTTATAATAATGGAGCATCACATGGCAGCCTTCTTGGGCAAGCTTTTTGGCAACTGCCTGCCCAATCCCGCCACTGGCACCTGTTATCAGCGCCCAACGACTCGTCACATTGATTCCTTCTTTCTATATAGAATACCTATTCTTTTCGTTTAAATGGGAACCAGTTGGCTGATCCGAACAATTTCACCATCACAGGTACGAATAATGGTAGCACAACGAGTGCGTACAGTAAAAGTCCTGTGAGGACAAGTGTTGCAATCTGCAGGAGAGACAGCACACCGGATGGAAGCATTGCGGCAAATGTACCTGCCAAAATAACAGCAGCAGACATAATGACAGATCCCATATTTTTCATTGATTCAGTCATGGCAAACTGGATGTCTTTTGTTTTATATTCATTGAACCGCTCCATTAAGAAAATCGAATAATCGACTCCGAGCGCCATTAATATGACAAATCCAAAGAATGGTACTGCCCAGTTAATGCCAGGATATCCGAAGAAATGGGTGAAAATAAATTCTGTTACACCGATTGCTGTAAAGTAAGTCAATATGAGTGAACCTACCAAGTAAAGCGGCATGACAAGCGAACGGAACAAAATCACCAAAATAAGGAAAATACCAATCATCATGTAAAGAACTGTCTTATTGAAATCTTGGTCTGACAGCTGTTTTAGATCAGCGTTCATACTTGATACACCTGAGACGCCAAATGACGCATCTTTTAGGTTTGTTTCAGGAAGTGCCCGCTCGACAGAAGCTTCCACTTGTTTAATTATCGACAAGGCGTCATTTCCATATGGATTTTTCTCTAAAATGACATCAATTTTTGTCATCTTGCGGTCATCTGACATGTATGAATCAAATACTTGCTTGAATGCTTTATTTTTTAAGACGTCTTTTGGAATAAACCAGCCGGTCATATCTTGATCTGGTGCATTTTTCAGTTCGTCTAAGTAGTCACCTGCACCCATTAAGCCGCTTGAAATTTTCTCCAATCCTTTCACACTTTTGTTCAGACCGTCTGTCAGCTTGGTCAGGTTATCCCCAAAGCCGCCAATCTTTTCTTTCATTTGCTTTTGGCCATTCATGATGTCGCCCGCTCCATTTGCAAGCTTTGGCATATTATCAGCTAATTGTCCTTGACCTTTAGACGTTTGATCCAGTCCATTTTCAACTGCATCTAAGCCAGCAATGAGTTCATCGATTTGATTTGTCAAGACTTTTTGCTGCTCAGAAGCTTTTGCGATAAAGGCATCAGCTGCTTCAAGCTGCTTTCTAGCTTCTTTCGCTTGTTTGGCATAGCTGTCTGCCTGTTTCGCCCCTTCTTGCAA
Source organism: Bacillus safensis FO-36b (assembly GCF_000691165.1). Classification (GTDB taxonomy): domain Bacteria; phylum Bacillota; class Bacilli; order Bacillales; family Bacillaceae; genus Bacillus; species Bacillus safensis. The sequence continues at coordinate 466,134 of NZ_ASJD01000003.1, read as the reverse complement.
AGTCGCAGAAAGTTCATTGTACGAAGCTTTAATCGCTTGATACGATTGATTTTCTTTTACCTGCGGGATTTGCTTTTCAAGGGTACTAAATTGTGTATTTGCTTGTTTGATTAACGCTTTTACATCTGCTGCGGCAGAGGATGACGTATCCACTTGCGCTAATGCTGCCTTTAATTCTTTGGAAATGCTTTTATACAGTGAAACTTGCTGATTCACTTGTGCGACTTGAGCCATTAATTCCTTTTTTGCACCTTTGATTTCATCTTTAATGGCTGCTACACCTTTTTTATTTTGGTCGATGCCGTTTTGCAATTTTCTTAAGGATTTTTCAACATTTTGAATCCCTGTTTGCACAGATTCTGTACCAGAAATCAATTTGTTAATGCCTTTTCCTGATGATTTGATTTGCGGCGTTTGATCCTCAATGGATTGACTCATTGTCGTCAGTGCATCTTGGATGTTTTTCAAGCCTTCATTGCTTTTATCAAGTCCTGTGTTCAGTTCTTTGGCTTGTGATTTTACGTACAGATCACTCAGCCCTTTACCGACAGGACGGGTGGCACTTCTGACTTTGCTGACGCCATCTGTTTGTTCAATTGCACGGCTGAGTTTTTCGATGGCAATCAGCCCTTCATTGTTGTCTAAAAGGTCAGATGATTTCACAACCACTGTTGCCGGAAGTGCTTCACCCGGTCCAAACTTATCAGAAATGGTATTGAATGCGTTAACCGATTCGTATTTATTACCAATTTCATCTAAGCTGTTATAAGAAAGAGTTCCTTTATACATGAGAATTGGCGGAAGCGTAATGATTCCTACAATTAATAAACTGAAAAGCGGTTTCTTAAATGAAAAACGGCCTGCTGTTTCCCACATTTTTGACTGCGGGTGGGCAATATCGCCTTTAATCGGCCAAAATAACACCTTTCCTAAAACTGCCATAAAGAACGGCACAATCGTGAGAAGAGCCACAATGAGCACAGCAACCCCAACTGCTACTGCAACAGCTGATTTATAAAGCTGGAATTGTGCCAAGCCAATACATGTAAAACCGATCAGAACCGCAATTCCGCTGAATAAGACGGTCTTTCCTGCTGTTTTATACGTAATCAGAATCGCCTCAATTTTATCTTTACCGTGTGCGATCTCTTCCTTAAAACGGCTGAGAAGCAGTATGCAGTAGTCCGTTCCAATTCCAAACATGATCGCGACCATAAAGATCTGAGTAAAGGTCGAGAGCGGAAAGTCTACATATTTCACTAAATAAGCTACGATTGATTGACTCACCAAGTAAGACAGTGCCACTGCGACTAACGGAACGAAAGGCGCCACAGCTGACCTAAAGACAAGAATAAGGACAACGAGAATAAACCCAATCGTAATGAATTCTGTTTTCTTCAGGCCTTCCTGCGAACTTGTAATAACATCATCATCAATTAACGGCTGCCCTGTCATTTCAAATTTCAGATTTAAGCTTTTCAGCTTTTCATTGACTCTTTCTTTAAAATCGGACGCTTTGATTTTGTTTGAGTCATATGTAACTGGAACAAGGAGTGTCGTTTGATCTTTAGAGAGCATTTGTTTTTTGATATCTTTATTGGCTTCAAAGTAAGAAGTAATGTCCTCTATGTGGAGATCTTGATCCTTTTCTAAAATATCCATTGCCTTTTTTAAAGATGTTTCTCTTTCTTTCACAATGTTCTTTTCTTGAAAGACAATGACGATTGATTTTTCTGTATCGCCGTTTTCAGACATTTTCTTTAATAACTGATTGGCATATGAGGACGGATAGCCGTCTGGTACAGAAATTTGCCCCTTTTCTTTTGTTAATTGCGCCATATTAGGAGCGGTGATGAGTAACACTGCCGCTAATACGACCCACAGGATCGTGATCAGCCATCTACCCTTTATGATTGCTCTCATTAGTACTTTGTGCCTCCTCTTCGATGATCACTTGATAGATCTTTTCATATGTTTGAATAAATGATTCCATTTCTTTTTCTTCAAGCTTTTCAAAATAAGACCGAACTAAGTCTTGAAGCTGCTTTTCCATTCGGCTGACCACTTCTTTGCCCTCTGGCGTGACGTACAGATGAACATTCCTTCTGTCAGCTTGATCATGTTCACGAAAAATATAGTTTTTCGTAAAAAGACGGTTGGTCATGGATGTTACAGCACTTTTGTTTACATTACATACATAAGCAAGGTCCGTAGATGTACACCCTGGATGTAAATTGATGTATCGAAGCGAGTAATATTGATCAAGCGTCAGCTCTTTATCAAGCTTTTCGGTGATCATACTCGAGACTTTTTTCTCCATCCAGAGATAGACATCTGCATACCTCTGGATGAGCTGGGCAATTTTATTTTGTTCCATACGCTGCTCCTTTTTAGTTTAAGTGTTTAACTATTAAAGAGTTTAACTAATATCCAAAACAAATGTCAATGAATATCCTCGTAAATAAAGCGGCTTTTTCAATGAACATAAAAAAGACAAACTCTGCCGATATGAGTTTGTCTTTTTAAATTTATTTTGTTTTTGGGACGACTTTGAAAACAGACATCCGTTCTTCATCAATTTCTTCATCTAAAATTTGCTGAATATCAGCTAATTGAATTTGTTCCAGCATTGTGACGACATCAAATAAGCTCATGTCTAAGAATGCATATCGAGTAAATTGGTTCGCGATATATTCTGGAGAATTCATGGCTTTTAAAAAGCTGCCGATTTTTTTCTTGCGTGCAAGCTCAATTTTCTCTTCTGTCATGAGGCTTTTTGCTTGAAGAAGGGTTTCTTTTAATACCTTTGCGAGTTGATCAGGATCATTTGTATCCCCGCCAACTGAAGTGAAGCCAAAACCGCCTTCTTCGGTATAATCGTAGCTGAATGTTTCATCAATTAAGCCCTTTTCATACATCTGTTCATATTGTAAGGAGCTTTTGCCAAACAGCGTCTCTAAAATGAGATTCATCCCAAGCTCATGCTTTAGCAGCTGATTTCCTTTTTTATGCGGATTCTTTGTTTTCAAACCGAACATACATTTAGAGCCTTGTACGTTCATTGGAAGTTCGTATTCTTTCCGGTATACACCTTCAGGCTCATTGATGTCTTTTCGTTTGATCTCCGGCTGGTCTGTAAATGGCTTTTTCGCCTGATTCGCTCTGACTTGATCTAAAATTTGCTTCGGATCAACAGGCCCGACAACGAATAGAAGCATATTGCTCGGGTGATAGAACGTTTCATAGCATTCATATAAATGATCTTTTGTAATAGGGGCAATGCTCTCTACTGTTCCAGCAATATCTATTCTCACAGGATGCTCTTGATATAAATTTTCAATCAGACCAAAGAATAAACGCCAGTCCGGATTGTCATCATACATGTTAATCTCTTGACCAATGATGCCCTTTTCTTTTTCGACTGTTTTTTCAGTAAAATAAGGCTCTTGAACAAAATCAATGAGTGTCTCAAGGTTCTGTTCGACATTTGAGGTGCTTGAGAATAAATAAGCCGTTCTTGTAAACGTTGTAAAAGCGTTTGCGGATGCTCCTTGTTTACTAAAAGTATGAAACACGTCTCCATCTTCTTTTTCAAACAGCTTATGCTCTAAGAAATGGGCAATTCCGTCAGGCACTCGAATCATGTCTTCTTTTCCAAGCGGCACAAATTCGTTATCGACAGAGCCATATTTTGTTGTAAAGGTCGCATAGGTTTTGTTAAACCCTTGCTTTGGCAGCACATAGACGTCAAGTCCGCTTTCCATTTTTTCGTGATAGACCGTTTCTTGCAGCTGATCGAATTGAATTGTTTTCACTGTCATGAAGCACCCTCCGTTCCTTTAAGAAAATAGGTCGTATCCCATTCGATTTTCTGACCCACTTTGATGATGTCCTCTTTTGTCACTCGGTCTAATGCTTCTAAAAAGGAATCAAGGGTTTCCCCAGTTGGCACAACGGCATGCTGATACAAATATTCTGCTGTTCCATAAGACGTATCGATCGTTTCAAGCAGCTGGTTTTTGACGACTGCTTTTGTTTGATCAATTGCTTCATCTGAAAAATCACCTTTTTGCATCGCTTCAAATTGTTCTTTGATGATGTCCACTGCCTGCTGGTAGTTGCCGACTTCAATTCCTGACATCACCATCATCAAGCCTTTAAAGCTCTCAAGTCTAGACACAGCATAGTACGCAAGACTTGCTTTTTCCCGAACATTAATGAAAAGCTTAGAATGCGAGAAACCGCCGAATATGCCATTAAACAAATGCAGTGCCGGATAATCTTTATCTGCAATCGTTGTATGTGTGCGAAAGCCGATATTCAGCTTGCCTTGTTTCACGTCCTCTTCATCAATGACTTCTTTTGGTTCATTTTGAGGTCTTGCTGATTCAGTCTGCTTTTTGACTGGTTCTCTTTCACTTGTTTTAAAGTACTGGGAGACCATTCGGCTGATGTCTTCTTCGTCAACATCTCCGACAACATAAAGATCAAGCTGGTTTGATTGAAGCGCATGCTCATAAGCTTCAAAGAGCGAGTGAGCTGTGATGGCGTCAATGTCTTCCATTTCACCATTGACGTGCAGTGCATATGGTTCTCCTTTACACATTTCCTGCACGAGTCTTAAGTTCGAATAACGCATTTTGTCATCATAAACTGCCTGAATTCGCTGTTTTAAAGTGCGTTTTTCTTGATCCACATATAATTGACTAAACACCCCATCTTCAACATACGGGTGGAATAATAGGTCGGATAGTAAGGAAATCCCTTTTTCTAGTAAAGGAGTTTGATCCTTTAAATATTTTTCATTCGCCATTTCTAGGCGGAAGGTAATGATGTGATTCTCACCTTTTTTTGCCATGTCTGCCGAAACGGTTGCTCCATAGAGCTCATCAAAATAGGCACGCAGTGCGCCTGTTTTGGGCATCTTTTCTGTTCCTCTCAACAGCACATGCGGGAAAAGAGAACGCATGGTGACGTCATCTTTGGATAGCGGTGCAAGCATTTTAAAAAGGATTGTCACGGTTTTGAATTTTTCTGTTTTGACAATATGAGTATGAAGACCGGGTGTGTCCAGTGTCTTCTCTTGTAAGTACGTCATGAGAAACCTCCTTTGTTCATCCTATTTATTATGTATTAGAACATGGCTGATATATACGTGAAACAGCCATTTAATAGACATTATATCAATCAGAGGAAAGGATAGGAAATAAAAACGCCTCTGCTCATAGCAGAGACGCCAGTCGTTATTTCATTCTAAACGGCCACCAATTCCATTTACCAAAAATACGAACCATGACCGGAATAAAGAGGGGCAATACAACAAAAGCATATAATAAAAGTCCAATGAGTACGACCGTTGCAATTTCAACAAGCGATAATACTCCTGATGGCAGCATAGCAGCGAACGTACCTGCTAAAATGGCCACTGCAGAAATAATGACAGAACCCATATTTCTCATCGCTGATATCATCGATGCTTGTACATGCTCTCCCTTCCATTCATTAAAACGATCCATGAGGAAGATGGAATAATCGATCCCGAGCGTCACAAGAATGACAAAGCTGAAAAATGGGACAGCCCAGCTGACACCATCGTAGCCAAAAAATGTTTTAAAGATCCATTCTGTTAAACCGATTGATGTAAAATACGTTAAAATCAGTGAAAGTGTTAAGTATATCGGCATGACGATTGACCGTAATAAAATAATTAAAATAATAAAAATACCAATTAACATGAAGATAACAGTTCGAATAAAGTCACCGTCAGACGTTTCTTTTAAGTCCACATTTAAGCTTGAGATACCAGATACCCCGTATTTGGCATTTTTGAGTCCACTTACAGGTAAATATTGATCAAGGGTTTCCTCAATTTTCGCGACACCTTTCATCGCTTCATTGCTGTATGGATTCACATTTAAGATGACTTCAAAAGTCGTTAATTTACGATCTGGAGACATATACGTATGAAAGATTTGCTTAAATTCTTGGCGTTTCAGCACTTCTTCTGGAATAAACCAGCCCGTTACTTCTTCATCTGGCGCTTGCTGAAGCTGCTTTAAGTAGCCGTCAGCCTCGGTGAAGCCGCTTTTGACCTGCTCAAGCCCTTCAATACTTTCATCTAATCCATCTGTTAATAACGTAAGTTTCGATGAAAGCTGGCTAAATCCTTTTTTGATGGCTTTTTGGCCTTCTGTCAGCTGATCTGCACCATCTTCGATTTTAGGCATTTCTTTAATCAATTGTTTTTGGCCCTCATTTGTTTGGTCAAGGCCGTCATAAATTTGATCAAGCCCGTCCATGAGCGCTTGCACTTGGCGTTTTACTTCTTTTTGCTTGCTTGATAAGGTTTGAAGCACTTGATCTGCCTGTTTGATCTTTTGCTTAAAATGAGCGGCTTCCTCTTCATATACACTCATTTGATCCCCTGCTTGATCAAGCATTCCTTTTGTTTCTTTGAATACCTTCTTGATTTCTTTATATTCATCCATGTCTTTTACTTCTGGAAGACGATTTTCTAGTGCTTCAAATGATAGATTTTCATAGGATGCTTTTACTTTCTTAATGGTTGTCATCAGCTGCTGATTCGATTTCGCATGGCGTTCAAGTGTATTCACCACACGCTCTAGCTCTTGAATCATCGTTTCGCTGCTGCGATATTCTTGCTCTAATTCTTTTTTCGCTTTTTTGATTTTACTTCGAATGGTGCCGACGCCTTCCTTACTGCGTCTCACCCCATCTTCTAAAGAGATTAGGGATTCCCTGACTTCTCCGACACCGCTTTTGATTGCTTTTGTTCCATCAATCAGCTGGTCAATGCCTTGAGCGGATTCTTCAATTTTTGGTTTTTGTTTGAGAAGAGCGAGATTTGTTTCGGTCAAGCCATCTGAAATTTTCCCGATTCCTTCATGGCCTTTGCCAAGTTCTCCTCCCAGCTCTTTCGCTTGAGAGGTGACATAAAGCTGGCTCAGCCCGTCCCCAACAGGACGCGTGACACTGCGGACTGTTTTGACTTCGTCAATGTCATTTAATTTACGAGTCAGTTTTTCAATCATGACAATCTTTTCTTGATTATCTAGCTTATCATCATTTTCGACAAGCACATTCAGCGGCAGCGCTTCACCAAAGCCAAATTGCTCTGATATCGTATTAAATGCAGACACCGACTCATATTTATTCCCAATTTCATTTAAACTGTTATAAGATAGGGTCCCGTCGTACATCAGAATAGGAGGTACCGTAATAAGAGCGACTAACCCTAAGCTGATCAGCGGCCTTTTAAATGAAAAACGCCCAGCCCATTCCCACATTTTACTTTGCGGGTGCCGAATGTTTTCTCTTTTAGATGGCCAGAATAGAGATTTTCCGAAAACAGACATAAAAAAGGGAACGATGGTGACAAGGGCAATCAGCAGAATGCCTACTCCAACGGCAACACTAACGGCTGATTGATACAATTGGAATTTAGCAAATCCAATACTTGAGAAGCCGACTAACACGGCTAAGCCGCTGAAAAATACCGTTTTCCCTGCACATTGATACGTGACGATAATCGACTCTTTGACATCACGGCCTTGACCGATCTCCTCTTTAAAACGGCTTAACAGCAGGATGCAATAATCCGTTCCGATACCGAACATAATGGCTACCATAAAAATCTGAGTAAAATTAGATAGAGGAAATTGTGTATATTCTACGAGAAAAGCCACAATACACCGGCTGACAGCGTAAGAAATGCCTATCGTAATGAGCGGAACAACAGGTGCCAATATCGATCTGAAAACAATAATTAAAATAAAGAAAATAAAAATCATCGTGATAAGTTCGGTTTTCTTCAGACCTTGTTGAGAGCTTTGAATGACATCTGAATCCACAAACTTTTGACCCGTTATTTCATATGAGACATGATAGTGCTTTAAAACTTCCTCAATTTGTTCTTTAATCTTCACAGCTTTTGTTTCGTAGTGGTCGAATTTGAATGGAACAAGAAGTGTACTTTTATCCTTTGATAAAAGTTGTTTTTGAATGTCCGGATCTACATGAAAATACGAAGTAATTCCGTCAATGTGGAGTTCTGGGGCATTTGACATGAGTGCAGCTAAAGCCTTTTTTAATTCCTGCTCTTTCGCAGGGAACAGATGTTGTTCGGAGAATACAAGCACACCTGTATCTTTCTTCCCGTTCTTATCTGACAGCTTATCCAATAGGTGAAGTGCCTCAGCTGTTGGTGTCCCCTCCGGAACCTTTAATTGCCCTTTTTCTCTTGTTAATTCCTCTAAATCGGGCGCAGTAATAAACAGAATCACAGCTGTTATCATCCACACCACTAATACAATCCATCTTGCTTTAATTATTTGCAACATAGCTGCTTCAAGCTCCTTCTACTTCTTCAATCAATTTGCTGTATTTGAGCGTGTCTGAAGTGCTGACTGCGTCTCCTTCAAATGGCAGGATGACCTATTCAATTGTCCTTTCGTGTTGAAGAAGCATATCTCCATCATCAGCACGCGAGCTCAATTTCTGCCTAAAGAAAGACAGAAAATGAATGTTTTTGAACACCTCCAATTTGGGATAATTTAAAAGATATTACTATACATTAGTTTAACTATCAAAATTTTACATGTCAATTTATAAAAAAGAAAAAAGATGGCAAAATACCATCTTTTTTCTATATTTAAACCGTTTTTAATTGTTCACTCTCATCCTCTTCATCTGGCTGGATGAAAAAGAGGACCAAAAATAGTGAGATGAGACTGCAAATGGTCGAGAGAATAAAAACAATGGAGTCCCCTTTATCCATTAGATAGGCAAAAATCGGAGGTCCTAAAGCAACACCGATAAAACGCATACTGCTATAAAATGACGTAATGGTACCGCACTGCTCTTTTTCAATTCCTTCTGTAATCAGCGCATCAAGTGCAGGCAGCACAATACCGATGCCCACTCCGCCAATGCTTAAACAGATAAACAATACGTAAAAGCTGTGATTCCACCATAAAAAAATATAAGAAAGTGATAACAAAGCCATCCCTACAATTAAAAAGATTCTCATTTTTCCTTTTTCTTTTCCAATCGTTTTTCCAGCAATGTAGGAACTGATTGATAGAAAAAGGAGCGGAATACTCAGCAAGAGCCCTTTCTTGACGCCCTTTATTTGATAAGCCGCCTCTAGGTTATCGGATAGGTAAAAAAGCACACCAAAAAGAAGAAACATAATAAAACCGCCAATAGCAAAAATGGCATAAAGCCAGCGTCCCTCATGCTTAAAAATGGTCTTTGTTGATTTTAAAAATTCTTTAAATGTAGGCGGGTCCTCCTCTTTTTTCGCCGACTCTACCATGAACAGTACCATGAGAAAGCTGATGATCGAAAAGAACGGGATGAACCAAAACGGCACAAACCAAAACCATGAAGCAAGAAGTGCCCCAATAATAGGGCTTAGTACCTTACCTGCTGTATTAGAGGTTTCAATGGCGCCAAGTCCTGCACTGACCTCTTCATCATCATGAAACAAATCTCCAATAAACGGCATAACGACAGGTGCGGCTCCAGCTGAACCAATACCTTGAAGGACCCTTCCAAACAGAATCCACATATAAGGTTCTTTCATGATCGTTGAGGCGACTGCTGCCACAGCTCCTCCAAGTCCGGCGATTAAAAGACACGGCAGCAGTACCTTTTTCCGCCCAATCCGGTCTGATAAGTAACCGGCGATTGGAATACATAAGATGGCTACAACCGAATATACCGTAATAATGAGAGAGACTTGAAAGGAAGTAATCGAGAGTTTCTTTTCTATCTCTGGCAATACTGGTATTAACATCGAGTTCCCTAGTGTCATGATTAGAGGGACTGATGATAATGCAATGATATTCTTTTTACTGACTGTTTTCTCGCCCAACATCATTCACCCAATTCTATATACTGTTACGTATTAGTGTGGCAAGTTTGACGAGTATTATGTATGGGCAAACAAAAAGCAGACGCCTATGGAAGCGACTGCTTGTTAAAATCGTTTGCGTATGACATGAAAGCTGAATTTATCCGCTCGAAAATAATTGAGGGAGTATAAGACCGGCTGATCATCCTGATCATAGTGCATTTGTTTCAGTAATAATAACGCCGTTTCAGGGTCACAATCTAGAATCGGTGAGACCTGATCGTGGTAGCCAATTGGTTCAATGTCAGCAACTGCATATTTAATCCCGCTGTGCGGTTCTCTTCCAAACAGCTCAAAAAGAGACTCTTCTTCATGTGTAAAAGAAGCGGGAAGATGTTTGACCGGAATTTTATCTAAACAATAAACAACTGGCTGCCCATCTGCCGTTCGAACGCGTTCCATTGAAAAAATCCCATCAGATTTATCACACTGAAAACGAATGACATCATTCTCTGTTGGCTCCCCTTCTTGCGAGGATAAAAAGATGGTGCCAGGCGTCATATTGACCTGCTCAATCATTTTCGTGACGCTTGTCAGCTGTTCTATGCCTGTCGAAAAAAGTGGTCTTGAATTGACGAAAGTCCCTACCCCATGCCTTCTAATTAAATACTTCTCTTCTTCTAATATACGAAGGGCCTCACGCAGTGTCGCTCTGCTCACACCTAAAAGTTTTGAGAGCTCAAACTCAGAAGGCAGCTTTTCTTTTTCGGCATATACACCTGTTTGAATATCTTCTTTAATACGGTCAATCACTTTCAAATATAAATGGCGATTGTCTGTTTTGGTCGACATGTTTTCCCTCCGTCTAATCAATACAAATGATAAGATGAGAAATCTCTATTCCGAGATAAGTTGAACATAACTATATCATGTTTTTGCAAATAAATAAATAGTCTGACATCCAGTTAACATAATCATACTATCGTTTACTATTTTTCAGGAAAGCTCTCTTCAATTATGAAGAGAGCTCGTCATATTGTTCTTTTGAGAGAAGAACTTCTCTCGGTTTACTTCCTTCATATGGACCTACCACGCCCCGCTCTTCCATTGCGTCAATGAGACGTGCCGCCCGGGTATAACCGATGCGGAATCTTCTTTGCAGCATAGAAACAGAAGCCGTCTGCATGCCGATAATCAATTCAACTGCTTCATCATACAGATCATCTTCCACAGCCGCAAGCTGATCCTGCGTTTCTTCGCTCGGAATCATTTCCTCTTGGTATTGAGCTTTTTGCTGTGTGATCACGTGATCCACAACATGCTCCACTTCTTCATCTGATAAAAAGGCGCCTTGCACACGAACCGGCTTGTTTGCACCAACAGGTAAAAACAGCATGTCCCCTCTGCCCAGCAGCTTTTCTGCGCCTCCCATATCAAGGATCGTCCTTGAATCTGTTTGTGAGGATACGCTAAAGGCAATGCGGGACGGGATGTTGGCCTTAATGACACCTGTAATGACATCGACAGAAGGTCTTTGTGTGGCGATAATCAAATGAATTCCCGCAGCACGTGCCATTTGAGAAAGCCTTGTAATGGAATCCTCCACATCAGAGGAAGCGACCATCATTAAATCTGCAAGCTCGTCTACAATGACAACAATATAAGGAAGCTCTGGCTGTTTAGCATCTTCTGTTTGATTCATCCGTTTAATGTAATCATTATATCCTTCAATATTTCTTGTCCCCGTATGCGAAAACAATTCATAGCGGCGTTCCATTTCGCTGACTACTTTTTTCAGTGCCTGCGAGGCTTTCTTAGGGTCAGTTACGACAGGAGCCAAAAGGTGCGGAATACCGTTATACACATTTAATTCAACCATTTTCGGATCAATCATCATCATTTTCACTTCATGAGGCTTCGCTCTCATGAGAATGCTTGTGATAATACCATTGATACACACACTTTTTCCGCTTCCAGTCGAACCTGCTACAAGCAAATGCGGCATTTTGTTCATTTCAGCAAGCACAGCTTCACCCGAGATATTACGGCCGAGTCCAATGAGGAGCTTAGCATTTGGACGGTCATTTTGCTTCGATTCTAATACCTCTTTTAATGAAACCATAGCAATTTCTGCATTCGGAACTTCGATGCCTATGGCTGATTTACCAGGAATCGGAGCCTCAATTCGAATATCCTTTGCTGCGAGCGCGAGGGCTAAATCATCACTTAGATTGACGATTTTGCTGACCTTCACGCCGACATCTGGATATACTTCATATTTGGTCACAGCTGGACCTAAATGAACCTGTGTGACTTTTGCTTTCACACCAAAGCTTTGAAATGTTTTTTCAAGCTTTCTGGCATTTTCATAAATATTTTTCTTATCTGTTTGCTGACCTGAATGCTGGGGCTCTGCCAAAATATCAAGTGACGGCAATTCGTAATCTTTGTTTTCAAGTTCTGTAAATGTCATCGGCGGTGCCTCTTTTGGTTCATCGACTGTATCTGATTGAACTGGTGCACTTTGCACAGAGTCCTGAAGAGGCGCTGTCTCTTTTGCCGCCTGCTTTTTTTGAACCGTCGGGGTGAGAATGTCATCTCTATCTGCAAAGCTTGAAATAATCGGCTGGCTATTATCAGAAGACGGCGTTTCCTCTTCGATCAAGATCAGATCATCCTCGTCTTCTTCTTCTTGAATGCGTGAACGTTTTTTCTTTTCACCTGTTTTCTGAGAGGACGCGCTCTTTTTCGCCTGCCTGATTCCTTTCATATCTTCAACAAACGCTTTCCACTGCTTCACCATAAATTGTGATAGAGGAATCGTCACTTTTTTCACCATTTCCTGAAGGGATCGGTTTGTAATCAGGACAATTCCAATCAGCATCAGAACAATCGCCATGATTTGCGAGCCTGCTTGTGCAAATAAGAAATAAGAAGCAGCAAACAATACGGCTCCGATCATGCCGCCCCCTAAATCAGGCGATCCTGTTTCACCTTTCATATCCATCAAGAAGAGCTCAAATGTATTTCTAATCACACTTTGAGAGCCAATGACACCAGCAGATGAAAGATGCTGAAAGAGCTTCACATGTGACAAAAGCAAGATACTCGCAATGATGCAGTAGAGACCTGCTTTTCTTCTTGTTAAAATATCTGGGATTTGTTTTTTCCAGAAAATCGTCACACCAAAAAGAAATAATCCGATAAGGCAGAGAATGAACCATTCACCTGCAAAAAATCGGAATAGATGTACAAAGGTTTGTCCAACAACGCCCAGCTGTAAAATGGCAATGATCGCTATGGCAATACAGACTAACCCATTTAATTCATATTTCAGTTTTAGCTGTTTATTTTGTTTTTTTCTCGTTTTCCGTTTTCTCTTTTTAGCCATACTCATCACCTTACTACGAAAGAAAATATAACCTACCGAAAGATCAGAAAGAAAGCAGCCTGGTTTTGGCTGCATCTTGTTGTAAGTTTTCCCTTTATTATAGCATAGAATCATTCATATGAGTCGGTTTGATTGGTGCCTAAATGTAACTTCAATCGCTTGCCTGGTGCAAGCTCTTGATTGAGAAAATCCATTGGATTGGTGCTCATGACTTGAACGATTTCTGCTTCATCTTCTTTCATTTCAACCATCACTGGCACACCTTGAATGTTTACCTGCTGGAGCTTGCGTTCTCCCTGTTCCTCAGCGTAAATGGCTTCATATGGCATAGGCGTATATAAAATCATTGGATCAGCCCCTCGTTTTGAGATGCCCTGTCTCCGATAAGTTCGTTCAACTTTTTAATCGCTTGTCCTACGCCGCCCACTTCATTCATGAGTCCGTATTCTGCTGCCTCATGACCAACGACATTTGTTCCGATGTCTCTCGTCAAATTGCCTTTTGAGAACATGAGCTCTTTAAACTTCTCTTCTGTAATGTTGGAGTGGCTTGTAACAAAGTTAATGACTCTTTCCTGCATTTTATCTAAGTATTCAAAGGTTTGCGGAACGCCAATCACAAGACCTGTTAATCGCACAGGATGAATGGTCATTGTGGCTGTTTCTGCAATATACGAATAGTCACATGATACAGCAATCGGGACACCTATCGAGTGGCCGCCGCCAAGCACAATCGAGACAGTTGGTTTCGATAAAGAAGCAAGCATTTCTGCAATCGCGAGTCCCGCTTCAACATCTCCTCCTACTGTATTTAAGATGATCAGAAGACCTTCTATTTTCGGGTTTTGTTCAACAGCTACGATTTGTGGAATGACATGTTCGTATTTGGTTGTTTTATTTTGCGGTGGAAGCTGCATGTGGCCTTCAATTTGTCCAATAATGGTGAGGCAATGGATATTTGTATCTTGTGGCAGCTGCGGAACGGCTGTTTCACCAAGCTGCTGTATTTTGCTCATAATGCTGTCTTTTTCTTCTGGCTTTCGCTCAGGCTGCTGTTCATTCTTTTCGTCCATTTGTCTCCATCCTTTCCTCAAACTCTTCTCCTATTATGAACAAATAGGGCATATTCCATCCGCATTCCTCATGCCACATCTAAAAAGCCCAAAGAGCTTATGCTCCTTGGGCTTTATCATCACACTTCCATAATAATTGGAATGATCATCGGCTTACGTTTTGTTTTTTCATATAGGAATTGATTTAGCACATCGCGCATGGATTGTTTCAATGTTGACCATTCAACAATTGAGTTTTCCGTTTGCTCTTTGACAATCTCTTTGACCATTTCTGTTGCTTTCACAATCAGCTCTTCGGATTCTCTTACATAGACAAATCCTCTTGTGATGATTTCAGGTCCAGAAATTAATTGTTTCTTTTGTTTATCGAGCGTAATGACAACAATCAAGATACCGTCTTGAGACAATAGACGTCTATCGCGTAACACGATGTTTCCGATATCACCAACGCCAAGACCATCGATCAAAATGTTTCCTTGGTGAACTTTTTCACCGATTTTGACGTTCTGTCCTCTAAACTCAACAACATCTCCTTTATCAATCAAGAAAATGTCACTTCGTTTCATACCTACTTCTTCAGCAATACGAGAATGTGCTTTTTGCATACGATATTCGCCATTCACCGGAATTAAATACTTCGGTTTTAGTAAGTTCAGCATCAGCTTTAACTCTTCTTGGCACCCATGTCCAGATACATGTACACGTTTTTGCGCAAAAATGACTTGTGCTCCGCTCCTTGTAAGGAAATCCACTGTTTTAGAGTATGTGAGTTCTTGTCCAGGAAGAGGTGTAGATGCAATCACAACTGTATCATCTTTTTCAATATGAAGCTGTTTGTGATTTTGCTTCGCCATTTTTGTTAAAGCAGCAAGCGGCTCTCCGTGGCTTCCAGCGGTCAGGATGACCACGTCGTTTTTCGCCATTTTCTTCACTTCTTGAACGGGTACAAATAATTCTTCGTCTGCTGTAACATAACCCAGCTTGATCGCCAGCTGAAGGGTTGTCATCATATTTTTCCCTGCAACGGCAAGCTTACGGCCATTTTGATTTGTTGCATTAATGATTTGCTGCACGCGGTTAATATTAGATGAAGACACAGCAACAATCACACGATTTTCAGCATTGTACATCGCATTTGAGATTTCGTCTTGGACGAGCGCCTCAGAAGGTGTATAGCCTGGTTTTTCCGCATTTGCACTGTCTGAAAGTAGTGCTAAAACGCCGTTGTTTCCAATTTTCGCAATCTCTCCGATGTCACAGGCTTGGTTAAGCGCTGGGGTTTGATCAAATTTAAAATCACCTGTGCATACGATTGAACCAAGAGAGGTTTTGAAGCTGATCCCAACTGAATCAGGAATGCTGTGATTCGTTCTAAAGAACGATACTTTTGTTGTTTCAAAAGTAATAACTGATTTTGCATGTACCTCACGCAAATCAGCTTTTTGATTGAAGCCATACTGCTTTAATTTTTCTCGAAGTAACGCAAGGGTCAGCTTCGTTCCGTAGACTGGTACAGACAATTTGCTCAAGCAATGGAATACGCCTCCGATTGCTTCATCATGTCCGTGGGTAAGAAAAATTGCTTTCACCCGATCAGCACGCTCTGTTAAATAAGAGATATCAGGAATGACGACGTCAATGCCCAGCATTTCATTTTCTGGATGCATTAAACCTGCATCTACTACATATATGTCCGAATCAATCTCAATGACATATAGGTTTTTTCCGATTTCTCCAACGCCTCCGAGTGCAATAATTCTTACGTTCTCTGTATTTTTCTTTTTCAAAATTCTTATCCTCCTAGTCTCAAGCCCGTCCATCATCGCTTAATGCTATTATAACTGAATCTAATTTTAGAAAACAAGATGAAGTCACATTTTAAGAAAGTGTTTATGTATAAAAAACGGTCATACTCAGGGACATCTGAGAATGACCGCTTACGAAATCTTTTGTTTTGATCAGCTGTTTAAAACGCTGCTTAAATCCAGTCTCTCTTCTTCTGACAAAGGCAAAAGCGGAAGACGAACAGATCCGACATCTAGTCCTTTCAGCTGAAGGGCTGTTTTGACAGGTGTTGGATTTGGCGCTGAGAAAAGCTGTTTCATGATTGGAAGCAGCTTTTGATGGATCAAAGCTGCATTCGCTGTCTGGCCTGAAGCATAGCTTTTCAGCATTTGCTGCATATCCAGTCCTACGATATGAGACGCAACCGAGACAACTCCTTTTGCACCAACAGATACAGCCGGAAGTGTTAAACTGTCGTCCCCTGAATATACGTCGAAATCTTCTGGCGTCTCTGCAATGATTTTTGTCATGGCATCGAGATCGCCGCTTGCTTCTTTGATGGCAACAATGTTAGGTATTTGCGCAAGCTTAATCGTTGTTTCTGGTGCTAATGACGCAGCCGTTCTTCCTGGT
The DNA here is from genome assembly GCF_000691165.1 of Bacillus safensis FO-36b. Classification (GTDB taxonomy): domain Bacteria; phylum Bacillota; class Bacilli; order Bacillales; family Bacillaceae; genus Bacillus; species Bacillus safensis. The sequence continues at coordinate 449,376 of NZ_ASJD01000003.1, read as the reverse complement.
ACATTGTAAAGCATGACAGGAAGAGATGTAGACTCGGCAATGGCTTTAAAGTGTGCATACATGCCTTCCTGTGATGGCTTGTTGTAATAAGGTACGACAAGCATCACTGCATCAACGCCCGCTTCTTCTGCTTTTTTCGTTAGTTTGATAGACGCATTTGTATTATTACTGCCTGTTCCTGCAATGATTTTACAACGACCATTTGCTAATTTGACCGATTGCTGAAAAAGAGCGACTTTTTCTTCATTCGATAAAGTTGGCGATTCGCCTGTTGTCCCTGCAACGACTAAGGAGTCACTGCCGTTTTTTAACAAGTAATCAATGAGAATTGATAGCTTTTGGAAATCGATGTTGCCCTTTTTATCAAAAGGTGTAATCATAGCTGTTGCGATATTTCCGAAATTCATTTTTTTCACCTCATCATGATTCAATCACATTTATCTTGAAAGTTCAAACACTTCATGCAGGGCATTGACAGCCGCTCTCATGTTTTCTTCGTTCACTAACACCCAAATGGTCGTATGACTGTCAGCCGATTGTAAAATCGGAATGTTTTGCTCGGATAGAGCCGTTACAATTTTAGATGTGACACCTGGTACACCCATAATGCCTGCGCCAACAGCTGATACTTTCGCACAATTTGTTGTCACAATTGGTGTATAGCCAAGATCTTTTAGGATCGACGTTGCCTTTTCAGTCATTGCACCTGTCACTGTATACACAATTTCACTCGGTGTGATATTGAAGAAGTCGACACTGATTTGTGCGTTTGCCATTGCTTTGAAGACCTCTGTTTGTACGCTGTACTGACCTTCTTTTGCAGGGACTTTGATTTGTGTCACATCATTGACATGTGCAATACCCGTAATGAGGCGGTCATACACATCATGGCTCATTTTATCTGAGTAGTGTGATGTAACGAGCGTGCCCTCATCATCAGAGTATGTTGAACGGACCCTCATTGGTACTTTTGCCTGCATCGCAATTTCAACAGCTCGCGGGTGAATGACTTTTGCCCCTTGATATGCGAGGTTGCAAATTTCCGTATATGTCACGACTCTCAGCGGTTTTGCATTTTCAACAATGCGGGGATCTGCTGTCATAACGCCTTCTACATCTGTAAAAATATCAATAAAGTCTGCCTGCAATGCAGCGCCTAAAGCTGCTGCGGACGTATCACTGCCACCTCGTCCGATTGTTGTCACGTCTCCATTTTTCGCCGCTCCCTGGAACCCAGCGACAACGACAACATCATGTTCAGACAGTGCTGCTTCCAGACGTTCGCACTTCATGTCAATAATTTTCGCACTTGTATGCTCCTTATCTGTCACAAAGCCCGCCTGAGCTCCAGTCATCGCTACAGCCTTTAGACCGTTTTCATTCAGCATACTTGAAAACACAACAGCTGAGATATTCTCCCCGCAGGAAACAAGTAAGTCTTTTTCTCTGTTTGTCATATGCTGCGCGCTGCCGTAAAGCAGACCGAGCAGCGTATCTGTCGCATAGGGATCGCCTTTTCGTCCCATTGCAGAAACGACAACAACCGACTTATAGCCTTTCTCTTTTGCAGATAAGATATGTGCAAGTGCCCTTTTTCTACCTTGATCATCTTTGACAGATGTACCGCCAAATTTTTGGACAATTATTTTCACTGTTTTCACTCCAAGTTCATTCTGACGTAACAGAAGAGAGCAGGCGAAAGATGCCTAACTCTCTTCTGTTCGTCCTCATCATCCATTGAATGTTAAACTAATTTTAATGCTTTTAAGCTTTCTGCAATTTGAACAGAGTTCCATGCAGCGCCTTTAAGCAGGTTATCAGATACAATCCACATATGGAACCCGTTTGGACGGTCCAAATCTTTCCGAATGCGGCCGACAAATACGTCGTTTTTCCCAACAGCATCTGCTGGCATTGGATAAATTTGCTGAGACGGATCATCTTGCAGCGTAATTCCTGGTGCATCTTTTAGAATTGATTTGAGGTCTTCCACTGTTGCATCATTTGATTCTAGTTCGACGTAGACAGATTCTGAATGACCTGTTTCAATTGGAAGCCTTACGCATGTTGCAGCTACTTCCAGCTCAGGCATATGCATGATTTTTTTCGTTTCGTTGATCATTTTCATTTCTTCGAATGTATAACCGTTGTCTTGGAATTTATCAATTTGCGGAATCGCATTAAATGCAATTTGATAAGGCATGACTTCTGGTGTTACATCCTCTTTATTTAAAATGGCTTGTGATTGGCTGTATAGTTCGTCAATGGCTTCATGTCCCGCACCTGATACTGCTTGATACGTAGAGACAATAACTTTTTTCATTCCATATGCCTGACGAAGCGGTTCTAATGCCGCTACCATTTGAATCGTTGAACAGTTAGGGTTTGCAATGATCCCTTGATGATCATGCAAATCTTTTTCGTTTACCTCTGGTACGACAAGAGGGATGTTTTCGTCCATACGAAAAGCACTTGTGTTGTCAACAACAATCGCACCTCGTTTGACTGCTTCAGGAGCCAGCGCTTTAGAAACATTTCCTCCAGCACTGAATAATGCAATGTTCACTCCTTCAAAGCTTTCAGGTGTTGCTTCCTGAACAGTGTACTCTTGACCTCTGAATGTCACTTTTGTTCCAGCAGAACGTTTTGAGGATAGTAGAGTAAGTGTATCCATTTCAAAATCTCTGTCAGCTAGTGTTTTTAACATTTGTTGACCGACAGCTCCAGTCGCTCCAACTACAGCTACATGCAATCCTCTTCCCATCAGTAAAACTCCTTCCGACCCATCCATGATTCTTTTCTTTCGGATGGCCATCCTATGACTTTTTACATTTTATTTTACCATAGAAAAGCAAGGCTTGAAGCATCTTTTTTGAATCTTTCATGATTTTCTAGTGAATCTATTATTCGTTTGGTCCAATTAAAATTGGCTGAATTTGTCTATGCTGGAGTGCCTCTTCTACTGTTTGAGATAGCAGATCCATGTTCGCGACCATAGAGGTCGGTTTTTTGAATGGATCATCCTGACCAAACGGAATAAAGAAAATATTCTTTGTCGACATGAGCCTCATCAGATTTGTACCATTTAAACCTAACGCATCATTTGTTGAGATTCCTAAAACGACAGGTCGATGATTCCGTATGGTTGCTTTAGCAGCCATTAAAACAGGACTGTCTGTCATGGCATTTGCAAATTTCGCCATCGAGTTTCCAGTTAAAGGAGCAATGACCATACAATCAAGCGGCAGCTTAGGCCCGAGCGGCTCTGCTTTCACGATTGAGTCAATCGCTTGAAATCCAGTCAGCTTCTCAATCCGTTCGATCCACTCGGCTCCATCTCCAAATCTCGTATTCGTGCTCTGCACCGTGTACGACACCACTGGACGCACCTCTGCCCCTTCTTTTACAAGCGCTTCGATTTGCGGAAAAACAGCTTCATACGTACAGTGGGAACCTGTTAAACCAAAGCCGATTCTTTTCCCTTTTAATGTTGTCATGATTCCATCCCCCTTTTTTCCTCCGCAAGTTCACATAAAAGCCCGGAAAGCACTTTTGCAATGATTTGTCCTGCTGTTTTTGGTGCAACAATCCCCGGGAGTCCTGGTGCAAGAAGTGCCTTCACTCCGTGCTTTTGTGCAAAGTCAAAGTCTGTTCCGCCTGGGCGTGAGGCGATATCCAAAATGAGTGTCTTTGGTGTCATGCTGACAATGACAGATGAATCTAATACAAGACTTGGAATGGTATTGATGATAATATCAACATCCGTTACTTCCTCTTTTAACTGGTCCATTGAAAATGGATGAAGACCCATCTCAAAGGCCCGCGCTAAATGTGCTGTGTCTGCCGCCCCTACTTTTACGTCTGCCCCTAGTGCCCGAAATGTGCGGGCAATGGTGAGTCCTGTTCTTCCAAGTCCGAGGACTGTGACATGAGACCCGTGAATCGTATAGTCCGTTTGCTGAATGGCCATCATGATAATTCCTTCAACTGTTGGAATAGAGTTATATATGGCAATATCATCTCGCTCAAACAGCTTCACAAGCTTCCGGTTCACCTGCTTTGCCAGATTGTCTAAGTACGTATTTGAAATACCTGAGTACAAGGTACAATGGGCAGGGGTTCTTTCTAAATATTTAGCTTCCAGCAAGACCTGCTCGTTTGAAAAAACTGTAGCAACAGCGCCTTCATCCGTTGTCCCAGATACTGGCAGGATCATACTGTCTACTTGTTCGAATGGAAGTTCAGACATTTTCAGCTTTTCAGCACCGATAAATCCATGATCCAGCTGGTCAAATCCAACCAAAAATACTTTGGCATGCTGCTGTGACAACTTGCGAATAATTTCAAGCTGCCTTGCATCTCCACCGATCACCGCAACCGTTAAACCGCTCAACATACTGACCGTTCACCTTCTTTATTTAAAAAAGTCTGTAATATTTTCTGAATCTCCCTTTCAGCATATGAGGAGAGGATTCAGCCTGTGAACAAATCAGAGAGAGAAAAGAAAAAGAGCACCCATTATTGCGGGTGCTCTTTTTCTCCGTGCAGCTGAAGTTCTTCAGGCACATCGAGAATGATCATATCTGATCCTATTTTTTGAATGTGATTCCACGGGACGCGGATGTCATTTCCTTGTTTTCGAAAGCCAAACCACTTCACGGAAGGTATAATGAGTGCTGTAATTTGACCGTCCTGTTCATTGATTTCAAGGTCAGTTTGTCCAAGCACGCCAAGCCGCTCCGCTCTTTTAATATCGACAATCTCTTTTCCCGACAGTTCACTCAGCCTCAAAATCGCATCACTTCCCTTCCGTATCATATATGCAGCAGGCAAGAGGAATAGACCGGATCTCTTTAATGACTAGTTTGGAGAGGAAGCCGCGCCTCTTTCATGTAGTGATCATGCCATAATTCCAAGTTGTAAAGCATCCAGACTTTTTGATCCGCTCCATTTTTGTTTTTCTGATTCGAATGATTTCGTAAAAATTGCTCTAGCGGCTTTCTTTGAAACAGTTCTGTTGCAAAGCTTTGTTGATCAAGAAGCTTCTCTTCGATTTCTTTCATCCTTTTGCTCATCCAATGATACACAGGAACCGGAAAACCCATTTTTCTTCTATATAATATACGCTTATCCACCGTTTGCTCCATTGTCTTTTTCAACATATATTTCGGAATGTCTTGTACCTCACTTGTTTTGAGACTCGACTGAAAAAAGGCTTGCAGCCTGCTAGGCAGTCCTTTATAAGGAAGCTTATATTTGAAGGGCATGTCATTGACAAATTGGATGATGCGATGATCAAGAAATGGAACACGCGCTTCTAGTCCATGTGACATCGTCATCATATCCAGCCGGTCTAACAGATTGGGTAAATGAATCTGCTGAAATAAATAGAGCAGTTTATTTTCATAAGACTCCCCCCCCATCTTTTGAAAACAATGGGCAATAAACTGGTTCATGTGCGAGTCAGGAGGATCAATTGAATCAGCGTGACGACTTAAAAGCAGCTCTTTTTCGCCAGCAGTAAACCATGCATACCTTTTTTTGTAATGATCCATCTCACCTTCAAGGTGGATCATTTGATGGACCTCGTGCTGAAAGGATGGTTCAAATAATACCTTAGAAAGGATGGAGGACAGTTTTCTGTTTTTTTGAAGCCATAAAATTTTCCGCCAATCTGCTGGACTCCTAAAGACACGTCCATAACCTGCAAACAATTCATCCGCTCCTTCACCACATAAAACAACCGTCACGTGCTTTTTTGCTTCCCGTGACATATGGTAAAAAGCGACTTCATGAGGAATAGAAAGAGGATGATCTCTTCGCTTCACAACTTCAGGCAGTAATTGAAAGTACTCTTCTTCACTCATTCGATGTGAGTGAAGCTTGACATTGTATTGATCTGCCGCGAGTTTGGCATAACTTTCTTCAGAAAAGCCTTCCTCTTCAAAGCTGGTCGAAAAACAATGAATATTCTCGTTTTTGTATTTGGACATCAAAGCGACAATCGAAGTCGAATCCACTCCCCCGCTCAAAAAAGCTCCCACAGGCACATCAGACATCATCTGTTTTTGCACACTATCTTGAATTAATTCAAACAATTCCTTTTGATAATAACGTTCTCCCCGATCGATCCCATCAGCCGGAAGCGGATATTGCCAGTAGGCCTCTTTTGTTATGCCTGTTTCATCTATTCTCAAGATAACACCTGGGGGTAATTTTTGAATTCCTTGAAAAAAAGTCTGCTCTCCGATCGAATAACGGAAGGATAAATAACTAAGAACAGCCTCCGGCTCAATAGCAGTTTTTATGTCAGGATGCTGAAAAAGAGCCTTCATTTCCGATCCAAAAATAAGCCCTCCCCGGCATTCTGAAACATACAGCGGTTTGATCCCAGACCGGTCTCTAAACAAATAAAGTGCTTTCTTCTTTTTATCCCATATCGCAGCTGCAAACATTCCGTTTAATTGCTCAACAAAGGAAATTCCGTATTCTTCATAACCATGAACAAGTACTTCTGTATCTGTCTGCGTACGAAACAAATGGCCTTTATTCCATAATTTCTCTCTTAAATCTTTGAAATTATAAATCTCACCATTTAGAATCACACAGATAGAATCATCTTCATTTGTTATTGGCTGCGGTCCAGATTGAATATCAATAATGGAAAGCCGCGTATGAACCAAACCAACTGAGTCATCTTGATATACACCACTATCATCAGGTCCACGCACAGCAAGGGCGTTTTTCATCTTCAGTAAGATGTGAGGATCTAGTGGTGCTTGGTTAAAATGACAATAACCTGCAATGCCGCACATAGACATGGCTCCCTTCCATTAATGATTTGACTGCTGAATCGTCATTGCGAAAATATGCATAAATGGATTATCTTGAAAGCGAATTTCATCAAAAACTACTTTTTTCGAGAAGGTGAGCGAATCAAGCCATAGGTTTGATGTCATATGATGATTAATGCCGGATACCGTATGAATATAATCAAATGCATATGCCGCTCGATCATGAAATGCAGGTTCACGTTCAATCACATCCGTTAATGAAAGCCGAGTCTCACAGACAACGTTCCCCTCTCGTAATAATGAAATCTCTTCGTAAAGATTGCCATTGGATGAACAGCCAACGACATGAAGCGCTTCTGCTTCAAGTGGCGGAAAATGAAGAGACTGTCCCTCTAATTCAATATTGTCTCCTTGATCTTGATATATGAACTGAAATGGAATCCCTTCGATAAAAGGATCTTGCACGTTCATAATTAACTCAGCCGGCAAAGAAGCTCCGCCAATTGTTAATTGGCCTTTTTCATATTCATTTTGATATGTGATGCCTCTGTTATTGACATAATCATGAAGAGAAAGAGTTTGATAAGTCTTCATTTTGAATCACCTCTTTTAGTTCTGTGAGCAGGCTGGTCTCCACTTCTAATGTTTTTTGAAACCGATTCGCCGTTCTTTCTATCATACTGCGAGGATTTTTACTGAGGCCTACTCTAGCCGTAAAATTGGCGAGTACTGTCCAGCTTTGATAAGCATCTTCAAACGCTTGAATAAGGGGATGTAAAAGCTCATTTTCATAAGAAGATAGGAATGTCACCATATGTTTTCTGGAATTAGCCACATCCTTTAGTCCTTCAAAGTAAACATTGTCTAATAAATTTCCAGTTTCATTGTCTTTGATACTATCAATATAATCCCTTTGAATGACTGAAATAGCGCCCAGCCCTGTGACTGCTCCAGGCAAATCAAAATGCGGCGGTGCTCCTTCTAATATGGCCGCATGCTCTTTTAATATCACCAGCACATCCGGTTCTTTCTGAAGTTCCACATGTTTAATCCACTTATAACGATTTTCGGTTCGAGGTGTATGTTCATATACAGAGCGCGCAGCTTTCATCAAATGGTCTTTACTCAATGTGCCATGATAGGAGTATGCATGATCACTGACCACTGCATGATCATCATTCACCTCAAGTACTTCCAATGTGTGATACCCATGTTCTCTTTCGTAAAATGGACAGTACGGTAATTCAAATATATCTAGGGAAACAGACACAGTCCCTCCGCTTGGATGCTGTTTAAACACACGATTGATATAGAGGTCTAATTCCTCTTCCGTGTAAAAAATTTCTTCTAAATGAATGCCATTATGATGAAGAATATCCTCACGAAAATGTTTAAAGGAACCGATCAAAACAAACCCTTTGTCTTGGGGTCTATAAACAAGGCCTGCCTGCCTCCAAATCCTATCAATTTCAATCCCTTTTCTAAGAAGCATGGCTGCAATCGTTAATTGAGAACAGTTTAAGTAATTGTTCCGGTAAATAGGTGCTGCAGTAGCCACTTATGTCTCCTCCTTTTTCTTGCCATCATACCCATCGATTTTTTAACGGGATAATGCCCAGCTCTTTTTTCGCAATCACTTCTTTTAATAAATCTTCAGAAGGCGGATGAAATTTTGCCGCTTTCACATCTCGGCTTAAACGCTCGAGCAAAGATCCTTGCTGTAATGAAGAAAAACCCTCGACCTGAGAAGCTAGCTGCACGATTTCTTCTGCTGCTTGCGTCACAAAATGTTTTGTAATCAGTGTCTTCGTATACAAATCACTTGAGTAATGATTTTGTTTCTTTTCTTGATCTGCTTGCTGAGCGCAAGCCATAAGCTGAGAATGTGCAACATCTAATTTAATTTTCATATCTGCAATACGAAATTGTGGACCTGGTAAAAAGGCTGATTTTTTCTTGGAAATTCGATCATTTCTTTTATATGCCATACCGAGGGCATGTTCATATGCTGCTTTTGCAATGCCATAATAAACAGCTGTAACAGCTAGACGAAACCAGTAAATTAAATTTTCAGTATCTTCTATCGCGTAGCCTTCCCGTCCGATTAGCTGATGATCGGGTATAAACACTTGGTCAAAATGAATGTGATGACTCATCGATGCCCTCATGCCCGAATAATTCCACGATTCTTCAATCGCAGCGCCTTCAGTAGGTAATGTCATTAATAGAGCCGTCATTCCATATTGAGATGTGCATGACGACGGAGCATACTGACAATAAATCGGTAAATATTTAATGCGCGGTGCACCAGTTACTGTAAATTTAGTTCCGCTTACAAGATATCCGCCATCTGTTTTTTCTGCGGTAATGGTCGGAATTCCGTCCATTTGCTTACGCTGATAAATAAAAATCACATTCGGATCGCTAACAGAAGCGATTAGTTCTCCTGAACGCCGAATATCGTCAAAAACCATGGCCTGCTGCTCACTTGTAAGCACTTCAGAAAATGCGCCGAGCGAATAGTAATGCATCGCCATAATGAGTCCTGTCGACGCGCATCCTTTAGATATGTGTGACAAAAGAGTCACCGTTTCTTCAAATCCATAACCAAGACCCCCGTCTTGTTTCGGCATATTGGCGACATGTAATCCACAATCAATCAGTTCGTCTAGATTTTGATGCGGGAACTGAAATTTGTCATCAAGCTGACTCGCCCTTTCCGAAAATTGCAAAATAAGACGATCAATCGTTTCTTGACGTAGCTCTGTCAGTGTCATATTCATCCCTCCTTTGTGTAAAGAATAATCTATTTTGTTTTAATAAAAGATCATCCGGGGTCCCTCTCTCTCGAATGACATAATCGTTTCCTTCAAACAAAAGCAGCTCTAGCGGAGAAGAATGACCTAAAAATAAGGTAGGACTGTAGCAAAGTCCATATGCCCCAGATTTCTCAATACAAAGAAGATCACCTACATCGCCTTGCGGAAGCTCCACCTGCCGGCCAATTAAGTCTTCCGGAGTACATAGTGGACCTACAATCGATTGTTTCACTACAGCTGAGGGCTTGCTGGAAGGTTTAATGAGCCGCATTGGATAATTATTGCGGAGCAGCCTGCCTCTAAACGTCATCGCTTGATGATGATGCATTCCTCCATCTGCAATTAAAAACGTCTGTCCTTTTGATTCTTTTACATATTGTATAGTGGTTAAATAAACCCCACATTCCGCTAAAAGGAATCTCCCCATCTCAATAATAAACCTCGGAAATTCCAGCTCAGTTTCGTACGTTCGAATCAATTCCGCTACGCTTTGAAATAAACGTTCAGCATGAAGAGGTGTCTCATGCTGAAAATACGGAATGCCAAACCCACCGCCTAAATCAACCATCTGGCATGTTAGTCCAAATTCATTCTTGATTCGAACAGCTGTGTTGAGCGTGTATTCAAACGATGATAAAAGCGATGTTTCATCAAGAACCTGCGTTCCCAAATACATATGAATCCCTTTAAATAAGAGAGAATGATCATACTTCTGAAATAGGTCAAATACGTCTTTCAGTTTGGATTCATCTATCCCAAATGGACTTGGAACTCCGCCCATTTTGATTTTTGCCCGTGACTCAATGGATTCAGGATTAATCCGAATGCCTACTGATACCTGTTTATCCTGATGCTTTGCAGACTCAGCGATATAAATGAGCTCTTCCTTTGATTCGGCGATAATACAATAGATCTCATGCTGAATAGCGGCATCGATCTCTTGCTTCTGCTTACCAGGGCCAGAAAAAATGATATGCTCCGGGGAATAACCTGCTTTTACAGCCATAAGGAGCTCCCCTGCAGAAGCCACTTCTATACCAGCCCCAAAAGACCGTAACAGTGACGCAATTGAGGCATTTCCATTGGACTTAAATGAAAAGAACACCTCAGCTGATTGATGGAGCCATGCTGTAATGTGATCATAGTGATCTTTTAATGCATCTCCATCGTATACATACATCGGCGTCCCATAACCATTCGCTTTCTCTAAGAGCGTAGCGTCATTTTTCGGCAAATTCCCTCCCCCTTTCAGCTGAAAATTCCATATCATCAAACTTTGTCAGCATATGAATCTGCTTGTCCTTCTTCATATGGTAAAACAATATAAACAGTCGATAGTGCCACATATTATCCGCTCTCGTTTTACCGAAAGTATAAATAAAAAACCCACCATCTTCTCCGGGATCGAGTGCTTCTGTTACCTCCGTTAACACATCTTCAAACGGCAGGTCGGCACTGCTTGAGAATCTTTTAAAGCGGCTTTCAATATATTCGTAGGTTGAAAAAAAACGGCAAATGATTGGGAGTAAATAAGTAACCTGCGTAAACCTTGCATTTATTTCAATGATCGGTATGAGCTGTTCATTAATATCAATGATCGAATCAACGCCAACCACGCCTCGATACCCTTCTGCATATAGAAGCTCTATGATTCGATGCATGCTTACTTCATATTCACGTTTTTTGTCCTGTTCATAAATAGGCGCAAAATTCGTCCCTAAGTAGATGCCGTCCTCATTGATTTTCTGTTCTGTAATTGAAAGTAAGTGTGATCCTTCCTCTTGAATGAGCAATTGGGCATTTAAAGATCGCTTAATTGGATGCCATCCCTCTAAGAGGAGGTCTGTTTGAATTTTTCTTCTTTCAATAAAAGTCACTAACTGCATGAATTCTCTCTCGCTTTTTAAAATACGAAGTCCCTTACCAGATGATCCATAAGGTAATTTCAGAACCATTTTTGAGAAATGATTCGCCCTTAATTCTTCATACGTCTGTTTTAACTCGTCAGCATTTTGACAAACAGCACCACACGTAACATTAAACTGATGTTCTTCTGCCCACTTTCTAGTCGAAACCTTATGATTAAATCGCTTTACGAGTGTTGGATTTGAACCATAAATCTTTCTTTTTTCAAGTGGCGAATCTTGATCAACCGATTCATCTAAAAGATAGGGTACAATGAGTCCCTTTAAATTGAACGCATCTTCTTTTTGAATCATATGTGGAAGCTTGATACCCTGCTTTTCCAAATAGACTAAAAAAGCTGGTTCTGGCTGATGATGCATGATGACATGATGATCCTTAGAAGCAATCAAAAGCAGTTGTTGTTCTTGCTGAAGAACGAGTTCATTTTGAACATGGTCTGTCATCACAGGTAAAGCCTTTGTTTGATCCCAGATTTGTTCTTGATTCATATTCCCAAACCATATCACGTCGTTTCTTCCCTTAAAATCAAATAGAGCTGCCGGATCTTTCATCACACTACTCCTTATGAACAGAATGCTTTTTAATTTCTAAAGACCGATTAATGTGAAAGAATCGTTTACGAATAGGCTGATTCCATGTATGAACGACATCATTTGCATCCAGCACTTCGGATAAATAAGCAAGTGATTCAGGCTGAAGTGCCTCCATGACAAGATCAGGAATCGTATGAGGAAAGACTTCATTCACATAATGCAAAGCAAAATAGACCATCTTTCCAAAGCCATACGCTTTCGTTCGACGGACAAACAACTCCACATCCAATAGGTCTTCTCTCATAAACATGCCATATATATCAAGCAGCTTATAAAGCAGTAAATCTTTCATTGACTCCACTTCATTTAAATAAATCGCCTCTTTGTAAAAATGAATACATAAGAAAATCAGCATATCCTCTTCTTTTAATGACCATACAAGGTGATCGTCAACAGACGTTTGAATTCGTCTAGACAGCATTTCTTGGACAATTGAATCTGTCCGGTTTCCTGTCATGAGGTCAACTGAAAACTGAACATCAATTTTATGACAGTCAATAAAGCGGCATTCTGGTGTAGGTTTCATGTAGGTGTAGGTTTGATGTGAGTTCATGATGAGGTAAAGAATGTCTTTTCGTTTCGCAGGTGTGACTGTCTCCGTTTCATAATTCCAAGAACCTTGAACATAGCCTAATTCTTTTAATACATGTCCAGTTTCTTGCAGCTGATCTTGTGAGATAAAGAGATCGTTGTCCCCAAATAAACGAAGCCCTACATCGCCGTATGCCCACTGGCCAATCACACTTCCTTTTACAATGGCATATTCAATTCCTTTTTGATCAAGTGCTTGAAATAACTGATCGTTTAACGTGATATTGTCTCGTGCCGTTTCTAATTGCCCCTTATACATAATCTCTAATGACTTTAAAAAATAAGTTGCTTTAAAATCTTTTCTTAAATGAATGGCGTAACGTTTAATATTTTTCCATGCAATACCAGCTGTCCGATGAACATGCAGCATTCCAAGAATGACATTCCAGTCTTGCTGCTGATACAGAAGCTCCTGCATCTCTTCTATCTGGCTGTCTTCTAAAAAAGGAGTAGATAAAATGAGGGCTGTGTGCTCTTCTTGAGTCAGATTACTTTGCAGCATAGTGACCCTCCTTTATATGAAGCATCTCATCCGGCCAATTCGTTTTATTTCGACCGTATGTTTGTAAAAATACTTGAACCCATCGATCGATTCCAAATGCGGCACAACCCGAATAAAGCGGCTTATCATTTTCTCCCTTGATTTGGAACCTTTCACAAAGCATCTCTCCACAGTCGTTAAATGAAGCGATCGAAACGTCTTTCTTTTCTGTCACAGCTACTAACTCATATTTGCTGTTTGCCATTAATTGATAATTCGCTTTATCCATATCATCATAAAAGAAAAAGGGGTCATTTGCGGTGGTGACCTTACCACTAAGGCCAAGCTGATGAAAACATTGCCATGTGTGTTCAAGAAGTGTTTTTCTTGTTTCGTTAATGTATTCGTTATTACCGATAAAGACAATTTCACGCATACTAAATTCTAGTTTCCTTAGGGGATCTACTTTCCAAGAAATTTCATGTCTAAAACACTGCCCCGCTGCTGTCATCATTTGATTGTCTGTATAGGTCTTCCCTTCCCATTCCTCGTAGCAGTGATAACAAATGCACGGCTGTAAAAATCGACCTGCTTGCTGGAAGTGTTCAGGCAGAAAACCATGATGCTTTTCTCGAATGTCATCAATAACCTGGTAATCATGAGGTATTTCAAAAACAGAATAAATATTTTGCGGAAAATTTGTATGGTATTTACACTTTTCCATTAATTCTTTACTCATCGTAGAAGGGTATTTTCTTAATTTGGCCCCAAGTGAAGCCCCCATATTTAAGAATAATTGATCAAAATAGTGTGCGAGTTCCATTTCAATTTCGTCATAGAAAGTTCTCTTTTGGTCATCCCCGCTTAGTTTCGAATGAACAGGCTCACTTTTTAAATGAATATTTGATTTCATTTCCTTTTCACGAAACCTCCGCAGTTGAGCTACATTTGACGATAACTTTAAAAACGCAGCTGATATTGCCTCTGCATCTCCCGTATGATCGACTGTTACTTCAATAACAGATTCCTCTTCAAGAAGATCAACGTGCAAAATATGGGCTGATAGAAAAGAAACTCTTTCCACAAAATCTGGTATCATTGTATCTTCTAGCGCATCTGGTAAAGGCAGCTGAAGGGTACTCAACTAAATTCCTCCCTTTTCATTGATCACTTTTGGTGCTTCTAATGGTTGTGAAACTTTATCAAGATAGTCATAAATAGACTCCCCCAGATGAACATCACATAACTCAATCGCCGATGGATGGCTATCTTGAACTGCCAGCCCCCACCTCGCCTTCTTGAGCAGCAGTCTGTCATTATGACCATTTCCAAAAGCAATCACACGATTTAAATCACTTTCTCCAAAACAATCTAATAAATGGCGTTCAAGCATATCCGCCTTACAAATTCCTTTCGGGGATACCACTTGTGCATTTAAAAACTGGGCATCCGCAACATCACAATGACAATCTCTTAATAGATGAGCGATATCTATTTTTTCTTTCGGTAAAATAAATAGTTTTGTCACACGGTCAAATGTGAATTCTTTCTGATGACCAACCTCTATTTTTTCTCGTGGAAATGTGTAAAGCATGCAATATTTCAACTTAGCGCTTTTACTTGATGCCACATGCTTCCCGTGTGATTCCATGACAAATTCAGCTTGACCATCAAGTGATGAGATAACCTGCCGGCATATAGCAGCATTTAGATATTGTTTAACGTCAAATGTTTTCTTTTGATGATGGCAAATCACATTTCCATCATTCAGCAAAACATCATGATGAAATAAATTGAGTAAAGAAGGATCTAAGTTCAGAGAGAAGAAAGAATCATAGGTTCTGCCTGTGACAATTATTGAAATAATGCCTCTTTGGCGCAGCATATTCACTGCGCCATGGACATCACCAATAAGCTCGCCTCGTTCATCAATTAATGTTCCATCCAAGTCAAAAGCGGCAAATTTTATCTCGCAAAGATTTAGTTCTGCTTCCACTGATCACACCTTTTTCAGCTCAGCATTTGCTACATATTCATTGAATAGACGCAATGATTCTGAATCTACTTGTCCAATTGGAGGGCTTTTGAATAAGAATGGGCAAACGTCATGTATGACACCACTGTGATTCATATCTTTAGCTGCTTTTGCTACGCGCATTGCGTTAGCAATAACACCAGCTGAATTCGGAGAATCTTCTACTTGTAAACGGATTTCAAGCGAAATGTCTGAATCTAAAACAGAATTTCCTTCCAATCGCAGGAAGCAGACTTTATGATCCCCTAAATAGCTGACATAGCCATTTGGACCTGCTGCCACTTCGCTGGCATCAATACCAGAGGCAAATAATGCTTTCCGCTTCGATTTTTGTTTACTCGTTGATCTCATTGGGTTGGCAAGGTTTAAAAAGTCTGTATTGCCTCCGACATTTAATTGGTACGTATTGGTAATGTCAATCCCTCGGGATTTTAATAGCTCAATTAACGCTGTATGCAGTGTTGTGGCACCTAAATGACTTCTTAAGTCATCTCCAAGGAGCGGGGTATTCGACTCTTCAAACATTTTGACAAATTCAGGATCATTTGCCACTGGTTCAGGTGTCGCATTAATAAAGGCAGTTTGCGCGTGTGCACACGCCTCTGCGTATACTCGAACTGCTTCAAACGAACCTGTCGGTAAGAAGCAGACTAGTACATCTGCCTGAACGTCCTTTAATCTTTGCGTCACATCATGTGTGTTCATTTTTAATGAATGTTCATGCGGCTGAATGCAGTTGGACAAATCTCCTTCAAGACCATCACATAAAGGACCTGCTTCAACAGGTACTTGGAAAAACGGAACATCAATATGTTTAACTGCAGCCGTTGGTTTAGTAAAAATAGCCTCTGATAAGTCTTTTCCTACTTTATTTTGATCTACTTCAAAAGCTGCAACAAATTCCACATCAGACAAGTGATAACCTCCAATGACATCATGCATAACACCGGAGAGCGTATCCATCTTTTCCTTTGCCAATTCTACAAATTGAACGATACTTGAAGCGCATGATCCTACTCCTGCAATTGCTACGCGAACTTTTGTCATTTTCATAACCCCTTTTTTTAGAATTTATAGAGCCAATTTTCGTTTTTGACGAGATTGAAAGATATACCATTCCTTGTAACCCAATTCCTTCAGCGTCTCTTTTACTTTCAGCCAATCATCTGCTACGCGGGCTGGCTGATGTGCATCTGAGCCAAACGTGACATCCACACCATAAAATTTGGCTCGCTCTAATAGATCCATTGATGGATACCAGCCGCCGCAGTCTTTTGTTTTGCCAGAGGTATTCACTTCAATGACAGAACCACTCTCCGCAATTGCTTGCAGTGCATCATCGACAGCTTCTGTTTTGAGATGAGCAATCTCTGGATAAAAACCTTTTAAGGCGTCAATATGGCCTAAAACGTCGAACATTTGACTCTCAGCAGACATTTTAATTAACTGGTAATACGTTTCTTTTTCAATGATGGCTTTCTGCTCTGTGATTTGTTCCCACCGTTTCCGGTTAAATAGGTCATATCCATTACTGACATGAACCGAGCCAATGATATAATCAAATGGATAATGTCGATACACGTCTCGGTAAAGGGTCTCGTGATCTGGAAAATAGTCAGATTCGACACCTAACAGCACGTGAATTTTTCCGTCATATTCCTTTTTCAACTGCAGGACTTCCTCTATATATGATTGAAATTCACTTTTAGCCATCGCTACCCATGGTTTAAAGTGGTCAGCCTCTTCACCAAAGAACGGAGAGTGATCTGATATCCCAATAAAATCCAGACCTAATTTGACAGCCTCATCGATATATTCTCTGATGTTCCCTTCCGCATGACCACAGCGTTGATGATGTGTGTGCAGATCAAATTTCATGCAATTTTTACTCCTCTACATGGCAGTATAGCCGCCGTCAACCATCAAATTTTCTCCTGTAATAAAACTCGCTTCATCTGAAAGAAGGAAGATGACAGCAGATGCGATCTCTTCTGGATCAGCGGTTCGTTTCAACATGTGCATCCCGCCAATATCAGGATGCTGATTTGCTTGCTCTCTTGTCAATCCAAGCTCTTCTAAATGGAACCGCTCGTTATTTTTGTTCCATACCGTGCCTGGATTCACTGCGTTTACACGAATACCTGCATCCGCCAAATCCATTGCCATGCACCGCGTCATATTGACAACAGCTGCTTTTGTCGCGTTATATGTTAAATATTTCGGCTGGGCAATGTGGCCTGAAATGGAGGCAATATTTACAATCGATCCTTTTCCTATTTTCTCCATGTAAGGCGAAGTGTGTTTGACACAAAGCGCTTGTCCCATAATATTCAAATCCATAATGCGCCGCCATTCTTCAACGGTTGCTTCAAGACCCCGCATGATAAACACGGCTGCACAATTCACCAGCATGTCTATTTTCCCAAAATGATTGGCTGTTTTTTCGATCATTGAAACAATGGATGCTTCATCAGCAATATCAGCCTCTATAAACAAAACATCATATCCATTTGCTTTGAGCTGTTTTTCTGCTGCAATTCCGTAATCTACATGATGATCAGCAATGGCGACTTGTGCGCCTTCTTGTGCGGCTCGTTCTGCGACCGCATATCCAATCCCCTGAGCTCCGCCTGTCACAATAACTGTCTTTCCTTTCATACCTCGCATGTAGTTGCCTCCTCTTACCACTGAAGTCTTTGCCCGTCCCTCAACAATTCTCCTGTTGGTCCATCTCGGGGCAGCTGTGCCGCCCACACGATTCCTGATGCACCTTCCTGTATGGTTTTAACAGCCTCTGATGACCCCATGTCCGTTTGTACCCAGCCAGGACACACTGCATTCGCAAGGATAGAATAGGGTGCCCCCTCTAAAGCTGTGACTTTTGTGAGAACATGCAGCGCCGCTTTTGACATCCGGTAGTAAGGACCGCTTTTTCCATCACGCCTGACATCGCCTGAAGCGTAGATCGCAGAGAGCCTTCCCATACCGCTGGATACATTGACAATCCGTCCATATCCCGCCTCTTTCATGTAAGGGAAAACGGCCTTGGTCATTCTGACTGCACCATACACATTCACATTCATCGTTTCTTGGAGTGTCGATACAGGAAGATCTAGAAAAGATGGAAAGGTGTGATCCTTTATGTTGTCATGAAAGACACCGGCATTATTAATGAGCACATCCACTCTCCCGAACGAATCTTTTATAAATGCCGAGAAACGTTCAACCGATTCTTCATTTGTTACATCCAGCTGAAATGGCACAACATGCTCAGTCATTTCAGACGCAGCTATTTTGGCACTTTCAAGCTGCCGTGCAGTTAAAATAACAAGCATTCCACACTGCGCAAGCTGTCTGCATACTTCTTTGCCTATGCCCCTGTTTCCGCCAGTGACAACAGCGATCTTCATGTTCTCATCTCCTTTTGGAGATACCAATCTTCCTTCAGCTGGTTTGATGCAGATTCTAGTGCTTCGAAAGACCAATCAATATACCAGTTTAGTAAGTGAGGTGTATAGGTGTGCAGCAGTGTTAAATACCGCTCTGTCGGAATATATAAAAGTCTGATAAACGCAGATATTGAGCGCCATTCATATTCGGATAAGTCATCTGCATATGCCTTTAAAAATTGAATCGTTTTCACAATATCTAGTTGAAACGTTCCTCTCTTGATTCTCGTTAACAAAAAAGCAGATATGGCTGCATCATATACTCGCGGTCTAAAGCATGCTGTATCAAAATCAAGAACCATGGCAAGCCTTTTGTTACGAATGAGCAGATTGCCAGAATGAAAGTCACCATGTGTAACAGCATGAGGTAATGCTTCGTATATACTAGGGTTTAGCAGCGTGATGATATTCATTAGTTCCCGTTCATACACTTTGAGCAAAGCAGCAGCCTTTTTAGAAGAAACAACCTTTTTTAGGGCATAAGCCGTCTTGCCGAGCGTTTCGTCCGGAGAAGTAATCCAGTTCTTCAATTCGCAGTTTGGATTCACAGGTCCTTTCGGTAAGTTCTTCAGTGAATGGAGCTGTTTTATTACCCGGATGGCTTCTTGTTCATCTGAACGATTTCCCATTTCATATGGTCTTCCTTCGAAATAGGGCCGCAGCTGCCAAAAGTGTTCTTTGAATAAAATGGTCTTACGATGATCTTCTGCCTCCACCATAGGTTGAATCGGGAAGCCATGATCAAGCAGAGCATCTGTTAATTCCTCTAAATATTGAAGCCACTTTGCATCATGATTTCTCGCACATTTTTTTAAGACAAAACGGTTTTTGATCGTTTCGACAAGCCATCCTTCATTAGGGCTTCTTCCGTTTAAAGGTGTTAAGCGAATCGGCTGTTCCGAAAACCAATATTTCAGGACATTATTAGCATCATCTAGTGTCGTCATGTCCTCACCCCTTTTTCTCAAGGTTTTTGATTTTCATTAGCACCTGGTCTGCATCGTCCCGTTTGTCTATGCGCAAGCATTTCACATGAGATTTTTCTTTTAATTTGTGAAAAAGCTTTTCGTTTTGATGAATCACCTCTGGATAGACTTGAAAGGCATATGAGAAAAATTGGAGCGCGTTACCCATTCGCTCCTTATTTCCATTCCAAAGTTTCTCCCTTGTGATGAGCCGTTTGAATGTCCTTTTCATGAGACGGGGGAATGTCTGTCTTCTCTTGACATCAAGCCAAATGATCGTATCAGCATATTCAGCCAATATGTGGTGAACAGATGAATATTGACCATCGACGACCCATTTCTTTTGTTTGACAATTTCATGGACGTTATCGATAAACACCGGCTTATCTGTTTTTTTCCAGTTCGCTTGCCAGAATAGAGCATCGAGTTCATAGTGAGGTAACGTTAACTCCTGCTTCAATTGATGTGCAAGGGTTGTTTTTCCAGATCCAGGCGGACCGACAATCCAAATTCGCTGGCTAGCTCCTTTATTGTTCAAGTTGTTCCCTCCGTTACAGAACACGTTGATGCTTTTGAATGTCGTCTCTCACTTTTACTAGCAGATCAAGTGCTTCATTCCAATTTAGGTTTTCTGTTAATTCAAATACGGGCGTTTCGCTTGAATGAATGGACACATCTTTACATAATAGATCTAATGCTTCCGCCGAAAAGCCATTTTCCTTTAACAGCTGGCCAAAAAGTGTATGCGCGGGAGTCAGTCTTGTATCAGGTGTACTAAAATAGTGAATCATTCCCGCCATCGCTTCTACAGGACCCGGTGACAGGTGAATGCCATTAAACCGAGTACACACGTTAGATAAACCAAACCGTTTTTGCTCCGACAGCAGCATGTGTTTAAAAGAACCCGCTTTAGCCTCTTTAGGGTCCGTTGCACCGATGAAATCTTCTCTCAACATCCTCATTGGCTGCTTTGAAAAACATTCAATGACGATAATAGACTTTGCAGGTGCAGTGAACCACTCTATTTGACAAGGGTGGAATGAATTGAGCAGAAGCATTTTTTCTCCATCCACCTCGGCCTCTATGGCGTATGTGCCCGCACCCAGCTTGTCTACTTTGACGTTTCGGGTTAAAAGCTCTAAACCATACGGCGTGAGCTCTTTGTACTTTTGTAAAAATTGATGGCCTCCATATATGAAATGTTCCTTCTTTTTAAACTCTGGGTATTTCAAAGCCAGTATCTTTTTGGCTGCATCTGACACTTCACTCAGACCATTTTTAGAAATTTTATTTAGCATCCCATATTGATTTTCAATTATTTTCTTTTCTTTCAAATATAAGGATGATATAACACGCACGGCTCCTATTTCTACATCACGATCATCTAATCGGTGGAGAAGTTCATCTAGTATGAGATCAAGCTGTACACCTTTATTGATGCTTGTTAATTCAGGCTTTAGCATCAACAGAAGATGGTGTTGTTTCAATTGTTGTTGTTTTTCAATTTCATAGGGATGAATGGTCACTGCCATAGGTTCTTTTGTATGAATACATGCATGTACGGCTTCAATGACACTTTTTTTCATCCTTTTTACCACATTGTCACGCCTTTAAAAATTAAATCTGTTGTCACATCGCCCATTGAATGAACCGCATTCATGACGAGGTCTTCAATTCTTTTTCTATCCACTTCATTTCCATCCCACTGCTGAATACGAACGGAAATTTCATCAGGATTGTGGAGCGGTGCCTCTTTTGAAGTAAAGATATGCACTTCTGTTGGCTTTTGAATCGTCTCAAAAATTTGATCTGCCAGCCGTTGTGCGAGCACCCCATATAATTTTCCTGTATGATCAAGCGGGTTTTTCCCAGCCGGCGCTTCAATACTCATAGATCGCATTGGGGTGATCAGGCCATTTAATCTATTTCCTCTTCCAACAACTCCTACATCGCCGGTATCTGCTACAGAACCTAGCGCTGTTAAGTACGGACGGCCATTGCGATCTGTTGCGTTCAGCATGAGATCAGGCGTGAGGCCTAACGTTTCATGAATATAGCGAGCAATTTGATCTTGGCATTCTTTTTTGCGGGCAAAATATTCCTCAAGACTATGAATATCTTTAGCTAGAAATGGCATGTTCACAATGAGTTTGAAATCTTCATGACGTCTGCTTCCAAATATTTTCACATCCCAGCCGGTATCTGGATTGACCTTTTTAAATTCTGGACCATTCACATAACGCTCTGTATAAAGAACCAGCTTCTCAAGACGGCTTAATGGCGCATGAGCATGCAGTAAGTTACAGTCGTTTGACACAAGCTTTGGATCACCGATTTCAATCATGTCCGTTTCAACCATCGGACGATATCGTGAGTTTTTGCGGCCTGCCCCCTGATGATCAACGATCCGGCAGTCGATGACGAGATGTTCTTCAGGATCAAATCCTGTTGTCACCTCTGATAACACATCCTTTGCCGCATCGAAAAGAATCTTTTTAAGAGGAATGGGCTCATCGCCGTATGCGTATGCCCCTTTTCCTGCAAACACAACTTGATACGGTTTGACCATTGTCCCTTTCCCATACGTGACATCAGCATCTCCGCCAAGAAGCATGACTTTGTCAAACCAGTGGTGTGCCACTCTGCCAAAATGCTCCATGCAATATTGAGAATAATATTGAGAAGCTCTTTCTGCTATAGCATCACACATCGTATCTGGATGTCCTACACCTTTACGTTCCACAAGCTCATATGGAATTTGTTCTATATCTTGGCCATCACCTTTTAAAATATCAAGAATGGTTTTTTGAATTGTTTTCATCATCTATCGCCCGCTCTCTTTTAAAATATAAAAATATTGATCGTTCATCTTAAAACAACATGAAACATTTGGTAATATATATATATTCTGTATGAAAGAGGTGTCTATTTTGATCAATGAATCGATCCTGCAGCGTCTGCAAGATACAACCACTAATATTAGGGAATTATTGGAACAACATCAAATTCCCGGCTGTTCCATTTGTATTTCTCATGAAGATGAGCACATTTGGTCGTGGCATGAAGGCCTCGCTGATATTGAAAGCGGCACCCCTGTTACAAAAGACACAACCTTTCGAATTGGTTCTGTGACTAAGCCTTTTACTGCAATGGTTATGATGAAATTGCGAGAGGAAGGATTCATTCAACTCGATGAACCCATTCATACTTACGAACCACTACTTTCTTTCATAAAAAGTCACTTGTCTGAACCAATTCCACTCACTTTCCGAATGATTGCCTCTCATATCTCAGGCCTGCCCAAAGCACTCGACAAAGCCGTTCATTTACGAGATATGACGCTAGCTCAGTGTATTGAAATACTCACTATTTTCACACCGCCTTGGTCTATCATCAATTATTCCAGTCTTGGCTACTCTATATTAAGTAAAGTGCTAGAAAAAGTGAGTCATCAGCCATATAGAGAATTAGTGCATACCCACATACTAAAACCGCTCGACTTGAAGCAAACTGGATTTATTGAAACAGCATCCACAGCCAAAGGGTATACAGTTTCTTCCTCAGGCCTGTCCGGCGTATCCTATCCAAGTGCTGAAACACCATCTTGGGAGGACGGTTCAAGCGGACTAATCTCCACAGCAGAAGATCTGATTCAATTCATTCAAGCTCAATACGGTGCAAACAGCGTGCTTCAACAGCATTCGCTAAAAGAAATGCAAAGCCCCGTTATGGTTGAAGAAGATTTCAGCAGAGGTGCCGGTCTTTCATGGTTTTTGAGACCTTTTAACGGATGCACCTTAGCTGAACATAGCGGAGAAATTAAAGGGTTCACCTCCTATATTGGATTCATTCCCAAGACAAAATTAGGTGTGTGCATTCTAATGAACTCTGACGAAAGGCTCGCACGGCCAATTGCCGAAATGCTCTTTCAAATTTTGCTGCCAGCAGATCACAAGCAAATGAAAAAACGTGAAGACCGGCTCAAACGAATGTTTAGACAATCGTCTCTTTAAATCGAACTGACTTTTTTGTTTAACAGATCTGGAATTGCTTCTTGCAGATAACGTGGATCACCCTCTAAATAAAAGCATGGCATGTTAAACAAGTGATGGATAAGCTCAGATGCCTTTTGCTCTAGAAAGGTATCTGACACTTGTCGAAGTCCGAGCCAGCCTTTTAAATAGTCGGGATCTTCCGGTTCTCTTATATTTGCTGCCATAATTTCTTTTGCTCTTTGATCATCTTTTTTTACCGGCACAAGCCTAATCTCACCCGAACCTATTTTAAGTGAAGGAAAAATTACCATATCTACTTTCGTAGAGCTTCTAATCGTTGTTCCTGTCATTTCAGCAGCTTCTTTTGGTGTAATTTCAAACTTACAGCCGCTCGCCCATTTTTCTTTTGCCTCTTCCTCTGTTGATATCGTTTCATCCCATAATCTTTTATCTTGAGACCGGCTGAATTTTTTGTTTTTCAGTTCCTGTATATTTGTGGTGGCTTGGACAGTTCCTACTCCAAGCGCCAAGCACATCGGCCATCCATACACAATAAGTTCCTGATCTTCAAGCACTGAAATGGAACGATCGTTTGTAATAAAATCTGCTCCTCCATGATGCAAAAACTGCCACATAGTGGTTGACTTCCCGGCACCTTTATCGCCGATAATGAGCGCTCCTTTTTGGCCATCTTCAAAAGAGACAGCTGCTGCATGCGTAAAGCATCCGCCTTGATTTTCTAATGTTCTAAGGGCAATCTCTCGAACAATTCGCAGTGGACAGCGTATCGCAGACTCATTATTGTTTTTTCCAATCACAGCATAACGCCCGTTATTGACCGCCACACTGTGCGGTTCGTCACCTTCATGTGAGGCAAATAATACTTGATCGTCTAATGTTAATCGTTTGTAAGTAAACTTCCTTTTTGCAGTAATGGTTTCACCCTTTTGAAAGCAAACACTGCGAATAGACTGTTCAAGCTCCGGATCAATGATAAACCGTATTTCAATCTGTGATGGGATATCCCCCTCGCGGCGATCCAATTCTTTTGGGATATAATGTTCAATATCTTCAACCGCCAGCAATTCCATAGATAGAATATGAAAATGAATACCTGCAAACACAAATGATTTTTCATAAGGAAAATCGGTCTTCGACTTTTCAAAAAACGCTTTTATATCCATATAGAATCCTCCCCTTCAATTTGCTATTGCCTTTCAGGAAATAGCTGTATGGCTGGTTCCTCTTCAAGCTCATTGCGATTATCCAAGCTGAAAAAACGTTCAATAAAGGATTTTTTCCATATTTTCGAAGAACCGAAATCATTCTCTCCATAGGCTTCTAAGAATGATTGGTCACTCATGTCTAGCTGCTTCAATTCGTCAATATAGTTCGTTTGGTACAGTAAATCTAAAAACGTAAACGTGTAAAAAAGTGCTTTCTCGGCCCCTAATTCCTTCGCTCTTTCTTGCAAAGCATGCCAATCAAGCTGATTTTGCTCTTCAGCAAACATGACGTACTCCCTTACATCACAAAACTTAATCAAATTAAGATCTGCATGTAAGTAGACATACTGTACGTTTGTTGCCTCCTTATATAGATGGAAGGCAAGATGGATAAGAAAATCTAACGGCTGAAGCAAATAGACATCTGTTTGAAAAAAGGGCTTTTCTTCAGCAGCATCCAGCAAGGCATTTGTTGCTTCGTAGTTTTTTTTCAGCTCAACATCATAAGAGAAATCGACCCGGTGTACCTTCAAAAAATCTTCTCCGCTTCGTTTAATATGTGAATAAAGATTCCCGGCATTTATTCTCCACATCATTTCTTCTTCTCTTTCAATCGGTATTTCCTGATCGGCAGCCCAGTCATATTTCCCGATGATAAACCCTTCCTTCTTGAGCAATGAAGAGGCATTCTTCCGGTCATCTGGATGAATTAAGAAATCAAGGTCTGACATCATTCGCAGTCCATAATCTTGGTACACAAGCGGGGTTAAAATGGCGCCTTTAAGGGGGACCGCTTTTAGCTTTGCATTTCGGAATGTTTGTAAAAGACGTTTGAATTCCTTGAATCTCTCCACATTTTTTTGACGATTCCCTATATAGTGATAGTGAAGCAAAAATTTGTATGTCGTCGTAATGTTTTTTTCATCATCAAGGCGAATTAAATGAGGCGTCATCAGCTGAAGCACCTTATGTCTTGATGCCAGTCCAATTAATTTAGGCATATCGATGCCATCTTTCAATAGAGCTCTAATAGACTCTTCTTCTTGTTCATTTAATTGAATACGTGAGCTAAGTAATAACAGCCTCTGCTCATTTGAGAGAGTGGATTGATCCAAAACAGCCTGCATGTTTGACTACTCCTTCCCGTAAAACGATTGAAATCTAGTGATAAATCGAGAGCGCTTTCCTTTTCGATTGGCTGGCATGTCCAAATCATCAGTTAATGTATGAAACAATTGATCTGCCTCATATGCTTTTTCACTGTCATATTCAATTTCCAGTTCATAATCTGTGATGCCAAGATAGCTGCTTTGATCCAAATCGATTTTAATGCCTTTCTCAATGTAAAAGGTTGTTCGCTCAGTGACCAATAGCCCTAACAATTCTGGCTGTTGAGTGATTGTAATTGGTAAAGACGTCATGATGTTCTGTACATCTAGTTTTTGCGGTAACTCCTCAATAGGTAATGACGTTTCTTCTCTTACTCTTTTATAGCCAGACGTTTGACTGGGGCATTTGATTTCAAGTGTTAGTTTGCCGCTGATTTGACGGATACGTACGGTATAACCAAATCGTTTTAATAAAAAATCTGGTGTGTCGTAATAGTAATTGAAATTAAGAACATAAGTAGGTGTATGATATTGAATGAACATGTCATATATGTGCTGAAAATCTGTTTGTGACAACAAATATTTGTACTCCTGCTCAACCATAATTCACCTCCAAAAAGTCTTACACGACAATGTCGGATTGCTCAAGAAGCTCTTGAATGAGGACAGTGCCTTTCTCTAAAGAAGTAAATGCCTGTTTTAATGAGTAACAGGGCACCTTTTCCGCTAGTGCGTTAAGGAATGGTTCTAGCTCTTCGGGTGTTGGCAATGTGAAATATGGTAATAAGAATTCATTATGTCTTCCAGGATTAATGACTGCATGCTGCTTCAAACGTTCCGCTGCTTCCTGCGGAGTCATTTTCGAAAGTTCTGCCCCAGTTTGCCCGTGTGGTAAAAATTCAGGAAATACAATCACATCGATTTTCCCCATTGTTTTGACTTCACGTGAAAACCATTTTTCTAGCTCCTCTGGATATACAAAATGATAGCTTTTATCATCCTCGTTAAATGGATGACTCGATGTTTGGAGTCTGTATGGGGTACCCAGCTTTTCAATGGCTTCAAACGAATCTTTCCGAATACTCATAGATCTCGGCCAGCCAGTTCCTGTGTACTCGGTGTTCGTATATGAAACACCTATATCATCGTTTGTGATATATCGAGCATCGGTTAATGATAATAAGGATAAGATGGTGGACGTTTTCCCTGCCCTTGATCCGCCCACTAGGGCAATTCCCTTTTGATTCATCTCCATCATGCCCCCATGCAAATAGATGAGTCCATCCTGATAACACAAAAGGCGAAGCAAAACTCTTATTAACCGAAGCGCATGCTGGGCTGTCCATCTGATATCTTTTGGTTCATCTATCACAATGATTTTTTTCTCTCCGTCATACAAGTAGCGGCAGCGGGGCTCCATCTTCGTTTGGTAAAAGACTTCTTCAAGAGGTATTTCTTTTTGAATTTCTTGTGCATATTTACTGGTTAAAATCGTCCAAACGTCACCTTCATGTTTTTCTGTTATTTTGCTGCAGTCAATATATGGATGCACTTTACTTATCACTAAATTCTGAACTGATTCATCTGCACCTAATACGACACGAACATCATTTTTTTGATAGCTTACATATGACAATGAATGCCACCCCTTATGATAGATTTATAAAAACAATTGCATTTTTTTCCTTAATCAACCAAAATGTAACATATATCAATCTCTTAGAAAGGAGCCGCGACATGAATGAACTGACAATAACTGAAGTTGAAGAAAAAATTGTCCAGCTTGTCATGAATAAGTTGTCTCTCAATGAGCAGCCAAGCCGAGATGATAGTTTAAAAGCTTTAGGATTAAATTCTGTCCAAATCGTCTCTTTTGTTATTTCATTAGAAGACACCTTTCATATTGCCTTTGAAGACGAAGAATTACACCCTGACCACTTCCGCACCTTAGAACGACTCTTCACTTTAGTTAAAAACAAACTGACTAAGACGCTGTAATTACCTGGGCCATAAATAAAGAGCGGTAATGCGAGGAGGCTTCCATCAGCTCCTCATGAGTACCGCAGCTTTGAACAGCACCGCCTTCAAGTACATAGATTAAATCTGCATTTTGTATGGTCGATAATCTGTGTGCAATCACAAGCAAGGTGCCGCCTCCTTTGGCATCGTCTATCCCTTTTTGAACCTTCCTTTCTGTCTGCCGATCTAGCGCGGAGGTCGCCTCATCTAATATAAGTAAATCAGCCTGTTTTAAAAGCGCTCTGGCGATAGCTAAACGCTGTCTTTGTCCTCCTGATAAGGAAATTCCCCTCTCTCCAATGACTGTGTCAAAACCTTTTTCAAGCCCTTTGATGAAGGAAAGAATTTGTGCAACTTCACAAGCCTGTTCAAGTTGTTCTTCGGTCACATCATGTAATCCCATGATTAAATTCAGGCGTATCGTGTCTGGGAAAAAATAGGGCTCTTGCGGGACAACGGCTATTCGCTTTAATAAATGAGATGGATTGATCTCTGATAGATCAACCCCATTCACTAAAATTCCCCCGCTGTCTGGCCGGTAAAGTCCAAGTGTAAGCTTTGAAATCGTTGATTTCCCGCTGCCGCTCGCTCCAACAATCGCCACTTTCCTTCCCTTTGGAATATGAAGATTCAAGCCGTCTAAAGCGCCTTTAGATGTTTGTTCATAAGAAAAGCAAACATCTTCAAACACCACGTCTTCTACAGCATCTATTCGTTTTGTTCCTTTTTCTTCGTTTTCCATTTGCAGCACTTCTGCGATTCGGTGAACAGATGCACGCTGCTGGAAAAATTCAAATACATACTGGAATAACTCTTGATAACTCTTCATTAATTGAGATGCATATTGGTAAATGACGACAAATAAACCGATGGACATGTTTCCTGCTGCTACTTGATATGTGCCAAACACTAGAACTGATAGTATCCCAAACCATTTCAATGGCTCTGTTAAAAAAAGAAGCTTGTTTTGAAACTTACCTTCCTTCATGACACGATCCATCATTTTGTTAAACAGCTTTTCATACAAACCGATTTCCCACTTGCGTCGATCGAATGCGACAACTTCCCTTGTAGAAGAAATGCCTTCTTCTACATGCACGAATAGGTCTGATCTTCTCTCCTGCACATCTTTTGCTATGTTTGTTGCCGTTTTCGCCATTTTTTTACCGACAATAAAATAACAAGCGCTTGCAAAGAGAAGCAAGAAAAATAAGACAGAACTCACAGATAGCAAAATGATAGATAAAACAATGGCCATAAAAATCGTTTGTACAATTTTCGGTATATGTAAAGCAGCCGTAACAGCAACTGTCTTTACATCTTGATTAAGTTTGTGTAAATAAAAACTAACTGGGTGAGTTTTATATGATCTCATGGATACTTGCTGAAGCTGATCTAACATCATTTTCTGCAATGAATGATGGATGGTCAGATAGTTTTTATGCATCACATATGGGCTGGCAACAAACATCACAACATATACAAGAAATATAATGGCAAACAGCATCAAGATCTGGGAGAAATGTTGACTGATACCACTATTCAAAAGAACATCATCAATGAGCCACTTTTGCAGTCCTATCATGGCTAAATTAGCTGCTGCTTCAATCAAAACGAGTAAAAGAGCAAGGATGAGCATCCATTTTTGCCTTGTGATCAAAAGAAACAGCCAATTTTTTCTCATGTTACACCTGCCTCCTTTTCTGAGCGGTCAGACGCCAATTGATAAAAATGCCCTTTTTTCCTCATCAATTCATGAAATGGTCCAGTTTCTAACACACAACCATCTTTTATAAAAATAATTCTGTCAAAATGGCTGACCGTTGATAAACGATGCGCAACTGCAATGACAGTAGATTCCTTAAATGTTTGGTGTAATGCATGCTGGACTTTTTGCTCACTGACATTGTCAAGAGATGCTGTGGCTTCGTCGAGTAATACAACTCTTGGATTTTTAGCAAATAGCCTGGCAATCGCTATTTTTTGCTTTTGCCCTCCGGAAAGTTTTAATCCCCTTTCCCCGAGTATGGTATCGTATCCATTTTCTAACTCTCTTATAAATGAATCACAGTCTGCTTTTTTTGCGGCTTCAATGATCTGTTGATCTGAAAGACTTGTATCTCCAAAACGAATATTGTCCTTTACACTCATATTAAATAAGAACGTTTCTTGAAAAACAAATCCCATCGCACCTCTTATTTGACTAGTAGGTAAACGGCGCAAATCAACTCCATTCATTGTAATCATCCCGGATGAGGGATCATAAAAGCGTCCAATTAACTTAAGAAGCGATGTTTTCCCTCCGCCGCTTGTACCGACAAGCGCTACTTTTTCACCCTTCCGAATATGTAGATTCATCTCTTTTAATAAAGGAGGATGATTTGGATAATGAAAACTGACGTCATGAAACACGATATCGCCTTCTACATGATCAAGGTACACCGGCTGCTGAGGCTCTCTAATATCAGGTGTTTTTTTCATAAAATGATATAAAGGTTCAATTTGAAATGTTAATATTCGTTGTTCTGTTAAAAGTGTGACAATGGAAGTAAGCATATGCATCGCTGAAAAATAATATAATATATATGCCACAAAACCACCTGACGTTAGCTGTCCAGTCTTTACAAGGTGGATACCAATACCAAAAGTGGCAAGAGCGCCAATATAATAAGTCAGCCTGCGGTTGCTTCCTCGTAAATAGGCGAAAAAAACATTTTTCTCATGATCTTGGCGCACTTTTTCATGGAGTTTTTGAATTCGTTCCATATCCCATTTCATATAGCCTAAAATTCTAAGCTCTTCCATCGAAGCAAGACTTTCGTATAATTTTGTTTGCAGCGTGCGAAAACCTTCTGCACTTTGTCTACCGTAGATCGTGGCCTTTTTTTCAAGCCATGGCCCAAAGACATAGTAGAGAATAAAACTTGGAATGATGATTAGTGTGAGAAAAATAGAAATGTTTATCATAAAGTAAAGTGAGATGGCGATAAATAATATCTGATTGATAAATTGTGGGAAGTATCGTCTGTAAATTTCTTGTACAGCTCGTGTCTGTGTGTTAACAAAGGAGAGTGTTTCACTAACAGAATGTTGTTCGTAGTATGAGAAACCAAGTTGACGGATTTGCTGGAAGGCAGCAAATTGTGAATCTCTTGAGGCTTGTTCAATTAATTTTCTTTGCCATAAATTTCGTGCGGCTGTCAGTATAATACCGAGTACAATTAAGCCAGTCAGTCCTAACAATAAACCATTCATTTTTGAAAAGTCTTTTGCTGGCAAAATGGTCTCAATAAAATATTGAATAAATTTAGGTATGATGAGCTCGCTCAAGGTAATAACGAAACCACTCATAATAACTAGAATCACTTTACCTGTATAAGGCTTTAAGAATGAAAGTGTCCATAAATAAACACGCCATAACTGCTTTGAATCCTTGTCGATTTGTTTCAATCCATCACCAGCCTTTTGCTCTTTTTCAACAAAAAACGGAATTTTTTTACATCTTTTTCGATCCTTGTTTGGATTATATAAAATGTTTTTAGTCATGACAATGTGTAATTTGCATCATTATAACAAAAAAGGCAGTGACTTCCATCACTGCCCAATCGTCCTATATTTCACTGTTATCTAGTGATACGCGCATACCACTGAGGCTCTATTTGATTAAAATAATCATGTTCTTTTAGCACATTTTCTAGTCTTTCAATCATCTCATCCATTTGACCCGGATCGAATTTAATAACCCACATAATCGATGAAAAGATACTCATTGCGACATAAACAGAGTAAAGCAGCCAAAAATCATCTGGAATGTTCCCATCAAAATATCCATTGATTTGACCAGCTGAAAAAGCTTCACTTGTTTCTCTGCTGAAAAGAGCTACTTTATAAAAATCGTGAATGGGATCTCCCCAGTCAAAATTGTTAAAATCAATAACACCTGCATATTTATGATTGTTGACAATAATGTTCCCTAAATGAAAATCATCGTGCTGAAATTGATTAGGTCTGCCTTTCACAATATGTAAGTGCTTTGCTATAAACTGAGCCACTTTTTCATCCCCTTCAAGGGAGATACCGCTTTCTCGGTAAGCAGTTAAATATCGATGATGCTTTTTAATGACACGATCTTCCCAAGGTTCAATGTGTGAAGGTGCCGGATATTTGTGCATATTTCGTAAATCCTGACCTGCACTTACCCCGATAGCATACTGCTGTTCTTCAGTTAACTGACTCATGATTTCTTTTGCTTCCTGGCCTTCTATAAACGATAAAATATAGTACACTTGCTGTTTTGCTTCTAGAACACCGATATTCACTGGATCAGCACACTGAACACCATGACGTCTTAATTCGGAAAGCAGCTCAAACTGCATCTTTATTTTGTCATACTGGTCTTGATCTGTGAATCGAAGGACATATTTTTCACCTGACACCGTAGTCATGACCCATTTTTCATCCCGAGAATATCCTTTATCAATGTGGTCTATGCTGACCGCTTCTTTTAATAAGGGAATGTGCTGCATAAGGTCTGTTTTATTCATGGATTGATTCATCCTTCCAGTCTCTTTTCTTCTCACTCTACCAAATATTTCATTTGAATAGAATGATCAACAATTCCTATTTATGTCGAAACTGCTTTACAATGTTTTTCCATTCTAATATAGTTAATTTATGTAAATGATAGAAAATTTGTAAAAGGGAGCGTTGCAGATGAATGAAACGACAGATGTCCTTTCACTTTCAAGTCAAGTAAAAGATTTGGTTCTGCGTTCTTTGGATGATAGCAGCAAGGTTTCTATTGGTGCAGATGAGGAATTAACAAATCACGGTCTCGATTCGATTAAAGCAGTTTCACTCATTTTGGAATTAGAAGAGGTTTTTGATATTCAATTTGCAGATGAGGAATTACTGACAGAGCACTTTTCAACAATCAATAAAATTGTTCATCAGCTGCAAAACAAGTTAGCTGATTAATCTTTTTTGTATCAAAAAAAGGCATCTCTTTAAAAGACATGCCTTTTTTGTTTAAGCAGAAGGTACATCACCCGTCGGACTAATAAGCGAGAGCGCATAATCTTCTGTAAAGATGCGTTTAGATAAGTTATTCACGCCGTCTAATGTGACGCTGTTGATTTCATCAATAATTTCATCGAGTGTCCGATGTTTGCCAAGGAGCAGTTCATTTTTACCGTTTCGGCTCATTTTGCTGTTTGTGCTTTCAAGGCTGAGCATAAGGTTGCCTTTCATTTGCTCCTTAGAGTTCTCTAGTTCTTTCTGCGTGATTCCCTCACGTTTTAAGACGTCTAATGTTTGTAAGATGGTCTCAGAGAGCAGGTTTAGCTGTTTCGCTCCAGTTCCGCCATAAATCGTCAGCATTCCATTATCTGCAAATGAACTGTGATAGCTGAAGACGGAATAAGCAAGTCCTTTGTCCTCTCTTACATCTTGGAATAATCGGCTGCTCATGCTTCCGCCAAGAACATTATTTAAGACGATTAAGTCATAGATGCCCTTATCTCCAGCTGGAAGGCCATTAAAGCCCAGGCATAGGTGCGCTTGTTCCGTTTCCTTTTTGCGTGTGAGCTTGCCATAATGAAATGCTGGAGCTTCTACAGGCTGCTTTTTCCCTTTTCCTTCATAAGAACCGAACAGCTTTTCAACCTCGCGAATAAAGGTCTCATCTACGTTCCCTGCAACTGAGATCACGACGCGGTCCGGGGTATAGAATTCATCCATGTATTTTCTAAGCGAGTCTCCGTTAAAGGTTGAGAGTGTTTCCTCTGTTCCTAAAATTGGATATCCTAATGAATGATCACCATAAATGGCTTTGCTTAATAAATCATGAACGATGTCATCAGGAGTATCCTCATACATTTTAATTTCTTCGTACACCACATTTTTTTCTTTTTTCAGCTCTTCTTCATCAAAAGCTGAGTGAAAGAACATGTCGCTTAATACATCGAGGGCGTAGCCAGCATGTGAATCAAGCACCTTCGCATAGTAGCAAGTGTATTCTTTTGATGTAAAGGCATTCACCTGACCACCAATGCGGTCAAAGGATTCTGCGATATCACGTGCAGATCTTGTCTTTGTTCCTTTAAAGAACATATGCTCTAAAAAGTGTGAGATTCCATTAATTTCAGGTGTCTCATGTCTAGAGCCTGTTCCAATCCAGACGCCAATTGCGACAGACCTTACAGTGGGATTGTTTTCGAGTACAATTCTTACTCCGTTTTGGCATGTATACGTTTTGACCAAGTTTTGCTCCTCCTATTCAACAAACAGATCGCATCACGGATGTCTTTTTTCACTTAGGAGGTCTGAAACCGTCCCTAATTCATATCCTCTTTCTTTAATTTGAGTGATAAGTGCGTCAAGACTTTTCGCTGTTGCATCTGTTGGATGCATTAATATCATCGCCCCATTGTGAATTTTCCCAAGCACCCGCTTTTGTAAAATAGCCGGGGATGGTTTTTGCCAGTCGATGGTGTCTACTGTCCACATAATGGTTTCCATGCCTTCTTGTTTGGCAAGCTTGACTGTTTCTTCTTTAAAGCTGCCGCTTGGAGGCGCAAACCATTTTGGTTTCTTCCCAAGGGATTCTTCAATTTGGCGATTTGTTTTCGTTATCTGCTCTAATGCTCGTTCTCTTGTCAGTGTGCGCATATCTGGGTGATTGTATGAATGATTTCCAATTTCATGACCATCTGCCGCGATTTTTTTAGCAAGCTCTGTGCTTTTTTTCACCCATTTGCCTTCTAAGAAAAAGGTCGCCTTGACTTGATGCTTTTCCAGCGTCTTTAACATGTTGATTAAATGCTCGTCACCCCAAGCTACGTTGATGAGGAATGCATTCATTTTTTTATCTGGATGTCCCTTATAAATGGGCTCTGGACCAAGCTCATGTAAATGAATAGATGGTTTTGTTTCATTAAAAACAAGCAGCTTTTCATCGAATGACCCCTGTTTCTTCATTTTTTCATAAGAGACATCGACATCAACTGTCTGTCCATTTAAGCCAGGCATCTTTTTCCACACTTTATCAATCTTAGCATTTTGCGCCTTTACTTCATAGTCAGAAGACTTCGATTCAATCTCCTGATATAAAATATCTTTTGAAACAGATGCAACCTCGGCATGCTCTTTCATTGATTCAATATATGTAACAGCAGCCGGCTGCTTCATCGTTTGATATGACACGAGCAGTAAAAATACAAACACAATGAATGGTAACGTTTTTTTCAATGGTTGTCCCTCCCCTATACCACAAATTATGATGGGGAGAAACAAGCTAGAACTATTGTTAGCGCAAGAAAAGAAAGAAGCCTGGCACGGATACCTGGCTTCTAACACATTTTATTTGATCTCATTAAGACTGCTTTTCTTCTTTTTCCTTTTCTTCACGTAAAACAGCTTTTCGAGAAAGGTTCACACGGCCTTGTTTATCGATTTCAGTGACTTTGACAAGTAATTCATCGCCAAGTTTCACGACATCTTCTACTTTGCCAACACGCTCAAGCGCAAGCTCAGAAATATGAACAAGTCCATCTTTTCCACTGAAGATTTCAAGGAAGGCACCGAATTTTTCAATGCGTTTGACTTTACCTAGGTAAAGCTGTCCTACTTCAACTTCTCTCACAAGATCTTCAATGATTTTCTTCGCTTTTTGGTTCATATCTTCTTCTGTAGAAGAAATAAAGATTGTACCATCTTGTTCAATATCGATTTTCACACCGGTATCTTCAATGATTTTATTGATTTGTTTACCGCTTGGTCCAATGACATCGCGAATTTTATCCGGATTGATTGTCATCGTTAAGATTTTAGGTGCATAACGAGACAATTCTCCTCTAGAAGCAGGAATTGTCGACAGCATACTGTCTAAAATTTCCATTCTTCCTTTTTTCGCTTGTTGAAGAGCCTCTTCTAAGATGTCTTTTGATAGACCATCGATTTTGATGTCCATTTGAAGGGCTGTTACACCTTTTGATGTACCTGCAACTTTAAAGTCCATATCTCCAAGTGCATCTTCCATTCCTTGAATGTCTGTCAGCACTGTGTAGTATTCACCAGATTTCACAAGTCCCATTGCAATCCCTGCAACTGGTGCTTTAATTGGAACACCGGCATCCATCATCGCAAGTGTGCTTGCGCAAATACTTGCTTGTGAAGTAGATCCGTTAGATTCTAATACCTCTGAAACGAGGCGAACCGTATAAGGGAAATCTTTTTCGGATGGAATGACTGGTTCTAGTGCACGTTCACCTAGTGCACCATGCCCGATCTCACGACGGCCTGGACCGCGCATTGGACCTGTCTCACCAACACTGAATTGCGGGAAGTTGTAATGGTGCATGAAGCGTTTTGATTCTTCAACACCTAAACCATCAAGAATTTGCACATCGCCAAGTGCACCTAATGTACAAATACTGAGCGCCTGTGTTTGTCCTCTTGTAAATAGGCCTGAACCGTGCGTTCTTGGCAGAAGTCCTACTTCTGAAGAAAGTGGACGGATTTGATCTACGCCGCGTCCATCTGGACGTACTTTCTCTTCAGTAATCAGACGGCGAACTTCGTTTTTGACAAGCTTGTTTAATACATCTTTCGCTTGTTTAATCGTTGCTTCGTCACGTTCTTCTGCTTCAAACTTCTCAACTACAGCTTTTTTCACAGCACTGATTGCATCCTCACGCGCATGCTTCTCATGTACTTGAATCGCTTTCAGCAGGTCAGCTTCAGCAAGTGCTTTTACTTCGTCTGCTAACGTTTGATCTACTTCATATAAAGGAATATCGATTTTTTCCTTACCGACTGCCTTCACAATTTCTTCTTGGAATTCGATTAAGCGTTTGATCTCCTGGTGACCGTACATGATCGCTTCAAGCATTGTTTCTTCCGGTACTTCATCAGCACCAGCTTCTACCATGTTGATCGCATCTTTTGTTCCGGCAACCACAAGATTGATGTCACTTTGTTCAAGCTGCTCCACATTCGGGTTAATGATAAGCTTTCCATCCACTCGTCCTACTGTAACGCCGGCGATTGGTCCCTCAAATGGAATGTCAGACACACATAAAGCTAAAGATGAGCCAAACATTGCAGCCATTTCAGATGAGCAATCTTGATCCACACTCATGACGATACTAATGACTTGTACTTCGTTTCTAAATCCATCTGCAAACAGCGGACGAATTGGTCTGTCAATTAAGCGGCTGGCAAGGATCGCCTTTTCACTTGGACGGCCTTCTCTTTTAATGAAGCCGCCAGGAATTTTACCTACTGCGTATAGTCTTTCTTCGTAGTTCACAGTGAGCGGGAAGAAATCAAGTGGTTTTGGTTCTTTAGAAGCTGTTGCTGAGCTAAGCACAGCCGTATCTCCGTAGCGTACGAGGACCGCTCCGTTTGCTTGCTTCGCAAGCTGGCCAGTTTCAACTGTCAGTTGACGTCCAGCCCAGTCTATGGTGAAGACATGTTTCTCTTGTCCCATTCTGAGATAAACTCCTCTCTTATCGTAAAGTTTTAGTTAGTTCTTATTATGAACAAAATGATTTTCACATATCAATGTGAAAGCTGTATGTAGAAGGGTTTTTGCCATTCTTTCAACATTTTAACCATAAAATATTAGTGATTATACGATAAAAAAGCGGGAATCCTCCCGCTTTTTACGATTATCGACGTAAGCCTAGTTTGTTAATTAACTCACGGTAACGAGTTACGTCTTTATTACGTAGATACGTAAGAAGATTACGACGTCTACCTACCATTTTCAAAAGACCGCGACGTGAGTGGTGATCTTTCTTATGAGTACGTAAATGCTCGTTCAAGTTGTTAATTGATTCTGTTAGGACAGCGATCTGAACTTCTGGAGATCCAGTATCAGATTCGTGTGTTTTGAACTCATTAATTAATTGCGTTTTACGCTCTTGAGTAATAGCCATCCTGTTTCACCTCCAAATCATGTTAGCCCCATCTACCTCGCAACCGTCGGTGAAGTCGGCCTGCCAAGTAAGTGGTTTTAAAGCTACAGGAATAATCATACTAAAAATATGCTGAATTTGCAAATGGTAGAGCAGTTTTTCTATGATTTTTTTGTTTGCTTGAGCTGATCTTGAAAAAACTGAATCGCTTCTTCTTTATCTTGACTGATTTGAGCCGTCAGCTCCTGGATTCCGTTAAATTTTCGTTCACTGCGAATGCGCTTGAACCATTGTAATTTAATCGGCTGGCCATATATTTCTTCGTTAAAATCAAAAAGGTTTACTTCAATGGCCGGCTGATCAGGACGTTTTTCATAAAATGTTGGTTTATAGCCGACATTACAAACGCCGTCATATACTTTACCTTTTACTTCTGCTCTTACTGCATATACCCCTGTTGGCGGAATAATGTATTCAGCAGATAAGCCGACATTAGCTGTCGGAAATCCGATCGTCCGTCCGCGTTTGTCTCCATGGATGACAATGCCGCGAAGCTGATAAGGTTTTCCTAAAAGCTCGCTCACATATTCAACATCCCCATTTTTTAATGCGGAACGGATGAGAGTGGAACTGACTTTTCGGTCTTGATTGGACAGCTTAGGTACGATGGTTGCATTGATACGGCCTTTTCCGTATTCATCGAACGTTTCCATTGTGCCTGCACCAAAACGGCCAAACGTAAAATCAAACCCCGCTACTGCGTGCTTCACATTCAATTCATCCAAATATTGATCCACAAACTCTTGAGGAGATAGAGCTGCAAAGCTCTCGCTGAATTGTACGATGTATAAATAGTCAGCGCCCAGCTGTTCGATAAAATCAATTTTATCCTCAAGCGGTGTAATTAAGTCTTTTGGTTCCCGTGCCTTTTGCAAAACATGTGATGGATGCGGATGAAAGGTCATGACTGCTAAGGCCAATCCTTCTTTTTTCGCAATGCTTTTCGCTTCGTCAATGACTTTTTGATGCCCGAGGTGAACACCGTCAAAGTACCCTAAAGCCATGACAGACGGGACTTGATCCTTTTGATTCAATGTATGTGGGTGTGAAATATGTATAGTCTTCACGAGATGTCACCTTTTCTTTAAGATTGCTTGTCCTGAGATAAGATTTTCGCCGGCTTCATCAGGTTCTGTTTGGTCGGGTGCTTCATATATATTGCCAGACAACGACCTGAAGGAGCAAATACAGCGACACGATCCTCCTCTGCGAAATGAGCAAATTCATCAGGCATTGGCAGGACTGCACCGTTTTCCACTTTACTTGCTAATGTATCATTTATCTCCCATTTCGGCAAATGATTGAGCGCACGCTCGATCGGGACAAGGTGCTCATCTACAGTTCCTTCCTCGCTTATATCTCGCAGCTCATCCAGCGTAATACATTCATCAAGTGTAAAATCACCAGACCCCGTACGAATAAGATGTGACATGTGGGCTGGAAACCCTAGTTTCTTCCCGATATCAACCGCTAAAGTCCTCACATACGTTCCCTTTGAGCATAGAACAGTAAACCTAAATGACACGCTGCCATCCTCATATGTGACAGGTGTAGTCCGCTCAATACGGTGAATAGTAATTTCTCGGCTTGGCCGCTCAATTTCGATGCCCTCTCTTGCATACTCATAGAGCTTTTTCCCGCCAATTTTCACAGCAGAAAACATGGGAGGAATTTGTTCAATGGTTCCTTCAAACTGCTTCAGCGCCGCATCAATTTCTTTTTCTGAGATCGGTTTTTCCACCTTTTTTTCTTCTACGATCTCACCTGTTTGGTCTTCTGTTGTTGTAGAAAAACCAATCGTGATTTCTGCATCGTATGTTTTCGATTTATCTGTTAAGTATTCTACAATCTTCGTTGCTCTTCCGATACAAATAGGCAGAACACCTGAAACCTCTGGGTCGAGGGTGCCTGTATGGCCGACTTTTTTTGTGTGTAAAATTTTTCTTACTTTAAACACGCAGTCGTGTGAGGTCATGCCTCTTTCTTTATGTAATAAAAGAACACCATTTATCATCTGCGTTCTCTCCTTTCATAAACGATGAAAAAGGACAGACGATCTTCGCCTATCCTTATTTCAACGTCTTATTCGTGATCTTTTGTGTTTAATTCAGCAATCAGGCTTTCAATTCGGTTTCCGTAGTCTACGGATTCGTCGAATTCAAAATGCAGTTCTGGTGTTTTGCGAAGTCTGATTCGATTGCCAATTTCAGAGCGGATATACCCTTTAGCCTTTGCAAGGCCTTTTAAGGTTTCCTCTCTTTTCTTCTCGTCGCCAAGAACAGAAATGTAGACTTTGGCAATTTGCAAATCACCGGATACTTCGACATCGGTTACAGTCAAAAAGCCGATTCTTGGATCTTTTAGCTTTCTGCCTAAGATGTCACCCAATTCTTTTTTCATTTGCTCACCCACACGGGTTGCTCTCATACTCATGATCTTATCACCTCTAATTAAAACCACTCAGTTTTCGTGATCGTTCGTTCAATTTCAGGAAAAGAATCGATAAAGCTTAATACACGCTGAAGCTCCTTTTCCACTTGAACCCGAGATGAGGAAATCACGGCGATTCCAATTGATGTACGCTGCCATGTATCCTGGTAATCCATTTCAGCAATGGTTACATTGAATTTATGACGCGTTCTTGTCAATATACGCTGAAGAACCGCACGTTTTTCCTTCAGTGAGGATGCATCATAGATCATGCACTCACATTCGGTATAACCGATCATTTTCTTTCGATTTCTTGCATAACGAATGATTCCATGACATCACCTTCACGGATATCATTGTATTTCTTAATGGTAATACCACATTCATAGCCTTGTGAAACTTCTTTCACATCATCTTTAAATCGTTTTAACACGTCAACTTCGCCTTCAAAAATAACGACGCCGTCACGGATTAAGCGGATTCCGCTATCTCTTGTAATCGTTCCTTCAGTTACATAGCCGCCAGCAATTGTACCGATTTTAGATACTTTGAACGTTTGACGAACTTCAACTTGACCGATGACTTTTTCTTCATATTCAGGGTCAAGCATTCCTTTCATCGCAGCTTCAATTTCATCGATGACTTTATAAATAATGCGGTGCAAGCGGATATCAACGTTCTCAGTCTCAGCTGTGCTCTTCGCATTTCCATCAGGACGTACGTTAAAGCCAATCACGATGGCATTAGAAGCACTTGCTAAAATGATGTCTGATTCTGTAATCGCTCCAACACCCGTATGGATGATTTTCACTTTTACGCCTTCGACTTCTATTTTTTGAAGAGCTGCTGTTAATGCTTCAGCAGAGCCTTGTACGTCTGCTTTCACGATCAAGTTGATATCTTTTACGTCACCTTGTTTGATTTGCTCAAATAGGTCGTCTAGAGATAATTTTGCTTTATCTGAACGCTGTTCGTCCAGCTGTTTAGAAGCACGCGCCTCACCGACTTGACGAGCTGTTTTTTCATCTTTGAATACGAGGAACTGATCCCCTGCATTCGGTACATCGTTTAAACCAGTGATTTCAACAGGTGTAGATGGTCCTGCTGTTTTCACGCGGCGGCCGATGTCATTGACCATTGCACGTACACGGCCAAATGTATTTCCGACAACGATTGGGTCACCTACTTGAAGTGTACCTGTTTGAACAAGAAGGGTTGCAACAGAACCTCTTCCTTTATCAAGCTCAGCCTCGATGACAGTCCCTTTTGCCGCACGATTTGGGTTGGCTTTCAGTTCTGCAACTTCACTGACAAGAAGGATCATTTCGATCAATTCATCAATACCTTCACCTGTTTTCGCAGATAGTGGAACGAAAATCGTTTCGCCGCCCCAAGCTTCTGGTACAAGACCATGCTCAGTTAATTCCTGCATCACACGGTCAGGGTTCGCTGTTGGTTTGTCAATTTTGTTCACAGCGACAATGATTGGCACTTCTGCCGCTTTCGCATGGTTAATCGCTTCAATTGTTTGCGGCATGACACCATCATCTGCTGCAACGACTAGAATTGTCGTATCCGTTACTTCGGCACCACGTGCACGCATCGTTGTAAATGCTGCGTGTCCAGGTGTATCAAGGAACGTAATTTTTTTGCCATTTTCTTCAATTTGGTATGCACCGATATGCTGCGTGATTCCACCTGCTTCGCCTTCGACGACTTTTGTCTTACGAATGCTGTCAAGAAGAGTTGTTTTCCCGTGGTCAACGTGTCCCATGATCGTTACAACTGGAGGGCGTACTTGCATATCTTCTTCTTTATCTTCAACTTCATACTTTTCAAGTTCAGTTTCTTCTAAAATGATGACTTCCTCAACTGGAACACCATATTCAGAAGCGATTAATTCAACTGTATCTTTATCAAGTTCTTGGTTGATTGTTGCCATGACACCAAGCATCATCAGCTTTTTAATGATTTCAGCTGATTCTTTTCCAAGCTCATCAGCCAGCTGGCCGACAGTCATTGAATTTGTAAATTCAATTTTTTCAGGAAGCTCTTTTTTAGGCTTCACAGGTCTAGCTTGCTGATGCTGCGGTTTGTTATTTCCACCGCGTTTGTTTTTGTTTTTATTTTGGTTGTTGTTTTTTTTGTTTTTATTAAATTGATTATTCTGCACGTCATTCTTCTTTCTATCATTGTTTTTGTTAGATGATTGTTTTTTTTGTTCTGCGGGTTTCTCGTTAGCTGTCTCTTTTGCTTTGGCTTTTTTATAGATAGCGTCTAGCTTTTTCACAGTGTCGTCTTCAAGCGTCGCCATGTGGTTGTTCACTTCCACGTTCATATCCTTAAGCGCTGCTATAATATCTTTACTTGAAACATCTATGGCTTTTGCGTATTCATATACTCTCACTTTAGCCATTCGTTCACCCCCAAATAAATTAATCGAGCAAGCTTATGAGCTTCTTAGCGAAGCCTTGGTCAGTGACAGCGACAACTACGCGAGCTTCTTTCCCAATAGAACGTCCGAGAACGGAACGGTCTTCAACTTTTCTAACCGGAACATTATAAAATTTGCATTTGTCAGATACCTTT
Organism: Bacillus safensis FO-36b; assembly: GCF_000691165.1. Taxonomy (GTDB): domain Bacteria; phylum Bacillota; class Bacilli; order Bacillales; family Bacillaceae; genus Bacillus; species Bacillus safensis. Next base: position 406,375 of record NZ_ASJD01000003.1, on the reverse strand, counting down.
TTCTCTGTGTTAGATGAGGCATCTGCTGCAAGAAGAACCAGCTTAGCACGCGCATGTCTAATTTCTTTGATCACCAGATCTTCTCCTGACACGACTTTACGAGCTCGATTTGCTAGACCAAGCAAAGGATACCATTCAGATTCATTCATTAGGTTTTTTCACCTTTTCAGCTAGTTCTAGTAATTCTTCAAATATGTGTTCGTCAATCTGTGTCTGAAATTGCTGCTGTAAACTGCGTTTGTTCTTTGCCGCAAGAATAGTTTCTTTATCGAGAGAAAGGTAAGCTCCGCGTCCGTTCATTTTTCCGGTAGCGTCAACAGACACTTCTCCTTCTTTAGAACGAACAACACGGATCAGTTCTTTCTTTGGTTTCATTTCTCCCGTCACGACGCATTTTCTAAGCGGGATTTTTTTTCGGCTTTTCACCTTTAATATCACCTCTTATTCGTCAGATTCCTCAGCTACTGGTTCAGCCTCTAAGAAAAGAGATTCAGAGTCTTCAGTTCTTGGGAAAATACCGAGTTCCCTTGCATCTGTTTCGCTTTTAATGTCGATTTTCCAGCTGGTCAGCTTCGCTGCAAGGCGGGCATTTTGACCTCTTTTACCAATCGCTAATGACAGCTGATAATCAGGGACAATAACTGTTGTCGCCTTGTCTTCTTCATTCACAATGACATCAAGTACTTTTGATGGACTCAGCGCATTGGCAACAAATTCAACCGGGTCATTAGACCAATGAACAATGTCAATCTTTTCGCCTTTTAGCTCGTTGACAATTGCTTGTACACGCTGGCCCTTTGGACCAACACAGGAGCCAACTGGATCAACATCAGGATCATCTGTACGAACAGATATTTTAGAACGGTCCCCAGCTTCTCTAGCAACCGATTTAAGCTCTACAGTACCATCATAAATTTCTGGCACTTCAATTTCAAATAAACGCTTTAAAAGACCTGGATGTGTTCTAGACACATAAATTTGTGGTCCTTTTGTTGTTTTTTCTACTTTTGTAATGAACACTTTAATGCGGTCATGCGGTTTGTATTCTTCATTTGGCATTTGTTCATTGACAGGAAGAAGGGCTTCAATTTTGCCAAGTGACACGTAAATAAATTTACTGTCAATCCGCTGAACGATTCCCGTCATAATGTCTTCCTCGCGGTCGATGAACTCAGTGTAGATCACACCACGCTCTGCTTCTCTCACACGCTGCGTCACAACTTGTTTCGCTGTCTGAGCTGCAATACGTCCAAAGTCTTTTGGTGTGACTTCAATCTCAACGACGTCACCAACCATGTAATTCGGGTTAATATTGGCTGCATCATCTACAGAGATTTCAAGGCGAGAATCATACACTTCATCTACAACATCTTTTCTTGCGAACACACGAATCGTTCCCGTTTCGCGGTTTAAATCAACACGAACATTTTGTGCTTGATTAAAATTACGCTTATATGCAGAAATGAGTGCAGCTTCTATCGCTTCAATTATAATTTCTTTACTAATACCCTTCTCTTTCTCAAGAACAGTCAGGGCATCTAACAACTCACTACTCATTTTTATGGTTCCCCCTTATATCAATGAAAAGGTTAATTGAACGAAACTGCTAATCTTGCGTTAGCTATTTTCTCGTATGGAATATTGATCTCTTTCTTTCTTGTCTTGATCTTCACTGTCACTGTTGCAATCTCACCATCAAAGCTTGTAAGCTCACCTTCAAATGCTTTTTCACCATCAATTGGTTCATATGTTTTCATGAAAACATTTTTTCCAAGTGCTTTTTCAAAATCAGCTTTTTTCTTTAATGGGCGCTCCGCTCCAGGAGAGGACACTTCAAGAAAGTAGTTTTGGCTAATCGGATCTGCCTCATCAAGCTTTTCGCTCAAGGCTTCGCTCACTTTGGCACACTCTTCGATATCGACACCTTTATCAGAGTCAATAAACACGCGAAGGAACCAGTTTTGACCCTCTTTGACAAATTCAACATCAACGAGTTCAAGCTGTAAGCCATCTAAAATTGGCTGCACCATTTCGCTTACGACATCCACTACTTTTTTGCTCATTCTCTTCCTCCTTGTGCTTTCGATAAACGCTCTTATCAATCATTCTGCATAAAAACCCTGCTTTATGTGAGCAGGGGGAGCAGAAAACGGATGAATAATGTCGAGACAAAAATTGCCTGTTCAATACAAAAGAGCGGGTTTCCCCACTCTTGTCTCGGTAATCGTTAGCATTTCCATAAAAACTATACCATATCCAATTTTTTTATGCAAATGAAGTTCCTCCTTATAATAGGTACTCGCTCATCGATTAATGCAGCATGTTCAGTACCATTAATACCTCTCTCTTCCTTTATATATAAACGGAAAGCCACTATGAACAGAGCGGACTGATAATAATGCACCTGAATACAATGAGCGAACAACAGAGCTCCCTATGAAAGAAAGTAACATCTACACTAAGTCATCTCTAATTCCAAAAAACTTTGTATGACACAGTATGGTTATTCATATAGAAGCAAAGAGTGTATCAGTAAACAGCCTTCACTTTCCACTTTCTCAAAACCCCCTAATGGATAAGTACTTCAACGTTAAAGAAATAAGCAGTTCAATTTTAATCACACTGCCTTTCTCCTTCACTTCAGAGAAACGCGTTCTCATTTTTAGGGAATCGCAATTTAAAAATCATTCATATTGAACTCCCCGAAAAGCAGGCAGAAACTAAACGGATAACCTTCATATTATACATAGAGAAAGAATCATGTTTATATGGAATGAATGTATCCAGACTGTTTAATCAGCCATGCATGTAAAAGTAAAGGTGTCTTCTGTGCTGAACTGCTATATTCATCTGGAACCTGCCTTAAGGTGTGCTGTAAATTTTCATTTCCTATTAACGATAAAAATTCCATACTAAATGGGCTGAATCCTCCAATTATAGAAGTACCAATCTTATACTTTACATCTTTTCTAGGTTGGGTAATATAGGTGAGTAACTGCTCGAACTCAGATAATGTCAATGAGGCGTGATATTGATCATATAAATACAGTTCTTCTTCTTTGTTCTGAACTGAATTCATTCCACTTTCTATACTATCTCGATTTAAATCAACTATATAAATAATAGATTCATTTGATAAATAAGGAAGGAACTGTTCTAATAATGCTACAGGATCTTCAAATAGCCCAAAACACAGATGTATTAAAATCGCATCATAACTTTTCGCATGTGATGAAAAATTTTCGATATCTGTACAAATAAAATTAGCTTTTATATTCAATTGATTTGCACAATGTATGGCTTCCTCTGATGAATCAATTCCTGTCAAATCAGCTAGAGGTAATTGCTTAGATAAATACTCAAGCATCTGCCCTTGTCCACATCCTATATCTAAAATGGAGGCAGGCTTTTTTTTGAATGTTAGTTGATAATAAGAAATGAAAGTTTCAGCTGATAGACATCGAGTAAATGGCGTTTCTCGATTATCATAATTTGAACTTATTTTTCTTTTTTCTGGATCCAAAAACCATGACTGAGCCAGCGCTCTTTTTCCTTTAAGCTCTTTCATCTTTTCTAGTATTATCACAGGGTTTACCACCTTTATAAAAGCCTCACCAATCAGTTTCAGATAATACGGGAGGTTTCGTTTTGAAGTTGTTTATTTTGAGAGGTTGAAAAAAATGAATGAACAGATTATGTGAAATATGAAATGCTATCGCTGCTAGAATACCAAATGTTAAGTATGAAATAACTGTGATGAATGTAAAAAGCGACATATAAGCAATAGACTTAACACCGCCTATTGGTATATGCAGCAAGATAAATCCTATTGAACTGATACAAATCGATACCGCCACAGATTCCACAGAATTTGTTAGTAATAATAACGGAAGAAAGAACCGCCAAATCAATTCTTCTGATAGAGCAGTTAATGGAAGAAAAAAGATTGAATCAACATTGACAGCATATCTGCCTCTAAATGCAACAACTTTGTTTTTTAATTTCCATAGAACTGACGGTAATAGGACACCTAATAAAAAGAAGAATAAAATACCATACACATTTTTATTATTAGAAATTTCAACTAAGAGCTCTTGAGAAAATGCTCCACAGCATATAGAAGCTCCGATTATCGTGAATCCATCATAGCTCCTCTGAGGAGTGATATATGTTATTAACTTTCGATCGGATATTGGTTTATCTCTCTTGATTTTGATAACCATTTTAGAGCTTAAGGGACCCAAAAAGTGAATGAGGATCCCTAAAGCTGCTACCATTGAAATCATCTATTTAAGTACCCGCAATCAATGTATAAATTGGAGCGTCATCTACTCCATTAAATCCACCGATCAGTTCCATTAACTCATCATCGATAAACCCTCCGAATGGTCGGCTATTAATCTTCTGTGCAGTAGATAGCAAAATCATATTTTGCATGACATGTCCTGCCTCCATAAAAACGAAGCGATAAGAACGATGTCCATACTTAAATCGAGAACGCCAAAAATTCGCTGAAATGACTACAGCAAATGCAAAATCTTGAACGGATTCTTCTTGTAACATTATTTTCTCAAATTCTTTTTCAGAGTAATCACCCATTTTAGTCAATCCTTTTCTATACGGATCGAAATGATAAATACCTTTGTCTAAAGAATCCACTTTGTTGGCTACAATAAATAGATCTAGAGGATAAAGTGCCCCGCCAGATGGTATAGGGCGTCTAGGTCCTTCTTTACGCTCTACCAATCCATAACTCTTCTGTAAAACTGTTGAGAGTTGTTCTAATGAAACACTCCCCCCGCTAAAATAATCTGCACTTCTTCGTTCCTGAATGACATCGTCTAAAGATATATTTGTATTTAATGGTTTAGGTAGTAAAATTAAAGGCAGGTCATCAAATCTTTTACTTGCATGTGTAGCAATCTTTTGCAAAGTTTGAGATCGCAGCAGCCCTGCAACACCAGGTGCGTCCCATGCCATTGAACCCCTATAGATTTTTGTTGCCTCAAACCAATTTTCAGAAGGATCATCAAACCGTAATGCTTCGTTTCCATACACAACATCAGCCAAATTAGTAGCATGTCTTTCAATACTATTCATATATTTAATCACCTTTCTACGATATTAAGGAAATGGATGCGGAATTGGATTCAGTTCTTCTAACTTAAAAGGTTTATCTACTAAACCTAAATGATAAGAATGTTTTAAAATTCGTTCTCCGCCCAACATTCTACCTCTATAAAGAACGTCAATCGGTTTATATCCAGGAATAATTGATTTTACGACATAGGCACCAGCATCTTTTATATCAGGGCTGGTTAAATCAAAAGTTGCCACATGATATCCTTGTTTTGATAAATGACTGACAAGGTTAGTCCATAGAATGTCTGGAGAACGATCATCAAACTGTGCATAGTCTTTAACGTCCACTAATTTCTCACTCGCTGTTAAAAAATCAGCTTCTTTCACGATAGCTGTTCCCGCATAGAGTTTAATATGATCTTCAAAACTGTTAATATCTCGATGATAATCTACATCCACTAAGGCGTTCCCTAATCGTTGTTCTGTTTTTACCCAAGTTCTTGTATACATTCCCTCTATCGCAGCTTTCTCACATGCTCTTTCAATTGAATGAGCAGAGGCCGCGCCAATAGCAAATGGAGCTAAATCTGTATGAGGATTTCTTATCACTGCCAAAATAGTAGGAACACCAGAAAAAATGCTCATGTCTACTAAATGCAAATCAAGAGAAGTAGGTTTAATATATCTTTCATAGAAGTGTTTTAATCTAGGTGAGGTATTAATATCGATCTGCGGTAAACTTAACTTATTGTACCAAGTAAGCATAAATGCATCTCTTTCAATTGTTTCAAATAAACCTGAGATTGCCGCTTCTTGATATGTAATACCACAAGCTAGTCCATTACTAGTTGCATGACCAATATTGGGGTCTCCTGGCCACTCAGTATAGTTTGCAATATGAATTAATTGAGCAGGCGTCCAAACTTCTTCATTATTTTCAGCAATATGACCTTTTCTCCACCATAATTTTGTATCTTCATTCCATCTATCATGAGGAAAATTCGGGTCTTCATATTGAGTGACAGCATACATCTCCCACTTATCAAAGCCAATTACTGATTTGCCTTCATTGATTAAGTCCTTTTGAGTACCAAAACATACAACATCAGAGTTTAAAGGTAAATAAGCGGCACTATATCTTTCCACCGTTTCACCTATAGCTGCTAATCTGGCTGCAGCTGGATTAGCAGATCCTCCCCCATTATATGAATTAGACGGTACCCCAAATAAAATATTGCTGTCTGTACCATGCGCTCCATATGAATGACCCCATATATCATCAACGTCTCTGAGTTTTCTATACTCTCTACGGACTATCCCAACATAAGGATCTGCCAATTGGTCGAGTATTTCCCATGACTCTTCTAACGTTGTCCATTTATTAGCCATAATTAATTATTCACCTCACCATGAAACCAAACTTGAGGAAAACCTGTATCTGCAGCTGGGGAACACTTCGGGCATCTAGGTACTCTATAGACACGATGATGATTAAATGAGACACCTTTATCATCTAAATTAATTGTTGTAAATCCACCTGGTATTGCACTTGGTGCGTAATCTTTTAGTGTGAGCCATTCTAAAATTAAATTACTTGCAATTCCGATTTGAACTAAATGAATCGGCATATGATAAACCGGTTTCTTTTCAGGATTTATAGGCTTTATTTTCATTAAGTCTGAACGCAATACTTCGTCAGAAAAGTTTGCTGACTTTCGAAGGTTATAGCAATGTAAACAAGCTGATTGATGTGGTATGAAAAATGGACCTACCCAAGATGTCTGTCCATCATATGGCACAATGCTCAACCAAGGTATGTGGTCTTCTAATGCTAGATCATTTATTTCTTCAAAAATCGGGTCTAAATGAGAGTTGCCAATAGCAACCCTGATATCCGGCTGCTTATTTAATTCTCCTTTAAGCACTACATGTAGCCCTGCCTCTTGCAAATGACGAATAAATTCAGCAGCAACTGGATTATGATCTCGCGTAATAACTTCAACAATTCCTGTTTTTAAACGATCTAGTATATCTTCAACCAATACTTGTCCACCGGCTCTTTCATAAGACAAAAGCGCCGTCAAATCAAAGTTCATATCCGTCTTAACACACATTCCGTTTGTAACTAAAAATTCGAGGACATGTTTTAATTGATCACTCTCTACTTCGAAATTCTCCTCTAGTTCTTTAATCGAAACCCCATTATCTTCCGTGAGATAATTAGAAATTTCTTGAATAAATTCAATAATTCCGTCACCTTCAATTTTGGTGACAGTTTGCGCTTTTAAACCAATCAAACTGTCTTCTAGTTTACCTAGCGTAATGTGTGGTGCTAATTTATACCTCGTCATTTCTTGGTCTTTGACAAACATATATTATTCCTCCTTTAAGAATAATTAATTTGTATTTTAGATAATTGGGCCCGAGTTGGGGGGTGACCAATTATTTGTTCAAGCGTGTTCGTAAATGGCTGTAAATGTTTTGAAGAAGAAGCTTCTTGAAAACCGACTAACCATTCTAATACGTCTAAAGGCATATTGTTCTGGGACAATATTGATATGACCTCTTCTTTACTTTTACAATATAATTCAATTTTCATATTTAAATCCTCTTCAAAAATATCCTTCAGCCTACTCATACTTACTAACTCTGGTCCTGTTAAATCATATGCCTTTCCAGCACGATTCCTAACATCTTTTTTAGGGATTAAACATGCCTTTACAACATCTTTTGTATTGATCCAATTAACTCCCTCGGGAGAAAATGCAGTTATTAATTTACCAGTAGCACCTGCCCATCCTCTATAAAGTTCTATATTGATATCAAGCGGTGAAGTCCTATAAAGTATGCTATTCTGATAGATTTTCAATAATTCACTTTCAAGAGAACCTAGTTCATCCTCAACAGTATGCCTTCTATTAGATAAAATAATCGTTTCCGTTTGAAAATCAGTATTATTTATAAAGTATTCTTTGTCATAACTAACAGCCCCGCCCAAATCGATTATTTGAGCAGGATAGTATTCATACTCAACTTTCATCTTCTCTAAATAGGCTTTGATTGGTTCTCTAATACCGACATAATGAATACTCATAAAGAGCCCCCTCTTCCCCGATCACATTGGGATAAAATGGTTAAAATCTAAGTGAATCAACTTATAATAGAAAAAGTAATCTTCTATTCGAGTTCTTCATAACATAGTAACCTCAACTTTTTTCATACATTTAATTAACTTAATATCTAAATACCCAAAATATTTGATCCAAAATAACGCCGCCCTTCAATCAAAAAAACAACATTAAGACCATATAAACCCTTTAAATACATAAAATTTTAAATATAGTATTATTTTCCATAGTCATATTAAACCACACTTTTTCAGGGTTATCAACGAACTTTTCAGAAAATATAAAACTTTCACACTTAATCATTGACAAATAAAGACTTATGAACCATCATATGTAATATATCAACTACATATCTATGTTGATAAATTTTAAATAAGGAGGTCTAAAGATGACTAAAATTACAATCCCAACTGCTTTGGCCGCTAAGGTACATGGGGAAGGTCAACATCTATTCGAACCAATGGCTGCGCGCTGCACTTGCACAACAATCATCTCAAGTTCTTCAACTTTCTAATCAACTTTAGTTTTTCGACATATCATTGAAAAGATCGCTCGCCCACCTAGCAAAGAAGACTTAGCTGGGTGGGTGGGCATCTTTTATTTGAAAATAGAAGTTCTCCACATTTATTTTGCTTAACGAAAACCTTGCATTAAACTTTCATATCATGTTAATGGGGCAGCAAGAGATAGTGAATAAAACAAAAATAAAAGGCTATTGAGATTTTTCTCAATAGCCCCTGCTGTATTAAATATCGATTACTTCCACACCGCTTAAATCTGCCCCTTCTCCTTCTAAAATATGATAAGTCATTTTATCCATTGTCACTCCAATAAAGTTTAATTTTTTAATCGTACATGATTTAAAATTAACATTGATTAATTTAGAATTCTCAAAAGAAATGTTTTTAAAATAACAATTTTCAAATAAAACATTGATTAAAGATGATTCATCCATACTAATGTTGGGTATATGACAGCCATATAAGGATGAATTCGTTATCTCACAATGTTCAAAATGAGATTGAGTCAAATCACTCTTTTCAAAGGTAGTTGAGGAAATTTTAGAATGGCTAATATTAACTTTTCTCAGATAACACCCATTAAAATATGAATGACTCATTACTTTTTGTACAATCGATAGTCCCTTAAAATCGCACAACTTATATTTAACATTTATAAATGTTAACCATTCTAAATCAGCATTAACAAATATTTTTTTCACGTGCTCTACGCGGTTATGATCATCAATTACTAATGTATGATTATCAATGCTTATTTCGCCTGATTTCAGCTTTTCAATAAGCATATCCTGAACCTCTGCATCTTTTAATCCATCATTTTCGAGTTTTAATTTAACATTTCCAAGCAGCTCTAATAATTCTTTTTTCTTTTCTTCATATGTTTTGTCTTTTTTATATGGGCGAAAACAACTTTCAACATACAGTTCTAACTCTTCACTTAACATTGCCTCACTCCTTTTTCTACAGACAGCATACATGCATTGATTTGGCGGTGCATAACATTTAGCTGAAATTTTTAGTGACTAGCCTCTGGCTCTCTTTATATATTTTTTATAGCCAACCAACGAAAGAATAAACCCTAACAGTGTATAGCCTATAAGGACTGCTGTTACTAAGATCAAATTCTCTCCTCCTGGTAGTGTTGATACTGATTGCACTAAGCCTTGATGTGCCCAATACTGCGGGAAGAGCATACCAATTATTTTGAGATAACTAGGTAATTGATCAAATGGAGTCCATAAACCACAAGCAACTGCTGTCCCTAAAGCAATCATGTTTGTCATCACTAAGCCTGTATTCTCAGTTTTAGCAAATGCAGCGATGGCAACTCCCCATGAAGTCACTTGCATTGATAATAGGACAACTACTAAGAAATACGAGCTGTATTGTGTTATTTCAATACCATATAAATAAACCCCTAAAATGGTTAACAGCAAAACTTGAAATAAGATAATAATAAAAAACGGAACGCACTTTCCAAGAAAAAAATGATGCGGCTGTAAAGGAGTACTTGCTAGCCTTGCCACAATTCCTTTCTCACGATCTTTTACAAAACTAATGACAATTGAAATAATGACAAATGTGGAGAAAAACACGCTCATCCCTGTCACTGATTGAGAAGCAACCAATGTTTTTTGTGCTTGAGAACTACCTGATGTAAATAATTCTATTAAAAGAATAATTGAAGCAACTGGTAATAAAATGGTCCAGAACAACAATGATCGATCTTTCACCTGTTTTATAGATTCGATGCGGACTAGTGGCCACATAAAAATCACTCCCGTTATATTCATTTGATTCCCTTCTATACAACTCTTAAATAATTACATTTTTTATTTATTTTACCATTTGCAGATGTGGCGAATTAGAATTAGTCAAATAATGTTGACTAATTACTTATGATTTTAAATCTACGGTACACACAAATTAATTCTGTTCGTTAGATTTATGCTCTTTCTACATCAGTCACTCTTTTAAGTTATTTTCATTGAAATACGAGAGTGGTTTTCATTCATAAAGGGCATTTTTATTGTAATTGATCACGTAAATCTGTTCCTGTTAATTGAAAAAAGACATCTTCAAGTCTCGGTCTGTACAAAGATAATTGTTGGGGAACCAATGATTCCTTCTTACTCAGTTTAGCCAAATCTTCTAAAGTATCTAATGGTTTTGTAGTTTTAACTAACACTCCACCTTGATAAGTTACAAAATCATACCCGAGATTAGTTAATGTTTTATTAGGAATCTTAGATTCAAAAAAGACTGATGTTTCTGCGTAACGATTCAAAAGCTCATCTATTTTGCCTTCTTCAACAATGTTCCCTTTATCAATGAAAGCCACATAATCACATAAACTCTCTATTTCCTCCATATAATGACTAACATAGATAATAGTTCTTCCCTCTTCCTTCAATTTGTTAATGATGTCGAAAATATAACGTCTTGATTGAGGATCTACCCCCACTGTCGGTTCATCTAAAAGAATTAACTTAGGAGCATGCATTAAAGCGCAGCCAATATTCAAACGGCGTTTCATTCCTCCTGAAAAGCTTTCAACGATATCGTTTGCTCTTTCCCACAATCCTACATCTTTTAGTGTTTTTTCTACTCTTTCATCTAATGTTTTCCCTTTTAAACCATAAATTTGTCCAAAAAACTCCATATTTACTTTAGCTGTTAATTTTTCCTCTAAGCTGATGTCTTGCGGTATGTAGCCGAGCGCACTTTTAGATTCACCAACATGCTCAACTTTGCCTTCATATGATTTAATGATGTGAGATATAATTTTCATCAAGGTTGATTTACCAGACCCATTTGGACCTATTAATCCATAACAAACTCCTTCTGGAATCGTTAATGTAACACTTCTTAACGCTTGGGAAGTTCCATATTTTTTACTGACGTTTTCTATTTGCAACATTCGGCACCCTTTCCTTTCATCTCATTTATTTTTTAAAATGGCTTCAATAACACTCAAATATTCTTTGTAGGCGTGCTCTCCCAAATCTGTTATACTCACGATTGTTTTTGGTTTTTTATCCACAAAGGTCTTTGTAATTAGCACATAGCCTGCTTCCTCTAATTTTTTTAAATGCGAGCCCAAATTACCATCTGTTACAGATAAAGAACCTTTTAAGAAGCTAAAATCACATTTTTCATAAATCATTAATAAACTCATAATCCCTAACCGAACTTTTGGATGGATTAAATCATTTAAACTATTGACATTACTCATTTCCTTGTCCTTTTCTTTTTAAAATCACACCAGTTAATAACAAACTTCCTCCACCTATAAAAGCGAAGATAATGTTCATTAAACTAGGAAATAATAAAAATGTAGTTACACCTAAAACACTTAGCCAGAACCCCATAATAAAGATCTCTTTAGCCAGAACAATACCTAAGAGTAAATACATGATGGAAACCAATAAAACAACATAGAAGGGTAAATTATTTAATGTATATGGTAATAAACCAACACATATTAAAAAAATAAAGATACCTAAAATGATTCCAATACCAAGCCATGTGTATTGCAATTGAGTTCTTAAAAACAAGGGCATCGGTATCATTTTCTTTTGTTTAAAATAAGTAGTTAAAGTGATAACCCAGCCAGCAATGCCTAAAATAAGCCAAAAGACAGCTGCAGTTATAGAATGAGCAAAAAGTAAAGGTATTGAATATCCCATTATCCAAATAAGGCCCCAAATGATAAAATAAATACTGGTTTGTTTACAATACTCTGTTTTATAGTTTGTAATCGTCTTGATATGAGATAAATTCTCTAATATTTCTGAATTATTAAATTTTTCATTAGACATAAATAAACTCCTCTTCCACAAAGAACTCTGTACTACAGAGTATAGAATTAAATTTCCATTTAGTCAAGTTATTGGAAATACCTTTTTTATGAATTAAAATAAATATAACCACCCCCTTCCTTTCAACGAAATCTCATAAATACCTTCTGCTTCTTGATCGTTTCTGGAACTTGGTCTCATAACCGCTTCATATTTCAAGAAATTTAAATATAGAAAAAGTGATAAATATTCTGTCTGAAAAGTAAGAATTACTAATTGGAGTGAGCGGTATAAACAGTTCCTTATTCAGCAGGCATTCGTCATCGGTTCTTTTCATTCATTCTTTTCGCATGTTCACTGATAAGTGCTGCCTCCCTGCTCCCTTTTATGATGCGGAAACCGTCATAATCCGGATAGAGCGAATCATCGTCCTGAATGCTTGTTAAAATCCAAAATTGACTGCCAGCCCCTCCGAGCCGCTCAACTGCTGACAGCCAGCTTTGGTATACGTCAGGACGAGCTGATTGATTTTGATAGCCAAACTCTTCTAGCACAACTGGCTTTCCGATTGAATTCCCGCGGGTGATATGGTCTTCGATCCATTTCACTCCCCAGGCAGCAGACTTATTCCAGTGATCTGGGTACAGATGATAGGTTCCATAATCGATATTAGGAAGAGATGTTAAACGGTCCCAATCGACGCCTTCTCCTCCACCGTAAAACCAATCTTCATGTCCTGGTATGCGAAAGAATCCTTCATCTCCTACTGCAACAAGATGGTGACGATCCAGCGATTTGATCCATGTACTCATTTCATCTGCCCATTTGACTAGTACATTTCCCGTGGGATCTGACTGCATCCGCGGCTCGTTGGCTAATTCCCAAGTCATAATAGCTGGATCGTCTTTATATTGAACACCTGTATACGTATTGGTTCTTTCTAATACATAACGCACATAATTTTTGTATGCTTTTTGAATACGAGGATCTGTATAAAAAGCATCATGCGATTCTGCCCCGAACCACTTCACATATTGATTCATCCCGCCAAAGTCATCCCAATTGTTCACTAGTGGGATCACAAGCTTTATTCCTTCCTGTCCTGCTTTATAAATCGCATAATCTAGTTTTTGAAAACCAGATTCTTCATAGACGCCTGGACTAGATTGTAAGACTGAGTTCTCTTGAGGGGCCCCGTCGTGAAAGCCCCAAATTCGTATGACCTTTAAATTCATTGCTTTCATATCATCGAACACAGCATCTACCATTTTTTTAGATTTATAATGGAAATAGTAATTATTTGTGCCGGCGAAGTAAAATGGTTGATTGTTCAGCGTAAATTGTGTACCAGACGTTTGCACATAAGCGGCGGCCTTCATCGTAAGCGAAAACCAGCCAGACCATATAGCGGCTACAAGTATGAAGCAAGACACTCTTTGAGCCAACTTTTTCATTTACATTCTCCTCACAATCTATCTCTATCCTTCTTGAGGCAGGATCACATCTAGTTGATACGGTGTTTGTTCATTTGAATCAAGTGCAATCGTCTGCTGTTTCAACATTTTACTTTCTTTACCGATTCGAATTTCATATGTTCCGTGAAATGCTGGACATTTCACATGGCCATTAGCATCTGTTTTTTCAACTCTTTGGGTCGTCCACTCATTTAGAAGCTTTTCATAACGTCGGCCTGCTTCATTTAAAGACCAATCATAATTCACGATGGCTGCATGTTCACCTCTCCAATGGGCACCTGCCCAAAATCCCCACATCAGCACTCCTTTTACGGCTGGATGACTAAATGCGACACGATATAAAGCCTCCAGGTTATCCGCTCTTCTATTAGGGTCAGGGTGAACAGAATCGTACTCTGTGACCCATATTGGAAGACCAAGCTCAGCCAGCACATCGAGCCTCTCTTTGACAATGACTGGATCGACCCGTTCTTCAAAATGGCCTTGAACCCCAATCGCCTCAATAGGTGCGCCTAACTGACGCAGTTCATTGATATGCGCTTTATAGGCATGGTGTTCACCATAAGAGATCACATTATAATCATTCACAAACAATAGTGCTTGAGGGTCAATTTTTTTCGTTTCTTCATACATCCACTTCCAAATAGTTTTCCCAAAGCGATCTTTAAAAAATGAACCATGCATCATTTCATTGTTTACATCCCAATGACGGAACCTTCCCTTAAAGTGATTGCCCGCATGCTCAAGCCGGTTTTTCATAGCTTCATATACTTCGTGATTCGGCAGTGACCTTAGCCAGCTTGGATTCGCATCCTCTACCTCCCAAAATAAAGCGTGCCCCCTCACTGGAAGCTGATGTCGATCTGCAAAATTCAGCATCGCATCTGCTTTTTCGTAGGTGATTTTCCCTCTTTCTGGCTCATTCGCATACCATTTTGCTTCATTTTCAAAAACTGCCCAATTAAAATGCTTTACGAAAAAATCAGCATATTGTTGATTAAATAACACTTGATCATTCATCGCTGAACCAAAGGCGAATTCATGTCTGATTTGCTTTATTTCAACCTCTATACCTGCTATTGGCTTTTTTTCGCCGTTTGTCACGTTGATCACAAGATCTCTTTGTCTATGCTCTGAGATTCGATCATCCGCCTCTTTTTTCCACATCAGATTTTCCTGCCCATTTTCGCCTCTATTGAATGAATGATGAAGAAAGCTTCTTTCTTTGACCATGTGAAATCACCCTTATCTTCATTGGATTGATATTACTAATCAAACTGCCGGCTAGAAGCCGGCAGCTTGATTTTAACCTCTTAGTTGATCAGACGATGGTATTCAGCATAGGCAGTGGCCATATCCACTTGAGACCAGAAGCGGTGATAAGTGAAAACTGGTGCGCCATTCTCCCATTTGCCTGTAGCTTCATTAAATGAAGACTGATATTTACTTTCGAGTGAAGACCATGCTGGATCTTGTTTAATCTTCGGACGAAGATCAGCAAAACTCGTATAGACCCCATTCCCTCCTCGCTGCGGGTCAGAAGGAATGGTGCTGGCTCCAGGAATCTGATTTCCTTGACCAAATGTCCCATTCCATCCATTTGGGAAATACACTTCTTTTCTAAAGAAACGGTCATAGTCTTCTCTATCTTCCTCTGTCACTATGCCGACGCCATCATTGTAATTCCATGCAACCTCTAGGAGCTGCGCGGCTGCATCTTTCGCTCTTGCACCAAGCGCTGTATAATCACCTGTTTCCTGCTTTGTGGCTGCAGCAAAGAATATCAAAGCTTTGGCTAGACTTCCTAATACGCCCGTATCCTGAGTCGGATCTTTAGTTACAGCTGTTAAATTTGGATTTCCTGTTGCAGACTGGAACCCATTCCAAGTATCAGGCTGTCCGCTCCAAGCAATATTTCCAGGAAGCCAAAACTCTCCAGGCGCACTTGTTGTAGCAACTGAAACATTCGTTCCCCCTAGAATTCTCTGTCCTTGCTCATCTAAGAAATAACCCTCTTCATCCGACACAGGACGACTGCCGATAAAAATGTAATCTAAGGCATAGCTGACCCATTTTGTTATGACAGATTTGGCCATTTGGACATTTTCAGATGTTTTGTCGCCATCTTTTACAAAAATATAATAAAGCTCTGCTACGCGCTCCATTGGCCACGCCTGCATTCCAAACCAGTTATTTGAAGGCGGGTCAAGGTAAACAGGTGCATCTTCATATGCCATATCATAAAAAGTACTTCTTCCTGCTGGATAAGCGCTATAGTCTCCATTCCAGCTATTGGTTGCGCCTCCTGCTATGGCTCCTTCTTTCGATTGAAGCCATACGTAAAATTCAAGCTGTCTCTTTAAGGTTTTTTCCCAATCGCTTGCCCCTGTTGACGAAGATGGCTTTAAGCCTCCTTTATCAGAGGATAAAGCATAAGCGGCGACAGGATTTTGATATCCCTGATGACAATGGCTCGCTCCGATACGCCATGACCAGTTTGCATACTCCCCAAGTCCTCCGCCCCAAGAGGTATACCACGCCATTAAGTAATGACAGGCGCCCTTTCCGTTTCCAGGATACGGATTCCCCTGCTTCCCGCTTCCAATCGTTTGAAAATATTTATCGTACATGCCGTAACGGAGGAAATCCCCCATTTTTTTCGCTTTATCAAGATAAGTTGACTGATTATAGCCGAGCTCCTTTGCCCAATACATCGCTTGTATCGCACGCGCATCAGCATCCGTTGCATTCGTATAGCGCCACTGGGCAGCTGGAGCTTGATTTTCTTTTGTGAACAAGCTCATAAAGCCTTCATTCGGCTTACCAAAAGATTTATCGTCCTGTGATGGATGAGGGATGGACTCCCATACAGATTCCTGCGGACCACGCTGGAATGTGTTCACATAGGCGGCTGTATGTGATGGGTTGAGCAAGTTGCCATAGCCATACCAGTTATCTACGTCAAGGAGCCAGTGCATTAAATACGTTTCATTCGTCCCATAGGTTGATTTCAATTCACTATCAATTGGATCTTGACCAGCAGGACGAGCACCGGTCAGCTGGCTTGGGTATTGATCCGGAAATGGTTTCTCTGCTGCGTATGTGGCTGGGCTGGACGGATTATAAGCGTTCATATGCGGCTGCTCATCATGTCCATCTTCATTGACTGGGATGATGTACTTCTCCATATTGTCCCAAGCTGCCTCTAATTTGCTCCAGTCCCCTGTGTAATGTCCGTACAGCACCTCAAGCCACAGCCAATAGCTATACGCTTCTGAAGTTGTCATATGTCCGTAATCAGGTGCTTCACAAATGAGCGTCTCGATTGAATGATACGGAATTCCTTCTGGTGAAAAATATCCATTCGCATCGCTTTTGATTTGATGATAAAGCGTTAAAAACCGTTCTTTGTTTGACAAGTCCTTCACCCTTTCAATAAAATCATTGTTTTTTTATTTGTCTGGAAGTGTGCCAAATACTAAAACACCATCGTCAAAGACAGGAATCTTCGTTGTTTTTTGCATATTGGATGTTAATCCTTGATAGGAATAATCATTTGAGGCATCCCATATATTCGATCCATTTGGAGCAGATAATCGAAATTGTATTTCCTTCTTATGCTCAGATTCTCCCCTAGGAGAAATAGCTACGCCCGTAAAATCGATTTCTGCAAAATAGACGCGGCTTGATGCGTCATATACCTTTAAAGGTGATAAGGAAGCGCCTTCATTGTAGGCTGCTGTCACTTGAATATCCTTTTCAGTGAACCCCTTTGCAAAGACCTCACTCAGATTGACGTAATATCTAAAGGACAGTGTTTGACTGCTTCTTGCCGGCCAGCCTGACCTGTTGTATAGCACTGCTTTCACTTGAGTAGATGTTGTATCGTTATGCATCACAGCTGCCTCTACAAAAAACTCATCCTCCACCTGTTCTTTAGGCGGGAAATTTGGCAGCTTTGATTGCCCTTGACCAAACAGCTGCACCATTTTGGCGATATTTCCAGTGAAGGCGGCATTATAATCGGTCGCCACCTCGTTTGATACATAATCCGAGATGTCATCGTCATATTGATCCTGTGCATCAGGACCTCCAACAAGTGCTCCATAAAGTGTGTGCCGATGAACTGGAGGATTTGTCAGCTGGTTCGACCATGAGCCATGTGCAGTACGGTGGTGCGGGTGCTTCGGCGGATTCTGGCCAAAACCAACGACATAACTTCTATTCAGCGGATTATCACCTAACATATAGTGAGTTTGCTTAATTGCAAACGATTGGTATCGATTTTTCTTTTCTTGATCAGATACCCAATCAGCATAGACAAAGGCTAAAAATGCTGCATTGGCGGCATAACGAAGTGAACCCCATTGATCAAGCCATGCCAAACCGCCAGGCGTATAGGTGATTCTTTCTACTTTTCCATTTTGAACAAGACCTGTAGTCCAGTAATCAAGATTGCGCTCTGTCGATTCTATAAATCTGTTTTCTTTCGTGATTCTTGCTAGTAAGATTTGTGAGGCAAAAAAAGTATTGTCCCATGACATGGTAAACGTATAATCCCAATCCTTCGGCCATTCCTCTACCGCTTTTAATGCTTTGTTTAAATAGGTTTCTTCATTTGTCGCCAAGTACAGCCAGATCCCGCCCCAAATAAGTTCGTCAACATAGCCGCTCCAGGAGTTGTAAAATGGCTGCGCATTGGTGACACAATCTGTATATTTGCCGCGATACCTGTCAGCAAATGCATATAGCTGTTTGGCGTGTGTTAAAAGCTTTGCTGCATAGGACGCATCTGTTTCTTTAAAAATGATAGAACCTGCTGCTAAAGCCGCCGCAGTTTGTGCAGCTACTTCTGTGCCAGGGCAATGTTCATCAATTTTAAAAGCTGGCCGGTTCATCGGCATCACTTCTGCTGGACCCCACCAAGCATGATCGGCGTTTCCATCACCTACTTGCGCCCAAAATTCATTCGGTCCTGTATGTGCTTTCAAAAAATAATCCGTTGCCCACTTGATTTGATCTAAGATCTCATCAAGCAATTCTGCTTCTTCATAAGCTTCCCGGTATTCATATACTGTCCATGCAAGCACGGCTGCTGAATAAGCCATCGGAAGTCCAAATTTCACATGATCTCCTGCATCATACCAGCCGCCAGTTAAGTCATGCCCAACATCCTTCCCGTCCTCTAGTCCAGAATCTCCCCGCCAGTTAAGACGATTACTTTCCGGAAGCCGGCCTGACCGCTGCGCTTCATAAAACAGCATGGATTTTTGGAGAACCTCTACATAGTTGTAAGATGCCATTTCTCTATTGCTCACCCCTTCTTTTTAGTGAAACATTGATCAATAGATGCGACCGCCTCCTTTCTATCCTTCATTTCGTGATCTGTACAGTTTTGAAAAGAATCAAATATGTTTCAAAAATAAGCATAGTAAACAGCAATCAGCTTTACGCTCATCGAAGGTTTTCTCTTGATTCTCCTTCTGACTGTACCCAGAATGATCATATGTCGCTTGAGAACATTTCAGACGGCGAAATTCTCTTTTGAGCTCTATTTGGGTAGAAAGAATGACATACAATCTCTTCTCTTAAAACATCACGCTAAATCAAGATATATGAACGAATAAGAAAATAATTCCAATTGATGAGAAATCTTTATTAGTTAACATAATAAAATTATTGTATATAGAGAAAAGAACGCCCTTTTAGGGCGCTCTTATTTATCACATTAAAATAAAGAAAGCTGGTTTTGATCAGGAAGTGCTTCTAAACAGCCTTGACGATCTAAATATTCAAGGATGGTCTTCGACACTTTTCCGCGTTTTTGTAAATCTTCTTTTGAGAGGAATTCCCCATCTTGCCGCGCGCGGACAATATTTAACGCAACGTTTGTACCAAGTCCAGGGATTGAGTTGAATGGCGGTATTAAACCGTCTCCATCAATGATAAACTCCGTTGCACTTGAGCGGTAGAGGTCAACTTTTTTGAAGTGGTAGCCTCTTTCACACATTTCAAGTGCAAGCTCTAGTACAGTTAATAGGTTCTTTTCTTTCGGTGATGCATCTAGACCTTTAGAGTTAATGTCATCCATAACAGCTCGTATCGCATTCGATCCTTTTGTCATCGTTTCAATATCAAAGTCATCCGCACGAACGGTAAAGTAAGCTGCATAGTACAGGAGTGCATGATGCACCTTGAAATAAGCAATCCGAACAGCCATTAACACATAAGCAGCCGCGTGGGCTTTAGGGAACATGTATTTGATTTTTTTACAAGAATCAATATACCAGTTTGGTACATTATTATTCTTCATTTCTTCTTCCCATTCAGGAGGAAGTCCTTTTCCTTTACGAACAGATTCCATGATTTTAAAGGCAAGTGACGGCTCTAAGCCTTGATAGATGAGATAGACCATAATATCATCACGACACCCAATTACTTCACTTAGTTCACATGTTTTATTGTGAATGAGCTCTTGCGCATTTCCGAGCCAAACATCCGTACCGTGTGATAGTCCAGAAATCTGAACAAGCTCTGAGAAGGTCGTTGGTTTTGTATCCTCTAGCATTTGCCGAACAAATCTCGTCCCAAATTCTGGGATACCGAGTGTACCTGTTTTACAGCCAATTTGCTCTTCTGTTACACCAAGTGGCTCTGTCCCTTGGAAAATCTTCATGACTTCAGGGTCATCTGTTGGAATCGTTTTTGGATCGATTCCGCTTAAATCTTGAAGCATACGAATGACCGTTGGATCATCGTGCCCAAGAATATCCAGCTTGAGCAAGTTATCGTGGATCGAATGGAAATCAAAATGTGTCGTCTTCCAATCGGAACCTGTCGCATCTGCTGGGTATTGAATAGGTGAGAAATCGTAAATGTCCATATAATCAGGCACAACGATAATCCCGCCTGGATGCTGGCCTGTTGTTCGTTTTACCCCTGTACAGCCTTGTACAAGCCGGTCGATTTCAGCGCCTCTCATATGAAGGTTATGATCTCCTGCATAGCCTTTTACGTAACCATATGCTGTTTTTTCTGCAACGGTACCAATCGTACCTGCTCTGTATACATAATCTTCACCGAACAGCTCTTTTGTATAGTTATGTGCGATCGGCTGATATTCGCCTGAGAAGTTTAAGTCAATATCAGGTACTTTGTCTCCTTTAAAACCTAAGAACGTTTCAAACGGAATATCATGTCCATCTTTTTTATACGGCGTTCCACATTCTGGACAGTCCTTATCAGGAAGGTCAAAGCCTGAACCAACAGATCCGTCATTAAAGAACTCAGAGTGCTTACAGCTTGGGCATACATAATGAGGTGCAAGTGGATTTACTTCAGTAATCTCTGTTAATGTCGCAACAAGAGATGAGCCGACAGATCCCCTTGAACCAACAAGATATCCATCATCAAGTGATTTTTTTACGAGCTTATGAGAGATTAAGTAAATAACGGCGAAGCCATGACCGATAATACTTTTTAATTCTTTCTCAATGCGGTCTTCTACGATTTTCGGCAAATCATCTCCGTAGATGCTGCGCGCCATTTGATAGCTCATTTCCCGTATTTCTTCATCTGCACCTTCAATTTTTGGTGTGTAAAGATCATCTTTGATAGGTTTAATGCTTTCGACCATCTCAGATACCTTTTGCGTATTTGTTACGACGATCTCTTTCGCTTTTTCGTCTCCTAGGAAGGAGAAGGCTTCGAGCATTTCATCTGTCGTTCTAAAATGAACTTTTGGCAGTTCATGGCGGTTCAGCGGATTCGCTCCACCCTGTGATGAAATTAAGATTTTACGATAAATTTTGTCCTCTGGATGCAGGTAATGTACATTTCCAGTCGCCACAACTGGTTTATTCAGCTTTTCGCCAAGCTTGACAATGTTTGTGATGATTTCTTTTAACGCACGCTCATCTCGAACTAGCTCAAGCTGCAGCAGGTGCTGATACACTTCTGGCGGATGTACTTCTAAATAGTCATAAAATGCTGCAATGTCTTCCACCTCATCAGGTGACTTTTGCATCATTCCTTCAAATACCTCACCCTTATCACAAGCAGATCCAACAATTAAACCTTCACGATATTTCTCAAGCTGAGAGCGCGGAATACGCGGGACCCGGTAGAAATAATGTATATGAGAAAGTGAAACAAGCTTAAATAAATTCTTAAGGCCAGTCTCATTTTGAGCAATCAAAGTCGCGTGGTAAGGACGTGAGCGCTGGTAAGCATTCGACTGCCCCATGTTTTCATTCAATTGATCGTGATAGGCAATCTCTTTTTCAGCCGCATCTTTTAGCATCTTCAGCATGAGATAGCCTGTCGCCTCTGCATCATAAATCGCCCTGTGATGCTGCGTCAGTTCAATATCGAACTTTTTACAAAGAGTGTTCAGCCGGTGATTTTTAAATTCTGGGTAAAGGAACCGGCCAAGTTCAAGTGTATCAATGACAGGGTTTGACGCTTTATCTGTTTTTAGCAGGCGTTTATACGCTGCATTTAAAAAGCCCATATCAAAGCTCGCATTGTGCGCAACAAGGATATCTTGTCCAATCCATTCTTTGAAATCCCGCACGACGTCGACGACATCTGGTGCATCTCTCACCATATCATCGGTGATACCTGTTAATTCGATGGTGGTCGCTGATAACGGGTGATGAGGATTAGCAAATGCCTCAAAGCGGTCAATGATTTCCCCGCCTTTTATTTTCACTGCTGCCAGCTCAATGATCGTGTCATAAACGGCTGAAAGTCCAGTTGTCTCTACGTCGAATACGACATACGTCGCATCCTCTAACAAGCGGTGCTCTGGGTTATATGCAATCGGTACCCCGTCGTCTACTAAGTTGATTTCCACACCGTACATCATTTTGATGCCATGCTTTTTACTTGCTGCATACGCATCTGGGAAGGATTGTACAACGGCATGATCTGTCAGGGCAATTGCTTCATGTCCCCATTTTTTTGCTTGTTCAACAAGTCTGCCAATGCCAGTGACAGCATCCATTTGGCTCATAGGGGAATGTAAATGAAGCTCCACACGCTTTTCACCCTCAGGTGCTGTATCTTCTTTCAGCTGCGGTTTCATTTCATTGACATCATTGGCGATCATGACAAGATCTCTGACAAACGTATCATTTTGAATGCTTCCTCTTGCTTTCACCCACATGCCTTTTTTCAATGATTTCATCAGCTGAGCATCTTCTTTTTCTCTTGCAAACATTTTGATCAAAATACTGTTTGTATAATCTGTGATCTTAAAGATACAAAGCGTTCTCCCGCTTTTCAGCTCACGCGTTTCTGCATCGAATACGTAGCCTTGAACGGTAATTCTTCTTTCCTCGTCCATGATACTATCAAGCGTACGAATTTCTTCATTGTCTTTGATTTGATAGCCAATCATCAGAGGGCCTGACGGAGCTTCATTCTGCTCCTCACTTTCTTTCTTCTCCATCTCAGTGAGGGCTTGCATGGCTCTTTCTTGATCTTCAGCAAGCTTTTGTTCTCTGAACTTCTGAATCTCTTGATCTGATACAAAAATTTCTGTATCGAATTGCAGCTCTGGAAAGCCCACTTGTTTAAATGCGGCCTGAAGCATCGGGCTGTACTTCTTCTTAATAGCGAGTGCCTCTGTTTCGCTTTTTGTTTTAATGATGATTTTATGTCCAGACAGCGATGGTTTTTGCTGCTGAAGCAAGCTGATGATTGGGGGAGAAATTCCTTGAAGTTCTTCCACACAATGTGACCAGTACGATTGCACGAGTTCTTCAGATATGTGCGGATCACTCACTTCAATCGTACAAGTGATTTGTGCAATATGTGAAAATGCATTTGTCAGCCTGCTGAGAAACATGGCGTATACTTTGTAAGGCAAAAGCGCTTTAAATTTAAAAAGGAAATGCCATGTTTTCGTCGCCTTATGCACCGTCAATTTGACGATTTCTCCTTCTTCAAAGTAACGACTGAGGTCATCATCTGTCATTTGAATCTGATTGAGTAATATATGAAATTGCCGCCGTGTGATCGGTAATTGTTCATCCAAGACAGGACCCTCCTTTTGTCAATCAGAAAGGTACCTCTTTTCTACAGGAGGTACCTTCATTTTTTTGTTCGCTTTATGCTTGGCGTATAAATGAAATCAGATCATCAACAGATACTTCATGTGATTCACCTGATTTTCTAAACTTCACTTCTACTATACCTTCTTCTGAACGTTTTCCGCAGCTAATACGAATTGGCAGTCCAATTAAATCACTGTCTGCAAATTTTACTCCTGCACGCTCCTGGCGGTCATCGAAAAGTACGTCAAAGCCTTCATCTTCTAAGCGCTCGTACAACGTTTCAGCCAGTTCTTTCTGCGCATCGTTTTTCATATTTAATGCAAGGAGGTGTAGGTCATATGGTGCCACTGTTTCCGGCCAAATGATTCCTTTCTCATCGTGATGCTGTTCAACAATCGCTGACAGCGTTCTAGAGATGCCGATGCCATAGCAGCCCATAATCATTGGCTGCGCACGACCATTCTCATCGAGGTACGTTGCATCCATCGACTCAGAATAACGAGTGCCCAGTTTAAAGACTTGTCCTACTTCAATCCCTTTTGCAAATTGGATTGTGCCTTCCCCATCTGGAGAAACATCTCCTTCTTGAATCAAGCGAAGATCTGTGAATTCTTTTACTGACACGTCACGTGCAGGATTGACATTGACATAATGATAATCCGCTTCGTTTGCACCAGCGACAGCATTTGTCATTCCCTTCACAGCAAGGTCCGCATAAATATCGACTTCTGCTTCCAGTTTAACAGGTCCAACAAATCCAGGCTCAGTTCCAATAACTTTCAGCACTTCTTCGCGTGAAGCAAGCTCGACAAGCTGTGCTCCTACCAAGTTTTTCACTTTCACATCATTTACTTCATGATCGCCTCTAGTTAGGATCAGAACATACGCATCATCTGCTTTAAACAAAACAGATTTAATGCAAGCAGAAGGGTCAACTTCTAAAAAGCCAGCCACATCTTGAATGGTTTTCATTTGCGGCGTATGGACTTTTTCAAGCTCTTTGAAGTCCGCAGGATTTGCTTCTTTTCCGTGATATACAGCCTCAGCCATTTCGATATTCGCGGCATATGAGGACGTATCAGAATAAGCGATGGTATCCTCTCCGACTTCTGAGAGCGCCATGAACTCATGCGTATCTTTTCCACCCATTGCCCCTGAATCTGCAATGACTGGTCTAAAATTGAGACCCACTTTTGAGAACACATTAGAGTAAGCCGTAAACATTTTGTTGTATGTCTCATCAAGGCTTTCTGGTGAAGAATGGAATGAGTATGCATCCTTCATGATAAATTCACGTCCGCGCAGCAGTCCAAAGCGTGGTCTCTGTTCATCACGGAATTTTGATTGAATTTGATATAGTGTTAAAGGTAGCTTCTTATACGATTTCACTTCGCTGCGTACTAATGATGTGATCACTTCTTCGTGGGTTGGGCCAAGCGCAAATTCGCGTCCGTGGCGATCCTTCATACGCATCAGTTCTGGACCGTATGTATACCATCTTCCTGACTCTTGCCACATTTCTGCCTGCTGCAGCACTGGCATTAGCAGCTCAGCCGCGCCTGCCTTTTCCATTTCCTTGCGGACGATCGATTGAATATGCTGAATGACTTTATGCGCAAGCGGCAGATAATGATAGATTCCACTTGTATTTTGTCTAATAAACCCAGCTCTTACTAAGAGTTGATGACTTTTTGCCTCAGCATCTGCCGGCACCTCTCGAAGAGTTGGAATAAAAGTCAGGGATTGTCTCATGTCGTTACACCTCATTTATGAAATAGGACTTCTCACAAAAACTCTTGTTTCCCGGAATGAGAAACAAGAGAGAATGGTTTTTATAAAAATAACCGCTGAATGTCATTCCACGTTACCACTAACATTAACAGCATGAGGAAAGCAACACCGATAAAGACAACAAGTGCTTCCTTCTCACGATTAATTGGTTTACCGCGAATGGCTTCAACAAATAAGAATAGTAAACGTCCTCCGTCTAATGCAGGAATCGGTAACAAATTCACGATGCCTAGGTTGATACTGAGGAACGCCGCAAACTGCATTAATGTTAACACACCTTGTTTGGCTACTTCTCCTGTCATGTCATAAATTCCAACAGGACCTGCTAACATGTCTAGTGAAAATTGTCCTGTGACAATTTTTTGCAAGTTCGTTAAGATCAGACCTGCCGTTGAAACGACAGTTGTTCCAGAGGATGAAATAACTTTCAAAAATCCATTTTCCGTTGGCGGATATGATCCGAAACGGCCAATGCTTTTCCCATCTGCTTTCACAGCTTCTGGTACAACCTGCACAGTGCTTTCCTTGCCGTCTCGGTCAATGACGACATTCATTTTTTTCTCAGGGTTCTTTTGAACTGTTTGAACGACGTCTGTCCAAGAATTCATTTTCTCGCCGTTAATGGACACGATGTGATCTCCCTGCATGAGTCCAGCCTCAGCCGCCCGGCCGTCTTTCGTCAGCTTACCGAGTACAGGATCATCAACGGTTACCCCTTGAATAAAACCTAAAGCAACCAAAATCACATACGCTAGAATAAAGTTCATAATCGGTCCAGCTGCGATAGCTTTAATTCGCTGCCAAACCGTTTTTGAACCGAATTGACGATTGTATGGTGCGATTTGAATTTCTTCACCATCTGCAATATAGAAGCTTGTTTGACTGACATTGTAGCCAGTCAGAATATCTTCATTTCCAGCTTCATATCCCGAGATTCTCATAGCATGATCTAAATCAATCTGCTCAACTTCGATGACAAGTGCATCAGGATATTTTTCTTTATCATTTAAAATGATCTTTTCTACTTCATTTTGCTCATTGAATAAGAGCCCCACTGTATGACCTGGTTTAATTTCGATAACTTCAGGGTCCTCTCCAGCCATTTTAACAAATCCGCCAATAGGGAGAAGTCTAATGGTATAAACGGTTTCTTTTCGTTTAAAGGAGAAAATCTTCGGCCCAAAACCAATTGCGAACTCGCGGCATAAAATCCCCGCGCGCTGCGCCATAATTAAATGGCCAAGCTCGTGGAAAAAAACGAGCGTTCCAAAAATAATAATAAACGCAATCACTGTATTCACGAACATACCACCTTATGTGAGGATTGATTGAACAAAGTCTCGTGTATCTTTGTCCACTTCATGGATATCTTGCAAACTAGGCGTTGAAATCACATGATGTCTGATTAGTGCCTTTTCAATCAATTCTTCAATTTGCAGGAACGTTACTTTGCCTTTCAGAAATGCATCGACTGCCATTTCATTTGCTGCATTAAGTACAGCAGGCATTGTCCCTCCTATTTTACCTGATTCATAAGCAAAATGTAAGCAGCGATACCTGTCAAAATCCGCTTTCTGGAAATTCAATTGTCCAATCTCCCAAAGGTTCAATGATTTCGCTTCTTGTAACGGCGCCCGGTCAGGGTATGTGAGTGCATATTGAATAGGCACTCTCATGTCAGGTGTCCCTAACTGAGCCATGACGCTTTTGTCGTGAAATTCCACCATCGAATGGATAATGCTCTCTTTATGTAGCAGCACATCAATTTGTTCATAAGGGATATCAAACAACCAATGTGCCTCGATCACCTCAAGACCCTTATTCATCATCGTCGCTGAATCAATGGTGATTTTCGCTCCCATCGACCAATTCGGGTGGTTCAGCGCTTCTTCAACCGTAACACCTTCAAGTTCAGTTCGTTTTTTATCTCGGAAACTACCACCTGAAGCTGTCACGATTAAGCGTTCAATATTTTTAGCTTGTTCACCTTGCAGGCATTGAAAAATAGCGGAATGCTCACTATCGACAGGAAGTAAAGGTACATCATATGTTTTAGCGTACTCTTTTACTATATGACCAGCTGTCACAAGTGTTTCCTTATTTGCGAGAGCAATCGTCTTTTTTTGTTCAATGGCCTTTAATGTTGGAACAAGTCCAACACTCCCTACAAGTGCATTGACCACTACGTCCACTGCATCATAGGTCGCTGCCTCGATGTTGGCTTCTTCACCAGCAGCCAGCTTCACATCGTATGCAAATGAATGATTTTTTAGCATGTGATAGGTTTCTTCGTCTACACAGCCGACGAATTCAGGCTGAAAGCGCTCAATGATCGGAATCGCCTTTGCTATATTTCTGCCAAATGTCATGGCTTTCAGCTTAAACTTGTCCGGGTGCTGACTGATCACATCTAACGTTTGTTCTCCAATTGATCCTGTTGCGCCTAATAGCGAAATATATTTCAAATTGCCACTCCTTCTCTCGTTCAATAAGTTTCTATGAGGTTAGCTGGCAAACGTTGCGAGCAGTAAGTATAAAAACGGCAGAACGAATAAAAAGCTGTCAAACCTGTCCAAAATCCCGCCATGGCCAGGGAGAATTGTCCCTGAATCCTTCACGTGATAATGACGCTTTAAAGCAGATTCCACAAGGTCGCCTAGCTGTCCAAAGATACTGAGTAAAAGAGTAATAAACATCACAAGCAGATATGATGGCAAAAATCCTGTAACCACCTGAAACACAAGTGACAACACGACCGCTGTGACGATTCCGCCGATAAATCCTTCTACTGTTTTGTTTGGGCTGATTTCTGGCCAAAGCTTTCGTTTCCCCATAGATTTCCCAATAAAATAGGCTCCTGAGTCAGTAGACCAAATAATCACTGCTGCGAAGAAGATCGCACTCATGCCATATAAGCCTCTAATTTGGATAAAATAATAGAAACTAACGCCAATATATAATGTGGCTAATACAACAAAAGCAACCTCATCGAATGTGAAAGAGTTTTTGCTCAAAACTGTATAAGTTAAAAGTATTAAGACTGCAAATAAAGCAATCTGCATTTTTGATGCGTCCACGTTTGGGAAGAAGCTGTTGTCTCCGCCCATTAAAAGCCAAAGCAATATTAAGCTGACAATACCAGGAAAGCTGAAAATCGAGATCTTTTTCATTCTTAAAAGCTCAAAGAGAGCGACACTTCCCATTAAATAAATCAGCAGGGTAAATGGCATCTGTCCATATATAACTGCAAGCAAAAAGACTGCAGCTGCCAAAACACCCGTCAAAATTCTTTGTTTCATCTGCACCACCCTCTAAATTCCACCGAACCTCCGGCCGCGGCGCTGGTACTCTCCGATAGCGCCTATAAGGTGCTCATCAGAAAAGTCAGGCCAAAGCACATCCGTAAAGACAAACTCGCTGTACGCAATTTGCCAAAGCATAAAGTTGCTTAATCTAATTTCTCCACTCGTGCGAATGAGCAAATCCGGATCTTGAAGAGATTCTGTCATTAAATAAGCTGAAAACATCTCTTCTGTGATGTCTTCTGCTCGAAGCTTACCTTCTTTGACCTTTTCAGAAATTTGTCTGCATGCGGAGACGATTTCTGTGCGCCCACCATAGTTGAGCGCAAAGTTCAAAATGAGTCCGTCGTTGTTCGCCGTACTCTTTACTGCGTTCTCTACCGCTTTTTTCGTATGCTGCGGGAGGCCGTCTGGATCACCTGTTAAACGCACACGGACATTTTCTTCGATGAGTTCAGGCAGGTAGATGTTTAAAAATTCTTCAGGAAGTTTCATTAAAAAGTCTACTTCTAATTTTGGACGTTTCCAATTTTCCGTAGAGAAAGCATACAAAGTCAGCACTTTGACATTCAGCTCATTTGCAAGCTTTGTCATGCGCTTGACGACTTTCATTCCTTCATGATGACCTGCTACCCGTGGAAGAGCACGTTTTTTCGCCCATCTTCCGTTCCCATCCATGATAATGGCAATATGTTCAGGAATTTCTCCATTTAATATGTCTTCTTTTGTCAGGCTTTCTAAGTTGGAAGCTGCTGTTTGCTGATTCTTCCAATTTTTGAGTATATTGAGCATGAGATTCCTCCATCACCCAAAAAGGTTGCGTTCCCGCTAAATAATATAGTCATCAACAGTATTAACAAAAAAACCCCCTGTAAACATGAAGAGGGTCTTTTCACTATTATCTATTGTACATAGTTTTTTCTTAAACTTCCATGATTTCTTTTTCTTTATCTTTCGTCACGTCATCAATTTTAGCGACATATTCATCTGTCAATTTTTGAACATCCTCTGTCGATGATCTTAATTCATCTTCAGTGATCTCCCCATTTTTCTCAAGCTTTTTCAAATCATCGTTTGCATCACGACGCACGTTACGAACAGCTACTTTTGCTTCTTCTGAGTATTTTTTCACGACTTTCACAAGCTCTTTACGTCTTTCTTCTGTCAGCGCAGGAATCGCAATGCGGATCACATTTCCGTCACTTGTTGGCGTGATGCCAAGATCAGACTTTTGGATCGCTTTTTCGATATCACCGATTGCTGTTTTATCGTAAGGTGTGATAATCAGCATACGTGCTTCTGGCACTGTGATCGACGCAATTTGGTTAAGCGGTGTTTGTGCACCGTAATAATCCACTGTCACTTTATCAAGCAGTGAAGCATTTGCACGGCCAGCACGAACAGTTGCAAGCTCACGTCCGTAGGCTTGTACGGCTTTTTCCATTTTTTCTTTCGTTTGGTTCAACACTTCTTTTGACACGTTATTTCCCCCTCACGATCGTTCCGATTGATTCGCCGTTTACGGCACGTTTAATATTTCCTTCTTCCATAATGGAGAAGACGATTAATGGAATGTCATTGTCCATACATAATGAGGACGCAGTAGAATCCATTACAGCAAGCCCTTCTTTAAGTACATCAAGATATGAAAGCTTATCATATTTTACTGCATCCGCATCTGTACGAGGATCAGCACTGTAGACACCATCTACATTATTTTTCGCCATTAAAATGACATCTGCTTCAATTTCTGCTGCACGAAGTGCTGCCGTAGTATCTGTAGAGAAATAAGGGTTTCCTGTTCCTGCAGCAAAAATGACGACACGTTTCTTTTCAAGATGACGGATCGCTTTTCTTCTTATGTATGGTTCTGCAACCTGTCTCATTTCGATAGAGGTTTGCACTCTAGACTGAATGCCAAGCGTTTCTAGGCTGTCCTGTAACGCCAGTGAGTTCATCACTGTTGCCAGCATCCCCATGTAGTCTGCTGTTGCACGGTCCATTCCTAGATCACTGCCTGTCTTTCCGCGCCAAAGGTTTCCTCCGCCTACAACGACTGCAACTTCAACATCGAGCTCTGCAATTTCTTTTACTTGCTTTGCAATTGATTGAATGACAGTTGGGTTAATTCCATTTCCAGCATCACCCGCTAGTGCTTCGCCACTTAGCTTCAGTACAATGCGATTATATTTCGGTTTGCTCATGATAACCTCCAAGTGTAAACTATACCGTCTCTTATTATGCGTAAGAAACTGTCTTTTGTAAATCAATATCCTCTAAAAAATAGGGAACACAGTGCTTGTGCTCCCTAAAAAAGCCCCAGAGAGCTTTTCAAACATTATTTTTTCACTTGGCTCATAACTTCTTCAGCAAAGTTGTCTTGACGTTTTTCGATACCTTCGCCCACTTCATAGCGAACATAAGTTTGAACAGTTGCGTTTTTCGCAGCTACAACTTGTTTCACTTTTTCATCTGGGTTTTTAACGAACGCTTGGTCAAGTAAGCAAATTTCTTCGAAGAATTTGTTTAGACGGCCTTCTACCATTTTAGCTACGATGTTTTCAGGCTTTCCTTCTTGAAGAGCTTGCTGTGTTAATACTTCACGCTCACGGTTTGCTTCTTCTTCTGACACTTGGTCACGAGAAATGTATTTAGGGTTTACAGCTGCAACGTGCATTGCGATGTCTCTTGCAAGCTCTTCGTCAGTTGTTCCATTAAGAACAGCTAACACACCGATACGTCCGCCCATGTGCAGGTAAGAACCGAATGCAGCATTATCTTCTTTTGTGATAACAGAGAAACGGCGTAGAGTGATTTTCTCTCCGATTTTCGCAATTGCAGATGTGATATGCTCTTCAACTGTAGAACCGTTTTCCATTTTAGAAGCATGAGCTTCTTCAATTGTTGCAGGTTTAGCAGCAAGCAAATGATCAGCAAGTTCGTTAAGAAGTGCTTGGAATCCTTCGTTTTTCGCAACGAAATCAGTCTCAGAGTTCACTTCTAGGATCACGCCTGTGTTGCCGTCAGTTTTGATAAGAGTTAATCCTTCTGCCGCAATACGGTCTGCTTTTTTCGCAGCTTTTGCGATTCCTTTTTCTCTTAGAAGGTCGATTGCTTTCTCGATGTCACCATCAGTTTCTGTTAACGCTTTTTTACAGTCCATCATACCTGCACCAGTTTTTTGACGCAGTTCTTTAACTAATTGAGCAGTAATTGCCATTTTACATTTCCTCCTTCTATGTTAAAACACGGATTACTAGGTGAAAAAAAGGTGATAAAAGGCATTTCCCTCTTATCACCTTTTGAATAGGTTACGCAGTTGTTGTTTCAGTTTCTGTCGTTTCTTCTACAACAGCTTCTTCTTCGCCTTGTTTAGACTCAAGAATCGCATCTGCCATTTTAGCAGTTAGAAGTTTTACAGCACGGATTGCATCATCGTTTGCAGGGATCACAACATCAATTTCGTCTGGATCACAGTTTGTGTCAACGATACCGATGATTGGGATATTCAATTTACGAGCTTCTGCAACTGCAATACGCTCTTTACGAGGGTCGATAATGAAAAGTGCATCCGGAAGACTCTTCATGTCTTTGATTCCGCCTAGGAATTTTTCAAGACGCTCTAATTCTTTTTTCAGTTGAACGACTTCTTTCTTAGGAAGAACTTCGAACGTACCGTTTTCTTGCATTTTTTCAATATCTTTTAAACGTTTAATACGTTTTTGGATTGTTTCAAAGTTTGTTAAAGTTCCACCAAGCCAGCGTTGGTTCACATAGAACATACCAGAACGGATTGCTTCTTCTTTCACTGAATCTTGTGCTTGCTTTTTCGTACCAACGAAAAGGATTTTTCCTCCGTCAGCAGCAAGGTTTTTCGTGAAGTTGTAAGCTTCTTCTACTTTTTTCACCGTTTTTTGAAGGTCGATGATGTAGATACCGTTACGCTCTGTAAAGATGTAACGCTTCATTTTTGGGTTCCAACGGCGAGTTTGGTGACCGAAGTGAACACCAGCTTCTAGCAATTGTTTCATAGAAATAACTGACATTTTGTTGCCTCCTAATATAATGGTTTTTTTTCCTCCGCTTAAGTCATGTTCACATAAAACTGCGCCACGGCAGCACCTTCATACGAATCATTAAGCGTGTGTATTTAACACCAAGAAATAATATAACACATGATGGACTGACAATCAAGAATCCTTTACAGCTTTCCGCTAAATTTTAATAAAAGCTCGATTTCTGTCTTGCCAGTTTTCATTTCTTTCGCTATTTCTTCTAGTGACCGCCCTTCATCATATAGGGTCTTCACTTGGTCCTCGAATGTTTCTTCTATTTCACTTTTAGAAGGCATAGAAGCCTCTGTTTCGAGTTGTGGAACGGGTTCGTTTACCTTCTCTTCCTGCACCTCAACTTCGCTAAGGAGAGCCGACAGGTGCTCCGGTACGGGATCTTCACTTTCGACCGATTGCTGGGATTCAATTGGTGGTTGTGGCTGCTTTGGTGTCTGAAGATCCGATTTCAGCTCTTCAGCAGAAAAATCAGGGGAAGCGGCTGCCACTTTTGATAGTTTGTCATTCTCTTCTTTGACCTCCATCAAAAATGCAGCCAGGGTATTTTCCGTTTCTTCTAGAAGTTCTCGCTGCTTTTGTTCTGTTGCCTTCAGCGAATTCATTCTCGTATATAAAATAATCACAAAATAAATAAGTGCAGCATGAAGCATGAAGCTAATCAGCCATAACATATTTTTTCACTCACTAACTCTTTAAGATTGAATGGCTTTATCAAGCAGATGCTTAAGCTTGAACAAGGCCTTTGAATGAATTTGCGAAATGCGCGAGGTAGATAAATTGAGCACTTGACCGATTTCCGTTAATGTCAGTTCTTCTTTATAGAAAAGACTGATCACAAGCTTTTCTTTTTCTGAAAGCTCTGTGATTTTTTCAGAAAGCTGTTCAATTAATTCATCTTTCAGCATTTTCTCTTCTGGAGTCACAGACTTCTCGTCGCGAATCATGACTTGGACGTTCTCTCCGTCTTCTTGATCATGCAGCTTCTCATCAATTGAGAGCAGATTTGCAAAGAATCCTTCATTCATCGTTGTGACGACATCCTGTTCACTCATGCCGAGTTCCTCAGCCACCTCTGTCGGCGTCACATTACGCAAATACCGCTGTTCAAGCTTTTCAATAGCCGCTTCTACTTTTTTTGTTTTTTCTCTTGATGTACGAGGCAGCCAGTCCTCTTTACGAAGACCGTCGATAATGGCCCCGCGGATTCTGAAGGATGCATATGTATCAAACTTCAGATCTCTTCCGGGATCAAATTTTTCAAGGGCATCATATAAACCGAGCATCCCTAGACTGATCAAGTCTTCTTTATGCACTGACTTCGGGAGACCGATGGAAATTCTTCCAACATGATATGTGACGAGCGGCATATAGCGGCGCATAAGATCATCTCCAGCAGCTGGGTCTTTCCACTCTTTCCATCTAGCCCATAGCGCCTGATCTTCGTAATTTAAGGATTGCATCTTTATCCCCCTATACTTCCTTAGTTATATCTTCATAATGCCTTGCTTCACAGTACGGATCTCAAGCTCTGCCGTAAGCGGATCGAATTCAATTGTACGGCCACTGTTTCCGCCTGTATCCTCACTAATAATCGGGATATGATGAAGAGACAGATGTTCTTTTACAGCTGAAACGTTTCTAGGTCCAATTCTCATTAGATCATTGGTTGACTTAAACTTAAACATTTCCGCCCCGCCAGCAAGTTTTGCCTTTAGCGCATGTTTGCGCGCGCCTGCTTTTAAGAGCAGATCAATTGTATGCTTGACACCTGTATCTGCATATTTAGCCAAGTTCTCCACCGCCCCTTTTGAAAGAGAGGAATCTGGAAGCATAACATGGACAAGGCCTGCCAGCCTTTTGTCTTGATCAAACAAGACAAGCCCTACGCAGGAACCAAGACCGGATGTCCGAATGCGGTCCGGTGATTTAACAAGCTGAACATCCGCAATACCAACCTTTACAACTGCCGGAATTTGCACGTTCATTATAGGTTACCTAATGCTTTGAATAGTTTTTCAAACGATTCAAAGTCTGGTAATAGAAACATATTTCCTTTCAGCTCTTGCTTATTTTGATCATCAAAAATAGATGTATCAATCACAATCGCCTGATCGCCAAGAGGACTGAATTGCATCAACCCTTCACTAATGACAGCCCCGAACATATCGAGCGTGACATCTGGAACACTTGGGTAAAGCTGCAATTTGGTTAAATCGGCAAGGGCTGATAAATAAGAGCCCGCTAAAATATTTCCAAGTTCATGAAGTGCTGACGTCCCCATCTCATGTTCATGAATCGTATCAATATCAAATGCCGGATCCTGGACAAGCTCTCTTACAAATTGCTCTGCTTGCTCAAACGGCATAATGAAAAAGATTGAGCCGGTTAAATCCCCTTCCATTCGCAGGAAAATGCTTGCAACAGGAAGGTCTGCACCTCCAAAGAAATCCATTAAATCTTCAAACGAGAGAACCTTGACAAAAGGAACAGCCATATCTATTTTGCGATCCAATAGGTTGGCAAGAGCAGACGCTGCGTGGCCTGCCCCGATATTCCCAACCTCTCCTAAAATATCTAGCTGTTCATCTTTAATTTCGTTGAAAATGCTCATTTCACATCCCCCTTAATGAACAGGTGCACCTTGAACGCTCTTGTCGAGGACAGCACCGGCATGAATGATATTGAAAAGACGCTGATCATGCTTAATGATACCTGTCACCCATGACTGTCCTTCTTTTTCAGCTGATTCAGGAGAAGATTCTACTTCTTCCTGATGGACGGTTATGACATCATTTGCTTCGTCAACAATCCAGCCGACTTCAATGTCACCAACTTGTACAATGATCATTCTTGTTTCATCTGTAATCTCGTTGTCAGTAGAACCAAGTCTAACTCTCAGGTCAATGACAGGCGTCACGACACCGCGTAAATTAATAACACCGCATATATAAGGGGCAACGCCAGGAACTCTTGTCGGCTGCTGCCATTTTTCAATGGACTTTACTTCTGATACTGAAATGGCGTATTCTTTTTTGTTTACGATAAACACAATCATCTTTTCGCCAGTTTTGATATCTGTACTCATTTCAGACCGCTCCTCTATTGTTTTTTACTTGATCAGTGCATTACAGTCAACGATGAGTGCAACTTGACCGTCACCTAGGATCGTTGCGCCGGATATCGCAAATACGTTAGGCAGATAATCTCCTAGTGATTTCAATACAACCTCTTGCTGACCAATAAACGAATCGACCACAAATGCTGTCAGCTTGTCTCCTTTACGAACAACAATGATGTGCAGTTCTTCCTCTAATTCATTCGTATTTGGTACGTGGAATTGTTTCTTCAAGTACACGACCGGTACGATAAATCCGCGGAAATCAATCACTTCACGATCATGCGTTTGCAGGATGTCACTTTTCTTAATGACCGCCGTTTCAATAATAGAAGAAATCGGAATCGCAAATGTTTCCTCTTCTAGTTTTACAAGAAGAACGGAAATAATCGATAATGTAAGCGGAAGCTGGATCGAAAATAGTGAACCCTGTCCTTCTGTTGAGTTAATGCTCACAGATCCGCCAAGTGATTCCAGCTTGTTTTTCACAACGTCAAGACCTACACCGCGGCCTGAGATGTCAGAAATCGTATCAGCTGTAGAGAATCCTGCTGCAAAGATCAATGAATCAATTTGATGATCTTCAAGCGTTTCTGCTTCTCTTTCTGTAATAACCCCGCGCTCTAACGCTTTTTCAAGCACCTTTTTACGGTTAATCCCGCCTCCATCATCTTCTACTTCAATAAAGACATGGTTTCCGCTATGATACGCTTTTAATAGAACCGTACCTTTTTCCGGCTTGCCTTTTTTCACACGTTCTTCTGGTGATTCAATCCCGTGATCTAGACTGTTTCTAAGTAAGTGCAACAGCGGATCTCCAATCTCGTCGATCACTGTTCGATCAAGCTCCGTCTCAGCACCCTCAATAATCAGTTCAATTTTCTTATTAAGCTCTTTCGTCAATTGACGAATCATACGCGGGAATCTGTTAAAGACAGTTTCCACAGGTACCATTCTCATGTTCAGGATGATTGATTGCAGGTCTCCAGAAATACGAGTCATTCTTTCGACTGTGTCTGTGAGTTCGTTATTTTCTAGTTCTTTAGCAATCTGTTCCAATCGGCCTCTATCAATCACAAGTTCTTCAAATAGATTCATAAGAGAATCAAGACGGTCGATGTTGACACGAATTGTTTTCGTTCCGCCGGCAGCTGCACCGTTATTGCCATTTGCTTTTGGCGCATCATTTGCTGGCGCTTTTACAGCAGGAACGGATGTTTCTTCTTTTTTCTGTTCAGGCTGCACCTCTTGCTTTTCAGCCGGAGCTGCTTCTTCAAATGCGGAGACTTCAGAGATCTCAACCTTCTCAACCTCTGAGATCGCCGTGACGATTTTCTGCACTTCGTCCATCGGCTGTTTAGAAAGATAAGAAATGCTGAATTCAGATTCAAAATCTTCTGATTCTAACAGTTCTGCATTTGGAACGGTTTTGACAACCTCGCCTGCTTCATTTAGTCTTTCAAAAATCATATAGACACGAACAGCTTTTAGTAAGCACGCTTCGCTTAATGTCACGTTAAGTTCATAGCATTTGAAGCCTTGCTCTCTCGCTTCATCAAGAACCGTACGTTCAAATTCGTTATAATCTAAGTCATTAGCAGCAGCTGATGCATCTGCTGTTTCAACGCTAGAAGCTGCCTCAGCATGGCTTCCTGTCACATCTAGCTTTTTACTAATCTCTGTGACATCACGTTTCCCGTCTCCTCCTTCTGCAATCGATTGAACCATTGCTTCAAGATGATCGAGTGCTTCGAACATCGTATCCATTGACTCAGGAGTGACAATCATTTGTTCATTACGGATAGCATCAAACATGTTTTCTAAATGATGCGTTAAATGAGCCATATCATCAAAGCCCATCGTTGCACTCATTCCTTTCAATGTATGAGCCGCTCTGAATATATCATTCACTAGCTGCAAGTCGGTTGGGTTCTTTTCTAAATCAAGAAGTTTTTCATTACAAGTTTGTAAGTGTTCTCTGCTTTCATCTAAAAAGATATCTAAGTATTGGTTTACATCCAACGTGTTCACGCCCTCTCTTTTTTCATGGAGCTAATAATTGCATGTGCGATGTCATCCACATGCCTTGTTTCATGTGCAAGGCCTGCTTTAATGACTGATTTAGGCATTCCGAAAACAACACATGATTCTTCTTTTTCTGCAATGACTTTCGTATGACCGCTTGCGACCATTTTTTTGACACCTTCAGTACCATCACTGCCCATACCTGTCATAATGACAGCGATTTTCTCGTAACCCTTTATGCTGCTGATGGATTCAAATAAATAGTTAACAGATGGTTTGTGCCGGCTTTCCGTGTCTTCAGGGGACAGCCTGATGACAAGTGACCCCCCTTGGTCATGAAGTGACATATTCATTCCACCAGGAGCTATGTAAGCCACTCCATTTTTCGCGATGTCTCCATCTTGCGCTTCTTTAATCGTAATTTGTGATAAATGATCTAACCTAGTAGCAAGTGATGCCGTGAATCCTGCTGGCATATGCTGCACAATCAATATAGGGGCCTCGATGTCCTTAGGCAGCTTCGTTACGACTCGTTGAAGTGCCCTTGGTCCCCCTGTAGATGTTCCGATAGTAATAATCTTTCGGAGTGAGCTGCCTTTTACAGATGGTAGCCGGGGTGCAGCCACTGGACTTGGCGGCTTTATCACCGGCTTAGGAGACACCTTCTCTTCAGTGCGTTTCCTTGACAGTCCTGCTGCAAGTACCCGCTCTACAATTTGCCCCCTCACTTTGTGCAAATCGAGCGAAATGCTTCCCGAAGGCTTTGTCACAAAGTCAAAAGCACCGAGTTCTAAGCAATGGATGGTTAAATCTTTTCCTTGCTTTGTCTGGCTTGACACCATAATCACGGCAAGGTCGTGTTCAGCCAGAATTTGTTTTAATGCTTCTGTTCCATTTAAAACAGGCATTTCCACATCTAACGTGACAACATCTGGATTCAGTTCCTTGATCCGTTTTAAGGCATCTTCCCCATTTCGCGCCGTTCCGACGACTTCTATTTCTTGCTCGGCACTTAGAAAATCACTAATGAGCTTTCTCATAAAGGCCGAGTCATCTACTACTAGCACTCTAATCATGAGTCCACCTTCCTCCTTTTAAAAAAAGAGGACAACTTATCTATAAACGTATGCTGTTCTCTCCGTGCCTCTCTTATCTGCTGATGATATAGTGTTTCTGCCAGCATCTTAATGGTTTTACTCAGCCTTGAATGAGGCTGCTTCATATAAAATGGAATTTGTTCTGATACTGCTTTAGGAACCGCAGGATCATCAGGCACAGCGCCAGCAAATACAAGTTTTCTGTGAAGAAAAGATGTGACCACTCCTGCCAATTTCCGGTAGGTTTCAGACCCTTCTGACGGGGTTTTGCACCGATTGACAATGATTTGCACAGACCGTTCAAACTGATGAATGGCTAAGTGTTTAATCGCGCTGTAGGCATCCATGATGGATGTTGGCTCTGGCGTAGTCACAACGACCACTTCTCCTGCCGATAAGACAAAAGGCAGCTGATCTTTTGACAAGCCGGCACCCATATCGAAAAAGATACAATCGAAGTCCTGCATGATTCTTTCCATCTCTTCCAAAAAGAACGACCATTGATCTTTATCTAAAGAAAACAGCTGTTCAAGCCCGCTTCCGCCAGAAATGTAATATAGGTTGTCCGTTCCTTTTGTCATGGCTGCTTGGAAGGATTTTTTTCTAACGAGAACATCTAATATAGAACTAGTCGATGTTTTCCCTAGTAAAATATCAATATTCCCCATCCCAAAATCAAGATCAATCACTAACACTCTTCTCTCTGTACTTGCGATAGACAGTGCCATATTCAGGGTCAAATTCGATTTACCTACCCCGCCTTTACCGCTCATGACGGCAATGGTCTTTGCCTGCCCGCTGGCGTTAAGAGGAGAAGGTGTGATGATTTGACTCTGCTGAACTAGTTTTCTTAACCCTTCTGCTTGGTCAGGCTTCATGATTGTAAAACCATCCTTGTAAGTTCAAGAGGAGAACCTTCAAGAATATCCTCAGGCACATTTTGACCATTTGTTAAAAAACCAAGTTTGATTTGAGAGTCAGCAATGATTTGAAAAATGGTTCCCATCGTGTCCGTTTCATCTACTTTTGTAAAAATGAATTGATTGATTGGAACGTGCTCAAAGCGTTTGACCATGGCTTTCATGTCTTGATACTTCGATGTAGCACTCATCACGAGAAAACTTTGAATGCTCTCATCAAATGGAATAATGTCGGTCAGCTCTTTGATATACGCTTCTTCTTTAAAGTTACGTCCTGCTGTATCGATGAAAATATGATCATATTCTTTAAAGGTCTCTTGGGCTTTTACAAAATCCTCTCTCGAATAACAAACCTCAAGCGGTGCATTCAGCAGTTCAGCATAAGTTTTCAGCTGTTCGATTGCTGCAATACGGTACGTATCGGTTGTAATAAAAGCAATCTTCTTTTGCTGCTGAATGGCTGTTTTAGCAGCCAGCTTTGCAATCGTTGTCGTTTTACCAGCTCCGGTTGAACCGAACAGTACAATGTATTTTGACGAAATCATCGGCTCATCAGAGGTTTGCGCTGGCAGCATATCTGTCAGCAGTTGTTCAAGTTCTTTTTTTATGTGATATTCTTTAACCGCACCCTTTGTTAAAAGACCCTTCAGGCATTCGTCTCGAATGGCATCATCAAGCCCTTGATCCTTTAGCTTTTGATCGATTGC
Organism: Bacillus safensis FO-36b; assembly: GCF_000691165.1. Lineage (GTDB taxonomy): Bacteria > Bacillota > Bacilli > Bacillales > Bacillaceae > Bacillus > Bacillus safensis. The sequence goes on along the minus strand of NZ_ASJD01000003.1, from coordinate 365,281 downwards.
TATAAGAGGATCAGGCAGAATACCCGCATGCCGTTCATTCCTCACATATTCTAAAGGCTGGGTATGAGAAGGCGCTGGTTTCGCCGCCTTGGGAACAAATGAAGGCTCTTCGGGCAGCTTTTCCTTTTTTGGCAACACTGGAAGAGGCGACGCAGGGTTTAACCCTTTACCAGCTCTTTCCTCGAAATCTTGATCCAGCACTGCAATCACTTCGACCATTTGCTGTTTCTTCAAACCGAACAGTTTGCGTTTGACAACGGTTTTAGAATTTAAAATAACGGCATCTTTCCCAAGCTGCTGCCTGATTTGAATCGTTGCCTCCTGCATAGAATTTGCTGTGATTTTTTTCATTTTCATTAGATATCCACCACTCCGATGCTCTGTACTTCCACATTCGCTTCTAGTTCGTTATAAGATAGTACCGGTAAATCTGGGAAATATCTTTCTAACAACTGCTTAACGTACATTCTTATAGGAGGTGAGCATAATAGAACCGGCGTTTCCTGACGAAGCGAAAGCTGTTCAATTTCTCTCGCCACTGATTGAATCACACTTTCAGAGGATTCTGGATCTAACGATAAGTAGTTACCATGCTCTGTCTGCTGAACGCTGTCTGCAATCACCTTTTCTACTCGGCCTGAGCATGTCACGACTTTGAGTGATTCATTTTCTCTTGCATACTGTGCGGTAATCTGTCTTGCCAGCGCCTGTCTCACATACTCTGTTAATAAATCTGTATCAGTCGTTAATTTTCCGTAGTCTGCAAGCGTCTCAAAAATGGTGACAAGGTTTCGGATAGAGACCTTTTCTTTCAGCAGCTTCGCCAGTACTTTTTGAATATCACCGACTGCCAGCGGATTTGGCGTTACCTCATCCACTAAGACGGGATAACTTTCTTTCAGATGATCGATTAATTGCTTCGTTTCTTGGCGTCCGAGCAGCTCGTGTGTGTTTTGTCTAATCTTTTCTGTGATGTGAGTAGACACAACAGACGCTGGATCCACAACCGTATAGCCTAGCATCTCAGCCTGATCTTTTTCTGCTTCTGATATCCATTTAGCCGGCAGGCCAAAGGATGGTTCGATTGTTTCAATTCCTTCAATCGGATCATCATCAGGCGTTGGGGACATCGCTAAGTAATGATCAAGCAGCAGCTCTCCTTTTGCTACTTCGTTCCCTTTAATTTTCAACCGGTATTCATTTGGGTTCAGTGCAATATTGTCCCGGATTCGGACGACTGGAATGACGAGACCAAGTTCAAGGGCAAGCTGCCTTCGGATCATCACAATCCGGTCTAACAGGTCACCGCCCTGGTTTGCATCAGCGAGCGGGATGAGGCCGTAGCCAAATTCAAATTCAATGGCATCCATTTGCAGGAGATGAATGACACTTTCTGGACTTTTCATCTCTTCTACCTCTGCCTGTTCCTCCAGTACCTCTTCAATTTCTTCTTGGTCTTGTTTGTTTTTCGACATCAAGTATGCGCCGAGGGCAAGTAAACCTGCGATCGGTCCTGTCAAAAGTACGCCGATTGGCGTAAACAGCCCAAGAAGGAAGATCGTGCCTGCTGTGACGTAGAGCATAGCAGGGAATGCAAACAGTTGTTCAGTGATATCTGAACCAAGGTTCCCATTAGAAGCAGCCCTTGTGACGACAATCCCTGTTGCTGTTGAAATGAGAAGTGCAGGAATTTGTGAAACAATCCCGTCTCCTACCGTTAATAGCGTAAAGTGGGAAGCTGATTCTTGAATCGACATTCCTTGCTGAAGCATCCCAATAATGATTCCAAAAATAATATTAATAATGACGATGATAATACCTGCGATGGCATCCCCTTTAACGAACTTACTTGCACCATCCATCGCTCCATAAAAGTCTGCTTCTCTCGCTACTTTTTCACGGCGGTTTCTTGCTTCACTTTCTGTCAGCATACCTGCATTTAAATCTGCGTCAATACTCATTTGTTTACCTGGCATCGCATCGAGAGTAAATCTTGCCGCAACCTCTGATACACGCTCTGCCCCTTTTGTGATAACAATAAACTGAATGATAATCAGGATAAGGAAAACAACGAGACCAACGAGGATATTTCCTCCAACAACAAATGAACCGAACGTTTCTACAACCTTTCCAGCATCTCCTGTTGAAAGAATAGAACGTGTTGTAGAGATGTTAAGCCCTAAACGAAACAGCGTTAAGAGCAAAAGCAATGATGGAAAAATTGAAAATTGCAGTGGTTCTTGCATGTTCATTGTGGTGAGAAGCACGATAAGCGCAAGAGAAATATTAATAATGATTAAAATACTTAATAGCATTGGCGGAAACGGTATGACCAGCATCGCCACAATTAAAATAACACTGAATAAAACAGATAAATCTCTTGCTGACATGCCTGTTCTCTCCTTTTAAAACCAAAAATTCATAAAATCTTTTGTTTCGTTTTATAGACGTAAGCTAAAATTTCTGCGATGGCCTTAAAGTATTCTTCCGGCACCGCTTGGTCGATGTCGACCTGATCATAGAGCGCGCGGGCGAGCGGCCGGTTTTCTACGGTCATGATATCGTGCTCTTTCGCAATCGTTCTAATTTTCAAAGCCAAAATATCCGTTCCCTTTGCCACAACATAGGGCGCGTCCATTTTTTCTTCATCATACTTTAAAGCAATGGCATAGTGGGTTGGGTTTGTAATGATGACGTCCGCTTTTGGGACTTCCTGCATCATCCGTCTCATGGCCATTTCCCGCTGACGCTGTTTAATCTTTGATTTGATGAGCGGGTCACCCTCTGATTTTTTATACTCATCTTTGATGTCTTGTTTGGACATCCGCAAGTTTTTTTCATAATCAAATTTCTGATACATATAATCAAGCCCTGCTAAGATCAGAAGAGCACCAGCAGCATACAGCCCCATAATTAAGGTCATATTTGCAACGAAATGAAGGGTTTCCTCTGCTGTTAATAAAGGAAGCCGCAGAATTTCGTCAAAGTGCATCCAAAGAGCAATAAATGTCGCAAAGCCTACAAAGCCAATTTTCAAAATGGATTTTAATAGCTCTACGAGGGCTCGAATACTGTATATCCGTTTAAACCCTTTGATTGGGTCAAGCTTTTCTAATTTCGGTTTGATCACTTCTGGTGAAAAGAGAAAGCCGACTTGTAAATAGTTACTGATAATGCCCGCCAGCATACCAACACCAAGGATTGGCATGAGGAGGAGCCCTGTTTCCTGAAGCAATTCCAAGAATAATTGATGAATATTAGATGTGCTAACCTTCATTAGCATGGTTGTTGAATAAAAACGTTCTATGAGCGCGATAATCCGCTCTTTCATAAAAGGCCCAATAAAAAAGAATGATAAAAAGATTAATAGAAATGAGATGGCTGTATTGACGTCGGTGCTTTTGGCAACCTGTCCTTTTTTACGTGAATCCCGCCTTTTTTTCGGCGTTGCTTTTTCTGTTTTTTCACCTGCGAAAAATTGCAAGTCTAGTCTAAGCCTTGTCATCATGACGAACCACCGACCAATGCTAAGAAATTCCTCATGGTGAGTACAATCGTTTCAAATGTATTTTGGACAACACCGAAGATGACGCCCATACAGATGATGATCATAATAAAACTCACACCCATTTTAATAGGAAGTCCAACCACAAATACGTTCATTTGCGGAACTGTACGTGCCACAATCCCCAGCGCCAAGTCGACTAAAAACAGACTTGCCACGACAGGTGCCGAGATTTGAAAGGCGATGATAAACATTTGGTTGAAGCTCTTTGCGATAAAGTAAGCAAAGGATTCACTGCCGAAATTCAATGCGTATTGATCAACTGCAATGTATTGAAAGCTGTAATAGATTCCATCAAGCAGCAGGTGATGTGCGTTTGTTGCCAGCATCAACAGCAATGTGACCGTATAAAAAAACTGTCCCATCAGCGGCGTCTGCGCCCCTGTTTGCGGATCAATAATATTGGCAATCGCAAAACCCATTTGAAAATCAATGAATGAGCCGGCAATTTGAACAGCGGACACCATGATGTATGCAATCAGCCCAAGCAGAAGTCCGACCATTGCTTCTTTCACCGCAAGCATCATATAAAGACCGTCTATGTCGAGTGCTGGCGGTTCTTTTATGGTGCTAAAACTAATGACAGCTAAAAACAGTGAGAATCCAACTCTGTGTACAGCCGGGATCGTTCTATGCGCTAAAAGCGGTACTGTCACAAAAAAAGCGGTGATCCGAATAAAAACTAAAAGAAAAGCAGGGAATAATTCTATAATTGACATCGCTTATTAACCTGCAAATCGATCTAAATTCGAGAACAGCTCTGTCGTAAAGGACACGATTGTTGAAAGCATCCATGGACCAAACACAACAAGTCCAATGAGTACTGCAACAATCTTAGGAATAAACGCAAGCGTCTGTTCTTGAATTTGGGTTGTCGCCTGAAACACACTGACAATCAGTCCCACAATGAGTGCGAGCGCTAGAAGCGGCCCACTCACAAGCAATACCACATACACTGATCTTTCAGCCATCGTAATGACAAATTCTGAACTCATGTTTTAAGCACCTACTCTAAAAGCTTTGCAGCAAAGATTTAACGATCAAATACCATCCATCGACTAAAACAAATAACAATATTTTGAAAGGGAGCGATATCATAACCGGCGGAAGCATCATCATCCCCATTGACATCAGAACACTTGCGACCACCATGTCAATAATTAAAAATGGAATAAAGATCATAAAACCAATTTGAAATGCCGTCTTTAATTCTGAAATGGCAAAAGCGGGAACCATCGCCGTTAAAGGAATATCTTTAATCGATTCAGGTGTATCCATTTTTGCGTAGCTAAGAAATAAAGCCAAATCTTTTTGTCTTGTATGTTTACTCATAAACTCTTTAATAGGCACTTCGGCTTTTTCATACGCCTGATTTAACGTGATGTCATCATTTAAAAGCGGCGTCAGCGCCTCTTTATTAATCTGTGAGAACGTGGGTGCCATGATAAAAAATGTGAGAAACAACGCAAGTCCAACAAGCACTTGGTTTGGCGGCATTGAGTTGGTTGCAAGTGATGTTCTGACGAATGAAAGAACAATCACAATCCGTGTAAAACACGTCATTAAAATGAGAATGCCCGGTGCAACCGAAAATACTGTTAAAAGTAAAAGAAGACGGACAGATGTGCTGATATTTCCTGCACCGCTGGAATTAAATAAATCAATAAACTCATTCATTTTGTTTCGGGCCTTTCTTTCTGACTTCTGATTGGGTCTTTTTCAATTCGGCTAGCTGCGCCTTTAAATTGGCTGAAAAAGAAGAAGTGGTCGGCTGATCATGTTTCTTTATCTGCGATGTGAATTTTTGAACCATTTTTGGTAAATCGGTTTTGCTTTCCATCGCTTCTTCATATTGTTTCACGATCGCTTCACATTCTTGTTCATCATCAATTTCTTTTAGCAGCTGGATTGAGTCTGCTACGCCGACAACTAATACTCGTTTTCCCACTTTGATCAGCTGGACTGAACGGTTTTGTCCGACTGTCGTTCCGCCGATATTTTCAACATAGCGAAATGGTTTGAGTAAGCGGTTTTGCTTACCAACAAATCTCACTAAACCATAAATAAGCAGGATGACAAAAAGTAAGGCACCAATCATTTTGACAAAATCCATAATGGAGACAGAAGAAGAGGGAACTTCTTCTGCCGGATTCGTTTGATTGTCAGTGGTTTTCTTCTCTGTATCCTTTTTGCTTTCTTTCTCACCTTTGAGCCAGTCATTCACTGTGCCATTCTCAGGATCTTTCGTTTCGGCAAACAGTGAGGCAGGCTGCATCGTCAAGAAAAGCATAAAACTGATCATTGCTATACATATCAAACGTTTTTTCAACAAATCTTACACCCTTTTTTAGCCTAACGTTTTATTAATTGCTTCAAGTACGCGGTCTGCCTGGAATGGCTTCACGATAAAGTCTTTTGCACCTGCTTGGATCGCGTCAATAACCATTGACTGCTGCCCCATTGCAGAACACATGATGATTTTTGCAGAAGCATCGATTTGTTTAATTTCTTTTAGTGCAGTGATTCCGTCCATTTCTGGCATTGTGATATCCATTGTGACAAGATCAGGAGATGTTTCTTTATATTTTTCAACTGCTTGTGCACCGTTTTCTGCTTCTCCTACTACATCAAATCCGTTTTTTACAAGAATATCCTTGATCATCATTCTCATGAATGCTGCATCATCTACGATTAATACCTTAGTAGCCATTTACTTATTCTCTCCCTGTATGTTTGTTTATTTTAAATTAGAAAGTCTTTCTGACTGGCTTAAAATGTCAGTCACACGAACACCAAAGTTCTCATCAATGACAACGACTTCCCCTTTGGCGACGATTCGTTTGTTAACTAGGATGTCTACTGGCTCACCAGCAAGTTTGTCCAGTTCAATGATACTTCCTGCTGAAAGCTCAAGAACTTCTTTTACACTGCGCTGAGTTCTTCCAAGTTCCACCGTAATGGAAAGCGGAATGTCCATCAGCATGTCAAGGTTTCCAAGCTGGTTTGTTGTATGCTGAGGCTCACTGAACGATTCAAATTCAACTGGCGTCACATTTACAGGTGCTGCCGGCTTTGGCTTCGCCTGTCTTTTCGGCGGTGCTGCTTGCTGCGCTGGGGCAGACTGCGTTTGCGGAGCTGCCGGCTGAGGTTCAGGTGCACTCACTTCTTCTTGAACCGGCTCTTCTTCTTGCGCAGGATCTGTTAATTCTGCGATTAAATCCTTCGCAAATGTAATAGGATAAAGCTGCATAATATTTGAATCGATGAGTTCACCTATTTTTAATCTGAAGGATACTTTGACAAGCATTTCTTCAGCTGGAATGCGGTCTGTCCCTTCTCCTTCTTTCACATCAAGTAATTCGACGCGCGGCGGAGAAATATCAATCTTTTTATTAAAGACAGTCGACATGGATGTCGCAGCAGAACCCATCATTTGGTTCATTGCTTCTTGTACTGCACTTAAGTGAATTTCGCTTAAAGAAGGGTCAGCATTTGTCCCGTCTCCACCCATCATTAAGTCCGCAATAACTGCTGCATCTGTTTGCTGGACGACAAGCAGGTTACTTGCGCTGAAGCCTTCCGTATAATTCACTTCAATAGCAACATACGGATGAGGAAATTCCTCATTCAGCATACTTTTTTGAATCACTGTAACAGTTGGAGTTGTAATCTCCACTTTTTGATTTAATAGGGTTGAAAGTGCTGTTGCAGAGCTGCCGAATGAAATATTTCCGATTTCTCCAATAGCATCTTGCTCCATTGCAGAAAGGACTGTATCAGGCTCTATATCGTCATTGCTGCCTCCTTTAAGGAGCGCATCGATTTCGTCTTGTGATAATTTACTTCCGTTATTCTCCATCTTCTTCACCTCTTATGTCGTGATCTAGAATTTGAATCGCCTGTTTCCGATTCACGCGGCCGGCCTGTCCCAAGAATTTCGGTTTATTTCCGACCATAACAGTAAGAGGCGCATTTACTGGTTTGTCCAAGGCAATACAATCACCAATTTCCAAATTCAAAAACTCTTCCACCGTCATTTCCGATTGTCCCAGCTCTGCGACTACCGGTATTTTTGCCTTCATAATCCGTTTTTCAATGGCCTTTGTTTCTTGCTGTTTTGGTTCATTTCGTTCAGACTGCATCCAGTAGTGTACAGACAGCTTCGGAATAATAGGCTCTAATACAACGTGAGGAATACATAGGTTAATAACCCCGCTTACCTCGCCAATCTGTGTATTAAGAGAAATGACGACAACTGTTTCGTTTGGTGACACCATTTGAACAAACTGGGGATTTACCTCGAAATCTGCCATTTCAGGCTCGATGTCGGTTATGGACTGCCACGCTTCTCTGTAATTTTCCAAAGCTCCCTCAAACATGTTTGAGATAATCTTTGTTTCAATTTCTGTAAGTGATTCTGTCTTATTATGACTAATGCCAATCCCGCCCATCAGCCTGTCCATCATCGCATAGCCGATTGTTGGGTTTACTTCAAGCATGATTCTTCCTTCAAGCGGGCTGACATAAAATAAGTTTAATAATGTCATATTAGGAATCGAACGAATAAATTCTTCGTATGGTACTTGGTCAACCGAGCTGACAGTAATTTGAATATATGATCTTAGCTGCGCTGAAAAATGCGTGGTGAGCAGTCTAGCGAAGTTATCATGAATCCTTGTTAAACTTCGAATCTGGTCTTTTGAAAAGCGCAGTGCACGTTTAAAGTCATACACCTTCACTTTTTTCGTCGTTTCCTCTTTTTTCAGCTCTTCTGCATCCATTTCGCCTGTTGAGATGGCGGATAATAATGCGTCGATCTCATTCTGGGAAAGCACTTCTCCTGACATTTCTTCACCTCCATCGCGTTAATTAATCGCCTCTATTGCAGATTAAAGGAGGTTATATATACTTCTTTCACCTTGCCATCTTGCAAATAGTTATTCACTTTGTTTTTGACTTGTGTTTTAAAATGTTCTCTGCCTTTTTTGCCATCAAGTTCATCTGCATTCGTGTCTGATAAAATGTCGATTACAGCATCTTTTACCTGGAAACTTCTTTTCTCAAGCTCTGATTTTGCTTTTTCAGAGTCCGTTTCAATATTCAGGACAAGTTTGACAGCATTTCCTTCAGACTTTAAATTGGTGATAATCTCAGGAATTTCAACAGAAGCTTTTACGACTTCATCTGCTGTTGGCTCTTTTTCAGCTTTTGCTTCGTCTGACCCATTCAGCAGAAAAAAGATGCCTGCTCCAATTCCGACGATGGCAATAATCATGATTAGCATTACTACGACTAATTTCTTCTTCATTCAAACTCCTCTATTCCTTGATTCAATGAAATGACTTGGATTTTTCTGTAGAAAGAAATGATTTTCTCTTGAAGCTGCTCCTCATCTTCTTTCACAACGAATTTCTTTCCATTGGCCAAAGTAATGGTCGTGTCTGGAAAACTTTCGATTTGCTCGATATGGAGAGCGTTCAGCATAAATCCTTTGCCATTTAATCTTGTCACTTCAATCATATTAAGCAGAGAAGCGAGCATCCGCTCCCCCTACCTCCTATCGTTTCAGATTCACAAGCTCTTGCAGAATTTCATCAGATGTTGTAATCGTCTTTGCATTCGATTGGAATCCACGCTGCGCGATAATCATTTCGGTAAACTCGTCTGTTAAATCAACGTTTGACATTTCAAGTTTCCCTGTTTGAAGTTCACCTGTTCCTTGACTTCCAGGAGCGATGGCATTACTTGGCGCACCGGAACTGAGCGTTTGGCGGTATAGGTTATCCCCAACTTTGTCTAATCCTCCTGCATTACTGAATGACACAAGTGATACTTGCCCAACAGTACGAGAAACGTTGTTCTCAACAACAGAAACGGTCCCATCTGGCCCAACACTGACACTTGACACATTGTCGCTTGGAATGTTGATTCTTTGCCCATCCATGCCAAGTAGATAGTTTCCATCAGGTGTTGCCAAATCCCCATTTGAATCAGGTTTGAAGTTCCCTGTTCTTGTAAATAGGATTTCACCTTGCTTTTGAATACGGAAAAATCCATCTCCATTAATATAGAAATCAAATGGTTCGTCTGTATTTTGAGAAGAACCTGATTTCATGATTTTATCAATAGAAGATAAAGATGATCCTAAACCAATTTGTTTTGAGTTGATTGAACCAGAGTTGTTCGTTGGTCCACCTGAGCTTGAAATGGTTTGGCTGACCATATCTTTAAACGTGATACGGCTTTTTTTGTATCCGTGTGTATTGACGTTGGCTACGTTGTTGGCTACCACATCTAATTTTGATTGGAAGTTTTTCATTCCGCTAATTCCTGAGTAAAGTGAGCGTAACATTTATTTTCCTCCTCGAATTACTTCGTTTTTTCTCCAACTGCTGTAACATCCCAAGGGCTGATTTTCGTTCCATCTTCTAAAACAAGTAAGTATTCATTGTCTATGTTTTTAACAGACTTCACAGTGCCCGATATCTCTTTATCATCCAATTTGCCCGATACTTCTTTACCAATCCAGCCTACATACGTCGTAAACGGATCTTGGTGTGCAACAAATGTAGACATGAGCTGATTCAGCTTGGTGATCGAATCGTTCATATTGGTTTGCTGTTCTAAAGATGAAAATGTCGCAAGCTGCGTGACAAACTCACGGTCATCAAGCGGGTTTGTCGGATCTTGGTTTTGAAGCTGCGTGAGCAAAATTTTCAAGAATTGATCTTTGCCAAGCGTATCTGTTTTCTTTTCTGCTTTTGAAGAAGTGTCTGCTTGTGCGGCTGTTCTATTCGTAGCATCAACTGTTGCCATTAGATCTCCTCCTCTTCTTCATCTGACCCAACAAGAGCATCCAGTACATCTTGGAATTCTGTTTCCTGTTCATCAGTCTGCTGGAAATTCTGTCCTTTTGGCTGCTGCTTGTTTTCTTCACTAAACTGTCCAAATAACGGCTGCTCATTTGATTGAAGCGGTATATGGAAACGGTCCACTTGAACCGACATATTTGGAAGCGCCTGCTTGAGCTGCGGCAGATGATGCTCTAACAGCTCTTTCGCTGCTTGCGTCGAGGCTGTAATTTTACTCGCATACATACCGTTTTGCTTCGTTAGCTGAATGGTAATGAATCCAAGATTTTCAGGATTTAATCGAACGGTAAAGCGTCCGCTTGAATTACCAAACGGCGTGAATTTCATTTGCTTCCACGTGTTTAGAATTTGCTGATCAACCGTTCCTGGCTTTTCATCAGTCGTTTGTGTCTGCTGAACAGGAGCCGCTGACTGCAGTTGGAAAAACTGCTTATGACCTGGCAGAAGCGAGTGGGTCATTATTTTTTCAGAAGCTGGTGCAGCAGCGCTTTGTCCTTTAACGACTTCTTTTTTGATGAGCCACTCAAGAGATGCATTCCCTTTTGCCGGAGAAGCGAGTGTAGATTCTTGTTTTGGAGAGATTAGTTCCTTCAACTCTCCTAGTGAAATTTTCCACTCTTTGTCAGACCCTTTCGCATTCGCCATCATATGGTCGATTAGCTGATTAAAGTGCTTTAGCTCACTTTGAGTCATCGAATTCAGCTTTGGCGCTGAACCCTGCGAGAAGAACTGCTCTTTTACTTGCTGAATGAGTTTTTCATCTACCCCGTTTTTAGAAAGAAAGTGGATAAAGTCTTGACCTTTCCCTTCAATATCCTGCACAAGTTTCGCATCAAAGCTTGGCGGCTGTTGATTAAGCAATTGATAGATGAAGAAGTGGACTTGTATGAGCTGTTCACTATGTTCAGAACCTGGCTTTTCAGCTTGATCACCGTAAATGGAAGATTCCATTTTTTGAAATAATTCTTCAAGTGATTTGAGATCAGATGATTCAAGCGTTTGACCCTGTAGTGTTTGAAGCGCACTTAGTAGGTCTGCGTTCATTCCTTCTTCAGGTGATTGCATCCATTTTTCAACAATTTGCATCGCATCATTGATAGAAAGAGAGGCAAGAGCGGCTGTTTCAGCATGAACAGGACCGCTTTGAGCGCCTGCTCCGCTAAGCAATTGTTTAAACAAACCGCGTGCAGATGCAGCGCCGTCTCCTTTTAGCCCTGAGAGACCTTGAGAAGATTGCTGTAAGGCTCCAATATCCAATAGCTTCACTTATTGTCCACCCCCATTTTCACTTTCTTCTTTTTTGGCAAGCTCTTTTGTAAACGTTGCTGCCTTCTGAGGTGTCAGTTTTGCTAATATGTCTGTCAGTTTATTTTTGCTCAGCTCTTCAAGGATTTTTAACGCCTCTTTATCACTTAATTCTGATAAAATTTTGGCGGATTTCCCTGGGTCCATGCTTTCATAAATGCTGGCGACCTTTCCTTTTGTCTGCTGATTAGAGGAAGCCGCTGTATCAGAGGACGCCCCTGCTGAGTTATTACCTGACGTGTTATTTGATGAGCTGTTATTCGATGAGCTGTTATTCGATGAACTGTCATTGGCTGACGTATTCTTTGCATCATTTTCAGATGTTTTTTCAAGTGAATTGATTTTTTGATTCAGTCTTTTAATCTCTTCATCACTTGTTTTCAAATCTTTTTGTGCAATTTCGAGCTCATTCTTTTGCTCTTTAATGGTCTTTTTCAGTTCTTTCAACTCTGCATCGCTTTGATCATTAGGTGAAGATGACGTTTTTGAGGTGTCATCTGAACCAACCAAACTGCTGATCCCAGGAATGTTTTGGAGCGGTTTTTTTAGATCAAAACCTGCCATATAAAGGATCGTGCCAGTGACAATCACAAGCACAATCAATGGGATGATGACAATAAACAAGATCCATTGAAATTTTCCGCCGCCTGATTCCTTCGTTTTTTCCTTCTTAGGCATTCATCTCGACTCCTAATGTCCTTGAAACATGAATTGGCTGATAGAGATATCATCCATTTCTTTCATTTCAATTGCCTTATGTTCAAGGGAGAACTTTTCAAATTGCTTTTCTTTCATTTTTTCAAACTTTTTAAACTCAATGTTTTTTTCAGTTAAATCAGATTGTTTTTCATTCATTTGATGGCGTTTCATGATCACAAGCTGCTGATAATGCTGAATGGTGTTATCTAAGTTGGTCACAAATTGCTGGTAATGACGCATTTCTTGAACACTCATTCCACTTCTCAGCTTTTCTTCTTTGCTTTTTTCCATTAGCTCTTTTTTACTCATATTTTCATAGAGTTTTTCAGCGACTTGCTCAAATGCCGAAACGGATTGTTGGTACGCTGCGAGTGACTTGTCTTTTTCACTTTCTTTCAGTTCTAAGAGCTTTTGAAATTTGTATTGATATCTCACTGTTTTTGTCAATCCTCTCTATTCATCAAACTGAGCAATAAACTCACACTGTCTTCAATAGATACAGCCTCTTCTACATCCTGCTTCAAAAATGAAATCAGATGAGGATAAGCCTGCATGGCCTCATCAATATCTTTGGAGGAGCCTTTTTTATATGCTCCAATATTAATGAGGTCTTCAGCGTTTTGATAAGTGGACAAAAGCTGGCGGAACCGGTTAGCCGCTTCCTTGTGATCATGACTTGCGATATTACTCATGACACGGCTGATACTTTTCAAAATGTTAACAGCGGGAAATTGTCCTTTGTTGGCTAAAGCACGATCAAGTACAATGTGCCCGTCAAGGATCCCCCTCACTGTATCAGCGATCGGCTCGTTCATATCGTCTCCATCAACAAGCACTGTGTAAAACGCTGTGATGGAACCAAGCTGATTTGTCCCAGTTCGTTCGAGCAATTTTGGCAGTATAGCGAACACTGAAGGTGTATATCCTTTTGTTGTTGGCGGCTCGCCAGTTGCGAGTCCTATTTCCCTTTGCGCCATGGCGACCCTCGTAACAGAATCCATCATGAACATGACATTTTTGCCTCTGTCCCTGAAATACTCCGCAATAGCTGTTGCTGTATACGCAGCTTTCAGTCTCGTCAGTGCAGGCTGGTCAGAAGTAGCAACGACAACAATTGATCGCTTCAGTCCTTCAGAACCTAAATCCTTTTCAATAAACTCACGAACTTCACGGCCACGCTCTCCAACAAGGGCAATGACATTCAGGTCTGCTTCTGTCTGCTTTGCAATCATCCCCATTAAGGTACTTTTTCCAACACCACTTCCGGCAAAAATCCCGATCCTTTGACCAGTGCCAACTGTGAGCAAACTATCAATGACTCTAACACCGACACCCATCTTTTCTCGAATAGGCGGCCTGTCCATTGGATTTGGGGGTGACTGATCTGTCGAAACAGGTGCAAGTCCTTTTGGAAGCATACTGCCATCAAGCGGATCACCGAAGGCATCAACGACTTCACCAATTAATCCAGTCCCTACTTTGACCTTCAGCGACTCACCCGTCGCTTCAACAAGACTTCCTGGTGAAATATTGGATGCTTCTACATAAGGCATGAGCAAAATGTTTTCATCTCTAAACCCTACGACCTCTGCTTTTATCGGATGGTGCTTGCTCCCTTTTTTATGAATGAGACAAACATCACCGATCGAACTCTCCGGCCCCTTAGATTCAATCATGAGCCCAACCACTCGATTGACTTTACCAAATCGTTTATAAGGATCGGCAGTTTCAATCGTTTCTTTTAGTACATCCATTTTCATTTGTGATCACCTGAATCAATGACTTCTAATAATTTTTCTTTCAACTGATTCATTTGGGTATCAACACTCGCTTCCACTTTTCCAAAACTTGTTTCTACGTAACAAGTTCCTTTTGGCGCTTTTTCATCCGAGTAAATGGCAAGGTGTGTATCCTTTTGAAGGATTCTAATCAATTCGTCTTTATATTCCATCACATGCTCGTAATGTTCAGGGTCAACATAGATGGAAATATCATCATATTCTTTCACTTCTGAAATGACCTGCTTCACAAGAGCCAAAAATGGATCTTTCGTGTCCTCAGCTGCATTCCAAACGCGTTTGGCGAGTTCAAAAGCGAGTTCTACAATTTGCTCAGCAGAGCTTTCAATTTTTTCTTCGTAATCCTGCCTTGCAAGACTGACGATGTCATTTGCTTGATCAAGAATAGCTTGGTACTGCATATTCGCATCTGCTTCGCCCTTTTGGAAGCCTTCTTGATAACCTGCTTGTTTCGCTTCTTCAATGAGCTGCATTCTTTCCTCTTCAAAATCAGTCCGGCGCTGATTGATTTCAGCCATTGTTTTTTCCAGCTCACTGTTTGCTTGTTCTAATATGCGGCTCGCTTGATCTTCTGCATCACTGAGTACTAGCTGCGATGCTTCAGTTTCATTGACAAGCTCTTCTTCGTGATGTTCTCTTTTAAAGTTTACTTGCTGTAAAGGAATCGTTTGCCGCCCTTGTTCAGGAATAACAGATGTTTCATGTTTGATAATCCTAGACAATGATATCGTCTCCTCCGCCTCGAGCTATGACGATTTCTCCAGCTTCCTCAAGTCGTCTTACGATGCTGACAATACGGGTTTGTGCTTCCTCGACATCTCTAAGCCGGACAGGCCCCATAAACTCCATTTCTTCTTTGAATGTTTCGACCATCCGCTGTGACATGTTGCGGAAGACAATTTCTTTGACTTCTTCGCTTGCCACTTTGAGTGCGAGCAATAAGTCATCATTTTCAACATCTCTGATGACACGCTGAATCGCTCTGCTGTCAAGAGTGACAATATCTTCAAAGACAAACATACGTTTCTTAATTTCATCAGCAAGCTCTGGATCTTGAATTTCAAGTGTGTCTAAAATGGTTTTCTCAGTAGCACGGTCTACACCATTTAGCACTTCTACAACCGCTTCGACTCCGCCCGTTTGCGTATAGTCCTGCGTAAAGGTTGAAGAAAGCTTTTGTTCAAGAATACGCTCCACCTCATTGATGATCTCTGGAGATGTACGGTCCATTAAGGCAATACGTCTCGCAACCTCAGTTTGTACTTCCTCGCCTAACTCAGATAAAATTTGCCCAGCCTGCACTGGATCCAGGTAGGAAAGGATAAGTGCTATCGTTTGTGGATGCTCATGCTGGATAAAGTTTAAAATTTGTTCTGGGTCAGCCTTTCGAGCAAAATCAAATGGTTTCACTTGAAGAGAGGATGTTAGCCTGTTTAAGATGCTGTCCGCTTTATCCTCACCAAGCGCTTTTTCAAGCACTTGTCTTGCGTACATAAGACCGCCCTGCGATATGTAGTCCTGCGCGATGGCAATGCTGTGAAACTCTTCGATGACTTCATCTTTTTTAGCAGTATCTACACTTCGTACATTGGAAATTTCTAATGTTAATTTTTCTATTTCGTCTTCAGACAGATGTTTGTATACAGATGCTGACACGTCTAGCCCTAAGGAAATCATTAGGATTGCTGCTTTTTGTCTGCCTGTTAGTCGATTTGGATCTTTTCTCGACATGTGTATTCCTCCTAATCCTCGGACAGCCAGCTGCGTAGCAATTTAGCAAAGTCTTCTGGTTTTTCTTTTGCCATTTTTTCAAGCTGATTTTTTCTCACCATTTCTTCTGTTTCTGGTTCAGTGTCGATATCAGGAACATCGATTGGTGTACGTTCATCAAACTCAAACTCTTCTTCCTCATCTCTTCTACGCTTGCGTACAAGAAGAATGATAAGAGCGATAATTGCAAGTAGAAGCACACCGCCTACAATATAAACCCAAATTGGAATATTGTTTGAAGGGTTATCTGCCGCAGTTTGCTGTTTACCGTCTAATTTTGATACAGATAAAACGATTTTGTTATCTAAGTCGGCTTGAGTGAGCGCTTGACCATTTGTGTATTCTTTATCAATCGATGTGCTAATGATCGTTGAAAGAATCTTTTTGATATCATCTTGTCTTTCAGCCGTTAAAGAGTTTACATCGTTTGCAGTTGGTGGTTCGACCAATGCTTGAATGCCAACATCTCTAATTTTATAAGGGCTTTCTTTGATATCTTTATGAATGCGGTTGACTTCATAATTGATGCGATCTTCGCTCTTTTCGTAATCTCCGCTTCCATTCGCTCCATCGGCACCTTGATAATTTGTGACATCATCGTCACCTGTTCCAGCGGTGCCTCCAGCTGCTGCGCCGTTACCTGAATAAGTTTCAGCAATCTTTTCAGCGCTGACAGCAATCCCCTGCATGTTTTCTTTATCAACAGGTTCTACTAGGTCTTCTTTTCTTTTTTCTTCAGTAAAATCAATGTCTGTTGTGACCGATACAGCCACTTTATCTTGACCCATCATTGTTCCGAGCAGCTGCTGAATTTTTCTTTGAAGATTCTTTTCGATTTCCTCTTTTTTCTGCTGCTGTGCATCCATTCCACTTGCATAGGAATCGGAGCTGGTGTTTAAGTCGTAGTAGTTGGAATCTTGGTCCATAATGACAATGTTTTCTGTTTTTAAATTCGGCACACTTTTTGAAATAAGATGATAAAGGCCTTTTACTTGCTGCGGTGTGAGCGTGTAGCCCGGCTCAACTTGCAGCACTATGGATGCTGATGCATTACTTTGCTCTTCTCCAACAAAAACGGAATCTTTTGGCAGGTTAATCATCACTTTTGAATCTTTAATCCCATCAATTGTGTTGATCAGATTGGATAGTTCTGTCTGAGTTGCGTCTACTTTCAGAACATCAAATTCATTATCTGTTAAACCGAAGCCTGAATTGTTTGCAAAGAAGGAATAATCAATGTTGCCTGTCTTAGGGAGCCCTTCGGATGCGAGTGTTACTTTTAAAGAATCTGCTTGCTTTTCTGGAACGAGAATCGTTGTTCCATTGTTTGCAAGTTCCGATTTAACGTTTTTGCCATCTAGTTCCTGTTTGATTTGTCCAGCTTCTGCCTCAGACAAGTCTCTAAAGAGCGGAACCATTTTTTCAGAAGAAGCAAAGATGCTAACAACCGTAATAATGATTGCTAGGGCAGCAACGCCGCCAATCATGAGTATTTTTTGTAATTTTGATCGATTTCGCCAAAACTCAACTGTTTTTGTTCTTAATTGCATTAAAGTACGATTCATCTTAACCCCCGGTCATTCCATTCAGTCTTTTTTTGTCCACCAGCACCTCCTACATCTGCATTCTCATAATCTCTTGGTACGCTTCGACTGCTTTATTTCGAAACTCTGTTGCAGCTGTGAGTGTGACACTCGCTTTTTGTGAAGCAATCATGACTTCATCGAGATTGACATCTTTTCCTTGTGCAAGCGCATTTGTATACTGGTCTGATTTCAGCTGTGATTGATTTAATGCCTCAATGGAATTCTTCAGCACATCAGAGAAATTCGTTTGACTTTTAGGTGCAGCCGCCTGAATGGGCGTTGCATTCGTCAATTCACTTGCTTGCTGAGCAGTTTGAAGCTGGAAAGGAGATATTGCATTAACCAATTGTTTTCACCTTACTTTCCTATTTCTAAAGCTTTCATCAGCATGCTTTTATTCGCATTTAGAGCAGTCACGTTTGCTTCATATGATCTTGAGCTGCTGATGAGGTCGACCATTTCTTTTAATGGATCGACATTTGGTGTTTGAACATATCCATTTTCATTGGCATCGGGATTTGTAGGATCATATTGAAGGTTGAATGGAGTTTCGTCTTCAGTAATCTTTGTTACTTTGACGCCGTTTCCTAATTTGCCGCTCGAATTCATACTTGAGTTCAATATAGATGAAAACGATTCACCTGACGGCTGTAATGTGACAAGCTTACGTCTATAAGGCTCCCAGTTGCCATCAACCTGTTTAGCTCTTGTCGTATCCATATTTGCAAGGTTTGAGGATACAACGTCCATTCTGAGCCTCTGTGCCGTTAATGCTGAGGCCGAAGCGTTCACTCCTGAAAAGATCGACATCACTTACCTCCTGTCAAAACTGTTTTAAGAGAATTGAATTTCCCGCTCATTCTTTCCACCAGCGCATTATACTGAATTTGGTTTTTAGCGAGTTCACTCATCTCTTGATCAATATCGACATTATTTCCGTTTTCTTGATAAGAAGTACGGTTGCTCGAAACAACTGAATAATTAGACCCTGTTTTTGAAAAATCAATGTGACCTTGGTATGTTTTTTTAGCATCTAATTTGATTGACGCATCATTTAGCATGTCATGGAATGCGACGTTTTTCGACTTGTAGTTCGGTGTATCTATATTCGCGATATTATTGCTTATGACTTTTTGCTTAACATTCGCTCTGCCCAAGGCATTCTCAAGGTTGCTTATCGTTCCAGAAAATATATCCAAAACCATATACCTCCAATCATATGTATTTCATTCCATTTAATCATGTCGAGATTTGTAAAACCATATGTTCATTGTAAGAAATAATAGGATTAAAGTCTATGATGTATATGTAAAAAAAACTCGTAATATATATCTATTTTACGAATAGGTATAAAGGCCTAGATTCAAAGCACTACAGATTTGTAAGGGGTTTCTTGGAAAAAAGAGTGACATTTTTCGGACAAATCCTCATTTTTTCACATAAAAAAACCCTTTTCAGCATTTATTTCGGCCAAAAAGGGTTTTTGATTAATGAGATTTTAAATTTTCGAGTTCAATTAAAAATTTGTTGTTTAACACTTTGATGTACGTTCCCTTCATTCCAAGAGAACGAGATTCGATTACGCCTGCACTTTCTAACTTACGTAAGGCGTTTACGATCACTGAACGCGTAATCCCTACACGATCTGCAATTTTACTTGCGACAAGAAGACCTTCGTTTCCATCCAGCTCTTCAAAAATGTGCTCAATCGCTTCAAGCTCACTATATGAAAGAGAGCTAATCGCCATTTGGACAACCGCTTTGCTTCTTGCTTCTTCTTCGATTTCCTCTGCTTTCTCGCGAAGAATCTCCATTCCAACAACTGTTGCCCCGTATTCAGCAAGAATTAAATCATCATCTGTGAATGTATCTTGTAAGCGGGACAGGATTAACGTACCTAAACGATCTCCTCCGCCGATAATTGGGACAATTGTTGTTAAGCCTGATTGGAATAAGTCACGGTTCTCAATAGGGAAAGCTGTATATTCACTGTTAATATCAAGGTTTGAAGACGTTTCAGGGACATTGAATAGACTCTTTGTATATTCCTCAGGGAACTGACGATCTTCAAGCATTTTTTTCATACGTGCATTTTCGATCTGCTGATTAATGGAGTAGCCAAGAAGCTTTCCTCTTCTGCTTAATACGAAAATGTTTGAATCAATGACATCTCTCAGTGTTTCTGCCATTTCTTTAAAATTAACTGGTTTCCCCGCTGCATCTTGCAGCATTGAGTTAATAATCCTTGTTTTTTGTAGTAACGCCATAATAATGATCCTCCTAGATTACTTTATTCATTTGTTAAAGTATAAATTGACTTAAATCTTTGTTATTTGCAATCTTTCCTAGCTTCTCTTCGACATACTGAGGGGTAATGGTCACTGTCTCCATCGTAATATCAGGCGCCTCAAATGAAAGCTCTTCAAGCAGCTTCTCAAGTATGGTATGAAGCCTTCTTGCACCGATGTTATCTGTCTCCTGATTGACATGATAAGCCACTTCGGCAATCTTATGAATAGCATCGTCAGAAAATTCAAGAGATATACCTTCTGTTTCAAGTAAAGCTTTATATTGCTTTAATAATGCATTATCTGGTTCCGTTAAGATTTTCACAAAGTCTTCTATACTTAATTTATCTAATTCTACACGGATTGGGAAACGTCCCTGAAGCTCCGGAATCAAATCTGATGGCTTTGCCATATGAAATGCACCTGCTGCAACAAACAGCACATGATCAGTTTTAACGGCACCATATTTCGTCATCACAGTTGAACCTTCTACAATCGGTAAAATATCACGCTGAACCCCTTCACGAGAAACATCTGCAGATGATGCACCACCGCTTTTGGCAATTTTGTCGATTTCATCGATAAAAATAATTCCTTGCTGCTCTGCTTTGTAGACCGCTTCCTGACTGACTTCATCCATATCAATCAGTTTTGAAGCTTCCTCAGCCGTTAACGCCTTTCTTGCTTCTCTGACAGTCAGCTTTCTGCGTTTTTTCTTTTTAGGCATGAGATTGCCGAGCGCATCCTGCATGTTCATACCCATTTGCTCCATACCCGAGCCTTGAAGCATATCAAACATGGAAGGCTGCTGTTCTTCTACTTCAATCGTGACGTAATGATCTTCAAGTTCTCCCATAGCCAGCTGATGAGCGATTCGCTTTCTTGTCGATTCGAGTTCCACTTCTTCATTTGAATGATCTCGATCACGGTCATCTTCATCAGAACCGCCAAACAGCATCTCAAAAGGATTTTTCACAGACTGGCTCTTTTTCTTACCAGGAACAAGTAAATGAACAAGACGTTTATTTGCTTGTTTTTCTGCTTCTTCTTGAACATCTTTCATCTTTTCTTCTTTGACAAGTCTAATCGCTGTTTCAACTAAATCTCTCACCATGGACTCTACGTCACGGCCGACATAACCCACTTCAGTAAACTTCGTCGCTTCCACTTTAATAAAAGGCGCACCAGAAATTCGAGCAATTCTGCGGGCAATTTCTGTTTTCCCCACACCTGTTGGGCCGATCATTAAAATGTTTTTAGGAACGACTTCATCCTTTAGCTTATCATGTAAAAGACTTCTTCTGTAACGGTTTCTTAAAGCCACCGCCACTGCTTTTTTCGCATCAAGCTGACCAATGATGTATTGATCAAGCTTTTCAACTATCTCTCTTGGGGTAAACGGCTTTTTCTCCATACGTCTCATGTCCTTTCTATTCAAGCTCTTCTAAAGTGATTTGATCGTTCGTGTAGACACAGATTTCTCCGGCCGTTTCAAGAGCGGCCTTTGCAATTTCTCTCGCTGTGAGATGATCACCTGCATGGGTTTTGAGAGCTCTCCCGGCGCTAAGCGCATAGTTGCCGCCTGAGCCAATGGCCAAAATCCCATCATCTGGTTCAATGACCTCTCCAGTTCCAGAGACGAGCAAAATACTTTCTTTATTCATGACGATGAGCATAGCCTCAAGCTGCCTTAGCATCTTGTCACTTCGCCATTCCTTCGCTAGTTCTACGGCTGCCCGCTTTAAGTTACCACCATATTCTTCAAGCTTTGTTTCAAACTTTTCAAAGAGTGTAAAAGCATCTGCTACTGAACCTGCAAAACCTGCAAGCACCTTGCCTCCGAAAAGACGGCGCACTTTTTTTGCTGTGTGTTTCATCACGACAGCCTGCCCGAAAGTAACTTGACCGTCGCCAGCCATTGCACTTTTTCCTTTATGTTGAACGGCAAAGATGGTTGTTGCATGAAATGATGACATGAAAAAACCTCCTTTTAGGATCGTTTAAAAGCCCTTGGGTGATGAGACATGTACGTGTTTCTTAAAGAATCTTTTGATACATGCGTGTACACCTGTGTAGATGATAAATTTGAATGACCGAGAAGTTCTTGAACACTTCTCAAATCTGCTCCCTCGTTTAAGAGATGCGTGGCAAAGGTGTGCCTCAACATGTGAGGATGGATATGTAATGTACCTGACGCCTTTTTCATTAATTCAGTGAGAATGAATCGAACACCTCTGTCTGTAAGAGGCGTCCCGCGCTGATTCAAAAACACATGAGTATCAGCGCGGTCTTTCCCCTTAGCTTTCAGCTTCTGCCTTCCATCCTCTAAATAAGTAATGAGCGCTTCATGAGCATATGACCCGAAAGGAACATACCGCTGCTTGCTGCCTTTCCCATGAACAAGCACTGTATCCATCGATAAATCAAGATCAGATTCTTTTAATGAACATAACTCACTGACCCTCATACCTGTTGCATAAAGAAGTTCTAAAATGGCTTGATTTCTTTGCCCAAGTGGTGTGCTGACATCAGAAACTGTAAAAAGCTCTTTTAGTTCCTCTTCATACAAAAATGAAGGAATCCGCTTATCCTGCTTTGGTAAGCTAACGAGTAAAAAAGGATTTTCTTTCACAAGCTGTTCTCTTAATAAAAATTTATAAAAGCTGCGAAGCGCAGAGACTTTCTTACTAATCGTTCTTCTTGTCAGGCCTTTTTCATAAGCTTCTGTTAAATAAATTCTCGTATCTTGATAGGATACCTCTTCAAAACCGTCTATTCCTTGAATGTTCATAAATCTGACAAACTCTTCAATGGCTTCTGTATATCCTGAGATCGTTAAAGCTGAATAGTTTTTTTCAATTTGCAGATATTCAATGAATAAGTGGACAAGACGCTGTTTATTCGTCATTTTTACACCTCTTTAAGGCTTTTAAATGGTATCACATATCTTGCTTTCCGTGCAATGTTTTACTACAGAGATTTCGAAATAGTTTGAATAGTTTCGATTGCACGCTTAGCGTACTCTGCATAACGTTCTTGTTTGTTTTTAATTCGAACTCCTAGATCTTTCAGCAAACCAAAATTCGCATTCATCGGCTGGAAGCTTTTCTTGTTTGTCGATGTGATGTAGTGAGCCATACTGCCAATCGCCGTTTCCTCCGGAAGTGTCACAAGCTCTTCTCCTTTGACAAAACGAGCGGCGTTAATACCTGCCACTAGTCCCGACGCTGCGGACTCGACATACCCTTCAACGCCTGTCATTTGTCCGGCAAAGAATAGATCATCTCTATTTTTAAACTGATAAGTCGGTCTTAAAAGGCTTGGCGAGTTAATAAATGTATTACGGTGCATCACGCCGTAACGGACAATCTCTGCTTCTTCAAGACCTGGAATCAAACGGAATACTTCCTTTTGATCGCCCCACTTCAGATGTGTCTGGAAGCCAACGATGTTATATAAAGTACCTGCTGCATCATCCTGTCTTAATTGAACAACAGCGTAAGGTCTTTTGCCTGTTTTCGGATCTTCAAGTCCTACTGGCTTCATCGGACCAAACAGCATCGTTTTCTTTCCTCTTTTCGCCATGACTTCAATTGGCATACAGCCTTCAAAGAAGATTTCTTTTTCAAATTCCTTTAATGGTACAGTTTCAGCAGAAATGAGCGCCTCATAAAAACGATCGAATTCTTCTTCTGTCATTGGACAGTTTAAATAAGCAGCTTCTCCTTTGTCATAGCGAGATTTCAAGTACACCTTATCCATATCAATGCTGTCTTTCTCTAGAATAGGTGCTGCTGCATCGTAGAAATAGAGATATTCTTCTCCTGTTAACGATTTTAATTCTTTGGAAAGTGCTTCAGATGTCAGCGGGCCAGTCGCGATAATTGTCGGACCTTCTGGAATGCTCTGCACCTCTTCTTGAAAGACAGTAACATTCGGATGATTTTTCACGCGGTCTGTCACGTTTGCTGCAAATTCATGACGGTCTACTGCAAGCGCGCCGCCAGCAGGAACTGAGCTTTCATCTGCTGCTGCGATGATGGCTGAATCTAAATGACGCATTTCTTCCTTTAATACACCTACTGCATTTGTCAAAGCATTCGCACGCAGTGAGTTGCTGCATACAAGCTCCGCAAATTTATCTGTGTGGTGAGCCGGCGTTTGTTTCACAGGTCTCATTTCATATAAATTGACTTTAATGCCTCGTTTAGCGATTTGCCATGCTGCTTCACTTCCAGCTAAACCGGCTCCGATCACATTTACAAATTGACTCATTGTACAACTCTCCTATTTCGTAAGGTCTGTTTGATGACATAAAAAAGCAGGTGAACAAGGCTGCTCACCGCTATTTTTGTTGTTCCTCTTTATAATCACAGTTCACACATTGAACTTGAACGCCTTTTTTCAGCTTTTTCTCTACAAGCATATTTTCGCATTTTGGACACTTTCTTTCAATTGGTTTGTCCCAAGAGACGAATTCACACTCTGGAAAACGATCACAGCCGTAAAAAATGCGGCGTTTCTTCGATTTTCGTTCAACAATGTTTCCTTCATGACAAGACGGGCATTTGACACCGATATCTTTGACAATTGGTTTTGTGTTACGGCAGTCAGGAAAGTTAGAGCAAGCCATGAACTTACCGTATCGACCCATTTTGTACACCATCGGATGTCCGCACTCTTCACAATCAACTCCGGCGTATTCCGGCTCAATCTCAACTTCTTGCATCTCTGCTTCAGCTTTTTCTACCCGTTTTGCAAAGTCTTGATAGAAGCTGTCGATAATACGAACCCATTCGATCGTACCTTCTTCAACGCTATCAAGTTCCTTTTCCATTTTCGCTGTAAATTCAACGTTAATGATTTCAGGGAAGAATTCAATGATTAAGTTGAGTACAATCTCTCCAAGCTCTGTCGGAGTAAATCGTTTATTATCAAGTGCGACATAGCCGCGCTTTTGAATCGTATCTAATGTTGGTGCATACGTAGATGGACGGCCTATACCGAGCTCTTCAAGTGTTTTGACCAATCTTGCCTCAGTGTAACGCGGAGGCGGCTGTGTGAAGTGCTGTTCAGGTTCGATATCTTTTGAAAGAACTGTATCCCCTTCTTTGAGATCAGGAAGCATTTTGTCCTTTTCCTCTAGCTGGTCGTCCTTTCCTTCCACATAAACCTTCATAAACCCAGGAAATTTCACTTTACTGCCATTCGCACGGAAAGTAAGACCGTTATGATCAAGATCCACACTCATTGTATCAAGAACAGCCGGCGCCATTTGGCTTGCCACGAATCGTTCCCAAATCAATTTATACAGACGAAGCTGATCGCGGCTTAGCACATGCTTGACATCTGCCGGTTTTCTTAACGTAGAAGTCGGGCGGATGGCTTCGTGAGCATCTTGTGCATTTTCATTCTTTTTGGCCGGTCGTTTTGTTGTGTTTAAGAAATTCTTGCCGTACGTCTGATCAATGAAAGCAGATACTTCTTCAATCGCCGTATTGGAAATACGTGTTGAGTCCGTTCTCATATATGTAATGAGACCGACTGTACCTTCTTTACCAAGATCAATTCCTTCATATAATTGCTGTGCAATCATCATTGTTTTTTTCGCACGGAAGTTTAATTTTCTTGCAGCTTCCTGCTGTAAAGTAGAAGTCGTAAACGGAACGGCTGGATTACGTTTCCGCTCTTTTTTCGTTACTTTCTCTACAGAGAATTTGCTTCCTTTTAATTTCGAAAGGATTTCTTTTACATCTTCTTTTGTTTTCAATGGATGTTTTTTACCATTGAGGCCAAAGAAACTCGCTTCGAAGCTTTCTTTTCCTTTAAGGAATGTACCGTCAATAGTCCAGTATTCTTCTGGTTTAAATTCATTAATTTCATTCTCGCGATCAATAATCAGGCGGAGTGCAACTGATTGAACACGTCCGGCACTTAAGCCCTTTTTCACTTTCTTCCATAAAATCGGACTGATTTTATACCCAACGAGACGATCTAAAATCCGTCTTGCCTGCTGCGCATCAACTAAGTCCATATTGATCATACGTGGATGCTTAAAGGAATCCTTAATCGCATCTTTTGTAATCTCGTTAAAAACAACGCGGCATTCAGAAGAGAGGTCAAGGTCAAGGCTGTGTGCTAAATGCCAAGCAATCGCTTCTCCCTCTCTATCGGGGTCAGCTGCGAGATAGACTTTTTTTGCTTTTTTCGCCGCTGTTTTTAATTCTTTTAAAACCGGGCCTTTCCCGCGAATCGTAATATATCTCGGTTCGAAGTCATGCTCAGTATCAACACCGAGCTGACTTTTCGGTAAATCCCTTACGTGCCCCATTGAAGCTTTTACTTTATACTTTTTTCCTAAATAACGCTCAATCGTTTTCGCCTTTGCTGGCGACTCAACGATGACTAAATAATCAGCCATACTCAAAATCCCCCTTAAGAGGTGTTCTCTCTTTATACATTTCACAATTCATATTTATGTTAATTGCACCTATCTAACAGGCAATCATTAAAAATTCTTTATGATGAACATCATTATAAACACGAAAAACAAAGTGTAAACTTAAATCCTCACTATTATTAAATATTCCGATGTCTTTTGTCAAACGATATTTTTATGTTGGTTCAGTATATTGAACGCTGCGGAAGGAGAATTCCTCTAAAATATCTTTTGTTGAATGAACAAGCTTTGCTCCCTGCTGAATGAGTCTTGCCGGACCTGTGGAATTAGGATCAAAGATGGATCCAGCAACTGCAAATACCTCTTTTCCTTGCTCAAGTGCTTGATAGGCTGTAATAAGAGAACCGCTCTTTTCTTTGCACTGTATCACGATGGTTCCTTTCGTCAGTGCACTAATTAAACGATTTCTCATTGGAAAATGCCACTTTTCTGGTTTGACATAAGGAGGATGCTCTGACAAAAGCAAATGATGCTCGCCCATGTATTGAGCCATTTGCTCATGCTCTTTTGGGTATAAATGCTGAAAACCGCCTGCTATAATGCCGATCGTTTTTCCTTTTTTTCTGATGCACTCTTTATGTGCAAGTCCATCGATTCCTTTAGCTAAACCACTGACAATCATCCAATCTTCCTTTACAAGCTCACCAACAATTTTCTTCACACATGCTTCTCCATAAGACGATGGAACTCGCGTGCCGACTACACCTAAACTTTTTTCTTCATTTAAATATGATACGTTTCCTTTTAGGAATAACACAGGGGGAGGATCATAAATATTTTTTAGTGTGCTGGGATATAAGGGTGATGTGATGGGAATCATGTGAATGTTTTGCTTTAAATAGGCTTGAACGATGTGTTGAAAAATGGGGAATTCATTTTCTTCAGCTTGTTTTAAGCGGGTAAAGTCGATCGTTTGTAACGCTCGATCCTGTTTAAAATGATGTGTTTCTTCATTTATATATAGCTCAGGATCGACTTTCCACCATTTTGTTAATAATGAGGGTGAGATGAGGCCTTTTAAGCGGTGAAAAATCATTCTTTCGGACACGTTGTACATACCATTCCTCCAGTTTAAAATAGAAAGAAGAAGACTTGCCAAAGAACAAGTCTTCTTGTGTCATTAATGCGTTTTACAAGCTTCGAAGAGATTCTTCTCTTTTAATACTTTAATCAACGTTTCTCCCATGACAGATGGTGTTTCTGCCACTTCAATTCCACATTCACGCATTGTTTTTACCTTTTCATCAGCTGTTCCTTTACCACCAGAAATAATGGCACCAGCATGTCCCATACGTTTTCCTGGAGGCGCCGTTTTACCGCCAATAAAGCCAACGACTGGCTTAGTCATATTTGCTTTTACCCATTCAGCTGCTTCTTCTTCAGCCGTACCGCCGATTTCACCGATCATAATCACAGCATGCGTTTCAGGATCTTCATTGAATGCTTTTAAAACATCAATAAAGTTTGTCCCATTTACCGGGTCTCCCCCGATTCCTACAGCTGTCGATTGTCCAACACCAGCTTCTGAAAGCTGATGTACCGCTTCATATGTAAGCGTTCCAGAACGAGAAACAACACCCACATGACCTTTTTTATGAATGTAGCCAGGCATGATACCAATTTTACATTCTTCAGGTGTGATGACACCTGGGCAGTTTGGCCCAACTAGTCTTGTCTTTTTCCCTTCCATATACCGTTTCACTTTGACCATGTCAAGCACTGGAATATGTTCAGTGATACAAATGACGAGATCGACTTCTGCGTCAACAGCCTCTAAAATGGCATCTGCCGCAAATGGTGCTGGTACATAGATAACAGAAGCGTTCGCTCCAGTAGTCTGCACTGCTTCAGATACAGTATTAAATACAGGAACTCCTTCTACTTCAGTTCCACCTTTTCCAGGTGTGACACCGCCAACGATATTTGTTCCGTACTCAATCATTTGTTTTGTATGGAACAATGCGGTTGAACCGGTAATCCCCTGAACAATTACTCTCGTATTTTTATTAATAAATACACTCATTTAGGTTCCCTGCCTTTCTGCTCTACTTGACTAAAGATACAATCTTTTCTGCCCCGTCAGCCATAGACTCAGCAGAAGTGATATTTAAGCCTGAATCACTCAGGATTTTCTTCCCTAATTCAACGTTTGTTCCTTCAAGACGTACAACAAGTGGTAATGTTAAGCCGACCTGTTTCGTCGCTTCAACAACACCTTCTGCAATCACATCACATTTCATGATGCCGCCAAAAATGTTCACGAAAATCCCTTTGACATTTTGATCAGATAAGATGATTTTAAATGCTTCCGTTACTTTTTCAGCTGTTGCACCGCCGCCAACATCTAGGAAGTTTGCAGGGTCCCCGCCGTAATGCTTGATGATATCCATTGTAGACATCGCAAGTCCTGCTCCATTGACCATACAGCCAATATTTCCATCTAAAGAAATGTAGCTTAAGTCATATTTAGATGCTTCAATTTCTTTTGGATCCTCTTCATCAAGGTCACGGTATTCTAATATATCTTTTTGTCTATATAAGGCATTGCTATCAAAGTTTAATTTTGCATCAAGTGCCATGACTTTTCCATCGCCTGTTACAACAAGTGGATTAATCTCAGCAATTGAACAATCTTTTTCAATAAACGCATTGTAAAGGCTTGTCATAAACTTAACAGCTTGGCCAACTAATTTTGTTGGAATATTAATTTTAAATGCTACTTCTCTCGCCTGATAGCCTTGCAGGCCAATCGCTGGGTCGATGACCACTTTGACGATTTTTTCTGGCGTTTTTTCTGCTACTTCTTCAATTTCAGTACCGCCTTCTTCAGATGCCATCAATACAATTCTTGATGTCGCTCTGTCCAAAACTAGTCCAACATAGTATTCCTTTTGAATATCGCAGCCTTCTTCAATAAGTAAGCGTTTTATTTCGCGCCCTTCAGGCCCTGTTTGATGTGTGACAAGTGTCTTGCCGAGCAATTCCTCTGCAAACCCTTTCACTTCATCTTTCGTTTTTGCAATTTTTACCCCGCCTGCTTTACCACGGCCGCCTGCATGAATCTGTGCTTTTACGACATATACAGAGCTCCCTAGCTCTTCTGATGCTTTCACTGCTTCATCAGGTGTAAATGCTACTTTACCATTTGGAACTGAAACCCCATATTTTCTTAGGATTTCTTTTCCTTGGTACTCATGGATATTCATTTCCCATCCTCCCAACATATGTAGAAACAAAAATTATAAAATAGACTGCGCTTTCATTTTAAAGAATAAAAAAGAGAATGTCTAGGGTTCTATGTAAAATCGTAAAATCCTTCTAAACATTCAAACTTTTATTTTATTAAAAATATAAATTTTTCAGCCAAATCACTTTTTTTACCTTATTTTTTCATTTTTTGATCTAATCTGTAGATAAACGAAAAAATTTCTGCTACAGTATCGTATAACGCTTCGGGGATCTCCTCATCTAATGTTAAATGTCGCATGAGTTCGACTAAATTACGGTCTTCCTGGATTGGGACTCCCGACTTTTTTGCTTCTTCAATAATATGATCTGCCACATAGCCGCTGCCTGTTGCAACGACTTTTGGCGCTTTTTGTTTTTCTTCATCGTAATGCAGAGCGACCGCTCTTCTAAGCGGTTTTGAATCCTTCATACTCGTAAGTCCAGCCCTTTCTCGCTGATTTTATGAAAGTGTTCATCTAGAAATTGAGACGGATCTACTGGCTCTTGTCTCTTTTTTGCTGTAATTCCCGTTAAACTGTATCCTAGAGCATTTAAATTCTCCCGAACAGCCGGAATCATCGGATTAATGGTTCCTTGCAGTTCATGGGCTGTCTCGACAGTAATAGACATGACCTTTTGCTGAATCGTACAGTCTATTAAGGTTTCTTCAAGGTTTTCCATGTTTAGATAAAACATCAGGCGGCACTGAGAAATATCAATAGAGCCATCTTTTTTCTTATGTCCCTTTAGTATAAAGGTTAAATCTTGAACACTATGTTTTGAGAAAAGAGGATAGGAAACCATCATTTGACTGACGGTTTGGTTCTCCTGCTGCACAAATAACTGCCCATTCAATCTATGAAATAATTGATCCACTTCTTTTTTAACGTGCTCTGGTAAATCCGCCTGCTTCACATCATTCAGCACAAGCTTTAATTGGTGCAGCTCCTGACTTTTGACATCCTGGCTGCCTTTTTCGAGCAGTTTCAGCATACCGATTTCATCACGTACACCAATTGCCTTTTTCATCGTCATAAGTAAATCGAGCACATCAGTTTTATTGCTTAATGTTGGTTCAGTCTGCTGCACCACCTGGGCCAAAGCTTTTGCCTCTCTTTTTGACAGGAAGGGAAACTCTTTTTGAAGCACAGCTCCTTTTGCGTCAGGCTGAGATCCTGCCTGCTGGAGCCCTTGCAGCAATGCTGTGAGCTGTTTTAAGTTAGGCTCTTGCTGCCCGTCTGCACCTTGTTTCATCAAGCTTGTCAGTATCCGCTCAATTTGCTGAAGCGGAATTTGCAGCGCTGTTGGACTTGTTGACTGCTGCTGCACGTTTGTCTGAAGAACTTGGGACGGCTGACGCTCTTGTACAATTGAGGCAAGACTATTTTCTTTTTGCTGAGACGGATTGAGCGGAGTCGTTATTGGTGAATTGCCGTCTTGCTTCGCCACGCCTTCTCTCGCTGCTAGAAGGACCGATAAGAGCTTTTCTGCATGGATGGCTGTCTCTGCATCTACAACTGACCGAACGGCTTGTATAAGGGTCTGTGTGGCATCTGTGTGCTTCGGAAGCTGTGTTAATTGATTTAATAGCGCTGTTATATCCTGGTGAAGGGCAGAGGATGATTTTACGGCTAAAATAGATTGAAGCACCCCTTGCTGGATCGGTAAATCTTTCTTTAAAGCAAAGAGAAGTGCCTGGAGCCCTTTCTTCACATCAGCTCCTTGAAGCTGTTCGATCCACTTCACTGCCGTTTTTAACTCTCCTTCGTTGATGACCGGCTTTTCCTTTAAAAAAGCTGTAGCCGTCAGCATGTTTTCAATCCCATTTTTCAGTGAGAGACCTTCTAATAGTTTGGCTGCTGCATCTTTTAATGTCTTAGGATCTTGATCAAATTGCTGAACGGGTCTTAGTTTATTGAGGCTGCCTCCACCCTCTTGTTCAAATTGGAACCAATAAAACGCGTCTGCTTTAAGCTGAGCCGCCAGCTGTGCTTTTATTTTCGTTGAGCCTATTTGAACAAGGGCTGTATCATCTCCAAGCATTTTTAGTACCTTGCCGAGAATCAGCCGATGAACATTATCCTTCCCTTCGGTGTTTAATGGAACCGATTCGGCCGTATTCAGCCGGCTATTCAGTGCTGTATGTATATCCTCAACTCTTGTCATCACAGGCAGCCTCCTTAGATTAAAATTTATGATATAACAGATTTCACCGGCGCAAACGATAATCGGTGGATTGGGGTAGCACCATGTGTTTGAATCGCAGCCAGGTGCTCTTTCGTTCCGTACCCTTTATGTTTTTCAAATTGATACTCAGGATATTTACGCCCGTACTCTTCCATCATCTGATCCCTTGTCACCTTCGCAATACATGCACCTGCTGCAATGGATGCACTTTTTGCATCTCCTTTGATGATATTCTCTTGGTGGGTAGAAAGCGGGAGTGTCATGGCATCTATGAGTAGATAATCAGGTGTATGAGTTAACTGCTCTACAGCTCTTACCATCGCCAGTCTTGATGCTTCATAAATATTGATTTCATCGATCGTAGCCGCATCAACAATGCCGATTCCGATATCAAGTGCTTCTTTTTGAATTAAATCATAATAAGCCAATCTTTTTTTCTCAGATAATTGCTTTGAGTCGTTTAAACCGAGCAGGACTGTCTCTTCCTTTAATATAACGGCTGCTGCCACAACTGGGCCGGCAAGCGGTCCTCTTCCTGCTTCATCTATTCCAGCAATACATGTGTATCCCTGCGTCTTTGCTTTGTTTTCAAATTGCAGCATGTCATGCCATGCTGCGTGAAGTGCTTGCTGCTTTTCTCTCTCTTTGTGCCACTTTTCTATCAGTTTTTGGACACTTTTTCTCGTATCATCTTTCACAAGCTCGCGAATGTATGACTCGTCGCCTGCATGCTTTTCTATTAGTTCTTTTATTTGCTTCACCGTGTACATAGGCTTTTTCGCAGCCTCCTTCTTTATATCGGCAGTTTTTCGCAAAAAATAAAGACCCGCATGAGCTGCGTGTCTTTTAGCTTTCAGGCTTCTCAAAAGTGAGGGGACCAAATTTTTCTGTTCGAATATCCCGAATAATGATTTCGGTGGTTTTGTCATAGTTTATGAATCCCCCGCTCATTAGACAGCCGCGCTTAGTGCCAATTGCATCAAACAGCTCAACCGTATCTTCAGGTATCTCCGCTAGATCATAGCGTTTTTTTAATCGCTCTGGGTAATTCTCTTCTAGAAAACGAAGTGCATACACAGCGACATCCTGTAAGTTGATGATCGAATCTTTGATCGCTCCAGTCACCGCAAGCCTGAGTCCTACCTGCTCATCTTCAAACTTCGGCCAGAGGATTCCAGGGGTATCAAGCAGTTCTAGTTCTTTCCCTACCTTCACCCATTGCTGTGATGTCGTAATACCAGGCCGGTCTCCTGTTTTGGCAATGTTCTTTTTTGCTAAACGATTGATTAAGGTCGATTTTCCGACGTTGGGAATCCCGATAATTAGTGCTCGAATTGCACGTGGTTTGACGCCTTTTGCTTTCATGCGGTCGAATTTTTCTTTTAAAATTTCTTTTGAAGCCGTGATGATCTGATTTAACCCTTGTCCATCGACTGAGTTAATGGCAAGTGACCGAACGCCTTGCTGCTCAAAGTGCGCCTGCCACTCCTTTGTCATACGAGGATCTGCTTTATCTGCTTTGTTTAAGAGCATGATTTTGGGTTTGTTTTGAAGGATTTCTTCGATCATTGGGTTTCTAGAGGACATCGGAATTCTTGCATCGGTTAATTCAAATACGATGTCGATGAGTTTTAATTTTTCTGTGACTTCACGTCTTGCTTTTGCCATATGGCCTGGAAACCATTGAATCGTCATATGTGCACCTTCTTTCTTCTACCTGTTATCTCTATACATTGTACAAAAAAAGAGCCTGTTACAGGTAACAAGCTCTTTCCTTTGATATCATTATCGTCTGATTTCTTTGATACGAGCCGCTTTACCGCGAAGTTCACGTAGGTAGTAAAGTTTCGCACGACGTACCTTACCGTGACGTACAACTTCGATCTTAGCGATTTTTGGTGTGTGTACAGGGAATGTACGCTCAACGCCTACACCGTAAGAGATCTTACGAACTGTGAAAGTTTCGCTGATTCCACCACCACGACGCTTAATTACAACACCTTCAAAGATCTGGATACGCTCACGAGTACCCTCGACAACTTTAACATGTACACGTAAAGTGTCACCAGGACGGAACGCAGGAAGATCAGTGCGTAATTGTTCTTTTGTGATTTCTTCAATCAAATGTTGCATCGTTTTCAACTCCTTCCAACAGATGCTCATGTCCTCTTTCTTCATTGCAGCGGAACATCGTTTTCAAACTTGGATCAGCAAGCCGTCCAAGTCACAAGTAGTATCATATCATACCTCTATGCCGTGTGCAATACAATCTAGTCATTATGAAGCTGCCAAAGCCATCTTTTTTCTTCATCCGTTAATGTTTTGCAAGAATCGATCAAATCTGGCCGTCTTGTATAGGTTCGCTTCAAGGATTCTTTGCGCCGCCACTCTTCAATTTTGGCATGATTTCCAGAGAGAAGCACATCCGGCACTTTTAGTCCTTTATAATCCGCTGGCCTTGTATAGTGCGGGTGCTCAAGCAGACCTGTACTGAATGAATCTTCGATGTGAGACGCTTCTTTTCCAAGCACATGAGGCAAAAGCCTGACCACACTGTCTGCAATCATCATCGCTGGCAGCTCTCCGCCTGTGAGGACGAAATCTCCGATTGAGATCTCATCTGTGACAAGATGCTCCCTGATGCGCTCATCGTAGCCTTCATAGTGGCCGCAAATGAACATAAGATGCTCTTCTTTTGCAAGTTCTTCTGCTTTCTTTTGTGTATATCTTTCCCCTTGAGGACAGACAAGAATGATTCGGGGTTTCGTGCTTGCTTTCTTTGTTAAATCTTCTACCGCATCAAATACGGGCTGCGCTTTCAGTACCATACCAGCACCGCCGCCATACGGATAGTCATCCACTGTTTTATGCTTATGATCCGAATACTCTCTAAAATTGACGACTTGAAATGAGACAGCTTCTTTCTCCTGTGCTTTTTTTAAGATCGATGAGTGAAGCACACCTTCGAACATTTCAGGAAAAAGGGTTAAGAAATCGATTTTCATTCGTCAATAAGTCCTTCCATCACTTCAATGTGTACGGTTTTGGATGAGATATCGATCTTTTTGACGACAGATGGTATATATGGAATGAGGGCATCTTTTTTGCCTTTTCTTCCAACCACCCACACATCATTTGCCCCTGGCGTAAGGATTTCTTTGATTTGGCCGATCAGCTTGTCCTCTTCATCGTATACTTCACAGCCGATGATTTGGTGGAAATAAAATTCTCCTTCGTCTAATGACCCAAGATGTTCTTTTTCTACCTTTAAGATTGATTCTTTCAAATGCTCTGCTTCATTTAATGAGTTGATTTCTTCAAATGTGAGCAAATCAAACTGTTTGTGCTGGCGATGCGATGCGACAGTCACTTTCAGCGGCTCGCTTTGACCTTGCTTAAAAATATAGAGGACGCTTCCCTTTTTGTAGCGCTCTTCTGGGAAATCTGTCTTTGACACGACACGTACTTCTCCGCGCACTCCGTGTGTATTGACGATCTTTCCAACATTCAACCATTCTAGCTCCATGTTCTCAATCACCCCTGACGTATTTCCACAATGGTGCCGTCTTTCACGACGATGACATTATCTTGCATCTTGTCATCCCATTTATCACCTATTTTTACTTCAACCAGTGCATCCACTTCTGTTTCTTTCATTTCACTTCCAAGCGGCAAAATATGCAGCTGCTCTACTTGAAAATCAATTTGCCGGATCTTCTCTTGCCTTTTATCGATCGCTTTTTGAAATTGAGGGATGGCTTCTTGCTGATGTGGTTCTTTTTCATGTTTTTTTAGTTGAAAATATAGTTGATTGCATTCACGTTCTAGTCTTTCTTTTTTCTCCAAAAAAGTCGTTAACAGTTTGTCCTTACTGCTTTCAGTTAATACTTGCATCACGGTGACATGTTGAATGATCTGCATCTTCCTTTTTGTCCCCCTATCCGAAGGCATTTGTCCTCTACAGTATAACGAAAAATAGATTTAAACGTGTAAAAAAAGGGGAGGTCCTAAGCCCTCTCCCTTTTTAGTCAGCAATCTCAAGTTGAACTTTCTTAGAAGACTCTGCACTTGCTGCAAAAATGACTGTTCGTATCGCTTTTGCTGTACGTCCCTGCTTTCCGATCACTTTTCCGGTATCTTCAGCATTGACAGACAGTGTGTAAATCACCTGCTCATCTTTTTCTAATGAAGATACGTGAATATCTTCAGGGAAATCAACAAGTGGCTCGACGATGGACACAATCAATTCTTCCAAGGACAGCTCATTCATTATTTGCTGTTTTTCGCATTATGAAATTTTTCAAGAATTCCTTGGCTTGAGAAAAGATTGCGAACTGTATCAGATGGTTTCGCACCATTTTGAAGCCATTTAAGCGCTAATTCTTCGTTGATTTTCACCTCAGCTGGTGATACCACTGGGTTGTAAGTTCCAACTGTTTCGATGAAACGACCGTCACGTGGTGAACGAGAATCTGCTACAACAATACGATAGAAAGGAGATTTTTTTGCTCCCATACGTTTTAAACGAATTTTTACTGCCATTTTACTAGCACCTCCGAAAATATTTCAACAAGATAGTATATTAACAATGATAAAAGGGTTTGTAAAGTGTTTTTTCTTAACAACGGTTTTATCATGTATAACCAATTACATAAATGGTAATTTAAAGCCCTTTTTCTTTCCTTTGGACATGTTGGTCATTTGCTTCATCATCTTTTTCATTTCATCAAATTGCTTTAAAAGGCGATTGACTTCCTGTACAGATGTTCCGCTTCCCTTTGCAATCCGTTTTCTTCGGCTTGCATTGATGACCTCTGGCTGTTCTTTTTCCTCGGTCGTCATTGATTTAATGATCGCTTCGATATGATTGAGCTGCTTTTCGTCTACTTGGACGTTTTTGAGCCCTTTCATTTTACCGGCTCCCGGCATCATTTGGATCAGTTCATCAAGTGGACCCATATTTCGAACTTGGCCAAGCTGCTCGAGGAAATCATCGAGCGTGAAGCTCATTGTCCGCATTTTTTGCTCAAGCTCTTTCGCTTTATCTTGGTCGACGTTTGCCTGTGCTTTTTCAATCAGCGTGAGCACATCTCCCATGCCAAGAATTCTTGATGCCATCCGCTCTGGATGGAATGGTTCAATCGCGTCAAGCTTTTCTCCTAGTGCAGCGAATTTAATCGGCGTATTGGTGACAGCTCGAATAGAAAGTGCTGCACCGCCTCTTGTATCACCGTCTAGTTTTGTTAGAACGACACCTGTTAAACCAAGCTGTTCATTAAAGCTTTTCGCGACATTGACAGCATCTTGACCTGTCATAGAGTCAACAACTAGGAAAATTTCTTCTGGATTTGCTACTTCTTTTACTTGCTGAAGTTCATCCATTAATTCTTCATCGATATGAAGACGTCCTGCTGTATCTAAAATGACATAATCATGGTGTTCTTCTTTCGCTTTTTCAATTGCCTGTTTGGCAATTTCGACAGGGCTGACTTGATCACCTAATGAAAACACCGGCATATCAAGCTGTTTCCCAAGCGTTTGAAGCTGCTGGATCGCTGCTGGTCGGTAAATATCAGCAGCTACCATCATCGGCTTGCGATTATGTTTTTTGCGAAGTAAATTGGCAAGCTTCCCTGTTGTGGTTGTTTTACCTGCCCCTTGAAGACCAACCATCATAATGACTGTTGGAGATTTTTTCGCTACAGCGATCTTACTCTCTTCTCCGCCCATTAATTCAGTGAGTTCTTCTTTTACAACTTTAATGACCTGCTGTCCAGGGGTAAGGCTTTTCATGACCTCTTGTCCAACTGCCCGCTCACTTACTTTTTTCACAAAGTCTTTGACTACTTTAAAATTGACGTCAGCTTCAAGAAGGGCAAGGCGTACCTCGCGCATCATTTCTTTTACATCTTGTTCTGACACTTTTCCTTTGCCGCGGATTTTTGAAATCGTCTGCTGCAGTCGGTCGGCTAATCCTTCAAATGCCATACTGTGCCGCCTCCTAATCTAATTTCTCAAGCGATTCAATTAAAGCTTCTGCTTCTTCTGTTTGCGCAGAATCAGCTACAAGCTCTCTCATTTTTTTGAGAAGTTCTTTACGCTCTTTAAATTTCTTAAACAAGAGCAGCTTTTCTTCATATTGTTCAAGCATCGCTTCAGTCCGTTTAATATTATCATAAACAGCCTGCCTTGATACTTCATATTCATCCGCAATTTCACCGAGGGAAAAATCGTCTAGGTAGTAAAGCGACATGTAGCTCTTTTGCTTTGCGGTCAACAACGATTGATAGAAGTCAAACAAGTAATTCATTCTCGTTGTTTTTTCAAGCGTCATGGGCTCTCT
This sequence comes from Bacillus safensis FO-36b, assembly GCF_000691165.1. Lineage (GTDB taxonomy): Bacteria > Bacillota > Bacilli > Bacillales > Bacillaceae > Bacillus > Bacillus safensis. Next base: position 327,179 of record NZ_ASJD01000003.1, on the reverse strand, counting down.
CCCCTTTGTTAAGTTCATTCCCTTTACATCAACTAAGTTTACACGGTTCTCTTCTGTGTGTCAAGTTTTTATCTTGTCACTTCATGAAGCTACGCATAAATAAAAATGCCAGCAGATTTGCCGGCATTTTTTTGTTAGTCTTGTTGATCAATTACGTCTGAGAATAATCCATACACATACGATTCTGCATCAAACTCTTGCAGATCGTCCACCTTTTCACCTAAACCGACAAGCTTCACAGGAATGTTCAGCTCATTTCGAATCGCAAGAACAATTCCGCCTTTTGCAGTACCGTCAAGCTTTGTTAAGGCAATCCCTGTCACATTTGTCGCTTTAGAAAATTCCTTAGCTTGTGCCATTGCGTTTTGACCCGTTGTCGCATCAAGAGCGAGCAATACTTCATGAGGTGCATCTGGAACCTCGCGTTCAATAACTCTCTTGACCTTCTCCAGCTCTTTCATCAAGTTGACTTTGTTTTGAAGTCTTCCTGCTGTATCGCAGATGAGGACATCCGCATTTTTCGCTTTTGCTGATTGAACGGCATCATAGATCACCGCTGCTGGATCAGAGCCTGCTGTTTGTTTGACGACAGGAACACCTGAACGTTCTCCCCACACTTCAAGCTGCTCGATGGCACCGGCACGGAACGTATCACCTGCTGCTAAAATGACGGATTTCCCTTCATTTTTCAGCTTGTTTGCAAGTTTGCCGATAGTCGTTGTTTTTCCAACACCGTTGACGCCTACAAATAAAATGATATTCAAACGCCCGTCTTCAATGTTCAGAGCAGAGATTTGTTCCTCTCCGCTATTGTAGATGTCAACCAGTTTTTCAGAAATGACCGCTTGTACTTCGCTTGGGTCTTGAATGTTTCTTAATTTCACTTCTTTTTTCAGCTCATCAATCAGTTCCATCACAGTTGTGAAACCGACATCAGCGCCGATCAGAACCTCTTCCAGCTCTTCAAAAAAGTCTTCGTCGACTTTGCGGTAGCGGGAAATCAGTTCATTTACTTTTCCTTGGAAGGAGTTTCTCGTTTTTTCGAGTCCATCTTTAAACTTTTCTGATACTGTATCGGTTTGCTGCGTAAATTTTTCTTTTAATTTCTTAAAAAAGCTCATTGGTTCAAAAACCTCCTTTAATTACTGGACAAGCTCTTTCGTTTCTTCTAGTTTGACAGATACAAGCTTAGAAACACCTGACTCCTGCATCGTCACGCCGTAGAGCACATCGGCTTCTTCCATTGTTCCCTTGCGGTGCGTAATGACAATGAACTGTGTTTCCTGGCTGTATTTCTTTAAATATTGCGCAAAACGGAAAACATTTGCTTCATCAAGCGCCGCTTCTACCTCATCTAACACGCAGAATGGAACAGGTCTCACTTTTAAGATAGAGAATAGTAAAGCGATCGCTGTTAAGGCTCTCTCTCCGCCTGAAAGAAGGCTTAAGTTTTGCAGTTTTTTCCCTGGCGGCTGCGCGACAATATCAACGCCAGAGTTGAGTAAATCATTTGGATCTGTCAGTTTAAGATCTGCTCTTCCGCCGCCAAATAATGCTTGGAAAACAGATTCAAAGTGCCCGCGGATTTGAGAGAATGTCTCAGAGAAACGCTTTGTCATCTCTTGATCCATTTCTTCGATGACTTGGAATAATGTATTTTTCGCTTCTGTCAGATCATTTCGCTGTTCTGTTAAGAAAAGATAGCGTTCATTCACACGTTCATACTCGTCAATGCTGCCTAAGTTTACTGTTCCAAGCTCTTCAATGGCTAGTTTGATCAGCTTCACTCGTTTTCTTGCTTCATCTGGCGATAACGTCAACTGATACATCTCTTTTGCTCCTTCAAATGAAAGAGCATATTCATCGTTCAAATAAGCGATCAGGTTATCGAGCTCGACTTCCATACGGCCAAGCTTAATTTCTTCATCTTTTAAGCTTGTGGTGAGCTGCTTATACAAACGTTTTTGTTCTTTAAGCTCACGTTCAGCGAATTCTAATGTTTCAGAAAGAGCGAGACGCTGCTTACGGCGCTCTGAAATGAGTGCGGTTGTTTTGTTTTTGTTTTCCAGCTTCTCTTTCGCCGCTTCTTCCAGTTGTTCGGCTCCGCTTGAACTAGATGACATTTCATTTGTTAAGAGTGACAGATCTTCTTTTGTTTCCATCAGCGTCTGTTCAGCTTCTTCTAATTCAGCCATTAAGCTCGAAAGCTTTTCTTGTTCATTCGCTAAGGACTGCTCTTTTTTGGCAAGCGAGATTTTCAGCTCAGTTAATTCAGCAGAAATGGTTTCTTTCGTTGAGCTTTGCGTCTGCTTACGCTTTGTTAATGTATTGATTTCTTGATCAAGAGCCGTCAGTTTCTCACCTATAGAGGCTTCAAGAGCGACCTGCTTTTTGTCCTTCTCCGCGAGTTCAGTAGAACGCTGCTGCAATTCTTCTTTTTCTTGATCATAGAGTTCAAGATGAGCATTGATATTTTTTTCTGCAACTTGCAGTTCGTATAGCTTCCCTTTGAGATCTTGCTGCTTTTCACGAAGCGTTTCGCCGCGCTGACGCAGTTCGTTTAATTGGCTTTCGTTTGCTCCGATCAATTGCTTCGTTTCTTTTGTTTCTTTTTCAAGGATCGTTGTTTTCTCTTCCATTTCAACGAGCTGCTTTGTTAACGTTTCGATCTCCCGGTTTCTTGAAAGAAGAGAGTTGTTCTTTTTCTTTACGCCGCCACCGGTCATTGAACCGCCGGGGTTTACGACATCTCCATCAAGAGTCACGATACGGTAACGATGTCCAAGCATTTTCGCCAGTTCATTGGCGCCTTTTAAGTCTCTAACGATCAGCACAGTTCCAAGCAAATTCTGAATCACCTTTTGATACTTTTCGTCAAAGAAAACAAGGTGACTCGCTACGCCGATAAATGCAGCATGCTGCTCTGCTGTTTGAACATCTCTGAGCTGAATGGTTCTTTCTTTGATCACGTTCATTGGCAGGAAGGTTGCACGTCCAAAGGAATGCTGCTTTAAGTATCCAATCGCTTGTCTCGCAGCTGCTTCATTTTCTGTAACGACGTGCTGCGTGGCTGCACCCAGCGCAATTTCAATCGATGTCTCATACTGCTGATCCGTTTGAATCAGCTCTGCAATGGCACCATGAATACCGCCTAACCGTTCTTTTGCCTTTAAGACCTCTTTCACTCCTTGGAAAAAGCCTGAGAAGTCTTCCTGCATGGATTCAAGCATTTCTTTTTTGGATTTTGCCTGCTGTACGTATTGATAGGCTTGGTAAAGAGCCGTTTCTTTTTTCTCGTATTGACGTTTCATTTGCTCAAGCTTTTGTTCTGCTTCTCTAAAGCGTTTTACTTGAGCTAGAATGTCTTCTTCCAGTGCTGAAAGCTGCTGCTCAGCTTCTGTTTTCTTTTCTTTAACAGACACTCGTTCTTCGATATGTTTTTGGTTATTTTGCGTCAGCCGCTCTAGCTGCATCGCTGCTTGGCGCTGCTGTTCTTCTAGTAATTTACGTTCATTACGGATGGAAGCCTGTTCATTAAGCAGATCAAAATAATCGCTTTTCAGCTGTTCAATTTGACCTTCCACATCTTCACTATGAAGCGACAGTTGATGCTGCTTTGTGTTCACTTCATCTTTTAGCTGCTGCACTTCTTTTTGCAGGCTGTCACGCGTGATTTTCTGCTGCTCAATCTTTTCGGTTAACAGCGCTTGCTTTTCAGTTAAACGAACGAGCGTTTCTTCAAGCTGTCCTTGGTTTGCGGCCGCATTTTTTTTCCGCTCTTTTAGCACTTCTTTTTTTCCTTCAAGCTTTTCTAATTCCTCACTTGTGAAAAGAAGAACTTCTTGCAGATCATTAATTGATTCGTCAAGCGCTTGAATGCGGTCTCTTGACTCTTCAATTTTGGCTTCTTTTGCTTGGATATCTGTAGACTGCTTCATTTCATCTTGTTTGAAGCGCTCGACTGCTTCACCAAGTGTTGTCCATTTTTCATGAAGTGCTTCGATGTCATGGACAGTTAGGGCGATTTCGACATTTTCAAGCTCTTCTTTTTTTTGCAAATAGTCCTTTGCAATGGATGCTTGCATTCTTAATGGTTCTACTTGATCTTCTAGTTCATGCAGAATATCTTCTACTCGGTTTAAGTTGTCCTGCGTTTCAAACAGTTTATTCTCGGCTTTTTTCTTTCTTGTTTTATATTTCAAAACGCCAGCCGCTTCTTCAAAGATGCTTCTTCTCTCTTCTGCCTTACTTGATAGAATTTCCTCTACCTTTCCTTGGCTGATGATTGAAAAAGCTTCCTTCCCAAGACCTGAATCCATGAAAAGATCAATAATATCCTTTAAGCGGACAGATTGATTGTTTATGAGAAATTCACTTTCTCCTGAGCGATAGACCCTTCTTGTCACACTGACTTCGTGAAAATCGATCGGTAAAAAGTGATCTTCGTTATCTAATGTTAAAGTCACCTCTGCTAGATTGACTCTTTTTCTTGAGTCACTTCCTGCAAAAATGATATCTTCCATTTTTCCTCCGCGGAGGCTTTTCGCTGATTGTTCTCCAAGTACCCAGCGGATAGCATCGGTAATATTACTTTTGCCGCTCCCGTTTGGTCCAACCACAGCTGTGACCCCTTTAACAAAGTCCACGGTCACTCGCTGTGCAAATGATTTGAATCCTATCACGTCTAAACGTTTGAGGAACATGAGAGTGATCCTCCTTATGTATTTAAAGTACTATCATCTTACCATATGAAGTGAAAAAAGATGATGGAAAACAGAGTGAAATCCCCCTGAATAACGAGGGGGATTTTATTGGTTCATATGATGTTTCTGCAATTTAGCAAGTGCTTCCTGTGCAGCGTGCTGTTCTGCTTCTTTTTTAGAGCGTCCATTTCCAATTCCGAGCACTTCACCTCGAAGGGATACATTTGCTTCAAATTCCCGGTTATGTGCAGGCCCTTTTTCATGCAGGATACGGTATTCGAGCACACCTTTTCCATCGCGCTGTACAAATTCTTGCAGCTGGCTTTTAAAGTCCATGACGTGCGAGAATGCTCCATCGTTAATTTTCGGATAGACGTACGCTTCTAGGAAACGTTCAACCGGCTCAAGCCCCTGATCTAAATAAAGTGCACCGATAAACGCCTCGAATACGTCCGCTAAGAGTGCTGGGCGTTTTCTGCCGCCTGTCATTTCTTCGCCTTTTCCTAAAAGAACAAGGTCTCCGAAGGACAGCTCATGTGCTAGTGATACAAGTGACGGTTCACATACGATCGCCGCTCTTAGTTTCGTTAAATCTCCCTCGCTCATCGCTGGATATTTTGCAAATAAAAATTGAGAGATGGTCAATTCTAAAACAGCATCTCCTAAAAATTCAAGTCTTTCATTATCCTCGTATGGCTTTTTCCGGTGTTCATTCACATAAGAGGAATGGGTAAAGGCTTGATATAGAAGCTTTTCATTTTTAAATTGTACAGAAATGCGCTGCTGGAATTCTCTAAATTGCTCTAGTTTTTTGCTCTGTTTCTGTTTGTCTTTATATTGTTTTGGCATAGCAACCTCCAGGTAGGCGTAATCGCCTTTAAGGATACTGAATATATGGAGTCTCTCTTTCTACATGCAGGGAAACATTGCTCCCAGCATCTGAAAAAGGCTGACAATTGATCAGCTGAATGTGTTGAAACTAACATAAATTTTCAAAGTCCCGTCAAAAGTAGACGGGACTTTGTTACACTTATTGCTGGTTATTTATGTAGTTCACAGCGTCACCGACTGTTGCAATTTTTTCAGCATCTTCGTCAGAAATTTCCATATCGAACTCATCTTCAAGTTCCATAACTAGCTCAACTACATCAAGGGAATCAGCGCCTAAATCTTCTTTAAATGAAGCTTCCATTTTCACGTCAGCCTCATCAACGCCAAGGCGGTCTACAATAATTTTTGATACACGCTCTAATACGTCTGCCATTGCCTTTCACCTCCCCTCAAAGTATTATAGTTGAATTGTTTTTAAAAAACTAGAGAAAACCTAATGAAATTTTGATATTTCTTAGGACATGACCATTCCGCCATCTACTTGGATGGTTTGGCCTGTAATATAACCTGCTCCTTCTGAAGCTAAAAAGACAACGACGTTGCTAATATCTTCAGGTGCACCAAAGCGTGCGAGCGGAATTTGCTTGAGCATTTCCGTCTGTACATTTTCATCAAGCTTGTCTGTCATATCTGTTGAAATAAAGCCTGGTGCTACTGCATTAACTGTAATGTGACGAGTTGCCAGCTCTTTTGCTGTTGTTTTCGTTAATCCGATGACGCCAGCTTTTGCTGCAACATAGTTTGCTTGTCCAGGGTTTCCACACACACCAACGACTGAAGCCAAATTGATGATTCTTCCGCTTCTTTGCTTCATCATTTGACGTGTCACAGCTTTTGTACAGTTAAAAACACCTTTTAAGTTTATGTTAATGACATCATCCCATTCATTCTCTTTCATTCTCATGAGCAGGTTGTCCTTTGTGATCCCTGCATTATTCACAAGAATGTCAATTGAACCAAAGGTATCAATCGCTTGTTTCATCATGGCTTGTACTTCTTCAGCATTTGAGACATCAGCTTTCACAGCAAATGCCTGCTGGCCGAGTGCTTTGATTTCATCTACGACTTCATTTGCTTTTGCTTCGTTTCCAGAATAGTTCACGACAACATTTGCACCACTTTTCGCTAAATCAATCGCGATGGATCGGCCAATCCCGCGTGATGCTCCTGTTACAACGGCTGTTTTATTTGTAAGCATCAAGAATCCCCCTTCAATGTTTGAATGGCTGCTTCAATTGTTTCTTGATCTGAAACGGAAATCGTCGTCAGGCGGCGATTCACTTTTTTCACAAGACCTGAAAGCACTTTGCCAGGACCAATTTCAATAAATGTTGTGACGCCTAAATCAATAAGGCGATCCACACTTTCTTCAAAACGAACAGGAGAATACAGTTGTTCAATCAGTTTTGTCTCAATTTCATCTCGGGAAGTCACGATGTCTGCTGTTACATTTGAGATGACCGGTGTTTTCGCATCCGCAACATCCAGCTTTGACAAAACATCCGTAAATTTTTCAGCGGCTGGTTTCATTAATGCAGAATGGAAAGGTCCGCTCACTTCAAGGGCAATTGCACGTTTTGCGCCTTTTTCTTTCGCTTTCTCTGAAGCAAGTTCTACCCCTTTTGCTGTACCAGAGATCACGATTTGACCAGGACAGTTTAAGTTAGCGAGTTCTACAAGATGACCGCTTTCTGTCACTTCTTTTGTCACTTCTAAAAGTGCCGCTTTGTCTAAGCCGAGAATCGCCGCCATGGCGCCTTCTCCTGCTGGGACAGCTTCATTCATTAACTCTCCGCGCTTTCTGACTGCATAAACAGCATCTTTAAACGAAAGTGCGCCTGTTGCAACGAGGGCAGTGTATTCACCAAGACTGTGTCCTGCTGCATAATCTGCTTTGATTCCGCTCTCTTCAAATTTCTTTAAGATGGCGATGCTTGTCGTTAAAAGAGCTGGCTGCGCGTTAAAGGTGAGCGTCAGTTCTTCTGCATCCCCTTCAAAAATCATAGAAGATAAGTCAAACCCGAGGGTCTTGTCTGCTTCTTCAAAAACAGCTTTAGATACTGCTTCTTGGTCAAATAAATCTTTTCCCATGCCAATTTTTTGAGAGCCTTGGCCAGGGAATAAAAATGCAATTTTAGTCATGCTGCTTTACCTCCATTAAGACTCATTCGTCGTTTCTTTTTGGACTTCTTGATGAATGATGGCTGAAACGTCTTTTTCTACGATATCACGCGCCTGACGAATTGCATGGAAAATGGCATTTTCATCAGAGGAGCCATGCGCTTTAATGACAGGTGCCTTTAAACCAAATAATGCGGCACCGCCATATTCGGAGTAATCCATTTTAGATTTCATCTGCATTAATTTCGGCTTCATCATGCCTGCTGCTATTTTTGCTGTAAAACTGGATGTTAATGTTTCTTTCAGCATTTTAAATACAGAAAGGGCTGTGCCTTCAATTGTTTTAAGCGCAATATTTCCTGTGAAACCATCTGTGACAACAACGTCAGCAACACCTTCTAATAAGTCACGAGACTCTACATTTCCTACGAAATTCAAGTCTGATGCTTTTAATAATTCAAAGGTTTTTTTCGTTAAATCGTTGCCTTTTTTATCTTCTGTTCCTACATTTAACAGTCCAACACGCGGATTGCTCTTTGGGAAGACACGCTCTGCGTAGATTGATCCCATCATGGCATATTGCACGAGATGTTCTGGTTTAGCATCAACGTTGGCACCAACATCTAGTAATAAGAAGCCGCTGCCATCCAGTGTTGGCAAAGTTGGGGCAAGTGCCGGTCTGTCAATACCGTCGATTCTGCCTACGATAAACAGTCCAGCTGTCATTAGGGCTCCAGTATTTCCTGCTGAGATGCAGGCATCTGCTCGTCCCTCGGATACTTCCTGCGCCATTTTCACCATAGATGAATCCTTTTTACGTCTAACTGCACGCACTGGTTCATCCGTCGGTTCGATGACTTCTTTTGCATCTAAAATCGTGATGCGATCGTTGTTTGTTATGTATGGTTTGATTTTGTTTTCATCGCCGACAAGTGTAATCTCGATATCTGAAAATGCTGTTAAGCTTTTTTGCACACCGTCAATAATGGCTTTAGGGGCATGATCTCCCCCCATTGCATCGACTGCAATTCTCATATTACGTGCCACCTTTTACTTTTGTTTTGAGCGATACATGACGAAGTCACCTGAGAAGACAACTTCCTCACCAACATAGCTGTTTACTTCAACTACGGTTCTTCCTTTTTCTTTATCATGTGAGGCTACTTTGGCTTTAGAGACAACTCTTTCGCCTTGTTTAACCTGCCTTGTAAACCTGATATTCGCTTTTGCTGTCAAAGCCAGTTCATCGTCGATGACGGCAACTGCCAGCGAATTTGCCTGGGCGAAGAGATGATGTCCCCTGGCAATTTGGTTTCGGCTGAATACATGCTCTTTTCTCACTTCTAAAATGGAAATGGCTTGGTCATCAAGCTCTACATCAATCATTTCTCCAATCACTTCATCCAGTGGAAGTGACTTCACTTCATCCTCTAATGTCTTTTCGGCCACATACTTAATTCTTTCGCGTAATTCAGGGATCGACAGCTCTAAACGATCAAGACGAACCGTTTGTATGCTGACACCGAATTTACTTGCCAATTCTTCATCAGTAATGAATGGAGTCGAGCTGATCGTTTGCTGGAGAAGCTTTTGACGTTCTTTTTTATTTAGTTTCATATGCAGACACCATCCGTACATTTATGACTAGGTACTAATAGTAGTATATAATCTCATAGATGATAAATCAATCCTTGTTTCAAAAAGACAAGAAAATTCCTCCAGCGTTTGATCAGCTTAATTTATCTCCGCCCAGCACACCGCTGTCTATCAGCGTTTGCCGGAGTTCTTTGTATTCGGGATCAGTCCAAAAAGCGTCCGATTGGACAAGGTCTGCCGCATCTTTTCTAGCCGTTTCCAGCGCTCTATAGTCATGGACCATATCTGCTACTTTAAATTCAGGCATCCCGCTTTGTTTTTTACCAAAGAAATCGCCGGGTCCTCTTAGTTCTAAGTCCTTTTCAGACAGTTCAAAGCCATCGGTTGTTTCGGACATGATCCGCATCCGCTCTTTTCCTGTTTCGGATTTTGGATCAGCCATTAAAATACAAAATGATTGATGCTCTCCTCGTCCGACCCGGCCTCTTAGCTGATGAAGCTGAGACAGTCCAAAGCGGTCTGCATCATAAATGACCATGATGGTTGCATTCGGCACATTGACCCCGACTTCAACGACTGTGGTTGAAACGAGAATTTGCACTTCATTTGCGGTAAAGGCTCTCATGACCTGATCTTTTTCATCACTCGCCAGCTTCCCATGCATTAAGCCGATCGACCACTTGCCGCGGTATGCCTCAGTGAGCATGCTATGGACATCAAGCGCATTTTGGACATCCAGCTTGTCTGATTCTTCAATGAGCGGACAAATTATATATGCCTGTCTTCCTTTTCTCAGCTCTTTATCCACAAAAGCAAGAATTCTCTCAAGCATGTCATGCTTCACCCAATACGTTTCGATTTGTTTTCTGCCCGCTGGCAATTCATCAATGACGGAGACATCCATTTCTCCAAAGACAGTGATCGCAAGTGTTCGCGGAATAGGTGTGGCAGTCATAAACAAGACATCTGGGTCCTGCCCCTTGCTTCTTAGTTTTTTCCGCTGCTCTACGCCAAACCGGTGCTGCTCATCTGTGATGACAAGACCGAGCTGCTGAAATTCGACTTCGTCTTGAATGAGTGCGTGCGTGCCGACTAATATGTCAATCTCGCCTTCTTTTAAACGTTCAAGCAATTCTCTGCGTCGCTTTCCTTTCACAGAGCTCGTCAAAAGGGCGATATTCAGCCCCCATTTTTCAAACAGCTGGTAAAGGGAATCAGCATGCTGTTCTGCCAAAATTTCTGTTGGGACCATTAATGCACCTTGAAAGCCTGATAAATGAGCGGCATAAAGCGCAATGGCTGCAACAGCTGTTTTCCCTGAACCTACATCTCCTTGGAGCAGCCGGTTCATTCGATATGGAGACGCCATGTCCGACATGATTTCATCAAGCACTCTTGATTGTGCCTTCGTCAGCGGAAATGGCAGGCTGTCAACAAACTCAAAAACTGCCTCTTTGGAAAACGGATGCTGGATGCCTGATGTTTTTTCTCGTTCTTTCTTTCTAATCGCCTGCATCTTCAGCTGAAAGATGAGAAATTCCTCGTACACAAAACGGCGTCTTGCTTGCTTGAGCGAGTCTCTTGTTTCTGGGAGATGAATGGTTTTTAATGCTTCCTGATAGGACATGAGTTTATAGGCAGAGACAAGCTGCGTTGGCAATGGATCTTCAGCTTTGTCTGCATAAAGTGATAAGGCTTGCTTCACAAAGCGTCTCATCATTTTCACGGTCACATTTTCTTTTACTGAATAAACGGGCTCAATACTGCCATCTTGCTCGTGCGTCCCTTTTTTAAATTCCTGCACCATAATAGATTGACGGTTTTTATCCCATTTGCCAGTGACGGATACCGTATCACCTAACACAAGGCTTCGTTTTAAATAAGGGCGATTGAAGCAAATTGCTGTGATGAGAAAACGCCCGACAAGCAGCCTGAATGTCAGCCTGCTTCGTTTTTTGCCATAGTAGGTGAGAACGGGCTCACTATGTACTTTCCCTTCAACTGTGACACGTTCGTCATGCCTTACTTCTTCTAAGTTACGAAGCTCATAGTCGTCATATCGATAAGGAAAGTAGCCGAGTAAATCGGCTACTGTGTAGATTCCAAGTTCATTGAGTGTTTTTTCGGTTTCCTCTCCAATCCCCTTCAGGACAGAGACACTATCTTGCAGTTTCTGTATCACGAGATGAGGTCACACCTCCGAAAATCTTCTTTTCAAGCTCTCTTGCTGTCGGTGTCGCAGCGAGTCCGCCTTGTGCTGTTTCGCGAAGAGCCGTTGGCATCGTTTGACCGATTTTGTACATCGCATCAATGACTTCATCACATGGAATGCGGCTTGTGATGCCGGCAAGAGCCATGTCTGCTGCGATCATAGCGTTAGATGCACCCATTGCATTTCGTTTCACGCACGGTACCTCGACAAGTCCCGCTACTGGATCACAAACAAGTCCAAGCATATTTTTCAGTGTAATCGCCATCGCTTCTGCAGATTGCTGCGGTGTCCCGCCTGCCATTTCGACAATAGCTGCTGCCGCCATACCTGATGCAGAACCTACCTCTGCCTGACAGCCGCCTGCTGCACCGGAAATGCTGGCGTTATTCGCCACAACAAAACCAAATGCGCCAGAAGTAAATAGGAATCTGACCATTTGTTCCTTTGTTGGCTTTAATGTTTCTTTTACTGCAAATAACGTACCTGGTACAACACCTGCTGAGCCTGCTGTAGGCGTGGCACAAATGGTTCCCATTGCGGCATTGACTTCATTTGTTGCAACTGCTTTACTGACAGCATCTAATATCGTATGACCAGACAGTGTTTTGCCTGATGCGATATAGGCTTGAAGTTTGACTGCATCTCCGCCTGTTAAGCCTGATAATGATTTCACACCCTTCAGCCCGTTTTCAACGGCCTGCTCCATCACTTCTAGGTTGCGGTACATCTGGGAGAAAATTTCCTTACGTGACTTCCCTGTCACTTCCATTTCTTGCACAATCATAATTTCTGAAATGGAGGTATTCCGTTCTTCTGTTAGCTGCACGAGTTCTTTGACGTTTTTAAACATCATTCATAACCTCCTTGTTGTTACTCTGCAATTTGTGTGACTTGAATAATGTTTGGCAGCGTTTCTAGCTCTGATAGGACAGCTGGGTCAATATTTTGATCTACTTCAATGGTCATCAGTGCCTCTTGCCCGACATCTTTACGCGCCACTTCCATATGACCGATGTTGATGGCGAATTTCGCTAAGACATTGGCAACTGCCGCAATCGTCCCGTAGCGATCGTTATGAACCACAAGAATGGCAGGATGATTCCCTGAGAGTCTGAGCTCAAAGCCATTTAATTCTGTGATTTCAATTTTACCTCCGCCGATGGAAATCCCGATTAGTTCAAGGCTTCCGTTCGCATCTGAAATCTCTACTTTTGCTGTATTCGGATGCGCCGGCACCGCCTCTTCTTCTTTAAATTCAATGTCAATCTCTTTGCTTTTTGCAATATCAATCGCTGTTTTGATTCGTTCATCAAATGTATCAAAGTCAAGAACACCGCCGATAATGGCGACATCTGTACCGTGTCCTTTATACGTATCTTTAAAAGAACCATAAAATGAAACGACAATTCGTTTCGGTTCTCTTCCAAATAAGCTGCGGGCTACTCTCCCTATACGAGCCGCACCCGCTGTGTGCGAACTTGATGGCCCAATCATGACAGGTCCAATAATATCAAACACACTTCTAAATTTCATAGGTCTTCCCCTCTCATCACCACTCGCGTATGGTTTGGTTCTTTCTTTAGACTAATGGATTCATTCGTTTCCCGCAACTCATTTCACCGTTGAATGGCTAGTAAAAAATTGCAAAAGAAGAAGAAGGGCTTTATTTGCCCTTCTTTCGTTATTCAACCGCTAAAATATATGAATAAAGCGGCTGTTTTCCATCGTGGACTTCAACTTCTACATCTTCAAATGTTTCTTCAATAAAGGCTTGTAACGCATCCAGCTCATCAGATGATGCATCTTCCCCTTTAATGATGGTGACAATCTCATCATCTTCTGTCACCATTTTGGTTAGAAGTTCTTTTGCTGCATCTAATTGATTTTTCGCTGTTAACGTGATTTTCCCGTTGAACAGACCCATATAGTCACCTTTCGCAATGTCGATTCCATCAATTTGAGTATCTCTTACTGCAAAGGTAATTTGCCCGCTTTTCACATGGTCAATCGCTTCTAGCATCGCTCTTTCATTGTCTTCATTTGAAGCTGCTTCATTGAGAGAAAGAAGTGCCGACATTCCTTGAGGAACGGTCTTCGTCGGAATGACAACGACCTCACGGTTTGAGACAGTTGCCGCCTGTTTAGCTGCCATGACAATATTAGAATTATTAGGTAAGATAAAGACGGTTTCGGCATGTACGCTTTCTATTGCTGTGACAATGTCTTCTGTGCTCGGATTCATCGTCTGCCCGCCTTCAATGACGACGGAAGCTCCGATGCTTTTGAACAAGTCAGCAATTCCTTCTCCCATTGCGACACTGACCACACCAAAGCGCTGTTTTTCAGCAGCAGGTGCTTTTGGTGCAGCAGGCACATGTTCTCTTTCTTCGTTCACGATTGAGCTATGCTGCTCTCTCATGTTTTCAATTTTCATATTAATCAAGCTGCCGTAGCGCTGTGCATATGATAAAACATCTCCTGGCTGCTCGGCATGAATATGAACTTTCGCCAGTGTATCGTCAGACACCACAAGAAGTGAATCTCCGAATTCACTTAAGTCTTCTCTGAAGGCATTCTCATCAAAGGACTGTTTGTCTTCTTCAAATTTCACCATAAATTCAGTACAGTAGCCAAATTCGATATCTTCTGTGTTCATATGGCTTTGTGCACTTTTATGATGCTCTGCACTAACGAGTTCTTTTAGCGTAGGTAAAGAAGCCGATTTAGGAGGAAGCTCTTCACCTCTTAATGAAGCAAGGAAACCTTCATATACGCATAGAAGTCCTTTACCTCCACTATCGACAACACCCACTTCTTTTAAGACAGGAAGCAGATCTGGCGTTCGATCAAGTGAAGCTCTTGCTTCCTCAATCGTTAACTCTAGAACGCGGTCAATTTGATCCTCTGCTGCCGAAACAGCAACCGCTTTCTTTGCTGCATCCTTTGCAACTGTTAAGATCGTTCCTTCAATCGGTTTCATCACGGCTTTATATGCTGTATCAACACCCGCCTGTAAGGCAAGAGCAAATTCTTTTGCATCAATCGTTTCTTTTTGTTCAATATGTTTACTGAAACCTCTAAAGAGCTGTGACAGGATCACGCCAGAGTTTCCTCTTGCGCCCATCAATAACCCTTTTGACAGGGCCACGCCGACCTTCCCAATATGATCGGTGTTTGTTTCTTCAACTGCTTTTGCCCCTGAAGTCATCGACAAATTCATATTTGTCCCCGTGTCTCCATCTGGCACTGGAAAAACATTTAACGCATCCACAATTTGTGCGTTTTGAGAAAGATGGTGAGCACCTGCAAGAATCATTTTTGCAAATGAGCGGCCATCAAGATTTCTAATAGACAATATATTTCCTCCTTACTACGGGTTCGTAACTTTTACTCCTTGTACATAAATGTTGACCGAGTCAACAGAAAGTCCAATTGTGTGATGAATCGTGTATTTGACTTTCGTTTGAACATTATGTGCGACTTCTGATATTTTTGTACCGTAGCTGACGATGATGTACATATCAATATGAATGCGGTCTTCTTTCTGACGCACAAGAACACCCCGGCTGAAGTTCTCTTTGCGGAGAATATCCGTCAAGCCGTCCTTAATTTGGTTTTTGGACGCCATGCCAACAATACCATAGCAATCGATCGCAGCGCCTCCTGCCACCATTGCAATGACTTCATTTGATATATCAATTTGTCCGTATTTCGTTCTAAGTTCAATGGACACATTGGTTCCCCCTTTTTGAGAAATTGCCCTGAGTTATCACTATTTTACTATAAGACCCTTCTTTTTAAAAGAAATCATTCAATCCGACCCAATCCTACTTATACTATAGCCTCGATTTTTTATCAAGATGTCAAGGTATTTTTCTTGAAAGAGGAGTAAACAATCCTTGCAAACCCCTTGAAGCTGTGGTAAATTATTAAAGTATCTTGAGGCATCTCTAAGTACGTATATGAAGAATATGATGATGTTTTCGCAGTTAGGAGGGAAACAAATGGCACGTAAATGCGTTATTACAGGCAGAAAAACAAAAGCTGGGAACAACCGTTCTCACGCAATGAACTCTACAAAACGTACATGGGGCGCGAACCTTCAAAAAGTTCGTATTCTAGTGGACGGTAAGCCTAAAAGAGTATATGTATCAGCTCGAGCTTTGAAATCTGGTAAAGTTGAGCGTGTATAAGCAAGAAGAGTAAACGCCTGCTACAATAAACTGTAGCAGGCGTTTTTATGTGGAAATAAAGGAGATTACTCATTAATCTTTTTTAAATGAACCAAGCATCGCACGGACAATGCCGCCAAGAAATCTAGGCAGTTTGATTGTATAAAATTTCATTTTGTCCCCCTCCTAAAAGTACCGCTTGCAGCACAATTGAGCTTAATCAGCCATCCACATTGATAGGTTGGTCAATCTTTGCTTCTTACCATTATTAATATGCCTTCATGAAAAGAAAAAGTACCATTTGAGTGGATGAGTTCGTTACTAATACATAGTGTGGAACCAGGCTCAATATGACAATTTTTCAGAGGATATTTGAAACCTTTTAATGTCAGCTTTTCAACCGATGTACCAAAGGGCAGAAACGACACATATTTTTTATCAGGGTCTTCTTTTATTTCGTATGTACCAGGACCAAACATTTGAATGATATTTTGCTTATCTACAAGAGTGATGTTCTGCTTGTGCTGAATGCCTTGATATAGAAGGTGAATATTTCCTAGAAAGTGATCAGCCCTTCCTCCTGTAATGCCGTAAATGTGAATATGCGCAGGGTGCTGGCGCATGGCCCAGTTCAGCGCAAGCTCTAAATCGGTTTCATCTTTTTCAGCCTGAAATACATTCAAGGCAGGCAATTTCTTTTTCAGCTCGCAAAGCTCTTCTTCTGTCACACTGTCAAAATCACCAAAAGCCTTGGCAGGCATGATGCCGTGCTCTAGTAAAAAGAGCGTCCCCCGGTCTACACCGACCCAGAGAATATCGTCCTGTGATGCTTCATGTTCAAGGGGCGGGATGTAATCAAAAGGACCGCCGGCTACGATATGTATGTGCATGATATACGCTCCTCTCCATGTAAAAAGAACCAAAGATCAGAGTGACTTTGGTTCCTTTTTTTACGCTTCTCGAATGGCCTGAATGGCTGCTGCACGGTTGTTTTTACCGTATATCGCTGAGCCGGCCACAAGTAAGTTAGCGCCCGCCTCTTTACAGCTCTTTGCAGTCTCTACATTGACACCGCCGTCTATTTCTATGAGTAAGTCTGATAAGCCCTTTTGTTCGCTAAGGGACTTCACTTCTTTTACCTTCGTGAGGACAGATGGAATAAACGCCTGTCCGCCAAAACCAGGATTCACCGTCATGAATAAGATAAGGTCTACATCCTCTAATACATGCTCAATCTGAGAAACAGGTGTGTGCGGGTTCAAGACGATGCCTGCTTTTACGCCTTGTTCTTTTATGTGCTGTATCGTTCTGTGCAAGTGCGGACAAGCTTCTACATGGACCGAAATAATGTCAGCACCTGCTTTAGCGAATGCAGGAATATACCGGTCTGGCTGCACAATCATTAAGTGAACATCGAGCGGCAGCTTTGTATGCGGTCTGATTGCTTCCACAACATTCGGCCCAAATGTAATATTCGGTACAAAATGGCCGTCCATCACGTCGATATGAATGTAATCCGCTCCGCCTTGTTCCACATCACGGATATCTTTCTCCAAATTGGCGAAATCTGCTGATAAAATGGAAGGGGCAATATAAACCATGAGTTAGTACCTCGGCTTTCTGTCTTTGATTTCAGTTAAAAACTCTAAATAATGCTGATAGCGATACGCTCTGATTTGCTCTTGTTCGACCGCGCCTTTTACCGCACAGCCAGGCTCTTTCACGTGCAGACAGCCTCTAAACTTACAATCTGCACTCCGCTCTTTAATTTCTAAAAAGTAAAGGCATAAATCTTCCGCTTCGATGCCGGTAAATTCGAGCGAGCTAAAGCCAGGTGTATCTGCAATGAGCCCTTCTGCTGTACGAATGAGTTCGACATGTCTTGTCGTATGCTTCCCCCTTCCAAGATGAGAGGAAATATCATTGGTTTTCAGCGCCAAATCAGGACTCATCGCATTTAAAAGAGAGGACTTACCTACACCAGACTGACCGGCAAATACAGTGATTTTATTGTGAAAATGCGGGGTCAGCTTTTCAATTCCGTCTCCCTCGATCGTGGATGTTACATGAACATCATACCCAATTTGCCGATAGTCCTCTGCATAGCCTTGAATACTTTCACGCTCTTCATCTGTTTTCAATAAGTCCATTTTTGTGATACAGATAATCGGCTTAATATCATTTGCTTCCACCAGCACTAGAAATCTGTCTAAAAGCGATGTGCTAAAGGTCGGTTCTGTCGCAGAGAAAACGAGCACCGCTTGATCGACGTTACTAATAGGCGGACGAACAAGTTCGTTTGTCCGCTCTTTTACTTCTAATAAGTAGCCTTCTTTATCGTTGTCCGCTTGATATACAACATAATCTCCAACAAGAGGTGTGATTTTGTTTTTCCGAAAAATGCCTCTCGCTCTGCACTGAATCACTTTTCCACTTTCTAGAGACTCATCGAGCACATAATAAAATCCGCTTAATGCTTTAATAATTTTGCCCTCAGGCATAAAGTCCCTCCTTTATTCATCGTCAGGGTATTCGATTGTTTTAGAGCTTACGACCTTATCATCAACTGTCACTTGATAGTATCCTTTTTGACCTGGTTCAATCTTAAATTTAATGGTCCGTTCAGTTGGTGCAGTGATGTTAAAGGTTTCATATGAATCAGAAATGCTATGCTCAGCATCGTCAATGGAAATCTGAACGGTCATCTCTTGCCCTTCAGTTACTGGCTCATACGGGATGGCAATCTTTTCAGTTACCGTTTTAGCCGGTTTTTTCTTCGGTCCAAGTGAGAAGGTGATTTTAACCGTATCACCTGGTTTCACAGCAGTACCAGCTCCTGGTTCCTGCTTCATCACCTCACCTTTTGGCACATCATCAGAATACGCTTCTTTTTCATCAAGCTTTAATCCGTTATCCTCTAAATAATTCGATGCAGCCTGTTTACTATATGTCGTTAAATCCCGCAATGTAATATCGGCAGGACCTATGCTGACCGTCAACGTCACTTCTTCATCTGCTGCCACAAGCTCAGTACTCGCTGAAGGTTTCTGTTCCATGACAATCCCAGATTCGGTGTCATTATCATTTACTTCCTCCACAACAACATGCTTAAACCCTTTTTTCTCTAATAATTCTTTTGCTTTATCAACCTTTTCACCTGTTACATCAGGTAATTCGGTCTTTTCTTTGCCAGTACTTTGGTAAAGCTGAATCTCGGTTCCTTCTTTTACCTTTGTGCCGATTTTCGGGTCTGTTTTGACGACAAGCCCTTTTTCAATTTTTTCATCAGCGATCTCAATTGGTTCAGAGGCGACGGTAAAGCCGGCTTTCTTCAAGGTGTCCTCTGCTTTTTCAATCGTCATGCCAGATACATCAGAGACCTCAACATCTTTTGGAAAGAGCAGTCCGGGAAACACAGTGATAGCTAAAATGGTCGCAGCAGTTAGAATAAACAGGATGGATGCCACAACCCAAGGCCATTTTTTTCGTTTCTTTTTCGGCTTTTGTTTCTCTTTTTTCTTCGGTTTTTGCACCGGATGGACAGCTGTTTTTTCATTGTCTTGATCGACTTGATGATCTTGAATGATTGGGATCGCTTTCGTTGCTTCATGATCCTCTTCAATGACAAAGCGTTTTTCTTTTAGTCTTGAAGGGTCGAAAGCAGTTTGCAGATCTTTTTGCATTTCAGATGCATCTTCATATCGATAAAATGGATCTTTGGCCATTGCCTTTAAAATGATGTTTTCCACGCTTTGTGGAACAGAAGGATTCCACCTTCTTACAGATGGCGGCTCTGATTGCAAATGCTTCAGCGCAACACTGACAGCTGATTCCCCTTCAAATGGCATGCGTCCAGAAATGAGTTCATAGAGCACAATTCCAAGTGAATAGATGTCTGACTTTTTCGTCGCAAGACCTCCGCGGGCTTGCTCTGGAGACAAATAGTGCACGGATCCTAGAACCGAATTTGTGTGGGTGATGGTCGCTGAGCTGAGTGCAATGGCAATCCCAAAATCAGTGACTTTAATATTCCCCATGTTGTCTATTAATATATTGTGAGGCTTAATGTCCCGGTGGACGAGCTGCTTTGCATGCGCTTCTTCCATTGCCGCAACGACTTGCTCCATAATGCGAACGGCTTCTTTCGGATGAAGCGGGCCATTGGCGTGTATGTATTCTTTCAGCGTCATCCCCTCGACATATTCCATGACAATATAATAAATGTCATCTTCTTCCCCTACATCGTAGATGCTGACAATATTTGAATGATCTAAGCTTGCGGCTGATTGCGCCTCGCGCCGGAAACGTCTAATAAAATCATCATCGCTTGCAAAGTCAAAGCGCAAAATTTTAATCGCAACTTCGCGATCTAAAATCATGTCCTCCGCCAAATAAACGTTTGCCATTCCGCCTCCGCCTATGACGCGAAGAATCTGATAACGGCCGCTGATCCGTTTTCCGATCAACACTTGCTGTCACCCTCCTCTGGCTGGGAGGAGATTTCTAACAATACTGCTGTAATGTTATCTTCACCGCCGTTGTCATTCGCTGTTTGGATTAATGCTGTTACTTTTTCATCTGGTGCGGTCGTTTGCGTTAAAATATGAATCAAATTCTCTTCTTCTACTTTATTGGATAAACCATCTGAGCAAAGCAGGATTTGATCTCCTGGGTCTACTTCAAAAGTATGTGCATCAATTTGAACGTGTTTATCTGTTCCTAAAGCTTTTGTGAGCACGTTTTTTCTTGGATGATATTCTGCATCCTCTTTAGAAATTTCACCTGTTTTCACAAGCTCATTTACAAGTGAATGGTCATCCGTTAGCTGGGTCAGTGCTCCTTCTCTCAGCAAGTAGCAGCGGCTGTCTCCAATATGGGCAATTGTGACCGTTTGCAAATGAACGAGCGCACAAACAATGGTCGTCCCCATTCCTTGGCACTCCTCATTGTTTTTCGCATGTTCATATACTTGATCATTAATGTCACTTATTTTTGAGATTAACCAGCTTTCTTGCTCTGCTGGTTTTGCTGGAATTGAAGATGTTTCTTCCCAGTATTCTTTTAAAGAAGAGACGGCCATCCTGCTGGCGACATCACCAGCAAGATGACCTCCCATTCCATCTGCTACAACAGCTAGAAGGGTGTCTTCTTTTGCTTCAAAAATACCTGCATCATCTTCATTATGCTGACGGACTTTTCCTGTATCGGTTTGAAAGGCTGCCCTTATCAACATTCGTCACCTCGTCTCTTCCTGACGCTCCTTCGCTCTTAGCTGACCGCAAGCAGCATCAATATCATGGCCTTGCTCTCGTCTAATTGTTACGTTTACGCCGCGTTCTTTCAACGTTTTTTCAAATAGGAAGATTTGTTCTCTCGGTGTTCTTACATAATCCCTTTCCGGTACATAGTTCACCGGAATGAGGTTCACGTGGCACTTGATTCCTTTTAATAAGTCTGCAAGCTCTTCTGCATGATGAACTTGATCATTTACTCCGCCAAACAGGCCGTATTCAAAGCTGACACGTCTACCCGTTTTTTGAATGTAGTATTCAATGGCTTCCATTAATTTCGGCAGCTTATATGCCTTATTGATTGGCATCAGACGGCTTCTGATCTCTGTGTTCGGTGCATGCAGAGAGACAGCAAAATTGATTTGCATTTGCTCATCAGCGAATTGATAGATCTTTGGAATGATTCCGCTTGTCGACACTGTAATATGACGCGCACCAATATTTAAGCCGTTGTCATGGTTGATGATTTTAAGGAAAGCAAGCATTTCGTCAAAGTTATCAAACGGTTCGCCAATTCCCATGATGACAACCGAGCTGACTCTCTCATCTGTTTCGTCAAGTGCCTGCTGCACTTTCAATACTTGAGCAACGATTTCTCCTGCTTCAAGATTTCGTTTTAACCCGCCAAGTGTAGATGCACAGAATGTACAGCCAATTCGGCAGCCAACCTGAGTTGTGACACAGACAGAGTTGCCGTATTCGTGGCGCATCAGCACTGTTTCAATCGTATAGCCATCATGTAATTCAAATAAAAACTTGATCGTTCCGTCTTGAGACGTTTGTTTGATCACGGTTTTTAATGTGGTGATCGCAAATTGATTTTTTAATTTTTCTCTTAAATCCTTTGAAAGGTTAGACATATCGTCAAAGGATGTCACACGTTTCTCATAAAGCCACTCGAAAATTTGGGCTGCGCGGAAAGGCTTTTCGCCTTGTTCTTTTAACCATTCTTTCATTTCGTGAAGCTCAAATGAGTAGATCGACGGCATTTCTGTCTTCAGTTCTTTTCTTACTTTTTGTTCTGTCATTTTTTATCCCTTCTTTCTCATGCTGCAAATAAAGAAACCATCTGTTCCGAAATAATGAGGAAGAATTTGTACACTTCCGTTTTGAACAAACGGAGCAACCTGCTCAGGCAGCCGTTCATTAAGAGATAGATCGGGTTCGAAGTCTTGGTGTTCTTGTAAAAACGCATGAATCACTTGTTGATTTTCTGTTGGGTCCATTGTACACGTACTGTATACAAGGGTTCCGCCCGGTTTTAAAAGCGGGGCCGTTTCCTTTAAAATGGCCTGCTGGATAGCTGCAAGCCTTGCTGAGTCTTCTTGTGACTTTGTATATTTCATATCTGGTTTTCGTCTAATGACGCCAAAACCGGAACACGGTGCATCAATGAGAATACGGTCAAACGAAGCTTCGCTGTAATAGTCTGCCGCTTTCCTTGCATCAAGTGCTTTTGCCTCAATGTGAGTAAGGTTCAGACGTTTTGCTGCTTGTTTGATGAGTTTCACTTTATGTTCATGTAAATCAAGAGAAACAATTTTGCCCTCATCGTTCATACGTTCTGCAATATGTGTTGATTTTCCGCCAGGAGCCGCACAGGCGTCAAGCACCGTTTCTCCCGGCTGAGGGTCGAGCGCTCTTGCGACAAGCATCGAGCTTTCATCTTGTATCGTCACATAGCCTTCTTGAAAAGAAGGGGTTGAGACGATGGACCCTTTCATGAGCTTAAGTGCATCTTCAGATAAGTCGCCAAGCTCCGTTTCAATACCTGCATCCATTAGTTTTTGCTGCAGTGCCGTGCGGTCAATTTTCATTCGATTGACACGAAGGGTTTGCTTTGGCGGGACTAAATGAATGCGGCACATGCTTTCTGCCGCTTCAAACCCGTACGCCTGAACCCACTCCTGCACAAGCCATAATGGGTGGCTTGTCTCAATGGACAGCCGCTTTACGGGATCGTTGATCGCATCAAATGACGGAACGCCTTCTCTTTGCACGGAACGAAGAACACCGTTCACAAGTGAAGAAATGCCTTTGTGTCCGCGCTTTTTCGTTAGCTCGACAGCTTCATGAACGGCTGCACGATCTGGTATTTTTTCAAGGTACACCATTTGATAAAGAGACATCCGCAAAAGCTGCATCACCCATGGAGCGACCTTTTGCGGTTTTTTCACAAAGGGCGTCAGCATATAATCTAATGCCAGCTTATTTTGCAGTGTACCATATACAAGCTCTGTTAACAGCGGTTTGTCCTGATCAGCTAAGTCTTTATCTTTCATGACTGACTGCAACAGCAAATTACTGTAAGCCTGGTTTTGTTCGAGTTTGATTAAAGCGTCCAGCGCTACTTCTCTCACATTACTTTTCTTCATTCATTAACCCTAATTTCTGTCCAATTTCGATATTTGCGCCTCTTAAGAAGTCTTCGCCGCTCATTTTTTTCTTACCAGCTGGCTGCACACCTGTTAATAAAAGGCCTTGCTCATTCCCAGTTCCAATGACCGGACCTTCTTTTTGAAGCTCAATCACTTTCCCGGGTTCTTCTTGCGCTTGAAGCGGAACCTTTTTCGCTTCCCATACTTTTAGATGAGCGCCGTTCCATTCAGTATAGGCAACTGGCCAAGGATTTAGCCCGCGAACTTGGTTGTAAAGCTCTTCGCCGGTTTTTGTCCAGTCTAATCTTTCTTGCTCCCGCTTAATATTTGGTGCATATGTGGCCGCTTCTTCATTTTGCGGAATCGGAGAAATAGACCCGCTCAGAACATTTGGCACCGTATCTTTTAGCAGCGCGGCACCTGCAACACTTAATTTGTCATGCAATGTTCCGACATTGTCTAATTCATCGATTTCTACTTCTACTTTACTGATCATGTCACCTGCATCAAGTCTTTCCACCATGTACATGATGGTAACGCCTGTTTTCTTTTTGCCTTGAAGGATCGCATAATGGATCGGCGCGCCGCCTCTTAGTTCTGGCAGCAGCGAGGCATGAACATTGATACAGCCAAACTTAGGTTCATCGAGTAATCGCTTTGGTAAAATTTGTCCAAATGCCGCTGTGACGATTAAATCCGGCTGTAATGCAAGCACCTTATCAATTTCTTCATCAAGGCGCACCTTTTCAGGCTGCAACACAGGAATGCCGTGCTTTAAGGCTTCCACTTTTACAGGAGGCGGTGTGAGCACTCGTTTTCTTCCTTTTGGGCGGTCTGGCTGCGTGACAACCCCTACCACTTCGTATCCTTCTGTTATCAGTGTTTGCAGCACAGGTACTGAGAAATCAGGGGTTCCCATAAATACGATACGTGCCATTTTCTTCACCCTTCCATTTCCGCAAGTTCTTTTTCTGTATAAGTCTCAATGATTTTTGACGTAAATAAAATGCCGTCTAAATGATCAATTTCGTGCAATAAAGCTCTTGCTAAAAATCCGTCTGCTTCTATTGTAAATGGTTTGCCTTTCTTATCAAAGGCTTTTACCTTCACATAGTTCGGTCTCTCTACAGTGCCGTATAAAGATGGAAAGCTCAGGCAGCCTTCAATATCTGTCTGGCTTCCTTCTACTTCAAGCACCTCGGGGTTCACTAAGTCAATTCTGCCAGATTCTTCTCCGATATCTACAACAGCGATTCTTTTTGAAATACCGATTTGTGGTGCTGCTAGTCCAACTCCATCTAGCTCAAGCATTGTATCATACATATCATCCAGCAGTTTTTTAAGCTTTTTATCGAATGTACCGACGCGCTCTGTCTTTTGTTCAAGCACTTCTGCCGGATGTATGACTATTGGTTTTACTGCCACTTACAGCCCTCCGTTTTACATCATCATATATGGATTCATATCTATTGAAATCATCAATTGTTTTTGTTCCATTTCCTTTTGATAATGGTCTTGTATTTTCCGTAGTAAACTTGCCAGTTCATTTTCCCTTTTGTATTTTATCACGCATTGATACCGATATCTATCTTTGATCTTAGCGATTGGCGATGCGGCCGGACCAAGGATTCGAGTATTCGGTGCACAGTTCATTTTTAGGAACTGGACAATTTGATCAGTGACATGTGCTGCCTTCGTCACTTCTTCGTGTGACACTGTCACCATTGCCAAAAAGTAATAAGGCGGATAGGACTGGTGGCGTCGATGCAGCATCTCCTGTTCATAAAAGGCTTCGTAGTCATGCTGCTTCGTTAATTCAATACTATAGTGAGAAGGCGTATACGATTGAATAATGACCGAGCCCGCTTTTTCATGGCGCCCTGCTCTGCCGCTGACCTGTGTGAGAAGCTGAAATGTTTTTTCACTTGAACGAAAATCAGGGATGTGAAGGGATGTATCCGCACTGAGAACACCAACAAGTGTGACATCTGGGAAATCCAGCCCCTTTGCAATCATCTGCGTCCCGAGCAAAATGTCCGCTTCTTTATTGCCAAAAGACGTAAGAAGCTTTTCGTGAGCACCTTTACGTGACGTTGTATCCACATCCATTCGGATCACACGCGCCTCAGGCAATACCTTTGTCAGTTCTTCTTCTACTCGCTGCGTGCCAGTTCCAAAATAGCGAATATGCTCACTGTGGCATTCTGGACATTCAGAAGGTACTGGAGCTTCGTGACCACAATAATGGCACTTCAGCCGTTTTTGATAGCGGTGATAGGTGAGAGAAATTTCGCAATGAGGACATTGCTCCACATATCCGCAATCACGGCACATCACAAAGGATGAATAGCCTCTTTTGTTCAGAAATAAAACGGCTTGTTCTTTTCTTTCAAGCACTTCCTTTAACCTGATCATTAATTCTTCTGAGAACATGGAGCGGTTGCCATTTCTTAGTTCTTCTCTCATATCAATTAACGAAACGTGCGGCATCTGCTGCTGGTTGACGCGGTGCTTGAGCGGCAGCAATGTATAGACGCCTTTTTTTGCACGTGCATAGGTTTCAAGTGAAGGTGTTGCACTGCCTAATACGACTGGACATTGATGCCGCACTGCTCGTTCAATGGCGACATCCTTGGCATGATAACGAGGCATTTCTTCTTGTTTATAAGAGGATTCATGCTCTTCATCTATAATAATCATGCCTAAATTTTCAAATGGAGCGAAAACAGCAGATCTTGCGCCAACGACAAGCTTGACTTCCTTGCGATGAATCTTCCGCCATTCATCATATTTTTCTCCTGTCGATAAGCCGCTGTGAAGAACAGCCACATTTGAGCCAAATCGTTCTTTAAATCGCTGCACCATTTGAGGGGTTAACGAAATCTCAGGAACTAAAACGATCGCTTCTTTGCCTTTTTGAAGAACATGATCAATTGTCTGCAAGTAAATCTCCGTTTTGCCGCTTCCTGTCACTCCGTGCAGTAAAAAGGTTGCGTGCTGATCCTCACTGACTGCTTGATGAATATGTTTTGCCGCCTCTCTTTGCTCAGGCGTGAGATCAAGTGATGCAGATGGTGTAAACTCCCGGTCACGGTAAGGATCCCGGTAGACCTCTTCATAGCTTTCTGTTAACAGCCCTTCTTGAATAAAGGTTTTAAGCGTTTGAGAACTCGCGCCTGTTTGCTGCTGCAAGTCTTTCGCTAAAAAGGTTGCCTCTCCCGCTTGAAGCAAGTAGGAAATCAGTGCCTTTTGTTTTACCGCATTTTTCTTTAGCTGCTGCTGCTTTTCTTCAAGTTTTTCTTTCGATACAGCCAGCTGGAGCATGCGGACCTTTTTCTTTCCAGATTTTTGCGAGACATGGTATCTCACCTCTAGATGACCTTTTTGGACATGCTTTTGAATCTGTTTTAATTGTTCAGACGGGATGTCAGCATAAAGAATGCTCTCTCGCTGACCGAAAAGCTCTTTCAATGACTGCGGAAGTTCTTCCTCTGATAGCACCTGTATTTCTTTTTCATACTTTGCCTTCATGGCTGCGGGCAGCATCGATTGAAGTGCCGTAATATGATAGGACAATGTTTTTTCCGTCAGCCAGTGAGAAAGCTCCAGTAGCTCATCTGTCAGAACAGGTGATAAATCAAATAAATCGACTATCTCTTTAATGCTTCCTGTCTTGATGTCTGTTTCCTCTTTGACTTTTGTCACAAACCCTTGAATCTTCCGCGGACCAAAGGGAACGACCACCCTCATTCCCGCTTTGACGAGATCTTTGAATCGATCTGGTACCCGGTAATCAAATGGCCGGTCAATGGCTTTCGTTGTGACATCTACGATGACTTCAGCAATCATGCGCGATCACGCTCTTTTGGAAGCAGCATTATTGCCTCCTTTAAAATTTCAAAAGCGAGGTCTTTTTTGCTCATCATCGGCAGCTCTTTTTTCGTTCCATCTGCTTTGATGATCGCTGCCACATTGGTATCTGTGCCAAAGCCTGCACCTTCTTTAGTGACGTTATTGGCCACAATCATATCTAGATGCTTGGATTCAATTTTCTTTTTCGCATAATATTCTACATCCTGCGTTTCAGCTGCAAATCCGACCAGCACTTGATGCTCTTTTCTTTTCCCCAGCTCTTTTAAAATATCTTTTGTCCGGGTGAATTCAATGTCCAGAGCGCCGGCCTGTTTTTTCATTTTATGAGCATATGTCGTGACAGGGGTGTAATCGGCGACAGCTGCTGATTTAATGACAAGATCAGCTTCCCCGTATACATCTAGCGCAGCATGATACATCTCTTCAGCTGATTCAACGTGCACTACATGTACATGGTCAGGTTCAGTTAAAGAAACAGGTCCAGAAATCAGCGTAACATCTGCACCCATTTGCTGAGCAGCCTCTGCAATCGCATAGCCCATTTTTCCACTAGAACGGTTTGTAAAGAACCGGACAGGATCGATCACTTCACGTGTAGGACCTGCTGTCACCACGACTTTTTTACCTGAGAGCGGTAAGCTTTTTGGCTCTTCAAAAAAGGCCCGGATGTGTTCCACAATTTTTTCAGGCTCTTCTAATCGCCCTTTTCCAATGTACCCGCAGGCTAAATAACCTTCACTCGGCTCAATAAACCGGTAGCCGTCTTCATATAATGTGCGAATGTTCCGTTTCACAGCCGGGTGATCATACATATGCACATTCATCGCTGGTGCGACCCATACAGGCGCTGTAGAAGCAAGCAAAGTCGTCGTGAGCATATCATCTGCAAGTCCAGCGGCCATTTTACCAATCGTATGTGCTGTTGCAGGGGCAACAAGAATGAGATCGGCCCAGTCAGCTACGTCAATATGTGCAATGACTTTTGGATTGTTTTCTTTGAATGTATCTACATATACCTCATGCCGAGACAGTGCTTGGAAGGTAAGCGGAGACACAAACTCACGAGCAGATTCCGTCATAATCACTCTTACATTTGCGCCTGCTTGTACGAGTTTACTAGTAAGTGCTGCTGCTTTATATACGGCGATTCCTCCGCTGACACCGAGCAATATATTTTTTGACTGTAACATTTGTTTGTCCCCCTTAACGGCCTTTTTCACAAATTCGTCTACAATTCAAAAAAGTCAAAACCAATCATAGTTTTGACTTTTTTGAACGTATCGTATCTGCATTGCAGAAGCGATGTGTTATTCTTGATCCTCTTTTTCAAATGTCAAAAGACCAGCGTCAATTTCTTCTAGTGCTTTGCCTACGAATTTGTAAGACTTTGTGTTTTCAATCTGCTGATCTTGATGGATCTGCATTTCACGTGCACGGCGTGCCGACACTGTTACAAGTGTATATTTTGAATCAAGTTTGTTCATCAATGAGTCAATTGAAGGATCTAACATGGTTTATTCTACCCCCAGCATTTTTTTATATCTTGGTGCGACTCTGTCTCTGCGCAGGTGTTCTGCAAGGACGATCGCTTTAATTCTTTCACAAGCAAGCTCGACATCATCGTTTTCAACGACATAGTCGTAAGCATCCATCATTTCAATTTCTTCTTTCGCAGCAGCCATTCGGTTTCGAATGAGCTCCTCAGATTCTGTACCGCGAGTAATGATACGGTTTTGAAGTTCTGAAAGACTAGGCGGTGCAAGGAAAATAAAAAGACCTTCCGGGAATGCTTCTCTTACTTGAAGTGCACCTTGCACTTCAATTTCAAGGAAAACATCTTTTCCTTCGCTTAATGTCTGTTCTACATAGTCAACAGGCGTGCCGTAGTAATTCCCGACGTACTCTGCCCATTCTAACAGCTTTTTGTTTTCAATCATATGTTCAAATTCTTCCCTGGTTTTAAAGAAATAATCGACACCATTTCTTTCACCTTCACGCGGTTTGCGTGTCGTCACAGAAATAGAGTATTCAAATTTCGTATCTTCCTGGGAGAAAATGGCTTGTCTGACCGTTCCTTTTCCAACTCCCGAAGGTCCAGAGAGAACGATTAAAAGTCCTCTTTCTTTCATAATGGCGTATTACCCCTGCCCTTCATCTATGATTTCTTCTTTTACAGAAAGTCTTTGCGCGACAGTCTCAGGCTGAACGGCAGATAAGATGACATGGTCACTGTCCATAATGACAACAGCACGGGTTCTTCTTCCGTATGTAGCATCTATGAGCATGCCTCGATCTCTTGCGTCTTGTATCATTCGTTTAATCGGTGCTGATTCCGGACTGACGATCGAAATCATCCGATTCGCTGAAATGATGTTTCCAAATCCGATATTGATCAACTTTATGGTCATCTTCTTTCGTCCCCCTGTAATATAAACGTCTCTAGTCTCGCCGAAAGAGACGCACTGTAAACAGCATACACAATGACTATTCTATATTTTGCACTTGTTCTTTTATTTTTTCAATAGCACTTTTCATTTCAACCACCAGCTTTGTTAAATGGTGATGGTTCGCTTTTGATCCAATGGTGTTCACTTCACGGTTGAGCTCCTGTACAAGGAAGTCAAGTTTTCGGCCGGCAGCACCGCCTTGCAGCAAGATTTGCTGAAACTGCTGAAAATGACTTTTCAGTCTCGTAATCTCTTCTGTAATGTCACACCGGTCAGCAAAAATGGCAGCCTCTGTCGTTAGTCTGCTCTCGTCAAGCGCCTCTCCGATCCATTCTTGCAATCGCTGATTCAATCGTTCTTTGTACTGACTCACAACCTCTGGTGCAAAGACTTTGATTTCTTCTGTATAGGCCTCTAGTTCAGAAAGCCTCAGTTCACAGTCTTTTTGAAGTGATGCGCCCTCTTGCTCTCTCATGAAGCAAAGCTCCTTGACAGCAGCCTCGCAAGCTTCCATCAGCAGCTGCTCTAACTGTTCATTTCGGCTGGCTGACTCTTCCACTTGAACGGCAAGCTCCAGCCCCAATAAGTCATGTGCATGCTGAATGCCTGAAATGTGATAGCGTTCCTCGAGGTCTTTTGCGGCTTTCATGTATTCATCAAGCAGCGGCCAGTCGATCTGTAAGGACCGGCTTGCTAGTTTACCGCCTTCAATCGTGACAAACAGCTCAATTCTACCGCGCTGCACGTGACGAAGAATGATCTTTTTTAATGTATCTTCGAAATATAAAAGCGGCCTCGGCAAACGGGCATGAACCTCTTTAAAACGGTGATTGACCGATTTTAGCTCAACTGACACTGTCAGTTCTCCATCCGTTTTACTCGCTTGGCCGAATCCCGTCATACTGCGTATCATGTCAAAACACCCAATTCTTTCATATTAATAAAATGAAAAAGGTAATAGCAGACACTATTACCTCAAAATTATACCATAATCAATTATTTTTTTCTTGTCAAAAGTGATCCTGCCAGTAAAAAAGTTGGCAGTGCTGACATCCCAATGATCAGCAGCCAATCAATTGGTGCAACCGCCACCGTTTTGAAAATCGGCTGAAGCGGCGGGTAATAAATGACCACAAACATGAGTAAAAGTGATGACAAAACCGCACCGATCAAATAAAGGTTCCCAAATGGATTACGTTCAAAAATGGACCGTTCACTGCGGCAGTCAAATACATGAATGAGCTGCGCCAAAACAAGCGTACTAAATGCGACAGTCTGTGCATATTGCAGATTGTTTGGATCGCGGTGATACACAAATATAAATGCCAAAAGGGTCGCAAGCCCGATGAGGAATCCTCTTGAGATGACCTTCCAGCCAAGCCCTCTAGCAAAAATGCCCTCTTTCACATTCCGCGGCTTTCTCTTCATGACATCGCCTTCTGGCTTATCCATGCCAAGTGCCATAGCCGGCAGACCATCTGTGACAAGGTTTACCCATAAGATTTGTATAGGAACGAGCGGAAGCGGAAGCGCGAGGAGCATCGCAAACAGCATGACCAAAATTTCTCCGACATTTGATGCCAGCAAATAACGGACAAACTTACGAATGTTTTCATAAATATTCCGGCCCTCTTTAATGGCGGATTTTATGGTCGCAAAGTTGTCGTCAAGTAAAATAAGAGAAGACGCTTCTTTGGCTACGTCTGTTCCAGTGATGCCCATGGAAATGCCAATATCTGCTTGTTTAATGGCAGGCGCATCATTGACCCCGTCACCTGTCATCGCCACAACATGACCATTTTTTTGATAGGCTTTGACAATTCTCAGTTTATGCTCAGGGGAAACCCGGGCAAAGACGTATACATTTTCAGCCGTTTGCTCAAGCTCTTTGTCGCTCATCTGATCAAGCGCTTTTCCGTCGAGCACCTGTCCTTGCTTCGGTAAAAGGCTTAAGTCTTTGGCAATCGCTTTGGCCGTTTCTACGTGGTCGCCTGTAATCATGACCGTTTTAATCCCGGCATCCCGGCACTCTTTAATCGCTCGTCTGACTTCAGGGCGCGGTGGATCGATCATGCCCTCTAACCCGATCAATGTTAAATCGGTTTCAGCCTGCTTTACAGAGGTGATTTTTTCCGTCAGACCGACTTTTTTATAGGCAATGGCAATGGTTCTAAGCGCCTGTCTTGCTAAGCCTTGAATTGCAGCTTCTGTTTCTTGCCTGTGAGTGGCTGAAAAAGAAGCTGTGCGCCCGCCGTGCATGATATGACTTGAACGGTTCATTAGTACATCCGGCGCACCTTTTGCAATGACATACCGCTCTTTTTGATTCGTTTCAACGACGACTGACATCATCTTTCTTTCTGAATCAAAAGGAAACTCCTCAATGACATGAAATCCAGCTTCGATGAATTGCTCTGTAAAACCCGCTTTACGTGCTGCGGTGAGAAGCGCCCCCTCTGTCGGATCTCCATCAAGCCTCATCTCCCCGTCTTTTTCAACGATGGTCGATGTATTACAAAGCGCCCCGTATAATAACACCTTTTGCAGGCTTGGGTGCTTGTCAGCATGGACGATTTCTCCGTTCAAGGTAAAGTCACCGGATGGCTCGTAGCCTGTGCCAGAAATATTCCACGTTTTCCCCTCTGCCCACACATGGGTCACGGTCATTTTATTTTGCGTCATCGTTCCTGTTTTATCTGAGCAAATGATTGACGCGCAGCCGAGTGTTTCCACCGCGGGGAGCTTTCTGACAATCGATTTTTGTTTGATCATCCGCTGCACCCCTAGGGAAAGTGCAACAGTGACGATCGCCGGCAGGCCTTCTGGAATCGCCGCAACAGCAAGAGATACTCCCGCTAGGAACATATGATACAATTCATGTCCTTGCACAACCCCGAGAACAACAACGAGCACCGTTAAAAATAAAGCAGCCACAATCAGAATTTTCCCAAGCTGCTCGAGACGTCTTTGCAGCGGCGTTTCCATGTTACCTGCTGCATCCAGCATGCCGGCAATTTGTCCCATCGCCGTATTCATCCCTGTACCAATGACAATCCCTACGCCGCTGCCTCTAGTGACAAGCGTCCCCATAAAGGCCATGTTCGTCAAATCTCCGAGAGAGACATGACCGCTTGAAAGCGGACTTGCGTGTTTGACCGCTGGGATGGACTCACCAGTGAGAGCGGACTCCTCGATTTCTAAGCTCTTTGTTTCTAGTAATCTAATATCTGCCCCAATCCGGTCTCCGCTTGAAAATTTCACAATATCCCCTGGCACGAGATGTTTAGACGGGATCTTGACCCATTCATTATTTCTCCTTGCATACACGTGCGGAGTTGATAATTCTTTTAACGCTTGAAGGGATTTTTCCGCCCGGCGTTCTTGATAAAAGCCGAGTACACCATTAATTAAAACAATGGCTACAATTGCAACAGCATCAATGTATTCTCCTAAAAAGGCAGAAATGATTGTTGCTGCCAGCAAGATTAACACCATGAAATCTTTAAACTGTGCTAAAAAAATGATCAGAGCCGACGCCTTTTTTCCTTCCTGCAATTCATTTGGCCCGTGTTTTTCAAGCCGCTTTTGTACATCTTTTTCTGACAGTCCGTCACCTATCGATGTATTCATTGTTTTTAATAAATCGGTTTGGTTCAGTTCATGCCAATTCATTTGACCTCGTCCACTCCTCTTTTGTTCTCTCTCATATGCAGTGTTCTATAAGCCAGTTTATTCAGACTCGTCCTAAATCATGCTATAATAATAAGACTGCCTAAAGAACGAGAAAACGGAAGGTTCTTTCAGTAGATTTGTGTGAAAGAAGAGGGTGTATCCAACATGTCATTTGACGGCATTTTTACATATGGTATGACAAATGAATTGCAAGAGACTTTAACTGGCGGGAGGATTTCAAAAATCCATCAGCCATATAAACACGAGCTGATTTTTCATATTCGGGCAAACGGGAAAAATCACAAGCTGCTTTTATCGGCTCATCCGAGCTATGCGAGAGTGCAGCTCACAGAGCATCAATACGACAATCCAAGCGAGCCGCCGATGTTTTGTATGCTGCTCAGAAAGCATCTTGAGGGTGGCTTTATTGAACGTTTTGAACAGATTGGGTTTGACCGGGTGATCGTGCTTCATGTGAGAAGCCGAAATGAAATCGGTGATGAACAGACGCGTAAGCTTTACATTGAAATCATGGGACGTCATAGTAATTTGATTCTTGTAGAGGATGGAACGCAGCAGATCATTGATGGTTTAAAACACCTTTCTCCATCTGTGAACAGCTATCGAACGGTGCTTCCTGGTCATGAATACCTTCTGCCGCCTGCGCAGCAAAAATTGAATCCTTTTGACGTGACAAAGGATGATATTTTGAAGCATTTACGCTTTCAAGAAGGAAAGATCGCGAATCAAATTGTCGATACCTTCTCTGGGGTTTCCCCGCTGTTTGCAAAGGAAGCAGTACACCGGGCCGGCCTTGCCAATCAAGAAACAATTCCAAATACACTGCTCGACATGTTCCAGCTCATTCGCATGCATTCTTTTACGCCGCAGCTCACAAGAAAAGACGGGAAAGAGTATTTTTATTTATTAGAGCTTCAGCATGTCCATGGCGAGATGAAGACATTCGACTCACTCAGCCAGCTGCTTGACCGCTTTTATTTCGGAAAAGCTGAGAGAGACAGAGTCAAACAGCAGGCGGCAGACCTTGAACGATTTGTCGTCAATGAAAAAAAGAAAAATGAAAACAAGCTGAAAAAGCTAAAAAGAACACTTGAAGAATCTCAAGATGCACACAAATATCAGCTCTATGGTGAGCTGTTAACAGCCAATTTATATGCGATTAAAAAAGGGGATAAAGAAGCGACTGTCATCAATTATTACGATGAAGACGGCGGAGAAATCACGATCCCGCTCAAAACAAATAAAACCCCTTCTGAAAATGCACAGGCATATTTCACAAAATATCAAAAGGCAAAAAATGCTGTAGAAGCTGTAAATGAACAAATTAAGCGGACACATGAAGAAATTGCTTATTTTGAAGAGCTGATTCAGCAGCTGTCCTCTGCTTCGCCGAAGGATTTAGAGGAAATGAGAGAAGAGCTTGTTGAAGGAAAATATTTGCGCGCCAAACAAAAGCGCCACGCCAAAAAGAAAAAACCGGCGGCCATTCAGCTCGAAACGTATGAATCGTCCCAAGGCATACCAATTTTAGTCGGAAAAAACAACAAACAAAACGAGTATTTGACTACAAAGGCAGCTGCTCGTGATGATATTTGGCTGCATACAAAGGATATTCCTGGATCACATGTCGTCATCCGCCACCAAGCACCTGATGAACAAACGCTGCTTGAAGCGGCTCAAATTGCCGCCTACTTCTCGAAGGCAAAAGAGTCCGGCTCCGTTCCTGTCGATTATACGAAAATCCGGCATGTGAAAAAACCAAACGGAGCAAAGCCTGGCTTTGTTACGTATGATCAGCAGCAAACATTATTTGTCACGCCTGACGAAGATCTTGTGCTCAAGCTGAGAAAATAAATAAAAAAGCCGATAAAATCGAGGGTCAGTCCCCGATTTTATCGGCTTTTTCTTTGTCGTTTTTTTCTTTCGATGTAAAGGGCATCAAGTGCGTCAATATCCTCTTCTTCAAGCAAGGATTCAATTGCCGCAGCCAATTGTTTTGTCCGGGCGGGGCTTGCACCGCTTGTAGAAACTGAAATCGTCACTTTTCCTGCTTTGACAACCTTCGGCACCATCACATTGCCGAGCTCAGATTGGCTCACACAATTCACGAGCTGGTGAGGCTGTGCTGTTTGTGCAATCCATTCATTTACCGAAGGGTCGTTTGTAGCAGCAACAATGAAAAACGCATCCTTTAAATCTTCAGCGTCTACTTTCTTTTCCTTCCAATTGAGCGCATATGTATCAATGAGGCGTTCCATCTCTTCAGAAATATTAGGACTCACAACGGTTATCTGGCAAGACTCCGTACACAATGCCTTTGCTCTTCTTAACGCGACAGATCCGCCGCCGGCGATGACCACTTGTTTATCGGTTAAATCAAGATGGACTGGAAGCATGGATTTCTCCTCGGAAACGAAACGCATCGTCTTTGTTTAAAATGGTTTCTTGCACGCGTTCAATATAAGCCGATTTGACATGCGGATGAAAGCCAATATACCGGCATACCCGGACATCTTTCAGCCGCTTTCTCGCCTGAGCGGCTTCACTTTCAATTTCTTTCATTAAAATCCCCGTAAACAGCAAGTAAGGAACGAGATAGACAGGCCCATCGTCATCTGCTGATAACTGCGCGAGAACATCTCGATAATTTGGCTCACATGCTGTAATAAAACACGGAAGAACCTCTGCATGCGGAAGCAGATTTCGGACATCGTCTGCAATGCCAAACACATCTCGCTTCACATCCGGATCAGAGCTCCCGCGGCCAATTAAAAGAATCCGCGCGCGCGCGCCTTGATATCCTGCTTCTTCAATTCTTGCGGCAACCGCTTTTGTTACTTCTTGATTCACGCCGATTGGCTTTCCATATGTGACCTTCACTTGCGGGAAACGCGCATGCACTTTCTCAATTTCGACCGGGATATCCGATTTGGCATGCATGGCAGTTAAAAGGAGGAGCGGGACGATTGCAATGTGTGTCGCTCCTTTTTTCACACAGGCCTCAAATCCTTCTTCTATAGAAGGGTCCGTCAGCTCTAAAAAACAAATTTCTTGTATATCTGCTTTCACTAACGGCATACAGCTTTTCATAAAAGAAATGGCCTTATCTTGTGCTTCTTTTACCCTGCTTCCATGCCCAACATAAAGGACAGCTTGTTTCATGCGGCTCCTCCCTCTCACTTGTTTTCATCAGACGAAAAGACACGATGTATGCACGTGTCTTTTCTCTATCATTCTCATTTCTCAATGAATGCAGGTTCAAACCAGTTCAGCTTTTGATGAAAATGAACGACATCTCCAACAACAATTAAACTTGGATGCTCGATCCCTTCTTTTTCAACGGTTTCAGACAGTGTCGCCACCGTGCAGCACGTTGTCTTTTGCCTTGTTGTGGTTCCCCAGTGTATAAATGCAGCAGGTGTTTCTGGGTCCCGTCCATTTTTCAAAAGCAGGCGCTGCACTCTTTCCACGTTTTTGACACCCATGTAAATCACAAGAGTATCAATCCCTGTAGCCAGCGCCTCCCACTTTTCTTCAAAATGTTCATCCTTTTGATAGTGACCCGTGACAAAAGCAACATTTGAGCTGAATTCACGATGTGTCACAGGGATGCCCGCATAAGCAGCCGCTGCAATCCCAGAAGTAATTCCTGGGACGACCTCATACGGAATTCCGTGCTCAGCTAAGCATTCGATTTCTTCACCGCCGCGGCCAAAGACAAAGGGGTCGCCGCCTTTCAGCCGAACGACAACGTTCCCTTCCTTTGCATGAGCCACAAGCGCTTCATTGATAGCTTCCTGTCTCATTGTATGATGATTTGGCAGCTTGCCGCAATAAATCAATTCCGCCTCCGGTTTGGCATGGGCGAGAATTTCTTGATTGACAAGACGATCATATAAGATGACATCTGCCCGCTGTATCGCCTTATGGGCCTTTAATGTTATTAAATCTGGGTCACCGGGTCCAGCACCCACAATGTATACTTTCCCCATCTTGCTTTTCTCCCCCTGCCATCAGGCGATTATTTCGTTGTTCCTTTTACATAATCAACAAGACGCTGTTTAGATTCCTCACGGGATAATTCCCCTGTATCTAATACGAGCTCAGGCGCAGCAGGCTCTTCATACGGTGAATCGATTCCAGTGAAAAACGGAATTTCACCGTTTCTCGCCTTTTTATATAACCCTTTTGGATCACGCTCTTCACACACGTTCAGATCACATTTGACAAATACTTCGTGAAATTCCCCATCTTCGACCAACTGTCTGACAGTGTGGCGGTCTTCTTGAAATGGAGAAATAAAAGCAGTGATGACAATCGTCCCTTGCTCCACAAATAATTTTGCTACTTCTCCGATCCGGCGGATGTTTTCTTTTCTGTCATCATCTGAAAACCCTAGATCTTTATTGAGTCCGTGCCGCACGTTATCGCCGTCAAGAACTGTGACTTGGTAGCCTTGTTCAAACAGCTCTCTCGCGGCTGCATTCGCGATCGTTGATTTACCTGACCCACTTAGACCTGTAAGCCAGATAATGCCGCTCGTATGATTGTTTTTCTGCTGATATTCTTTTTTTGTAATTGATGAATCATGCCACACGATATGTTCGTTGCTCATGTCATACCCTCCCATTAAGATACCGTCGTTTTTAATCCTTCGATTAATGTTTCAATGACTTCTTTTCGGCTGAACGTGCTTGGTGGTAATTCACCGTTTCTCAGCATTGTTCGAACCTTTGTACCTGAAAGAATGACATGCTCGCTTTTGTCGTGAGGACACGTTTTTGGAGTGGCCATCGCTTCACATGTATTACAGTAGAAGCTGTGTTCAAATTTTAATGGAGTAATGCCGATTTCTTCGCTTGTAAATTGATCAAATAGTTCCTGCGCCTCGTATGTGCCGTAATAGTCACCAACACCTGCATGATCTCTTCCAACAATAAAATGGGTGCAGCCATAATTTTTCCGCACTAGCGCATGAAAAATGGCTTCCTTTGGTCCAGCATAACGCATTGCAGCAGGAAAAACACCTAAAAAGACGCGGTCTTTTGGATAATAACCGTCCAATAATACTTGATAGCTTTTCATTCTTACATCTGCCGGGATGTCGTCAGATTTTGTTTCACCGACAAGCGGATTTAAAAATAAACCATCGACTGTTTCCAGTGCTGTTTTTTGAATATATTCATGAGCACGATGAACAGGGTTTCTCGTTTGGAAACCAACAATGGTTTTCCAGCCGTTATCTTTAAAATGACGTCTTGTTTCTTCTGGCTCATACGTAAATTGAGGGAATGGTTTTTCACTGCGTTTCGTCAGTGTAATTTTTCCGCCAATGTAAGTATCGCCGCGTTCAAATAATTTTTTCACGCCTGGATGATTGCGGTCATCTGTTTTATAGACATTCACCGCTTCTTTTTCTTTATCTGGTGTGTATTGATCCTCTACTTCAATGACCCCATATACAGTTCCATTGTAGGATAAGCGCACGATATCGCCTTGATGGATTTCCGCCGCCTTTTCTTTTGTCACTGGCAGTGTAATAGGAAGAGACCAAACGACACCACTTGCTAGCCGCATACTGCTTACAACTGCTTCATAATCAGCTTTTGTTAAAAACCCTTCAATTGGACTATATCCGCCAATTGCAATGAGTTCAAGGTCTGCAAAGGAAATCGCATCTAGTTCAATTTCCTTCGCAGCCGTGCTGAGATCATATTCTTCATTTACTCGATTAATTAATACGCCACCATGTGGTGTTAAACTCATTTGTTCATCTTCCTCTCAATGTTCATATTTATTAGATGTTAATAGTCGGATTTATGGTTAAATCCCGCCGCCCTGTTCATGAATAGAGCTGCTTTCATTTTTGACTGCCTTCATCAGACTCAGCGCACCAAGTGAGGCAAGCAGTACACTCATCATGATAAAGATAGAGTAATAGTCTCCTTTTAAGAAAAGGCTCACAAGCAAATACGAGAGGCTGAGTGATAAAAAAGGTGAGACCACCCATACTTTCAGCATTTTTTTCACAACATGTTTGTGAAAAATGTTAGGCCCGCCTTTTGCCATTCCAAGCCCGATGATAGACGAGGAGGTGATTTGCGTAAGTGGAACGGGCAGCCCAAAAATAGAGCTGACGATGACAAGCCCGGCACCGGTACTCGAAAGTAAAATCCCTTCGCCTGTTTGATAGCGGGTAATTTTCTTTCCGTTTGTTTCCAGCACTCTTCTGCCTAGCAAGAGGGCCCCTGCTGCGACGAAGATTCCGCCGTAAAGTGTTCCCTGCCCAACAGACAAAACGCCTGAAGCGACGAGCGGGCCGACAGCATTTGCCACATTGTTCATACCGGCTGAAAATGCCTCTAAAAATCCGCTGAGGATTAATACGACAGATAAAATAGCTGTGCCTTTTTTAGACAGCTTCCGTTTAGGGAACATTCTGATGATTTTGACGACAGCAAAGGTAAAAAGAAAGGCAAAAAGCGGGATGATGACCCAAAATGCCACAATCACTAAAATGGATTTCACAAACAATACTTTATACGCGACTGCCACACCAACCACAGCCCCTACTGTGACCTCACTTGTTGATAAAGGAATCGCCATGAGATTCGCTATGAAAAGTGATAGTGCAGCAGAACCAATGATAATACAAACGATTTCAAGTGTAATGACTGATTCTGGCATAATACCAGAGCTGATCGTTTTGACGACCTCGCCGCCGCCAATCACTGAACCTGCTAAAATTCCCACTGCACAAAAACTGAGTGCATAAATGGGCTTTTGAATGGCACCTGATCCATACGCAATGCCCATAGAAGCAGCTGCCCCGCTTGCGCCTATGTTTAAAGCAAAGAATAGACTAAATAAAATTGCGGCGATTTCCATACGTTATGCTCCCTTACTCATGTAATCCGCACTCTGTCTTTGCTGTTCCTGACCATCTGCCAGAACGCAGATCATCTGCAGTAAATGCTGGCTGTGTACACGGTGCACAGCCGATACTTGGATATCCTTGGTCATGCAGCGGATTATAAGTAAGTTCCTCTCTAGATGCATATCTCCATATGTCCTTCCACGTCCAATGGATGAGCGGACATACTTTCACTGATTTGAATTTCTCATCCTTATTTAAGAAATTCGTCCCTGCTCGTTTTGGTGACTGCTCTCTTCTTAAACCGGAAAGCCATGCTGGATAACCAGAGAGAGCTTCTTGTAAAGGAATGACCTTACGCATATGGCAGCAGCTTTGAGGATTTGTTTTCCATAATTCATCACCGTGCTGCTCATTTTGCTGTTCAACCGTCAGCTCAGGCGTTTTCAATACAATGTCTAAACCCGGGTATCTTTCCTTTACCGCATCAATTGTGTCGTATGTTTCCTTAAAATGCAGACCTGTATCTAAAAAGACAATTCTCGCATCTTTTTTTACTTTTGCAATCAGATCAATCAGAACGATGCCCTCGATGCCAAAGCTGCACGCATACACGAGCTGGTCACCATAATGACCGTACGCCCATTTCAGTACAGACAGGGCTCCTTTATACAAATCATCCTCTTGAAATGTAATGGACGGCTCTTGCCAATTTTCATAAGTTAACATGATTTCTCCCCTTCCGGAGTACCGCTCATATTGCTAATTTCCGCACTACTTCAATCTAATTTTTTCGTTTTTTTCCACTTGAATCACTTGACCGTCCTGAACAATTAACGTAATTGAACCGAATTTCATATCCCCAATCAGTTCTTGCATATGCTTTACTAAGTCCTCATCCTGATTTTGTTTCACTTCCATCTCCTCTTCCTCCTCACCGTTAAAATAAAAAAACTTTCTTTCAGTCCGAAAGAAAGATGAGGAAGCTCACGATTTCCTTATCTTTCAAAATAGAATCATTTTGCAGGAAGTAGCACCTTGCGAATCGCAGGTTGCCGGGTTTCATCGGGCCAGTCCCTCCACCTCTCTGGATAAGAGTTTCAATTTGTCTTAAATATTAACACAATTCAAACAAAAGTCAACCCGACTTTATTGATAGGATTAGTTTTTATTAAAATTTGAGTCTATTTTACTATTTTTACCCAAATAAAAAAGCCGTGCGGGCAAGCACAGCTTTTGTTAACGATAGGAGGCTAAAATGCTCTTCATCCTAGTCCTTTCTCTTCTTTACAGACCGTTTCTTCCATCCAAGATTCAGAGGACGGATCTTGTCTCCAGCGTTTTAGTTTGTTCATCGCAGACGGCTCAATCGCTTTCAGTTCAAGTGCCACGTCTGTCAATGTGTCATAGTCTGTCAGGGTGACATACGGAATATTTTTTTCTTGAAAAGCGGCTGCTGCTTTTGGCAGTCCGTATGTGAAGATTGCGGCGACTCCTAGTACCTCGCAGCCCTCAGCTTGAAGAGCAGCGACCACTTCAAGCACACTGCCTCCTGTGGAAATAAGGTCTTCAACGACGACAACCTTTTGGCCTTTCGATACAGCCCCTTCAATTTGATTTCCTTTTCCGTGTGCTTTCGGCTTACTTCTGACATAACACATTGGGATGTTCAAGCGGTCTGCCGCTAATGCCGCATGCGGAATGCCCGCTGTTGCAGTACCCGCGACAACCTCTGCTCCCTTGAAATGAGTGAGAATCAAATCTTTTAGACCTTCCGCAATGTCGTGTCTGACTTCTGGATATGATAATGTGAGGCGGTTATCACAATAGATCGGTGATTTTATACCGCTCGCCCATGTAAACGGTTCGTCTGGTTTTAATGAGACCGCTTTGATTTGTAATAGATGTTTCGCGATTTTTGATTTCATCTGGCAGTCACTCCCACTCTTTCAAAATTTGATGATAGGCTTCTATTGGTTTATCCGCTTTTGTGATTGATCTTCCGACAACAATTTGTGAAACACCTTGCTCTTTTGCATAGGCAGGTGTCGCCACACGCTTTTGGTCATCAGTTTGATCATTTGGTAAGCGAATACCTGGCGTTACAGTGAGAAAGGAGGGTGAGATATGTTCATGAAGTGCTTTAGATTCATGAACAGAGCAAACAACCCCGTCCAGCCCACTTTCATATGCTAATTGACCGTACCGGATAACAGTCTCTTGCAGCGGACGGTCAATGAGTAATTCG
The DNA here is from genome assembly GCF_000691165.1 of Bacillus safensis FO-36b. Classification (GTDB taxonomy): domain Bacteria; phylum Bacillota; class Bacilli; order Bacillales; family Bacillaceae; genus Bacillus; species Bacillus safensis. The sequence continues at coordinate 284,680 of NZ_ASJD01000003.1, read as the reverse complement.
TTTCTCATCATGTCTTCTGACGTACTAGTCAGCTGGGTCACTGCAATAATGCCCGGACGGCTTTGTCCAGCAGGAGTCCCGCTTTCAAGTCCCTCTAATGCAGCCTGCATCATTCGTTTCCCGCCAGCAGCATGCACATTGACCAAATCAACGCCAAGTGCGGCAAGCCGGTTCATCGCTTTTTGCACCGTTGTTGGAATGTCATGTAATTTTAAATCGAGAAAAATGTGGCAATTTTTTTCTTTCAGCTCATCAAGGATGGCAGGTCCTTCTTGGTAAAACAGCTCCATGCCGACCTTCACAAATAATGGTGTCCCTTCAAAGGGATCTAAAAAGGTAAGCGCCTCCTGTCCTGAAGGAAAATCAAGCGCGATGATGGGCAAGTGCTTCATGTTTCCAGCTCCTTCCGATACATTCCTCTACAGATGAATAACCATATGCTGCTAACACATTTGGCAGCTCTTCAATGATTTCCGGACAAATAAATGGATTCACAAAATTGGCTGTACCGACAGCTACTGCACTTGCACCTGCTAGTAAAAATTCAAGTACATCTTCAGCACTTTGCACTCCGCCCATCCCGATAATCGGAATAGAAACCGCTTGACTCACCTCATGCACCATGCGCACAGCGACAGGTTTGACAGCTGGTCCTGATAATCCGCCTGTTTTATTGGCAAGGATGGGTTTCCCCGTTTTTAAATCTAAACGCATCCCAATTAATGTGTTAATCATGGTGAGTCCATCCGCTCCAGCAGCTTCAATCGCTTGAGCAATCTCTACAATATTGGCTACGTTAGGTGACAGCTTGACATAGACAGGTACAGAAGAGACGTCCTTGACTGCTTTTGTTAATGATGCTGCCATATTTGGATCTGTACCAAAGGCGATCCCGCCTGTTTTAACATTTGGGCAAGAAATATTCAGTTCAAGGGCATGAACATTTTTGGCTTGGCTGATTTGCTTGGCTACTTCAACATAATCTTCAACCTGTGAGCCAGCAACATTCGCAATAATAGGCGTATCAAACTGCTCAAGCCAAGGCAGCTCATTTTCAAGTACGCCTTTTAGACCTGGGTTTTGAAGGCCGATTGCATTGAGCATACCGGCTCCTGTCTCAGCTACCCTTGGAGTCGGGTTGCCAAATCTCGGTTCAAGGGTTGTGGCTTTGATCATGATACCGCCCAGTAATGATAGGTCATATAAGGATGCAAATTCTCTCCCAAATCCAAAGCAGCCTGATGCAGGGATAATTGGATTCTTTAAAGATAATCCCGGTAACTCAACGTTTAGCATGACAATGCCACCTCCTCTGCTTTAAAAACAGGTCCATCAAGACAGACTTTGACGTAAGGTTTGTCGAGCTGATCGGTATGACAGACACATGCAAAGCAGGCACCAATCCCGCAGCCCATTCGTTCTTCCATCGAAATGTAGACGGGCTTATCAGGATACGTGTCTTTCAGCGCTTTTAGCATAGGTGTCGGACCGCAGGAGAGCAGCACATCAAAGCTCAGGTTTTGCTCTTTTATCACATCTGTTACAAAGCCTTTAGCACCGTATGTGCCATCAACAGTTGTAATAAACGTATCGCCGAGTGCTTGAAATTTCTCCTCGTAAAATACATCCTTTTTCGATTGAAAGCCGAGGACATGCTTTACGATGACGCCTTTTTTCGTTAAACGCTTGGACAGCTCATATAGAGGCGGTACGCCAATTCCGCCGCCGACTAGTAATGCCGTCTCTCCGGGCTTGACGACTGAAGGATTATACCCGTTTCCAAGCGGCCCTAATACATCAACTGTTTCTCCCTCCCGCTTTTGGGAGAGGAGCTTTGTCCCCTCTCCCTCTGCGCGGTAAATGATCGTTGCTTCTTTTTGCTCGGCATGAATGTTGGCAATACTGATCGGTCTTCTCAGCAGCGGTGTCATGGATTCACTGACCTTTAGATGAAGAAATTGTCCAGCCGTTTGAAAGGAGTCCACAAGGTCACCTTTTAATGTCATTTCGTAAATATGATCAGCGATCTCTCGGTTCGAGACGACCGTCAAGTATGCTTTTTTCATATCGTTACTGTCACCTCAGCATTCGTTTTCACTTCTGGCATTTCATCCGCTCTAAATGTCATGCTCTCAAGCACTCTTAAAATGGCTTCTGCTGTGTCTAGGGACGTTAAGCAGGCCACTCCGTTTTCAACTGATTCACGTCTAATTCTAAAGCCGTCTCTTGCCGGCTGTTTTCCTTTTGTTAATGTGTTGATCACGAATTGGGCTTCCCCGTTTCGAATGACATCGAGAAGATTTTTGCCTTCTTCTCCAATTTTGCCGACCACACTTGATGGAATGGAGGCTTGTTTTAAATAATTCGCTGTTCCTTCTGTTGCTAAAATATGATAGCCGATCGAATGGAATCTTCTTGCGATCTCAAGTCCTTCTTCTTTATCCTTATCAGCCACTGTCAGAAGAACTGTTCCGTCTTTAGGAATTTGAATGCCTGATGCAATCAATCCTTTATATAAGGCTTTTTCGATCGTGACATCTTTCCCCATGACTTCACCTGTTGATTTCATTTCAGGCCCGAGTGTAATATCCACTCTTCTTAATTTTGCAAAAGAGAAGACTGGAACTTTGACGTACACTCCTTCTTGCTCTGTATGAAGCCCTTCTTCGTAGCCATAATTTTTGAGCTTGTCCCCCAAGATGACTTTTGTCGCAAGGTTTGCCATCGGAATGCCTGTAATTTTACTTAAGAAAGGAACCGTCCGGCTTGATCTCGGGTTCACTTCAAGTACATACACTTCACCTTTTGATAGGACAAATTGTATGTTCAAAAGCCCAATAATGTTGAGTCCTTTGGCAAGCTTGATCGTGTATTCTGCGATCTTCGCTTTGATGTCCTCAGACAATGTTTGCGGCGGATAGACCGCAATCGAGTCACCAGAGTGAACTCCGGCTCTTTCAATGTGTTCCATAATGCCTGGGATCACGACAGTTTCTCCATCAGACACGGCATCTACTTCAATTTCTTTTCCTGTCAAATACTTGTCAATTAACACCGGATGCTGCGGATTGACTTTCACCGCATTCTCCATGTAGTGAAGAAGCTCTGTTTCTTGATACACAATTTCCATCGCGCGGCCGCCTAATACATAGGAAGGACGGACAAGGACTGGGTAGCCGATTTGATTGGCAATCGCTACAGCTTCAGGCACAGACGTTGCTGTTTTCCCTTTAGGCTGCGGCACACCGAGTGTTTCCAACGTTTGTTCAAACTTGTCCCGGTTTTCTGCGCGGTCTAGGTCTTCTAGAGAAGTTCCAAGAATTTTAACCCCTCTATTTGATAATTCGTCTGCTAGGTTGATCGCCGTTTGTCCGCCGAACTGAACAACGACTCCTTCAGGCTGTTCAAGGTCGATGATGTGCATGACATCTTCTACAGTGAGTGGTTCAAAGTAAAGCTTATCTGAAATACTAAAGTCTGTTGAGACCGTTTCAGGGTTGTTGTTAATAATGATCGCTTCATAGCCTGCTTGTTTAATTGCCCACACAGAGTGAACGGTCGCATAATCAAATTCAACTCCTTGTCCAATTCGGATAGGACCTGAACCTAATACGATGACGCTTTTCTTGTCAGTCCGTTCTGATTCATTTTCATCTTCATACGTGCTGTAGAAATATGGTGTCTCTGATTCAAATTCTGCTGCACATGTATCCACCATTTTGTATACAGGTACAATGCCTGCTTCTTGTCTTAGCTTGTAGACATCCGCTTCGTTCATATTCCACTCGCGGCTAATGTAGATATCTGAGAAGCCTTTTTCTTTTGCTTCTTTTAATACGTCTGTATTGCCTTTGTTTTCTTTTAATGTCTTCTCAAAGACGATAATGCCTTCCAGCTTATGAAGGAAGAAGTAATCAATTTTTGAGAATTCATGTATTTGTTCGACTGTATAGCCTCTTCTAAGTGCCTCAGCGATATAAAATAATCGTTCGTCTCCCGCTTTGATAATCCGCTTTTCAAGCACTTCATTTGTGATGTCTGCTTCATCTTTTAATTCAATGTGATGCACATCGGCTTCAAGTGAACGTACTGCCTTTAGAAGAGACTCTTCTAATGTACGGCCGATCGCCATGACTTCACCAGTTGCCTTCATTTGCGTACCAAGACGTCTGTTGGCAGATTCAAATTTATCGAACGGCCAGCGCGGTATTTTAGAAACGATATAGTCAAGTGCCGGCTCGAAGGCTGCATAGGTTTTACCTGTGACTGGGTTCATCATTTCATCAAGCGTTAAGCCGACAGCAATTTTCGCTGCCAATTTGGCAATTGGATAGCCTGTTGCTTTTGACGCAAGCGCAGAGGAACGGCTCACACGCGGGTTTACTTCGATGATATAGTATTGAAAGCTGTTTGGATCAAGTGCCAGCTGAACATTACAGCCGCCTTCAATGCCAAGTGCACGGATCAGCTTAAGCGACACATTTCGAAGCAGCTGATATTCTCGGTCACTTAACGTTTGGCTTGGTGCTACAACAATACTGTCACCTGTATGGATGCCGACAGGGTCAAAGTTTTCCATGTTACAAACAACGATTGCATGGTCACCGCTGTCTCGCATGACTTCATATTCAATTTCTTTAAAGCCGGCAATGCTTTTTTCAAGTAAGCATTGTGTGACTGGGCTAAGCTTCAGACCGTTTTCAACGATTTCCTTCAGTTCTTGCTCGTTTGTACAAATACCGCCGCCCGTTCCGCCTAATGTATAGGCTGGTCTGACAATGACAGGGAAACCGATTTGATCCGTGAACGCCATCGCTTCTTCAAGGTTATGAATGATTTCACTTTCTGGTACTGGCTCATTTAGTTCATTCATTAAATTACGGAATAAATCTCTATCCTCTGCTTTTTGGATGGCTGACAGCTTTGTACCGAGTACTTCAACGCCGCATTCAGCTAATACGCCAAGCTCTGATAATTCAACTGCAAGGTTTAATCCAGTTTGCCCGCCAAGCGTTGGTAAGATTGCATCAGGGCGTTCTTTTCGAATGATTCGTGTTAAAAATTCTGGTGTCAGTGGTTCGATGTATACCTTATCAGCCATTTCTGTATCTGTCATGATGGTTGCAGGGTTAGAGTTGACAAGAACGACTTCATAGCCCTCTTCTTTTAGCGCTAAGCAAGCCTGTGTGCCTGCATAGTCAAACTCCGCTGCCTGACCGATGATGATAGGACCTGATCCGATTACTAAAATCTTTTTGATGTCTACGCGTTTTGGCATACTTCTTCCCCTTCTTTCTCAGTCGTATGAATCATTTCCATGAACTGGTCAAATAAGTAGTTTGCATCTTCTGGACCCGGTGATGCTTCTGGGTGGTACTGAACAGTGAATGCTGGTACTTCTTTATGTTTTAATCCTTCAATCGTATTGTCGTTTAGGGCAATATGTGTGACTTCGAGCACGTCTTCGTTAATACTGCTAACCGTGTAGCCGTGGTTTTGAGACGTCAGTGTCACCTTGCCAGTTGCTAGTTCTTTCACCGGATGGTTTGATCCTCTGTGGCCAAATTTCATTTTTTCTGTGCTTGCACCACACGCTAGAGCAAATAATTGATGTCCGAGGCAAATTCCAAAGAGCGGCACCTTTCCAATCAATTGCTGAATCATCTCAACGGCTTCCGGTACATCCACGGGATCTCCAGGTCCGTTTGAAAGCATGATGCCATCAGGCTTTAGCTGCAGCACTTCATCTGCAGTGATGTTGTATGGCACCACAATGACGTCGCAGTCACGTTTATTGAGCTCGCGCAAAATACCGTGCTTCATGCCGAAATCGACAAGGACAATTCTTTTTCCTCTGCCTGGGCTTGGGTACGCATTTTTCACAGATACTTGACTCACTTGATCTGTTGGCAGCTGCAATGTTTGAAGGCGGCGGACAACGTCTTCTACTCGTTCATCAGGTCCTGCAAACGCCCCTCTTAAAGTGCCTGCACTTCGAATCATTCGAGTCAGCTTCCGTGTATCGATTCCGCTCAGCCCCGGAATGTTTTTCATTTTTAAATATTCATCGAGTGAGTATGAAGAGCGCCAGTTTGAGGGCTTTTCACAAAGCTCTTTCACAATCAGCCCTTTTACAAACGGTGTGATCGATTCAAAATCATCACGGTTAATGCCATAGTTGCCAATAAGCGGGTAAGTTAGTGTGACAATTTGTCCGCAGTATGATGGATCAGATAAAATTTCTTGATAGCCCGTCATCCCTGTATTAAAGACAACTTCTCCGACTGATGGTTCTAAGCTGCCAAAGCCTGTTCCTTCGAATACTGTTCCGTTTTCTAGCACTAAGCGTCTCTTCATTTTACTAGTCTCCCCTCTTCATAAACGACTTTCCCAGATGCAAGTGTCATGACCGGCCATCCTGATACAGTCAATTTGTCAAACGGTGTATTTTGCCCTTTAGATAAGAAGCTTGTTTTATCGATTGCCATTTCTTTGTTTAAATCAATAAGTGTGATATCAGCTATGTGCCCTTCTTCAAGCTTTCCGTATGGAAGGGAAAATGCTTCTGCTGGTTTGATTGTCATATAATCAACGAGTTCTTTTAATGTCCATTCGCCTGTTTTGACAAATCGTGTATACAGAAGCGGGAACGCTGTTTCAAGTCCCACAATTCCAAACGGGGCACGCTGCATGGTTTCGTTCTTTTCTTCTTCTGTATGCGGCGCATGGTCTGTTGCGATGAAATCAATCGTTCCATCTAACAGTCCCTCGATCAATGCCTCGCGATCCTCTTTTCCTCTGAGCGGCGGGTTCATTTTATAATTTGTATCAAGACCTGGAATGTCCGTATCACACAACAGCAGGTGATGCGGTGACACCTCAGCCGTCACACGGATGCCTGCTTTTTTTGCATCGCGTACGACCCGCACAGATTCTTTCGTACTGATATGACATACATGATAATGACAGTTCGCTGCTTCTGCTAAAAGAACATCTCTTGCAATATGCACCGATTCACAAATGGACGGTATTCCGTGTAACCCATTTGCTTTTGAAAATTCTCCTTCATGAACGCATCCGCCGTAAATGAGCGAGTTATCTTCACAGTGCGCCACAATCGCTTGATCAAGACTTGCTGCCTGTTTCATCGCTTCGTACATCATGCCTGCTGTTTGGATGCCGACACCGTCATCTGTAAAAGCAAAGGCGCCTGCTTCTTTTAGTGCTGCAAAATCCGTCATCTCTTCCCCAATTTGTCTCGTTGTGATGGAGGCGTATGGCAGCACTCTTACAGATGAGGTCTCTTCGATTCGATTCAACAGCCATTCCATTTGCTCTTTTGTATCTGGAACCGGCCTTGTATTCGGCATCGCTGCAATCGTCGTATATCCGCCTCTTGCGGCTGCTTTAGAGCCTGTTTCAATCGTTTCCTTTTTCTCTCCGCCCGGCTCTCTTAAATGCACATGCAGATCGATCAAGCCTGGTGACACAAATAGCCCTGCTGCATCAATAACCTCTTCTCCGTCTTCTCTTTCTAGGTGACCAATCGCTTGAATCACTTTTCCTTTTACCCTAATATCCTGCTGCACTCTTTCACCTGTGCTTGTTAAGATAAAACCGTTTTTAATGAGATATGACATAGACAGAATCTCTCCCTTTTTGATGTAGTGTGCTATTTTGAAAAGCTCTTTTTAATACGGCCATTCGGATATAAACACCATTTTCCATTTGTTTGAAAATCCTTGACTGCTTGGACTCTACTAATGAATCATCTATTTCAACACCTCTGTTTACTGGTGCTGGATGCATAATAATCGCGCGTTCTTTCATTTTGTTTGCTCTGTCTACTGTTAATCCATAAGTTGATAAGTAATCTTCACTGCCCATTTTTTCAGCGTGCCGTTCATGCTGGATTCTAAGCAGCATCACCACATCAGATTGTGCGATGGCTTCATCTACTTGGACATACGTTCCGTGAGGGTTTTGTTCATCCTGGAAGGAAGCAGGTCCTGAAAAGAGGACTGTCGCTCCCAGCCTCGTTAAAACCTCAGCATTTGATCTTGCCACCCTGCTATGTTTGATGTCTCCATGAATCGAAATCGTTAAGCCTTCAAAGCCGCCAAACTCTTCAAAGATGGTCATGAGGTCAAGCAGTGATTGGGTTGGATGCTGCCCGCAGCCATCTCCTGCATTGATGATGGGAATTCCAACCTTCCCAATCAGCTCGTTATAATATTCATCGGTGCTGTCTCTGATCACACATGCCTTTACTCCGATCGATTCGAGTGTTTTTACCGTATCGTAAAGTGTTTCGCCCTTTTGAACGGAGGTGCTAGCCGCATCTAAGCTCAGGACATTCATCCCAAGTTTCTTCTCTGCTACTTCGAAGCTAAAACGTGTTCTTGTGCTTGGTTCAAAGAAGAGGTTTGCCACAAATTCTCCGGCTAATCCATGTTCTTGTTTCCCCTTTTTGAGTGCAGCTGCTTCTTCAATCAGCTGTAAAATCTCTTCTTTTGATAAGCTGCTCATTGTCGATAAATCATTCATTTTTTCTTCCCCCTCTAGTTTTTCATCACTTTCAGGTTCAAAAAAACCCTAAGCCTCGGCAGCTTAGGGTTCTCCAAAAGAAGCAGCGGCACTTTTGTGCATTCTGCTCCATTTAGAACCCTTGTCAGCCTCACTGGACTTCTTTTAAAAGGTTTTCTGTATTTGATTCATTTGAGTTGTCATCTTCTGCTTTTTGATGCGGCAGGATCAGATTTAACAGGACACCTGTAATCGCAGCAAGTGCCATTCCAGATAGGGTGAGATTGATTTGTTTCACCTCAATGAATGCCCCGCCAATTCCAATGACTAGGATGACTGATGCGATAATGAGATTACGCTTTTCTTCAAAATTCACCTTATGATCAATCAGAATTCTCAGGCCGCTTGAAGCAATGATTCCAAAGAGCAGGAACGAAACGCCTCCCATCACCGCGGACGGCACTGTACTGATTAATGCTGATATTTTTCCTACAAAACCGAAGCAGATCGCAAACACCGCTGCTCCGCCGATGACGAAGATACTGAACACTCTTGTGATGGCAAGTACGCCAATGTTCTCTCCATAAGTTGTTGTTGGCGGTCCGCCAATAAGTGAAGCGAAGATCGTCGCCGCACTGTCTCCTAAAATGGAACGGTGAAGACCTGGTTTTTTAATAAAATCTTGTCCTACGACCTTACTTAACACCACTTGGTGGCCGATATGCTCAGACATTGTGACAAAGGCAACCGGCACCATCACTGTGAGAATGCTTAATGTCACAGCAGGTGTATAGTCGACAAATGGCACGACGAAGTCTGGTACAGCAAACCATTTTGCGTCAATGACCGGCTGGAAGTTCACAATGCCTTGAGTTAAGGCAAAGAGATAGCCGCTGATGATGCCGATTAATACTGGGATTAAGCTAAGGAATCCTCTTAGGAAAATCATACTAATAATGGTCACAGCCAGTGTGAAGCCAGCAACCATTAAATGCTTGAGGCTGTAAACTAGCTCGGTGGCATTCGGATCAACATACATTGCCATGTTGACTGCTGTTCCAGCGAGTCCGAGTCCGATGACCATAATGACTGGTCCTACGACAACCGGCGGCAGAAGCTTCATCAGCCAGCCTGTGCCGAGCCATTTAATGAACAGGGCGATGAGTGCATAAGCGACACCCGCCATGAAGGCGCCAACCATTGCGGCTCCAGGGCCGCCCGTTGCTTTAACATTCAGTATGGGGGCGATGAAGGCAAAGGACGATCCAAGATACGCCGGAATTTGTCCTCTTGTGATAATTAAGTAAACAATCGTTCCCACACCGCTTGAGATGAGCGCGACGGCTGGACTCATATCAATGATTTTTGGTACAAGAATGGTCGCACCAAACATCGCAAACAAATGCTGAAGGCTAAGTGACAGCCATGTGAATGGTTTTGGGATATCTCGAATGCCTAAATTGGCTTTTTGCTGACTCATGATTTTCCTCCTAGATGTGTCCTTTTTCATTAAAAAAGCCTCTTTGCGAGTATGCGCAAAGAGGCCTAGAAAAACCAGACACGTCATGTTAGCCGTGTGCTCGGTGTCTCTGTTATTGCCCTCTTTGCAAACTCTCTGGAATGCATTTAAAAAGGTTATTTTTCATATATAGCGACAAGGTCGTTTTGATCTACTTCATTGAGCTGAACCATGACTGTCTCTGCTTTTGAAGTCGGAATGTTTTTCCCGATATAATCCGCTCGAATCGGCAGCTCCCGGTGTCCCCGGTCAACGAGCACAGCCAGCTGAATGGAAGATGGTCTTCCTACATCCACAAGGGCATCCATAGCGGCTCTGACGGTTCTGCCTGTAAACAGGACATCGTCAACAACAATAAGTGTTTTGTCATTAATGTCAGCTGGTATGTCTGCACCCTTTACAAGCGGGTCTTGGTTGTCTGTCTTTTTTGTCAGGTCATCACGGTATAGCGTAATATCAAGTTCACCTACAGTGACTGGATTCCCTTCAATTTGCTCGATGCGCTCTGCAAGGCGCTTTGCAAGATGTATGCCTCTTGTCTTGATCCCGGCAAGGATGACATCCTTCATCCCTTTGTTGCGCTCAATCATTTCATGTGCAATTCGGGTAAGCGCTCGTCTGATCGCTTGTTCATCAAGAATGACTGCTTTTTGTTCCATCTTTTACACCTCTTTTTGACAAATAAAAAGCCCCTTCTGCAAAGGGCAGAGAGGGGCGTTCATTTGTGCATACGCGTGCACAAATTGATCCGTTATCCTTCTCAGCCTCTCTGGACTGTTTTAAAGAATCTCAATTTCTTTGTTTATTATTTCAGAAAAAGCACGGCCTGTCAATCGTTATTTCTTAATGAATCGATAAAAGCCTGCATATCAGCTGGAATTGGTGCTGTGAACTCGATATATTCTCCTGTTCTAGGATGATCAAATCCTAAAACACCTGCATGCAGCAGCTGTCCATTAAAATCGACTGTTTTTCTCGGCCCATATTTCGGATCTCCTGCAAGAGGGTAGCCGATATATTTCATATGAACACGAATTTGGTGTGTTCTTCCTGTTTCAAGACGGCATTCGACAACCGTGAAGTCTTTAAAGCGTTCAATCACATCAAAGTGAGTAACGGCTTGTTTTGCATTTTCTTTTGTGACCGTCATGCTTTGGCGGTCTTTTTTGTCTCTGCCAATTGGTGCATCAATTGTTCCTGTATCATGCTGGATAATACCGTGGACAACAGCCGTATACTTTCTTGTAACAGTTTTAGCCACCAGCTGATTGACGAGTGACTCATGTGCCATATCGTTTTTCGCGACCATTAACAGCCCAGACGTATCTTTATCAATTCGGTGGACAATTCCAGGACGCATCACACCGTTAATCCCTGATAAGTCTTTGCAATGTGCCATCAGTCCATTTACAAGTGTTCCTGACACATGACCCGGCGCTGGATGAACGACCATTCCTCGTGGTTTATTTACAACTAACACATCTGCATCCTCATAATAAATATCAAGATCCATTGGTTCTGCTTCTACATCTAGCGCTTCCGGATCTGGAATCTCCACTTTGATTTGATCCCCAGCTTGTACTTTGTAATTGGCCTTTACTTGTTTCCCGTTTACTTCGATCAGCCCATCTTTTACCCATTGCTGGACTTGGGTTCTTGACCATTCTGGTTCTGTCGTGCTTAGAAATTTATCTAGCCGTTCACTCGTTTGTTCTTCTGAAACGGCAATATTTACTTGATTCATGTAGTTGACTCCTTATTTTTCTTTCCATCTAACAGCATTTGAATGAAGAGCAGAATAACCCCTACACAGAGAGAAGAATCTGCAATATTAAAGATTGGGTAGTGATAATCCCCAAATACGAAATGAGCAAAATCAACCACTTCCTGACGGAAAATACGGTCAATAAAGTTGCCGATCGCTCCGCCAAGCATTAAGGCCAGCGCTACTCCCAGCAGCTTGTCCTTTTGTCCATGTTTTTGTAAGTAATAAACAATTCCCGCAATAACAACGAGTGTGATCACATAGAAAAACCACATTTGCCCTTGGAGAATTCCCCATGCGGCTCCTGAATTTCGGTGAGATGTGATATAAAAGAATCCATCAATGACTGGAACAGAATCACCGAGCATCATATTTTTGACAATGAGCCATTTTGTTAATTGGTCTAAACAAATGATAACGAATGCGATTATGTAATAGAACACACACGTTCCTCCATCTTCATACTTTGATCTTTAAGCATTTTATCAAGAAAACAGGAAGGAGTAAAGAAACTTTAGTTGACAGACAAAAACCTCCCTACATGTGGAAGGCTTCAAAATGAGAATCATTCGATTCATAAGGATAAGGAGTGAATGCTTTTTTCTCGTATTGCTTATGATATAAAAAGTCGTCAGCCGTGCGGGCGGTAGGAAGAATGCTCATTTGTTCAAGCGGAATCACATCTCCTGTTGCCTCACATATGCCATAGGTTCCTTGTTCAATTTTTGCAATAGCGAGAGACACATCTTGCAGCTCTTCTTTGATGTGATAAAGAAGCGTGGTCGTTTTGACCTCATTCAATGTGACATGCTCAGCGGGTGAACGAAATGATGCGTATTCAAACAGTTTAGATTGCAGCTCTTCTTTCATTTGAAGGAGTTCCGTGTAAATCGTCTCTAGATCGCCATTCATGTCGCTATTTCAACTCCTGCCCTGTCGTGATAATCATATTGTTGCCCCGACTGGTCACTTTAAAGCCATAAGATTTTTCCTTTCGTTCTAAACGCTGTCATTTTCTCATAAAAGAAAACGCCCCGCATATGACGGGGCGCCAGCTTGTGATATCGCACTGTTATTTCTGGTAATATTTCTCCACGATTTCAGCATTTTTCAGCGACAATGTTGGGTATTTCGGATTTGCCCCAACGTCTTTTGAAATAATGCGGGAACGCTCGCACAGTTCTCCTTCTGCTTTCTGAACCACAATTCGTCCTGATGTATATTCAGGTGCTGATGTATCTGCATGCTGCTCATCTTCTACCGTTAATTCAGAGATGATAAAGAGCTGCTTCACATCTTCTTTAATGGATGCAAGAAGGTTTTTCACTTCATCTGTCGCATAAAGCGTCACACTTGCTTCAAGTGAACGTCCGATGACTTTCTCGTTACGCGCAATCTCCAGCGCTTTTAGCACATCGTCACGTACCTCCATAAAGCGGTCAAACTTCGTTTCTGTCGCTTCAGCTTGAGGAACTAGCACACCTTCTGGCATATCTGTTAACTGAACACTTGGCTCTTCAACAAAGCTTAAGTGGCTCCATAACTCATCTGCGGTATGCGGAAGAATTGGTGCAGTCAGCTTCACTAAAGCCATTAATGTTTCGTAGAAGACCGTCTGCATGCTGCGGCGGTCTGGATGATCGGCATGCTCAATGTAGACGACGTCCTTTGCAAAATCGAGATAGAAAGAGCTGAGCTCAATCGTACAGAAATTGTGAATCGCATGATAGACGACCGCAAATTCGTAATCATCATAAGCTTTTTTCACTTTATCAATCAATTTGTTTAATTTGATCATGATGTATTGATCCACTTCGCGAAGCTCTTCTACTGGCACGGCATTAACTGCTGGGTCAAAGTCAAATAAGTTTCCATGCAGGAAGCGGAAGGTGTTACGGATTTTACGATAGACTTCTGCTACTTGTTTCAAAATATCATCAGACACTGGATGATCGGCTTGATAGTTGACTGAAGATACCCAAAGTCTAAGAATTTCTGCACCAAGCTGCTTCGCGACCTTCGTTGGATCAATCGTATTGCCTAATGATTTACTCATCTTACGTCCTTCTTTATCAAGCGTAAAGCCGTGGCTTAGAACCCCTTTATATGGTGCTTTTCCAGTAACAGCAACTGCTGTTGATAAAGAGGAGTTAAACCAGCCGCGATATTGGTCAGAGCCTTCAAGGTAAAGATCTGCCGGACGGACTAGGTCATCTCTTTCTTCTAAAACAGCTTGGTGAGAAGAACCGGAATCAAACCATACATCCATGATGTCCTGCTCTTTTGTGAATTCACCATTCGGGCTGCCTGGATGTGTAAAGCCTTCTGGCAATAGCTCTTTTGCTTCTTTTTCAAACCAAATATTCGAGCCATGCTCTCTAAATAATTGAGATACATGCTGAATGGTTTCGTCCGTGATGATCGGCTCACCATTTTCCGCATAAAAGACCGGAATTGGAACGCCCCATACACGCTGTCTTGAAATGCACCAGTCACCTCTGTCACGCACCATATTGAACAGGCGTGTTTCTCCCCATGCTGGAACCCATTTTGTTTCTTTAATATTGTCTAATAACGCTTCTCTAAAATCTTTAATAGATGCAAACCACTGAGCTGTCGCACGATAAATCGTTGGTTTTTTCGTTCTCCAGTCATGCGGGTAGGAGTGTGTGATAAAGTCGAGCTTTTTCAGCGCACCTTTTGCTTCAAGCTGTTCTGTGATGGCTTTATTGGCATCCTCGTAGAATAGTCCTTCAAAACCAGGCGCCTCATCTGTCATCACACCTTTTTCATCCACTGGACAGAGCACATCAAGACCGTATTTCATACCGACAATAAAGTCATCTTCCCCGTGGCCTGGTGCTGTGTGAACACAGCCAGTTCCCGCATCAGTTGTCACGTGCTCGCCAAGCATCACAAGAGAATTTCTATCGTAAATTGGATGTGCTGCAACGATTTTATCTAATTCTTTACCTTTTAATGTTTTCACAACTTCGTATTCTTCAAAGCCGAGTGTTTTTACTACTTGTTCAACCAGTTCAGATGCAACGACATAACGCTCAGCACCGACTTGAAGAACACTGTACTCTAAGTTTGGATGAACACAAATGCCAAGGTTTGCAGGAAGCGTCCAAGGTGTTGTTGTCCAGATAATGAATTGTTCGCCGTTTTCAAGAACGCCTTTGCCATCTTTTACTTTAAACGAAACGTAAATCGATGGTGAACGTTTGTCTTTATATTCAATTTCCGCTTCAGCGAGGGCTGATTCACTTGAAGGAGACCAGTTAACAGGCTTTAATCCTTTATAGATATAGCCTCTCTTCGCCATTTCACCAAAGACAAGGATTTGCTGTGCTTCGTATTCAGGCTTTAATGTGACATATGGATTGTCCCAGTCTGCTCTAACGCCTAATCGCTTAAACTGGCTGCGCTGACCTTCAATTTGCTTCCAAGCATACTCCTCGCATAGTTTGCGGAATTCTGCTGTAGACATTTCTTTGCGTTTGACTTTTTTATTTTTAGTGAGAGCTGTTTCAATTGGCAGCCCGTGTGTATCCCAGCCCGGAACATACGGTGCATGATACCCGTTCATTGATTTAAAACGGACGATAAAATCTTTTAGGATTTTATTGAGTGCATGCCCCATATGAATGTCACCATTCGCATATGGAGGTCCATCATGCAAAATAAACGTCGGGCGTCCTTTAGTCCGCTCTAAAACCATTTGATAGATGTCTTTCTCTGCCCACTCCTCTTGGATTTCAGGCTCTTTGTTCGGCAAGTTCCCTCTCATCGGGAATTCTGTTTTCGGCATTAATAAGGTGTCTTTGTAGTTCATACCCATTCCTCCACATGCAAATTCTGATTAAAAAACAATAAAAAAAGCCCTCTCATCCCATAAGGGACGAGAAGGCTTGTCTCGCGGTACCACCCTTTTAGACAAGCGATATGAAAGAGCCGCTTATCCACTCTAAAATCGTAACGTGATCAGACGCCTTTTCTTACTGTTTTTTTCAGAAAAGGAACTAAAGGGGTGATCTCATTGCAGCGTCTCGTAATGTCAGGCTTCCACCATCCCTGATTCGCTTTATTACGCATGTGACAGCTGCGAGTGTCCCTTTCAAACGTTTATCTCTTGTTAATTTATGATGGTATTATATGCAACATGAGCACGTCATGTCAAGATGATGCGCTTATTCTTTTTCATCAAAGACAGCGTCTACTTCATATTCCAGTAAATGATCCCAATCGTCATTTTTCAGAAGATCAAGCTGCGCTTCGATGAGCATTTGGAAACGAGTTCTAAAGACCTTCGACTGTTTCTTCAGCTCTTCGATTTCCATTGCAATTTTTCTTGATTTTGACAGCGCTTCGTTGATAATACGGTCTGCATTTTTCTCTGCTTCACGAATAATCAATTTTGCTTCTTTATCAGAATGACGTTTTACGTCTTCTGCTGCTTCCTGCGCCACAAGAATCGATTTGTTTAATGTCTCTTCAATTGTTGCAAAATGACCTAGTCTTTCGTCAAGCTCGTTTACTTTGTCTTCAAGCTCATTCTTTTTACGAAGTACAATCTCATAGTCTTTACGTACTTGGCTTAAAAACTCGTTTACTTCATCTTCATCATAGCCACGAAAGCTTTTTGTGAACGTTTTATTATGAATATCATTAGGTGTTAATGGCAACCTCGCCACCTCCAGATTCAAGTTCGTTATGTCAGAAGCTCAAATGTTACTTTGAATTTATCTTTTTTGGTCTTCCCATCAATCGTTTTGAGGCTAAAGCGGCCAAATCCCCGAACAGAGAGCTGATCGCCTTCACCGATTGTAAAGGAAGGGTCCTCTGTGACTTTCCAATTGACTTTGACAAGCCCATTTTTGACTAAAAGCTGTGCTTTTTGCCGAGACTGACGGCTGACAGCAGCACATACAGCATCAAGCCGAAGTGAAGAAATGGTATCTTCTTTGATATCAGTCTTCGTGATCACTGGCTTTATTTCTGCCTGTGTGATTTCCTCTAATGAAACGGCTGCTCTGCCGACATGAGTCAGCTGCGCCCGCACAAAATCGGCGACATCACTTGTACAAATAAACTGCACATCTTCCTCTGAAAATAATAGATCTCCGAATTTTTGACGCTTCAAGCCTGTCCCAATCAATGAGCCGAGAAGCTTCGGGTGTTCTAAGGAAATAAACTTTTTCGCATAGTTCACCTGAAAATATGACAGCTCAACATCTTGAATAGAAGGTTCTAAATAATCAGGATAAATGAGGGCCCTTTTGCGCTCCGCTCCCTCATACCCGCCAAAAAACATGACCCCAAGTTCTTCGCCATGCTGGATGACGGACTCAGTAATAAATTGCTCACGCGGATCAAGGAAATCTGTTAATTTCATTCGATATTGGTCGAGTGCGATTTTTTTCCAGCCTAACACTTGGTCGACAAATGGCTGTTCGTCTTTTCTAAAATGCTGATAGATATCGCTCATTTTGTTCCCCTCTTATGTAAAAGAGCCTGGCAGTGCCAAGCCCGGCAGCCTGTTTACATGAAGCGCACAATCATATTGTAAAGACCAGTTAGTCCATATGATGATGCAAAACGGATCACAAGCAATGCCACAATCGGCGAGATGTCAATCATGCCGATTGGCGGAATAATTTTACGAAATGGTTCTAAATACGGTTCGCAAATATTTGTCAGAAAACGGCCAAACACAGTTTCTCTTGCAGATGGCACCCATGACATAAAGATGTAAATAATAATCGCGAATGAGTAAATCGTTAATACCGTTCCTAAAATATTAAAAATGAAATTTAGAATCACTATGATTTACCACCTCTGAGGTTCTTCCTCTGTCAATAGCTCTGATATTGTACCAGATACATCTACATTATCAGGTGTGCAGAGGAATATATTCGAGCCAATACGCTGGATGTCTCCACCGATTGCATAAACGGTTCCGCTTAAGAAGTCAATGATTCGCTTTGCTTGATCATGCTGAATGCGCTGCAAATTCACGACGACTGCACGTCTGTTTTTAATATGGTCTGCAATCTCCTGCGCCTCTGCATAAACACGCGGCTCACTTAACACCACTTTAGAGGATTTTTGCACGCTTTGCAAGCTGACGACATTTTGTTTTCCTGTCTGCGGGCGATCTTGAAATGCTGCTTTGTCCTTCGTTCCTTTTTCTTCTTGAACGGGTTCTCTTTCTTCATCAATATATTCGTACTCATACTCTTCATCGTCGAGAGTGAAAAAGCTTTTAAACTTATTTTTTATGCTCATGTCACGCACCTCCTGTTTCATTTCCAACAAGTGAAGAGCCAATCCGAACGAATGTCGCACCTTCTTCAATTGCGATTTCAAAGTCATTTGACATGCCCATCGATAAATGCTGACAAGGTGCATTTACTTGGTTAAGATGTTTTACTTCTTCTCGAAGATTTTTTAATGTTTTAAAACAGTTGCGAATCACAGTGTGATCATCTGTAAATGGAGCCATCGTCATCAGTCCAGCAATTTCAATCTGTTTGAAATCAGCAAGCTGCTTTACAAATGGAATGACGTCTTCACTTTTCAAGCCGTGTTTTGACTCCTCAAGAGATGTGTTCACTTGTACAAAACAGCGAACTGTGTGATCCGCTCTTTTTTCAATTTCATTCGCAAGAGACATCCTGTCGAGCGAATGTAAGTAGTCAATTGACTGAATGACAGATTTCACTTTTCGTGTTTGTAAACTGCCGATGAAGTGCCAGCTAATGTTTTCATCGGTTATGGCCGCCTGCTTTTCAAGTAACCCTTGGTCACGATTTTCACCAAAGTGCATAATTCCTGCTTCTTTGGCTTCTTGTGCTCGTTCAATGGAGACATACTTTGTCACAGCGACGACCGATACATCTGCTGGATGTCTACCGGCTCTTTTACATGCTTCGTTTATTTGTTCATTTATTTGTCTGAGATTCTCTCGTACATTCAATTGCACTTATGCCTCCTTAAACCCGACAAAAGACATCATACGTCCTGTTTTCCCTTGATCACGCCGGTGTGAGAAGAAAAGCTGATCATTGCAGCTTGTGCACATCGAACTGACATGTATGTTTTCTTCCTTTATTCCTGCATGAAGCAATACGTTTTTGTTTAATGTTTTCAAATCAATTTTATATTGTCCTGGTGAAATCTCGGAATACACATCCTCTGTTGAAAAAGGAAGCTGTTTCACTTGATCCATGACTGCGTCATCGACTATGTAGCAGCAGCTGCCAATGGATGGTCCAATGACGACTTGAATATGATCGGCCTTGGCATCTTCTTGGCTGACCCATACATCAACCATCTTTGCACCAATTTGCTTGACGGTTCCTTTCCAGCCGGCATGAGCCGTTCCAATTAATCCGTTTTGCGGAGCTAGAAAATAAAGCGGAACACAATCAGCGAAACAAAGAGCGAGCATCATGTTCGTCTCAGACGTATATAAACCGTCTGTACCAGGCAGTGCCTCATGATAATGAAGACTTCCTCTTCCTCTTTGCTCCTTGGTGACTTTTAGGATGCGATCCTCGTGTGTTTGGTCTGCAAACACCCAATCAGAGAGCGGCACAGCAGCAGCATCTGCTATGACTTGACGATTCATTTGAACACTAGAAGCATCATCTCCTACATGGAGTCCGGTGTTCAATGATTGATATGGAGGTAGGCTGAAGCCGCCATTTTTTGTCGTAAATCCGGCCAATACCTCTTTTCCAGAACATGGCATGTTCGTCCAATCATGAATGGTCATTGCATATGGTGATTTCTGCTGAAAGGGGTCATATTTGTGTGTCAAAGCTGCCTCCCACCTTTCATTCATCTCTCTTTATATCGCTCCTATTTTACCACAAGACATGCATAGACAGTTAGTGGGATTCATTAAATATTACACTCAAATGTGCCCTTTCTGCAGGTTTTTTTTCAAATTGATATGAAAACGTAATCTTTTTACCCGAAAAAGACATTGTTTGCTGAGAATGGAGAGTTTGTTTTAAGGAAAAATTGAATGATTCATTGAGGAGTTATATGAATTAAGAAGACAATCGGACAAGTATCACATCTTCGCCAATTTTTACTATATTTCGCCAAGGGACGATCATTTCCTCTTCTTTTCCGAAAAATCCCATCATTTTACCTGTGCCGCCAATAATAATCGCTTGTATTTTGCCGCTTGTCACATTAATATCAATGTCCCCAATGGTGCCTAGTTTTTTTCCGCTGGATACATCGACGACATCCTTGATTTGGAATTCAGAAATACTGATCATCTGTCCTTCCCCGCCTTTCGTTTTCTACTATAATATGTATGATGGAAAAGCAGGGACGCAGACCAATAGTTTCTTTTATCTACAATTTACTTAAATGCGGACGGCCATTTCTCCACATGACATCTACCGGACATTCAAAAAAAGAAGAAAGCAAGCCGCTTGTCATCATTTCTTTCGTTTCTCCTTGATCAAAAACAGATCCATCTTTTAATAATAAGGTGTGCTGAAAAACAGGCAGAATCTCCTCTGCATGATGGGTCGTATAGAGCAAAGTAGGCGCATCAGGCTTTGCTGCAATAAATGAGATGGTCTCCAGCACTTGCTCTCTTGCTAAAAAATCAAGACCCGTCACAGGTTCATCTAAAATCAAAAGCTGCGGATCATTCATTAAAGCCCTCGCAATCAAGACTTTTTGCTTCTCTCCCTGTGAGAGGGTTTCATATGTTCTGTTGGCATATTTGAATGAACCAAATGCTTTTAATAGATCAATGGCTTTCTCTCTCATTTCATCTGTCGGGGTTTCATAAAGCCCGATAGAAGCAAATGCGCCGCTAAGTACAATTTCAAAAGCATTGTCGTCTCTATGCAATTTCTTTTCAAGTCCCGCTGAGATGAGACCAATTTTCCTCCTGAGCTTTTCACCAAGAGCTTCCTTGCCAAAGACATGCCCCAGCACTGTCATCTCGCCTGACGTGGGGAAATAATAGGAGCAGAGCATATTTAATAAAGCGGTTTTTCCCGCACCATTTAAACCGTAAAGCACCCAGTGTTCCTGCTTATTTACCTGCCAGTCAACAGACTGCAGCAGCCATTTCCCATTTCTTTTTAATGAAACATTCTTCAATTCAAGTGATACCATAACTTCCTCCTGAGTAAAAATTCTGAATATACAAATAATGAATGTTTACAGCATATCGTAAATGCTCTTTCTGGTAAACCTCATATAAAAAAGCTGCTCCAATTTAGGAACAGCTTTTTTACAAGGTTACGAAATTTCAATTCGTACGCCTTCTTTTATATCAGGAAACGTGTGCGGGGATGCAAATACAGCTCCTGGTAATACATCATCAAACGGCTCTTGGAAGTAGATCGAAATATGGCCGAGCTCTTTAAAGTTGTCATTTGCTTTATTGCCTAGGGCTGTGATCGTGTACGTTTGATCGCCCACTTGAATGGTTCCGCCTAGCTTCAGCGGCTCTTCTTCTAGATGTTCGAACTCATGAATGACAGACATATCTCTTAATTCCTGCGGCGCTGCGGGTCCAAATAAAACAATCAGCTTATCTTCTTTAAATTGCGGGACTAAGATCCCAATTTCTTTTACGACAGATTGTGTTACCATGTATCTCGATTCCTCCTTTAATACGTTTAATACATACCGAAGCTGGCAACGTATGCGATCACAACAGATAGAACCCCTGTAATAAGACGGCTATACAAAACAGCTGGTACCCCATATTGTACCGTTTCCGGCTTCGCTTCACCAAGTGACAGCCCCACTGGAATAAAATCACACCCTACTTGACCGTTGATGGCAAATAGTGCAGGAAGTGCAAATTGAGGCGGAATGTTTCCTAGTGCAATTTGACTACCAATCAGAACACCGATGACTTGGGCAATGACTGCTCCAGGTCCTAAGACAGGTGATAGGAACGGCAGTGTACAGACCACAACGAGCAGTAAGAGCCCCCAAAGAGATCCTGCCAAAGGTGATAGAAAATGGGCAATCAGATCACCGATTTTTGTATAATTGATAATTCCAATTAACATACTGACAAATGCCATGAATGGAATAATGTTTTTCAAAAGCATATCAACAGAATCACGGCCAGCCTGGTAGAACGTACCGGTGACTTTCCCGATTCCGCGTGAGAATCTCATCAGGAAATTGCCCTTTTCCTGCCGCTCAATATTTTCCTCTTTCAGCTTTGCATACGTTTCTTTGAAATTCTCTTTGTCAATCGACTCACTGTTTTCCTGACCTTCTGCTTTCGCCTCACCATCAGATGCTTCTGCATAGGAAATATCTTTTTCTGTTACGCCTGATACGAAGATATCTTCTGTAATATGTTTAGCAAGCGGCCCAGAAGGAGAGGATGCCAAAACGTCTACAGTTGGAATGCGTTTCATTGGATAAAGTCCGATTCGCGCTGTTCCCCCGCAGTCAATGACAACACACATCATTTCATCTTCTGGTATAGAGTTTTTAAAGCCATCACATGCTTCTGTCCCTGTCATTTCTGCAATTTTACGTGCAACCGGGTGAATGCCTCCCCCTGTAATGGAAACGACCTTTCTTCTTTTACCAGTTGGTTCAAGCTCTAAGCCTTCTCCCCATCCGCCAGCACCTTTTGCAACAAATACTTTGTGGTTTGTCATGTCTAACCCTCCCCTATTGTGAATTCGCTTTCATTTTTCCTGCTAAATATTTTGTAATCCATTCAGTAATGATTCCGCGTAGCAAAATGACGACGATCCCGACTAAGAAGTAACGAACAGCAAGCTCTGACATTGAATATCCAGCTTCTTTAATCCCGTTCGCAATTCCTAAATAGACAAATAGTTCTCCTGCGTTGGCATACGGGAACAGTGATGTCACCGGATGAACAAATGAAACAGCTGAATCATAGAATGCTGGTTTTTGTTTTTCAGGTAAGAAGCGGCCAAACGTATAAGCCATTGGGTTTGTCAAAATAAGTACAGATAAGATCGGCATTAACGTGTAGCGCAAAATGGTATATTTCGCTGCAAACTGAATGGCTCTATTCACTCGCTCTTCTCCAATAAATTTCATGACAGCATAAGTGAAAGTAAGTAACACAACAAGCGTTGGAACGATACCTGTAATCAGACCCATGAACTGCTTTCCGCCGGCTTCAAACATTCCGATAAAGTGCTCTCCAAACCATTGAATCCATTCCATGTTTCATCTCCCCTTTCTTTAGTTCACATTTGTTATATTTTTTTTCGAAATCGAGACAAGTGCCTGTTCAGCCGCCATGGAAAGTGCTTGCATGACAGCTGGCGCTTTTTTGCGCTTTTTCAACGTTTTCTTCATCATGTGGTGCTCGTCCAGCACAGCCCCTACATGCTTGCCTTCATATGCAGGGACTTCTTTAAATTTAGATAAGATCGACACGCCGCCAAGCACATGGCATTTTTGAATGATATACGATTCATCCACAATGATGAGCGCAATGGCCCCAGGGCCAACTTTGCGCCGTTCCATTCCTGAAAATAAGTGATAGCCTTGTTTCCCTCTGTAGTCATCAATCAGTGAGTCCATGCTTTTGCGATAATACTTGATTTGAATAAAAGATAACCCATACTGCACGATGAGAATGATACAAAGTACGATTGCTAATTTTTCCATAGCTTCACGTCCTTATGATTGAAATAAGTGATCTTGTAATGAACGCAGCTTCCAGACGGTTGTGTTTGAATCAAGCTCTACATCATCATGAGTAAGGAACTGTCCTAATTTGATGTCTTTTTTCGCTACGACTTTTCCGCTGATTAAGCCAATTGGAATGTGACCGTTCGTTTTCATGTCTTGATGCGTTTCAAGTACACCTCTTACGGAGTATCCGCCAATTCCGTCAAGTGATTCCCCTGCTTTAATATCTCTTTTCGCAACAGCGACTGTTTCTGACACTGGTACACCAATCGGGTGGATCGATGAATCATGCTGTAAGACCGCTTTTGCGATGGTAACAGGTGTTTCAAGACTCGCTAAGTGGAAAGGACGGTAAAGCGTGTAGTGAGGACCTTTTCCAACTTTTAAGTAACGAAGCTCTTCATCTACTGGCTCTAGATCACTCTTGACGATAACGAATACGCCAGGAGCAAGTCCATTTACATATTCAACGACTCCGAAGTTATCGAGCACGCCGCCTTGTTGTTTTTGATTCAATTTATCTGCTACATTCTCTAAATTTGCTTCGACTCCGTGCATACCGACTTTATCTGGCAAAAGCCCTGTCGCGTTACTTAATAAGTTCATTTCTGCCATTGTTTTTGTTCCGTCTTGGAAGGCAGCGAGCATATGTGCACTCATATGTTTACTATCTGCTTCTGCTTTACACGTATCTGGATTTGCTTCTGGGAAGAATGGGTTGTTCTTGCCTTTCCCAGCAACGAGCACCTCAAGTCCCATTGTTTTTGCAAATTCATATAATTCTAGTGTTGCTGCCGGTTCGTCTCCAGCTGATCCAGAATAAACAAGTCCTGCATTTGTGAATAATTTATGCATCACCAAACCGATGGTAATATCAACTTCTACATTTAAAAGAACGAGATGTTTCTTTGAATTAAGCGCTTCCAAAGAAATGTTTGCTCCGACCTCTGGCACTCCTGTTGCATCTACGACAACTTCCACAAAATCTGATTGAATCACTTCTCTATAATCATTTGTGACGACCATTTGATGCGGCTTCGCATGCTGCTTGTAAAAATTCGCTGCCTTCTCTGCTGCACTAAGGTGAATATCACAAACACCTGCTACAATCATGCCTGGAATTTTAGAAATTTGTGAAATAAGTCCAAAGCCCATTTGGCCTGCCCCAATAATTCCTACTTTGATTGGATCTCCACTGCGTTCTCGAGCTAACAACTGTTGATAGATTGACATCTAAATCATCCTTTCAGGTTTTCTTGCTTCTCGGGTAGATTGCTAGAAAAATAATCTGAAACTTTTAACAAATGTTATAAAAATTAACAAAAATCTGTTTCTTGTAACATTTGTTATTTTATTTATCATTTGTTATGAACTTAGTTTATATGATGTGTCAACTTTGTGTCAAGATAAAATCGATAAAATTTTCAATCTTTTTGAGTCTAAAGACTCAAAAAAACTACCTAATCATATTAGGTAGTTACTTTAATAAGGCATCTCCTGTTCGTTCATCCGTAATTAATACATGAATTAATCCACCTTCTAAGGCTGCCCGGATCGCTTCAACTTTTTCTTCTCCTCCAGCGACACCAATGACTAGCGGGATTTCTTTCAACTTTTGCGGGCTTATGCCCATTACCCTGTCGTTCCATGGGTGGGGATACACTTCTCCTTGGTGATCAATAAAGTTATAGCAAATGTCACCCGCTACATCCTTCGCTTGAAGAATATCCTCCTCACCGCTTGTCATATAAGATTTCACCATCGTTGAATGCTGCGGAACCCCGCCAATCCCGACAACCGCAATATTTGATGATTCTCCTAATTCAATCACTTTTTTGATTGACGGCTGCCGTATCAGTACATCCTTCGCTTCTTTCGTATCAAGCATGACAGGCACATGTAAAAACTCACATTTAGATTTGAGTGCCTCTGTGCATCTCGCAATAATATAATTGGCATGGATATCAACATCTTCGTTTCCCACACCCCCGACAAGCGGAACAAATGTCACGGATGGGTAGTGCTGAACTGACGTAAGCGATTTCGCCATTTCATGCAAAGTGGTTCCTGAGGAAAAACCGATGACTTGTCCATCCTTCATGACTTTTAATAAAAAGCCTGCCGCCGCAGCGCCGATTCGGCTTTTTGTTGTTTCTTGGCTGAGCGTTTCCACACAGACGACTTCTCGCAGCCCGTATTTCCGCTCTATTTTTCTTTCTAAAGATCCATATTGTTGATTCATTTCATCATGAATAATGATTTCCACGATCCCTGCTTCACGTGCTTTTGCCAAATATTTCGATATGAGCGAACGGCTAACCCCAACAGCATCTGCTATTTTAGATTGAGTGGCGCCTTCTTCATAATACATATGCGCAACCTTAATGAGCAGCCTTCTTTCATCATGGAATGTCATAATAACCCTTCTTTCCGCTTAAGTGTTCCCTAACAAATGATATCTAAAATAACATTTGTTAAAAACAGATTAAATGAAAAAAATAACAGAGTCAATACTAGAGACGTGCTCTTTCCAAGAATGAAAAAAGCCGCACATGAAGCGGCGGCTTTAAAAGATGTTTTTATTCATTTGTTTGATGGCTGCTTTTTCAAGTCTTGAGACTTGTGCTTGAGAAATCCCGATCTCTTCAGCGACTTCCATTTGCGTTTTTCCTTGGAAGAAGCGTTTGCGGAGAATCATTTTTTCTCGATCATTCAATCTGCGCATTCCCTCTTTTAAGGCCAATTCCTCTACCCATTGTGTGTCTTTGTTCCGATCATCACTAATTTGATCCATCACATAAATCGGATCTCCTCCGTCATTATAGATCGGTTCAAACAAAGAAACAGGATCTTGAATCGCATCTAGGGCAAAGACAATTTCCTCATGAGGCACTTCCAGCACTTTGGCAATGTCTTCTGCCGTTGGCTCCTTGCTTGTCTCACTAATCAGCCTCTCACGAACCTGAAGCGCTTTGTAGGCAATATCTCTTAGTGAACGAGACACCCGAATTGGGTTGTTATCACGCAAGTATCGACGGATTTCTCCTATGATCATAGGGACCGCATAAGTTGAAAATCTGACATTGTGGCTTAAATCAAAATTATCAATTGATTTCATTAATCCGATACAGCCTACTTGGAAGAGATCATCCACATACTCGCCTCTGTTGTTAAAACGCTGAATCACACTTAAAACCAACCGCAAATTGCCATTGACTAGCTTTTCTCTTGCTGTATCGTCACCCTCATCCTGCAGCTGTCTGAACAATTTTCTCATCTCTTCGTTTTTCAGAACAGGCAGTTTGGAGGTGTCGACTCCGCAGATTTCCACTTTATTTCTGGACACTTTTTTCCCTCCCTACAGGAGCTGTTGTACAAAGTTCAGTATCTCCTTGGGATGGAAAAATATGCACGAGTGATGATGAGAATCATGAGAAAAGAAGTTGATACCTTTGACAGCAAAGGGACAGAGCTTTCAAAAAAATTTTTTTAGACCATTTTGTTAAATTCTTTTTGTAATCGTTTAATAATTCTTTTTTCAAGTCTTGAAATATACGACTGGGAAATTCCTAACATATCAGCGACATCTTTTTGGGTTTTTTCTTCACCGCCAACTAAACCGAATCTGAGCTCCATAATCTGCTTTTCGCGGTCATTTAATTGCTCCAGCGCTTTTTTCAACAGTTTTTTATCTACATTTGCTTCAATATCCCGTGTGATAATATCATCATCTGTTCCAAGTACGTCTGATAAAAGCAGTTCATTTCCGTCCCAATCAATGTTGAGCGGCTCATCAAACGACACTTCTGAACGAATTTTATTATTTCGGCGCAAATACATCAAAATCTCGTTTTCAATACATCTCGAAGCATATGTCGCAAGCTTGATCTTTTTTTCTGGATTAAATGTATTGACTGCCTTAATTAGACCAATAGTTCCAATACTAATTAAATCCTCAATATTAATCCCTGTGTTTTCAAATTTTCTTGCGATGTAGACCACCAACCGCAAATTTCTTTCGATCAGGATGGCCCTTGCTGTTTGATCACCTTTTGGTAATTTGACAAGCAGTTCCTGCTCTTCATCCTTTGATAATGGCGGCGGCAGCGCCTCACTACCACCAATATAATAAATCTCATCACTCTTAAGACCTAGCTTCATGAGGAGTTTATACCAGTAGTAAGTGAGTTTAAATTTTAATTTTTTCATCTTCTTCTCCCTTCTAAATGTCAAGTTGACCTCGTAAGATAAAAGACATCACCAAAACTTAAGACACCCCTTGGATGATTTTTCCCTCTAACATATCTGGATGAATGATGGATTGAAATTCCTGATCTGCTGATAAACCGCTCAGACTCATGCCTACAAAACACTTGGCTGGCTGGATCATATGCGTCTTTGAATAAATGATGACCGTATCTGGTTTTAAGCATAGAAGAAACCCGTGATCATGACCGACCGCTCGATATGGAACAAGTCTTAAACGGTCAAGAAGCGGAAATTGATCATCGAGCTTTTGCATCACTTCAACAGGATGAGACTGCTTCATAAGCTCTATAAATGGCTCTCCGCAAATGGACATGAGCTGATCTGCTTGAACGATCATCACAGGTGTTTTCGTCATAGGATCATACAGCTGATTACCGGAATCGACGAGTCCCTTTAAACGGATGATCTCCCCGTGAATGTGTATCTCCACAAGGACTTGTTCATCAAACTGTCTTTTTTTCGCACCGACCTCTCCTAATCTTTTCTTTGAAAACAGCCAAATCGCAGGAAAGCCGGTTAAAACGAAAAGCCAGCTAATGGGATCACCAAAGCCATCATTTTGTGAAATCAGCAGCCCGTCTTGAATAACAGTATTGGTTTGTAAAAACGAATGAACCCCGATCATGCCTCCTCCCATCAAAAATGTGATAAAGTAAAAAGCAAACAGGTTTTGAAAAAAGGATCGAAATCTTTGAAATCCAAAAGTAGCAAGCACGATCAAGACAGAAAAAAGCAGTTTGCCCAAAGGGTGTGACACAAACATTGCAAATGGTGTAAAGAGCAAGAGAACAATGCTCGATCCAATCAGAGCTCCTAACATATATCGCCGTTTTTTTACTTGTCGTTTGAGAATAAATGCAGTGAGTAAGAGAAGCAATAGATCAAAACAAAAGTTTAACAGCCAAATCACATCTAAATAAATGACCACCTTCTGCTCCTTTCATCTGAAACAAAGAATCAAAAGCAGTACTTGCACTTGTTTGTACCAGTATAAAACAGCCAAGAGATGGAAGTCTGTCAATTCTTGTTGGGGATGATAGAGAACTTTTGGTGGATTGTTATTGTTTTTGTCGAGGAATGAGAGCACAAAGCAAGAGAGTGTGCTTCCGGACAAGCTTTCAAACAATTATTCGAAACGAAAAAGACACGCTCCAAGGAGTCGTGCCTTTTTTTAAGGATTATTTTTCATTGATATTTAATGTGCCTGAAGCCTTTTGTCGAGTAACATTTCCATAATCATCCCGAACAATCACTTCAATTACTGCACCTTTTGCTTTGGCGGTAGAAGTAGCTGTCCAGTAGCCTTCATATGTTCCGCCGGCTACCTCACGAAGCGGAAGTTCTGTTGTATTTTGCAGCTTTGATCTCGCGTTTGTCAGCGGCATATGAATGACAAACGTTGCGTCTAGCTTTTCTCTGCTGTTAAATGAAATTTTAACAGACTCACCTGATGATAGATTGACATTCTCTGCTGGTGTCAGCTTAGAAATCTCAGGCGCTTCGTATTGAACATCGATATCGACTTTTTTAGTCGCTTTGTTTCCTGCTGCATCTTTTGCTGTAACTTTGATCGTATTTTTCCCGTTCTCAAGCAGGATTCTTGCAGAATATTTCCCATCTTTTATTGCTGCCTTTTTTCCATTCACAGTGACTTGATCAAGATGATCATCGGTTACCTTTCCTTCTACAGTGAGTGATTCTTTGTTAGATTTTTCCCCTTTTTTTGGTGTATCTATCGTTACCACTGGGGCTGTTTGATCAATGATCACCTTGACTGATTTGGATTTTTTCGTTGCGCCTTTATCCGTAACAGTGGCAGCCGTAAATACATGCTCTCCGCTTGACACTGTAACCTTCTCTTTGAAAGCACCCGACTGATCTGCTTTCACTTTGGCAATCTCTTTATCGTTTTGATAGATCGCTACATCAAGCCCTGGAGAGGCTTTACCTTCAATCTCCAGTTCATCTTTGTTCGTGATCGTTCCAGCCTTTGGAGATGTTATTTCTGGCACATCTGCTTCATATTGGACAAGCGCACGAATCATATAATTTCCCTCTTCTTTTGGAGAAGGAGAAAAGGCACCGCTTGTCAGCTGCCAGCTTCTTTCAGCATTTGGTCCATCTTCATCTGTTGCAAGGCCTGGAGATTCCGTATTCTTTTTCGTTTGAATATAGACAAGATAGAAATCTCCATCCACCGTAATGGCTTGATCTTCTAAATCTACTTTTGTCCATTCACCATTACGCAGCGCATTCGCTTTGAAAGGTCCAGCGATTTTCTTACCTGGAGCACCGTCCTTTCCGGAAGCATCATACACTTCAACCGCAAATTCATTCCCGCCAGGGGCTGGCCACTCTGTTGTCCAGAAACGGAAAAGTCCCCCTGCGACCTGCGCTTGTTTCTTCCCTTTTTCTAATGAAAATTTCACCGCCCAGCCATTACCAGGATCATAGAACGCCCGCGCATTTTCAGCTGTTCCGTCATCGTAGCCAATTTCGCCAGCAAAACCGATGAAAGGTTCCAGCTTGATTGCTTTTTCAAGCGGCTTTTCTGTCACATCAGCTGTAAACGAATATCCTTTAAACCCTTTCGCAAATACTTTGACTGTATACACACCGCTCAATGCCTCTAGAGAAAACTCACCAGATTCATCAGTTTTCACCGGCTCAACTTTCGCATCCTCTACAAGATAAACCGTAGCATCCTTTACTTTTTCACCCGTTGCTTCGCTTACAATTGTGCCAGATATCGTTCGTTTTTCTAGTGGCTGTAAGGAGAAATTTGCCTCTGCCTGATCATTTGCAGAAATATTGACTTTTTGGGTGCGTGATTCAAAGCCATATGCTTCAGCTTTCACTGTAAATTCCCCTGCACCATGAGAAAGCTGATATCTCCCTGTCGCTTCATCCGTGTACGTGGACTTGCCGCTTTCAAGAACACTGATTTCTGCCTTCATCGGAAGAGCTTTGATAGATGGGGCATCTACACTTTTTTCCTTTTTCATCTGGACATGCTTTTCTTTTATTTTAGCAGGCTTTGCACTTTTCGGATCGACGGGTTTCTTCTGCTCCTGTGCTGGCTTTTCTTTTTTGATGACGCCAAGTTGTTTCTTTGCCTTTTGAGGCAAGGCTTGATCTGTTATTTTCACATCATCTAAATAAAAACCGTCTTTTGTCACACTGCCATCCGTTCTTAGCTGAAAAATAACTCTCACGTTCTGACCTTTGTAGGCAGATAAATCAACTTCTCCTTTTGTCCATCCACTTGTTTTGCCTGTGTAGGCTGCCACTTGGACAGCATCTTCCCCCTCAGGCTGCACATGAATATGCACATAGTCATAATTTGCTTCAAGGTCATGCCAGTATTGAAATTGTAAAAAGGAGGAGCCTGACTCAGGTACAGCAATCATCGGCATAGATAAATGAGCATCTGTTTGATTTTCATAAGGACTGTCTAGGTTTGTAGCGTAGACATGATCTCCAGTAAAGGCTTGTTTCGGACCTGTGGTCGGCTTCCCCCACTGCCAAGGATCTTTTGTTCCACCACTGAACCATCCACTTGGCCAAGCTTCAAAATCTTGCGAGTAGCCAGTCGTGATGGATGTTTTAATCGGAAGCGTATACGGTTCTGATGCGGCTTCATTTTCTCCAAAATCTTTCACAATCCATCGGTACGTGACGTTTTCTCCCTCAAGTTCTGGGAGCTGGACAACATATGTCCCTTTTAAATGATTTCCATCCGTTCGTTTTGCTTGCAGCGTCTCCCTTCTCCCTTGATCCACTTGATAGCTCAAGGAGACATTTGTCACAGCTACTTCATCTTCTGCTGTAATACTAAGAGGTGTTGGCGTAGAGGCAAAAATTTCATTCGGTCCTTTATGAGAAAAAACAGGTGGTTCTGTATCTTCTCCTTCTTTTGTTACCTGCCCTTCAATCTTGCCAATTCCATCTGTTAATGCTGTGATGGCTTCTTTTGCATCAACTAATCCTGCCCCATAGCCATTGTTAGGGGATTCCGGGAATTGCTGATCTGTCAGTGGTTTTGCAGTATCAATGAGAATTTCTTCAATCTCTTCAACAGACAGATCTGACTGTACTTGGCGCAGAAGAGCCACAACAGCTGAAACATGCGGACCTGCCATCGAGGTTCCATTCCAGCCATCCTCATACCCTTTCCCTGGAATAGAAGAACGAATGTTTACCCCTGGGGCCGCAATATCTGGTTTCATGACTCCATATGGAGAGGGACCTTGCAAAGAGAAAGAACCCAGTTTGTTGTTTTGATCTGTTGCACCCGTCGCAAAGGCTTCGGGATAGTTCGCAGGATTTGCAATAGATCCCTCAACGCCAGGGTTAAATAAATCCGTATTACCAGCTGAAAATTCTGGGAAGATGTCCGCAGCTCTCCAAGCATTGACCACATCTTTATACCAATCATCAAGACCAGGCCCACCGCCCCAAGAATTATTGACCACATCTGGCGCCTTTTCTGGATGAGGGGTTCCGTTTTTATCTTTTGGAGCTAAAATCCATTCACCTGCGTCAAGCAGATCAGCATCTGATCCACCATCTTCTGAGAAAGCTTTCACCGCGATCCATTTTGCACCTGGTGCGACTCCAATTTGATTCTCTCCATTTGGCTCAGAGCCAACCATCGTTCCCGTTACATGTGTACCATGCTCTAAATCATCGTATGGCGCTTCAGAACCTGTCGTTGCATCGTACCAATTGAATTCATGAGAAGGTTCATTCGGACGTGCAGGATCAAATCCACGGTATTTTTCTTTTAATGCAGGATGATCCCATTCCACACCTGTATCAATACTTGCCACAACGGTACCAGTTCCGTCATAGCCTAAAGCCCACGCTTCTGGGGCATGAACTTGAGAAATGTTCCACTCGATTCCATCTGCTGCTTTGATTTGTTTGTTTTTCTTTGAAGTTTTCAAATCAACAGGACGATGGATTTGACGGATTTCATTTGGCAGCACTTGATCTACTTCTGGGAAGGAAGCCACCTTTTCCATGACTTCTTTCGTTCCCGTCACAGCGAGACCATTTACAATATAGTACGAATGAATATCCTTCACTTGCTTTTTCTTTTGTGCCTTTTGTAAATAAGCAAGCAGCGCTTCCTGCGTCTCTTCAGACGTCGCTCTTAGTTCTGATACGACAGCTGATCTTTTTGTGTACTGCGTTTTAGCTGCTGTTAACTTCTGTTTTTTGGCCTTTGACACAGCATCCTTCGCCACTTTTTTGACATTGGTTTGTTCCTTCATTTTGACTAAAAAGGTCACCTTGTCTTCTTGTTGAAACTGTTTCATTAATCTAGATGAGATCTTTGCTTTTGTTTTCTTGGAGGAAACAGCTTCCTCTTGATATGAGGTAGAAGTCGATTTTGCTTGAACCATCCCAAAGCTTGTCATCGTTAAAGTACCAATCACCAAAAGACTCATCAAACGATAGCCGGCGGTCTTGCGAAACTTCACTTTCAATCAAATCCCTCCTCCTCAAATGGTCAAACAGTGTATGGGTTTAACTCCTCCCTTTCCTTTGTTCATGACAAGATTCATGGTGTTCTATTTAATGTAGTCAAATAAAGTTCATCATTTTGTCGCTTTTTGTAATAGGATTTAAAAATGATTCTTTTTACTTAATCACTCTAAGTCGAAATACATATGTTGAATAAAGTAGCCCAGACAGATTTAAGACTTTTTGATTAGGAGTGATACAGGTTTCTTTATATATTGGACATGAAAAAATCCCCTTCCGGTGGAAGGGGATGAGTGATACTCGATTAGCGTTTATTACGATTGCGCAAGAACGTTGGGATATCCAGCGTATCATCGCTTGATTGTGTATTTTGTCTCGGCTGAGATGATGACTGCTGATGTTCCTCACGCTTGACTTCACGTTTTTGAGGAATGGATTGATTTTGCTTTAATCCTTGCCCTAATGGATTTCTTTGTGGTTTTGACACCTCTGGCTCTTGCTCAATAAATCCCGTTGCGATCACGGTTACCACAATTTCATCCTTCAAGTTATCATTAATGACAGAACCGAAAATCATGTTTACATCTTCATCAGATGCAGAAGCCACAATGTCCGCTGCTTCTTGTACCTCATAAAGACTTAGGTTCGTACCACCAGTAATATTCATGATGACACCTTGTGCACCGTCGATTGCCGTTTCCAGAAGTGGTGAAGAAATAGCTTTCTTCGCAGCTTCAGCGGCACGATTTTCACCAGTCGCAACACCGATACCCATAAGAGCAGAACCTTTATTGGACATGATCGTTTTCACGTCAGCAAAGTCAAGGTTGATTAAACCTGGTGTAGCAATAAGATCTGAGATCCCTTGAACACCTTGTCGTAGTACGTTATCTGCTGCACGGAATGCTTCAAGCATTGGCGTGTTTTTATCAACAATTTCAAGCAAGCGATCATTTGGAATCACAATTAATGTGTCAACTGCTTCCTTCATAGAAGCAATTCCTTCGACTGCTTGAAGCTGACGCTTTCTTCCTTCAAATGTGAAAGGACGAGTCACGACTCCAACTGTCAATGCACCAGAATCTTTTGCGATTTTTGCAATGACAGGTGCAGCAC
The DNA here is from genome assembly GCF_000691165.1 of Bacillus safensis FO-36b. GTDB lineage: Bacteria > Bacillota > Bacilli > Bacillales > Bacillaceae > Bacillus > Bacillus safensis. Next base: position 250,295 of record NZ_ASJD01000003.1, on the reverse strand, counting down.
CCGTACCAGTTCCACCGCCCATACCAGCAGTAACAAAGACCATGTCTGCGCCTTTTAATACTTCTTCAATCTGTTCTTTGCTTTCCTCAGCAGCTTTTTTACCGACTTCAGGATTCGCACCTGCTCCAAGCCCTCTTGTCAGCTTAGCACCGATTTGCATTTTCGTTTCTGCTTTTGATAGATTTAACGCCTGTGCATCTGTGTTGACTGCAATGAAATCGACACCTTGTACGTCATTTTCGATCATTCGGTTGACAGCGTTATTTCCGCCTCCACCTACTCCGATTACTTTAATTGATGCTAGGCCGTCTATATTTGTTTCAAACTCCAACATGCTGAATCCTCCTAATCCGTCGAAAATCTAATTCTATTCCCAGAACATATTAAATAGTTTTTTCATTTTGCCCGGTTTTTTATTTGTCTCTTCTTGTGCTTTTTGTTTTACTTTCGGTCTTGGCTGCGCTTCTTTCACTTGTGGTGCAGAAGAAACCGGCTCCATGGACGCGCCTACTTCATGAAACGCCTCATCCGGCATTTGGAATCCAACCTGTCTGCCCTGAATCTTTGCATTGCGATAAGCAAAGTGGATCAGACCCACTCCTGTCATATACTGAGGTTCTCTCACCCCAATATAATTCGGACTTGCAATTCTAACATTGTTTTGCAAGACCGTTTGTGCAAGAGAAAGGATACCTGGTATAGCTGCCTGTCCACCTGTTAAAACGAATCCTCCAGGCAAATCATGGACACCCATATTTCTTAATTCCTCTGCCACAAAGAGCAAGATTTCTTCCAGCCGCGCCTCGATGATATTAGCCGCTTCAAGCTGTGTATACGTCTGTTTCTGATCGGTACCGATGACAGAAACTTCAAATGTTTCCTCAGACGATGCCTCATCATAAAACGCATGTCCAAATTGTTTTTTGATTCGTTCAGCTTCTTCAGTAGAAGTTCTAAGTCCTATAGACAAATCTTTTGTAATGTTCTCTCCGCCCAAAGGGATACTGTGAGTAGAATAGAGATGCCCGTTTTCAAATACGGAAATCGTTGTAGATCCGCCGCCAATATCGACGAGAGCTACCCCTAGATTTTTTTCATCTTTCGATAATGCTGCTGAGCCCGATGCGAGCGGCTGCAAGCAAATATCCATAATTTCAATTCCAGCTCTTTCTACACATCGGAGCCAGTTATGTAGAATCGTCTTAGAACCTGTAATTAACGTTCCATCCACCTCTAGCCGAACACCAAGCATTTTTTTCGGATCAGTAATCTCATCTCTTCCGTCGACGATAAATTGTCTCGGGATGACGTCTACGACGAGATGTTCTTGAGGAATAGATACTACCTGTGCAGCATCTAAGACACGTCTCACATCTTCAGCATGTATTTCTTTGTTTTCACTAGATACTGCGACCACGCCGCTCGTGTTCTGAATATGAATGTGGTTTCCGTTAATTCCGACAATCGCCTTTTGTAAAGGAAAACCTACCATTCTTTCAGCCTGTTCAAATGCTTGTCTAATAGAATGAACTGTCTCATCTATATCAACAATCGATCCTTTTTTTAACCCTTCTGAAGGGACATTTCCAACACCTATAATGTTAAGCGAATCATCCGCCATTTCTCCGACGATGACTTTTATATTGGATGTACCGATGTCAAGGCTGACGTAAATTTCATTGTTGTTCATTCTATGGCACCTCCTCACATATCAATACTTTCTATTCTATTATTTGCTGAACAACAATACAATGAATGTGTTTTTACAAGTGTGTAACAAAACTTAAAAAATCAACATTTTTTATTAGGATTACTGAAAATATTCGTTACATCATATGTATATCCTTTTTTATGACTCACTTTTTTTCTTTTTTTCTCTAGAAATTGTCCATTTTGTTAGTAGAATTCTTCGAATAACTGCTATATTTTGAAACAATCTAACGCCGAAAGCAAACATTCCGACTAAATACAAGTCTACACCAAGATGGACGCCCAGAAAAGCTAAACTTATTGCAAGTATAATATTAAAGAAAAAGCCTGATACAAACACTAGTTCATCGTATGCCCCTTGCAGATGTGCCCTGATTCCACCAATCAATGTATCAAGCGCAGCAAGTACAGCGAGGGAAAGATAATTAGAATACTCATTCGGTATCGTAAAATTTGTTAAGAAACCGATCGCAACTCCTATGATTAAGCCAAGTACAGGAAGCCACATTAAGATTTTCCCTCCTTTACATCGTCAAGAGGCTTCAACTCGTTTAACTGAATCGCACCGTCATATGCTTTTAATTGAATTTGCTGCTTCGGCTGGCTAATACTTAAGCCGAAATTTTCCTGAGCAAACAAATCACCAATATCTGATACATTTAAACGGCTGTATAATTTGTCGGCCTGGTCGCTGATCATCTTGATGGTCACTTCATCACCATCTAAGCTGTAGCCATCCATTTTCGTCGTGCCATTAATATCTCGAATCACACTTGTATTAATCACACGGTGGTCATTAATGGAAATATGTTTTGCCCCATACATATTGGCTTCGTTGATTAACTTTTTCAGAAGATCAGGTGGGATATTTTTCACTTCTTCCCCGGTCAGTTCCTTGGAGAAAAGCTGAGAGATGTCAACTTCAATTCCTTCCCCTGTCACTTCTGTAAAACCAGCCTTTTCTTTTAAATCTTTTAATGTTTTTGTCAGTTGTGCTTCTTTTGATTGATCTCCTTGATGACCATACTTTTTCAGCATTTCATCGTATTTATCAATTTCTTTCAGTAAATCCAATTCTTTACTTTTAGATGCAGATAAATCCTCTCTTAGCTCCCACACATCGCGAGTATCACGAACTTTGGGCTTTTGCAATGAATTAAATTGGATGGAGACCATGATGCCGAATATCACCATTAAGGCTGTCAAACTAAGTAAAGGCTTCTTTTTCCTCAACACCACTCACCTTTTCACTTTTAATCTTTGTGTTTTAAAAGAGGATTCATACGAATATCCTTTTTTTCAATCGTCATCGAAATGTGATCACTTGTCAGCTGATCGACTACTCCTCCTGCAATATTTAATGCAGGTATTAGCACAGCCGGATCACCAATAGCAGAAATAACAAATGGCGCTGGATGCTGAACCCCGTCAACTGTGACAACTGGGCCGTTACAATGTATGTACGATTGGTGCGTAATTCTCTGTCCATTAATAGATACAGCAGAGGCCCCTGATATAAACAGTTCGTTTATCACATGAAAAATATGGCTCTCATGAACAATGTAATTATTGACATTTTGTCCACTCGGGATATAAGATGCATCTTCAAGGGATACTTTTACCCCTTTTCCTTTTACACCGATCTCTCCTGTAAACATCCTGTATTTCTCAACATCTTCCAATACATTAAAATACTGCTCTTTTTCATTTTTCAAATTGGCCTCAGTGGCTTGAACCTGTGATTGTAGGCTATATAATTCTTTTTCAAGTTTCTGATTCGCCTTTTCTTGCTTTGTCAGCTGACTTTTCAAGGAATATTCTTTTTTCCATTGCTCTGTTCGGATGACATCTGCCTGATGCTGCTTTGTATATTGGTATGAAAAAGAAATCAGAAAACCAAGAACAAGCATTACAATTGAGAATATAACTGTTTTGCCTCTCAACGTTCATCTTCCTTTTTCTTAGATTTAAACGCTTCAAAATACGTCGCGACTTCCATATGGATTGTGCCTTTTTCAGATGGCGAAAGTTCTTTTACAATGGCAGGGTCGGTTTTTCTTTTTTCAGCGAATGTTTTAATTGATGCAATCACGGTGTTCCCGTCATTCATATAAAATTTAACGAGCCACTGGTTTGAGCTTGTCGGCACATAATATATTTCTGAGATGAGTTCCTGAATAGAGGCTGGCAGCTGATTTAAAGTTCTAACCGTTTGCTTCAGCTTCTCTTTATTGTCCCAATCAACAAAAATAGGTCCTGCATGACTTGGTGTGACTTCTTCTGGCAATACTGTCCCATTTTCAAGAAGCTCATAGTATAGATTTCCCTTTTGAAGATAAGCAATATTGGCATATTCTTTGACAGCAATACTAACCTTATTTGGAAAATGTTTTTTAATACTGACACTTTTAATCAGTTTGTTTTGTTTAATATGATCTGCTGTTAAATCTTTATTTAAATTCCAAAACTCTGTTTCGCCTTCTTTAATCTGGGAAAGTTTCACAAGCTGTTTTGTAGGGACATGCTCGTTACCCGTAATAGTTAAAGAAGAAATTTTACTGATTGGTGTCTGCAAATAAATAATGATTAAAACCATGATAAAAAACAGTAGAATAAAAGAGATTAGTCTCCGATTCGCTTTCTGCTTCCTTTGTTCTTTAATTTTAGGAATCCGTTCTTCTATATTGACGATCTTTTCATTTTCATGATCAGGCCGCATATATATTCTTCACCCCATTCAAAGCTGCTTGTCCACACCTTTGGGTCATCATTTTGATGAGAAAACAAACGGCATTCTTCATGCCGTTTGTTTTCCTGTGATGCCATCATTCATAAAACTTGCTTTTAATTTGCTTCACCGATAATTTCTACTTCTGTATGCATATCTACATTGTAGTCATCTTTAATTTTCTTTTGGATGTACTGAATTAAGTCCAGCACGTCTTGAGCAGTAGCCCCGCCAGCGTTCACAATAAAGTTTCCATGCATGTCAGAGATTCTTGCTCCGCCAATTTGGTACCCTTTTAAATTCGCTTTTTCTACAAGCTGTCCTGCATATTCAGGCAGCGGATTTCGAAAAATACTTCCCGCACATGGTCGATTATAAGGCTGTGTTTCCTTGCGATAGTCTTTATTTTGCTGCATTTTCTTTGTGATTTTCTCGCGATCATCCTGTTTTAACTTAAACACGGCCTCGAGAACAATGCCTGGTCGTTCCTTTTGAAGGACAGACGTTCTGTAGCTAAAGTTCATCTGCTCATTTGTTAGCCATTCGATGCTTCCATCTTCAAATAAGATTCTCGCTTTCACAAGAATCTTACTGATATCAGATCCGTGCGCACCTGCGTTCATATAAACAGCGCCGCCAATAGACCCTGGAATACCAGCTGCAAATTCCAGCCCTGAAAGACCCTGCTTACTAAGAGACGTTGCAAGCCTTACAACAGAATAGCCGCCGCCAACTGTAATTTCTTCACCATTTACAGTTAAGTGATCAAGTCCAGCGCCTAACTTCAGGACGACACCGCGTATTCCTTTATCAAGTACGAGTAAATTTGATCCTCTTCCAATAACCGTCCAGTCCGCATGGTGTTTTTTTATCTGATCCATGATCGTTTTAACTGCATCAATATCTTTAGGAACGATCAATAGATCAGCCGGCCCGCCTATTTTCATTGTCGTATGATTTGCAAGCGGCTCATTTTCAAGCACTTTACCGACTTGCGCTTCTAATAATTCATTCTTCAAGTTCTCCATATTACCCTCCGCCTTACCTAATATCATTCCATCATGTAGTCGTAATTTCTTTTAATACATTATATAAACGTCCAGCCGCATCTGGTACTCCGAGTTCTTTTGTTAAACGGCTCATTTCGTTTAATTTTTCTTCATGACCAGCAATTTCATCAATGGCATGAAGGAGGCTCTCTCCAGAAAGCTCTGATTCTCTTAAAACGATTGCAGCGTCATGCTTTTCTAGTGATCTTGCATTGATTTCCTGGTGATTTGCCGTCACGTATGGACTTGGAATAAAAATAGTTGGAATTCCAAGGGCTGTCACTTCAGCAATCGTTGTGGCTCCCGCTCTTGCAACAATCACATCAATCGATTTCAAGTACTCCGGCATTTGATGCAAGAAAGGCTTTGTCATCATATTAGGTGCTGCACCTTTTTCCTTTAGTTCGTTCAGCACTTTTTCATAATGAACCTCACCTGTGATATATAAAAGCTGATAGTTCTTAGCCTTTAATTCATCTTGCATGTCAATAACTGCTCTATTAATCGGCGCAGCCCCCCGGCTCCCGCCAAAAATAAGAACCGTTTTTTTCTTTTCATCCAGCCCAAACTCCTTCAGAGATTTCCCCTCTTTTATAGAGACGACTTCAGAGGCTCTAGGGTTTCCCGTAAATACAACCTTTTCAGATGGAAAATGTGCCTTTGCTTCTTCAAAACAGATGGCTACCTTATCAACATACCTTGCTAAAAACTTATTTGTGATACCAGGCAGGCTGTTCTGTTCGTGAATAATGGTCGGAATTTTCAGCTTAGAAGCTGCATAAACAACAGGGCCGCACACATAACCACCTGTTCCAATGACCGCATCTGGCTTAAATTCCTTTAAGTAAGATTTGCTTTTTTGAACGCCTTTTAGAAACCTCATCACCGTTTTTACATTATCAAAGGAAAGCTTTCTTTTAAAACCTGAAATTTCTATGGACTTGAAAGGGATATTTTCTCTTTCTACAATTTTCTTTTCAAGTCCATTTTCAGTACCAATATATAAAAATTCTACATCAGGATGCAGTCTTTTCACTTCTTTAATAAAAGCTAAGGCCGGATAAATATGTCCGCCTGTTCCGCCTCCACTGATTACTATACGCATTATACCATTTCCCCTCAATTTTTTTCTGCTCTGAACAAAGTATAAACCCTGTTTTAAACAACAGGGCTCCGTTAAAACCTGTAAAGAAGAGGTAAAAAACATGTTTTCGGATACTAAAGCTGTCTTTTTCACTCTTCAAATCATTTTTTTGTACTTTTGCAAAATAAATGTCATCATGGTTTCATGAACTAGCAGCATTAATATCTAGCGTACCTGCTTACATTCAAGAGTACGCCAATGGCCATCAGCATTAATGTCAGTGATGAGCCGCCATAACTTAGGAATGGGAGCGTGATACCTGTCACAGGGATAAGTCCAGTAACAACTGCGATATTAATCATCACTTGAATGGCAACCATTGAAATAATGCCAACTGCTAGGAAACTTCCATATAAGTCTGGAGCTCCAAGTGCTATTCGTATGCCTCTCCATAATAGAACACTAAAGAGCAGCAAAATGAGTGATCCTCCTATAAAGCCAAGTTCTTCAGACAATATTGCAAAGATGAAGTCTGTTTGAGGCTCAGGTAAATAAAAGAATTTTTGTCTACTTTGACCGAGACCCATCCCGAACAAACCGCCTGGACCAACAGCGTATAAGGATTGAATAATTTGAAACCCACTGCCTAGTGGATCTTCCCAAGGATTTAAGTACGATGTAATTCGTTTTATGCGGTAGGGCGCTGATAAGACTAGTGCAGCAAATCCGCTGAGCCCTAAAAGACCGAGAAATATAAAGTGAGCAATTCTCGCACCTGAAACAAATATCATAATAATACAGGTTCCAACCATTACCGTCCCTGTTCCCAAATCTGGCTGCAGCATGATGATGGCAAATGCAGAAAACACAATGCCTAATGCTGGTGCGAAACCTTTACGAAAGGATGTGATATTTTTTTGTTTTTCAGATAAGAATTTTGCAAGAAACGCAATCATCGCAAGCTTCATAAATTCAGAGGGCTGAATACTAAACGCACCGACACCGATCCAGCTTCTTGATCCATTTCTCTCCATACCGATACCAGGAATAAGTACAAGCAGCAAAAGGAGAAAACAAACAGCAATCAATATCTTTGACCAAGTCCGCCACGTCCAATAATCGACTCGCATAATGAAAAACATCGCGATAACTCCGATTCCGGCAAACAAAAGCTGTCTTTTTGCAAAATAAAACGAATCATCAAATTTATACGATGCCCACACAGCACTAGCGCTGTACACCATAATTAAACCAATCGTCAATAAAAGTAACGTAATGACAACAAGCAAAAAGTCCGGAGAAGTTTTCTTATTCGTCAAGAGACCGACACCCCAAGCATAATTTCATTTGGGCTGTCAGTCATACGAGAGACAAGCCCTTATTTAAGCATATGCACGGCGTTTACAAACATGTCTCCACGTTCTTCAAATGTTTTATGCTGATCCCAGCTTGCACAAGCCGGGGATAATAAAATCACGTCTTCTTCTTCAGAAATGTTAAACGCCGCAGGTACTGCTTGTTCAACATTATCGACATGTTTTACGTGATGTATTCCCAGTTCTTCACCAAGCTTCACAAACTTAGGTGCCGTCTCACCAAATGTAATAATTCCTTTTACATTTTTCATAAAAGGTTTCAATTCATCAAATTCATTGCCCCGGTCAAGTCCGCCGGCTAATAAAATAGTCGGCTGCTCAAAAGCTGACAATGCTTTACTTGTTGCCAGTATATTGGTGGCTTTACTATCGTTATAGAATTTTCTGCTTTGAATTGTATCTACAAACTGCAGACGGTGCTTCACTCCACTAAATGTCGTGAGAACGTGTGCGATTGCTTCATTTGAACAGCCTGCATTTTTCACGACACAAATAGCTGCCAAAATATTTTCTTGGTTATGCTCACCAGGAAGAACAACATCCTTTAAATCGATGATATGTTCATTCATGTAGTAGATCGCACCATTTTTAATATACGCACCATGTTCTACTTGCTCTTTCACGGAGAAAAACACTTTTTTTGCTTTTGAAGCTTCAGCCAGTTTTACGACTGATGGATCATCGAGGTTAATGACTGCTATGTCATCATCCAGTTGATGTGCGTAAACTTTCTGCTTTGCTTTTTCATATTCATCACGAGTGTGGTGATAGTCTAAATGTGCATCAAAAATATTTAATATTAAGCTGATTTTAGGTCTGAATTCAACTGTTCCCATTAACTGAAAAGAAGAGAGTTCAGTTACGATCCACTCATCACCAGCTGCCTTTGCAGCGACTTCGCTGGCAACTGTGCCAATATTACCTGCCACTAAAGTTTTTTGACGGTCTTGTTTCAACATTTCATAAATCAAAGTCGTGGTAGTGGTTTTTCCATTTGATCCAGTAATCCCAATAAAAGGAGCTGAGGTTAAATGATAAGCTAATTCTATTTCCGTCCAAACTGGAATTTGGCGGCGAAGCGCCTCTTGAACCATCACATTTTCATATGGAATTCCTGGATTTTTAATTAAAATCGTAATTTCTTTATCATCGAACATACGAAGAGGATGGCTGCCGCAAATGACATCAATCCCCTTTTCAGAAAGAAGCTGAGCAGGTTCATTTTCTTCAAACGGCTTTTGGTCATTTACTATGACATTTACTCCATGCTCATGAAGAATTGAAGCTGCCGCATATCCGCTTTTTGCAAGACCTAATACTAGTACATTTTCGTTTTTTAACATTTGCATCTTATTCAATTATAACCACACCTCGATGTAAATTCCTAAAACAGCAAGTAATAAACCAGCTGTCCAGAAGGTGACAACTACTCTCCACTCAGACCAGCCAACTAACTCATAGTGGTGGTGAAGCGGACTCATCTTAAAGATTCTTTTTCCAGTTGTTTTAAAGGAGATCACTTGAAGAATAACAGATAACGTTTCGACAACAAATACTCCTCCAATAATGACAAGCAAAATTTCAAGCTTTGTTAAAATGGCAATCGCTACAATCGCTCCGCCTAAAGCAAGCGACCCTGTATCACCCATAAATACTTTTGCAGGATGCGCGTTAAACACAAGAAACCCTAGAACGGCTCCAGCAACAGCTACTGAAAAGATCGCTACATCGTACTGTGATTGATTCCAAGCCAGTATAGCAAAGGCTCCGAAGGCAATTGCAGCAGTTCCAGATAATAGACCATCCAGTCCATCCGTTAAGTTCACGGCATTAGAACCTCCGACAAGCATGAAAACGACAAGGATAAAGTAAGCCCATCCTAAATCAAAGCTGACATCTGTTCCTGGAATGCGAATCGTCGTTGCAAACTGATAATAATGGAAGACTGCATAAAAAATCACTGCGATCACAATTTGACCGATTAATTTCTGTTTCGATGTTAAACCTAGGTTTCGTTTCATCGCTACTTTAATATAATCATCTAAAAATCCTAATAGACCGTAGCCAAGCGTGACAAATAACAATAAAAACATTTCTGGACTAATCTCAGAAAATTTGTTGATCATCACAATCGTTGTAATTGTAATAGAAAAGATAATCATAATTCCGCCCATTGTCGGAGTACCTGATTTCTTTTGGTGAGACTGTGGTCCTTCTTCTCTAATACTTTGACCAAATTTAAGCCTTCTTAAAAACGGAATAAAAATCGGGGATAAAAGAACACTGATTAAAAATCCCATTATGATTGTAAACAATATCACCTGTTCAAGCATCGTTCTTTACTCCTTCCGAATTTCCAAAGCCGTTTTCCATCAGAAAATTACATTCATTATTAAGGTATTCATTCACGTTCTTCGTATGTTGTTTTTGTACAAAATGCTTCATTTCATTACACTCTTTTCATCATTTTAAGATTTGTTTAGATCTAAAATAGCGTCCATAGCAACCTTTGCATCATCAAAATCGTAAACTTGATCGCCGACGATTTGATATGTCTCATGACCTTTACCCGCTATTAAGACTGTATCGCCTTTTTTCGCATTGGCAATTGCAAAAAAGATGGCTTGTTTGCGATTCACAAAACTATGATAATATGCGTCTGGCACCCCATTTTCCATATCCTTTAAAATAGCTGAAGGATCTTCGCTTCTTGGATTGTCTGATGTAAATACAGGTTCATCTGCATACTTCACAGCGATTTGGGCCATTTGAGGACGCTTTGTTTTATCACGGTCACCGCCGCAGCCTATCACACAGAAAATTTTGCCCTCTGTTAATTCTCTACACGTTGTCAGGACATTTTCTAAGCTGTCAGGTGTATGGGCGTAATCGACAATAACAGGAAAATCTTGATCACAGTTCACAAGTTCAAATCGGCCTTTGACTCCCTCCAGCTCTTCAATAGCACTTACAATCGTTTCAAATGTTAAGCCAGATACGATCCCTACTGATACAGCTGCTAGGATGTTGTACACATTAAACTTACCGATGAGGGCAACTGTCACATTTTTTGTGCCAATTGGAGTGATCAAATCAAATTGAGTTCCCTTCGGTTTGATTTGAATATTCTTTGCCATCACATCTGCTTTTTGCTCTAAGCCATATGTCATGACTTCAGCAGCTGTAACTTTTTCATAATAACTCGAAGCGTCATCATCTGCATTTAAAATCGCATGCTTTGGCTTATCGTGATGAAAGGCACTGCCAAGCTGTGAAAATAGCAAGCTTTTCGCATGTTTATATTCTTCCATTGTGTTGTGGTAATCAAGATGGTCCTGCGAAAGGTTTGTGAAAACGGCAATATCATAATCACATCCATGTACCCTGCCAAGATGCAGTGCATGTGATGAAACTTCCATAATGGCTGTGTCTACATCTTGGTCAAGCATCTGTTTAAAGGTTTTCTGAAGTGTGACACTTTCAGGTGTAGTGTTTTTCACATCGAGAATGTCATCATTCACCTTCATATACATTGTACCGATTAAGCCTGTTTTCTTTTCAGCTTTTCTCATCATTTGTTCAATCATGTGTGTTGTCGAAGTTTTTCCGTTTGTTCCTGTGATCCCGATGAGATTCAGCTTATGAGTTGGCTGCTCGTAAAACGCATCAGCTATTCTTGCAAGAGCTCTTTGAGAGTGTTTTACAATAATGACTGGTACATCTGATATGTTAAGAGGGTGTTCTGCTACAATCGCTGCAGCCCCGCTTTTCACCGCTTTTTCAGCATAATCGTGTCCATCTACTGTATAGCCTTTTATACAGACAAAAAGGCTTCCTTTTTTCACCTCTCTTGAATCCATTTCAATGGAAGTGATATCAGGATTTTCGTTTATTAATTCGTCATTTTCACTTTTAAAGTATGTAAGGAGTTCTTGTAATTTCATTTCATATCAAACCTCTCAAATTCGTTCACGTGCATGTCTTGTGAAAAAAACACACAGTCTATATTTTATCGTAAAAAAAAGGATACATCCAGCGTATTCCTTAAGTTTCTCTTGGAAAAAACACACTTTAGGCTCTTTTTTTCAAACAGACCTTCTCTTTCAACAAAAAGAGGCAGCCGAATGAGTGCGGCTACCCTCTGTTCATTCTTTATTATTCATCGTTTAAGTATAATCTGATGGTGGAGCCTTCCTTGACCTTTGTCCCGGCAGCAGGTGATTGCTTCACCACTTTACTGCCCGTTCCAGAAGCATCGATCTTAAGGTTAATCAGTAAGGATTCAAGGTCTGAAACAGATCCCCCTACAAGATTCGGTACTTCAATGGTTTTTGTGTCCAGCCACTGGTACTTCTTTTCAATTTGTCCTTTTCTTTTTTTCACACCCATCTCAGGCAGGCTGTCCCGCATAATATGACCCACAATTGGTGCAGCAACTGTCCCGCCAAATTGAATAGTGCCTTTCGGGTTATCTACAGCCACATATACAACGATACTTGGATCATCAGCAGGCGCAAACCCGATAAACGACACAATGTGGTTATTTTCCATGTACTTGCCGTCTTTTACTTTCTGTGCTGTCCCTGTTTTTCCGCCAACTCGATATCCTTCAACAAATGCATTTCGGCCAGTTCCTTGAGCGACTACACTTTCAAGCGCATATCTGATTTCTTTGGATGTTTCTGCTGAAATCACTTTCTTTTTGGCAATCGGTGATTGCTTTTTCACTACCTCTTTTGTGATTGGATCTATCCATTCTTTTGCAATGTACGGCGTGTAAAGTGTTCCGCCATTTACCGCAGCTGCTACGGCAGCTACTTGCTGTATCGGCGTAACAGATACACCTTGACCAAAGGCAGTTGTCGCCTGCTCTACAGGACCAACCCGGTCCAGCGGGAACAAAATACCTCGTCCTTCCCCTTGAAGATCGATTCCTGTTTTTTGGCCAAACCCGAAATTTTTAATATAGGAAAATAATTTATCCTTTCCTAGACGGTCGCCTAGTTCAACAAAACCGGGGTTACAGGAGTTTTGAACCACTTCTAAAAATGACTGTGATCCGTGGCCGCCTTTTTTCCAGCACCTAAGTCTTGCACCATCAACTGTCACAGAACCGCTGTCAAAAAAATGATCACGTTTTAAATTGACTTTTTTCTCTTCTAGTGCTGCTGCAAGCGTAATAATTTTAAACGTCGAACCTGGCTCATATGTGCTCCACACCGGTAGATTTCGGTTAAACACTTTCGAGTCAACTGATTGATAATCCGCTGGATCAAAATCCGGTCTGCTCGACATCCCAAGCACTTCACCGTTCTTCGGGTTCATCGCAATTGCAATCATCCCATCTGGGTTATATTTTGCCTGCGCATTGTCTAATTCCCGTTCTATAATGGTTTGCACCTTCGCATCGACAGTTAACTTCATATCAAGACCATCTTTAGGCGGTGTATAATCATCTGCTTCATCTGGCATTTTCTGCCCTTTTGCATCGGAATAGAACTTCACAGAGCCTTTTTCACCTTTTAGGTCATCATCATAATAGGCTTCCAGTCCAAGTAACCCTTGATTATCAATTCCAGCGAAGCCCAGCACATGAGAAAGAAAACTGCCAAACGGATAGTGTCTGATGCTGTCTTCTGCAACATAAACACCATCTAAATCAAGCTCTCTGACTTCTTTTGCTTTTTCATGAGATACTTTTCTCCCTTCTGGAGAAATTCGTTCGATGGATGTTTTCTTTGTGACGTGCTTGTACGCTTTCTCTTCAGACATATTCAGTACTGCCGCCAGTTTTTTGCTTGTTTCTGCCGGATCTTTAATTTGCCGCGGGACGACCAATATAGATGGGGCACTTTTGTTCGTCGCAAGCTCTACCCCATTTCGGTCCAAAATATCTCCCCTTTCTGGTTCGAACGGGAGGTTCCGGCTCCATGAATCTTTTGCTAAGCTTGTGAGCTTCTCGCCCATAATAAACTGTACATATCCTAATCTAGTATCTATGATGAAAAAAATGATCACCCCAAACAGCAGCACGAAAAGCAATCGTTTTCTCACTGTTACACTTGATACTCGCACGCCTGGTTCACTCCTTACATACATATGGCTTGTTTCCATCATATGCAGGCCCGTCCTTATGTAGAACGTCTCGTCTATCCCGCTCGGCAAAAGAAAAAACCTAGCAAGTGGTTTGCTAGGTTTTGCAGTTAATTCGGACTTTTAAATGTCACAGTGACGACTTCATCTGAAATCTCCGATCCTCTTTTCACACTTTGTTTGACAGCATATCCTTGTCCCTTTGTTTCGATATGCACACCGGAAATGGATGCATATTGAAGGACTTCCCGTCTCGACCAGCCTGTCATATCAGGCATTTTTATCGTTTTTCCTGCTGTTTTCAAGAAAACTTTCTGGCTTTCAGAGAATTCAGAGCCTGCACTTGGCCACTGTCGTTTAATGGAGAGGCCGTCGCCGATGACAACAGGCGTTAAGTTTTTGTTTTTGGCTTCTGTTTCCGCCTGCTTCACTTCTAAATCTAAGAATGAAGGCATTGTTTCTTGCTTCACTTTTTGTTCGCCTGATTTTTTATCGTCTGTTTTTGTTGGTGCAATATTTAAATATAGCAGACTATTTTTCATCACTGGGTTAAAAATTTGTGCAACTGGGGCAGAGCCAGTTTCTGTGTCAGACAGCTGCGGCTGCTGTACAGCTACATAAACGAGCAGCTTCGGATCATCTTTTGGCGCCATTCCCATAAATGAAAAGACGTAATCGTTTCTTCCTTTGAGATAACCGCCGGCACCGCCAATTTGTCCTGTTCCTGTTTTCCCAGCAACGTCAAATCCTTTGATTTGGTAAGGCTGGCCTGTTCCAATCTTCGAGGAAACCACCTCACCTAAAATGTCACGGACTTGCTTTGCTGTATCAGAGGAAATTGGCTTTCCAGCTACTGTTGGTTCGTGCTGTAAAATTGTTTTGTTTGTGTTCGGGTCTGTAATATGATCAATGACATATGGCTTCATCATCGTTCCGCCGTTTGCTATCGCTGTCGCTGCTTCTATTTGTTGAATCGGTGTAATGGCAGACGCTTGACCGTAAGCCGTCGATGCTTTGTCATATTCGTATCTGTAATTGATTTTACTAGACGCTTCGTTCGGCAAGTCAATACCTGTTTTGTCATAGAAATGGAACTTCTGCAAATATTGTTCGTAGCGCGTGAAGCCTAGTTTTTCTTTTGCCAGCTTTGCAAAAGCTACGTTAGACGAACGGAGAACACCTTCATGAAAGTCAATTTTTCCCCAGCCATTTCCATTGTTGTGGTCTCTTACAAGGCCTCCTCCTACTTTATAAGTACCAGATTGATATTTATCATTGCCTTGGTAGACCCCTTCTTGGATTGCTGCAGCAAGTGTGAAGATTTTCATCGTTGAACCTGGTTCAAACGCATATGAAATGACATCATTGTTATAATTCGTAATGTCTAATTCATTTAAATTAAAGCTTGGCCGCTGTCCCATCGCGAGCACCTTTCCCGTTTTTGGGTCAACGACTGTGGCAATGATTTTCTTCGGTTTATATTTTTTGGCAACCTGCGTCATACTTTCTTCAAGGAACGCCTGGATTTTTTGATCGATGGTCAGCGTGACATTTTTCCCATCCTTCGGAGCGACAATGTCTTCTTTACTATTTGGAAGAGCCCATCCGCTTCTGTCACTGTTATATGTCACATAGCCGTCTTTTTCTTTTAAAAATTTGTTCAGCGCCTTCTCAAGTCCCATCGCGCCTGACATGTCCTTCGTTGCCTCATCTAATCTTGCATAACCGATCAGATTCGACGCAAACATGCCGTTTGGATAATATCGCTTCGTGTCTTTTTCAAATGCGATCCCTGGAAGCTTTAGCTTTTCAATTTTTTCCTTTGTTGAAAAACTGATGTCTTTCCCAGCTTTACCAAACTCCACTTGGAACGCACCTTTAGTATTCAGACGCTTTAAAATTTCGCTTTCACTCATATCAATGACTTTTGACAGCTCTTTTGCTGTCTTTTCTTTGTCGACGACATGCATCGGGTGCTTTGGGTCGACTGTCATTTTCTTGCTCATGACCGCAATGAGCTTATAAACAGACGTATCCTCTGCAATCACATTTCCATTTCGGTCTAAAATAGACCCTCTTTTGGCTTCAAGTGTTTTCTTCGATTGATATTGTTCATTTGCCTTTGCGGCTAACACTTGGCCATCGACCGTTCCTGTAATCTGAATATAGATAAAACGTGCAAGGATGATAAAGAAAAACAGGGCGAAGCAAATACTCGCAATTGCCGCGCCTCTGTTCATCATTTTATTCTTTTTAGGCATCGCCATCTTAATCGACCTTCTTAACATCTTTCGAAATGCTTAAGCCTGCTTTTTTCGCAGTATCAATGACTCTCTCCGGTTCACTCAGCAAGTCTTTTTCTTTTTGAAGCTCAGTGATCTTCTTCGATTCTAAAGATACTTGCTGTTCTAATTTCTGGACTTCAATATTAGCGTGATAGACAGCAAAGGCTTTAGAAATGATGAGAATGGAGCTGCACATAAGAGCCATGACAAACATGACAAGTAAGATTTTTTCACCAAGTGTGATAGAACCTCTTCTTTTAATAACAACCGATTGGCCTTGCTGCTCTGTTTGATATTGTTTTACTTCTCTTTGGTAAGCCAAATTACTCATAAGAAACCTCCTTTTTATCATCATCTATGGTGTCGTTTTACTTTTTTTCTGCAATTCGGAGCTTCGCTGAACGGGCACGGTTGTTATGTTCCAGCTCTTGTTCTGATGCAACGATTGGTTTTCTCGTGATCAGCTTCAGCTTTGGTTCAAGTCCTTCTGGAATCACTGGTAGTCCGTGCGGAAGTTCTGGAAGAGAAGACATTTCTTTAAATGTACTTTTACAAATCCGGTCTTCAAGTGAATGGAATGTAATGACAGAAATTCTCCCCTTCGGATTGAGTAACTCTATTGCTTGTTCTAGTGCTTCTTCAAAAACTTTCAATTCATCATTTACGGCAATTCGGATCGCTTGAAACACTCTTTTTGCTGGATGTCCGCCAGTTCGTCTTGCAGGTGCGGGAATTCCTTCTTTGATAATGTCGACAAGCTCACCTGTAGTTTCAATTGGTCCTTTTTTTCTAGCTTCTTCAATTTTGCGTGCGATTTGCTTGCTGAATTTTTCTTCCCCATATTTGTAGAAAATCCGAACTAGATCTTCAAATGGCCATTCATTCACCACTTGTTTTGCCGACAATGCGGCTGTTTGATCCATTCGCATGTCAAGAGGTGCATCATGGTGATAACTAAAGCCTCTCTCTGGTGTGTCGAGCTGAGGAGATGAAACCCCAAGGTCAAAAATCACACCGTCTACGCTTGTAATACCTTGTTCATTCAGACGTTCTTTTAAATATCGGAAGTTGCTTTTTATGAAAAGAATGTTCGCTTTAGAATCCGCGAGCTTCTCTCGTGCATGATCCAGTGCAGCATCGTCTTGGTCAAATCCAATCAATGTACCTTTTTCTGATAGTTGAGATAGTAAATATGAGCTATGACCTGCTCCGCCTAGCGTGCAGTCTACATATGTACCGTCTTCTTTGACGTTTAAACCGTCAACTGTTTCTTTTAATAATACTGTCTCATGTTGGAACATGATGTTATGGTCCCACCTTTTTCAAATAGAAATGAATGTGTAGAAAGCTTGCTGCACAAGGGATTATTATATATCAAATCCAATCATGTTTTCAGCAATTTCAGCAAAAGAATCTTCTTGCTCTTCTGTATATTGTTCCCAGATCGACTTACTCCACAACTCAATTCGATTTGAAACGCCGATGACCACACATTCTTTTTCGAGTTTTGCATATTGGAGTAGGTTTGATGCGATGTTAATACGCCCCTGCTTGTCCAGATCGCATTCAACTGCGCCAGAGAAGAAGAACCGGGTAAACGCACGTGCATCTTTTTTCGTTAGCGGCAGTGCTTTGAGTTTCTCTTCGATTAGTTTCCACTCACTCATAGGGTAGCCAAATAAACATTGATCAAGCCCTCTCGTCAGCACAAACTGTTCTCCGAGACCGTCTCTAAATTTAGCAGGGATGATCATGCGCCCTTTTGTATCAATCGTATGTTGGTATTCACCCATGAACATGATAATCAGAGCCCCACTTTCTCACCCTTACTCTCCACTATCCACCACTTCTCTCCACAAAACTTATTTTACACTGTTTCTACATAAAAAAAAACCCTGAACTAGTCAGGGTTCATTAAAACTTTATTTCAAAGTTTGACAATTTGCTGCTTGTTTTGAAATGAAAATGGCAGATTTTTGAACGTTTTGAAGAATTCTGGACCATATTTGTTTAAAAAGTACATGATATTCCAAATTCTTTCTTGCGGGGCATCTAATGGTTTTAAGCTGTTTTCAATCCGTTCAAAATCTCGAAGGATATATCCTTCCTTCTCTTCCACACGCTGCGCCACCTTTTGATAAACAAATTGAAGCTGGTCTTCGATAAATTTGGCATTTTTATCTAGCAGCTGTTCGAAGTTTGGTTCAACCTCCAGTGCTTCTTGCCTCAGTACGCCATGAACATTCGCTAATTCACGTTTCGCCTGATCAACGGCTTGAACAAAGCTGTCTGGAAGGCTTTGCTCAAAGTGAGCCTCTTTCTTTTCTTTTACTCCGTTTGTGAGCACTTCTTCAAGAGAAAGTTCTCTGACCGGCAGCTTCTTATCGATGTGCCTTTCAAGAATGGTCACGTGCAGTCTTGGAAGAACGGGTGCCATCTTTAATTCAAAATGCTCAAAAATTCCTTTCAGTTCTCCCCAATAGTTGACTTCACCGTGGCCTGCCATAAAAGCAAGTGTTGGGAGAAGGGTTTCCTGCATTAAGGGACGCGTCACCACATTGTTGCTGAACCGTTCTGGGTGCTCCTCAATTTCCTGCAAAAGCTCTTCTTTTGTCCACGTAAGCCCCACTTCTGATATAGAAAACTGGCCGTTTTCTTTTTCAATAAGGAAACGCTCTTCATCATATTCGTAAAACAGGTTCGCCTGATTGTCACCAGCTTCTATGATAGGCTGATATCCCGCTCGTTTCATGGCAGCCTGCGTTTCATTCAAACGAGCTGTGACCGCATCATTTGTCTCAACAATATGCTTGAATAACGTACGCTCAAGTGGTTTGACGCCTAAGTCTCCTGAATTAAATAG
The DNA here is from genome assembly GCF_000691165.1 of Bacillus safensis FO-36b. Classification (GTDB taxonomy): domain Bacteria; phylum Bacillota; class Bacilli; order Bacillales; family Bacillaceae; genus Bacillus; species Bacillus safensis. Next base: position 231,107 of record NZ_ASJD01000003.1, on the reverse strand, counting down.
AAGCAGTCCATCTTCTTCAAAAAGGTCGCATACAATCCATTCAAAGAAATCCGTAAATGTTTGTGATTTGCGTAAACATCGAAGAAGCTGATCAAGCAAGTCATTTGTATACGCAGATTCTTCATATGTTGAAAACACATCGCGGAGCCATTTCTCTGTTTTTTCTTGATGCAGAGGTGTTCTTTTGGCAGCAGTTTTTTTGACGTTATGTAATGGCAGCTTTTGCTTGACTGGACCTTTTTCGCCAGATGTGTAGACAAAATTAATTTCATCTACGTCATGATCCTCACCTGCTACCCAAAAGACTGGAATCACAGGAACGCCAAGCACTGATTCTTTTTCTTTTGCGAACTGAATAATGGATATGATTTTATGTATGGTATAAAGCGGTCCTGTCAGTAGGCCTGCCTGCTGTCCTCCAACCACCATGACACTCCGTTCATCACGGATCTTTTCAATGTTCTGACGCATCGCTGTCGATTCAAACTTTGCGTGGTATGCGCTCATATAATCCGCTAAAGCCTCGCGCGGGAAGCTCATTTCCATGAGATCGTCGTATCTTTTTTTCCATGTGTGCTCAGAATGTATATCATAATCAAAAAAAGCAGTCATCTCTTTTTTTTCTTCTATATAATCACGTATGAATAAATTCTGACTTCGGATGGAAAGTTCAGTCAATTGCATGTTTAGAACTTCCTTTCTTCAATAAATAGTTAGTTTCCCGAAAAAAGTATAGCATGTAAATGAGCTCACTCAAAAGATTTTGTTTGCTTTTTTTCCAATACTTCCAAGCTTCGATTGAAGAAAGTAAGATGTGGCGCCAGAATTTCTTGAGCTTGAGCCTTTTTTAAAAGATAGCCAACGATGGCTTTTCTTTCGGTTTCACGGCCTTTGACGATATCTTGAAGCATTGACGATTGATTGGCGGCCGTTTTCTTACAAATGGAAACGACGTGTGACCAGAGCCGCTCTTTTTCAGCCAGACCTAGAATGGACAATGCTTCCTCAAATGCACATTTCATCATGTATTCATATGCAGGAGTTGCGATCAATTCTCCATTTTTCACATGCAATAAAGCCGTGAGCGGGTTAATACAGACATTGACCAGCAGTTTTTCCTCCAGCACTTTTTTCCATTCATCCGTATAAATCATCTGAAATTGGGCCGGCGTTTCATTCAAAGCATTTCTCACATCAGCTGCATCCTCAGGATGAAAAGCCCCCCACTTGATGACACCAATCCCTGTATGGTTTACTGCATGATCTGATACCTTCATCGCCCCGTGCTCTACAACACCGATATATATCGAATGCGGCGTGTCCCAGTTTTCTAAATCTAATAAGTGGGCCATGCCATTTTGTAAAAATAAGATTCGTTGACGAGGTAATGTGGATAGTTCATCAAGCACCTCTTGCAGCTGGTGATATTTCACCGTCACAATCAGCAGATCAAATACTCCTGTAATCCCTGCCCTTGCCTCCGCAGACGCCAGGAATGTGTCTCCTTTTACCGTTCGCTTAATACCTGATGTTCGAATCTTCTCTGCTTGTTCTTTTCTTCTTGTCAAAACAGTGATGTCATGATGCTGTGATAAATAACTGGCACAAAGCAGACCAATCGCACCGCCGCCAATGATTCCAATGTTCAACTGCCGCACTTCCCTTTTTCTGTTTACTTCATCATATCAACCATTTTAACAGTTTCAAGCCGCGATGCAAAAAGCAGATGGCGCGCCGCGATTGAATTTTTTTAATTTAAAAACTATAATAATAAGTGTAAAAACTTTTTGAGGCGGATGGGATGAAAACGCCTTCAACGACATCACTGTCAACATTATGTGTGTAAGGGGGAAGATCATATGACACAAGTAAAACGACTTCTAATCAATTACAAAACTTTAGAGGAATTTAAACAATTTAAGGAATATGGCATACAAGAACTATCCATGCTTGAAGACCTTGAAAGTAATATGATTGAAAATGACAGCAACTCTCCATTTTACGGGATTTATTTTGGAGATAAGCTGGTTGCACGTATGAGCCTTTATCAAGTGGACGGCTCGACGACAACGTATTTTGACCACAATCATGATTATTTAGAGCTGTGGAAGCTGGAAGTGCTTCCTGGGTATCAGCGTAAAGGGTACGGCGAGGCACTTGTTGATTTCGCCAAATCTTTCGGACTGCCAATCCGGACCAATCCACGCGTCAAATCTGCTGGTTTTTGGGATAAAATGGGCTTTGAAGCGGTAAAATATGATATGGAACGCGACAAAGGTGAAAATCCACTCATCTGGGAACCTGCCCATATTCAAAAGAATACAGGTGAATCCGCTTAATCACTGATGGCAAAACGCCCCTCCTTTCTCTGTGAGGGGCGTTTTCTTATTTAGCATATTCTTTTAAGTTGATATTCTGTTTGACTCTTTCAACAATCCCAATAAGTGCCCGGTAGTCTTCTTCTGTCATTTTTAATTGCCGCTTCAAATGTTCATTTTCTTCTGTGAGCGACTTCAGTTGATGCTGCGTGTCCGCCAGTTCTTCGCGTAAATAAGCTGAGCCAGCCGGTTCTTTTTCAAGCTTCTCTAAAAACTGAATCACTTCTCGCAAGGTCAATTCAGCCTGATCTGAAGATGCCTTCTCTTCTATGGTTAGCGTATTTTGCGGTAAACCCGAGGAATGAATTCCAATCTTTTTACGCAGTTCTTTCCGCTGTTTTTTCGCCAGCTCAATGCCTGCCTGATATTGTTTTCTGACGTATGAGTTCCATCTGAATCCACATGCTGCCGCTGTTCTTGACAATGCTTTCCCGACTTCCTCAAATGCGGAAAGCTGCGTTCCTCCATCTCGAATATGCCTTAAGACGACTTCTGCTAAAAGTAAATCTTCATCTTGTGTCCATGCGTCCTGCCTTGTAATCGTCAATTGATCATCCCCCCTGAATCTGAATACCACATCATATGCGCTTACTAGAGTAGATAGACTATTTGCAGGAGAGAAACCTAAAAAATAGACAAATAAAAAAACGCAAGGGAAGATTCCCTTACGCTTTTTTATCAAGCATTAGTTGCTTTTTACGTCTTTGCCTTTGTATGTTCCGCAAGATTTGCAGACACGATGAGAAATTTTCATTTCACCGCATTCTGGGCAAGCTACCATACCAGGTACTTGTAGTTTGAAATGCGTACGACGCAATCTTTTTTTCATTTTAGAAGTTCTTCTAAAAGGTACAGCCATTATTCCCACCTCCTTAAAGAGTTAAGATTCATTATTTTCTTCTAAGAGCTTCTTCAAGCCTTCCAGACGCGGATCAATTCGGTTTTGATGTGCATCTTCCGAAATGACCGCCCAGTCATTCCCTTCCTGTGGCGCAGCACCTTTTACGTCTGTTTGGTCGCAAAAGATTTGCATCGGCACTTCAAGAAGAATTTCTTCCTTGACTATAGGCGTTAAGTCGATGATATCGTCTTCTACAACAGATACGTCTTCATCTTCTATATCGTCTGTCTTATGAAGTACAAATAGTTCTTTCGTTGAAATCGCAAATGGATAATTTACATCAACAAGCGTTCTTGAACAAGGCAGTGTCATTTCACCTGTGATGGTTAAATCAAATGCGACTTGCTTTGATTCGATCACTCCAGTCCCTTTCACCTCTACCGGTGAAATACGACGTATATCTGAATGAAGGCTAGTAAGTTCATTTAAGTCAACCGTCTCATGAAAATCGAAGCTGTTTTTAGCTTTTTGATGTAACTGATAAACTGTCCATTTCAATTGTATCACCTCTAAGAGCAACAAACATGATTATAGCTTTCATCATGCTATTTGTCAATATTTTTTCTTTACAGTCCTTTGTGATGTCAGAGCGTTGTTTGACATCAGTTCACGGAATGCCTACACTGAAAAAAATGGGCTTCATTTTTCCCTTATGCTACTGTAGCATAGACCATTTAACCATAGCAAGAAAGGCGGAACATCTATTGAAAGCAACAGGAGTTGTTGTCGAGTACAATCCATTTCATTATGGACATGCCTATCATGTTCGCCAGGCGAAAACACATACCTCCTCAGATGTAGCCATTGCCGTCATGAGCGGATCCTTTCTCCAGCGCGGAGAGCCCGCTATCGTCTCAAAATGGGCACGAACAAAAATGGCATTGCAAAACGGTGTAGACATCGTGTGTGAGCTTCCATACATATATGCAGTGCAAAAGGCAGAAACCTTTGCAAACGGCGCTGTGTCTATTCTAGATGCTTTAAAATGCCGCTCCCTTTTTTTCGGAAGTGAGGACGGAGACATCAAAGCATTTGAGCGAACAGCGCACGCTTGGCATGAGAAAAAAGAAGAAATCGACCTTTTCACAAAAGCAAAGGTAAAAGAAGGTCTTAGTTATCCGGCTGCCGCTGCCGCTGCGTTTCAAGAGGTCATTGATCCGAAACACTTACTGGATCTGTCTAGGCCTAATAACATTTTAGGCTTCCATTATGTCAAAGCCATCTTAGAGAGATCTCCTCACATAGAGCCCTTTACCTCTCAAAGAATTGCATCCGGTTATCATGATCAAGAGCTTCCTAAACATCAGAAAATCGCAAGCGCTACAAGCATCCGAAAAGCCTTAAAAGAGAATGGGTCATTTGAAACTGTCGCCTCTTATCTCCCGGCAGCCTCGCTTAAGCAATTACATGACTATTATTCTTCTTATGATCTTTTACATACGCAAGAAGACTATTTCAGCTTCTTAAAACATGTGTTTCACACAATGGATACAGCAGAATTAGAAGGCATCTATGAAATTGAAGAAGGCATCGAACACCGCATGCAAAAGGCGATCACACATGCGTCCACCTACGAGGAATATCTATCACTTGTGAAAACAAAACGATATACGTGGACAAGGCTGCAGCGGATGAATACGCACCTTTTAATGAGGGTGAAGAAAACTGTTATGCATGAGCTGCTAAAGGAGAAACACGCGCCATACATTCGTTTACTTGGTATGTCAAAGAAAGGTCAGCAATACTTATCTCTTGTCAAAAAGGAATTGGACGTACCGCTTGTCAGCAAGCTGTCTTCCTTTTCACATCCTGCCCTTGATCTTGACATTCGCGCTTCCCGCGTCTTCAGCCTTCCCATCAGCGAACCAATGCAAACAAAGTTAACAGAAGCAGAATTTAAAACCTCACCGATCCGCTATGATCAAGAGACTGGTCTCTTCCAATCTCGATAAAAAGAGCAGCCTAAGGCTGCTCTCTGATTGTTGACAAAGGGCTAAAATGATCTTTATTTTATCCCTTTGTCTTCTTTTCAGCGTGATAGAAAACCTTTGAAGTCTAGGAAGGGCGAGCACCGGAACGGAGCGAATTTGACATTCGTGAGTACCGGCGCAGAGACCTGACACCGAATGCGAGGGTTTGTCTACACGCTGAGAGCAGCCTTGATAAGGGCTGCTCTTTTTTCACTTAAGATGCTTTCTCTTTTAACTTGTTTAAATAGTTCAGTGCGTCCTGCATTGTGTCCACAGGAACGATTTTCATCTTACTTTTAATATCTTTCGCTGTTTTCACTGCATTTTTGTAGTCTGAATTTGGATCACCTTTATCGTTTGGTGCAAAGAAGATATCTTTTCCTGCTTTATCTGCTGCAACAACCTTTTGATCTATTCCGCCAATTGGCCCGACCGTACCATCAGCGTCTATCGTTCCAGTCCCTGCAATCGCATAGCCATGTGTTTCGTCTTCTTTTGTCAGCTGATTATAAATTTCAAGTGACATCATTAAACCTGCCGACGGGCCGCCGATATTTTCAATATCCACCTTAATAGATGGCGACACTTTCACATTTCGGTCTGTAAATAAAGATACGCCAATTCCGACTCGATTCGGCTCTTCTTTAAAAGGTTTTAACTTCACTTTCTGCGTGATATCCTTGCCGTTTCGTTCAAGGACAAAACGGACAGATGTACCAGCTTTTTGACGGCTGATATACGACACCATTTTATCAGCAGAATCATACGTCTTGCCATCAACGCTTTTAATCCGGTCGCCCACTTCAATTTTGCCATAAGCAGGCATGCCTTTCATGACGTAGCTCGCATATACCCCATTAAACGTATAATCTACTTTTTTGCCTGCTTTTGTATACGCTGCAATCATGGCATTTTCTTGAGAGCTTTTCATCAGCTGAAGCTGTCTTTTCATATAATCTTCATCCGACTCTCCGTCCGCTTTAATATTTTCTTCTGGGACGATCTCGTCATATTTATTCATTTTCGCAAGTAAATACGTATACGGATTGGCTGGACCTACTTTTATCGTCATAAGAGAGAAGCTGCCCTTCTCGCCGTATCCACCATCCACTTGAATGTGAGGGGCAATCTCTGTTGCATCACCCGGCTTTGTCACGTAATACGGCAGTTTAACAAAAGTTAAGCCAAATAAGACAAGAACAATAACAAAAAAGCTGAGCCAGCGAATATTCAATTTTTTCATTCGATTAACACTCCCATTTATCAATGACATCTTTCAGTTCACCTGCTAATTGGTCTGCGGCGAGCTCACCAGCTTCAATCATCTCCTGAACCTGTGTGAATGAACTGGAGCTGAATGTTTCAAGCCTCGGCCGAATCATGAGATCTGCATGAATGGTTTGATGACGGACCAATTCATTTTGAAGGATGTCCAAACTTTGCATAATCACATCCGATAATCTCGTCGCCTTTTCTGTTTTTTTCACCCTAGATACATCAGAGGCGATAATAAGGTCTGCGCCCATTTCTTTTAAAACAGACACAGGAATGCGGTCAACAACCGCTCCATCCACTAGTTGTCTGCCGCCCATTTCATGAGGAACAAACACGCCTGGAATGCTGATGCTTGCTCTGACTGCTTGTGAGACAGACCCTTCTTTAAACACAACCTTCTCCCCTGTTTCGAGGTCACAGGCAACCACCGCAAGGGGCATTCTTAATTCTTCGAATTTTTTCCCATATGTAAACGTGTGAATCAGCTGCAAAATTCGATTTCCTTTTAAAAGACCGATTTTTGGCAGTGTATAGTCAGCATAATACTTTCTTCTGAAGACAAGTGCAAGTTTTTTCATTTTTTCTACGTCTTGTCCTGCCGCATAAAAGCTCCCAACAAGTGCGCCAATACTGCTTCCAGCGATCATATCTACCTGTATCCCTTGCTTCTCAAGACTAGACAAAACCCCGATATGCGCCATTCCCCTCGCACCCCCGGAGCCTAGTGCAAGCCCGATGACCGGTCGCTTCATGAAAATCCACCCTCCTCTTTCTATGCATATATACGAATCTATAGGTCTAAACATGCCCCTACTGCTCGTATAGTAATAGAAGACAGGCTCGGCTAGTTTCTTTTTCTATAATCACGAGCTCGCCAATAGATCATAACGGCAAGGGGCGAAATCTCCATGAAAAAATGGAACACTCTGTTCATCGCTGCTTTTTTTATTTTCTTAACAGCCACTGTGATTACACACCCACAAGCCTCTTTGCAAGCATCGAAAAATGGACTTGCAATGTGGTGGGAGGTTGTATTTCCATCATTGCTTCCTTTTTTTATTTTATCCGAGCTATTAATTAGTTTTGGGATTGTCAGATTTGTCGGGGTATTATTAGAGCCATTTATGCGCCCCATCTTCCGGGTGCCGGGTGTAGGAGGATTTGTACTGGCTATGGGAATGGCTTCAGGGTTTCCTTCTGGTGCGAAATTAACGACAAGACTGAGGCAGGAAAGGCAGCTGACGCGGATCGAAGCAGAGCGTCTCGTTTCCTTTACAAATTCATCGAATCCATTGTTTATTTTCGGTGCGGTGGCTGTTGGTTTTTTTCATCATCCAGCTTTAGGCATTGTATTGGCCAGCGCTCATTATTTAGGGAATCTCGCTGTTGGTGTGACGATGAGGGGATATAAAGCGCGGCATGATGCACACCTAAGAAGCCGAAAGAAGTTTTTATTCCCGCCGTTTAAAGAGGCATTCAATGCTCTTCATACAGCAAGACTCGCAGAGAAAAGACCGCTCGGCCAAATTTTAAGTGATGCAGTCATGTCATCAGTCCAAACACTCTTTATGATTGGCGGCTTTATTATCTTATTTTCTGTGTTTAGCAAAATGCTTTCAGTTGTCCATGTGACAGACCTTTTATCTATCGGGCTCGGATATATGCTGCAAACGATGCATCTTCCGCCAGAATTAGACCTTGCCATGATTGCCGGTTTATTTGAAATCACATTAGGAAGCCAGATGACGGGGTCACAGGAAGTCACCCTTCTCGCTAAAACCATTGTCGTCAGCTTTATTTTAGGATTCAGCGGGTTTTCTGTTCAAGCCCAAGTCGCCGGCATTTTAGCTGCAACCGATATCCGCTTTAAACCGTTTTTCTTCGCCCGTTTGCTTCACGGAATTTATGCAGCTGTTTTTGCCTTTTTATTATTCAAGCCTCTTTATGTCTCTCGATCAAACATGGCTCTCCCAGCGGGCGCCTTTGATGCAAGCCAGCAGGTCGTCATGTTCAGCAGCGTGCTTTGGAATCAGCTTGTGAAAGCCGGTCCCTTCATCACACTTTGCAGTATGATAGTGTATATCGCGCTATACTATCGGAAATTAAAAAATGGATGAGTGCCGGGTGCACTCATCCATTAAATTTTTCCTTCAGCGCTGCTTCTACCTCTTTTGGTACAAGATCGTTGACTGCTCCATGATATTTCGCTACTTCTTTGACAATGCTGGAGCTTAAGAAGGAATATTGATTGTTGGTCATCATAAAAAACGTTTCAATTTCATCGTCTAACACTTTGTTCATTGAGGTGCCTTGCATCTCATACTCAAAGTCCGTCACAGCTCTTAGTCCGCGTAAAATAACTTTGGCTTCTTTTTGCTTCGCATAATCAACAAGCAGACCGTGAAACGATTCAACTTTGATATTTGGCAGCTCCTTCGTTGCTTGGCGAATAAGCTCACACCGTTCTTCAACAGTAAATAACGGTTTTTTAGATGAATTATTTAGTACACATACATACACTTCATCAAAAATCTTTGCACCTCTTTTGATGATATCCAAATGCCCCAATGTAACTGGATCGAAGCTGCCCGGACAAACGGCTATGTTCCCCATGCTAATTTCCCCGCTTTCTATAGATCGTAATACCAGTCAATCCGTACAGTTCCTGTCTTGTGATGTGGAGCTGCCCTGCTTCTTCTGGTAGCTTCACATCTTTATCATGCTCACACACGATCACGCCGTCATCTGTTAACAAGGCGTGCTCGTCAATCATTTCAAGAAGTGCTTTTAGCTGTTGATCTTTATAGGGCGGATCAAGGAAAATGGCTTGAAAGGATTCCTCTCGTTTCACAACAGCTGCAAGTGCACGCTTTGCTTCATTTCGAAACACTTCACTTTGATCCATTAGCGACAATTGATTCAGGTTTCCTTTAATCGTCTGAATCGCCTTTATATCTCGATCAACAAATATGCAATGATCGAATCCTCTAGAAAGCGCTTCAATCCCTAAACCACCGCTTCCTGCAAATAAATCAAGAGCCCATCCGCCATCAAAATACGGGCCGATCATATTAAATATTGATTCTTTTACTTTATCTGTCGTCGGTCTTGTTGATTGACCTGGTACCGCTTTAAGTGTGCGGCCTTTTCTCGTTCCAGAGATGACTCTCATTTTTCCACCACTTTTTCTACTTGCTTCTATTCGTCATTGTTTATGACAAAAAATTCAACATTATCTTACCACATCACTCCTCAAGGAACAATGCGCGGATATTCATTCATTTTCTATGTATAGATCAAGAAATCCGGGGTCATACTACTTATAACAGCATCTGATGTGGTGCTGTTGCCAACCGCGGAGAAGACTTACGTTTCCCCATAAGTTCTTCCTCCGGTTTCTCCTCTCCCTTTGCCTTCTCCTTAATGAATCATTAAGAATAGAAGGACCCCGCGGGTGATGCCGCGGGGATTTTTTTGTGTCTTTAAAAGCCCACCTTATAATCATACTCTTTTGCTTTGTCCAATTTGGATTCGTACTCTAATTTAATAAAAGGTTTATATGAAGGCTCAACACGTTTCACAAATGGTAACGAGCTGAGTTTAGCCATATGGCGCTCAAGATCATCCATATCACAATAGATCACAGCATATTTCATTTTCCTTGAAATATAGTGAACATTCCCGAATTTTCTTAGCGCTTTTGACTGCTTTAACGAATGCAGCCAGACGACCATCCCTTGACGTTTGGTTTCCATCTTTTCACCTGCCGCTTTTCAATTCTTTTCATTCATTATGTAAAAGACGAGACATTCAAGTCTCGTCAAGATACTTTACAGCCGCAGCTGCCACCTGATCCACAGCCACCGCCGCATGATGATAGACCATCAAAATATGGGTTCCCTGTTGGAACTTTAATATATGCTGATACAGCTTGACCGATTTCAATACTAATCTCATCTAAGATGGATTGAATCGCTGTTTCTGCTTTTTTGAAATCAACCACTGTATCGTGAAGATCTAGCTTTCTTTTGACCTCACGCATTTCCTTTGAGATCGTTCTATAGTCCGGATGATATTTGCCGAACCGCTGCACATCCTCATACTGCTCTTTTACTTTTGTAAAATGGGCAATAATTTGTTGGGCTTCTTCGTCTTGCTGGAGACGCTTAAAGCAGTTGCGGTAATGTTCAGCCTCCTCCGACTGAAGAATCATGGCAGCCAATTGATTTGCTTCCTCTTGGAGCTCCACAGATTCGATTGTCGCATACATAAATGTTGCACCTCCAATTCATAGTTTACCACGAAACCTATGGATCAGAAAATGCTTTTACGTGACAAATACATCCCATGTTTCTCTTTTCTGTTTATATTCAGGATGACGGGAATTCAGCACAACAGTCATTTTATGCTTTCCTTTTGAAAGATGCTTGACCACAAATGCCGCGGTATACTCATTCCCTGCACGTTTCCCGTCTACATACACTGTGAAATATCCCGCCTTCTCGTTCTTTTTCAGACGCTTTGGCTGAAGATGAAAATCTTGAAGTGTACTTTCTATATAGACAGACGACCCTTGCACTTTGTATTTCAAAAAGCCTTGCTGCTTCATTTCGCTTTGGGCTTGCTGCATGACTGGTACTGCTGGGTCTTGCTTAATCACTTGCTTTTCTTCATGTTGACTTTGACACCCGGTGACAAGAAAAAGCAATGCGCCTATTGACAGCATCCATTTCATCATCTGATTCTCCTTTCATCTACTTTTATAGGATGCTCAGGAAATAGACATCTTAATCAACTCAAAAAAAGCCTCAACCGGCTCCATTTTGATTGCGCATTGCTTGGAACATTTGAATCATCATTTCAGCCATTTGGACGCTATTGCTCAACTGACTCACACGATGAGGAATGGTTTTTTCGTAAAAGTTCATTTTATCTAATTCAAAGGACGTTAGATTTTCAGGATGTCGCGTCAGCTGTCTGTACCAGATAGGACGCTGCCTTATGAATTTGATTCGCTCCTCTTCGGCCATGACAAATTCCTGTACTTCTTTTCGCACCAGAAGCATCCCCTTTCACTTAATCTTTCCTGAAGGAGAATGGGTGCTGACTGCCTCCAGATGAACCTTTCTTTGAACCATTGGATGAAAATTGGCCGAGCAAGCTTTGTAAAGAGGAAATAGACTGGCTCATTTTGTTAATCTGTTCATTCATTTGATCAGCGTCCATTTTTTTCACAGCAGAAACCATTTTAGACATAAAATCTGCTTTTCCTGTTTCACTTGGCTTAGAGGCTTTTTCTTCTTTCGCATCTTCAGATTTCGATTGCCGGTAAGGTGACCACATCTCATCTTCCTCACCAAACATGACCCAATTCTCGTATACACTTTGCCAGCTTTTTTCTTGCGTTTGCACTTCTTGAATTAACTTCGGATGGCGTCTGACGAATTGTTTAAATTCATCAATGGATGTTTGTTTTTGCTTGTTTGTCATATCCTCACCCCCCATACAAATGCCTACTATACTATATACACCAGCATCTGTTTTGGTGAGCCTCTTTTTAACCATCAAAAAAACAGCTGCGACCAGCAGCTGCTTTCGTTTAAGAAGTTTTCTTGATGAAATTTTGAGTGTAATATTTTTCTTTCACCCCTACGCCAAGATGCGTGTAATCTTTATTTAATAACGCCTTCCTGTGACCTTCACTATTGAGCCAGCCTTCTACCGCTGCAGGTCCATCGACATAGTTATAGGCAATGTTTTCACCTGCGAGCTGAAAGCCCACCTCGCCTCTTTCTAACCGGTCTTTCAGCGTACCGTATTTTTTAGATTCATGGGAGAAATAATGATTCTCTTTCATGTCCTCACTATGCATGAATGCCACTTCAGAGGTTTCATCATCCCACTTTAAGATCGGCAGGTTGTACTTATGGCGGATAATATTGGTCATATCAAAAATTTGTTTTTGACTGGAAGCTTCGATATCTTTCCACTTTTCGCCTGATATCGCCTCAGGTTCTACCAATTGACCTCGGTAGACCACCTCATACGGCTTTTGTTTCACAAATGTATCTGCGTTGAAGGCCCTGATACTTGAAAGGGTGCTTTCAAACTTATCCATGTAAAGCTGAACATACACATCATCTCCCACTTTCACAGTAGGTCTTGTATTCATATCATCTTCTGAGAATTCAAAGCGGTATGAATTTTGTTCATCCTCCACATGAATGTAAGGTGCAATTTGTGTTTTCTTAAATACTTCACTTGTGGCTTGACCGATTTTAAACGGTTCTACATTCAGACCGTCTCCTGTTGCAAACAAGGTCACCACTTTACTATCCTTTACCCCTACTTGAATATAGTGCTTCTTCGATTGGTTGTAAATCCACCAGTCATAATCATATGCGGAAGGATCAATTCGATCTGGTTCTCCCAGCTGTTTAAGCACTTCGTTTGAAGATTTCCCCATAAAGGACATGAGCCCTTTTTTTGGGATGTTGATCGGCTTATCGCTAGATGTTTCTTCATTAGACACCTTCGGTTCATTGCTGTTTTCTTTTTCTGGTGAAGATCCATATTGAATAAACAGAACGTACGTTCCAGATATAATCAGGAGGATGAGGAGTGTTTTGAGCACAGTTTTCAAATAAACACCTCCGTTAAATTGGCAAGGTACAAAAAGTACCTTCTACTGTCATTTAAACAAAACTTGCTCCATTTATCAACGACAATACAGCCTATTTAACACGAATTTAAAATATGCCCCTCTTAATGAAGAAATCCTTGTCCATGATCTTGATCCTGTTGAGAGATTTCTGTCAGTGCCTCTCCCGCGCGATCATTTGATAAATCTTCGACTGATAAATCTCCAAGAGCGACAATCCCTGTTAATGCGCCGTTTTTCACAACGGGAATGCGGCGGAGCTGATGCTCTGACATGAGCCGGACAATTTCTTCAAGTGTTGCATCTTCTTCAGCTGTTAATACTTCCTTTGTCATCAGCGAGCCTACTTCCTGTGAGTTTGGCTTTTTTTCTGCAATGCCTCTAAGCACAAGGTCACGGTCTGTCACTATTCCTACGAGCTGATCTCCGTCAACCACTGGAATGGCACCAATATCAGCATCTCTCATTTTGACTGCTGCTTCATACGTATTGTCATCTTGATTACATGTCACTACTTTTTTGGTCATAATATCTTTGATTTTTTTCGTTTTCACGTTGATTCCTCCATCCGTTATTTTCTTTATTACTGTAACCAGCTTATAAAAGAACATACCTTTCACAGTTGAAAGTTTAACGCTTTCATACTATGATTGTCAGTAAAGGGAAATTTTATAAGGAGGGGTTTTGGGTGAAGTTTGAAGGTACGGGGATTGAAAAGGTATCAGCTGACTTAAATAAATTAGATTTCATTATGGAAAGTGAAGGATTTGTACGAGCCGATCAATGGGATTATGAGCGTGTGACATACGACAGAAAGTACAGCATGGTAGAGGGAACCTTTTATTTACGGATTTCCGGCTACGCTACTGAAGGAGATGTCGGTTCCAAAAAAGCACACATTCAGCTTCTAACACCATTACTTGGAAAACACTATTATCCACATGGCGTTGAATACGGCGAAGGCGAAGAATTCCCTAAGTCTCTCATCCAATCGAGCAAAAAAACACTTGCACAGCTGAAGGAAAAACTAGAAGCCATGACGGCTGAAGCATAAAACAAAGAGCTAAAATGATTTAGCCCTTTTCCTCATACGATGAAAGCACAGCCAGATGGCTGTGCTTTTTTTATTCATATTTCGGAATAAGCGCATCTGGTACGGCATCTTTCGCTCTTTCTTTTCTTGCCCAGTCAAAGAAGACAACAGCAAGAATAGAGCCGTACACAATCTCCTGAATAATTTTCATTAAAATGGCACCTAGCTGCTGGTCCTCTAGCAGCGGCAATGTGTGGAACATATCAGGGCCAGTGAGAGCAAGGCCTGCAAGCATATCACTTGGCACACATAAATGCAGTGCTTGTATCCATGCGCCTGCATCTGAATAGGTTGCATAGATCGGTGCCTCACTAAACATGATGAGTGCACAGGCCGGAGTCATCAATATCCCGTCTGCCATGATATATCCAAGCTTCAAAATGCCTGTGATCTGCGGCTGACTTTGGACTTTATGGACAAGCGGCCACCACATGAAAAAGGCAGCGATAAAAATAACCACCGTCATCAATGCGTGGTAAAACGGATCTGTTTTCACAAAATCAAACACAAGCGGAATGTGATACAGCGAAAACAATCCGTTAAATCCAAGCAGTGCAATTAAAGGTTTGGAAAACAAACGGAAAACAGCTTGAATACCTGGTGTTTGAATGATCCGCTCCCATATGGCTGGAGGCAATCCTGTAATAAGGAGAGGCGGGATGACTAGGTACAGCACCGCCATTTGCGCCATATGTGCACTAAACATAATATGCCCCATTAAATCAATTGGGCTCCCTTTCACAGCATATAACAGAACAAGCCCCGTCAGAAATAACGTTTTCTCTTTCACCGTCGCACGGTGCTTTCCCTTTGTCACAAGAAGCAGATAAAGAGCAGCTGCTATCACAATACAAGTCAAATAATAAGGGCTCCATAATGCCCGAAATCCGAATATTTCTAAGTTCTCCATTGCTGCGCCTCCTTCAAGGGCAAAGCGGGTTTACCACCATATAATGGTCAAAAAGGCTAATACGGTAATAAACGCAACAAACACACCTGAGTATAGAAACAAGGCGGGTGTTTCATGCCCTTTTTGGTTCATGTGCATAAAATAATAAAGCTGAAAAGCTACCTGAATGCCTGCAAGCAGTAAAATAAATGGTACTGCGAACCAATTTCCAACGTCTTCTGAGGCGATCGTTAAAAACGCAACAAATGTTAATCCAATCATCAAGCCGAAGGAAATGAGCTGATGCTTCATTTCCTCGGCATTTTTCTTTTTACGATATACAAGATCGACTTTGGACTGATTTGTGTTTTTATTTCCCATTCTTATCCCACCATTCCCATTAAATATACAACGGTAAAGATGAAGACCCACACAACATCAATGAAGTGCCAATAGAGACTTGCCACATAATATTTCGGCGCATTGTATAAATCAAGTCCGCGTCTCATATTTCGAATCATAAGAGCGGTAATCCAGCAAAGTCCGAAGGCAACGTGAGCTCCGTGAGTTCCTACAAGTGTATAGAAGGAAGAACCAAGAGCTGAGCTGGTAATCGTAAACTCATACGCATGCACATAGTGATAAAACTCATAAATCTCAACCCCTAAAAATCCAGCACCTAAAAGGACCGTGATACCAAGCCAAAGCTGCATCTTTTTAAAGGCAAAGTTTTTCATATGATACATGGCATACACACTCGTTAAACTACTCGTTAATAGAAGCATTGTGGCAATAAAGACAAGTGTGAGGTCAAACATATCAGTTGTTTTTGCTCCGCCTGCATTTGAGTTTTTCAGCGCCAAATAAGTGGCGAAAAGCGATGCAAACAGAACGGTTTCTCCTCCAAGAAACAGCCAGAACCCGACAAACTTATTCTTCCCTTCTAACGTGGCCTTCTCAGGAGAAGCCGGAAAGGTTTCCGCCGTCATTTTTTGTGGTTCCATTATGCTTTCACCCCTTTATCATCGTCGTCAGTCAAATCTTCTTTGTGAATATGGTATCCATGATCATCTTTCAGAGACCTAACCAGCATGGTCGCAAACGTAATGCCAAGACCAATGAAGATCACCGGAAGCCCCCAGCTGTGCTCTTGACGATACATGAAACCAAACGCTGACACAAATAGACCGAATGAGATAATGACAGGCAAGATGGAGTTATTCGGCATGTGAATATCATCGAGCGGTTCAGATGCTGTCATTCCTTTTTTACCATCCATTTTTTCAATCCATAATGGATCTAGTCCTCTAACAAGCGGAAGCTGTTTAAAGTTGTATTCTGGCGGAGGCGAAGACACTGCCCATTCAAGTGTTCTTCCATCTCCCCAAGGATCGCTCGATACACGCTCCCCTTTGGCTGTTGTCCAGATGATATTAATCAGCATGATCACAACAGCTACAAACATAAACAGTGCCCCAATCGTACTGATCAAGTTCCCAAGCTCGAGACCCTGACCTGGCAGGAATGTAAAGACCCGGCGCGGCATGCCCCATAGACCGAGAAAATGCTGGATAAAGAAAGTTAAATGGAAACCGATGAAAAACAGCACAAAGCCAATTTTTCCAAGCTTCTCATTCAGTATTTTTCCAAACATCTTCGGCCACCAGTAATGCACACCTGCTAGAATACCGAATACAACCCCGCCGATAATGACGTAATGAAAATGCGCCACAACAAAATACGTATCATGGAACTGATAATCCGCTGCAGCTGCCGCAAGCATGACCCCAGTTACCCCGCCAAGTAAGAACGACGGAATAAAGGCAACAGAATAAAGCATCGGCGTTGTAAACTTCACATTACCGCCCCATATCGTGAGCAGCCAGTTGAATACTTTAATTCCTGTTGGCACCGCAATTGCCATTGTCGCTACAGCAAAGATCGCATTGGCGATAGGTCCAAGCCCCGTAGTGAACATGTGATGCGCCCATACCATGAATCCAAGGAAACCAATCAATACAGTAGCGAACACCATGGACGAGTAACCAAACAATCTTTTTCTTGCAAACACCGGAATGATCTCAGAGAAGATCCCGAATGCCGGCAGGATCAAGATATATACTTCCGGGTGTCCGAAAATCCAGAACAAATGCTCCCAAATGATTGTATTTCCTCCAAGCTCTGGATTGAAAAAGCTCGTATCAAACATTCTATCAAGCATCAGCATCGCAAGCCCTGCTGTCAGCGGCGGGAATGCGAATAAAATAAGTGCAGAGGCGACAAATGTCGTCCAAGTAAAGAGCGGCATTCTCATATACGTCATGCCAGGCGCTCTCATATTAATAATCGTTGCAAGAAAGTTAATCCCGGCAATCAGCGTACCAATACCCGCAATCTGCAAACCTAAAATATAGAAATCCATTCCATGCCCTTCTGAATTCAGCGTGAGCGAAGCGTATGCAGTCCAGCCAGCATCAGGTGCTCCGCCCATAAACCATCCAAGGTTTAAGAAAATTCCTCCGAAAAAGAATAACCAAAAACCAAGTGAATTCACAAACGGAAATGCTACGTCACGTGCACCAATTTGAATTGGTACAACCGCATTCATTAATGCAAATAAAAGCGGCATAGCTGCAAGGAAAATCATTGTCGTTCCATGCATCGTCATGATTTCATTGTAAACCCCTGCACTGACAAAATCACTTTCAGGGATGGCTAGCTGAATACGGATAAACATCGCTTCTATCCCGCCAACCAAAAAGAAAAATCCCCCTGCCACTAAATATAATATGGCAATTTTTTTGTGGTCAACCGTTGTCAAGTAATCCCATAAGACAGCGCCAAACCCCCGCTTTTTAGCTATTGTACTCACCATGAAATCCCCCTCTTATCTCCCATTTGCCCCTTTTCATATAGATGTCTTTCTTCACGATCCTTTAAGCAGACTATGTCTGACAGATGACGGCTTCTCGGTTGTAGAGACATATTCGGGAGCTCTTAACAAAAACTTCACATCGATCACATACCCTCTTGAATATCTGCTCTAGGCGTTACTCGATTTTAAGACCTTTTAAATACTCGTAAAGTGCATCTGCTTCTGAGTCATTTAATTTAGGGTACGTTCCTGTCATTTTATTACCTGGTTTAAAGCTTTCCGGATCTTTCAGCCATGCTTTCACATTTTCTTTGTTCATGTCTTTGATTCCAGCTACTTTCGTTCGCTCTCCGAAGGTCGCAAGGTTTGGTGCTGTCCTTGCTGCTTCCGGCCGCTTGTCACCAGGCTCTACTGCGTGACAGCTTAAGCAGTTTTTCTCTTTAAATAGCTTTTCACCCTCTAAAGCGAGATCCTTTGTGGATTCAGGCTTCTTGTAATCAGCCATTTTTTTCGTCCATCCTAAGAACTCATCTTGAGAAAGCGTTTTAACTTTAAAGTCCATTAAAGCATGTGACGGCCCGCAAAGCTCCGCACATTTCCCGTAGAAATATTCCCCTGCATCTTTCGTTCGTTTCGAGTCAAAGGTTAAATAAAATTTGTTCTCATTATCTGTGTTTGTATCAATTTTACCGCCAGCCGATGGAATCCAGAATGAGTGTTTGACATCGGATGCTTTCAGCTTAAAATACACCTTTTGATCTGTTGGTACGATCAATTCCTGACTTGTGACAATCCCATAATCAGGGTATTCAAATTCCCACCAATATAAGCTGGCCCTTACATTAACAACAAGTGTCTTTTCAGGATCTCGTTTTTTCTTATCCATAGCGCTTGTGTCCCCTAGTTCAAGCGTGTATGCAACAACAGGTACAACGAGAATAATGAGTAGAAGAATCGGAATCGCTGTCCATGTGATTTCCAAGTTGCGGTTCCCTTCCACCTGCTTTGGAATCGTATCTTCTCCCACTTTAGAACGTTTGAATTTAATGATGACGTAAAAGAAAATGATCGATACAACAATGACGACAAGAACCATAATAAGTGTACTCAGTACCGTTAGGAAAAACTGTTTATCTGCTACTTCCCCAACTGGCTTGAGTGTTGATAAGTATGGTTCACCACAGCCCGCCAAAACGAGCGTCAGTAAGAGAAACAGTGAATAAACACGCCATTTTCTTATCATAATTTGTCCCAACCCCTTTTGCTTGATCTCCTTTGCCTTTCGCTTTTTACCTCTTATTTATAAAATCACTTCTCACCCATCTATAACCCCCGCCTCTTATAAAAGCACTTACATTTCCTCTTTTCATAAAAAAATGATGTTTTTACTCAAAATACCATCTATGTATAAACAGAAAGCCGCCTAAATAGAACTGAATATCAGGCGGCTTTCATAGTTGTTAGAAAATGTTGTGTTATAAGATATAGCCATTGTTTTGATGTGATCAAAGTGTATTTCACTCTAGAATAGTGTAATAATAATCATCGCTACGAAAAAGATGGTTAAGTAGTTTAATGAATAAACGAACATGAGCGTCGACCACTTCATGATGTCTTTCATTTTAAAGCCCATAAGGCCAATAACAAGCCATCCAATATTAAGCAATGTACCAAGTGCGACAATCGGCCATCCTAATCCACCTAAGAAAAATGGAAGCGGTAGAAGACATGCTGTCCAAATGATGATCTGGCGTTTTGTGACTTCAAAGCCGTAAACAACTGGCAGCATTGGAATGCCCGCCTTACGGTAATCTTCCGTTTTCTTAATCGCAAGTGACAGGAAGTGCGGGATTTGCCAAATGAACATAATCATAAACAAAACCCAAGCCGTTGTGTCGATTGTACCTGTGACAGCTGTCCAGCCGATTAATGGCGGAACCGCGCCAGATACACTTCCGATAACTGTATTGATCGTGTAATGGCGTTTAGACCACATGGTGTAAAGAACCGCATAAGTAAAGACTCCAATAAATCCAATCACTGCTGATGTAATGGTTGTCATCAGAAGCATAATGAGTCCTAATACAACAAGCAGAATGCCAAATGCATACGCTTGCCCCGGCTGAATTTTACCTGTAACCGTCGGTCTTGTTTTTGTTCTTTCCATTAATATATCAATATCACGGTCAAACGCATTATTAATTGCGCATGAACCGGCAATAATAAGAGAAGAACCAATCATTGTTAACAGCACAATATCAAGATTTCCAAGAAAACTCATACCTGTAAAATAAAAAGCAAGCCACATTCCAGTAAATGTCGTAATGAAATTGGAATTGACGATGCCCATTTTAATCAGAGCAAGAAAATCTTTCCACGCTGTTGTTTCTTCTATTTGTCCATGAATAGCTGCTTCCGCGGCTGTTTTGGAATTTGCCAATGTGTATAACCTCCCTTGCCCAAACCTTCAAACGAACGAATGACACGTAAAATCATTACAACTCTATCATACAAGATAAACAGCTGTAAAAAAACATCCTATTAAATAATAAACGACAAACTTGAAGTTATTTGTGAACTTTTCGTGAATTTATTAGGATATATGTGTGTTTCAGAAGGCGGTGCAAAATGAAATATTCTCTCCTCTATTTCTATCAGACTGTCAAAGAAAGATCAAGCACTCTAAATCTGTAAACTTTGTGAACTAACATATCATTTTTTTGTGAACTTTGGTCATTATGAATTGCAACAGAACACGCATTTGGCTTAAACTTGAGAGCATGTGAGGTTTTCATTTACATCAGAAGTTTTTTAGAGAAGGTGAAATAATTTGATGAAATTTGCTTTAAGGCTATTGAGCGTGATCACAACGTTTGTGATGCTGATCGTGCTGATTGGCGGTGCGCTTGTGACGAAAACCGGTTCGGGTCTTGGCTGCGGTAGACAGTGGCCCCTTTGCCACGGTCGTTTCTTTCCTGAAATGAACCCCGCTTCCATCATCGAATGGAGTCACCGCATGTCAACAGGGGTTTCCACCATTCTTGTTCTGGCACTGGCGGTCTTATGCTGGAAAAAAATTAGTCCAGTATTCCGTGAAACCAAATTTTTGGTCATCATGTCCATTATATTTTTAATGCTTCAAGCGCTGTTAGGAGCTCTTGCCGTCGTATTTGGTTCTAACGCACTTGTGATGGCACTGCACTTCGGTATTTCACTCATTTCATTTGCTTCAGTATTACTGCTTGCACTTCTTGTCTTTGAAGCAACCAGATCTGAAACAAAGCTTGTGAAGCCGCTTCATATCGGCAAAAAAATGCAGTTCCATATTTATGGGTTGATTACGTATACGTATATCGTGGTATATACGGGCGCTTATGTGAGACATACAAAGTCAAGCCTTGCTTGTTCTGTCTTCCCGTTTTGTTCAAAAGACGGTGCGCTTCCAGCGTATTTTAATCAGTGGGTTCAAATGTCTCACCGAGCAGCAGCACTTCTTTTATTCGTCTGGATATTTGTCGCTATGTTCCATGCCATAAAACATTATAAAGAACAGAAGCAGCTTTATTATGGGTGGATTATCTCAGCCATTCTGATTACACTTCAAGCCATTTCAGGTGTGATGTCTGTTTATTCTCAGCTTGCACTTGGTTACGCGCTGGCTCATTCATTCTTTATTTCTTGTTTGTTTGGGGTACTATGCTACTTCTGCTTACTTATTGCCCGGTTTAAATATGAAAGCAAAGAGCCATTTAGATAAAAATTGTATCCCCCTTTCATGTAGAGAGGGGGATTCTTTATTGTCGTTTTGCTTCTTCGAATAGCGAGATGGCTTTTTTGCGTCTTTCCTTGTGATCAACTGTCGGCAGCGGGTATGTATCACCCAGCACACAGCTCGATTTCCGTTGTTCATCTATCGGCATTTTACTTGGTTCATGAATCCATTTTTCCTCAACATGCTCTAGCTCTCGTACATATCTTCTAATATATTCCCCGCTTGGATCAAACCGCTTTGACTGGGTCGTTGGGTTAAAAATACGGAAGTACGGCACGGCATCTGTCCCAACAGAAGCTGCCCACTGAAATCCTCCGATATTCGAAGCCTCATCATAATCCACAAGCTTTTTTGCAAAATACGATTCTCCCTTTCTCCAATCAATCAAATAATCCTTTGTTAAAAATGAGGCGGTGACCATCCTTAAACGGTTATGCATCCAGCCTTCCTCATTTAACTGTCTCATCCCTGCATCAACGAGAGGAAAGCCTGTTTCACCTTTACACCATGCTTCAAACAGCGTCTCATCTTCATTCCATTTCATCCCTTGAAACGCTGAATTGATTTCTTTTTCTTTCATTTCTGGATAATGAGCATAAATCATATGGTAAAAATCTCGCCACGCCAGCTCTTTGATAAAGGTTTCTCTGCCCTCGTCTTCAAACAGTGCTTCCTCATGTACCGCATAAAAGATCGTTCGAATTGAGATAGTCCCTGTTTTCAAGAAACGTGACAGCTTGCTCGTTCCAAAAACAGATGGCATATCTCGTTTTTCATGGTAACGTGTTAGTCTTTTTTGGATAAAGTCATGCAGCGTGTTCATCGCTTTGCGTGAACCGATTTGATCAAATTTTCTTGAGCATCTCATGATTATACTGCGTAGTTTGTCATTCCCTTTGTGTGAAAGTGACTCATCACAAATCGTATGAGCGCTGCTGAGAAATGATTTGTCAACTTTTATCACAGGCTGCTTCTCTTGCTTTCGCCATGATTGATAGTATGGAGTAAACACTTGATAATGAGTGCCATCCCTTTTTAAGATATCTTGCGCCCCGTGAAGGTGTGTATCTTGCCATTTTGATACATGAATGCCCTTCTTTTCTAAAAAAGCGGTTACTTGATGGTCACGCTTTTGACCGATTCCCACTTGATCTTCATTAAAAAAGACAGCTTTGATGTCATACACATCGATAACTTGCTGAAAGGCACGCAAGACATCACCATAGAGAAGATGAACATACATTTGAGATTCTCTTGCTTTCTTGATAAAATGCGCCAAGCTTTGAAAAAAATGTTCGTTGTTTAAATCGAGGTCCATTTCAGTAAAAAATGGATCTAGATGATAAAGAGCAAATAATTTGTACTCGTGTTTTTTTGCATATGTGATCGCTTTTGATAAGGCGATATGATCATCTAATCGCATATCCCGGCGAAACCAAATCACAACAATGTTGTCCAACCTTCTTCACCTCACTCTATAGTGTAATCACTCTCACTGGCTGCTGCACATTTTAATGCGCTCAAAAAAGACACATCACGGTGGATGTGTCTCACTTCTTATTCAGGCTTTAATACGATTAACAGATCACCGGTTTGAATCGGTTCTCCATTTGTCACATGTATTTCATCTACGACCGCAGAAAATGGTGCTTGTACAGTCGTTTCCATTTTCATGGCTTCATTGATCATCAAATGCTCACCTTGTGAAATTTTCTGCCCTTTTTCCACGAGTACTTTAATGACAGTGCCTGGCATCGATGCGGCGATGTGATTTGGATTTGAACGGTCCGCCTTCATTTTTTCTTGAACGGAGGATTTGATGCTTTCATCCTTAATCACCACTTCACGCGGCTGGCCATTTAACTCAAAGTAAAGAACTCTTGTGGCATCTGGATTCGGTTCACCAATTGATACGAGTTTGACAATCAGGGTTTTTCCTTTTTCGATTTCTACCTCAATCTCTTCTCCAAGCCTCATCCCGTAGAAGAACGTTGGTGTATCAAGAACAGAGATGTCACCATAGCTTTCTGCTGTTTGGACAAATTCAGAAAAGACTTTCGGATATAAGGCATACGCAATTGCGTCTTGCTCTGTTAACGTCAGGTCATGAGATTCTTTGAACTGCTTCTTAATGTCTTCAAAGTCCACTGGCTTCAGCTTCTCACCAGGTCTGACAGTAAGAGGCTCTTCCCCTTTTAAAATCAGCTTTTGCAGCTTTTCTGGGAATCCGCCATGCGGCTGGCCTAAATAGCCTTTAAATAATTCCACAACAGAATCCGGGAAGTCTAGTGTTGCGCCTTTTTCATAAACATCTTCTTCTGTTAGATCATTTTGCACCATGTAAAGTGCCATATCTCCAACTACTTTAGAGGATGGTGTTACCTTTACAATATCACCAAACATGTCATTCACACGTCTGTACATTTCCTTTACTTCATTCCAGCGCTCGCCAAGACCGACACCTTTCGCCTGCTGCTGCAAGTTACTATATTGACCGCCAGGCATTTCATGCTCATAAATTTCTGTATGAGGCGAATTCATGCCGCTTTCAAATTCATGATAGTATTTTCTGACGGAATCCCAGTATTGAGAAAGGCGTTCGACAGATTGGACATTCATGTCTGGCTTTCTTTCATGTCCATCTAAAGCATAATAAAGTGAGCTTGCACTTGGCTGCGATGTGAGTCCTGCCATAGAGCTGACGGCAACATCCACAATATCAACACCTGCATCAATCGCTCTTGCATAGGTGAACAGTCCATTTCCACTCGTGTCATGCGTATGAAGGTGGATAGGGATCGTAAGCTCATCTTTTAAAGCAGAGACTAGCTCGTAGGCTGCCTGCGGTTTTAATAGCCCCGCCATATCTTTAATACCTAAAATATGCGCGCCGGCAGATTCAAGCTCTTTTGCAAGAGATACATAGTAATCAAGATCATATTTTGGACGAGATGGATCAAGAATATCTCCCGTATAACAAATGGCCGCCTCTGCCACTTTGCCTGATTCCCGAACAGAATCAATGGCAAGCGTCATGCCTTTGACCCAGTTTAAGCTGTCGAAAATACGGAACACATCAATGCCTGCCTCGGCTGATTCTTTTACAAATGCTTTGATCACATTATCCGGATAGTTTGTATATCCGACAGCATTTGATGATCTTAACAGCATTTGGAACAGCGTGTTTGGCACTTCTTGACGAAGCTCTTTCAATCGTTCCCAAGGATCTTCTTTTAAGAAACGGTACGCAACATCAAATGTAGCCCCGCCCCACATTTCCATACTAAACAGCTCTGGCCATAAACCTGCTGTCGGCTGGGCAACTTTCTTTAAATCATGTGTTCTGAAGCGTGTCGCAAGCAGAGACTGATGCGCATCTCTAAAGGTTGTGTCAGTTAAAAGGACGTTATTTTGTTCTTTTACCCAGTTGGCAAGTCCCTCAGGTCCATGCGTATCTAACAATTGTTTTGTCCCAGACGGAATCTCTTGATTAAGAGGAAGCTTCGGTACGTCTGGCTTGTCAAAATGAGGCTTCTTTTTCTCCGCAATACCCGGGAACCCATTAATGGTAACGTTACCAATATAAGTCAGCATCTTCGTTCCACGGTCTTTTTGCTTAGGGAAATTAAATAGCTCTGGCGTTGAGTCGATAAACGATGTATCGTATTCCCCTTTTAGGAACTTCTCATGCTTAGCCACATTTTCAAGAAATGGGATGTTAGTTTTAATCCCGCGAATCCTGAATTCTTGTAAATTTCGAACCATTTTAGCAGCCGCTTGATCAAACGTGAGCGCCCATGTAGACAGCTTGACCAATAGTGAGTCGTAATAAGGTGTAATGACCGCACCTTGGAAGCTGTTCCCTGTATCAAGACGTACACCAAATCCCCCACCTGAGCGGTAGGCCATAATTTTTCCTGTGTCTGGCATAAAGTCATTTAAAGGATCTTCTGTTGTGACCCTTGATTGAATGGCAAAGCCGTGTGTAAAGATATCTTCTTGCTTTGGAATACCAACTTCTTTGCTGTGAAGGTTATGCCCCTTTGCAACAAGAATTTGGGTTTGAACGATATCGACACCTGTGATCATTTCTGTAATCGTGTGTTCTACCTGCACCCTTGGATTGACTTCAATAAAGTAAAACTCTCCATTTGCAACAAGGAATTCTACAGTCCCTGCATTAATGTATGATACATTCTTGGCCAGCTGGACAGCTGCTTCGCAAATATCTTCACGCAATTGATCTGTTAGAGACACACTTGGCGCCACTTCAATGACCTTTTGATGCCGCCTTTGAACAGAGCAGTCACGCTCATATAAATGAATGATATTGCCGTGATTGTCTCCAATCACCTGCACTTCAATATGTTTTGGATTTTCAATCAGCTTTTCAACGTATACTTCGTCATTTCCAAAAGCAGCTTTTGCCTCTGACTTCGCACGGTCATAGGCTTCCTTCAGCTCTTCTTTTGATCTGACAATGCGCATACCCCGGCCGCCGCCGCCTAGTGAAGCTTTAATAATAAACGGGTAACCGTATTCTTCACCGAATTTTTCGACTTCTTCGACCGAATCAACTGGTCCGTCACTTCCTGGAATGACTGGAATACCAGCTTTTTTCGCTTCATCTCTCGCCTTTACTTTATCTCCAAACATATCTAAATGCTGAGAAGTTGGACCGATAAATTGAATGCCTTCCTCTTCGCATCGTCTTGCAAAATGAATGTTTTCGGATAAAAATCCGTAGCCTGGATGAATCGCATCCACGTCATTTCGTTTTGCAATTTCGATGATCCCCTCGATATCGAGGTAGGCATCAATCGGTTTTTTCCCTTCTCCAACTAGATATGCTTCATCAGCTTTATAGCGATGATAAGAGCCAGAGTCTTCTTTGGAATAAATGGCCACTGTACGTAAGTTGAGCTCTGTACAGGCCCTGAAGACTCTGATAGCGATTTCCCCTCTGTTTGCAACTAGAACCTTTTGAATTGTTCTCTGTGACATTCTCACTCCTCCATATCCCTTAAAATTTTATATGTACTCTATAATAAAGGAAGAAATGAAAACTGTACACTTTTGTTTTCTAAAGATTCAAAGTTTTCTGCAATCCATTTTTTTCAACCGATGGTCTGCTTATTGATTTTTTCTTTTTATAACGCTCTTTATATTCAGTAAACATGCTGATATTCAGCAGCATTCCCATACAGATGCTAAGTAAAATGATAGACGATCCCCCGTAGCTGATAAACGGAAGTGTCACCCCAGTAATTGGAATAAGACCTGAAACACCGCCTAAATTGATACAAGTTTGGATCGCAATCATGGAGGAAATTCCTATTGCAAGCAAACTTCCAAACGGATCTTCACACTTTCTCGCAATATAAAAACCTTTCACGACGATGAAACCAAGAAGAGCGAGAACAAAAAACACGCCGAAAAAACCAAGCTCTTCTGAGATAATTGCCATGATAAAATCTGTGTGCGGTTCTGGAAGATACCCGTACTTTTGAACACTTTCCCCTAGACCGAGTCCAAAAAAGCCGCCTGATCCAATCGCATAATATGAATTAATCAATTGATGCCCAGTAGCCCCTGCATCTTTAAATGGATCTTGGAAACTCTCAAAACGTCCGAGACGATTTTGCGTGAAAATTTTATCCCAAAAAAGAATAATAAACGGGGTCACGACGACCATCACTGCGCTAAATAGCGCCAGCAGCTTCGCAAGCGTTTTGCCGCTAAAGCCTGAGCATAAAATCATCGCAAGGGCAATCATGCCAATAATAAAGGCTGTCCCATAGTCTGGCTGCAAAATGATAAATCCGCACAGGATAGAGACAATCACGATTGGAGGCGTGACACCTCTTAAAATATGATCAATATAATGCTGCTTTTTGGCATAGACCGCAGCAAGATAGATGATGACGACAATCTTCACAAATTCAGCTGGCTGAAGACTAAAAGGGCCTAATTTGATCCAGCTTCTTGCGTTCCCTGCAACATGACCGAGAAAGTACACATAGATGAGGGAAAAAACTGAAATCAGCAGCATACCAATCTGGAATTTCTTATTTGAAAACAGCTGATATGGAACTAATGCTGTAAAGATTAAGATGGCTGCTCCAACAATCATAAATAAGAGCTGTTTCTTAAAAAAGTTATCTGGCGCGGCATCGTATCTGATAACAGATGTAATCATACTTGAGCTATATACCATAACCAAACCGAATGCGCTGATTAAGATGATGGCGAACAATAATGAGTAGTCATACGATTTTAGCATTCTCTTTAACATATAATCCTCTTCCTAACGTCTGTTTCTACTGCTTGATATCTTCTTAGCTGTTCTTATTCTACTACATTTTCTCCGTTTGATCCCGTTTTACCTCTTTTATATTGTTCGTCATTCATGAAAGAATCAAGTCCGTTTGCCGTCAATCCATAAAAGAAATGAGAGGACAAAAAAACTCAAACCTATGTTGTGGAAGTTTGAGTTTTCAATCGTTATTTTTTTGTGAACGCATCATGAAGTGCGGAAAGCTCTCTCTCAAGTTTATCGAGTAGTTTCTTGCCTTCATGTTGATCAACTAATCCAAGCCGGACAGCAAAATCAATCTCCCTCGATAATCCGAACATTTGAGTATCTAAAACCTCTTCATAAAGAGGACATTGCGGCATCGTTAAGTTGTCCATTTGCACTTGGATCAATTTTAAAATTTTATCTGCATCCAATTTTAATAAAGCCAGTGCTTTTTGCCGATGATCGACTAAAATTTCTGACGCCAAAAGTATCCCTCCGTTCCCCAGGCGAGTACCTAATTCTTCTATTTATCATAAAGCGAAACGCCCAAAATTGCAAGCAGATTTGTACAGTTCGCTTTGTAAAAATAAAAAGAAGACATTCCTCATTAAAAGATACTCATCTCATATTTTTCACTCATGAGCTCAAGCAGCTTAATCCCAGCAATACTATTCCCTTTTTCATCCAGTGCAGGACCGAAAATTCCGATCCCAAAATCATATGGTGCCGCTCCCATAATCCCGCCTGAAACACCGCTTTTAGCAGGTATGCCGATATTAATGGCAAATTCCCCGCTTGCATTATACATGCCGCACGTCACCATAAAGGTTTTACAAATTCTAGCGACATCTTTTGAAAGAATTTGCTGGCCCGTCTCTGGATGTCTGCCATCTAATGAAAAAACACAAGCAATTTTCGCCAAATCTAAGCTGTTCATCATGATGGCGCATTGTTTCGTATACACGTCCATGACCTCTTCTACGTTCCCTCTAATAATATGATATTGCTTCATATAATAGCACATAGCCCGGTTAATCATCGATGTCTCAAATTCGGATGCCGCTGTCTCTTTGCAGTATGTAATGCTTTTATCATTTGCGAGCTCTCTAATAAAGCCAAGCAGGCGGTTCAGCTGATCTTGCGGAGTCGCTCCTCTTATTAAGCTTGTGACTGCAAGCGCTCCTGCATTAATCATTGGATTCAGCGGCTTATTCGGACTTGCTGTTTCCAGCTTAATCATTGAATTAAACGGATCACCTGTAGGCTCTTGTCCAACAAATTGAAAGACTTTTTTTGGCCCTTCTTCTGAGAGTACGAGCGCAAGGGCTAATACTTTAGAAATACTTTGCAGGGTAAAGCGTTTATCTACATCTCCTGCCGAGTGGCAAGTATTACTCACATGGTACACAGCCACAGATAAATCTGTCTGATCCGCTTTGGCGAGAGCGGGAATATAGGATGCTACTTTGCCATCTTTGGCCACTTTTTTTGCTTCTTCTACAAATCGCTGAAGCTCTTCATTGTCGCGACATGCCATGCCCAATATCCTCCCTATGTTTCATGTACGATTAGTGTGTACAAGGAGAAGCATGTTTATGAAAGTGACAAAGCAGGAGAAAACTTCTATAATTTATGGTGGAAAGGGGTTGTCTTGAACATGAGTATTATTCAAATTAAGGGGAACGTAAAGTACAAGATCACCATTGATCCAAGTGTATGGATTTTTGATGACCGCAAATTTTTAATGGATTCATTTTTTGAAAACAGCGCAGCAAATGAAGAAAATCAGCTGGATCAGGAGCTTGACCAAGAGCGGGTGATCAGAGAAGGTCAAACACTTCCACCCACTTTAAAAACAGAGAAGAAGTACGAAAAGGAAAGACTCGTCACAGGCAGCTTCGGAATGAAGCTGGGTGATATGCTGAAAAATGCAGAACCGCTTGAACATGCAGATACATGCGAATTTGTCACAGAAACAGAGACAATTGCTGTTCCGCTTTCTCAGGCAATGGAAAGCATTGCACACTTCAGCCAAAATGGGAAGCCGATGACTGAAGAAGGACCAATCCACGTTTATTTCGCAGATCAGTCCAACCTCACTCAGCCGATAAAAGGTGTCAAAGAGCTCATCATTACATAAGACAGAGGGTCTGGACTACAGCAAATCAGCTGCAAGCTGTGCAAGTCCAGACCTTTCTCCTTTGACAAGCTTGACATGTCCAGATATTTGCTGTCCTTTGAACCGCTCAATGACATACGTAAGCCCATTATTTAAGCTGTCTAAATAAGGATGATCAATCTGCTCCGGGTCCCCCATCAGCACAATTTTACTTCCCTCTCCGACGCGCGTTAATAATGTTTTCACCTCGTGTTTCGTTAAATTCTGCGCCTCATCAATGATAATAAATTGATCAGGGATACTTCTTCCGCGGATATACGTTAAAGCTTCGACTTGAATAGAACCAATACCCGCCAAAATCGCATCAAGTTCACCAGGTTTTTTTGTATTAAATAAAAATTCCAGGTTGTCATAAATCGGCTGCATCCATGGTCTGAGTTTCTCTTCCTTTTCACCTGGCAAGTAGCCTAAATCCTTGCCGACAGGAACAATGGAACGGGCTACGATCAGTTTTTTAAACATGCCGAGATCCTCTGTCTGCATTAATCCGGCAGCAAGTGCAAGCAGTGTTTTACCAGTACCCGCTTTTCCGATCAATGTCACAAGCGGAATATCACGGCGCAATAGCAGCTCTAG
The DNA here is from genome assembly GCF_000691165.1 of Bacillus safensis FO-36b. Taxonomy (GTDB): domain Bacteria; phylum Bacillota; class Bacilli; order Bacillales; family Bacillaceae; genus Bacillus; species Bacillus safensis. The sequence continues at coordinate 200,237 of NZ_ASJD01000003.1, read as the reverse complement.
GGCCATCGTCTGCTGAACATTTTTCGGACGGATTCCCCAAACATGCTCTTGATCATAAATAAGCCGTTTCACGTTCTCTGCTTTTTGATCAAGCATTCCTAAAGCAGAACCGCCTTCATTCCCCTTCATAATGACAAATTGATGAGGGTTTAATGGTGCACTTGTGACTTCTTTTATCGGCAATTGACTTTGCTTATAAAATGTATTCAATTGCTCGGTCGGAATATAGAGCTCATGATAGCCGTTATCAATGTCTTCGTTTTGCAGCACACGGTCACTTAAGAAGTCCTCTGCCTGAAGACCTATCGCATCTGCCTTTACCCTGACTAAGACATCCTTACTGACCAAAATGACAGGCCGGCCGTGAGGCTTTGTTTCTTCCTCTAAGCTCAAATTTTTCGCGACCGCTAAAATCCGATTATCGTTCGTTTTTTCAATAAAAATTTCTTGAAGCTCATGGAAAGAGCGATGATTCAGCTCGATGCGCAGCGTCCCTTTTGACTCTAGCGTAATTTTTTCATGCAGTTTCCCTTTCGATCTCAAACCGTCGATTAAACGTGAGACGCGCCGGGCGTTTTGCCCAACCTCGTCCATATATCTCTTTTTCGAGTCTACTTCTTCTAACACAACGGCCGGAATGACGACTTCGTTGTCTTCAAATGAAAAGATTGAATTCGGATCCTGTAATAACACATTTGTGTCTAATACATAAATTTTACTCAGGTCCTTCGCCTCCTGATCGGGGTTTCATTCATCCTTGTCTTTCCCAAAACGATTGTTAAAATATATGTTTTCATGAATAAAGTTAGAAGGTTAATTCAACAATAAAATAAATCATGCAGTTTGTGAAGGAGGGAATTTAGATGCGACTATTTTTAACATTATTCATGATTCAAACGATCATTCTGTTAGGCGCTTGCCAGCAGCAGGAAAAGCCAGAAGCGCTGGACAAGCAAGATGGACGCCAGCACTTAGTACGGGTGTCAGACTCATCCAAGAAAAAGACAAATCAAGCCCGCCCATCTACAGATGTTGCGCAGCATCTTGTCAATGTGACAGAGCATGTAGCAGATGTCAATGATGCAACGGCAATTGTCATCGGCCGCTATGCTGTTGTTGGTATTGATGTAAAAGATGATTTAGATAGAAGCAAAGTAGAAACCATTAAATATTCAGTTGCAAAAGCGCTGAGAAATGACCCTGAAGGTGCAAATGCTGTTGTGGTTGCTGATCCAGATACAGTCAGCCGTTTAAAAGAAATGGGCAAAGAAATCCAAGCAGGCCGTCCGGTAAGCGGTATTATGGACGAACTGGCTGCCATTGTCGGCCGCGTGATGCCAGAGATGCCGAGAAATGAGATCGAGCGTAACGAAAAAGACCCGACAAATGATCCGAATAATCAGCTCAAAGAACAGGATCAAAAACAGTTAGAAAAAAATCAAAACGACCAATCAAACCATCATATGAATCAGAAGAAATAATGAGAACGGCTTATATCTCCTGTGATATAAGCCTTTTTCTACGCTGATTTTAAGTAGCTGGAAAACATGCTATAATAAATGCAATAAAGTGAGGTGAAAATGATGAGAGTGAAGTGCTCATTATGTGAAAAGCTTGAAACCATTGATGATGATACACTTGTTGCTAAACGGTTAAGAAACCGGCCAATTCATACATATATGTGCGATGACTGCCAAGAACGCATTAAAATAAAGACTGAAGCTCGCATCAAAACTGGCAGATTCTCTCTTTATCAGGATCCTGCGACGAAAGAGAAAAAGAAGAAAAAAGGAAAGAAAGAACAAAAGACATAAAAAAAGACCTGACACATGTTCAGGTCTTTTTTTACGTATTAACTGTTCCTTCTTTTTTCGCACGATGCAGCCGTATTTTATAAATAATCAAAATGGCAGCTGCCACAACCAGTCCTTCCGCTACTGGAAGGAAGATACCTAGAAATGTGAGAAACGTGCAGCCAAAAATCAAAAACAAATAAATCACGAGCGCTTTTAAAATCGGTAAACGTCTTGCAAAGCCGAGCTTAAAAACAATAATCGCTAAAACAAGGATGGTGCCATATAGGAGCCACATCCCTGTTTGCGGATTTTCATCGACACGAAACAGCATCGCGAAAAAGGATAGATTTTCACTTACTTCCTGATCATTCAAAAAGATTCCCTCCCCTTATCTTTCAGGGTTCTATCTTTTTAATTCTTCATGGAATTAAGATAATCCTGCTAGCTTTTTCTTCTTCGCTGCTTTCTCACGTTCGTTTTTGTCTAAAATTTTCTTTCTAAGACGAATTGATTCAGGTGTAACCTCACAGTATTCGTCTTCATTCAAGTACTCAAGAGATTCCTCAAGTGACATAATACGAGGTTTTTTCATGCTAACCGTTTGATCTTTCGTCGCTGAACGTACGTTTGTTTGTTGTTTCATACGGCTTACGTTTACAACAAGGTCATTCTCACGATTATGCTCCCCAACAATCATCCCTTGGTATACTTCAGTACCCGGCTCAACGAAGATCACACCGCGCTCTTCAACACCTTGGATTCCGTAAGCAGTCGCTTTACCTGTTTCCATTGAAACAAGTACACCTTGACGGCGTCCGCCAACTTGACCAGACTGCATTGGCTGGGAGCTGTCAAACGGATGGTTCAAAATACCAAAACCACGAGTTAATGAAAGAAATTCAGTTGTATAACCAATTAAACCACGTGATGGCACTGTAAAGATCAGGCGAACTTGACCGTTACCATTATTGATCATGTCAATCATTTCACCTTTTCTTGCACCCATTGATTCCATAACAGAGCCAGTATGCTCTTCTGGTACATCAATTTGAACGCGCTCTACAGGCTCACATCGAACACCATCAACTTCTTTTACAATAACTTCTGGCTTCGATACTTGTAATTCAAAACCTTCACGTCTCATATTCTCAATGAGAATGGATAAGTGAAGCTCTCCGCGTCCAGAAACAACCCAAGCATCAGGTGAATCAGTTGGATCCACACGAAGACTGACGTCTGTTTGAAGCTGCTGCTCTAAACGCTCTTCAATTTTACGTGATGTCACGTATTTTCCTTCACGGCCTGCAAATGGGCTGTTGTTTACAACAAACGTCATTTGAAGTGTCGGCTCATCAATACGAAGGATTGGAAGTGCTTCTTGGTGTTCTACCGGACAAACCGTTTCACCTACGTTGATGTCTTCCATTCCAGATACAGCGACAAGATCTCCCGCTTTCGCTTCGTTGATTTCCACTCGTTTTAACCCTTGGAAACCAAAGATCTTTGTTACTCGGAATTGTTTCACAGTGCCGTCGACTTTCATCAAGGCTACCTGCTGTCCTACTTGCATTGTTCCTCTGAATACACGGCCGATTCCAATTCTGCCAACATAATCATTGTAATCAAGTAGTGCCACTTGGAATTGAAGCGGCTCTTCATGGTTATCAACTGGGCAAGGAATATGGTTCACAATGGCTTCAAACAAAGATTCCATGTTTTCATCTTGCTTGCTCGCATCGTTACTTGCTGTACCATTGATTGCTGATGCATAGACAACTGGGAATTCAAGCTGTTCTTCTGTTGCATCCAATTCAATGAACAAGTCGATCACTTCATCAACTACTTCAGCCGGACGAGCAAAGTCGCGGTCAATTTTATTGACGACAACGATTGGTGTTAAGTTTTGCTCAAGTGCTTTTTTCAGCACAAAGCGTGTTTGAGGCATACAGCCTTCATAAGCATCCACAACGAGGAGTACACCATCTACCATTTTCATGATACGCTCAACTTCACCACCGAAATCGGCGTGTCCTGGTGTATCTAAAATATTAATGCGTGTATCTTTATAATGGATCGCAGTATTTTTAGCTAAAATCGTAATACCGCGCTCTCGCTCTAAATCATTTGAATCCATGGCTCTCTCAGCGATATTTTCATTCGCACGGAAAGTACCAGCTTGATGGAGCAATTGGTCAACAAGCGTCGTTTTACCATGGTCAACGTGGGCAATAATTGCGATGTTGCGAAGGTCTTTTCGAAGTTTCACATTTTCATCTCCTAAAATAATTAGATAACTTTCATATTATATCACAATCCCCTTTAAATGCCGATCGTTTTTCTGTAAACTTATATTAACTCTAAAAAAAGGGATGGAGACAAATGAAACAAATCAAATGGCTTCTATTATTATGTGCATTACTTGCAGTTGTCAGTATGGCGTTTATTGGGGTATCTCTTGCAGAAAAAAACATACTGGGCATATGTTTTAGTATCGTGTTCGCCATGATTTTCATGGGTACAGGATTTACATTAAAAAGAAAATTAAACGTGCAATCATAAAATTAGTTAAAAGCCTTTTACATTCTATATGTAGAAGGCTTTTTATTTTGAGTAAAAACAAGACAAATCACCTATGAAAGCTTCATTCATCAGACGGAACGTATCTTGAAGAGTTGACAAAAGTAAGCAATCTGAACCCCTCCATTTTTCGACAAGAACTTTTATAGTTCTCCAAAATCAAACAGAAAGTTACATTTTTCCTATTCTTCCACAAAGTTTCTCATGGTATGCTTTTCTTGCAACAAAATTTAACAGAAAAGGGAGAGAAAAGAAGCATGAAGAAGTTTTTGAGCAAATCGCTCAGCTCTGTTGTATTTTTCGCTTTAGCTATCATTCTTACTTTCACAACAGTAGCTCCTGGGCAAGCAAGCGCTGCAACTTTCAAAGGAATTCCTTTTGAACAGCAGCAAATCATTAAAGAATTATTGGAGAAAAACGAGCGTGTCATCAACATTCTCATCAATTCATTTGTTGAGGAAGACAACAGCTACACATTTGATGTGAAAAAAGCTGTTGAGCTCGGACTAACTGAAGAAGAAGCGGCGACTGCTGAGAAATTCTTAGATCGCGCAGCTGTTCTTACAATCGTTTTCAGTGAAAGCATCACTAAAAACGAAAAAGGGAAATTGGTTTTTGATGCAGCAAAAGCTGTTGAACTTGGTCTTACAAAAGAAGAAGCGGCTAAATTTGAAAAGCTTTTCAAATCAGTGATCAGAATTGCTGATCTTGCTGGTGATGCCCTTGTTCTAGACAAAAAAGGAAACGTTGTGATTGATTCAAAAATCGCAAAAGGTCTTGGATTCAGCTCTACTGAATTACTTGTTTTCAACCAAATGCTTAAGAAAATTCCTCAAGAGCAATTGAAAACGTTCTATGATGCAGTTCAAATTGCGAAAGAAAAATTAAGCTAATCTCAGAAAAACTCCCACCTGGTTCATCCAGATGGGGGTTTTTTATTTCAGCCAATAAAGCGTATAGACTTCCGCCTTACAGTTTCAGGAAAAACAAAAAATCACTTCATTCTCATGAAGTGATGTCGTTTATTTTTTATTTCCGCTTTCTTTTATGTAATCATGCAAGATTTTTTCACAAATGGATCGTTTTCCAGCCACTATGCTGTTTTTGTCTAGGAACGTAAGACGTTCTCCGTGAATATTTGAGTAAACGGCCCCTACTTCATCAAGCAGCACGCAGCCCGCTGCATAATCCCACGGTGCAAGCCTTAAGGTGACATATGCGTCACTTCTGCCGCTTGCAATATAAGCAAGCTCAAGGGCAGCTGATCCAATCGTTCGTGTCCCTCTCACGTCACGCACTAGACGGGCAAATGGTTTGGCGTCAAAATAAGGACTTTCAATCGCCCATGTCGGATTAATACCCACAATGGCTTTTTCAATCTCCACATCTTTTAATGGAGGGAGCAGGATATCGTTCATATAGGCTCCTTCTCCTTTAATGGCATGGTAGAGCTCGTCATGAATGACGTCATAAATAAGACCGATTTTCCCCACACCATTTTCAAATATCCCGATTGAAATGGCAAAGTTGCGCTTTTGATGGACAAAGTTCATTGTGCCATCAATCGGATCAATGATCCACACAATTCCATCGAGTGAGGTGACCTCTTCCCCTTGTCCCTCTTCTCCTAAAATGTGATGATCTGAAAATGCCGACTGTATTTTTTCAATAAAAAAACGTTCTGTTTCTTTATCGATATTCGTGACTAGATCATTTGGATTTGATTTTGTTTCAATTGATAGACCTTCCTGCATGGACGCTTTAATACGGCTCCCTGCTTCTTTTACCCAGAGCTTTGCAAGACGGTCAATTTCCACCCAGTTTGTCATCAGATTGTAAACCTCTTTTCTATGTAGGACCTATTTGTAATAGCATACTGATATTATGTACGTAAAAGCAAGAAAAAAGCAGCTTCATACAAAAACGAACCGATGAATTGGTTCGTTTTTACCTCACCCTGTTTTACCCTTGAAGCTGCTCCCATTCTTTTCTTAGGCGCTCAAGCTTTCGTTTGCTGCGTTCGATTTGGATGTCATCTTTTTGTTCGATGGCTTCATGAAGCGTAGAAAGCTCATAATCAACCTCTAATCTCCACACAGCGATGCGATTTTTCTTCTCCTGTCTATAGCCCTGCTTCACGATTTGCTTCATTGGTCAACGCCCCTTCCAGAGAATGATTCATTCCTTGTCAGTTTTCATTGATAAAAAATTCAATCGATAAGAGAAATTGTTCTTGCTTATATCGTATGAAGCGATCGCATAACCGCAACGACATTCTGAAAATTGTGTCTTTACCTATTAATGATGTACCACATAATGAAAGGTTTTAAACGCTGCACCACGCCCTTTACAATCTTTTATCTGACGGTGCATCTTTTTTTGAGCTTGACCCAAGCTATGATAAAATATGATCAGCGAAAAGATACAGGAGGCATAACATGAGTGAAATGCGTTTTAGAGATGAAGATTTTGAAACATTCACAGTTGATGGTTTAGATGAACGAATGACTGTATTAAAAGAAAGAGTACGTCCAAAGCTTGAGGCACTTGGCGAACATTTTGCACCACTTCTTTCTTCTATTACAGGAGACGAAATGTTTGTACACGTCGCAAAGCATGCTAGAAGATCTGTCAACCCGCCAAATGATACATGGGTTGCTTTTGCAAACAGTAAGCGCGGATATAAAAAACTCCCTCATTTTCAAATTGGGCTTTGGAAAACACATGTCTTTGTCTGGTTTGCGCTCATTTATGAATCTCCAGTGAAAGGTGAGTACGGCCAGCTGTTTGAAAAAGAGCTAGACACCATCCAGCAGAAAATACCGCAAGATTTTGTTTGGTCTAAAGATCATATGAAACCAGATGTCATGCGGCACAGCGAACTAGATTCCGAACAGCTGAAAACGCTTTTTGAACGTGTTCAAACAGTCAAGAAAGCCGAGCTTCTATGCGGCATCCAGCTGCCTAGAGAGGAAGTCGTTCAAATGAATAATGAAGAATTCCTATCGAAAATCGAAAATGCCTTCCGCACGCTGACGTATCTATACCGCTTCACACAGAAAGAATCTGTATAAAAAAACGAGCCCTTATAGGCTCGTTTTTTACATGCGTATAACGGCTGTCTCTTCTGCCTCTCTTGCGGTTTTCACTGCACGATAAGGGGAATACCCGCTTCCCTTTTCAAAAGCCGCACAATGCGTTTTTTCCTCTGCTTTTGATGGCACAACCTCTTTAAATCGTTTATAAGCATCTAATAACTCCTGCTTCGCAATTCCTTTTTCATAGGCTTTTTCAACAGCCTGAAAAAATGAAATGACCGCAATTTTTTCCTCTGTCGTCCAGTCGACATCCATTGGATATTGATATTCCATTTACTTGTCCCTCACTTTAACACTCATTTCTCATTTGAACTTTTATTATAGCATCTGTTTGATCAGAAACCGATTGATTTTATGCTTTACATTCCGATCAGTTCATAATATAATTCTTTTGTTTTATGCAATGAAATCTGCTGTAATTGGCACAATAATAGCAGGTATTTCGATGAAGGTGGGAAAGCAATTGTCACAACATGATACACCCTTATATACTGGACTAAAAAAACACGCAGCAACGAATCCAGTCCAATTTCACATTCCAGGCCATAAAAAAGGAGCCGGAATGGATCCTGAATTTAGAGCATTCATTGGCGACAATGCATTAAGCATTGACCTCATTAATATAGAACCTCTCGATGATTTACATTCACCTCGAGGGATGATAAAAGAAGCACAGGAGCTTGCTGCTGAAGCCTTCGGTGCTGATCATACGTTTTTCTCCATTCAAGGAACAAGCGGGGCCATCATGACAATGGTGATGACGGTATGCGGACCTGGAGATAAAATTATCGTTCCGCGTAATGTCCATAAATCAATTATGTCCGCGATTGTATTTTCTGGCGCAGTTCCTGTTTTTATTCACCCAGAAATAGACAAAGAGCTTGGCATCTCTCACGGGATTACACCTGAATCAGCCAAAAAGGCGCTCACTGAGCATCCAGATGCGAAAGGTTTGCTTGTCATTAATCCAACGTATTTTGGTATTTCAGCAGACTTAAAATCAATCGTAGACATTGCCCATTCATTTGATGTGCCTGTCCTTGTCGATGAAGCACACGGTGTGCATATACATTTTCATGATGAGCTTCCCCTCTCTGCCATGCAGGCAGGTGCCGACATGGCAGCAACAAGTGTCCATAAACTTGGCGGCTCTCTTACGCAGAGCTCTATTTTAAATATGAAGGAAGGGCTTGTTTCAAAAGACCGCGTGCAATCGATTTTGAGTATGCTGACGACAACGTCCACTTCTTATTTGCTCTTAGCGTCACTTGATGTCGCTCGAAAACGATTAGCCACTGAAGGTAAGGCACTAGCTGATGAAGCCATTCGTTTGGCTGAATCAGCGAGAGACCGTTTGAATCAAATTGACGGCATTACCTGCATTGGCAAGGAAGTACTCGGTTCAGCTTCCACTTACGATTATGACCCAACGAAATTAATTATCTCTATTAAAGACCTTGGGTTAAACGGACATGATGTCGAAAAGTGGCTGAGAGAAAGTTACCGAATTGAAGTAGAGCTCTCTGACCTGTACAACATTTTATGTATCGTCACCCCTGGCGATTCAGATGAGACAATTGATACGCTCGTGACGGCGATGCAGGAAATTGCCGCAGCCTCTACTCGTGAGGGCGGCAAACAAGCGGTAACGGAAGTGCTGCTGCCTGAGATTCCATCGCTTGCTATGACGCCGCGTGACGCCTTTTACGCTACAACGGAAGTCGTTCCGTTTAAGGAAGCAGTCGGCCGCATTATCGCAGAGTTTGTGATGGTGTATCCGCCAGGTATTCCGATTTTTATACCAGGTGAAATTATCACAGAAGAAAATATATCGTATATCTTTAAAAATATTGAAATTGGTCTCCCTGTCCAAGGACCTGAAGATTCAACGCTTGAAATGATCCGTGTGATTAAGGAACAAAAACCAATTTTATAAAAAAGAAACATGCAGCCCCAAATGGAGCTGCATGCTTTTTTATTTATTCAGAGGCTTCATCACAGCAATGACAGTGACCGCACGTTCCGTATAGCGTTGTCACTTTTTCATTTTCAAACTGATCAATGGTTTCATTGCAATCTTGACAAATAATTGTACCCACGTACATTCCCCTTTTCTTCATTCATAGTTTGAAAGCGTTTGATCTATTTCTTATTTCTATAATATGATGTCACATTTAAGTTGTCAACGGTTAATTGTATGACACATTTAATCATTTTTTATAAATATGTGCTTTTTTCTCATCATATTGAGGGAACGTTTCAATTGTATTTTGCTTCATATCAATTCTGTAACAATTGAGTAACAATCGAAAATTGTCAAAAGGGACATGATACACTAGAGTGACTAACAGGGAACAAGCTCCTAAAAATGTTGGGACAACCCCAAATGATTTTGAGGTGAATAGATTGAATTTTATGAGGACACTTCTCATTATATTCCCCATGCTCTTTGTACTTAGTTCATGCTCATTTGCGTATATCATACCGAATCAGACCGACCAAGTCCGTCATATTCAAAAACCGAGAATTCTCTTTTTTACTGATGCAGAAAACCTTGATAAAGAAAGCCCATATTATGATGCAGTCCTCGAATTAAAAAATGAATACCCTAAGGAAATGTCAAAAATGATTGTGAAAGAAGATCGTAAAGGCTGGAAAAATGAAGTGGACGAATTACCGGCTATTTTACTTGTCAATGATGAAAAAGTGATCGTGAAGGTGGAAGGAAATGTCCGCAGTAAACAGGAGATCTTATCGCCTTTATGTCATGCTTTAGACCGCGTCAATACAAACTAATGATATTTACCTTACACTTATATATATCCATATGAAAAAACCCCTCATCTCATGAGGGGTTTTTCATATGGTGTTCAGAGCAGCAAAAAAACCCTCTCCATCAAGGAGAGGGCTTCATAGGTTTCATTATTTTACGATGTGGATTGGGCTTCCGATTGCTACTTCAGCCGTTTCCATTGTAATTTCACCTAATGTTGGGTGAGCGTGAATTGTCATAGCGATATCTTCAGCAGTCACTCCAGCTTCGATTGCAAGGCTAAGCTCTGAAATCATATCAGAAGCGCCAACACCTGCGATTTGAGCACCGATCACTAGACCATCCTCTTTACGAGTGATCATTTTCATGAAGCCATCAGTTGCATCAAGAGAAAGTGCACGTCCGTTCGCTGCGAATGGGAATTTCGCTGCAACGATTTCGATACCTTCTGCTTTTGCTTCTGCTTCAGTGTATCCAACAGTTGCAAGTTCTGGCTCAGAGAATACAACAGCAGGAATACCAAGGTAATCAATTTCAGCTGGCTCTCCAGCGATTGCTTCAGCTGCAATTTTACCTTCGTAAGAAGCTTTGTGAGCAAGTGGTGGTCCATCAACGATGTCACCAATTGCATAGATGTTAGATACGCTTGTACGGCATTGTTTGTCTGTTTTGACAACTCCGCGGTCAGTCAATTCAACACCAACTTGCTCAAGACCAAGCTCATCAGTGTTTGGACGACGACCAACAGTCACAAGTACGTAATCAGCATCAACTGTTTTTTCTTCGCCTTTTACTTCGAACGTAACAGTGACACCATCAGATTTTTCTTCAACGCCTTTTGCAAGAGCGTTTGTATGGATTTCAACGTTTCCTTTTTTCTTCAGGTTGCGTTTAACCAATGAGCTCATTTGCTTCTCGAAACCTGGAAGGATTTCGTCTCCACCTTCAAGGATCACAACTTCTGTTCCAAAGTTTGCATAAGCAGTACCAAGCTCAGTACCGATGTATCCACCACCGATGACAACTAACTTTTTAGGTACTTCTTTAAGCGCTAAAGCACCAGTTGAGTTGATCACGCGGTCTGTGTATTTAAAAGTAGGCAATTCAATTGGACGAGATCCAGTTGCAAGAATTGCATTTTTGAACGTATAAGTCTGTGCTGAATTATCATCCATTACACGTACAGAGTTGCTGTCTACGAAATAAGCTTCACCTTTGACGATGTCTACTTTATTTCCTTTAAGAAGACCTTGAACTCCACCTGTTAACTTATTAACAACAGAAGCTTTCCACTCTTGAACTTTTGTGAAATCAACTGTTACGTTTTCAGCTTTGATACCCATGTCTTCAGAATGCTTAGCATTTTCGAAACGATGGCCAGCATTGATTAATGCTTTTGAAGGGATACAGCCAACGTTTAGACATACACCGCCAAGTGTTCCTTTTTCAACGATTGTTACTTTTTGTCCAAGCTGTGCAGCACGAATAGCAGCTACATATCCACCAGGACCTGCACCGATGACAAGAGTATCTGTTTCGATTGGGAAATCTCCTACTACCATGACATTACGCCTCCATTAAAATTAATTGTGGATCATTCAATAAACGCTTGATGTGGTTAAGGGCATTTTGCGCAGTAGCTCCGTCAATCATACGGTGGTCAAAGCTTAGGGAAAGAGCTAAGACTGGAGCTGCAACGATTTCGCCATCACGAACAACCGCTTTTTCAGCGATACGTCCAATACCAAGGATCGCTACTTCTGGGTGGTTGATGACTGGAGTAAACCATTGTCCACCAGCAGAACCGATGTTTGTGATTGTGCAAGATGCACCTTTCATTTCAGCTGGAGCCAATTTACCATCACGTGCTTTTGTTGCAAGCTCATTGATTTCGTTAGAAACTTCGAAAATCGCTTTGCGATCTGCATTTTTCACAACTGGAACTAGCAAGCCTTTTTCAGTGTCAGCTGCAATTCCGATGTTGTAGTAATGCTTTTGAACAACTTCATCCGTTTTATCATCGATAGAAGTGTTAAGTACTGGGTACTTTTTCAAAGCAGAAGTTAGAGCTTTTACAACGTAAGGCAAGTAAGTTAACTTGATTCCTTGATCAGCTGCAACTTGTTTGAATTGTTTACGATGTGCAACAAGGTTTGTTACATCAACTTCATCCATTAATGTTACGTGAGGAGCTGTATGCTTAGAGTTCACCATTGCTTTTGCGATTGCTTTGCGGATTCCGCTCATTTTCTCGCGAGTTTCTGGGAATTCTCCTTCAAGAACTGGAGCTGCTGCCGCTTTAGGAGCTGCTGCTTCTTTCGCACTTTCAGCTGCTTGAGGTGCTGCTTCTTGAGCTGCAGAACCACCATTAACGAAGCTGTCGATATCTTCTTTTAACACACGGCCGTTTTTACCAGAACCTGCAACTTTGTAAATTTCAACGCCTTTTTCGCGAGCATATTTACGTACAGATGGCATAGCGATCACGCGTTTGTTTGGATCAGCGTCTACTTGCTCTTGTGCGCCTGCACCAGTTGCTGCTGCCGCTTCTTCTTGTGCTACTTCTTTCTTCTCTGGCTCGTTACCAGCTTCAGCAGTACCTTGTACTTGAGCTTCAGTTTTTGCTTCGCCTTCTTCTTCGCTGCCTTTAAATTGAAGATTTTCGTAACCAGGTGCATCAAACGTAATGATTGTTTGTCCTACAGTTGCAACTGTTCCCTCTTCAACTTTTAATTCTAATACTTTTCCTTTAACAGGTGAAGGAATTTCTACAACTGCTTTATCATTTTGTACCTCTGCTAAAACGTCATCTTCATTGATTTCGTCGTTTGGTTTAACAAACCACTTAACGATCTCACCTTCGTGGATACCTTCTCCGATGTCCGGAAGTTTAAATTCAAATGCCACTGTTTTTCGCCTCCTAGATTTTGTTGAACCCTTGTTGTGTATATTTACACGGTCATGTAATTGATAAAGGGGAAGAGAAATAAATTCTTTTCCCCTCTGTCATTTAATTAAAATTCAAGAACTTTCTTCGCTGTTTCAAGTACATCTTTATGGTTTGGAAGCCATACGCTCTCAGCTTGAGAGAAAGCAAATACAGTATCAGGTGCAGCTACACGAAGTACTGGTGCTTCCAAGCTAAGGATCGCTCTGTCATTGATTTCAGCTACTACGTTTGCAGCAATACCCGCTTGTTTTTGTGCTTCTTGAACAACGATCGCACGGCCTGTTTTTTCAACAGAAGCGATGATTGTTTCAATATCAAGCGGGCTTACTGTACGAAGGTCGATAACCTCAGCAGAAACGCCTTCTTTTTCTAGCTCTTCAGCAGCTTTTAGTGATTCGTGAACCATTGCACCGTAAGTGATGATTGAAAGGTCAGAACCTTCACGTTTCACGTCAGCTTTACCGATTTCAATTGTGTACTCTTCTTCAGGAACTTCCTGACGGAAAGAACGATAAAGTTTCATATGCTCAAGGAACACTACAGGATCGTTGTCACGAATTGCAGAAATTAAAAGTCCTTTTGCATCGTAAGGTGTTGAAGGAATAACAACCTTGATACCAGGCTGTTGTGCGATAAGTCCTTCTAAGCTGTCAGCGTGAAGCTCAGGTGTGTGAACTCCCCCGCCGAATGGAGAACGGATTGTCACTGGGGAATGCCAGCGTCCGCCAGAACGGTAACGCATACGAGCCATTTGTCCAGAAACAGAATCTAATACTTCGTAAACGAATCCGAAGAATTGAATTTCCATTACCGGGCGGAATTCTTGTAGTCCAAGGCCAATAGCAAGACCGCCAATACCAGATTCAGCAAGTGGAGTATCGAATACACGATCCTCACCAAACTCTTTTTGCAATCCTTCAGTCGCACGGAATACGCCGCCGTTTTTACCAACGTCTTCTCCGAAAACGAGAACGTTTTCGTCATTTTTCAGTTCTGTGCGTAACGCATCAGTGATCGCTTGAATCATTGTCATTTGCGCCATGGCTTACTTCGACTCCTTCTGTTTGTAAATTTCAAGCTGTTCAACTAAGTTGAATGGTTTTACATCGTACATGTTTTCAATCAAGTCAGTGACTTTTTGCTTAGGCTGTTCGTCAGCTTCTTTGATCGCTTGTTTGATTTGTTCTTTTGCATCTTCGATCACTTTATTCTCTTCTTCTTCAGACCATAGGCCTTTGTTTTCCAAGAATTTGCGGTAGCGTACCAATGGATCTTTTTGCTCCCACTCGTTTTCATCTTCTTTTGTACGATATCTTGTTGGATCGTCACCAGCCATTGTATGTGGGCCGTAACGGAATGTAAGAGTTTCGATTAATGTTGGACCTTCACCATTTACAGCGCGCTCACGAGCTTCAGCAGTTGCTGCATAAACAGCTAATGCATCCATCCCGTCAACTTGTACGCCTACGATACCAGCTGCAGCTGCTTTTTGTGCAATTGTTTGTGCAGCAGACTGCTTTTCAACAGGTGTAGAGATCGCATATCTGTTGTTTTGGACAACAAAAATCGCTGGCGCTTTGTAAGCCCCTGCAAAGTTAATACCTTCGTAGAAATCACCTTGTGAAGCTCCACCGTCACCAGTGTAAGTGATTGCAACAGCTTTTTTACCGCGCTTTTTCAAACCAAGAGCTACACCAGCAGCTTGAATGATTTGAGCACCGATAATGATTTGCGGTGAAAGTGCATTCACATCTTCAGGCATTTGGTTACCAACAAAGTGTCCGCGAGAGAACAAGAATGCTTTTGTTAGCGGAAGACCATGCCAGATTAATTGTGGTACATCACGATATCCTGGAAGAATGAAATCTTCTTTCTCAAGTGCAAAGTGAGTTGCAAGCTGAGAAGCCTCTTGTCCAGCTGTTGGCGCATAGAAGCCAAGACGTCCTTGACGGTTCAATGAAATTGAACGTTGATCTAATACTCGTGTAAACACCATACGGCGCATTAATTCTTTTAATTGGTCATCTGAAAGATCCGGCATTGCCGCTTCGTTTACGACTTCGCCTTTTTCGTTTAAAATTTGAAACGTTTCAAACTGCTTTTTGATGGCATCAAATTGCTTTTTGCTATCAACAATTGCTTTTTTTGTTTTTGCAGCCATTCTAAAGTCACCTCTTCCTTTCTTTTAACAGTCCATTTGTCGTGAATCCATTTATACATACAGATATAGGATAACCCAAAATACTCATATGACTCCTGTATATAATAGCCACTAAGATCGTTGTCGAAACATTGGTTGATCACTCGTTTTTGAGTCCTTATAACTGTATTAACGATAGTTCACAAAAAACTAATACAACTTCTGTTAACAAGGAATAGTTTACAACAAGAAAAATAGTCCGTCAATTGATTTAACGGCTTTATTTAAATAAATGTATTCGCTTTACTTTTTATGGTGAACTGTATCAATCTGTTTAACAAACAACCTAATCTGTACTAGTATAGAGTGTACTGCTGTACTACAATAGAAAATGTTTGTTTTTGTCGAAAAATAAAAAAAGAGCTGTTTTTTCAGCTCTTTTTCGATCCTTGATCTGTTGCTTTATACAAAGCCTTTTTATGATCATTCAATTGATCTGTATATCGATTGAACTTCTTACTTTCTTTTCTGACTTTGCTATATGAACGATTCACGGTCTTCAGCTTTGACTTCAGCTCTTCATATCCTAGATCCTTTTTCTTTAAAGATTGATACAAAAGCTGATCTTGTTTCAGCGCCTTTTGATACTCCTTGTAAAGCTGATCATATGACGCATATCGTTTCTCGATTGATTTGACCGTTTGATCTGCTTTCTCTTTTAACTCCGCATCTTGCAATCGTGCAGCAGATTCCTTTACTGTTTTCAATTCTTTTTTCGATTCATCCATACTGACTTTTTCTGTTTTTAAATGTTCTTCTCTTTGTGCTGCCGATGCTAACGCCTGATCAGAAAGGCTTGCCACTGTTTTTGTATGGTCCTTTGTTGTTTGAATCATTTTTTTATACAGCTTCTGCTCTTTTTCCTCATAGCTTTGCAGTGTACCTTGCTCTTTTTCGAAGGATGCTTCTTTTTCACTCATTTTCTTCATCGCGTCCTGCATATCATTGAACGGACTTTGACCTCCGCACCCTGTCAGCAAAAGGGTACATATCCCCGCTAAAGCAGCACCTGCTTTCATGCTTTTTTTCATCTGTCTCATGACAAGGTCCCCCTTTACGTCTCCACATACCACTATAATTTTTATAGACGTTTGTGACAAGGAAAGAGGTCAGTCAGATGAGGCGGAGAAGATTTTTTTCAAGCAATAGGCGCATGACTATACAAATAGTGCATTCATACATAGTTTATATTACACGCTTCGCCTTCACTTATGAGAGGCCAAGTGTATTTCCAAAGGAGGTCAAAAGTATGTCTAATTATAGTCATGGAAGTATGTATGGTGGATACGGCGGTTACGGGTATGGATTCGGTGGCGGATATGGCGGCGGCTGTTGTTACCCAAGTTATGGCGGTGGATACGGATACGGCGGCGGACGTACATTCGCTTTAATCGTTGTGCTTTTCATCCTATTAATTATCGTTGGCGCAGCATTCTTAGGCGGCGGCGGTGGCTGCTGCTAAGGCTGTTTAAGCCTCTGACCGGTCTCACAGGACCGGTCTTCTTTATTTCATTGCATATGTTGTGTATCATTTTATATACTTTACATACAAAGGAAATAGGAGTGAAGTTTTGTGATTACCATGGATGATATCGTAAGGGACGGACATCCCGTCTTAAGACAAACAGCTGAATCGGTCGAGCTCCCGCCGACAGAAGAGGAAAAACAGCAATTAGCTGACATGATCGAATTCGTCAAAAACAGTCAGGATGCTGACATTGCTGAAAAATACGGACTAAGACCCGGCGTTGGATTGGCAGCTCCGCAAATCAATATTAGTAAACGCATGATCGCTGTTCACTGTGAGGATGAAGACGGAGAAGAATACAGCTATGCTCTGTTCAACCCGCGTATTGTCAGTCATTCAGTCAAAAGAGCTTATTTAGCGACTGGTGAAGGCTGCTTATCAGTTGATGAAGCCATCCCTGGATTTGTTCCTCGATATCAAAAAATCAGGGTCAAGGCCACTACGCTTGAAGGAGAGGACATTGATATCCGTCTAAAAGGGTTCCCCGCTATTGTTTTTCAGCATGAAATTGACCATTTAAATGGCATTATGTTTTATGATCATATTCAAAAGGATCAGCCGTTCGCTGAGCCAGAAAACTCTGTTGCGATCGGCAGATCATAACATAAAAAAGAAGACCCGCGATCTAAGGGTCTTCTTTTTTATTCTTCAATGAGGCCAAGCTGGGTCACTGCATGGAATATGCCGTCCTCATCTACCGGCTTTGTCACAAAATCAGCCAATGCTTTCAGTTCACTCACAGCATTTCCCATCGCCACGCCTGTTCCAGCAAACGAAATCATTTCTCTATCATTCAATCCGTCTCCAAAGGCAATGGTATCCTTTTGATCGTAAGGAAGTCTTTCGATGACTCGTTTGATTCCTTCAGCTTTTGATCCGCCTTTTGGCAGAACGTCCGTTGACAGCTCATGCCATCTGACAAGGTCAATTTCTTCGCGGAATGCCTTATACTCCACTTCCTCTTCTGCCTTACAAAATAACAGCATTTGAAAAATGTCGTTTTCTTTAAAGAAAGATACATCGTGCTCAGGATGCTCTGTTTTCAAAGTACCGATTCCTTCATGGATAAACGGATGATTCGGCACAGACGCCTTCATCGTTTCTTCTCCCATAAAAACGAGCGGATGATCATGACGATCCGCTGTCTCATAAATCCGCTCCATCAGCTCCTGCTTCAGCGGATTGCCGTAAATAACGTCTCCCTCATACATGACATACTGACCGTTATAAGCAATGAATGAGTCAAGCCCTAATTCTTCTAAAATGGGCCGGATCAGAAAAGGAGAACGCCCAGATGCAATAAAGAGATGATGACCTTTTTCTTTTAATAAATGAACCGCTCGCTTCGTTGACTCAGGTATATTTTTATCATGGTCATATAAAGTACCGTCGATATCAAAGAAGATGACTTTTTTATTCATATCTCGCCCTCCTGCTCTTCGTTATGTATACACACTCCCTTTCATCATACAGAAAGATTTCAGCTTTCGAAACCAATTCCTTTTGAAAGCGCCTATTTCCCACATATAACCATGTAACATTCAATAGAAACATCATATAATACAAGTATATAGAGAGACCGGAACACACTGGTTAAGCTTACTTCAACCCGAAAGGAGGCGGCATGTGATGCTTCGTCGTCTGCGTAAGAAAATTCGAAGACAATGGAAGGACATGCTTCGCAAAAAATCAATTGCTTAAAAGGATCTTCCGCACATTTGCCGAAGGTCCTTTTTTCTCAGAGACTTTTCTTATGCGCGTTTTTTTAATATAATAGAATAAGCGAGTGTAACATACGGTATTTAAGGAGAGATTTGGATGATATATAAGGTATTTTTTCAGGCAAGTACTACTGAGGTACCTGTAAGAGAACACACAGATTCACTATACGTTGAAGCGGTTTCTGAAAGAGACGTACGCGATAAGTTGAAAAAACATAACTACAACATTGAATTCATTCAGCCTGTAGACGGTGCTTTTTTAGACTATGAACGAGAAAGTGAAAATTTTAAAGTATTGGAGCTATGAGAGGAATGAAATTTGTTAAAAACGATCAGGCGGCAGTTTTTGCGCTCGGCGGTTTAGGCGAGATCGGTAAAAACACGTATGGCGTTCAATTTCAAGATGAAATCATTTTAATTGATGCAGGCATTAAGTTTCCTGAAGACGAGCTTCTTGGAATTGACTACGTCATCCCTGACTATACGTACTTAGTTAAAAACGAAGATAAAATCAAAGGTCTTTTCATCACTCACGGACATGAAGACCACATCGGCGGTATCCCTTACCTTCTCAAGCAAGTGAATATTCCAGTTTACGGCGGCAAACTCGCAATCGGCCTACTTCGTAATAAATTGGAAGAGCATGGTCTCTTGAGACAAACAAAACTTCACATTTTTGAAGAAGAAGATACCATTAAATTTAGAAAAACAGCTGTGTCTTTCTTTAGAACGACACACAGTATTCCAGATTCTTATGGAATTGTCGTGAAGACACCTCCTGGTAACATCGTACATACAGGTGATTTCAAGTTTGACTTTACTCCTGTTGGCGAGCCTGCCAATTTAACCAAAATGGCTGAGATCGGAAAAGAAGGCGTTCTTTGTCTTTTATCTGATAGTACAAACAGTGAAATCCCAGAATTTACGATGTCTGAAAGACGCGTAGGTGAAAGCATTGATGACATCTTTAGAAAAGTCGATGGACGCATCATCTTTGCCACGTTTGCTTCAAACATTCACAGACTTCAGCAAGTGATTGAGTCTGCTGTTGCCAACGGCAGAAAAGTCGCTGTATTTGGACGCAGTATGGAGTCTGCTATTGATATTGGACAAGATCTTGGCTATATTAAATGTCCAAAAAACACGTTTATTGAACATAATGAAATCAACCGCCTTCCAGCAAACAAAGTGACCATTCTTTGTACTGGAAGCCAGGGTGAACCGATGGCAGCTCTTTCTCGTATTGCGAACGGTACTCACCGCCAGATTTCCATTAACCCTGGAGACACTGTTGTCTTCTCATCTTCACCGATCCCAGGTAACAATATTAGTGTAAGCCGCACCATTAACCAGCTTTATCGCGCCGGCGCTGAGGTCATTCATGGCTCGCTAAATAATATTCATACATCTGGTCACGGCGGACAAGAAGAACAAAAACTCATGCTCCGTTTAATTAAACCAAAATTCTTTATGCCGATTCACGGTGAATACCGCATGCAAAAAACGCATATCAAACTTGCGAATGATTGCGGCATCCCTGAGGAAAACTGCTTTATCATGGATAACGGTGAAGTTCTGGCACTGAAAGGTGACGAAGCAAGTGTCGCTGGCAAAATTCCATCAGGCAACGTGTATATCGACGGAAGCGGTATTGGCGATATCGGAAACATCGTTTTAAGAGACCGCCGCATTCTTTCTGAAGAGGGCCTTGTTATTGTAGTCGTCAGCATGGACATGAAAGAATTCAAAATCTCTGCTGGTCCTGATTTGATCTCAAGAGGTTTTGTCTACATGAGAGAATCTGGAGACCTGATCAACGATGCACAGGATTTAATTTCGAAGCATCTTGAAAAAGTAATGGAACGTAAGACAACTCAGTGGTCTGAAATTAAGAACGAAATTACTGACACCCTTGCACCTTTCCTTTATGAAAAAACAAGACGCCGTCCAATGATCTTACCGATTATTATGGAAGTGTAATCACAAAAAGAGACACAAGCCGCTTGGCTGTGTCTCTTTTTTTCACCGTTCATTGAAAAAACCGCATATATACATATGCGGTTTCTCTCTTTTTATGATTGAATTGGGAGATGCTGAAAGCTTCTGAC
Source organism: Bacillus safensis FO-36b (assembly GCF_000691165.1). Lineage (GTDB taxonomy): Bacteria > Bacillota > Bacilli > Bacillales > Bacillaceae > Bacillus > Bacillus safensis. The sequence continues at coordinate 179,486 of NZ_ASJD01000003.1, read as the reverse complement.
ATCAAACAAACCCTTTGTCGTCATTTTCACATCAGGAATGACTGGGAGTGCCAAGAAGGACAGCGTCAAAAATGGATTAAAATCTAAAGTGAAGCCTGTTTCTTTCAACGCTTCATGGAGTGCATGAAGGCTTTCATTTACAAGATGTGCCGGCTGATCTGAAAGTAAACCAGAGATCGGTAATGGCAGCGTATGAAGAGACTGACCCTCTTTGACAACCGTCAAACCGCCCCCTGCTTCTTTTAACGCGTCAATGGCTTTCACGATATCAGCATCATTTGTGCCAACCGCAATTAAATTGTGAGAATCATGCGCAACCGTTGTTGCAATTGCGCCCTTTTCTAATCCAAAGCCGCTGACAACCCCTATCCCCATTTCAGATAAGCCTTGATGGCGTTCAACAAGCACCATTTTTAATACATCTCTTTCTGTATCACTAGTGAATTGTCCGTTCGTTTCTGATGGAGAGATGCGTTCTAATTTTGTTTCTAACTGATTTGGAATAATGCGGATGACATTCATTTTTTGATGAGCTGTGATAGGCAGAGACAGATCCTGCTCTTGAACGTCTATAGCATGAACAGATTGTAATAAGGCTGGACTTGGTGCAATTTTTTCGACACTTGGCTTGTACTCTCCATGCTGCGCCACCAATTCTCCTGCAATAAATACGCTGGTGATGTCTACTTGATGAAGATCAGAGACAAGCATAAAATCAGCATCAAAGCCTGGCGCAATGGCTCCCTTTGTTTTGAGGCCAAAACACTCCGCTGCGTTTAAACTTCCCATTTGATACGCTAAAAATGGGTCTAACCCTTCTTTTATAGACATACGTACTTGTTCATCAATACTTCCTTCAGCCATTAAATCATCTAAATGTTTATCATCGGTACAAAAGAAAAAACGTCTCGCATTCTTTTCATTCACAGCTGGTAAAACGCTTTTCACGTTTTTGGCAACAGAGCCTTCTCTCAGCATGACATACATGCCTCGTTTTACACGTTCAAGGGCTTCGCCGGCTGTTGTTACCTCGTGATCTGTTTGGACACTAGCTGTGCGGTAAACGTTTATTAATCGGTCCGTTAAGCCTGCTAAATGGCCATCAATCAATTTATTCTCATTTTGAGCATCAAGCAGTTTTTGAAGCATATCTTCTTCAGCCTGCTCCACACCGACGTAATCCATCACCTCGGCAAGACCAAGAACCTCTTTCTCTTGATACAAAGGCTTTAAATCTTTCGCTTTTAAAACAGCACCTGATCGCTCAAAACTGACTGCCGGTACGCAGGATGGCAGCATGAAATAAATATTTAAGGCAGCTTTTCTCGCTTCTTCCAGCATAAAACGGATGCCTGTGATCCCTGACACATTGGCAATTTCATGCGGGTCTGTTACGACAGTTGTCACACCGCGCGGGACGACAGCTTTGGAGAATTCAGCAGGGGTAACCATAGAGGACTCGATATGAACGTGGCCATCAATAAAACCAGGTACAAGCATTTGACCTGCTGCATCCAGCTCCTGTTCTCCCTCGTACTCTCCAATCCCTACTATTTGTCCATTTTCAACAGCGACATCAGCGTCTATCCATTCCTGGTTAAACACGTCCATAACTTTCGCATGTTTAATCACTAGGGCTGCTTTTTTTCTCTTTGCAGCTACCTCAATTTGATGTCTGAAAAGCTCCTTATCCAACGACACTGCCTCCTCCAAGTAAACAATATAATGTTTCTTATCGTAAACGAATCTGTTTGCCCAGTCAATGACATTTAGAGAAAATCACCCAGATAAAAAGACTGATTTTTATTTCTGAATAGTGATAATTGCATGAAAAATATGATGAATGACTTTAGCTGTTTATGCAGAACAAAACAGCCCTTTTAATGTCTTCTTCCCTCTTCACTGTCCACCTCATGTGTACACAATCATATTAAAAAACACCCCGCCTAGGAGTGTTTAATAATCGTTCTGCATTTCTCGTTTTTCAAAACGTCCGATATCGGCAACTGCCCCAATGACAATCAGAATATCTTCTTTTTGAATCATTTCATCTGCGAGCGGTGAAACAATCACTTCTTTTCCACGCTTAATCGCCACAATATTAATGCCATATCTCGCTCTAATATCGAGATCTAAAAGAGAATGCCCTGCAAGCCTGCTGTTGGCAACGATTTCAATGAGGCTGTACTCATCTGACAGCTCAAGATAATCTAATACGTTATTGGAGATGATTTTATGTGCAATTCGTCTGCCCATGTCCCGCTCTGGATGAACGATGCGATCAGCTCCAATTTTATTTAACACCTTTTCGTGGTAATCGTTTTGCGCTTTTACTGTGACCATTTTAACGCCAAGCTCTTTCAGCATAATCGTCGTTAAAATACTGGCCTGAATGTTTTCACCAATCGCAACGATGACATGATCAAAATTGCGAATGCCGAGATTTTTTAAAACAGATTCGTCCGTCGAATCACCAATGACCGCATGTGACGCAATTTTCGCGTATTCGTTCACTCGATCTTCATTCATATCCATGGCCATGACTTCAAGTCCTTCTTCGCTCAGCGCCTTACAAATACTTCCGCCAAAGCGTCCAAGACCAATGACTGCATATTCCTTTTTCATGTTCAGACTCCTTTTATCTCACTTACCATGCATTTTACTACGGTTTGATTAATGAATCCATATGCGAGCGAATTTTTTTGCGGAATGCTTCACTTAAGTAAAGATCTGCTCCTTTTTCAATTTCACTGCGGTAATGACCTGGCGGAGCAATTTCTTCGCTCTTTTGAAGAACAAGAAAGGTTAAACAGTCTTCATATATTTGATCACCTATTTTGACATCGACAAAAGCTGGACGATATGTGCCCTCATAGACGCCTTCTCGTTTGTACAAATATCGAATGGCATCAAAAGGAACCTCATATAAAACACCCTCTGTTTCTCCGCCGTCTTCTACCATATCGGCTCTTGATCCATCAGGCCTTACCAATGTAAATCTAGTTGTAAAGCCGTTCAGAGCACCGCCGCCGATGATTTGTTTAAAATAATGATCAACTTCTGCCAGTTTAAATCTTGCATCATCCATACAGGAGCCATAGGCAAAATAATAGAAGGATGCCGGCTTCTGCTGCCACATTCTATATTCCTTCCAGCAGCCGCTCTCGATCTCCTTCAGCGATGATGCCTTCTGCTTTGGTAAAGTGTATGTAACAGCCGCCACCGGCCCTTTGTCTGTCATGACATCGACCACCTGCTTGTCATACCCTTCCTCAAGCAAATCTATCTTATTCAGCGTGCTTGCGGTTACCTCGTACAATTCTCCATATACTGTGCTTTTCTCTTTTAGAACGCACGCAGGGTATCCTTGACCTGTATCATAGATTCTGCCGCTGATCCAAGCTGATTTAGCTAATGGCCTGCTTTCTTTCATATACGTCTCGTGGTGCTCTTCATGCTGCAGAAGCGTCCCATATACAAATAAAGCTTTCTCCTTCATGAAATCACGTCCTCTCACCTTGCTGGTGTCTGCTTTTTTGCCACACAGGTAAATAGATATGAAAAGCTGTACCTTTTCCCAGCTCACTGACCACATCCATCCTACCGTGATGATCTTTTAAAATCGCTGCACAGATGGTGAGGCCAAGTCCTGTCCCTTCTGTTTTTGTGGAGAAGAAAGGATCATATATTTTCTGAATATCCTCTTCAGACATCCCTTTTCCTTCATCTTGAATGGTAATTTTCCATTCGTTCATCACTTTTTCTGTTGATATGTATATACTGCCGCCTTCAGGCATTGCCTCAATGGCATTTTTGATTAAATTAATGAACAGCTGCTTCATTTGGTTAGCGTCTGCTAATATAGCGCCGGCATCCTGCTTTTTAAATGGCTGTTTGAGATCAATATTCGAAAGGACTGCATTGGTTTTTAGCAATGTAATCACCTGTTCTAACAGTCCATGAAGCTGAACTTCTTGAAAATGGACCGACTGCGGCTTTGCCAGCACCAGCAGCTCACTTAAAACAAAATCAATCCGTTTAATTTCAGAAAAGATAATGTCAAAATAATCGGTTCTTTCAGGATATTGTGTTTTCATCAGCTGCAAAAAGCCGTTTACTGAGGTCAGCGGATTTCTGACTTCATGGGCGATTCCAGCGGCTATTTGTCCTGCAACGGCCAGCTTTTGCGCCTGCATTTGCACTTGTTGATTTGATTTTTCAAGCTCAAGCTTTGCCAGCTTTTGTTTTGTAATATCTGCAACTGTTCCAATACCTCCAGTAAACTGGTGCTCCTCATCAAAGTAGAGCTTATAATGAACGTCTCCCCATACTTTCTTTCCCTCTTTATGAAGAAGCCGCAGCTCGATCCGCCCTGAATCTTTATGCTCTTTGATGACAGATGACAAATGCTGAATAACTCTTTCTTCTTGATCAAAGTACTGATTGTACATCGTACCTAGACATTCATCTATGTCATAGCCGGTCATTTGTTTCCATGCTTGATTTAAGAAAATGATGTGCCCTTTTTCATCTGTTTCAAAGACAATTTCTTGCAAGTTATCTGTAATTCGATTCAGCCGCTCTGTCAGTTCGTGTGCTTCTTTTTCTCTCTTATTTAGATCTGACACAAGTAAATTCAAGCGGTCTACATATCCTGAGACAACCCAGATCCCTACTAACACAACGACTGTAAAGGCTAGATCGAGCGGCCAATTAATTTGATAGCCGCCTACATAATAAAAGAAATCCCAGCTTATGATTAAGATAAATGCAAGAACAGATAACACGATCCGAACTTGATATGTTTTGTTCAAATGATTCCACCTGCCGCCCTGAGATTCTTTGTCAATTGTACCATTTTCCACTTATTTTTTGAGGGAGATGGGGCATTTTTAAGGAACTTTTTTAAAGAAAAAATAGCCTGTTCTCAGCACAAAGGAAGAGAGCAGACTATTTTGATTACTTCTGAAGAGCTTCTTGCAGTTCTTTTAACAGCAGTTCTGCGCCTTCAGCGCTTAATGTAATTTGACCATTTCCATATTCATGGTTCTCTGATGTAATCTCACCAGTCATGAGACAAACGCCCTCTGGCTGATATTTTTTCAAGACGATTTTATCTCCATCTATAAAAAATTCCATACTGTCTTTAATAGCGATATCAAGTGCTCTTCTCAATTCGATTGGCATCACAATACGCCCTAGTTCGTCTACTTTTCTTACGACTCCGATAGATTTCAATTTCGTTCCCTCTTTCTTTCATTAGCTCAAGATCAATCTGTTTTTCACCAATTGATATATCGTAGACGTAAGAGATTCTTAAAAGGTTTCTCCTCTATAAAAATTTTTTTCATAAAAGAAAAAACAAAGGGAAAATTTATTGTGATTGTCAAAATGATACTTGAATTTTACAGATTCATTTCAAGGTGATCACAAACCCCCACAAATGACATCAACCCTCTGAACTTTTAAATGTAAAATTGTTTAAAACAGCAAAAATAGAGATTGGGTGAAAACATGTTTCAAAATGCCGAAATTGGAATTGATTTAGGAACAGCTAACATATTGGTTTATAGTAAAAATAAGGGAATTATTTTAAATGAACCGTCCGTCGTAGCAGTCGATACAGAAACAAAGACTGTACTTGCCGTCGGATCAGAAGCAAAAGAAATGATCGGGAAAACACCTGGGAAAATTGTTGCGATCCGTCCGATGAAAGACGGTGTCATCGCTGATTATGATATGACAACAGATTTACTTAAACAAATCATGAAAAAAGCAGGAAAAAATATCGGGTTTACCTTCAGAAAGCCAACTGTCGTTGTATGTACACCTTCTGGTTCAACAGCTGTTGAGCGCCGCGCCATCAGCGATGCTGTGAAAAACTGCGGAGCAAAGCATGTGCATTTAATTGAAGAACCTGTTGCAGCTGCAATCGGTGCTGATCTTCCGGTAGACGAGCCTGTGGCGAACGTCGTAGTCGATATTGGCGGCGGAACAACAGAAGTTGCGATCATTTCATTTGGCGGCGTTGTCTCTTGTCATTCGATCCGAATTGGCGGCGATCAGCTGGATGAAGATATCATTACGTTTGTCAGAAAGAAATATAACCTATTAATCGGCGAACGGACGGCCGAGCAGGTGAAAATGGAAATTGGATATGGTCTTATTGAACATGAGCCTGAATCATTAGAAGTGCGCGGTCGCGACCTTGTGACAGGTCTGCCAAAAACGATCACACTTGTCTCTCATGAAATTCAAGGCGCCATGCGAGAATCACTTCTTCATATTTTAGAAGCAATTCGTGCCACATTAGAGGACAGCCCTCCAGAGCTAAGCGGAGATATTGTAGACCGCGGCGTCATTTTAACTGGCGGAGGCGCTCTTTTAAATGGAATACAAGAATGGCTTTCTCAAGAGATTGTTGTTCCAGTCCATATTGCAGCCAATCCCCTTGAATCTGTTGCCATTGGAACAGGTCGTTCATTAGAAGTGATCGACAAATTGCAAAAAACTTTAAAATAATCTTCTTGTTCTACTTCTTTTTTTGTCATTTTGATCATATCGTGAGAAATGGATAAACGTGAAGGAGGAAGAACATGTTGCTTGATTTAGGTAAACGGGTCGTTGTCACAGTCATTTTAACGGGTATTATTTTAGGAGGAATGAGCCTGTCGTTTTCACATATGCCGCCTTCTAATGCACAGCCTGTGAAACAACTGAACCGCTAAAAAAGCCGCACGAAAGCGGCTTTTTTATTTTGGCTTTAAACGGGCTCCCCATTTTCCTTTTCGGTCATAAATCTGATATGATGAACATGACTAAAGGAGGGGTTTTTATGAGTTCATTTGAAAAACAACTAGATCAATATGCGAAGACCATCGTTGAGGTCGGTGTGAATGTACAAAAGGGGCAGGAAGTCGTTGTATCCGCATTTACTGAATCTGCACATCTTGTTCGTCTTGTAGCGAAACACGCGTATGAGCGCGGGGCGAAAAACGTACATATCCGCTGGAGTGATGGTGTTCTCACTCGTTTAAAATATGAACATGCACCGCAAGATGTATTTGAGCAATTCCCTGAATGGGAAGCACAGATGATGGAAACCATCGCAAAACGCGGAGGCGCTTTTATTACCATCCTGTCAGAAAGCCCTGACCTTTTGCGAGGCATTGATTCGAAAAAAATCGCTGCACAGCAAAAAGCTGCTGGTTCAGCACTACATACATATCGTCAATACGTTCAATCTGACAAAGTCGCTTGGACAGTCGTAGGTGCTGCATCAAAAGAATGGGCGAAAAAGATTTTCCCTGATCATACAGATGAAGAAGCTGTCACGTTATTGTGGGATCAAATCTTTAAAGTCGCACGCGCTGATCAAGCAGATCCAGTTGAGGCTTGGAAAAAGCACGATGCGTCATTAAACGAAAAGGTCAAAATACTCAATGAACGCCACTACCACAAGCTTCATTATGAAGCACCGGGCACAGACTTAACGATCGAGCTTCCAGAGCAGCATATTTGGGTAGGTGCTGGCAGCGTAAGTGAACGCGGCGTTTCGTTCATGGCCAACATGCCGACAGAAGAAGTCTTTACCGTACCGAAAAAAGACGGTGTAAACGGGACAGTCTCAAGCACAAAGCCGCTCAGCTATGCTGGAAACATCATTGATGAGTTTTCATTAACCTTTGAAAATGGCCGGATTGTGGATGTGAAAGCAAAAGAAGGCGAAGATATGTTAAAATCTCTCGTTGAAACAGATGAAGGCTCTCATTATCTAGGTGAGGTTGCCCTCGTACCAGATGATTCACCAATTTCTAACTCAAATATTCTTTATTACAATACACTTTACGATGAAAATGCATCAAACCACCTTGCCATCGGCAGCGGATATGCGTTTAATATCGAAGGCGGAAAAGAAATGAAACGAGAAGAATTGGATGCAGCGGGTGTGAACAGCAGTATTACACACGTTGATTTTATGATTGGTTCAAAGGAAATGAATATTGACGGGATCACAAAAGACGGGAAACGCGAACCGATCTTCCGAAATGGAAACTGGGCGATTTAATCAAAAAAAGACATCCTATGGATGTCTTTTTTTATTTATGCGTAAAGCTCTTCAAGTCTTTTTTGGATGTCTTGATCTGATAAGAACTCATCATATGTTGTTTGTTTATCGACGATGCCATTTGGCGTCACTTCGATAATCCGGTTTGCGACTGTTTCAACAAACTGATGGTCATGAGATGAGAAGAGCATAGCTCCTTTAAAGCTCATGAGGCCGTTATTCAGCGCTGTAATGGATTCTAGGTCTAAGTGGTTCGTTGGCTCATCCAGCAGCAGAATATTCGCTCCAGACAGCATCATTTTTGATAACATACAACGAACCTTTTCTCCTCCTGATAAGACACTTGCTTTTTTCTTCACTTCTTCCCCAGAGAAAAGCATACGTCCTAGGAAACCACGCAGGAAGCTTTCGCTTTGATCATTCGGAGAATATTGACGAAGCCAATCAACGAGATCAACATCGTTTCCTTCAAAGTATTCACTATTATCTTTCGGGAAAAAGGCTTGTGACGTTGTGACGCCCCATTTAAATGATCCGCTGTCTGGCTCCATTTCACCAGCAAGGATTTTAAATAAAGTGGACACAGCAAGCTCGTTACGGCTTAAGAACGCAATTTTATCTTCGCGGTTCATAATAAAGCTGACATTATCCAGTACTTTCACACCGTCAATTGTTTTTGATAGACCTTCTACTTGAAGGACATCATTTCCGATTTCGCGCTCTGGCGCAAAATGAACATACGGATATTTACGTGAAGACGGCTTAATGTCATCTAAAGAGATTTTATCAAGCAATTTCTTTCTTGATGTCGCTTGCTTCGATTTAGAAGCGTTCGCACTAAACCGGGCAACGAATTCTTGAAGCTGCTTAATTTGTTCTTCTTTTTTCTTATTTGCTTCTTGGCTTAGTTTCAGCGCTAACTGGCTGGACTCATACCAAAAATCATAGTTACCGACGTATACTTGGATTTTTCCGAAATCAAGGTCCGCAATATGTGTACATACTTTGTTTAAGAAATGACGATCATGCGAAACGACGATGACGGTATTTTCAAAGTTAATGAGGAACTCTTCGAGCCACTGGATTGCTTGTAAGTCCAAGTGGTTCGTCGGCTCATCGAGAAGAAGAACGTCAGGCTTGCCAAATAAAGCTTGAGCTAAAAGTACTTTTACCTTTTCAGAACCGCCAAGCTCAGACATTTTCTTCGATTGAAGGCTTTCTGGAATGCCAAGGCCCTTTAATAGGATCGCTGCTTCACTTTCAGCTTCCCAGCCGTTTAATTCAGCAAACTCACCTTCAAGCTCCGCTGCACGAATCCCGTCTTCATCTGAGAAATCAGGTTTCATATAGATCGCATCTTTCTCCTGCATCACGTCATATAGACGTTTGTGACCCATGATGACGACTTTCAGCACTTCAAACTCTTCGTATTCAAAGTGGTTCTGTTTTAAAATCGCTAAACGCTCACCAGGACTCATATGAACATCGCCCGTTTGAGGCTCAATTTCACCAGAAAGAATCTTTAGGAACGTTGATTTACCAGCTCCATTGGCACCAATTAATCCGTAGCAGTTGCCAGGAGTGAATTTAATATTTACTTCTTCAAATAGTTTACGATCAGCAAAGCGCAAACTAACATTATTTACTGCAATCATTTATTAATCCTCCATCACTCATTCATCAATATGAAGTATAACATGAATAACGTTTGATAGAAACGTCTCTCGCTAAGAACGAAGGCTTTTTGTCTATTATGATATAATAAACGGGAATGATTGATTGAAGGAGTTCGGGCGATTTGAGATTACTCACACTGATGGAATACTGTTTATTGATTTTCTTTATGGGCATTTATTTATCTGCAACAGGCTTTAATGCGAGGGACTTTGGCCTTTATATTGGGCTTATCCTCATTTACACACTGGTTCACATCTTTTCCAAACGTTTTTTACAAAAGCGGGGAAAAGAAAACCTAAAGATCGGGTTGTTTCGATCCGTTTTAGCCATTACCGGATCTGTATTCGCTTCTGTTCTAGCGATTGTGATCATTGTTACAGTGCTCACGCCAAATTAAAAACGACCCTTCTGTAAGGGTCGCTCGTTCAAGTACCTTTCTCTTGCCCATGAGAAGGTGCTTTTATTTTGTCTGTCGAATGTCGCCAAATGGGAAGAAAACAAATTCTGATGTCCCGACAACCCGATCCTTTTCAATGAGGCCAAGTCCATTTCTGCTGTCCATGGAATTCAGTCTGTTGTCCCCCATCACAAAGTAATCGTTTTTCGGTACTTTCACTGGGCCAAAATCTCCAGTTAAATGCACTTCATACTCTTTCGCATGCGCCTTATTCTCTTTTAAATAAGGCTCATCTACTTTTTTACCATTAATGTAAAGCGTATCATCCTTCATTTCAATCGTATCACCTGGAAGGCCGATCAATCGTTTGACATAATGAATCTTCTGACCATCTTTTCCATTAATAATCACGATGTCACCGCGTTTTACACCACCGAGATAGTTAATGGTTTTGTTGACAAACAGCTTTTCCCCATCATGAAGTGTTGGTTCCATTGACTCTCCTTCCACCACATACGGTTCAAATATAAACGTACGGATGAGCAAGACGAGTGCAAGTGCGATTAAAATGGCTTTGATCCATTCAAACAGTGAACTTTTCTTCTCTGTTTTGGCTTGCTTCGCATCAGATTGAATTTCATTTTCGTTTTGTTTGTTTTCTTCGTTCAAAATACTGCTTCCTCCTAAGACTTTCTGCTAAAAGACTTGAAACGTGAATTGAATAACTTTACTTTATCATATGTCATTTAAAAATTCACAAGACAACCATCTAATTAGATATTTTTTCCTAATTCACTGATGATTAAACAAAAAGAAGCACCGTTTTTCACGATGCTTCTCTTCTGCATTACGCTTCTTGCCTGACTGGTTTTTTCAAAATACCCAGTAAAATCGCTGTCACAACAGCACCGATTAAGATGCTGATGATATAAAGAACTGGATGATTTGTTACCCAGAAAACAAATAGTCCGCCATGCGGTGCAGGAAGCGTCACTCTAAAGAATTCCGTTAATCCGCCAGCAACTGCTGCACCAATAACAGCTGAAGGAATCACACGAAGAGGATCTGCTGCCGCAAACGGGATCGCCCCTTCAGTGATGAAGGCAGCTCCCATGAAGTAACATGTAATCCCTGCTTCACGGTCACGTTTTGAGAACTTATTTCTAAAGATCGTTGTTGCAAGTGCAATACCTAGTGGTGGTACCATTCCGCCTGCCATAATTGCAGCATGCGGTGCATAGTTGCCAGCAGCAATCATTGCAAGACCAAATGTGTAAGCCGCTTTGTTAATTGGGCCTCCCATATCAATTGCCATCATACCAGCTAAAATAATACCCATTAAGACAAGGTTTCCCGTACCTAATGATTCAAGCCAATGTGTTAATCCGTCCATCACCATTTTCACTGGTGTGTTGACAATATAATGCATGATAATGCCTGTGAAGAAAATACCGAACAATGGATACAGCAGAACCGGTTTAATCCCGTCGAGTGTCTGCGGTACGAATGTGAATACTTTTTTGAGCAGCACAACAATGTAACCTGCTAGGAAACCAGCAATCAGTCCGCCTAAGAACCCTGCACCTGCTGCTGACGCCATAAAACCACCGACCATACCTGGCGCAAAACCTGGACGATCTGCAATACTCATGGCAATAAACCCAGCTAATACAGCAACGATTAAGGCAAGCGCATTATCGCCGCCAATTCCTTTTAAGACAGCTGCAAATGAATTAAATGAAGGGTCCTTAGGATCTGCTGAGTTAATGCCCCAGAAGAATGAAATCGCAACAAGGATACCGCCTCCGACAACAAATGGAAGCATGTTACTTACACCACTCATTAAGTGCTTGTAAAATCCGCTTCTTCCTTTGCCAGATGATTCATTTTCTTCTTTAGAAGAACTGCCGCCTGAACCTTTATAAATCGGCGCATCTTGATTGATTGCTTTTTCAATTAATTCCTGTGGACGGCGAATACCAGCTGTTACAGGGACTTCAATGACATGCTTGCCTTTAAAGCGTTCCATTTCTACTTGCTTGTCCGCTGCCACAATGATGGCTGGTGCTTCTTCAATTTCTTTTGCTGTAAGGGCATGTTTAATACCGCCAGAGCCATTTGTTTCAACTTTAATGTCAACGCCCATTTCTTTTGCTTTTTCTTTCAAAGCATCTGCTGCCATAAATGTATGGGCAATGCCTGTTGGGCAAGCTGTTACTGCTAAAATTTTAGCGGGTTTTCCTTCTGCTGCCGGCTCCTCTTGAACTTCCTCTTCTTCTTCATCATCTTGATCATGTGTATTGATGATCTCAATGATTTCATCTTCAGTCGCCGCTTCAAGGAGCTGCTTTCGGATTTCTTCACGCATTAGAAGTGTGGATAAACGAGAAAGTGCCTCTAAGTGCGTGTTGTTTGCGCCTTCAGTTGCGGCAATCATAAAGACAAGATGACTCGGCTGCGCGTCTAGTGATTCATAATCAACACCAGCAGTTGAGCGGCCAAATGCAATGGCAGGCTCTTTTACACTTGCTGTTTTAGCGTGCGGGATGGCAATTCCTTCGCCAATACCAGTAGAGCTCTGTTTTTCACGATTGATCACAGCTTCTTTGTAGCCCTCTTTATCATTTAACTTGCCTGCTGTATCTAAAACAGTGACCAGCTCTTCAATGACTGCTTCTTTCTGCTGGCTGTCTAATTGAAGCTTAATGGTATGCTTCGTGAGTAGTTCTGTAATTTTCATGATGACTCCTCCTTTAAATGCGTGTGACTTTTACTTGTGGTAATAGTGTGTCAACAAGCTCTTTTGTGCCAAGCTCCTCAGAAAAGGCTGTAGCGCTTCCTGAAGTAACACCAAGCTTAAATGAATCTTCAATTGAAAGGCCTTTTGAAACGCCGGCTAAAAACCCTGCAACGACTGAATCTCCTGCTCCAACTGAATTAACGAGCGTTCCCTTTGGAACATTGGACTGATAGATTCCTTCTTTACTGAATAAAAGGGCGCCATCTCCAGCCATGGAGACGATGACATGTTCAGCACCTTGTTCTAACAGCTTTTTCCCATAAGGAATTGCTTCTTCTGCTGATGAAATACTCGTCTCAAACATTTCACCCAGTTCATGATGATTTGGCTTCATTAAGAATGGTTTCATGTCAGCTGCTTTTTTTAACGCTTCGCCAGAAATATCAAGAACAACTCTTACACCTTGCTCTTTGCAAACTTCAGCAATACGCTCATATGTGTTATGAGGTAATGAAGAAGGAATGCTGCCAGCTAAAACCACGACATCTCCTTCAGTTAATGAAGAAAATTGAGATAGAAATGACTCAAATTGCGCTTCAGTAATTGATGGGCCGAGGCCGTTGATTTCTGTCTCTTCACCTGTTTTTAGTTTCACATTAATTCTTGTATCTTCTGACACCTCGTGAAAGGCTGTTTGTAATTGTTCGTTCTGTAAAAAATCTTGAATATATTTGCCTGTAAATCCACCAATGAATCCAAGTGCTTTTGATTCAACACCGTGACGTTTTAATAGCCTTGAGACATTAATTCCTTTACCACCTGGATATTTTTGATCATAGGTTGAACGATTTAAACCGCCGACTGCAAAATCCTCCACGTGTACAATGTAATCAACTGATGGGTTTAAAGTAACTGTATAAATCATGTTTTCACTACCTTTATAACCGTTTTTTCATGGTAATTATCGAATGAATCCTCTTTTGCGTCGTTTGTGATAATGGTGGCTTCCTGTAAACTAGCAAAGGTTGAAAACGATATTTCGCCAAACTTCGAGGCATCTGATAAGATATAGGTTTTTTTCGCCTGTTTCATGGCTCTTTTTTTCATGAGTGCTTCCTCTGGATCAGGTGTTGTAAAACCCGCCTCGGGATGAATGCCGTTTGTCCCAACAAAGCTTTTGTCAAAACGATAATTTTCCATCGCTGTCAAAGCTGAGGCTCCCACCATGGCTCCTGTTCGATGTTTCACTGATCCGCCTGTCAAGTAAAAGGTAATGCCTTTTCTCATAAGTGCTTCAATGTGCATCACACCGTTAGTCACCACGACAATATCTTGATCTGGATCGATATATTCAATCATTTGCTGTGTGGTTGTACCTGCATCTAAATAAATACAGTCACCCTGTTTTAAAAGAGATGCCGCTGCCTCTGCTACCAATGACTTTTCTTGAAGGTTTTTGGCAGATTTCTCAAATACATCTGGTTCAAGGCGAATACTCGAAACCTTGGCCGCTCCTCCATGAACCCTTTTCAGAAATCCTTTTTCTTCAAGGGCTGATAAATCTCTTCTAATTGTAGATTCAGACGCATCCGTCATCATCGTTAAGTCCTGTATTTTAATGACATCATTTTCTTCTAAGCTGTCGATAATGAGTTGATGTCTTTCCGGTGTTAACATGAGAACACCCCTTTTGAAAACGTATTCATTTTGCGCGCACCTTTATTGTAATCGCTTTTTTCAACATTATCAATACAAAACAATCAAATACATTCAATAACTATCAAAATCTTTCACCATGGTCATCTTACCTTTATATGTACCATTTGTAAACTGAAAAATATGTGACATTAAGATGAAAGTCATGATATTAGCATTTCTATCATTTTTTATTTCATTCAATGGAACTAAAAAAAGCTTTTATGCGATTTGCATAAAAGCTTTTGATGGGTAATGAAGGCGAATGTAAACCGTTTGTATGCTTTTTTCTTCTCCGAATTATTCATACCTGAGCGATTCAATAGGGTCTAGTCTCGCTGCTTTATTCGCAGGAATTAACCCAAAAACAATACCAATGAGCATACTAAACAGTACGCCTCCACAAACCACTTGCCAAGATACGAGAGACGGCCAGCCGGCAAATAGTGAAACTAGCGAAGCACCGCCTAAACCAAGTGCAATTCCCATCAGCCCGCCGATGAGTGTTAAAACGACAGACTCAATTAAAAACTGAACGAGAATTTGCGCCCTTGTTGCGCCCATCGCCTTTCGAATACCGATTTCTCTTGTCCTCTCTGTCACAGAAACGAGCATAATATTCATCACACCGATGCCGCCGACAAGTAAAGAGATTCCGGCTATTGAGCCAATGATCGTTGTCATAACGGACGTTATTTGACCGATCCCTTCTGCGATTTCTTCCATATTGATCATTTCGTAAGCATCTTCTGTATGATGATTTTCATTTAATATGGCAGCCGCGCTCTTTCCTACTTCCTTCATTTGATCCGCATGTGCGACTTGAATAGACAACTTATCATATTCATTCATACCAAATGTGGAGGTGAGCATCGCAAATGGGACATATAATTCATTCATATCAAATGAAAACATCCCTTTCTGTTTTGCTAACACACCGATGACTTCAACTGGCTGTCCGTTCATCCAAATCAGTTCACCTAATGCCTTTTGTCCATTGAATAGTTCTTTTTGTAAGCCATCCGAGATGAGGGCAGCTCTTCTGCCGCTTCTAAAGTCAATATCTCTTAAATTCTTTCCTTCTGCGATTTGTAATGAATGTACATCCGTATACCCCTCATTTATGCCGTTAACTGTCGCATCAACTGTCGTATCTTGAAATCTCAGCTGCATTCCTTGTGCAGTCGAGGAAGCGACCTGCTTCACCCCATTGATTGTCCTAATGCTTTTTATGTCTTCCTCAGTAAATGAGGCTTCGAATAAAGCATTTGGATTTGCATTTAACTCTTCGTCAGAAGGCGTATATGTCATATCAATGGTATTGTTTGGACCTGAAATCGATCCTTTTAACATTTGCTCACCGCCTTGACCGATCGCCACGACTGCAATGACTGATCCAACACCAATAATAATCCCAAGCATCGTTAAAATAGAACGTAATTTATGAGCTAAAACCGAATTCAGCGCTATTTTGATATTTTCAAAGAGTTTCATTCATAGCGTCCCCTTGCATCCATCTATCTTCAACAAGCCGTCCATCTCTCACAACGACCGTACGGTTTGTATAAGCAGCTATTTCTTCTTCATGGGTGACAAGCACAATCGTTGTCCCTTCCTCATTCAGCTGTGTAAACTGTTCCATAATTGACATGCTTGTTTTTGAGTCGAGAGCACCAGTCGGTTCGTCTGCCAAAATAAGCTGAGGCTTATTGACAATCGCTCGTGCAATTGCCACCCTTTGCTTTTGTCCTCCTGACAACTCACTTGGCATATGTTTCATTCGATCTGCCAAACCAACCTTTTCAAGTGCCAATTCCGCACGTTCTTTTCTTTCCTTTTGGCTGATCCCAGCGTAAATCATCGGAAGTTCAACATTGCGTCTCGCATTTAACCTTGGCAGGAGGTGAAATTGCTGAAAAACAAATCCAATGGATTGATTTCGAATAACCGCGAGCTCTTGATCCTTTGCTGCTGACAGCTCTGTACCTTGAAAATGATATTGTCCCGTCGTCGGACGGTCTAAACAGCCAATAATATTCATTAATGTTGACTTTCCAGAGCCTGACGGGCCCATAATGGACATATACTCACCTTTTTCAATGACAAGATTCATGTCACTTAATACATCAAATGTTTCGTGTGCGACCTCATAGCTTTTTGTTACGTTGGAAAGCTGAATCATTCAGCATTCACTTCCATTCCGTCATACATGTCATCTGTTGGATGAGCAATGATTTGGTCCTCTGCCTTGACACCTTTTGTCACTTCAAGATCATGACCTGACGTTTCCCCTATGACCACTTTTACTTTTTTCAGTACATTTTCTCGAACAACATAAACGTATTGTCCATCAGTCTCTTTTTTTACTGCTGTTTCAGGAATTGTTTGCGCCTGGCGCTTATCTGTTTCAATTTCCATGATCATTTTAAAACCAGGCTTCGCCTCAGGTTTCTTCCCCTTTATTTCAACTTCAACAGGATATTGAACCGTTTGATCGCTCGAAGTTGTTTCGGCCGCAGTCTGGACAGGAACAGCACCTACTTTTTTCACGACTCCTTGCCAGCTCTTCCCGCGAATGACATCAGACGTTACCTTCACTTTTTGTTTCTTTTTGATTTTGATGGCATCATACTCTGAGATCAAACCCCGCACGATCATTTTTTTCTCATTACCAATATGGATGATCGGCTGCCTATCTTCCGGCCCCCCTGCTCCGGCCTCTTGCTCAATGGAAATCACTGTTCCATCAATTTTACTATGTACGGTTAAATCTTCTATTTGCGCCTTTACTTTTTCTTGGCTGATCTTTGCTTGCTTTTGTTCTAATTCAGCCGCTTTCAGTTCTAATTGAAGCTGATCTCGCTCGCTTTTGGCATTAGCGTCAGAACCGCCTGCTTTTTTCTCATCTAATTCACTCAGCCTATTTTGCAATTGTTCCAATTTTAATGTACTTGACTCAGCGGCTAATGCTTGCTGCTGCTCCTCAAGCTCCAGTTCCTTGTTTTCATATGTAAGAAGCGGCGTTCCAGCCTTTACCTTTTCCCCTTCTTTCACAGCAATTCCCTTCAATTTCCCCTTTTCCTCTTCTTCATAGATGAACTGCTCTTCAGAGAATGAAAGTGTCCCGGGTGTCATCACCGTAGATGTGATTTCTTTCGGCGTGAGTTTGACTGTTTTAATCGCTGCTGTAGAAACAGGCTTTGCTTGGTTTTTCGCAATATTAAATCCAATAAATAGTCCAATCACAATAATTAAAATAGATCCGATGATGATTTTCTTTCTCATAAAAACATTCTACCCCCAGCTTACTGATATGTTAATTGCTGTTCCTACATATTGAAAAATTAACGATAAGATATAAAAGACGCCTATAATCACCCAAGAAATTCTCGGTGATATACGCCCAACTTGGATGAATAAAAAGCCTGTTAAAACAAGATTCCAGATCACAAATAGATCGATATTGGCTAACACCGCATGCCATGGACCAGAAATTCGAATGAGTGCGTTTAACGAAGTAACCGTGACATCTTTTGGAACATGAAAAAGGATTACTGCCAAATGAGAAATAATCGTCCCAATGATCGTAACGGGTGTAATGAACAGAACCGCTGAAAACAGCTGCCGAAATGATGCATCACCTTTCGCTAAAAATACGATGAACTTATATATAGCAGCATTGATGACAATCCCAAATACCAGACCAATGAGCGTCACCACATAAACAACAGGTACCGGCAAACTTAAATCTGCCCACATTCCCTTATTTACGAGCTCAGACAAATAAGTCACAACAACTGTTAAAATAAGCACACAAGATAAAGGCCACCAAACAACTGGATTTTCCCATACTCTTTTCAGGTGCTCTGATGGTCTTGTGCTCACTCCAATGATCGTAGGTTTTTGCATGTTTTTTTTCACCAAATGTCATCCTCTCTATGTCAAGCAAATATGCAAACGCACAATGACGCTCTTTTTCTTTCTATTTTATCAAAAGATTGCCAATAAATGATCGATCATTTGATTTTCTTATTTTCGTTGAGAAAAAATTTTATCTATTATTCTATTTTCACGAATGAAACCCTTCAAATGACCCCATGATCCGACCATATTCATATCAAGAATCGTGCTTTTACTGACTTAAAAACATTTTATTAAGTAAACAATATGTCTTTCGGAATAAATATCCTTTTCTTTTGGATTCGCATGGTCTTAGATAGACACAACAATTTTTTGTTAAAATAATCCTAGTAATTTGGACAAATCCCGGCTTTATAGGACTATGATTGGTTTCTTTTACAGAACAAATAAGTCTTTAGTATCAATACTTTCATATTAAAAAATTAAAAATAAAGGGATTTTACTTGATCAAAAGTTATTTTTTCATATAATGTAAAATAGAGGTAGGTTAAATGATAGTGGAAATGGAGTCAAGTGAATGTTAAGAGAAAAATTGAAAATGCAATTGATTTTACTGTATGAAAAGGAACAAGAAGCATGGCAATACTTTCGAAAGGAAAGAGAATCGATTTATCATGAGCTCAAATTACTTGATATGAAAGAAAGCAGACCTTCTAACGACAAAATATACTACGCTGCAAGATGTGTAGATATTATCAAAGAGAAAAAGGGAAGCATTGTGAGCACAAAAGAATTAAAGGAACAGCTTCAAGCCCAAACAGATTTCAATGTGAGACGAATCAGCGAATTGTATGATCTCATTCAGCAGCTCGATCCTCACATTTCTAAAGCAAGAAGGGGATGTTTTATTTACGAAGATCATACCCAAGTACCTCTACAAACTTTTCACACATAAAAAATTGGTTACAGCCGGGCGGCCATAACCAAATCCTCTAATATCTATTATCCACCACTTACAGGAGGAATGAGTGCAACAGTGTCCCCGCTACGCACTTCAGCATTTTCCCTCGTATATATTTCGTTGACTGCAACCATTACATTTTGTGCAGCATCAACACCATATACCTCCTGTAATTCTATTTTAATCTCATCAACCGTTGTTTGTTCTTTTTGAATGATGATTTGTTGTTTCCCGGCCTTCTCAGCAAGGCCGGCGAACAATAACACATTAATCATGCTGATCACCTTCTTTCTCTGCAAGTTGAAGATGGCTAGGTTTACCTTCTGGATATGAAACCGTTTCAAGCTGATTACCTATCCAGGCCTCTCCATCTTCCCAATATTCTTTTTTCCAAATAGGAACGATTTCCTTGATTCGTTCAATAGCATATTCATTGGCTTCGTAGGCAGCCTTCCTATGAGGAGAAGAAACGGCGATCGCAACAGCAATATCCGTTATCTCAAGTGTTCCAATACGGTGCACAATCGCTGCTTCAGTGTCAGGCCACCGATTCTTCATTTCTTGTCCAATCTGCCTTAGCATGCTTTCCGCCATTGGTATGTATGCTTCGTACGTTAAACGCAATGTTTTCTTGCCGTTTGTCCATTCTCTGACCGTCCCGATAAACGTTGTAATCGCTCCTGCCTTTCGTCTTGTCACATGCTGAATCAATTCGTTTACCTCAATCGGTGTTTTTGTTATTTTAAAAAGTTCGCTCAAAACGTGCCGCCTCCCTTCAATAAGTGAAAAGCAAATGTCATCCCGCGCTTATCAAAAGATGAAAACACAGGAAACGGGTAATTTTCGGTTAATGGATCCTCTTGAGAAAAATAAATAGCTGCTTGTATATTAGAAAGAGTTGAAAGGTCAATAAGCTCCTCTTCATTCTTTACACAAACGATTTTGCGATAAGTCGCCTGTTTGTACCCCTCTATGAGCACTGCGTCTAACGGAAGATGCTGACACATGCTGAGCAACTGCTCTAACGTGATGTGCTGCATCGAAAAGTGAAATTCACCCTCTCCTTCCACACCTGCGGCATATGCCCCTGCTTGTACATATCGATCGGTATCTTTTTCTTTGAAAAGACGATCTGGTGTCCCGCCATGTCCATGGTGTTTAAAGCAGCCTAGCTTCAGCCCTTCACGTTCAGCCAGCTGACAGAGCTTTTCGATCAACGTGGTCTTGCCGCTATTTTGATAACCGACCAGCTGTAATATGCTTAATTTGTCATCCAGCACGAGGAACCACCGCCTTTGTGCTGAAACAGCAGAACAGCAACTTGATCACCTGCTTGAAAACCTCTTGTTCCCCCAGGCAGCACGATGAAACAATTAGCCTCTGCAATAGAGGTCACTGCACTTGATTTATCAAGACCTGTCGGAGTCACACTGATGTGACTGCCAGTGAATTGAAGGGCAGCCCTGACAAAACGAGTAAACGGATTGGCTTTTGGAAAATCATGTGTGAGTTTCGCCTCAGCAAAAGCGGGAAATGGATTTTCTTTCATATACCATTTATAGATGATCGGCTTCACAAATAATTCAAAGCCCACAAAACAGGCAGCAGGATTTCCGGACAGCCCAAACAGCAATTGACCATTTGGCATTGCAGCCACAGTCGTCACACTTCCAGGTCTCATGGCTACTTTATTAAACAGCACCTTGGCTCCCAGTTTTTCATAAATGGCAGGCAGAAAGTCAAAATCGCCCACTGACACACCGCCTGTTGTGATCAGAATGTCTACCTTGCTCATGGCTGCTTTTACTGCATGATAACTTTTGTCAAAGTCATCGGAGACTCCGCCTAAATCAAGCGGCTCAGCTCCGGCCTCAAGTACTTGCGCATAGACCATACTAAGATTACTATTTCTAATCTTGCCGTCCACCATGGCATCACTTACTTGAAGAAGCTCTGTGCCTGTTGAGATAATGCCAATCACCGGTTTTTTGACAACTGGCACTACCGCATATCCGAATGTCGCCAATAGAGCCGTGACGCCAGGAGTGACATCTGTTCCTTTGTTGACCATCACGTTTCCTTTGAGTACCTCTTCTCCTTGACGAGAAATATTGTCTCCCTTTTTCAGCGGTCTTTTCAGTGACATGAATGATTTGCCGCCTTTTTCAAAAGTCTTCGTCAGTTCAATCATGATAACGACATTTGCGCCATTTGGAATTTTTGCTCCTGTCATAATACGAATGGCCTGAAAGGGACCGATGGTTTTTGCTGAGACCATTCCTGCACCAATATGATCAATGACTTCGAATTCAACTGGATGCTCGCTTGATGCTTCTTTTGTATCTTCTGCCCGAAGTGCAAAGCCATCATACGGAGAACGATCAAATGCCGGAACATCATGGTCTGCCAAAATATCTTCTGCAATAAACCGTCCAAGGCTGTCCTTTAAAGGGACCCATTCTATTTCTCCATGTTTTTCGTATTGGTGGACTTTCTTTATGGCCTCTTCTACTTGTATTGGCTGCCGTCTTTCCATCACACTTCACTCCTATATCCCTAGCAGTCTTGCTAGTAATGAATTGGCTTCTTTTTCATCATTTGTTCCATGGATTAATGCACGTCCCCCTTTGAAACAGACCATTCGGTAGTTTTCGTAGCGTACATGGATTAAGAAGTCGTTTACTTCCACCTCACATATAGATGAGAGCCGCTCTTTTATATGCTGAAATGATAGTTTTGCTAAATCCTTTGATACAATTTGAACGGTGTCACGTCCACAAAGCACCGTGGATTTTTTACGCTGGTCATGTAAATAAGGATAGGTTCTTGCCGTGCCGCAAGTTGGACAGTCTTTCTGCTTCGTGCGAGATAAATCCATTTTAAAGGATGTAGACTGCCAAAGATCAAACGTGACAAATTTCCGCTCGATTTGCTCTTCATGACCTGTTAAATATTTGAGTGCCTCTGTTTGCTGATAAGCAGAAACCATTTGAACGGCAGGTGAAATAATCCCCGCTGTGTCGCACGTCAAGCCGCCAACAGGCATTGCCGTGAACACACATGATAAACATGGCGTTTTATCCGGCAATATGGCCATATACATCCCCTGACTGCTCACACAAGCGCCATATATCCACGGCGTCTTCGTTTCTAGTGATAAATCATTCATCACCATTCTTGTCTCAAAATTATCTGTTGCATCAATGACGATATCTGCTCTCTGGAATAACGGCCTTAACAGCGCCGCCCCTGCATCTTCAATTAGGGCGTGAATCGTCACTTCATGATTGATCTGCTCGAGACGTTTTTTTGCCGCAGCTGCTTTTGGCACATGTGCCTTTGCATCATGTTCCGTGTACAGCTGCTGCCGCTGTAAATTTGAAAATTCCACATAATCACGATCGACAATCGTAAGCGTACCGATGCCAGACCGAACAAGTCCTTCCGCAGAGGCGGTACCAAGAGCACCGGCTCCAACGATCAGAACATGACTTTCAGCCAGCCCATGCTGTCCTTTTTCCCCAACCGGAGGGAACAAGATTTGTCTTGAATATCGGTCATTCAATGCTGCTCTCTCCTTACCGTTTTTATGTATCATATCATACCGTTTTCAGGTAAATCGCTTCTTTTATTGATATTACGAAATTCGTTTGATGTCACGTTCAGTTCTTCCTCTGAAACGATGCGCACTTGAAGCTTTTGAAGCAAATCTTTAATGGCTAATTGATTCTCTTTTAAACACGCGCGAATAAACGGAAGAGAGCGGCGGTGATAAAGCGCAAACAAAGGCTGTAATCTGCCCTCAACAAGCGGAATGATGGCGTCTGTGTGCTCGCTGCAATAAGACGATAACACTTCCGCTGTTTCCTTCCGGATGAAAGGCATGTCACATGCCGTTACTAAATACCATTCTGCCTTTTGCTTTTGCATCGCCGTGTATATGCCGGCAAGCGGTCCGCATCCGCGCACCTCTTCATCATCTAACCACACACTTTGTTCACCTCTTGCTTTGAAAAAAGGAAGAAGCGACGGATGGCTGATGATAACCGTCTGCCCTCCTAAAAGCTGCTCTTTCACATGCTCATATAATGGTTTCCCTTGATACATATGACTTGCCTTTGGCTCTCCAAAGCGTCTGGAAGCTCCTCCAGCTAAAATTACATTCACTACGTGCATCCTCTAAGTCCTCCTTTGATATGGTTGTTCTAATCGCACTCCTTTCGCATACTTTATTGGTAACATGAATAAGGAGGGTCTATCGATGAACAGGCGCCATGCTTCTCCCCTATTCCATGATTTATCTCAAGAGAATTTATACTTAAAAGCTGAAACTGCCAAATATCAACAAATGATCTCTGATTTACAGTCCTCATATACGTATTCTAAAAATAAGAAGTTAACTCAAGAATATCATGAGATGAAAAAGGATTTCACGACATTAAAACAACAATTGGATGAAATGACCAATGATCAACACGATGCTGCCTCAAAAATACAGGAACTCTCCTACAGCAAATCAGAATTATTACATAAAATGGTCCTCCTCCATGAGATGCTGCAAAAGGAAACCTATCATAGAAGAAAAGAAACAGAAGAAAAACACAGGCTGCATTTGAAAGTTGTCAAATATAAAGAAATCTCTCAACAATTAAATGAACAGATAGAGGATCAAGATAAACGACTTGCAAAAGAGGAGAAAAAAGGAAATACTTTATCCGCAGTGATTGAGAAGCTACAGCAAACATTGGGCAATAAAAACGCAGAGCTCCATGTATTACAGGAAGGCGTCAGACATCTTCAAGAGCGTTTTTATGAAACACAGGAGAAATTACTGCAAATTGAAAAAGCAAAAGAAGCGATTTTTTACGAAACACTCACAAGCTATCAAAAACAGTTAGCAGAAAGCGAAGAATGGATCGCATCTCATTTTGCTGATATTGACCAGTCAGCACAAACAAATGCACAGCCATTCTCACGAGACCGCATCCTGCAAACGACAGAAGAAATCGAACCGATCTTGAAGAAACTCAACGAACAAGTTCAAACACTTCAGGAACAAGTCGATGCAGTGCAGCATAATGGAGAGGTCATGACAGTCAAAATCGACAGCTTCAAAAAACAGCGTGATCACCTGCCCAAGGAACGCAAAATTGTCTATACAGTTGATCAAAAGAAATAATTCTCAAAATAAAAAACTGCTGGATTTTTATGCCCAGCAGTTTTTTATTTATTCGTCTTCTGTTTGAATGTCGCCTTCTAAAATATACTGTCCGCGATAAGGCTTCTTCACTTCAGGGTACATTTTAATTAAGCTTTGCATAAACGTTGTCATATTTGGGATTTCAAGACCGCTCTCTTTTTCAATCTCTTTTTGAAGCTCTGAGCTTTTAATCGCTGCATTATGACGCTTTAACGTTTTAATCGCAGCTTCACGAAGCTTCGCTGCCTTAGAGCCAGGACGAGCTGTGCCTCTTCTGCGTCTTGTCGATCCTTCCGGAATACCTACAGGCGCACCGTTTAGCTGTCCTGTTCCTAAAGATGATGATTGTGGTTGTGCCGGCTGCTGGTAGCTTCTCATTTCTTGCGCAGCAAGCTCAGCTAATACAGGCAGTGAATCCGTCTTTCTCTCTGTACGTACTTCTTTTTTTGTATCTGACACTAGACCTGTTCCTTGACGGTCTAATTCTCTTAATTTTGCATAAATCGCATCTCGCTCAATTTGGTATTCACGGATGACCTTTACTTCTGCCTCGTTTAATTGTTCCAATCGTAAACGTAACGCTTCCCTCTCATTAAACAATGGATTTCCCCCTCATCATATAAAAAATATTCTATAGTAAATATTAGATTAGAAAACTAATTTTATCAACTATTTTTTTATCATTTTACAGTTTGCTAACAGATAGGTATTTTCAACTAAAATTTTGCCAAAGAGGAAAAATCGGCACCCATTTCATTGCCACTATAGGCTTTTGACAAACCTTAAAATATTGTAAAAAAATTGAATAAACGCTTATACTACTTGATTTATATAGTTATTTACCTAACTGAAATTTCTTTTGTGCAAAAACGTTCTGAATAGTAAAAAGTTAAAATCTTTACATTTTCATTTCAAAACAAAAATGTAAATAGGTCGTTATACCTTTTTGTTTCAGGGATATTTTTTAATAAACTCCCTCATTTTCTCTTTTCTTAGGAATAACACCTACATAAAAACTCATCCGAAGCCATATGCTTCCTAATTTTGTCCATGAAAAAACCCCCATTTATGGGGGAAAAGCTTATTCTGCAGCCTTTTCAGACTCAGAAAGCACTCGATTGACACGTTTTTCAAGCATTTTCATTCCGCTTCCGCCGGCTTGGAAGTGGCGCAAAGCACCTGTTTTATCAAATACATAATATGCCGGTACATATTCGTTTTCAAAGGCTTCTGTTAAGTGATGATCACTGTCCACAAAGATTGGCTGCGTGATTTCATGCTCTTTCGCAACTTCTTTGATTTTTTCTAGATCTAGGTCATCCTCTGAACGAGGCATATGAACTGCCACAACGTTTAGTTGATCCTTGTATTCATCACGGAATTGATTGACTTGAGGCATTGCCTCTTTACAAAGATGACAGCTGACTGACCAGAAATGAATCAATGTTGGTTTGTCACCAATCAAATCTTCTTTTGTTACTTCTCCATTTAACCATTCTTTTGCACCAGTTAGTTCTGGCATTGGTTGACGTAATTTCATTATGAAGCGCCTCCATCCATTGTATGTGTCGAAACAAAAAGGTCTAACATCAGTTAGACCCTCCTGTTTCTTCAGTTATCAATTAAAGTGTTTTTTGACCAGGTTTCCAGTTCGCTGGGCAAAGTCCACCAGTTTGTAATGCTTGAAGAACACGTAATGTCTCATCTACATCACGACCGATATTGTTGTGGAATACTGTTTGGTATTGTAGTTCGCCTTCTGGGTTAATGATGAATAAACCGCGAAGAGCAATTCCTTCTTCTTCAATTAAAACGCCGTATTCTCTAGATACTGTGTGGTTAGTATCAGCAGCTAACGGGTATTTTAATTCACCTAGACCATTATCTTTACGGTCTGTATTGATCCAAGCAAGATGCGTGTGGATTGTATCAGTAGATACACCAATGATTTCTGCATCTAAATCTTCGAACTCGTCATAACGATCGCTCATTGCTGTAATTTCAGTTGGGCAAACAAATGTGAAATCCATTGGATAGAAGAAAAGAACTGTCCATTTGTCATTCTTCATGTTTTCCTCTAAACTTACTTTACCAAATTCCTTGTTAGCAAGTACTGCTTCCATTTCAAAACGTGGAGCTTGTTTTCCTACAAAACGCTCTGCCATATGTAAATCCCTCCAAAAAATAATATCTTTATACAGTCTTCTTAGCTGTATATAAAATGAGAATCAAAACTTAAAATTCTCATTTAGTTAATAACTTCACAATTACAATTATAATACTTATGCGATTTTTAGTCAATATTAATTAATAATAAATTTAATTAACGATTTGTCACAATTCCTGCTCTACTTATCAAAAGTTTAACATGACTTGCATAAGGGAACAAATGATTAGCTTCTCTTTTAGAGCATACATAGAAAGGTTTTGAAGATTATGAGAGCATTTCAACAAGTAGATTGGGTTTCCATTATCCTCAATAGCAGTATGATTTTGCTAAAACTAGTCGCCATCTTTGCCATTTACTTTATCATCAGAGCCATAGGAAACAAGATGATTAAGCGCGCCTATTCAACATTCGCTGAAAAGCATGAGGTCTCTTTATCAAGAGCTCAGACACTGCAAAGTTTGACGTTAAATATTTTCGCCTACTTATTGATTTTTATTCTAGTTGTGATGATCCTCGACTTATTTCATTATAACCCGACCGCTTTACTGGCAGGTGCGGGCGTTGTGGGACTTGCGATCGGCTTTGGCGCTCAAGGGTTAGTGAGTGATATTGTGACTGGATTCTTTATATTATTGGAAAAACAATTTGATGTAGGAGAATATATAACGGTCGCTGGCTTCGATGGGATCGTCGAACAAATTGGCCTAAGAACCACGCAGCTTCGAAGCTTTGACGGCACCCTTCATTTCATTCCAAATCGCAGCATACTGAATGTGAGCAATCATTCAAGAGGGACGATGCAGGCACTCGTTGATATTGAGCTGTCACCGGATGAAAATGTGGATCAGATGATCACAGCCCTCCAAGCTGCCTGTGATGAGGTACGAGAGGAAACTCCTCAAATTATCGAAGGTCCTCAAGTTGTCGGCGTAGAGGCGTTCGGTTCCTCTTCCCTTGTGCTGCGCATCATAGCGAAAACTGAAACAATGGAGCAATGGCGAGTGGAACGAATCTTGCGCAAAAAAATGAAAGAAGTACTCGATATAGAAAAAGAGCAAAAAGAACCGGGATCATAATCTACCGGTTCTTTTTCTTGTTTCATTGAACACGCTGTTCTACTTCTTGGCAAATTTCATCAGCCGTCATACCTGATGCTGTAATAACAGATGCCTTTGTTGTTGTGTCTGAAATGCCAAGAACATTTGAATCTAGTCCTGTGACGACATAACAGTCACACTGATCCATTTGCTGTTCATTTTGAATACGTACGACATCATACCCTTTTTGCTTCAATAGTTCTTCTACATCGGATAAAGATTGTTCTACACCAATTCTTGTCATAATCAAGAACACCTCCTGTTCATAAGGTGTACAGGAGGCAGCTCGATTATTCATTCCCCAGCTTGCTTTTTAAAATAAGCCGTCATGACATTCACAGCTGTTTCAATCGCGTTTTCATCAGGCTGGAGCTTTGCATGGTGCAGGCCGTATTCTGAATCGACCCCTAACCAAAACATGAAGCCGGGATATTTTTTCAGCATGTAGCCAAAATCTTCTCCTGTCATGGCTTCTCTGCATTCAATCACATTTGCTAGCCCTTCTTCGGCTACATATGACATAAATTCCTCTGTCAAATCCTTTGAATTGTCCACTTCGTAATAAGATGAAGGGTATTGAACGGTTGCCTTGCATTCGTAGCCAATTTCAACGCCTTTTGCCAATGCTTCAATTCGCTTTCTCACCTTGTCCATAGACTCTGGGGATAGTGTGCGAATGGTACCGTCAAGCTTTGCATGCTGCGCAATAATATTTTGAGCCGTTCCACCGGTAATTGTACCGACTGTAATGACCGCACTATCAAGGGGATCGACATTACGCGAAATGACCGATTGCAGCTGACCTACAAGTGCACTTGCGGCAACAACCATATCATTTGCTAAATGAGGATATGCAGCGTGTCCGCCTTTTCCTTCAAGCTCAATCACAAGCTCACTCGTATTGGCAAATAACAAACCAGGCTTCGTAGCAATTGTTCCAACAGGATATTCAGGTGCGATATGCAGCGCTGTAATAAAGTCTGGTGTCCATTTTTTCAATACATCACTTGCAAGCATCGGTTCAGCTCCGCCTGGCCCTTCTTCTGCCGGCTGGAAGATAAATAATACGTCTTCTTTGATCGGTTCATGAACGAAATGATCAATGATACCAAGTGCAATGGTCATATGAAGGTCATGTCCACATGCATGCATCTTTCCTTCATGCACAGATTCAAATGGATACCCTGTTTCCTCAGGAATAGACAGACCGTCCATATCTGCACGATAAGCAAATACGCGCGTTGGGTTTGTTCCCTTCACTTTCACAAAAAGCCCAGTTCGCCACGTTTCAATCTCAACTCGATCTTTTGAATAGGTGCTAAGGTGCTGAATGAGATACGCTTGAGTTTTAAATTCTTGGAAACCAAGCTCAGGGATTTGGTGTAAATCTCTTCGAATTGATATTAATTGCTCACGATTTAACAAGTGAACTCACTTCCTTTCTTCTATACGAATAAGACGTGGATATCTCATCCACGTCTTTGTCTTCAGCTGCGAATTATATAATTAAAGCTGACGCAGTTCTTGTTTGATTTCAGTCTTACCTTTTGTTTTCTCATCAATGTCTTTGATTTTCTTAGCAGGTGTACCTGCTACAACTGTGTAAGGCTCTACATCGTTTACAACGATCGCACCAGCAGCTACTACTGCACCTTTACCAATTGTCACTCCTTCTAGAACAACAGCGTTCGCACCGATGACAACGTCATCTTCTACAACAACTGGTTTAGCAGACGGCGGCTCAATGACACCTGCAAGAACAGATCCAGCACCGATATGACAGTTCTTACCTACTGTCGCACGGCCGCCAAGCACCACGTTCATGTCAATCATCGTACCTTCGCCAATCACAGAACCGATATTAATTGAAGCACCCATCATAATGACTGCATTATCACCGATTTCAACTTGGTCACGAATGATTGCCCCTGGCTCAATACGGGCTTTAATGTTTTTCAAATCTAACATCGGAATTGCAGAGTTGCGGCGGTCATTTTCCACGACAACATCTTCAATTTTATCTTTGTTAGATGCTAGCGCTTCTTGAATTTCGCTCCACTCACCGAAAACAACTCCAGTGTTTCCTGTGATGAATGTTTTTGCATGTTCACCAAACTCAATACCTTCTAAGTCTCCTTTGATATAGACTTTGACAGGTGTTGATTTTGTACTATTTTGAATAAATGAAATAATTTCATTAGCGTCCATTTGTTTCATGTATGTATGTCCTCCTCTTAATTTATACTTCATTACTGTACCAAAGGAGTGTTTTAATGACAAGTGTTAGAGTCATCTCCGCAATGGAAAATAAAACAAGCGGGACCGATTATCCCGCTTCTTGCTGGTGAAGCTGAACAAATTGTCTGCCAAAAGAAATTAATTCGTCTTCTTCCTCCCCTTCTGGATTCAGCTCAATCTTAACTGAAGGCAGGACAATGTCACCGCCAAGCTCCTTCACTTTTTCTTCAATTAGGTCAACAGCTCCGCAAAAATGTTCGTAAGATGTATCGCCAGAACCAAATACTGCAAATGCTTTACCCGTTAAATCAAGGTCATCCATTTCTTCATATAAATCAATAAAATCATCCGGAAGATCGCCATCTCCCCATGTATACGCCCCTAACATAATGTGCGAGTAATCATTGAGCAGCTCGGCATCAATATCCATCGCTTCATGCCGGTCTACGCTGGCTCCTGCTTCCGTTAACCCTTTTTCAATTAAATCTGCCATCGCTTCTGTATTTCCAGACATCGTGGCATATACCAATAAAACCTTTTCTGTCACTTTTACTTCCTCCTTATCAATGAATCAATGCAGGCTCCTCATATGGCCTGACAAACTTACTTTCATATAAACCCGCACAGAAAAAGTTTTCGTTTTGATTGGCTACACGAAAACCATGTCCTTTGATCGTATCAAACCATTTGAGCTCTTTTTGCTCAATATCAAGCTGATACACTTTAGAAAATCCGTGTTCGTCTTGTGAGGTGGTCACATACACAATGCCATTATCCTCTGACACATCCAAAAATGATTCTTCTCTAGCAAAGGCCTGTGATTGAATATCATGCAGAATATTTGTATGTAAATCTAAAATTTGAACAGATCCTTTTTTGCCTTTTTTTGAACCTAACGCACAAACAAGAAGATGTTCATGACAGAGCAGCATAGAAGCTGTCATGCGGTGCTCCTCTCTGTTTAGAAGAAAAATCTGTTCACTTTGCAAGTCATACACCCATATTCCTCCGTGAACCTCATGAATCTGTGTTCCAATATAAAGATGGTCACCTGCAGCACATAAAGAACGAATGACCGGCGGATGATTCACATGAGCAAATGGCTTCATAATTTCCCAGGAAATTCCGAAATCATTTGACACATAGATACTATGTTTTCCATGCGCACATACAAACCCATCTTTGCGTCCTGTAATAGACCAAACGACTGCATTTGTTGGGAATGAAGATAACGCCCATGTGTTGCCTTCATCTCCTGATCTAATTACTGTGCCATTTTCACCAACACCGAATAAATAAGGGCCAATATAGCTGATCGCATGGATTTTATGCTTGAGCTTAAATAGCTGCTGCCATCCGCTCTCCACACTATAGTGAAAAATGCCTTCACGTTTTACAGCAACAAAGTATCCACCACTTTTAGATGCTGCAACGGCTGTTGCTCCTTTATGAAACATGATTTTCAACTCGTTTCTCAGACAAAGCAGCCCACGTTAAAAAGCTCGCTGCAAATTCCTGACAGCACGCCACATCTTCATCTGTATCCGGTGCAAGCTCCATTTTTAATGTTTCAGGAAAAACGGATGCACCCGTTGATTTCAACATGTCATGGAATGTATGGACAGCCTCGCAAAACTTCGGATAGCTGTAATCACCCGATCCAAAGACAGCTGCTTTAATGTGGCTAAGTTCAAGAGTAGAGACCTCTTCATAAAAATCCTCTGCTTCATAAGGCAAATCTCCATCACCCCATGTATAAGAACCAATGAATACGTAATCGTATGAGGAAAGGTCTTCTGCATTCGTATCATCAAATTCCATCATCTCTGTATCGATCCCTTTTCCTTCAAGTGTTTGCTTTAAGATCGCTGCCATATCTTCCGTATTTCCAGACATACTCGCAAATGCAATTAGTGCTTTCATCTATCGGTCACCTCATCTAAATGATAATCATTTTCAATTATTATATGTACACTTTAAATGATAATGATTTTCATTGTCAAATGATTTCATAAAAAAAAGTACCTCCCTATTCCAAGAAGGTACTTACACCGCATCATTTTCAAGCATTTCTTTAACCACACCGACAAAAGCTTGCACCTGTTTTAGCTGAAAAGACGCTTCATAGCCTAGCAGCCATGTGTCACGGCCGATTTGCTCTCCATTCACATCAACAAGCGGTGTTTTATAAACACTTTTTTCGTGGTCATATAAGGTAACAGAAGGCAAAATGGCGTAGCCGATGCCGTGGTAGGCCATTTGTTTACATGTTTCAATTTGGTCCACGAGAATCGTCTGCTTTGGAGACACTTTAAATTTTTGGTGCCACCAGTGCTGGATTTCCTGATAATACGTGCTGTCGCTTTTAAATTGGATAAATGGCCGCTCCGTCTTGATTAATTCATCTACGTCCTTGATCACGGAATCGACTAAATATAAATGATCTGTCATCAAGTATTCCTTTGTCCCCTTCCAATCAGGGTTACCGCGAATGATTCCTATGTGCACGTGATCTTCATACAAGCTTTTGAGCATTTCACTGCTCCAGCCAGTAACGAGTGATACTTTGGCATTTGGATATTTTTCAACATACCGTTTTAACACCTTTGGTAGCCAGTGCTGTCCAATAATCGACGCCACCGCAAGCTTGAGTGTACCGTGAATATCACCCTCAAGTTCATCAATTCGCTCTCTCACTCGATCCTGTTCAACCGTCACCTCTTTTGCAAATTGAATAATCTGTTCACCTGCCGAAGTCACAGTCAGCCCCTTTTGTGAACGAAAAAAGATTTTGGTTCCCCATTCCTTTTCGATCGTCTGCAATCTTTGAGATAATGCAGGCTGAGAGACAAAGAGCCGCTCTGAAGCCTTTCTCATATTCAATTCTTCACTTAGCACAACAAGCATATGTAACTCCTGAAGCTGCATGGGCGTCCCCTTTCTCTCTATAAGTTTTTCTTATTCTATATGCTCATTATATAAATTTTAACTTATGAAGGCAAAAAAAATAAGCTGGGCTGCAGCTCATTTTTTCGCGGAATGAATGACCTCATTTAAGCGCTTTAATACAACTCGTCGTGTAAAAATGCCCTCAAAAACCTGCTCCTCATTTTCTACACAAACAAATCCATTATTCGTCACAGCGTGAACGCCTTTTAGTACAGGATCTGTTGTTTTAAGTCTCGGAATATCCGTCAGCATGACCTCTTCAACCTTCAACTGGTCCAGCTTCTCGAATTCGATACGTTCTAAACCGAAGATTTTATCCATAATCATATTCGTTCCAATTAACCCGTGTAAATGATAAGAAGCGTCTAATACCGGTATGGCTGTATATCCTGTTTTTGTTAGAACCAATAGGGCATGCTCAAGATTATTTCCAATTTGAACATGTGCCACCTTATCTGCATCAATCATATGCTCGGCTACTGTTGACTCAAGCAATTGAGTCGGTTCTATCTCTATCATGTTTCTTCGACCCCTTTTCTCTCAATCATCAATCATACATTCCCCTTTACCATTAAGCATAAACTAAAACGAAATTTGTCGAAAGATTTTTTCTGCATAAAAAAGATACTCAGCCCCCGAGTATCTAATAGAATGTTAAATCAATATTAATTCTCAAACCTTACTCTGTCATACAATGTGATCAATTGCTTATACGTATTGTCGTCGACATTTTTTGTTCCACATTCTATATCATTGATCTCACTGCTTAGTAATTCGACAGCATATTCCTGATTCAGCAATACGTTTAATAATAGCTTTTTCTCTTCTTCATTAAAACGATTTTCGATGACGCTCATTCAACATCAGGCCCCCTGTTTCATATATGCTTTTATATTGATTAGCAGGCTTTTGAATGTCTGCTTCCTCTCTATACAGCTAGAATAAGGAACTAGAATCGAATCGTCAACCGCACGTTTCGACAAGGTTTGGAGAAAAATGACGGAATTTATTTTGTGTATCGATTGGCATAGCAAAATGCTGCATATGAGTCGGGTTTTATTTTTGCTTCAATTCCCATAGCTGTGATCATTCCGGTCATTTCCTGAATCAGCTCTTTCGTACTTCCTTTTTTGCCAATATCCAGATGGGCTTCAAAACGAAGGTCTGCCCCTTCCTCAGCAAACGGAAGAAGCAAATCCATCAGTTCTGTTAAAGGCCCCTCAAGGATGTCTGCACATACCTTTTGGCTAAACGCTGTCTCTAATGAAATTTTTTCTCTAAGACTTTGCACGGCTCTCTCGATCACTTGTTGTGTGAGACAACCCCAAGCTCCTTTGCCAATCCGGTGGAGATGAATTGCAGTCATAAATGTTGTGACATTTTGATTGACCTGAGAGTCCGTACCAATTGATAACACATAGGCGGATCTAGGGTCTTTTCGAATAAAGTCTTTCATTCTCATGACGACATCAGAAAACGCTAAATGATCTTCAGAAAGATTGTAGAAAAAAGAATCACTCACAGAAAGGAACTCCTTTTTAATGGTCTCTTATCCGAAAAATGCGCTGATTGATCATCTTCCATTTGTACATCTCATCTATGATGATCCATGTATGCTGCCGCAATAAACGAAGGAATCCTCAGAAAAAACATTTCATACGATTCAGCTTAGGATTGTAGAAGCTCAAAAATCTCAATCGAAATCATATCAATGTTGTCAAATGGGAAAGTATTTGGCTTATCCCCTTGTTGAAAAACAGTCAATTCAAACGTTTGATTCTTTTCGAAATACTTAACACTACAGATTTTCTCACCGTTCACTTCGAAATAACGCTGTGCCGGCTCGTTTGCAGCTTCTGCTGTCTCTTGAAGACTTTGCAGCCTTGTAATGATACCC
Source organism: Bacillus safensis FO-36b (assembly GCF_000691165.1). Taxonomy (GTDB): domain Bacteria; phylum Bacillota; class Bacilli; order Bacillales; family Bacillaceae; genus Bacillus; species Bacillus safensis. The sequence goes on along the minus strand of NZ_ASJD01000003.1, from coordinate 144,536 downwards.
ATTAATTGTGACATTCTAAAAAAAGACTCCTTTCAAAAAAACAACTCAAGATGAACCCGTATTGATTATACACAAGTCCTACAAAGCATCATACCATAAAGTGTTCTCAGATGATATTTTTCCTCTTGAATTCAAAAAAAGAAAAAGAATCTGTTTTTTTAGTTTGAGTCTTTTTTCTCATCTCATGCACCATGATTTTTATAAACCGGCAGATCTCATCAGCCGTTTCGCAATTTCATCAAAATCTTCTTTAGAAATCCCCGGAGCAAACTCTTCTGGCAATTCTCTATAATCTGGCACAGGTGCTCCTTGCGGGGTGCCCTCAATGACTGTCAGCGGCTTTCCATCAATCGGGTGGCTGCCTTTCCAAATTTTATTGATATCCTTGTAATCCGTATCACTAAATGTGTACAGCTTTGTATGAACATTCTGGTCTTCAAATTTCCTCGCTGAATCAAAGTATTTGTTGTCGAGATTTGGGATTGGCAGCATTTTCCCTAAATCTACTCCTGTAGCGACTTCAAGTGCCTTTGCATATGCCACAATATGCACGCCGCCCCTGACAAGTAAATAACCGATCATCTCTCTTGCTGTAGGATGGTCCGTCATTTCATATACACGCATTTTGTGCGTACGAGCTCCGCATTCAAGAAAGAAATTATGGAGGAGATCAAGAATGAGGTTGCCACTTGAGAACACATTCTCTCCGGTCCAAGGTTTTGCCATTGAATCAAACGGATAGCCTGTTTGGGCTGTTTGAATAAAATGCTGTGTATTTCGTTTATCGACAGCTGCCTTCATCGGCGTCGTATCTGGATCCCCGCCATGGGTGGTTCCTGTAATCATGAGATTGATGGCTGTGGTTACGAGCTCGACATGACCGAATTCTTCAGCCGTAATACTGGATACGAGGTCATAAAACGGTTTGAGTTTTCGTTTTCCTCTAAAGTTAAAGGATTGAAACATGTAATTATTTAATGTGGACATTTCACCGAATTTCCCGCCGAGTAATTCTTGCACAGCAGCGGCACCATTTGCATCTGGGTGATCTGGTCTTGGCAAATCAATGAGCAGCCGCATGTCACGTTTGATCATGATGTTTCCCTCCTACCGTCTAACTATCATCACTTAAGATGTATGGAGAGTTTGGGCTGTCCTATGCATGAAGGGAAAGATTGAAGCACAAAAAAAACTTGGCGGGGGTAGCGCCAAGTTTTTTGGATCTTGATCTGATAGAGGGGTTGGGGAACAGAGAGTAGCTTCTCTCTATAACTAAATGATAATGATTATCAGTTTCATTGTCAACCATTTTTTATTTCTTTTTTCTATCAAAAAAAGCAGCCTGCGAGGCTGCTCAGATTGAGACAAAAGGCTAAAATGCCTTTTGTTTATATTTCAGCGTGATAGAAAACTTTTGAAGTCTAGGAAGGACGAGTACCGGAGCGGAGCGAATTATACATTCGTGAGCACTGGCACATAGGACTGACAACGAATGCGAGGGTTTGTCTTCACGCCGCGTCTTCAAATTAATCCATCTTGCTCATATAAATAAGCATACGGAAGGTCTATAAACAAATACATATCACCCTCTAAAGGATAAGAAAACGTACGTATCCTCTCACCGGTTTCTAAATCACTGTAAATATCGCTGAAAAATCCTTTTCCGCTAATTCTCATTTGAAGAATATTTTCTAGGAAATAAGGACGCCAGCTCCAGTTTTTTTCTATATACTCCGGCTGAAACAGCCATTCTTCTTCTTTTTTAAACACATTTCCAGTGATTTGAAAGCCTTCTTCATTACACATATAAATCCGGAAGCTGCAATCTGTTAGTTCAAGTGCCAGTTTTTGAATGAGCTCATCATTTGTGCTGCACGATTTCTTTAAAGTCGTAACAGCTAGATGAATTCGTTTATAGAATGTTTCAGAATGTTCGTAGACAGCTTGCAGCTTCTTTTTCTCATGGGCAATAAATTGCTGGAATTCTTCTCTAAGCTGATCTTTTCGGTGGCTTCGGTCGATTAATTCTCCTGCAGGCTCATGAAGATAGAACCCTTGAAAATATCTCCCGCCATTTCTCCAAGCATACTGCAGCTGGAAATTTGCTTCAATATCCTCATAAATTAAGGCAGCTCCTATTTTTCTTGCAAGCAATGAAATGCTGTACAAGACATATTCATAGGAAGGAGATGGAGCCGATGCCTTTAATGCCTGTAAATCTATTTTTAATAAATCAGGTGAAAGCAAGGCAATCCGGTCCAGATTACTGCTTTCTTTTCCTATATTTGAGACGGCGATCTTAATCCCATATGTACGATAATACGTTAACGTATGGTATAGCTGTTCAATGTCGCCGCTAAACGTATGCTCTGCAAACTCAATAACAAACCGGTTAAGCTGAATGCCCCTTGCTTCATATTCCTTTAAAAGTTCTAAAAAGCTTTCACCATGATCCAGCATAAGGATATTGGCATCATGATTAATAAAAATGAGCAAATCGTCATCTGCAGTTGTGAAGAGATCAAGTGCTTGAGTCAATACTTTGTGATCTACTTCCAATTTATATTCGTCAGGAATAGATGAATCCGTAAAGAAGGAGCCTAGGCTGACCGTTTCTGACTCAAGCTTCATTCTTCCTAGAATCTCATAGCCTATCACTTTTTGCTCTTCCGCACTGAATATTGCTTGATAGTGCGGGAAAACATCTTCAATATTCGTTAAAATATCCAATGGATCGACCATTTTCATCACCTGCTTCTCTCTTTGTGTGATTATACCACATCAAAAGCAGGTCTTACATCGTCAATCAAAATGGTGATTGGTTGAGCCATTGTCCCCCATCCATCGTGATACAATCTCCATTTATATAAGACGCATGCTCAGACAATAAAAAGCTCGCAAGCGCTGCAATTTCCTCAGGTGTGCCCAGTCTGCCAAGAGGAACACTATCTAATGTTCTTTGCGCTGCCTCTTCAGATTCCCATAGTTTATCTGCACCGCCTGTTCTCTCAATTGGACCTGGTGCGATCGCATTGACGCGAATGCGATATTGCTTCCCCCATTCCACAGCAAGCGTTCGAGTAAGAGACAACACACCGGCCTTTGCTGCCGCCGAATGCGCCACGCCTACACCAGCACCCCATGCATAGGTGGCCACCATGTTAATCATACTTCCCCTTTTCTTTTGACGAATCCAGTAATTCCCCACTGCATGGCTGCAAAAAAATGTACCATTTAACACAATATCAATGACAGCCTTCCAGCCGTTAGGAGACAGTTTTTCTGCTGGCACTAAAAAATTTCCTGCTGCGTTGTTAATGAGGGCATCGACATCACCAAATGTATCCACTGCAAACTTGACCATATGGTCAGCATCCTCCGGGTTTCGTACATCCATTTGGAAATAAGCGACCGATCCGCCCTTCTGCTTCATTTCTTTTGCCGCTTTTTCCAGCGTCTCTTCCGTTCTACCAGTAATCACGACATTCCAGCCTTCAGCTGCCAAATGAGCAGCCATCGCCTTCCCCATACCGCTTGATCCCCCTGTGACAATCACTGTTTGTTTCGTCATTTGTTCTCCCCCTCTGTGTCATTTGAATGACTATTCATTCATTATTGTCTATCATATCATGATTGACCCTCGGTGCACCATATGGGAGATTTTCCAAATATGATGCTATACTTAATTTTATTTATAAAGGAGTCTTATATGAAGCAGCTTTCCCGCAGACAATTTTTAAAAGGAGCAGCTGGTGCGAGTATTCTCGGTTTTTTGGCTGCAAGTTGTGGATATGGATATGCCAGGTACATTGAGCCGCGCATGATCGATACCGTGTCACTGACCATTCAAGATGCTCAGCTTCCAGCTTCATTTGACCAGTTTAAAATAGCCCAATTTAGTGACGTTCATTTAAGTGATACATTTTCTGCGAAGGATTTAGAAGCCATCGTTCAGAAAATCAATGCTGCATCTCCAGATCTCATTGTGTTCACAGGTGATCTCGTTGATTTTCAAGCATCGACTGAAGAGCATGAAAAAGCGAAGGCTTATTTGAATAAGCTTCATGCTCCGTTCGGTAAGCTTGCCATCTATGGAAATCATGACTACGGACCATTTGGCGTGGAACTTTATGAGAATACAATGGAGGCTTGTGGATTTACAATATGTAAAAATGATGTGTTTCTATTAGAAAAAGATCATGCGCATATTCAGATTGCTTCACTGGATGATCTCATGATGAGCGTGCCTGATTACGATTTAATCAAACAGGAAGTATCATCTGATTTATTTACGTTACTGCTCGTCCATGAGCCTGATGCCGCTTTAGAGCTGAAAACAACACCTATTAACTTGCAGCTTTCCGGGCATACGCATGGCGGTCAAGTGCAGCTGCCTTTCTATGGACCAGTTCTCACAGCACCTTACGGCCGTACATATGTAGAAGGTTTATACGGCATCGATCAGCACCGCATCTATGTCAACCGTGGACTTGGAACAACGCGGCTGCCGCTTCGGTTTTTAGCCAAACCCGAGTTAACCTTTTTTACATTGACATCTCGCGTATAAATAGAAGCCAAACCGCCCTCTCCTGCATATGTATAATCAATGATCTTTCTCATGACAAATGTTAGGAGAAACCTTACTGGGCCTGATTCCGTCCATATAGTATGTCAAGTGACGGCATCATGGCTTCTTTTATTTGAGTAAAAGGAGTGTGCTTTGGTGCTTCGATACACGGTGAAAAGTGGAGAAACCCTTGCTTCTATAGCACTTGATTTTCGAACTACAACAAATGCCTTAAAGGCTGCAAATCCGTCATTTCAAGCTCGCGAGCCCGAACAAAATGAGGTCATTATCATTCCTGGTTTGCCGGATCCTAATACGATCCCTTACCGCATTTTTGTTTCGATTTCAACGAAACGTCTCGTTTTGTTTTCTGGATCACAGCTTATTCGTTCGTATCCGATTGCAACAGGGAAAATTTTAAATATGACACCGACAGGTTCTTATTATATTGTCAACAGACAGCCAAACCCAGGAGGTCCCTTTGGCGCTTATTGGCTGAGCCTCTCAAAAATTCATTACGGCATTCACGGTACGAATAACCCGTCTTCAATTGGTAAAGCTGTTTCTAGAGGATGCATTCGCATGTATAATCAGAATGTCATCGAGCTTGCTTCACTCGTTCCAAACGGAACACCTGTGACCATTAGCCAGTAGATGAAATCAATTGTACGAATGGTTAAAATTTTATATGATATAAAGTGGGATCTTCAGGTTAAGGAGCGTATTTATGGATATTTTTAAAAACAGAAATTTTGTTCGTCTCTTTTTTGCAGCACTTGCTTCGCAAATGGGGACAACAGTAGGCAATATGGCGTTTGCCTTTTATTTGCTCGACCATTTTAGTCATCAGCCCGCATACGCCACATTGGCTGAGCTCATGTATTCTCTTCCTACCGTCTTTGTCTTTTTTATGGTCGGTGTAGTCGCAGACCGTTTTGATCGTAAAAAAGTCGCAGAGAATTGTGATTGGATACGAGCTGGGCTGACGATTGTATTATTCATCGTTATTTATTTTAATTCACTGCCACTTATTTTCTTGATCTTGTTTATTCGAAGTGCCATTACGAAATTCTTCTATCCAGCTGAAGCTTCTCTCGTTCAGGCCATTTTAAATAAAGATCAATATGCAAAAGCCGCTGGCTTAAATCAAATGCTGTTTAGTTTATTTATGGTATTTGGCGTTGGTATTGGTGCCATTATGTATAAAACGATTGGACTTCACGGTGCCATTACAATTGATTTAGTCAGCTTTATTATTTCAGGCATCCTGATTCGTTCATGTAACATTCCAATTGAAGCGCGCCAGCCAAATGGACAAGCTGGCTGGAGAGGCATGACCATCAAAACGTCTCTGAAAGATTTTAAAGAAGGCATTCTGTATATTTTAAAAAACAAATTATTGGCTTCTTTAATTTTTGGCTTTTTTGTTTTCGGTCTTGTCAATGGCGCATTTGCCGTTCTTCCGATGTTTACAATGAAATATGGACTTTCACCGGACCATTTTGAACTGCATACATCCTTCTTTACCATTGCGATTGGTGCAGGTCTGCTCGTTGGAAGCTTAATGGGCTCTGTCCTCGCTAAAAAGGTAAAGATGCAATATCTCATGTCGATTCCAATTCTGGTCGCAGGTATTTTGATTTTTGTCCTTGGCTCTACCCATACATTATGGTTGTTTTATGTCACATCATTTGTCATTGGTACATGCATTGGCCCAGTCAACATTGTCATTGGCGGCTGGCTGCCTAGAATCGTCCACCCTCGCCTGATGGGCCGTGTGTCAGGATGGGTTGATCCGCTCACTATGTTTGCTCAATCGATGACATTAGGTCTGATTGCTGTATTATTTCCAAAACTCATTACAAATGTTTCTTATATTTATTACGGAATGGGCTTTATTATTTTACTCGTCTTCCTTTTTTACTTCATTACACTGCCAAAGTTCAGCAGAGAAGCTGCCGACTTAGACGTGCAGCGTGAACTAAAGGGTCAGGGAGTTCAATAAGTAAATAGCAAAAAGGACTTTCTTTTCAGGAAAGTCCTTTTTGCATGGCTGAAACATCCTTCATGTCATTTCCTCTGCCCATAGAATCTGTTTGAAGCATGCATAAATAAATCACATATACCTCGCTTTACTAACGCCTCCATCCTTTTAGCACCTCTCGTTTTGTTTTGTTGATCCATTTTTTCTTGTTTTTCACAATAAAATTCCTTTACATCATTAAACGTTTTATAGTAGGATAGTCAGGTTGGAGGTGAAGGAAATGCTAAAAAGTTACTATTTTATTCATACAAAGAATGAACAGGGACAGTTTGTTGTACATACAGAAGATTGTGCATTTTTAGGTGATGCTGCAAGCCGTACATTGATTGGCATGCATATGAATGGGGAAAGCGCCATGGGTGAAGCCAAACAAATGACGAATGAAACTGACTTTAATGGTTGTTTTTATTGCGCTTATTCTATTCATACAAAATAATTCATCTGCTTACATCATATAAAAAAATATCATTTGAGAAACTACCCATTTTAATAAATAGGTAGTTATCATGAACTAATAGTTCACTTTATTTATATTTCATTCAGTCAATTCTTCTTATCATTCCTTCTATTGTTCAACACCCCTCCCCCTCATTTTTCGGCTGATACAATGCCAAGAATAAAATCATATAGACAATACAAGCTGTCCCTATCCATTGGAAAAGTCCGAATGGCTCTTTTAACCAGAAAACAGTCGTAACGACTGCTGCAAGGGGCTCAACACTTCCAATTAAGCTCGACTCTTTTGGTGATAAGTATTGCAAACTTTCTATGTAAAACCAAAAAGCGATCATCGTTCCAAATATGACCACAAATAATAAATAGACATACGCTTCAAAAGGTAAATGAGTGAGATTAACCTTCCATGGGGGATGGATCAAGCTAAGGGCGCCTCCTCCTATCAGCATTGCCCAGCCGACAATCACTAGAGAGTCGAATTGTTTTAACAGGTTAATTGGATATAACGTATAAAACGAGAGCGCCACAGCCGATAATATTCCCCAAATCACTGCCGCAAATGGAACGGTTAATGTTGAAATAGAACCATTCGTCAATAAGAAAAACATACCCGCTAAAGCCAATACCACTGTGACCAGATCTCTTCTAGTGAAGGTTGATTGCCTGCGAATGACCAAATACACGATAATCATAACAGGGGCAGTATACTGCAGCAGCGTTGCCACAGCAGCATTTCCATGTTGAATGGATGCCATATACGTATATTGAACAGACAGCATCCCCATTAGCCCAAATAGAAGGATTTGCATCGCTGTCCTCTTCTTTTGCCACACACCCATCAGATGTGTTTTTTCTTTTGTCATCACATGAACAAATAAAAGCAATCCCCCTGAGATGAGCAGCCGGACCGTCACAAGCCAATCGACATCAATCCCATATTGCTGAAACAATTTTTGTGAAATCGTTCCTCCTACACCCCAGCAGATGGCGCCTATGAGTACAAGTAAAATGCCCTTTCTCCTATTCATTTTCATTCTCCTCAATTCTCAACAAATCATGATAATATAGTTGATAGTAGTTCAATTTGTTACATATTGATATATGAATTGAACATAAAAATAAAAGAATATTGAGGAGAATCATGCACAACCATCATTTTCTGATTGACTACAACCTGAAAGAATTAACGGAGCATTCCACGACAACATGGCCTATTGCTCTTTATCATACGAAAATTCGTCATCATAGAAGCGGCTATATTCCTCTTCACTGGCATGACGAGTTTCAATTTGTCTTTATTTTAGAGGGTGAGGCTGAATTTCATATTAATGAAGAGACATTATATGTAAAGCAAGGAGATGGCATTTTCATCAATAGTGGCTGCCTGCACATGGTAAAAGATGCGAATGGGACGGCATGTACTTATGTTTGTTTAAATGTCTCTCCCTCTTTCATCACAGCGAATGAATTATTCACCACTTTTGTCCATCCTTATATGCATGCGAGCCAGACACCTTATATTTTACTCAACCGAAAAGATCACTGGCCAAAGCAGATTTATCAATGTATTCAAACCATTCAACAATTAATTGATGAAACTCCAGTCTATTATGAACTTGAACTCAATATTCAGCTCATCACCATTTGGAAAAGCTTATTACAAAATGGCTTCCAAATGAAACATGATGCGCGTAAACACGATAAAAATGAACGGATGAAACACATGCTGAATTGGATTCATCAGCATTATCATGAAAAGATCCTTCTCCAAGATATCGCTCGTGCAGGTCAGCTTAGCCGCTCAGAATGCTGCAGATCCTTCAAAGACATTTTAAAGAAATCACCTATGCATTATGTAAATGAATATAGAATTCAGCAAAGCCTCATCCTGCTTCAAGAAACAAATCTCACTATTACAGAAATCGCTTACCAAGTAGGCTTCAACAGCACAAGCTATTTTATCAATTTGTTTAAAAGAATAAAAAATACGACACCTTTAGCATATAGAAAATTAAAACAGCTGGATTCTCTCCAGATAAAATGGATAAAAGAAAAATAATGCAGAAGGCGTCTTAAATGGCTTTTGTAAATACAAACGCTGAGAATGGCTACATTTCAATCGCCCTCGCCTAATGCAGACTAGGGCATTTTTTATTGCTGTTTTTGTTCTTTTAGTTTCTTGAAAATCACAAATTGATAAACTCCAAATAATACGGTTAGGATCATAATTGCTGTAAATAATTGATCGACTGGAAGCAAGAAATATACGACAATAAAAGATAAAAGCAAAACAAAATAACCTATATTGAACGCTTTTTTGAATGTCATGATATTACCTCCTTTTTACAATCATATCACGTTTTAACTAACCGAATAACCAAGTTTATCCAGTTAAAGCCCCTATCCATTTATGGACAAAAGCTTTACTTGTTTTAACGCTTTTCGAGACTGTTCCTCTAACATCTCCTTTATGCTGTCAATCTAATCTAAAAATTTACCGTTCACAGTTTACGACATACTCATGCGACTATACTGATAAGCAAAAGAATACCAGTCAAATTCATAGCTGATCGTCTTGGGAACAACCCTCAAATGATTAATGATATATATAGCCATACCTTTGAAGAATTAGAAATAGAATCAGTTGAAGTTTTTGCAGAGGCTATGAATTTATAATTTGGGGGATGTTTGGGGGGATTCTAAAACACAAAATTTTCAACCCTCCCTAATCCCTTTATACCAAAGGTTTTCTTTTTACAATAACTCTATTTGCAATTTACTAATAAAAACGTATAATTTATACTAAGCACAGGAAGACGAAAGACAAAGGAGAGAAAAAATGGACGATTATGCTCATACTAAAGACATAGAACCTACAGCAGAAAACATCGCAAAAGCCATTTATACTGTTAACCGCCATGCTAAAACCGCACCAAACCCCAAGTTTCTTTATCTTTTGAAAAAACGCGCGCTGCAAAAACTATTGCAAGAAGGTAAAGGAAGAAAAGTGGGCCTACATTTCTCTAACAATCCCAAGTATAGTCAACAACAGTCCGACGTGCTGATTGAAATTGGAGATTATTATTTTCACCTGCCACCAACGAAAGAAGACTTCGAATTTTTGCCACACTTAGGAAATTTAAATCAATCATATCGCAATCCGAAAGCGAATATGTCATTAAACCGAGCAAAGCAAATACTTCAAACGTATGTCGGTTTAAAAGAAAAACCTGCCGCCACAAAACAAAAATCACATTACACAAAGCCCGTCTTCAAACGTCTCGGGGAAAGTTATTTTTAAACAACAAAAAACCACTCATACCGAGTGGTTTTTTGTTTAGATAATAAAATGATCGACTTTTTCAATCAGCTGATGAATTTCTGGTTTACTGATTTGATCATCTGCCCCGATCGTTTCCCCTTTATGACGCAAATCTTCAGTGATTAACGAAGAGAAAATAAGAATCGGAATGGAATTTGTTAAAGGATTGTCCTTCAGCAGTTTTGTTAGCCGGTGGCCATCCATTTTAGGCATTTCAATATCCGTAATAATCATATCAATTTCTTCTGTGACACTGATTCCTTTGCTGACAAGGTCCATGACATGATCATATGCCTGTTTGCCATCTTCAAAGGTCACAATGTTTTTATAGCCTGCTTCGGTTAATTCATTTGTTAATAAACGCATGAGAAGCGGAGAATCTTCAACGACATACAGCTTCTTCCCTGTTCTTCTCTCGTCTTTCTCACCGTCAAACATATGATACGTATCAACACCAGAAGCGGATTCAATATCATAAATGATTTTTTCGTAATCTGGAAGGAAAATCATTTTTTCATCAAGCTTAATGATGCCCGTTAAATGACGGTCCATCCCTTGATTGAGTGCAGTCGGCTTCTCAATCTCTTCCCAGCTGACGCGGTGAATTTGTGATACCGTTCCTGTATGGAACACAAATTTCCGTTGGTTGAATTCAGTCACAATATATTTCTCTTGTTCTGACTGATCTGACTCGACATTAAAAAAGGAAAATAGATTGATGACTGGTAAAATCTCGCCTCGTAAACTAATCATCCCTTCTACATCTTGGTGAGAGTGCGGTACAACCGTCACCTCAACCGGCTGAATGATTTCTCTTACTTTCATGACGTTAATGCCGAATTGATTTGCACCAATTTCAAACTTCACAATTTCCAATTCATTGGTACCAGAGTCAAGTAAAATTTCTTGTTTGTTTAAAGCCACGGAAATCCCTCTATTCTTCAATATAAGATTGTACTTTTTATATCGGCAGCATAGGTAAAAAGTTGACGTTTCTTTACGCTTTCTCTCGAACGAATTGATGAATCACAAGTCCTATCGCTGCAAGGATGAGCAAAGACCCTAGTGCAAGGCGGCTTGCGAGATTTCCGTGCTCTGCAAACAGCAGGGTAACTGAGCCATAAATGATCGGCCCGATAATGGAAGATACCTTCCCTGAGAATGCAAAGAGGCCAAAAAACTGTCCCCTTTTTTCCTTCGGTGTCAGTTCAATAATCAAGATTCGTGATGCCCCCCAGCTTGCGCCAAGTGAAATCCCGAATAAACTGCCCGCTATCCAGAAGACCCATTCGGTTGCCGCTGTCACAGCCAGAATCAGCGCCACAATTAAAATGACATACACGACTGTAATCGATCGCTTTGCCCCTATCGCTTTTGTGATATATCCAAACAGAAAGGAGCCAATGATACTTGAAATGGTCGACACAAGATAGAGCAAAATAAATTGCCCAGCTGTAAAGCCAATGATGATTTTGGCATAAACAGCCATCATCGCAATCGCTGTTTGTAAAGCATCATTCATAAAAAAGAAAGCAATCATAAAGATAAAAGCTGGCTTGTACTTTTTCATCTCTTTAAACGTGTGAATAATCTCTTTATACCCGCTGAAAAAAGACGCCTTTTTCTCTCGCTGTGGCAGCGGATGAGGATCTTTTACAAAAAAGAGAAAGGGTAGAAAAAAGAGAAGGAATAAAAGAGCTGTCGGAATAAATGCTTCATGAAACTGGTCATTGCCGACAAGTAAATAAACAGAGAGGCCGACAAGTGTTCCTAAATAGCCAACAGCGATACCAAATCCTGAAATAAGCGGGATTTCTTCCTTTGTCCCAAGATCGGGCAAAATGGTGTCATAGAAAACAAGACTAGAATGATAAAAAAACTTTGCGATCACAAACAAGGTGACCACGACCAATAAAGAAACAGGCAGCCCAAACCATTCACTTGAGAAATCAATCCCAGCAAAAATCCCCATCAAAAGCGTACAGGCAATACATATGAACGTAAACACCGTAATGTAGCGTTTCTTTTTTCCTGTACGATCAATCAGCACTCCGTATAAAGGTGTAAAAATGACGAGAAAAAAGCTGGCTAGTGCGTTTGCATAAGAAATAAAGGTGCTGGCGATCTGGTCCATTCTCGCACTGTCCCCGATCGTTTCCTGCAAGTAAAACGGGAAGAAAATGGTGATCATATTTGATGAAAAGATCGTATTTGCAAAATCATACAACGCCCAGGCTAACACAGGTGCTGTCAAAAACAGCCCAAAGCCTGCCCCTTTTTTCTGTGCGGTTTTTTTTCCTGTTCTCAATCGATTGTCTCCCTTCCCTGCCTCATTTTCACTATCATTCTATTTTATGTGCTGTTTCCCTCATCCATACAAGCGATCTATGAAAAAAAGCACCTCTTACCATATAGCAGAGGTGCTTTTTTCATTATTTCTTCACAACAATGGTACTTGCAATCAAATCGTGAAGTGCTTGTTTTTTTTCTGTGAAAAAAGCAATGATATAGCCAATATATAAGATCGGAGACAAAAAGCCTTTTGCAAAGAAGCGGCCAGTTGCACGTCCGAATGTGACCTTTTCGCCTGTGACTTTTGTTACTTTGATGCCGAGAGCCATCTTTCCAAGTGTTCCTTGCAATTTTGATGATTCCATGATGGCGTAATAAAGCCATGTCACCACGGTACCCATCAAGATTGCCCCTATATAGAAAAAGATCAGTCCCATAATAGCTTCCCATTCCTCATCCGTTATGACGGTTGAAGAATAGTAATAACTGTCGTCATCCATCATCATTGCTGCCTCTGGGCTTGAGATAAAAAAGACTGACGCCAAAATAAACATGATAAATGCAATTGGTACACCGATAATGATACCGTCCAAAAGGTGTGCAAGAAAACGATAGCCTACACCTGCTAGCTCAGGATGCTTCTTTTCTTGAATGTGTGGTTCTGTTATGTTGGTTTCCATCCTATTTCTCCTTTATTATGTATGTTTTCTATAAATTTCTTATAATCATTCGTTATTATATCCTATGAATATAGCAAGATCAATGGAGCTTTACACTTTTACATACATTTTAGATCAGTTTGATCTAAGCGATTTATGTGAATAAATACTGAAAATTTGTGAAAAAAATGGCACTTCTAGTTCTTTTACCTCCTGATTTTTTAACATTTTGTGATATTTTCGTCTTGTTTCCATTCTTCTGTTGACAATGATTCTTCAAATGGTACAATAGTCAAGGATTTTTTAAAGAAAGGTGTTCATGATGGGAACTGTCGTATTATTAAAGAACAACGAAATGACTGTAATTGAAGATATTTGCGAGGCTGATTTTTTAGATATGAAGCATGGTTTGTCAAATGATGACACAGCTTATATCTCTTGGTATGAAGACTACGATACTGCTTATGGATATTGATTTCATTTCATAGATGAAGCGTAAAAAAAGGCGATACAACCTGAGAATAGGTTGATCGCCTTTTTTTACGTTTGTGCGCTTCTTTCACTTTCAGGTTCCACATGAATAAAGATTTGTGCATGCGGAAATTCCAGCTGAATCTTCTCTTCAATTCGATCACATAATTGGTGAACATCTTCAATCGTTGTCTTTCCATCTACAATCAAATGAAAATCAATATATTCCTCGGCACCAGACCGCCTTGTTCGAAAGTCATGATATTCAATAAATTCTTGACTAAATCCTTGAATGATCGCTTCGATTGATTGTTCTTCCTCTGGTGTTAACCGAGCATCAACAAGCGGCGGGAAGGCTTCCTTCATGAGTTTAAACGCTTCACGCATAATAAAGAGGGCCAGAACCATTCCAATGATCGGATCTAGGAAATACCAGTCGGTTAATGCCACAAGCAATAAACTAAATGCCACCCCTAATGACGTAAACACATCCGTTAAAAGATGCAGTGCATTTGATTTCATGGCAACTGAATGTACTCGCTCAGCCTCTTTGTTCACAACCCTCGATACAACAAAATTGATGAGCGCGCCTAGCAGCATGACCACAATACCAAGCACAGGCAGCTTGACTGGCTCTGGATGCATTAATTTGTGAACACATTCGTATATAATCCAAATGCCAGCAACGAAAATCAGCAGGGTCTCAATCGTTCCAGAAATATTTTCGACTTTTCCATGTCCATAAGGATGTTTAGAATCTGCTGGCTTTCTTGAAATACGAACAGAAATAAATGCAATAAACGACGCCATTAAATCGAGAAACGAATGAATGGCTTCTGATAAAACCGCAACAGATCCGGTTAAAAGACCCACAATGATTTTTAAGATGACCACAAATGTGTTGCTCAGCACGGATAGGAACGCGATTTTCGATGTCTTCGCTGATTGTTCCATCTATCGTCCTCCTTTAGGAGATCGTATGTCTATGAAAGCCATTCCCATGACCCTGATTCTCATGTTCTTTCAGTTTACGCAGTTTTGCCGTTTTCTAATCATCTTCATCACAGCCTGTATTTTCTCTTGAGGTTACGCTATAATAAATGTTGCTCTTTCTTCAATATATCACTCATGCGGTGATGGATAGGAGAATAGACTACATATAACGATATCCAGTGCCTTTCGCAGGTGACATTTATGCAGTGAATGGTAAAATAGGATAAAAACATAAATTTTTAAGGTGATGAGAAATGGAGCATTTGCTGAATCCAAGAGTAAAGGATATTGAAATTTCAGGCATTCGAACATTTTCAAATCTCGTATCGTCATATGAGGATGTCGTTTCATTGACGATAGGCCAGCCCGATTTTTATACGCCGCATCATGTCAAAACAGCTGCCAAAGCAGCCATTGACGAGAATTTCACCTCATACACTCACAATGCTGGTTTCCTAGAGCTAAGACAAGCGATCCAGCATTATATCAAGAAGAAAGTGAATCTTGATTATGATGCAGAGTCAGAAATCATTGTGACGACAGGTGCAAGTCAAGCAATTGATGCTGCGTTTCGAACCATTTTAACAGAAGGCGATGAGGTCATTTTACCTGGACCTGTATACCCCGGATATGAACCGATCATTCGAATGTGCGGTGCCATGCCCGTACATATTGACACAACGAATGCCGGCTTTAAATTGAATGCCAAGCTGATTGAGGATGCGTTAACGGAAAAGACAAAGTGTGTGGTTCTTCCTTACCCTTCAAACCCGACTGGTGTCACGCTTTCAGAAGAAGAATTGAAAGAAATTGCCCAGCTCCTTGAAGGAAAAGACATCTTTATTTTATCCGATGAAATCTACAGCGAGCTGACATTTGACCGGCCGCATCATTCAATTGCCTCTTTCTTAAAAGAACAGACCATTGTCATCAATGGACTGTCTAAATCTCATAGCATGACTGGATGGAGAATTGGATTTTTATTTGCTTCAGCTCCAATTGCTAAACATGTATTAAAAGTACATCAATATAACGTGTCTTGTGCCTCAGCTGTCTCACAAAAGGCGGCACTTGAAGCTGTGACAAATGGTGTGGATGATGCACTGATCATGAGAGAGCAATATAAGAAAAGACTCGATTATGTATATGATCGGCTCATTTCTATGGGGCTTCCGGTAATTAAACCTTCTGGCGCTTTTTATATTTTTCCATCCATTGAATCGTTTGGGATGAGTTCCTTTGATTTTTGCATGGAGCTGTTAGAAAGTACAAGACTTGCGGTCGTACCAGGCTCAGCCTTCTCTCCACTCGGCGAAGGGTACGTGCGCCTGTCTTATGCTTATTCACTTGAAACGCTGAAAGAAGGACTTGACCGGCTAGAACAATTTGTACTTGAAAAACGTTCCATTCATTCGCTAGATTGAAACAACGGCTCTCTTGCCGTTGTTTTTATTTTGCAGGAAACATGATGTGAAATACGGTGCCCTTTTCAGGCTGACTATCCACACGGATCGTCCCGTTATGATTTTCTAAAATATTAAATGTGACCATGAGGCCAAGTCCGGTTCCTTTTTCCTTTGTGGTTAAAAAGGGCTCTCCAATCCGCTTCATTACCGATTCAGGAATGCCAACCCCTTCATCACGAATGGTGACAAGTATTCCATCACCTTCTGCTTTGGCTGTGATGTCTACCTTTCCTCCGTCCGGCATGGATTCTACGGCATTTTTGATTAAATTGATAAACACTTGCTTGAGCTGATTTTGATCCCCGTTCATCAGGAGACCTTCCTCTATCTCACTTGTGTTCATTAAAATGCCATTTAAGTTCGCTTGTGTTTCTAACAAGGCTGTGACTTCGCTGATGATTTTTTTCAAATCAAGCGTCTGCATTGAGGACGTTTGCTGCGGTTTCGCCAGCATTAGCAGCTCACTCAAGATAATTTCTATTCGGCTCAGCTCAGAGAAAACAATCTCGAAGTATTGATCGCGGTCTTTTGTTTTCGGTTTAATGAGCTGTAAAAAGCCTTTGATGGCGGTCAATGGATTTCTGATTTCATGTGCAATGCCAGCCGCCAATTGACCTGCGATCGATAATTTTTCTGAGCGGAGCATGAGCTCTTCTGTCTGTTTACGTTCGGAGATATCTCTTAAAATAATTTGAACCGCTGTTTCTCCAAAAAATGTAGTTGGGATACAGACCATTTCTGTATAAATCAGCTTATGTTTAAACGTATGACAGCTCATCGTGACAATCTCGGAATCTGATGCTCTTTCAATAATACGTGATAAGCTCTTTTTGACCTTTTGCTGATCACAGGAATGGATTTGATGAAAGATATCCTTTCCTATTAATTTATCGTAATGCTCGGCTTCAAATAATTTAATGCCTGATTCATTCATAAATACCCACTTGTGATCATGAATGACCGCAATCGTATCAATGGAGTTTTGAATGAGCAGCTGATACCTCTCCCGGCTTTTTTGAAGAACGGTTTGGAATTTTTTACGGGATGAGATGTCCACGAGCAGTAAGAGCTCTGCCCGCTGATTTTGATAAATCGTCGGTGATGACTTTACCTCAATATGAATACTGCTCCCATCTTGACGCTTCCATATCTGTTCAATCATTCCGACTGGAAGGCCTTGCTGCAGCCTTGTTATTCGGCTTCTGACAATGTCATGGTACTCTTCAGCAATAAAATCAAACGCGGACTTGCCGATCATGTCATCTCTTGCACTTACCCCCATTAATTGCAGCATCGCATCATTCGCATACACAATTTTCCCTAAAGTCGTAATACATAACGGATTTGGCAGCATGGCAATCAATTGTTCAGCTTCACCGACATTTTGGAAAGCCGGCAGACTGCCTAACGACTGTTCTGCTACTTTTGATGTTGTTTGAAATGCTGCTTTTTGGGGCTCAGTATCCAGCACCCTCATTTTCAGGATCATTTCTCTACTTACTTCGCTACCTAACCCATCACAAGCAACAAAATCAATGCTTGCTTCGATCCATACAGCTGTCAGATCACTTCTTAGCAGTCTAAAGTGGCAAACCTCTAGCATGTGCTGATTGTAAAAATAACTTTCGACGAGAAATTGATCTTCGGTATGAACAAAGTCTTTCAAAAAACACCCTAGTAAATCCTTTTGTTCATAGAGCAAAAGCTGCTTACAGTTGGAAGAAATGTAGAGAAAGCGGCCATTAGAAGAAAGAACGGCATGTAAATCGATGTTCGAATATAATTGATTCGAATCTTTCATTTGTTGTTCCATCGTCGTCCGACCCTCCTTTTCATTTTTTAGGGTTGTCCTTAGATTGATGTATAAAAAAGATTCGCTAGAAAACCCGTATTTTCCTTCTGTCATCGAGGGAAACGTCCATAAATTCAGCAAAAAGGGAGCACTTTCTGCTGCTGTGCTCCCTGCGGTTTATTGTTTTTCATATTTCTTTTGCAATTCAACGTACTTATCCACAATTTTACTTGGGATGTTTTTGATGACAGGATCTTTATCTGAAACATAAGGTGTCACGACACTAAAAGCTACCTCTGGATTAGAAGAAGGATAATATCCTCCAAAGGTTAAGTTGTATGTTGAATTTCCCCACCAGCTGCGGTTGGCGCCATAGTAGAAGGTTTGTGCTGTACCCGTTTTTCCTGCGACATCATGCTGACCAAACCGGCCAGCGGCAGTTCCGCCTGTTGATGTGACCATTTTCAGTCCCGTTTTTACGCGGTCAATATCTGCTTTCGAGTTGTTAATCGTATTCAGCACCTTCGGCTCATATTTTTTTACGACTGGGCCTACTTCATCATTCTTCGTTGGAAGATGAACACTTTTCACTACTCTTGGCTGAATACGGCTGCCTCCATTGGCGATCGTCGACATGTATTGCGCCACTTGAAGCGGTGTATACGTGTCATACTGACCAATTGCTTCATCAAGCAAGAGTCCGCCGACCGTCTTAGGATGCGTCTGCATCCCGCTTGATTCCTGCGGCAGATCGATCCCCGTTTTCACGCCAAGACCGAATTGCGCATAGTAGTTTCTCATTTTTTGTAAGTGCTCAGGCCTTGCAGGTAACGGACCATCCTTTTGATAGGTGATGCCCGCCATTCTCATCGCTACTTGGAACATGTAGACGTTGGAACTTTTTTGGAGTGCCTGAATGTCGTTAACCCATCCAAGAACTTTGTAAGACTGTTTCGCCTTTCCATTACTTCCTGCAAAATAGAGAGGTGTATCCATATAGGCTTGGTTGTGTGACATCCCGTCCTGATAACCGCCAAGTACTGTGGCTCCTTTGACAACAGAGCCCATTTCGTACTGGGTCGTAAATGTTCCGATCGCATAATCTGTAACGTCTCTGCCGTCCATTTTCTTGCCCGACATGGCGAGAACATCCCCTGTGTGAGGGTCCATCATGACGACAAAGGCACGATCCATCATATAGTTTCTCGCGCTGGCAGATCTAAGCTCTGATTCAACAATTTTGTCGACTTCCTTTTGCAGCTCCATATCAAATGTCAGCGCAAGATCAAGTCCTCTTCGTCCTTCTGTCCGCTTGATTTCATCGAGCAGCTTCCCGCCAACTTGTGTATATTGAACGGTCGCTTTCTCTGGGTTTAGAAAATCCTCGTACTGATATTCTAAATAGCTCTTCCCTACCCGGTCATTTCGCGAGTAGCCTCTTGCCATATAGTAATCTTCACGTTCTTTAATAATTCCTTGCTCTGGTGTCGTCACACCGCCAAGTACATTATAAAGGGTCTTTTCATACGGATATTTTCTTGTCCAGTCGTTGATGACGTTCACACCAGGCAGTTCATCAAGATGCTCTGAAACAAGTGAAATCTCTTCATATGTCAAACTCACGGATGAAGTCTGTTTTGATTCTTTCGTTTCATCGAGTAAAGCAACTTTTTCGTCCCCTTTTTTCTCTTCGTTTGGGTCCATTGCCTTCACGATTTGGGGCTCAAAGGCATATCCGCCTGTAAATCTACGGTAGATCGCTGCAACAGCTTTTTCCTCTGCATCCTTTTCGATGGCCTTGACTTCTTTCTTTGGGACACGCTCTACTTGAAGCGGATAGACATCCTTTGCATCGATATCTTTTTTCTCCGCTTTTGAAATGAGTTTATCCGCTTCTTTCGGATGACTCGCCAGCCAAAAATCCCGAATGTCACGCTCTCTCAAAAAATCAGTATCCATTTTTATATAAGTCGCAAGTTTTCTTGCTACCTTAATCTTATCCTCCGCTTTCACACCGCTTTCTGATGTATAAACGATGGCAGGCACACTTTCGTTATCAACGACGACTCTTCCTCTCGCGTCATACATTTTTCCTCTTGGAGACGGGTATGATGCTGTTTTGACCTCTGTTCGGTTGGCTTGCTTTTTATAATCTTCACCATTGACGATTTGCAGCACACCAAGCTTGATCACAAGTCCAGCAAATAAACTAAATACAGCGAAGAAAAAGAGATTAATTCTCCAGGCGTTCCGGCGCTTCATTCTTTTTTGCTCGGCAGCACCTTGATGCTGTTTCTCTCCCACTTATGTAGCTCCTCTCATCCTTTTCAATCTTTTACAATTACCACTCATTATTGTAACACTTTTGTAATAGTTGTTACAGCGAAACGAGTGAAAAAAAGCTGTCAATCCCTAATCTGCAAAAAAATATACTAACACTTTAAAATATTGGTATGTTTATGTCGTTTTCTTTAAATGGAAGAATTCCCTATCCTTTGATATGAAGCGGCTCTTACGATGACTTTAACAAAAATGACAAACTGGCATTGTCAATGGAGGATGCTGGTACGTTTATAACAAAAAGTCCATGTTATGATTTTTTGTGAGAAAACAAAACAAAGATTTTAGGAGGAGTTACAATATGAAGAAGAAATCATTCTTTTTTTCAGCGCTGACAGCTGCTGCACTCATCACATTCACTGGAGGACATTCAGCTGATGCGAAGGAGCTTAACCTGAAACAAGTAATAAATGTACAACATCAAGCCATTGATCTTCATACACTAGCAGCAAAATTACATATCTCTTCAGATGTAAACAAGCTAAGCAAGTCGAATCAAAAAGAGATCGAAGCTCTATTAAACAAACTGATCAAAAGCGGTCAACCTGTTACTGGAACAAAAGTAGTGAAAGAAGTAAACAAAGCAAAACAAGAACAAAAACAAGAATCAGTGAAAAAACCAACTGCTTCTAAGCCAAGCACTCCAGCAAAAGAAAACACAAGCAGCAACACTAAAGCTGACCAAAAAGACACAGCGGCATCAAAAGCAGACAGCAGCTTAAATGCATTTGAAAAAGAAGTGGTTGAGCTGACAAATAAAGAGCGTGCAAAGCAAGGCTTAAAGGCACTTTCTGTTGATTCTAAATTAAGCAAATCTGCTCGTGCAAAATCTCAAGATATGAAAGATAAAAACTATTTCTCTCATACAAGCCCAACTTATGGATCTCCATTTGATCAAATGAAGCAATTCGGTATCACTTACAAATCAGCAGGTGAAAACATTGCCCAAGGTCAAAGATCCCCTCAAGAAGTTGTGACAGCATGGATGAACAGTGAAGGCCACAGAGCGAACATTTTAAACAAAAGCTATACACATATCGGTGTTGGTTATGTGAAATCTGGCAACTACTGGACGCAGCAATTCATCGGAAAATAATATCAAAAAAACCTGTCCCTATGTGGGACAGGTTTTTAGTTTGTTTTGAGAGTTTGTTTAAAGCTGCAAACTATTCCACCTAGGCGGGGCAGTTTATTTATTTGACCCATAATTTATAGATGCTCTGGGTCCCGCTGTTTTCTTCACCCTCTTCGCTCAGCTTTTCATAAAGTGACTTCGCAAGTGAGAGCCCTGGCATTTCTTCCCCCATCAGCTCTGCTTCTTCAAGTGCAATGCCCATATCCTTGATAAAATGCTTCACATAAAACCCTGGCTCGAAATCGCCTTTCAGCATTCTTGGTGCAAGATTTGACAAGGACCAGCTGCCGGCTGCACCTGTTGTGATGCTTTTGAGCACCTGCTCTGGATCAAGCCCTGATTTTTCGGCATAGACCATTGCCTCTGCGACACCGACCATCCCCGCTGCAATGGCAATTTGGTTACACATTTTTGTATGCTGACCGCTTCCTGCCGGTCCTTGATATTGAATGTTTTCACCCATTTGCTTAAATAGCGGCAGACAGGCTTCATAGGCTGACCTTTCTCCGCCGATCATAATGGCCAGCGTGCCATTTTGGGCTCCTATGTCTCCGCCTGATACAGGTGCATCTAATGCATATACACCTCTTTCCTTCGCTTTCAGCTCAATTTCTTTTGCAAGCTGAGGCTTCGATGTCGTCATATCAATGAGATATGTACCTGGAGCGGCATGTGCCACAAGCCCATCTTCACCTAAATAGATCTCTTCTACATCCGATGGATATCCCACCATTGTGATGACGGCATCTGCACTTTCTGCAATCTCTTTTACTGCCGGCTTCCATGATGCCCCTTTTTGAATCAATGCTTCTGCTTTTGCTTTCGTTCTTGTATAAACGATAACTTCATAGCCTGCATCCATTAAATGCCCTGCCATACTGCGTCCCATTACACCGATTCCTATAAAACCAACTGTTTTGATTTGTGCCATCACTTGTTCCTCCTTAAAGAGACTTTGTCAATCCACCATCAATGATCAGTGTTTGACCTGTCATATATGTATTGGCTTCAGATAAAAGAAACACTGCATATGCTGCAAATTCCTCTGGCTGTCCGTAACGGCCAAGCGGGATCGCTCGTTCAGCCTGTGCTTTGATTTCTTCAACCGTTTGATTCTCTCTTTGTGCTCGGTGCTTTTCCAGCTGTTTCACACGGTCTGTTTCGATTTTTCCCGGTGCTAACGTATTGATCAAAATGCCATCCTTCGCAAGCTCCTGAGCGGCTGTTTTTGTCCAGCCGGCAATGGCAGGTCTAAATGTATTCGACAGCATCAAGCCCGGTATCGGTTCTTTCACTGACATTGACGCAATATTTAACACACGTGCGCCGCGTTTTTTCAAATAAGGCAATGCCTCTTTTAATAATCGAATATAGCTGAGTAAATGAAGCTGAAATGATTCGATCCAATCTTCATCTGTTAAGGTGTCGAGCGTCCCTGTTTTTGGCCCGCCTGTATTGTTCACAAGAATGTCTAGACACTTCTCATCACCGGCCGCCGCTTGTACAAGCGCCTTGATTTGCCCGGCGTCAGATACATCACATACTTGATAAGTCAGCTGTCCTTTAACAAGCGGAGACAGCTCGTTGACTGTTTCTTTCAGCTTCTGTTCATGTCTTCCCGAGAGCATCACATTTGCTCCTTCTTTTGCTAGAGCAAAGGCAATCGCTTTTCCAATACCTTGACTGCTTGCAGCCACCAATGCTTTTTTTCCAGTTAGATTGACATCCATGTCAACACCTCCTCTCGTTTATTTTATCATACAAAAAGAACCTTGCTCACATCGCAAGGTTCCTTTCCGCTCATTACACCTTAAATCGGTCAACCGCCTGACGCAGTGCCTGGCTTGATTCGTTCAGCATTTCAGTTGAGGTTTTCGTTCTTTCTAACACTTGAACTTGTTCATCTGTAGACGCATGCACTTCCTCAGCTGAGGCAGCAGATTCTTCTGAAATGGCAGCAATGCTTTGAATCGAGTCACTCATCTTCTGCTGTTCTTCTGTCATTTCATTGATCTGTGTATGAATGCTGTCGATTGAACCGACAAGTGCCTGCATTTCCATTGTGATGCTGCTGAGTGCCTCACCTGTTGCATTGATGGCGGCACCTTGTTCCTCATTCATTTTACTTGCTGTTGTCATCGCTTCAGCCGCCTTCTTCGATTCATCTTGAATGAGTTTGACGGTTTCACTAATGTGTTTTGTTGACTGCGCAGATTGTTCAGCAAGCTTTCTCACTTCTTCTGCAACTACAGCAAATCCTCGTCCGCTTTCTCCTGCTCTCGCTGCTTCAATGCTTGCATTCAGTGCAAGTAAATTCGTTTGATCCGAGATTTCAGAAATAGCAGTCACGACGTTTTCAATATTTTTCGTTTTATGCTCAAGGTCTAGCAGCATTTGCTCTACCTTTTTCGATTCTTCGTTCGCTTGTGTTGATTTTTGGACGAGCACACCAAGTGCGTCAAGTCCTTTATAGCTGGCATCTTCAGATGATTTTGAGTTGGTTTGCATTTGCGTGGCAAGCTCACCCATATGGCGTACTTTCTCATACAAATGCTCTGATTTTTCATTAATCGTTTCTGCATCTGATGCCTGCTTAGTCGCTCCTGTTGCCACCTCTTGAATGGCCGTTGCAATCTGTTCGCTAGACAGCAAAGTCTCATTTGAAATGTGGGTCACTTCATCTGCTGATTTCACAACTTGATCTGAAGCCCCTTTCACTTTTTCAATTAACTCCCTGATATCCTCGGTCATTTGATTAATGCTTTTCGTGAGGAAACCAATTTCATCTTGGGATTTCACTGCAAGCGTACTTGTTAAATCGCCTTCTGACACTTTACGCACATGCTCTATTAGACGCTTGATTGGCGTAGTGATACTTCTTGCCAATAAGAAGCTGAGGATCATCGCAATAATAATGGCAATGACAGATATAATAATGCTTATTTGATTCATTTGTTCTATGATCCAAAGCAGTTTACTTTTCTCAAAGCTGACACCAACCGTCCAATCGGCTTCTTTGATTTTAGATAGGACCGTCAGTTCTTTGCTGTCATCAACACCTGAGTTGTCAAGCGCTTTTTTCACAGAAGCGACCTTTGATATGTTTTTTCCTTGCTCTGTTGGATGCGCCAAAAGGGTGCCTGTGCCATCAACTAAGAAAGCGGTCCCCTTATAAGGAATCTCTTGTTCATTTATATACGTTTGAATGGAGGACAGCTTCAAATCAAGTCCAGCGACCCCAATGACTTTTCCATTTTTGACAATCGCCTTCGTGGCTGAGACAATCATTTTTTTCGTTGCTTCATCAACATATGGATCTGTCCAAACGACCTGATCAGGCTTTTCGGCTGCTTGTTTAAACCAGCCTTGTTTCGATGGATCATACCCTTCGCCAAGATCGAACTCCGGAAAGCCGAACATTTTTCCGTCACTTGTACCTATATAGGCAAACGAAATGAGTTTATCCTGTTCCTGCATGTTTTTTAGTTCATCGTTTTCAAAAGCCAATGTTTGCTTGGTTTGTTTTCGCGCAAATTCTTCAGTCATTGTACTTGTTGCGAGTTTATTAATTGTATTGCCGTAATTATCAAGCTTTTCTGTAATAATGTCTCTCATACTTTCTGCCGTTGCTGCTGCGGTGGTTTTTGCATCTCGTTCAATCAGTGGTCTTAACACTAAGTTGGAACCCACTTGAACAGCCACGACGGTTAAAATTAAAATAACTGAGATGAAAACAGCTATTCTCACTTGAAGTTTCTTAAACATCTCATCACCCCTACATCTACTTTCACACCTTAATTTATATATCGGCAAAATGATACCGCATTCAATAGTTGTAAGAAAATTTAAATAGAAAAAACAAGCCATATAGGCTTGTTTTAAGTAAAATATTCAATTTTTGCAGAAGGAAAGTACTGATCTATATATGACTCTAAAGTCTCTCTCAGTTCTTGTTCCTCATCTTTTTGATAGATATATTTTCCTATACCGTATCTTCCCCACTTGTACCTTCTTTTTTCTTCATCCAACTCTAATTTTGATTTTGGGTAATTTTTTTGAATCACACGCTTTGCTGGTTTTGTAAAGCGATGCTGAATCATCTCAAAGGTGATATCGTCTCTCACATCTTCAGGAAGAGCTGCATCAAGCTTTTCAAAAAGAACTTTATATCCTTCCTGCCAGCCTTCATGGATGTAGATTGGAGCAACAATAAAGCCTAGAGGATAGCCTGCCTTTGCGACCTTAACAGCCGCTTCAATCCGCTGATCTAGTGGTGATGTGCCAGGCTCGAAATATTTAATGACATAATCGGCATTGATGCTAAAACGGAATCTTGTCCGGCCGTTATGCTTTGCATCTAACAGATGATCGACATGATGGAATTTCGTGACAAAGCGAAGTTTTCCTAGGTCCGTCTGCCCGAAGTATTCAATCGCTCGTTTGAGTGTATGTGTCAAATGGTCAATTCCTACGATGTCTGAAGTACATGATGCTTCAAATCTCGTGATATCCGGCGCCCGCTCGTTCATGTATTGATCTGCCTGATCTAATATTTCTTCTACATTGACGTACGTTCGAATGTACGGCTTACTTCCCATTGTTGTTTGCAAATAGCAATAATGACAATGCCCCATACATCCTGTTGCAAATGGGATCGCATACTCTGCAGATGGTTTAGACGAGTCAAACTTTAATGTCTTCCGCACACCAATGACAAGTGTTGACTTCGCATTACGATACTTTTGCAAGTCATTTTTTCCCGGAATATTTCTGACCTGGTTGTGTGAAGTCGTTTCTCTTATTTCGATTCCCATACCCTCAAACTTTTCCTTCAGCTCTCGTCCTAACGGGTACTCTAACGCCCGAGGTTCAATGTAAACAAGCTGGGGAACGAAAGGTTTGATCATATTAAGCACATCCTTACCTTTAAGGTTTTCATACCGTTACTTTAACCGCACAGGATGGCTTTTATCCTTTCTAAAATCTCCCTTATTCAAACAAGTCTTGATAAAGAGCTTCTGCTTCTTCATATGTTGGAAAAACAGCATCATCTGGTGCTAGTGGATGATACGTTTCAAGCAAAAAGAGGGCAAGCTCTTCTTCGTTGTATGGATGTGAAACAATTTCTGCTTCTTTAATTTGTGCTACGTTTGCAGCATGTGGATTTCGATAAATCACATATACTTGATCACCCGGTTTGTAGTCTGAGAAAGGCAATCTGGTCACCTCCATTTTTTAATTATAGGGTGCCCTTCTCACTGCCCAATATGACTCAATATGATAAAATTCGACAAAAAAACCAGACAGTTTCATCTGTCTGGTTTTCATTCACTTAGTTCTGTTGAAACGTCTTCTTGACGAAATCAACCACTTCTTCTGTTGTGCTAAGTGATAAAATATGCTCTTTAAATGATGCAGCTTCTTCTTTAGAAAGCTTGCTTAGCTGCGTTCTAGCTGGAAGAATGGATGTTGCACTCATTGAGAATTCATCTAATCCTAATCCAAGTAGTAGCGGTATTGCGATTTCATCTCCTGCCATCTCACCGCACATGCCGACCCATTTACCCTCTTTATGCGCTGCTTCGATCACAAGCGTAATAAGACGTAAAATCGCTGGGTTGTAAGGCTGGTAAAGGTAAGACACTCGTTCGTTCATTCGATCAGCAGCCATTGTGTATTGAATCAAATCATTCGTTCCAATACTGAAGAAATCTACTTCTTTTGCAAATTGGTCTGCGATGACAGCTGTTGATGGAATTTCTACCATCATTCCGATTTCAATCGAATCAGAAACGTCTGTACCAGCGGCAACCAATGCTTCTTTTTCTTCAAGTAAAATGGCTTTTGCTTCTCTAAATTCTGATAACGTCGCGATCATAGGGAACATGATTTTCAAGTTTCCATATGTACTTGCACGAAGTAAGGCGCGTAGTTGTGTTCTGAAAATCTCCTGCTCTTCCAGGCAAAGGCGAATGGCTCTATAGCCAAGGAACGGGTTCATTTCTTTTGGAAGCTGCAAGTAAGGAAGTTCTTTATCGCCACCAATATCTAGTGTGCGGACAACCACTGCTTTCCCTTCCATCTTCTCTAAAACTGTTTTATACGCATCGAACTGCTCTTCTTCTGTAGGAAGCTGGTCTCTGCCCATGTATAAAAATTCAGTACGGTACAATCCGACTGCTTCGCCGCCATTTTCAAGTACACCTTTTACATCTTCAGGTGTTCCGATATTTGCAGCTAGCTCTACGTGAACGCCGTCTTTTGTAACCGTTGGCTGGTCAACAAGTTTCGCCCATTCCGCTTTTTGAGCTAAGTAGTCTTCATGCTTTTTTTGATACGCTTTCACTTCATCTTCAGAAGGCTGAATGATGACGTCTCCAGTAATACCATCCACAATGATCAGATCATCGTTTTTCACCGTTTTTGTTGCTTCTTTTGTCCCAACAACTGCTGGAATCTCCATAGATCTTGCCATGATCGCTGAGTGAGAAGTACGACCGCCGATATCTGTTGCAAAGCCTTTGACAAATTGTCTGTTCAGCTGAGCAGTATCAGAAGGTGTTAAATCTTCAGCAATGATGATGACTTCTTCAGAAATCATGCTTGGGTTTGGAATGTCAACGCCTAACAAATGTCCAATCACACGTTTCGTTACGTCGCGAATATCCGCCGCACGTTCCTTCATGTATTCATTGTCCATTGCTTCGAACATTGTGACAAACATCGTCGCTGTTTCTTTTAAAGCAAATTCAGCATTTACTTTATCAGATTTGATTTTATCCTTTACTGGGCTTAGCAGTTCAGGATCACTTAACACAAGAAGGTGGGCAGAAAAGATATCTGCTTTGTCTTGGCCAAGCTCTTTTAGCGCATGCTCTTTAATTGCTTCAAGTTCTTGTTTAGAAACATGAATTGCTTCTTCAAAACGCTTCACTTCTGTCTCTGGATCATTGATGTCTTTTTGGTGAACTGTTAAATCTGGTTCTTCCAGACGATACGCTTTTGCAATCGCAACGCCTGCTGAAGCACCGATTCCTTTCAGTTGTTGCATTACTCGCCTAGGCCTTCACTTTTCATTGTGTCTTTAAGCGCAGCAAGTGCATCATTTTCATCAGAACCAGAAGCAGAGATTGTGATTGTAGCACCTTTCGCAATTCCTAGAGACATTACACCCATA
Organism: Bacillus safensis FO-36b; assembly: GCF_000691165.1. Taxonomy (GTDB): domain Bacteria; phylum Bacillota; class Bacilli; order Bacillales; family Bacillaceae; genus Bacillus; species Bacillus safensis. The sequence goes on along the minus strand of NZ_ASJD01000003.1, from coordinate 115,822 downwards.
ATAGATTTCAGGTTCACTGTTTTACCATTATATTCTAAGTTGATATCAGCATCATATTTACTAGCAGTTTGTACAAGAACTGTTGCAGGACGTGCGTGAATTCCAGAATCTGCAGTTACTTTGAATGTTTGTTGAGCCATTTTTATCAATCTCCTTTTTATACAATTAATACATCCACAATATTATATCATACTGCCGAGCTTGTCATCTAACAAGAACGGCAGTTATGAAAATTATTTTGAAATTTTCATGATGTTTTCTTGTCCAGCTTTGATTTCACCGGATGCTTGAAGGTCAATAAATTGTCCTTCACTTAAGTTGGTAAATACAATTGGAGTCATCAAAGATGGTACTTCAGACTTAATTTTATCAATATCAACCTCTAAAAGTTTTTGACCGATTTCTACTTGATCTCCCTCTTGTACAAATGCTTCAAACCCTTCTCCTTTGAGGCCGACCGTATCAATTCCGAAGTGGATCAAAATTTCAAGTCCACCATCAGATTGCAGGCCAATGGCGTGTTTCGTCGGGAACACATTTAAGATCTTCCCTCTTACCGGTGAAACAACCGTTCCATCTGTTGGCAAGATGGCGAAACCGTCACCCATCATTTTCCCTGAGAATACTTGATCTGGTACATCTGTAATTGGATGAAGCTCCCCTGTAATTGGTGAAGCAAAAATTTCTTCCCCTTGCTCATTTTGAAGCGGCTTTGCAATGACTTCTTCGACCTGCTGGCTGACTTCTTCTTTTGCAGAAGGGTCTTTCGCTGGACGAGGCGTGCGGCCTGCAATGATGTCCTGCATTTGTGTTTTTAAATTATCAGAGCGCGGTCCAAAGATTGCCTGGATGTTGTTCCCTACTTCGAGAACACCTGAAGCGCCAAGCTTTTTCAAGCGGTCCTTGTCCACTTTCTTCTGATCATTGACAGTAACACGTAAACGCGTGATACAAGCATCAAGGTGCTTAATGTTTTCTTGATCACCCATTGCTTCAAGGATTTCATAAGGCAAGTCATTACCTTTTTCAGACTTCGCCTCACTTGCTCCGTCTGCTGCTTCATCCTCGCGGCCTGGCGTTTTCAGATTAAATTTGCGAATGGCGAATCTAAATCCGAAGTAGTAAATGACAGCAAGGACAAGACCTACTGGAATGACGAGCCACCAAGCGGTTCTATTTGGCAGGATACCAAATAGGAAAAAGTCGATTAACCCTCCTGAGAAGGTCATCCCGATTTTCACGTTTAGAATATCCATTATCATAAAGGATAATCCAGCGAATACACAGTGAATCGCAAATAATACTGGTGCAACAAACAAGAATGAGAATTCAAGCGGTTCAGTGATCCCTGTTAGGAAAGAAGTAAGGGCCGCTGATCCCATTATTCCTGCTACTAGCTTTTTATTCTTTGGTTTTGCTTCATGGTAAATCGCAAGTGCTGCTGCTGGAAGACCGAACATCATGAACGGATATTTCCCTGTCATGAATGTACCAGCTGTCAGCTGAACACCATCTTTGATTTGCGCCATGAAAATACGCTGGTCACCACGGACAAGCTCTCCTGATAAGCTCTTGTAGCTAAAGAACTCATACCAGAATGGTGAGTAGAAAATGTGGTGCAGACCAAATGGAATTAATGATCGTTCAATGACACCGAATACAAAGGCAGCCAGCGGCTCATTCGCTGCGAGCAGTCCTGTTGAAAATGAGTTCAGTGCACCTTGGATTGGCGGCCAAATGACTAGCATCAATAGCCCTAAAATAAGTGCTGAAATAGAAGTAACGATTGGAACAAAACGCTTACCAGCAAAGAAGCCAAGATATTGCGGGAGCTCAATTTTGTAAAATTTATTATACATATAAGCTGCTAATACCCCGACGATAATCCCGCCAAAAACGCCGGTAGACAAGGTCGGTATACCGAGCATATTAATATATGCTGGATGGCTTTCCTTGAAGAACTGGGCTAGTTTGAGTGAATCGGATGGAATGGATCCGTTGGCCATTAATACGGCACTCATCGTTACGTTCATGACAAGATAACCGATGATAGCGGCAATTCCTGCCACTCCGTCTCCATTGGCAAGACCGATGGCAACCCCTACAGCAAATAATAGCGGAAGATTCGAGAAGACGATGTTCCCCGCATTCTCCATGACACTTGCAACAAGCTGAATTGTATCGTTGCTTAAAAATTGAGCTACATCAATCAGCTGCGGATTTTGCATCGCATTCCCAAGTGCTAGTAAAATACCGGCAGCAGGAAGGATCGCAACTGGAAGCATGAGTGCTCGTCCAATTTTTTGCAACACACCAAAAAGTGATTTAAACACTGGTTGAACCTCCTTTTGTTTTCGCTTACAACATACATTTGGGATGCTCCCTGACGTACATTTCATAATTAACCGTTTACATTTCACTTTCAAACGCAAAAAAAGGCATGGTGATATAAGGTTGCGCAAATAACAGGATCTTATCCTGTATTTACCTTAAGTCACTCATGCCTGATCGAATCAGTTACACGTTTCAAGGAAACTATGAAATTTTATTTGTCAATCTGTACAGATGAAGTGTCAGGTAGACGGCCTCAGCATCCTGTACAGGCTTTTTCAATGCATGCTGCAAAATTTTGATCATTTTCCAAGCAGTATTGTAGCATAAAGGATATTCATTTTTCAATAGATGAAGCAATTTTTCTGGCTCCTCTAATGATTCTCCCCGTTTAATACGCTCAATTGAAAACGTAATATGGCGTAATAAGCGTAAATAATGAATACTTTCTCTGTCTACTTTCATATGAAATGAATCTTCAATGACTTGGACCATTTGTGTAATGAGCTGCGAATGACGGTTCACCTCAGATAAAGGCCGATTCGTCAAAGCTGAATGGATATGGAGCGCTATAAAGCCAATTTCTCCTTCTGGCAGCTTCGTTTCGACATCTGGCCGCTCGTTAATCAGTTCAACGACTTCCTTTGCAACCTCGTATTCTTTCGGGTAAAGCGATTGCGTCTCAAGCATAAAAGGGTTCGTGATATCATAGCCTTGCTGCACCCGCTTAAAACTAAACGCAATATGGTCGGTCAGTGCAACATGTATATGCTCATTCAATCGTTGTCCCATTTTTTCTCGTATATGATAAATGACGTCATTGGCAAGCTCAATCATGTTCTCATCAATATGATGAAGCAGCTGTTTATATTCTGTTTGTTCCTTCGTGTTTTTTAACACAAACATTTTTTCAAACACGTCTTGATCGAGAAGATCCCCCGATTTTTTACCGAAGCCGATCCCTTTCCCAATCAGAACCACTTCGCCCAAAGAAGGGTGTCTTGCGATGATGACATTATTATTTAACGCTTTATCAACGGTGAAGGATTCCATGAACATCCCCACCTCCTTCTTATTCAATCCCTCTTATCGTACAAAACAGATGAAACGTGCGTCAACGATTGTTTTTCAAAACGGTTGTTGTCCGCTCAATCAGGTGAAATGGCAGCATTCTTTTTTCTGATTTCTCTCCCTTTAATGCCCGGTCGAACAAGTCAAAAGCTTCCTGTCCCATTTGTTTGAGAGGAATATGAATGCTGGAAATCCCCAAAGCATCACTCAATTGGTTATTTTGAAAGCTGAGTATGGCTGGTGATTCTCCTACTTTTATGTCATGACGCTGCGCCTCTAATAAAAAGCCTGCAGAGACTTCGTCATTTGTGATGAATAAAGCTGTAGGACGATTTTTCATTTCCTGCCATTCTGCAAATAATTGCTTCCCATCAAGCAGGGATAACTTCCCTTCGATGATCCATTCCTCATCAATGGTCTGCCCGAGCGATTGCATCATGTCTTGATAAGCCTGAAGGCGCGACTCGCTATTCGCTCCTTCTGTTCTGGCGAGAACGATCGCAATTCGTTGATGCCCGCATGCAGCCAAATGATACAGGCCTTCCTTAAATGCTTGATCATGCGCAATCGACACGGTTGAGCATTGATCGTGCGGCGCAGGATGGCAAAATATAATCGGCCCTGATTCCTGCCACTTTAAAATGTGACCATCACTTAACGCATTTGAACAAAATATTAAACCATCCACACGGCGCTCTTTTAAACTCATTAACGCTTCTTTTTCTTTTAATGGGTCATATCCTGTTTGAAATAAAGCAAAATGCATACCGCGCGCCTGTGCTTTTTCTGCAATACCTGTGACGAGTGTGCTGAAATAAGAGTGTTCAATGTTTGGAAGGACAATGCCAAGCATATTCGAATAGCCCTTCGCTAAATGAACCGCCTGGATGTTTCTCGTATACTTGAGCTCTTTCATCGCTTGTAGAACACGTTCCCTTTTTTCTTCTTTAACATAAGGATGCTCATTCAACACACGTGATACGGTTGTCACAGATACGCCCGCTCTTTTCGCAATCTCCCTTATGTTTGCCATTTTTTCTCCTACTTTCTCTTGATATGGTAAGCGTTTCATACTTTAAGATGTATGTGAGCTGAACAAATCACTGGATGGAAAGGGGAATTCAAGATGGGTTTCATCATATGGATTATATTATGTATGACTGTTTTGTTTTCTGCTCGTTTTGCATTACATCCTTTAGGAAAAGAACATAAAATCAAACCGTTTCAATCAATTGATGATTTTTTTGTTGATAAGGATCGAGAAGAGTGATAAAAAATCACGATGACACTTCCAAGACCTGGACGTTCATCGTGATTTTTTTATTACTTGATGATCGTCAGCTCTTTCGGATAATTGGTTAAGGTGACTGGACCATCTGCCGTAATGAGAACATCATCTTCAATTCTTACGCCGCCGACTCCCGGGACATAAATTCCTGGTTCAATCGTATACACCATACCTTCTTGCAGAAGGTCGTCATTTGCCTGACTCATAGAAGGAAACTCATGAACAGAAATCCCTAACCCATGTCCGAGGCGATGCGGGAAATATTCACCATACCCCGCTTCTGAAATCAGCCCGCGGGCTTTTAAGTCAAGATCGCCGATTCTCACGCCTGGCTTACTCATTTCAAGTGCTGCCATTTCTGCATTTAAGACGGTTTGATAGATGTCCTTTTGCTTTTCAGAAGCTTCCTGATAGATAAATGTTCTTGTGATATCTGAGCAATATCCATCGACAATGACGCCAAGGTCAAATAACACAAAATCGCCTTTTTTTAAGGCTGCCTGTCCCGGATTTCCATGAGGCTCGCCTGATTTTTCACCAAAGAGAACCATGGTTGAAAAGGACATGCCTTGAATGCCTTTTTTCTTTAGTTCATATTCTATGACAGCGAGCACTTCTGTTTCTGTGATTCCTTCTTTTAAGGCGTTAACCCCAATTTTTACACCTTCATCTGCCAATTGAGCCGCTTTTTTCAGTGTAGCAATTTCAGATTCATCTTTAATCAGTCTGAGCTGATCGAGCGCATCTTCAGCCCGGACGAACGTTTCTGCCCCGGTGACAGCTTGGAGCTGTTCTGCTCTTTGAAGCGGAATCGATTCTTTTTCAATCGCAAGACGCGCCGCTTGAATACCTCGTTTTTCTATCGCTGATTGAATGAAATCAAATGGATTCTCATGATCTTCATATCCAATGATATCGCCGGACCATCCTGCATTTTTTGCCTGCTCGACTTCCATTTTAGGCAAAATAAAAAATGGTTCTGCCTCTTGGAACACAAACAGCCCCATCACTCTTTCATGCGGCTCTGTGAAGTATCCAGATAGATAAAACACATTTTCCTTTGTATGTATAAATGCACCTTGAATGTCTTCTTTCTTAAGCCAAGAAGACAAGCTCTTCATTCGGTTCATCATGATCCTCCTCACACGTTTTACTACTGGTCTATTGTATCAGTTTTTGCTGTATTTCGCACAAAAGCGCACTGGCATGAATCCAGTGCGCCCTGATGATTGATTTAAGATGCACGAAGCAGACGCAGACCATTTAAAATGACCAAAATCGTACTTCCTTCATGCCCGATGACACCAAAAGGCAAATCAAGCACTTGTAAGAAATTCGCACAAATTAACAGACAGATCACCGTTAATGAGAAAATAATGTTTTGCTTAATGATTCGATTCATTTTTCTTGAAAGACGGATCATCTTTGTTAGGTTACTTAAATTGTTCTTCATTAAAATGAGATCCGCTGTTTCTAAGGCAACATCTGTGCCTCCGCCCATCGCAACCCCAACATCTGCTGTGGCGAGCGCTGGTGCATCATTGATTCCGTCTCCTACCATGATGATTGAATTACCTTGTTTTTTTAATTGATTGACCTCATGTACCTTTTCATCTGGAAGACATTCAGCCACTACGGTTTGGATACCGGCTTCCTGCGCAATCGCTTCAGCCGTTTTTTGCTGATCTCCTGTCAGCATGACGGTTTGGATGCCTAAATCATTTAGTTCTTGAATCATTTTTTTGGCTTCAGGTCTGATTTGATCCTTAAGGCCAAGACAGCCAACAACTTCTTCACCCTTTTGAACGTAGACCACTGTGTATCCTTGAGCTGAAAGGTCATCACCTGTCTCTTCAATCTCGCGGTCGATTGACGCCTTACCCGCAAAGTCTTTCTTCCCAATCCGCCACGTTTCTCCATTTAATTGTGCTTTTACACCAAATCCAGAGGCTTCTTCAATGGTGACATGGACTGATCTTTCTGTTTGGTGTTCTTTTGCCATATCAGAAATTGCTTTCGCTAATGGGTGGTTTGATTGACTCTCAATTTGATAGAGTGCCTGATAAAAAGCAGATTCATCCTGCCCTTTAGCCATGACGACTTGTTCTACGGCTGGCTTCCCGCTTGTAATTGTCCCCGTTTTATCAAAAGCAATCATGCTGCTTGTGCCTAGTTTTTCTAAAAAGACACTTCCTTTAACAAGCATTCCATTTCTCGCGCCATTTGAGATCAGTGACAGTGCTGCTGGCATGATGGATGCAACTAGAGCACAAGGTGAAGCAACGACCATAAACACCATTGCCCGGTAGAAAGTTTCACTCATACTCCAGCCGAGGACAAAATGAGGCAGAACCATTAATACCGCAACGGTAATCAGCACACCTTTTACATAGGCACCCTCAAATTTTTCGATAAATGCCTGGCTTGGCGAAACACTTTCTTGAGCGGATTCAACAAGTTTAATAATTTTATGGAATAGCGTTTCTTCATTATGTTTCGTGACTTCCACTGTTAAGGAACCATTTAAATTCACTGTTCCTGCAAATACGTCTTCCCCCTGCCCTTTTTCCTGTGGAATAGATTCGCCTGTAAGGGCAGATTCATCCACACTTGTTCTCCCGCTTAAAATGACACCATCTGCTGCAATGCGTTCCCCAGCTTTGACCATAATCTGGTCACCTGGTGTTAATGATGAAGCGGCGATTTGAATGGTCGTACCATCTTTTTCAATTAAAGTTGCTTCATCTGGTGCAATGCTCATTAATGCTGTTAAATCTTTCTTGCTTTTATTTGACGTATACGTTTCAAGCGCACCACTCAGTGAGAAAATAAAAATTAAGATAGCGCCTTCTGCCCAATAGCCGATTAGAGCTGATCCTATCGCTGCGAAAATCATTAAAAGTTCCACATTCAAGGTCTTCGACGAAATCGTTTCTTCAATTCCTTCCTTCGCCTTTGCAAAACCTCCAATAACAAATGCTAGGATGAAAAGAGGAATGCTCCACATACTCTGATCCTTTAGAATCCATCCAGTTAGAATAAGAATCCCCGATATACCTGCTGCAATTAATTCTCCGTGCTGTGCCCATTTATGTAAGGACCATTTCGATTCCTTTTGATTTGTCGTTTGGTAAAGTGCTGTATTCTCATTCATGATTGTTTTCTCCTCTCTAATTGATAATCGTTTTCATATTATCAATCGTTGCCCGTTTCTTTTTCATCTATATTTTCTGCTATTTCAAGCTTTTTATTGGTCTGTCACTCATTATAACAGGTTCTGATTAATTTTCAATTAATAATTATTATAATTTCTTTTTGATAATAATTATCATTACTGATATAGACCGTTCCGTCTTCTTCTGAGCACAGTGTATTCAGATGAAAAGCAAACGAACACAAAAAAGAACCAACAGAATTGGTTCTTTCACAGAAAGGATTTGTTCTACGAATTTGTCCACTCTTTGATTTGTTTTTTCGTCAGTGGACCTACATGATTTTTTACCACTTCTCCTTTTTCGTTAATCAAAAAGGTCGTTGGAATGGTGATGATTTGATATTTCTTCATCATTTCTCCATGTTCATCTAGTATGATCGGGAATGTAAACCTTCTGTCTTTCACAAATTGGGCAACAGCATGTTTACTTTGTTCAGCACCTAGTAAATTCACGGTCAATATGTCAACATCACTCTGATTTTCTTTCACAATCTGTTCAAATTCGGGCAGCTCCATTTTGCAGGACGGGCACCATGTTGTCCAAAAATGCAAAATGGTCTTTTTCCCTTTTTCGGGAACCATCTGCATGTCACCATTTAATGTCGGCGCCTCTATCCTTGGCGCCATCACAGGCTCTTTTGCTTCTGCTGCTGTGCTCGTTAGAAATAGAAGCAGGGTCATCATCAGAAGACTGGCGGGTAGATGTTTACGATTCATCATGATCTTCCTTCCCAGTTTTCTTCTAGCTTGCCCTCTCGATGGCGATGACATTCAAGCTTTTTTCAATGTAAGAAACATTGAAACGCCGAGCTCCTTACAAATCGTCGCATAATGCAGTGCAGTCAACAGCAGCATGCCTGTGTTCATCCCTAAAATGACCCCCATCATATTCAAGCTTTCAATTGAACCGAGGAAATACACCATAGAAAAAGAGACGACATGCACCCATATATTATGTAGGAACACATCTTTGATGAGCCCCATTCCGATTAAACACGCTTGAAACGGCATCACAAACAGGTGGCATAAAAAGTATGGCCATAGCAGCTGTAAATAGACAGCAGCTTGCGGTGAATCAAAAAAGAGCTGTGTGAGCGGGTAAGCAAAATAATACATGACCATCACTGCCGGCACCCCATATCCAAACGTTATAAGAATCGCCTGTCTGACACGTTTTTTCACAAGATCATACTGACCTAAAGCATAGGCTTCAGAGACACTCGGAATCATCACAATCATGATGGAATGAGCGATAAACGCTGGGAAAAAACCGATCGACATTGCGACACCAGCCAGCATGCCGTAATGATCAACAGCAAGTGTTCCAGAAATGCCTGCTGCTACGAGCGCTCCTTTGATTAAAAATGGTTCAACCGCATTGGCGATCGCATGAAAGATGCGCATGCCCGTTGTCGGAATGGAAACGGCTAATAGGCGCTTTCGCACATCACTTCCTCTTAATTCAACAGACCTGACATTCACAGCATTTTTTGCCATGACGTATTGGGAGTATAAATAAATAAAGACAACAAGATCACTCGCAACAATGACACCAATGGCGATGAGTACTGCTGTTTCAATATCAAACGAATACCAATGAAAAAACAAAAACAAGCAGATAAGCTGGATCGTTTTCTTCAGCATATTGGCTAAAGCAATTCTGCCCATTTGCTGCTTTCCCATAAAATAGCCGCGGGCAATGGAGGTAAACGCAATAATTGGGATAAGTGACAGCACTAGGCCCTTCATAAGCGGATGATACGACTGAAACACTGGAATGAAAGGCAGTACAATAGCTGCTATAGCTGTTGTTGTACTTGTCACCACAAGTGTCATTTTAAAGGCATGACGGAGCATGCTTTTGTGGAGACGCTCATGTGATTCTGCAATGAATTTAGAAATGGAGACTGGCAGCTCTAAACTGGCGATCACAAGGACAAGCATGATGATTGGAAGGATACTCATATATAAACCCATTCCATGTTCTCCAAGCTCTCTCGCTAAAATCATATTGACTAAAAACTCTATACACTCCGCAATAAAAGCTGCGACAGATAGCAGAATGACCCCTTTTACAAATCGATTCATGTAGCCTCCCCTTGTCTAAAGCAAATTCTTTTCACATTCTATGAGACAAGTCCAAAAAATATTTTAATAATTGAAGACAAAAAAAGAGCAATCTCATTGATCGCTCTTTTTCTCTATACGGCAAACACGTGACGTCCGATACGTTCTACAATTTTGCGGGAACGAATCCAATGATCTGTTGCCGTTTTTGGATTATAAAAATAGATAGCCTTTGTTGTTCTGTCATGCTCTTTTACTACCTGCTTCACCGCTTTAATGGAATCTTGATCTGCCTTATCATGAATGCTTCCATTTGATACTGGCTGGAAGGCATTTCGCTGATAAATCACACCTTTCACGCTGTCAGGAAAAGAACGATGCTCCACCCTGTTTAAGACAACACTTGCCACCGCTTTTTTCCCTTCGTAAGATTCACCTTTCGCTTCAGCGTGTACCAACCGAGAAAGCAAGTCCATTTCTTCATTAGAATACTGTTTGCCGCTTGCCTTATTCGTCGTTTCAGATTTTACTTTTTTCTTTTGCTTCGGTTTTGAAGACTTTTCTTCTGTTGACGTACTTAGCAACTTCACTTTTGGCTGACGCTTTTGTTCAGAAAATGCTGGGATGACTTGATCGTGGTCTTGATCTATATATGAAAGCTGATGTTTAACAGGTGCTTGTGAAAGTTCGTGACTTAATGTGCCTTGCTGCTCTTGTATATTGTCCATCTTCATTGCTGCAACGAGCATAAGGATGACAAAAAGAGCTGTATGAATTTTAATCATTCGCCTTTTTCCTCCTTTAATCAAAGTAGGCTGTAAGATACTTGTCCACTCTAACAAGAGCTCATTCTATTTTCACGCACAAAGATTTACATGCCTGTCCAAATTCCGTCATTAAATGGCATGTCCTAGTTGAGCGCACATAAAATGGAATTGTTAGCGCTTAAAAAGGTCCCTTTTTCACCTATCATCATCCTTATGCTCCTGATTATGGGTTATTACATTTTCTTTTCATATGTATCAGAGTCGTTTGAAGTGTGACAACAGAACGAAAATAAAAAAGCTTTCTCTCATCAATGAGAAAAAGCTTTAGCTTCTTGCTTCTGTAAGATATTCAAAAATAACATCTCCACCATGTTTGGCGATCCCGCGAAAATGTTTAAAATCATCTTGATTCACCAAAACAGAACGAAACGTTAAAAAGTCATCTTTTTGGATGGCCACCTGTTTTTCCGTCCCATTCCGTAAAGATTCGAGGATTGTGAGGATTTGTTCTTCAGTCAAAAAAACCGCTCCTTTTCAGCCATGATCAATTATTAAATATATCATTCGTTAGAAGAGCATACAACGAAAACAAAACAAAAACGTCTTTATCCTTTACATTGGTATGAAAATATTGCAAAATACTTTTTAATAGGGAATGAAATCTGTTTTTAAAGGAGAGGGATCGGTTGAAGATTGCAAAAATTGGAAATGTGATCGAATTTAGAAATGGTTTAACAGGTGTAGTTGAAAAAGTGAATGAAAACTCTGTCATTGTGGATGTCACCATTATGGACAACTATAGAGATCTAGAACTGGATTCACTAACAGTCGTTAATCATAAAAACTATAAAATCATCAAAGACTCCGTACATTAATTTGCAATCCTCAATTCAGACAATCGGTACATACGTATATATAAAGCAAATTTGGCTCGTTTGACAACTTTGCTCTATTTGAACAATCACATATGAAAAAGACTGATACCACTTAAAGAGGGTCAGTCTTTTTGCGTATGAAAAGTTTGCATTTCCGCCTTCGTCTTGTACATCTCGACTTCCTCGGGTGTGATCACTCCTTTATCAATCAAGAGGGCAATCACTCCAAGCAATGTGGAGGCACTCCATTTATACCGTTCTTTGTTTTGATGTTCGAGTATTTGAAGCTCTTCCCTTAGATCCATTAGCAGCTGCTCTGTCCGCTCTTCTTTGTTTGCCAACTCAAACGCCTCCGTTTATCATTCATTCCCTCTATTTTATCTTACATCAAATGAGATAAGCAAAAAAACATGATCCCCCTTTACAAACGTACGTTCTGTCATGTATAATATGTTTACGAGCTGGTAGCCCCCAGCCGTCCTAGCAAGTTCTATTCCCATTCGTATGAGAAGAGTGACATGACTCTTCTCTTTTTTTATGGTTGATTCGCAAAAAAGACATGCATCCGGCATGTCTTTTCCTTTTTTCTCATTTTACATATCCATCACCAAACTTAGTTTGCAGCATTTGTGGTTACTCAGGACATCAGGAAAACGACTTTTTTATACGACTCAAGTAAATCCCCATTAACTTTTTTTGGGGACGATTTGTAATCTCTTCGCAGTGACATTATACCTGTGCTAGCCCGCCATCTACGAACAATTCAACACCCGTCAAGTAACTGCTTTCGTCTGAAGCAAGGAAAGTTACAGCGTTTGCTACTTCTTCAGGTGTCCCAACTTTTCCAGCTGGAACAGTATTTCTGGCATTTTCCATCGCTCCTTCAAGTGCATCACCAAAAAGCTCATCGTATGCAGGTGTAAGAATAACTCCTGGACTTACCACATTTACACGAATTTCAGTACCTTTTAGGTCAAGAATCCAGTTGCGAACTAGTGCTCTTAATGCTGCTTTAGATGCTCCATATACACTAAATGCTGGGTTGCCAATTGATCCAGCAGTAGAGCCCGTTACAATAATAGAACCTACTTTGTCCGGGAATAGTGATAGCGCTTTTTGAACAGTAAAAATGGTTCCTTTCACGTTAATGTCGAACGTTCTATCAACCTGCTCTTCAGTAATTTCACCTAATGGCAGGAAGTTGCCGATGCCTGCATTAGCAAAAAGGATGTCCAACTTACCTTTTTCCTGCTTTATCATGTCATATAGTTTGTCTAAGTCTTCAAGCTTAGAAATATCACCTTGAACACCGGTTACGTTCTTGCCAATTTGGTTAACAGCTTTATCAAGTTCGTTTTGTCTACGTCCCGTGATATACACATATGCACCTTCGTTTACAAATTTTTGTGCTGCAGCAAGACCAATCCCACTTGTTCCACCCGTTACAAGCGCTATTTTACCTTCAAATTTACCCATACTTAACACTCCTTTAGAATTCATATTATTTTATGTCTAGTACCTTTAAGTACTTGAAGAGCAACTTACAAGATATAGTATCCTCCAGCAAGCACATTATCGGAAGTACCCACTTTTTTGTGATATAGTAACTAAAAAGTAATAAATGTGGAATGGAGAGCTTTAGACATGAAAAAATTCAGCTGCGGGTTTGAAGTGACAAAGGAAGTGATTGGCGGAAAATGGAAAGGCCTTGTATTATACTTTTTAATGAATGGACCAAAGAGAACGAGTGAATTAAAGCGCATTATCCCAAATATCACGCAGAAAATGCTGATTCAAACACTTAGAGAGCTTGAGGCCAGTGGACTTGTGACCAGAAAGATGTATAATCAAGTACCGCCGAAGGTTGAGTATTCATCCACTGAACTTGGAGACTCTCTTAAACCTATCTTGCAGGAGCTCTGTCAATGGGGGAGCCATTATGCGGAGCAAGAGTATGCAGAAGGTGAATATGAAATTGTACAACCAGAACAACTAAAGTGAGGATTGAAGTAGCTGCTGAAGTAAATGCTAAACAACATCAATACCATCACCTAACAGATGAAGAACAGTCAGAAATAAATGAGATAGTCAATTTTGAAAGTGAAGTTCTAATCAGAAGTGTCATGGACTATATTCAGGAGAACTTTGATGAAATTCAAAAAAGAGCTGTTTCAAATGTTAAAGAGAAGGTTCAGAAACTTAACTTTAAACAATAAATGAAGATATGATCATAATATTTAATGCCTATAATCTCTAAATAGGCATTTTTTCTTTCGGATAAAAAAGAAAAGACGTACAAATTGTACGCCTTCATCTGCTTCTGCACTATCAATTTTTCACTGCATAAAAGTCACAGTTCAGGTTGCACCTCAGGTCACACTTTTTCATACAATTCCCATGAGTATTTTCAGGTAGACTTTTTCCACTTTAATGTGACACCAATTCGTTTCACACTCCGTCTCACACAGCGGAATAATTACCGATTATCAATTGTCTCCGGATACATATCATGGTTCATCATACGGTATTCTGCCATTTCCTCATATTTCGTGCCAGGTTTCCCGTAGTTCGTATACGGATCAATGGAAATACCGCCTCTTGGCGTAAATTTGCCCCAAACTTCTATATACCTTGGATCCATCAATTCAATCAGGTCGTTCATAATAATGTTCATACAGTCCTCATGGAAGTCACCATGGTTACGGAAGCTGAACAAATATAATTTTAGCGATTTACTTTCGACCATGATTTCATTTGGGATATAGCTGATATAAACTGTCGCAAAATCAGGCTGACCTGTTTGCGGACATAGTGAGGTAAATTCTGGGCAGTTGAATTTCACAAAGTAATCTCTATTTGTATGTTTATTTGGAAACGTTTCAAGCACTTGTGGTGCATAATCAAACAAATAATTGGTTCCTTGGTTTCCCAGTAGCGTGACACCTTCTAATTCTTCTGGTTTTCTTGTCGTCATGTCATCTCTTCCTTTCTATACGCCTCGTTTATTTCCCCACAATAACGTGTGCAGCTGCGGCAGCACTCTTACGCGGTTTAAGTCTGGATCTTGCGCTACTTGATCGACAAGCGCTTCATATTTCTTTAATAAATGCGTCAATAAGTACGCATCATCAGCTGTCGTCGTGTCATCATTTCCTACCTGCAAATAAAAAGGAAGCTCAGGGTATTTTGCATGAACATCCTTCGCATACGCTAAGTCACGATCGTCAAAGATCACGACCTTCAGGCTAGCATGCTGCAACCTATTTCCGTTTTTCAGCTCATCTATAATACGTGTTAGTTTCGTAAAATCTGTTTTCATATTCGAGCTTGGCGGCTTAGGAGAAATGGTTAAATCATCAATTTTCAAAAACCATTCCTGATACATCGTCCCTTGTGTTTCAAGCGCTGTATCAATTCCCTCTTCATGCAGTAAATCAATGAGGGATTCCATTTGTTTTAAAAGGGCTGGGTTTCCCCCTGAAATGGTGACATGAGAAAAAGCCTGTCCGCCTATTCTTTTTAATTCTTTGACAATGTCTTCTGCCTCAAGCCACTGAATGTCATGCTTCGCTGAGCCATCCCATGTAAAGGAGGAATCACACCAGCTGCACGAGTAGTCACAGCCAGCCGTTCTGACAAACATGGTTTTTTGTCCAATGACCATTCCTTCTCCTTGAATGGTTGGACCAAAGATTTCTAATACAGGAATCGCTTTAGCCATTGATCTCAACTCGTTTCGGACGGTAAATGCAATAGCTTGTTGGTGTCTCTCTGACAAAGACCTGAACACATGCCGGCTTGTTCGCTAAAGTCGATAAATACGCTGCGACTTTGTCATGTACGGTCTTTGCTACCACCTCAGTGGTTGGCATCGCGTATCGATCGTTTGATGAGAATTCCTCATGATCATTGAGCAGCGTGTGATCGTACTGCCCATGAATGAGCTTTTTCAATGTACTGAAATTGACAAGGAATCCCGATTCATCTAGCTCGTCTCCCGCAATCGTGATATTGATGGTGTACGTATGACCATGAACACGGCTGCATGCGCCCGCATCTTCTCGCGGGATGAAATGGGCAGCAGAAACATGCATGTCTTTATTTAATTCAAATGAAAATGGATGATCGGTTTGTGGATAGATTTGAGAAAGCATTTATTTTGCCTCCTTCATTTCCATATAAGTGTCATAGCCATTTTTCCGCAGCTTACACGCAGGACATTCCCCGCAGCCATCAGAGATGATGCCGTTATAGCAAGTGAGCGTTTCATTTTTCACAAAATCCAGCGCGTTAAGCTCGTCTGCCAGCTTCCATGTTTCTGCTTTATTCAGCCACATCAGTGGTGTATGAATCACAAATGGTTTTTCCATTGCTAAATTCACTGTGACGTTGCATGATTTCACAAACTCGTCACGGCAATCTGGATAGCCGCTAAAGTCTGTCTCACAAACACCTGTGATAATATGTCTTGCTCCAATTTGATACGCAAGAATAGAGGCGAAAGATAAGAACACTAAGTTTCTTCCTGGTACAAATGTGGAAGGAAGCTCTCCTTCTTTTTCCTCAATGTCAATGTCATCTCTTGTTAAAGCATTAGGTGCCAGTTGATTTAAAAGAGACATATCTAACAGATGATTCTTCACACCTAATTTGTCAGCGATTCTTTTGGCGACATCAATTTCTTCTTGATGACGCTGATTATAATGAAAGGTCACGGTTTCTACCTCTTCAAATTGTTGAAGTGCCCATAATAAACATGTCGTACTGTCCTGTCCCCCGCTAAAGACAACGACTGCTTTTTCATTTTTCATTTTCTGTTCTCCTCCTTTTGCAGATGAGTACAACCGTACAACACTGCATCTGAAAGGCTCCTGAAAACCCCTATTTTTCTCAAAAGAAAAGACACCTTTACATGTGTATGAGGTGTCCCAGCCATAAAAAATAAAAAATGCCACATCCAAGGATACGGCAAGTCCTTAGTTTTTTATAGAGGGTTTTGCTAGAACCTCTCCCGTCTTCACGGATTTTTGTTCAATTTTCACAGAGGATAGTGTACCACATATTTTTCATGCAGGCTATCCTTTCTTTACTTATCTAGCGGGGCAGGCACTTTTTTTAGACAAAGAAAGAGGATAAAAAAGATGCTGACATAGCCAAAAACCGGATAAACCGTTGAAATCAGTGTACCGTAACCAATTTTACTAATCACATAGCAGCATATGAGAATAAGGGATATCGTAAAGATGCTGTTCATTCGGATATATGCCCTCACCTGTCTCTCCAGCCCGTATAAATTGCCTATGACGGATGTAAAAACTTCACCGAAGATGACAAATAAATAAATGAGATGAATGGAGTTTGCGACTTGATACACTACCTGGGCCATTGGAATATCAAACGCCTCCAGCATATCTAATGAAGAAAGAGATAAGAAGCAAGCAAGCAAAATGAGTGTCAGCATGACGCCCCCAAGCACCGCTCCCTTTTTAATGACTGCTTCAGAGGTCATTTCATTTGCGACGGGTACTAACACTGCCTGTGACAGTGCTAAATTAAAGGCACCATATGACACGGCTGATAATATCCACTCGCCCTCACCCATTTGCAGCGCAAGAACATAACTATCACTGCTGCTAAACACAAATGAATCAAGAAACACGATCATTGAAAAGAAAATCAGCATTGGAACGACAAGGACGTTGACTCCAAATAGCCCTTTTGAACCTTTAAATAGTACAATGACGCTCAGAATGATCGTCAAAAAGACCCCATACTCCTTCGATATACCAAGCTGTTCTTCAAAAATAGCCCCTGCGCCTGAAATCATGACTGAGGTGACACCAAGTAAAATAAAAAACATGACAATATTAATATATCGACTCGCAGCTGCGCCAAATAAAAAACGGTTCATATCTTGATAAGATTCTGCCTCGATTCGTTTCGAAATCAGCATCATTTTTGCCCCAAGGCCAGTAAAAATAACACCGCTAATCAGGATCCCTAATAGTCCAATCCAGCCAAAACGAACAAAAAATTCTACGATTTCTTTCCCTGTCGCAAACCCAGCCCCAACCACTGTTCCTACATAAACAAAGGCAAGCTGAAAAGCGGATTCATTTGAACGTTTCATGTGACCCCTCCGCACCCATCACTTTCGATTGTCTCTTTTTTTATCCTATGAGACAAGTTCCTTGAAAAGAAGGACAAACCATGATTAAATGCAAAAAAGGATTTTTATTCCCCTTTGAGCAAAACAGTTGAAAGTCAAAATAGGTCAGAGTATACTATAGTCAAAGATGGTCAAACAATAGACCATTTTCTTTAACATTCATTGGTCAAATAAAGTCAAACTTTATTTTAAGGAGGTCATGGCAAATGCGTTGTCAACATTGTCAAGTAAATGAAGCAACTATTCGCCTGAATATGCAAGTAAATTCGTCCCGGAGCCAAATGGTTTTATGTGAAGACTGCTATACCTCTTTGATGGAGCAGTCAAAAATGAAAATGGGACCTAAGCTTTTTGGAGGAAGTTCATTCTTCTCTCAGGCAGCAAGTCATGCCCCAAACATGGAGCAGCCAAAGCAAAAAGGCTTACTCGATGAGCTTGGCCGTAACTTAACAGATGGAGCAAATGCTGGTTTAATTGATCCAGTCATTGGCCGAGATGAAGAAGTCGCAAGAGTCATTGAGATTTTAAATAGAAGAAATAAAAATAACCCTGTTCTTATTGGTGAACCAGGTGTTGGGAAAACAGCGATCGCAGAAGGACTCGCGCTCAAAATTGCGAGCGGCGATGTGCCAAATAAATTAAAGAACAAACAAATCTATTTATTAGATGTCTCCTCACTTGTCGCAAACACAGGTGTACGCGGTCAATTTGAGGAAAGAATGAAGCAGTTAATCAAAGAACTGCAAAGCCGTAAAAATATCATCTTATTTGTAGATGAAATCCACCTTCTTGTGGGCGCAGGATCTGCAGAAGGATCAATGGATGCTGGAAACATTTTAAAACCAGCCCTTGCAAGAGGCGAGCTGCAGCTAGTAGGTGCGACGACATTAAAAGAATATCGCCAAATTGAAAAAGATGCTGCACTCGAACGGCGCTTCCAGCCCGTTATCGTAGATGAGCCAACACAAGATGAAGCAATCGACATCTTAAAAGGCATTCAAGATAAATACGAGGCCTATCATGGTGTCACCTATTCAGATGAAGCAATCAAAGCGTGCGTTCAATTATCTTCGCGGTATATTCAAGACCGTCATTTGCCGGATAAAGCCATTGATTTAATGGATGAAGCTGGTTCAAAAGCGAACCTCTCCATTGATGCAGCAAGTGAAGATCAGCTGACAAACCGACTAGCGCAAATTGCCGCAGAAAAACAAGCTGCGCTAAAAGAAGAACAATATGAAAAAGCAGCGAAGCTTCGCGATGAAGAAGAAGCCATTGAAGCAAGACTTCAAAACAAAACAACTGAAAAAGAGCATATCGTTACAGCAGAGGACATTCAGGCCATTGTGGAACAAAAAACAGGCATTCCTGTCGGGAAACTCCAAGCAGACGAACAAACCAAAATGAAAGAAATTGACGTCCGTCTAAAAGCACGAGTGATTGGACAGGAACATGCGGTTGATAAAGTGGCGAAAGCCGTGAAAAGAAGCAGAGCTGGTTTAAAATCGAAACATAGACCAACAGGCTCCTTCCTTTTCGTTGGACCAACAGGTGTCGGGAAAACCGAATTGTCTAAAACGTTAGCTGAAGAATTATTCGGTTCAAGAGATGCGATCATTCGTTTAGATATGAGTGAGTACATGGAAAAACACTCTGTGTCCAAACTCATCGGTTCTCCTCCTGGTTACGTTGGACATGATGAAGCTGGCCAGCTGACTGAAAAAGTGCGCAGAAAACCATACAGCATCATTTTGCTGGATGAAATCGAAAAAGCACACCCAGATGTACAGCACATGTTCCTGCAAATCATGGAAGATGGCCGCTTAACAGACAGCCAAGGCAGAACGGTCAGCTTTAAAGATACAGTCATCATCATGACAAGTAACGCAGGCAGCGCAGATAAAACGGTCAAGGTCGGCTTTCAGTCTGATCAGGAAGAAGCGATTGAGGAACAATCACTCATTGATTCACTAAGCAGCTACTTCAAACCAGAATTTTTGAACCGTTTTGACAGCATCATTCAGTTTGAATCATTAGACAGAGATGATTTAGTGAAGATTGTTGATCTTCTGCTCAATGAGCTGTCAGAGCAATTAAAAGAGCAGAATTTAACAGTCCATGTCACAAATGAAGCGAAAGAAAAAATCGCAGAGCTTGGATATCACCCTGCATTTGGTGCTCGTCCACTTCGAAGAACCATCCAAGAGCACGTTGAAGACCAAATGACGGAGATCCTGCTTGAAGAGGAGCAGCTTTCTGGATTTACTGTGGATGTTGAACATGACGAAATCGTCGTAAAAAAAGGATAACTACATCTTCAGGATGATATGCATCTCCATCATGTTGCGGCGTCTAAGTTCCATCTGAACGACGACGCTCCCCCGCCTCTTTTCCTTTACGATAAAAGAAAAAGAGGTGGATCACATGATGAATTGGAGCTACGATCTTGTTAAAATCATGTATGAAGAAAAATTAAAAGAGCTGCTTCATTTAGATGAACCCGCTCAAAACGATTAAATGGAGACTCCCTTTATATGAGAGGGAGTTTTCTTTTTATGCAGATAGAAAGCGCTTTCGTCAAAAATTCTTCACAGAAAGTGTCTTAATTTTATATTCTGACTAAAACCCTTCTTGAACACACCGATATTAACTATAGAAAAAGATAGTTAAAGGATTTGGTGAGATAATGGACAAAACATCGTTAATTGGTATTATTTTAGCATTTATTGCACTAGGTGTCGGTATGGTTTTGAAAGGTGTGAGTCTAACTGCTCTTCTCAACCCGGCGGCTATATTAATCATCATTGTTGGGACGGTTGCAGCTGTTGTCATCGCATTCCCTTCTAGTGAAATTAAGAAAACACCAAAATTGTTCGGCAAAATTTTCAAAGACAGCCAGCTTCCAACGATTCAAGAAATGATCCCTCTATTTTCAAACTGGGCACAAATTGCGCGTCGTGAAGGTCTTTTGGCATTAGAAGCAAGTCTTGAGGAAGTCGATGATGATTTTCTAAAGAACGGGTTAAGCATGGCAGTTGACGGTCAAAGTGCTGAATTTATTCGAGACGTCTTAACAGAAGAAGTTGACGCCATGTCTGAACGACATCAGTCAGGTGCATTAATCTTTACACAAGCTGGTACATACGCTCCGACGCTAGGGGTACTTGGCGCCGTTGTCGGACTTATTGCCGCACTTGCCAACATGGGAGATATTGAAGCACTTGGACATGCGATCAGTGCTGCCTTCGTCGCAACACTGCTTGGGATTTTTACCGGATATGTGTTATGGCATCCATTTGCCAACAAACTGAAGCGTAAATCAAAGGAAGAAGTAAAGCTTCGTCTGATTATGATCGAAGGTATTCTTTCTGTTCTTGAAGGTCAATCTCCAAAAGTCATTGAACAAAAACTTCTTATGTACTTACCAGCAAAAGAACGTGCAAATCTTGTCATTGAAGAAGGAGAAAATCAAAATGGCTAGGAAACGTAAAAACCATGATCATGAAGACCATGTAGATGAATCTTGGCTTATCCCTTATGCCGATCTACTAACGCTTCTTCTCGCCCTCTTCATTGTGCTCTTTGCATCTAGTTCAATTGATGCGGCAAAATATGAACAGATGGCTAAGTCTTTTAATGTAGTTTTTACTGGCGGTACTGGTGTTATGGATCAATCCAGCATGCAAAGCACGGAAGAAACTGAAAACAGCAACCAAGTCAAGAAAGCAGCCGAGGAAGAGAAAGATGAAGAAGCCAAAGCAAAGGCTAGGGACCAAGCGGTTCTCACAAAGGTCAAAAAGCAGGTCGATTCATTCATTGCAAATAAAAAACTTGGTTCAAAGCTCGAAACAAAGCTTACAGATGAAGGTCTTCTCATTACGATTGAGGACAGTATCTTCTTTGACTCTGGACGGGCAGTTATTCGCCCTCAGGATGTCCCGTTAGCAAAAGAAATCTCAAAACTGCTCGTCATTAATCCTGCTCGTGACATTGTCATTAGCGGACATACAGATAATGTACCGATCAGAAATTCAGAATTTGAATCAAACTGGTATTTAAGCGCCATTCGCGCTGTGAACTTTTTAAATATTCTTCTTGAAAACAGCAATCTAAACCAAGAGAACTTTAGTACAAAAGGATACGGCGAATTCAAACCGATTGCCTCAAACGATACAGCAGAAGGCAGAAGTAAAAACCGGCGTGTAGAAGTACTCATTTTACCGATTGAGAAAAAAGCGAAATAAAAAAAGAAGCCAGCGGCTTCTTTACAGATTGTTGACAAAGGGCTAAAATGATCTCTATTTTAGCCCTTTGTCTTCTTTTCAGCGTGATAGAATACCTTTGCAGTCTAGGAACGAGCACCGGCACGCAGGACAGACAACTGAATGCGAGGGATTGCCTGCGCGCTGAAAAGGAAGCCAGCGGCTTCCTTTTTATTTATTCTTGATGATCATATAAATGCTTTGCACGCAGCCCTACATGTTTGAGCATATCGATGCAGGCATCTTTCTCTTCTTCGCTGAGGACACTGATCATCTCATGAATTTCTTTCGCATGATCTGGGAAGATGTCATCAAGCAAAGCTCGTCCCTGCTTGGTAATATGCGCAAATGTCACCCTGCGGTCTTCTGCACAAGCCTTGCGGCTGAGGAGTTCTTTCTTCTCCAATTTATCAACCACATACGTGATGCTGCCGCTTGCAAGTAAAATCTTATCACCGATTTGCTGAAGCGGCTGATCACCTTTATGATACAGCAATTCTAGCACAGCAAATTCAGTTGGATTCAGCCCGTGCTTCACAATATGTTTGTTCATGTGATGATTAATTGAGCGATAGGCACGTGATAATACAATAAATAGTTTCAATGATTTTTCAACATTATGATTTTCCATTTTTTATCATCCTTTATGAAATGCAACCCACTAATGTGACATTAATAAACAATAAGTAAAATGTCAACATTTTGATCCATCTTTAGCACGAAAATGAGACCAGAACGAATCACCTAATTTTTTAAAAATCACACAAGTCATCGTAATAAAGATAGGTTCAATGCTATAATAAGTCTATTAGGTAATACGTTGGAGCGATGAATGATGAGTATACTGAAAGGGTTTTGGAAGAAGATCAGGCTTTACCTTATTTTGGTCATGCTTCCAACCCTAATCATTAGTTATTTTATCTACGAAAAAGAAACTGAAAAAATCGATTTAAAGAACAAACAAACCGCTACACTTATGTTAAATATTCACAAAAATCAAATGAATTATTTAATAAGTGAAACAGAAGCGAGATTAACTTCCCTCGCCATGGGATTTGACCAGCCGCTTGAGACGAAAAAAGTACAAAACATCCTAGAGAAAATCTATAAACAAGAACCTCGTTTTTCAGGTCTGTATCTCCTAGACAAAAAAGGAAATGTAACAGCAAGCACCACCCCGTTAAAGGAAAAAATTAACCTATCATTCAGAGATTACTTTAAACGCATTCAAGTGACCAAGCAGACCGTGATCACAGACAACTATGTGAGCCGAATTACAAAACAGCGGATTCTCTCCATTTGTGTGCCTGTTCTCGATGAAAACGAAGAGGTCACCAATGTACTGATTGCCGCCATTCAAATTGATTATTTAAGAAATATTATGAATGTATTGAACCCTGATCTTCATTTTAAGATGCTGAATCAAAATGGACATGTCGTCTTTACAAGCGGTCCACAGCCAGTACCCGAGGGCGGCAGCACCGTGTCTACATATTTAGATGAAAACAGCTGGAAGCTGGAGGTCTTTCCGCAGCGTGCTTCAACAAGTGAAGTGCTGTCTGTGATGCTCATCCCTTTATCCAGTGCGTTTATTTTATTAAATATTTTATTCACACTCGTCCAATATATCGTGTTAAGGCGGCAAACTCAGCAGGAGCGTCATCAAAATGAAGCGCAAAAGCTTGAATTGATCGGAACACTCGCAGCAAGTACAGCACACGAAATTCGCAACCCATTAACAGGGATTAGCGGATTTATCCAGCTATTGCAAAAGAAGTATCATTCAGAAGAAGATCAGCTCTATTTTTCTGTCATCGAGGAAGAAATTAAACGGATCAACCAAATCGTCAGTGAATTTCTTGTATTAGGAAAACCAACGGCAGAAAAATGGCAGAATAACTCTGTAAAAGAAATTGTAAGTGAGATCATGCCGATCGTATTCTCTGAGGCAAATCTTTATAATGTCGAAGTGGATTTGCAAATCAATACGATTCAAGATGTCGGCGTGTATTGCACAAAGGATCATATTAAACAAGTTGTTTTAAATGTAGCAAAGAACTCTTTAGAAGCGATGCCAAACGGCGGTCATTTGAAGATTGTGATCGAAGCTGAAAAAGAACATGTCATCATTAAAGTAGAGGATACAGGTGAAGGCATACCGGAAGAGATGTTAAAGCACATCTTCCTCCCCTTTATTACATCGAAGGAAAAAGGCACAGGTCTTGGGCTTGTCGTGTGTAAACGAATCATTTCGATGTATGGCGGAACAATTGATATTCATAGCGAAGTGAATAAAGGAACGACTGTCATGATCATGCTTCCTTCTGCTCACTCAGCATAACTGAAGATGTCAGCCGGTTTTGCTTATGCAAGACCGGTTTTTCATGTCAATAAGAGGGGCGGTTCACAGATAAAAGACTCATTTGAGACACAAGATCATGAAAGGAGGGGGCAGATTGTTTCTCATGAAAAAGAAGATGCTGATACTCATTCATCAGGTTGTCCAGTTCTTGACTATATTTAATTGTCTTCTCACCAGTGTAACCTTCCACTTGAGCAGCTTCTACCATTTGTTTTCTCTTCTCATCAATGGACATCAGCAATTGTTCTTTCCTTACGTAAATATTCATGATCTCAGCTCCCGCAATGATTTCGACTGTCTATGTTCAAAATGATCCGACACCAAAATTATACTTTATTTGTAAATTAAATTAAATATGCTTATTTTATTTAATTTTTTACAGCCTAAAGACCTTTTACCCAATCAAATTTGGGGGTAAACTTCAAATTTGGACAGGACTGACACATTGATTAAACAGAATTTTATCCTATGCAGAAGATCAAAATCAACTATTTTCTTTCTCATTTTATGTCTAATTTCCTAAAAAAAAGCTGATCTTCCGCCTCATGCGGAATGATCAGCTCTATCATTAAACCGTTTCTTCCTCGTAAATCGGCACCCAGCCCTCAGTTGTGACAAATATGCGAACTGCGACCACTTTGCGATCCTCTTGAAGTGTAAAGTAATGACGAATGTTTGGCGGAACAGAAATTAAATCACCTGGATTCAATCTCACATCAAAAAAGACGCCATCCTTGCCTTGAATAGCAAAGATTCCGTGCCCGCTCACAATAAAGCGTACTTCGTCATCTGTATGGTGATGCTCACGTTTAAAGTTTTGGAGCAGCTCATCAAGATTTGGCGTGGCATCAGATAATGAAATGACATCCTGCGCTTTGTACCCTCTTTTTTCAGAAATACTTTGGATTTCCTTTTGGAAAACAGTCAAAATCTCTTCCTTTTCCTCATCGGTTAAATCATACTTTTCTGATAAACGGTTTGGCAGCTTTTCAATATCCCAATGCTCATAAATGACCCCTTGGTTTTCCAAATATGATGCTACCTCTTGCTCGCTTTCAAGTAATGTGTTCTCTTCATTATGAATCAAAATCGTCGCCATGTGTTTTTCCTCCTTTTTATCTTACAAGCTGCTGTTGATAAAGCGCTAATTTTAAGTGATAGCTAAATAAAAATTCATATGCTTCTAATACTCGTTTTGCTTCAAAGGCTGTTTTTCCCCAGACCGTAATGCCATGATTGCGAATGAGTACAGCACCAGATGACGCCTCTAGTGTCAGATGTTTGGCAAATTGCTCTGCAAGCTGCGGAATATGAGCTGGATTTTCAATAATCGGAATCGACACTTCTGCATCCTCTTCCCAATAACCAAGCGCTTTGATGATTTCGTTGCCTTTAAAACGAATCTCTCCCTTATCCCCATACAGCTCTGACATCACATTATTATCGATTGTATGGACATGGAGGCAGCAGCCTGCTTTCGTCCGTTCATATACGTACGTGTGAAGCAGTGTTTCAGCTGATGGTCTAAGCGGCTCGTTCGGATCATGGGGCTGGCCTGCCGCATTTACTAGCACAAAATCTTCGTTTGTTTCTTTTCGTTTATCTTTGCCGCTTGCCGTCACCAAAAACGTGATTGGATCATCCGACACCTTGATTGATAAATTACCGCTTGTTCCGAAAAACCAATCTCTTTGAGCCAGTTCACGTTTAACGTCTGCTAGCTCCTGCCAGCGTTTGCTCTTTGCGTCTGCCATTCCTTCACTTCCTTTATTTGAACAAATTGCGCTTGTAGATCAATAAATGTGTCATATTCCTTGTGTACGAGCCCGAGCTCTTGACATTCATTGAGCAAGTAGTCGCGCGCAAACGTAAGATCCGCATGCTTCGCCGCCTCCACATCAGTCACTGAATCTCCGATCATGATGATGAAGTCATCCTCATGAGTCAGCTTTCGAATGATTGAGGGCTTGCAGCATCCGCAGCCATTTTGACATTGCTTATCGCAGGCATGCGGCCATTCAATCTGAATATGGTCTTCCACAAATGATGCATGGTTGCAATAAATATCGTCTCGATCGACAATGCCTTCGAGGATGGGGTAGACAAAAAAGTCCATCCCCCCGCTAAGTACATAGAAAGGAATATCTGATTTTTTTACCTCATCGACAAATTGCTTAAATCCTTCTCGAATCTCTGTATCCTCTAAAATAAATGATTGAATGGCATCCTTCTGATCACTTTTCAGTAATTGAAACATCTGCCCGACGCCTTCTTGAATGGTGATTTCCTTTGACAGGACACCATCCTTCAGCTTCGTCCATTCACTTGGTGCAAACTGTTTCATGATGCGGATGATATTATCATTTTTTGTAATTGTTCCATCAAAATCACAGCATACAATTGGTTTTTTCATTATTCTGCTACCCTTCCCCAAAGATCAAGTGCGGCTTTTAAGTCTTGGCAGGAAGCCGCCTTATCTTGGATGGACTCTTCATGTATCACGGCATCAATGATCGAACGAAATGCCTTCCCTCCTCCAATGGCTCCCCGCGGATGTCCGTGAATGCCTCCACCTGCATTTATCACATGATCAATTCCAAAATCTTTGATCAATACTGGTACCATTCCTGGATGAATGCCTGCTGACGGGACAGGGAATGTTTTTTGAACCGTATCCTCTTTTACGCAAGCTTCATAGATTCCAAAGGCATCTTTTTTCGAAAGAGCAACCGACCCATAAGGTGAGGGAAAGAGGCTCAAATCAGCGCCAGCATATCGATTTAATTTGCCTAAAAGAAGAGAATGCGAGAATCCATATTCAGGAGAGGATGTCAAAGCACCACTCACAGCGGGATGCGCCATAATCGGCAGTGGAATGTCTGGGTCCTCAGCTAGGCTTTGCATGACATCAAGGCCGTATGCAAAGACATTGAATAAGAGCGCATCTGCCCCAAGTTCAGCGGCCTTTCTCGCTCGATCCTTCAGGTCAAAGGTTCTGCCCGTTAAATTGACAGCATACAGTGTGCGGTGTCCTGTTTCTTCATAGGTTTCTTTTAAAATCGCTTTTCCTTCTTTGATTCGCTCTTCAAAAGGGGCTAATGGACTTTCGAATAAAATTTCATCGTCTTTGATGAAGTCAACCCCGCCTAATGCCTGTAAGCGGAGCTGCTCTTTTAAATCCTGCATATCACGGCCGATAACGCCTTTAAAAATACTCATCAATAATGGACGATCAAACACATTTACCTTTTTTCGTATGCCATCAATTCCAAATACAGGTCCTGGCAGGCTTTTTTTAAATTCTTCAGAAAATTGGATATCGACTAGCTTCACTTTTCCGTCTAGTGAAAGCTTTCCAAAAATCGTCGTAAAAACAGCTGGTAAATCAGCTGAAAAGTTTGCCTCAGGATAAGCAATGGTCACCTCTGATTGATAAAGGCCATTTTCGGCTGGAACAGCCTTTTCTAATACTTTTTCAACTCGGCCTTTATGCTTTTGAAGCTGCTCCTTTTTGAGCTGCGGCAAATCCGTCCATGATCCAACTGTTAAACCAAGCGCGATCTGCTCCGCTTTTCGATTTATTTGTTCATCCTCTCGATGTGTTAATACGTATGTTGCCAGTAATTCACTCACTAGGAATCCCCTTTCGATTGCGTCATGCATATGTTCAATAAAAAAACCTCTTCAAGTGCTTCATGAGCGCCTTAAAGAGGTTGTTTCGTGTCATTCATCCGAAGAATCTTATCTCTCAGCGCTTGCTGCAAGAATTAGCACCGTGCTTCATGGAAGTCGGTTGCCGGGCTTCATTGGGCTAGTCCCTCTGCCTACTCTTGATAAGAATATTCAATTTTCTTAAATATTGCCTGAATTATCGCACCATTTTTTTATGTTGTCAATGGCTTTTTTTCAAACAGCTTCAAAGCAGCGATGCGCTGAGCGGCTTCTTGTAACCGCTCCTCACTTGTTAGAAGCCCTACTCTCACGTACCCTTCACCGTGAGCACCAAAGCCATTGCCTGGCGCAACAACAACATGTGCCTTCTCTAATAATAAGTCAGAAAAGGCTTCAGATGTATATCCTTCCGGCACCTTTAACCAAGCAAAAAATGAACCCTTTGGTGCACTGACTTCCCAGCCAATTTCTTTGCAGGCAGCCATCCACACATTCCGCCTTTTCTCATATCCATCATTTTGCACCTGCACGCACGTTTGATCGCTTAATAGCGCTTCCGCTGCTGCATCTTGAGTGGCTTTAAACAGCGAGACAAACAGATGATCCTGATAAAGCTCAATTGCTTCAATAGCAGATGAATTTCCGGCTGCAAATCCTACTCTCCACCCTGCCATATTGTACGTTTTAGATAATGTGTAAATTTCTATTCCCGTCTCTTTCGCTCCCTCTACTTGCAGAAAGCTGAGCGGCTTTTCTCCATCAAATCCAATGCCGCCATATGCAAAATCATGGACTACACATAGCTCGTGATCTTTCGCAAACGTAACGGTTTCTTCAAAAAATGCACGGCTTGCCGTAGCCCCTGTCGGATTGTTGGGGTAATTTAAATACATTAATTTTGCCTTTTTCTTATCATCTTCAGGCAGCAAATCGAAGTCAGGTAAAAAATCATTTTTTTCAAGAAGTGGCATGGTTACCATATGCGCTCCAGCAAGCACAGCGCCTGACCAATAATCAGGATAACCAGGATCAGGGACAAGAAGCGTATCACCCGGATTCAGCAGACATTGCGGCAGCTCAACAAGCCCTGCTTTCCCGCCAAATAAAATCGCAATTTCCGTTTTTGGATCAAGTGCGACCCCATATTCTCTTTCATAAAAAGCGGCAGCAGCCTTTTTTAATTTCGCTGTTCCACGGAATGAGGAGTATTGATGATTTTCAGGTTTTGCTACCGCTTCCTGCATGGCTTTTACAATGTGCGGAGGAGTTGGCTGATCAGGATTTCCCTGCCCCAAATTAATGATATCTGCCCCTTCCCGCACTTTTTTCTGCACCTTTTGGACAAGGGACGCAAAAAATTGTTTCGGTAATTGTTTCAACACATCTGATTGCTGGAATTCCATTTCTTCACCTTCTATTCAAGTTACGTGACAATACAATCACTGTAATGGATTGTTTTATGAATTGTAAAGCAATTTTGAAAAAAGATTGACATGTAAAGCGCAGCTCTGATAATATCTTGAATTAAGAAATGCAATCAGACACGAAACAATTACATATTGATTTCTCTTATCGAGAGTTGGGCGAGGGATTTGGCCTTTTGACCCCAACAGCAACCGACCGTTAATACCACTGTGAAGTGGGGCGCAGCAAGTAACGCGCCAAGACAATTGTCTTATAGGGCACGGTGCTAATTCCATCAGACGTATGTGCTGAGAGATAAGAGAGGCTTTGAGCATACACACCATCAAGCCTCTTTCTCTCAGGAGAAAGAGGCTTTTTTATATGATTTGGAGGGGAAGCAATTGGTTACACTTACGGCATCATATGAAGAACTAACAGAAAGCTCGGCAGTTGCACTCGCAATTAGACTTGGCTTGATCCAAGAAAGCAGTCATTTGACATGTACTGAAATCGGTGACGGGAATTTAAATTACGTCTTTCATATTTATGATCACAAACAAGAAAAAGGATTGATCATCAAGCAGGCGCTGCCTTATGCAAAGGTGGTAGGGGAGAGCTGGCCGCTTACATTAGACCGGGCAAGAATTGAAAGTGCCGCCCTGATCAAGCAGTCAGAATATGCGCCTCACCTCGTACCAGCAGTCTATTATTCAGATACAGCTCTTGCAGTGACAGCCATGGAGGATCTCTCCCACTTAGAAATCGTCAGAAAAGGGCTAATTGCCGGAAAACAATATCCGCATTTATCTGATCATGTTGGAGAATTTTTAGGAAAAACACTTTTTTACACATCTGACTTTGCTACAAATCCTAAAATCAAAAAACAATTTGTGAAGCAATTTACGAACCCTGACCTGTGTGATATCACAGAAAAACTCGTCTTCACAGACCCTTTCTTCGATAGTGAAACAAATGACTTCGAAGAAGAATTAAGAGAATCAGCAGAAGCGCTTTGGGCAGATCTTGAAGTGCAAGCTAGGGCAGCAGAATTAAAGCGTATCTTCCTGACATCAGCTGAAACATTGGTTCATGGAGATCTTCATACAGGCAGTATTTTTGCAAATGAAACTGAAACGAAAATCATTGATCCAGAATTCGCGTTTTACGGTCCCTTCGGATTCGATATCGGCCACTTTATAGCCAATCTGTTCCTGAATGCTTTATCTCGCGAGAGTGAACACGAGCAGCAGCACCTTTTTGACCATGTCGTCAATGTATGGGCAACCTTCAAAGAAGTGTTCACAAAAGCTTGGAAAGAGGACAGCATTGAAGCGTTTAGTGTATCGGACAGCTTTTTAGAAACAACCTTTGACCGGATTTTAAAAGAAGCGACAGGCTTTGCCGGCTGTGAGCTTGTCCGCCGAACTATCGGTCTTGCTCATGCCGCTGATCTTGATGCGATTCCATCACCAACTAGACGGATTCAGCAGAAAAAAGCAGCACTGACACTTGGAAAAACATTTATCAAACAATATCATGCAGTGGAAACAGCGTCTGACCTCGTCGCATTATTCCAGCCATCTGTAAAGGAGTGACGGGTTTTGTCAAAAGAATTTGAAGTCCCCCGTTCTGTCGAATGGGAAGAAAACCGTATTAACATTTTAAATCAGCAAAAATTACCAACCGAAACCGTATTTGAGCATTTATATACGAAAGAAGATGTGTATGATGCGATTGTGTCATTAAAAGTACGCGGAGCGCCTGCGATTGGCATTACAGCAGCTTTTGGGCTGGCGCTTAGTGCACAAGCAATTGAAACAGAAGAATTGGATGTTTTTAAACAAGAAGTCTTTCGAATCAAAGAATATTTAAACAGTGCTCGTCCAACCGCTGTGAACCTCGCCTGGGCATTAGACCGGCTGCTGCAGCGCATTCAGCGTGCAGCATCAGTGAATGCAGCCAAAACAGACCTTGTGCATGAAGCCATTCAAATTCAAATAGAAGATGAAGAAACATGCAGACAAATCGGTCAAAATGCACTTCAGCTCTTTAAATCAGGTGACCGTATCATGACCATTTGTAATGCAGGCTCCATCGCAACGAGCCGGTATGGAACAGCTCTTGCTCCCTTTTATTTAGCCAAAAAGAAAAATCTTGATCTTCACATTTATGCATGTGAAACACGCCCTGTTCTTCAAGGCGCTCGTCTGACAACATGGGAGCTCATGCAAGGTGGCGTGGATGTGACGCTCATTACAGATAACATGGCAGCCCATACGATGAAGGAAAAGCAAATTTCTGCTGTCATTGTTGGAGCTGACCGTATCGCCCGTAATGGAGATACAGCGAATAAGATTGGAACGTTAGGTCTTGCCGTTCTAGCCAAGCATTTTAACATTCCGTTTTTTGTAGCAGCACCGCTTTCAACCTTTGATGTATCCACCCGCGACGGGTCAGATATTCCAATTGAAGAGCGCGACCCGCTGGAAGTAAAGGAATTAAACGGCGTCCCCATTGCACCGCCTGATGTTCAGGTATTTAATCCCGCCTTTGATGTCACTCCTCATCATCTTATTTCAGGCATCATTACAGAAAAGGGAATTATCACATCGAACTATGCAGAAGAGATTGATGCTCTTTTCGCCGAAAGCATCTCCCAGTGATCGCAAAAAAGCGCCGTGTTCTTGTCATTTAAGAGCACCGCGCTTTTTTGGTTCTTGATTCGTTTTTGTTAAGATTTCTTTTTTTTGTTCTTCTGTCAAAACGTTCATTTTGACACATAGTGACGTCACGGCATACATTTTGCCTTTTTTGCCCCAAAACATGCCAGCGCCCTCCTTTTTCCCTCAACCAACTTTTTTAGCTTAATAAAAGGATATGTCGCTTGACAAACATTCGGAACAGGTCAATCGATTTATTTTTGAACAAATGGGATGCCTTCTAATTCAAGGAGGACCGCTTTCATGTCTGTTTTCGATCCTGCATAGCCCGTCAGAGTCCGGTCTTTTCCAATCACCCTGTGACACGGGATAAAAATAGGTAATGCATTTCGTCTGTTAGCTTGTCCGATGGCTCTTACAGCCTTTGGATTGCCAATCGCTTCTGCAATGTCTGCATAGCTTTTTGATTCACCATATGGTATGGCTGACAATGCTTCCCACACCTGCTCTTGGAACGGAGAACCTGTTTGCTCGAGCGGGAGATCGAATACTTGCCGCTCACCTTTGAAATATTCATCTAGCTGCTTTTTCGCTTCTTGTAAGACAGGCGTATCTGCTTGCTTTAGATTCGCTGCCTGCTTTTTTGCTAAAAACGGTTCATCATCAAACATCACCTCGATGATGGCACCGTCCTTTTCTAGTATGTATAATTCCCCGATGGGTGCGTGATAGACGGTATAATACACGTTACTGCTCTCCTTCTTGTTTCTGCTGCCTAAGTGGCAGCGTGAGATGGAAGACGGTTCCTACGCCTTCCTCACTTTCTACCTCAATGGTTCCTTGATGCTCTTCAATAATTTTATAACTAACCATTAAGCCAAGTCCAGTTCCTCTTTCTTTCGTTGTATAAAAAGGCTCACCTAGACGCTTTAGCTTATCCTCTGCCATTCCGCAGCCTTCATCACGCAGTGAAATGACAATATGCTCCTCGCCCTTCCGCTGAATGCTCACATAGACATTTCCTTTGCGCGGCATGACTTCAATTGCATTTTTTAAAATGTTAATAAAGACCTGCTTTAATTGGTTTTGTTCACAATAAATGAGCGGAATCTCATCCAGCACATTGAGATGCATTTGAACATTGCCAAGATTCGCCTGTGCGTGCAGAAGATCCATCGTGTCTTTCACAATTTGCACCACATTTTTTTCTTCATATACAATGGCTTGCGGTTTCGCTAAAATCAAAAATTCGGTGATGATGGATTCAATCCTTTTCAGCTCTGATGTGATGACATTAAAATAGAGCGAATATTCCCCTTCTATATTTCCTTTTAACAGCTGAATGAAGCCTTTTAATGCTGTCATCGGGTTTCTAATTTCATGAGCAATTCCAGCGGCAAGCTCTCCGACCACATGAAGGGTATCTGATTTTCTCACCCGCTCTTCTAATTCCTTCCGCTCTGTCACATCTCTAAAGATCGCCAAATTCATATTATGGATAATGTTGCGTTTAAAAGAGAATTCCAGGATACGCTGATCTGGATGGTTCAGTACAAACGGAACCTCATTATCCATTTCATCTAATGACATCGCCTCGGCGGGCTGAGCCAAATTTTCTATTTGATAAGGGGCAAGGATGTGAAAAAGATTCATTTCTGTTAAATGATCGTCCTTCAATTGAAGCAGCTCGCTGGCAGATGGATTGACTTCAATGATTCGGTATTGATTATCAAAAAGAACAATGCCGTCCATTGAGCCATTAAATACTTTACGGAATTTGAGCTCACTTTCGCGCAGCTCCTGCTCCATTCTTTTTCGATCACTTACATTACGTAAAATGGTTAAGTGCTGTCCTTCTAATACCGCATGCTTTGAAGTAAACTCAAGCTCTTTATACTGTCCATTAGCCATTTTGAACAACAGCTCTTCCCTTATTTCATCATTCCGGATATAGCGTCTTCTTGTTGGTCTATATCTCTTATCAGATTTGACGAGAAAGTCGGTGAGTTTTTTGCCAATCAGCGAGTGCATCGGTAATTCAAAAATTCGGCAGGCTGATTCATTGGCTTTCACAATCTCTCCATCGTCCGCCCATATGATGATGGCATCCATTGCATTTTCAAAAATTTCTCTAAAGCGTTCTTCACTTTTTAACAGCTTCTCTTCCATCAGTCTTTTTTCTGTAATATCCCGCATGATGGACATATAAAAACCACTCATCACATTTGATGTAATGGTGAGTTCAAATAATTTTTGCTGGCCAGATTGAAGGGTAACAGGAAGCTCCCCTTTTGCTTTCCCTGTTTCTTTAAGTGACGTTAAAAGATGCTGCAAGGCGGGAAGATTTTCTTCTTCGACAAATTCATGTAAATAGCGATCGGTTAAATCAGTCTTTTGCAGCTCAAAGCTCTGACAAAAAGAATGATTCGCATCAATCATGCAGCCATCCTGATCAAAAATGACCATCCCGTCAATGGCTCGGTCAAACAAATCTTTGAACAGCTGCTCATTCATGGAGCGTTCTCGTTCTAATATTTTCTTTGAAGAAATATCTCGCATGACCACAATATATTGCTGACTCATGGTATCGTGCTCTGCGACAAATTCAATGTATTTTGTCTCACCATTTTCCAGCTGAATGGAGATCTCTCTTTTTAACGTACCTTTTCGAAAAAATAGATCGAGTGAGCATTCAATTTTATCTTTCGGGATGCCGTATAGGAAATCTAGAACGGATTTATTGAGGAGGTCTTCTTTCGGTGTCTGGACAAGCCTGCATGTTGCTTCGTTGGCTTGGATGATGTTGAGGTGCTGATCAAATATAAAAATAGCATCTAGCGTCTTATTTAATAGCATTTTTTGCTGCATTAACTCAGTTCGCAAATATTCGTTCTCTTTTTCTAATTTTCTGATATCTCCCGCAGGGGTTAACCTATTGCCATCGAGCGTTTCAGTCATTCTCTTACACTCCTTTTCCAGCCTCATTCCTCTACAATATTTCTACAATATTTTCATTGTTCCTTCATTTGACTCATAAAAAAAGATAACTTTTTACACGAAGACTGTCTCATTTATTTCATTTGGATGACAGGATTGTATAACGGTTCACTTTTCTTACGCTTCTTTTACAACCATTCTACAATTTCACTTCAAATAGCGAATTGAGCGAAAATGTATTTTAGAATGAGGCAAATAAGGGAACAGTGCACTTAGAACATTTATGTTTGAAATCGAGCAGGAAAGGTGATGTTATGGCATCTTCACGAGATAGTTATTTTGATAATGCGAAATTCCTTCTGATTTTTCTAGTTGTTTTTGGTCATTTGTTACGATCATTCATTCATGATAATGACTGGATGCTCTATTTATACAAGTTTATTTATACCTTTCACATGCCCGCCTTTATTTTAGTTTCTGGCTTTTTTGCAAAAGGGTTTAGAAAACCGGGCTTTATGAAAAAAGTCGCCGTTAAGCTGATCATCCCATATTTAATCTTTCAGGTGATCTATTCGGTTTACTATTATCTCTTGCAGGATCAAAGCATGGCCAATTTAAATCCAATTGATCCACAATGGTCCTTATGGTTTTTAATTAGTTTATTCTTTTGGAATTTGCTGCTCATTCCTTTTTCAAAACTGCCGTTTCACTGGGCGATGATCGTCAGTTTATCGATTGCTTTACTCGTCGGTTATGTGGACAGCATCAGCGATACACTCAGCTTATCACGTACGTTTGTCTTTTTGCCTATGTTTTTAGCTGGATTCTATTTAAAAAAGCAGCATTTTGAATTCATCCGTACAAGCAAAGGAAAGCTGGCAGCACTTTTTGTATTAATGGCTGTGTTCCTGTTTTGCTACTTCTATGAATTTGATTATTCCTTCTTATTTGGCTCAAAGTCGTATGCTTCTCTTGGGGATGAAGGAATGATTGCGGCGATGAAACGAATGGCATGGTATTTGCTTGCATTTGGCGCTACTTTCAGCTTCTTTGCATTAGTTCCAACACGCCGTTTCTTCTTTACAAAATGGGGAACAAGAACGTTATATGTTTATTTATTACACGGCTTTGTGATCAAGCTGCTAAGAACCACTTGGTTTGATGACTGGGCGCTAAATGCAGCAAGTGTACTCATTTTATTGCTGCTGACCATTCTGTTAACCTTTACCCTGTCTAGCACTTTTGTCAAAACCGTTGCACAGCCAGTGATCGAGCTCAAAATGACCCATCTCATGCGAACGATCACCGGCAGGCAAGGCAGTTATATCAAATAAAAACGATCCTTCATGGATCGTTTTTTCTATTTCTTATTCTGCTGACATGCATCATCTTTCTTTGGCTTTACCAACGTATCAATCCATTTGCTTCTGTTAATATCTCCAAGCTCACTGCCAAATTCCTCTTCTAAAATATCTGGGTCCATTGGCTTTTTATGGTCCTTCATCTCTTTGCTCTTCATATGCTTCTTAGTCACGAGATGCTCCCCCTTGTTTCCCTTTATGAGAATTTCGGTTTGCCTGACGATCTCTTGATTGTTCGTCAAATTGAGTTTGTCCTTGATCATGTGCCATACTTTCTGTCGGCGTCATATTATTTGTTAATGCTTCATTTTTCGCTGCTTTTCTTTTCATCTGAATTCAGTCCTTTTTTGACAGGTTTAGTTCTTCTCTTAATTGGTCAAGGAGTTCTTTCATTTGCTTGACCGTCACTGGCTTTTCCTCAGGTTTTAACTCATAGCCAATTTGCCCATTGGCTTCTAGCGTGGCTCTTTTGAGACTGCTGATGTCAGTGATGCCTTGCTGCTTTAAACGCATTTTAAATTGATCCCTTGTGAGCCTTGTTTTCTTCAGCTTATGATCAAGCATTTCGCCATCCTGTAGAATAACGACCGATTTTCCTGAAAGCAATTTTTCAAAAAAATCCGATTGAATCGACAGCTTCTCCATAATGACAAGTGCCACAATAAAGATGGTAGCTGCATAAATGGTTTCAAGTAAATTATGCTCAATAAAGGGTTGGATAATAATCGATCCGATTGAAATCATGATGACTGTTTGTTGTACAGTTAATTGACTAATCGATTTAGGCCCTGCTATTCTCAGCAGCAAGGTACCAACTAGCAGCATGACAATTGCTTTCCATAACACATCCAGCACGTCTCGTTCACCTCTTACCTATAGATTGCGAACATCCCATGTGATTTAGCCAGTTAGATAATGGAAATAAAAAAACAGCATTCGAATTGAATGCCGTAAGATGTTGACAAAGGGCCAAAATGAAGATCATTTTGGCCCTTTGTTTTCATTTCAGCGTGATAGAAAACCTTTTAAGTCTAGGAAGGACGAGCACCGGAACGGAGCGAATTTGACATTCGTGAGTACCGGAGCGCAGAACTGCGGGCGAATGCGAGGGTTTGTTTACACGCTGACAGCATTCAAATTGAATGCTGTTTAGCCAATAATGACGCGCTCTTTCGGATAATGATAATTTGCTTCGCTTTCTCTTCGGCCTATTAAATATAAAAAGCTTGGAATGCCGATCCGGCCAATAAACATGACAACCATGATGATACATTTACCAAACACAGTGAGATCTGAGGTGATCCCAAGCGACAGCCCCGTTGTTCCGAAAGCAGAGCAGACTTCAAATAAATTTTCAAGAAGTGTATTATGCTCTGTTAAGGATAACAGGAACGTAGCACCAAAGACCAAAATAAAGGCCATCATGGTTACCATAAGAGATTTATTAATATCCGCTTGATGAAGCTCTCTCTTGAAGATTTTAATGGACTTATTTCCCCTAGCAAAATGAAACAAGGCGAGTAAATTAAGAGCAAACGTAGTTGTCCGAATGCCGCCCCCCACAGAGCTTGGGGAAGCCCCGATAAACATGAGCATACATAAAAATAAAAGCGTCGGTTCCGTCAGCTGCGTAATATCTAACGTTGTCAGCCCCCCGCTTCTTGTTGCAGTCGATTGAAACAAAGAATAAAACAAGATTTCGTGCCAGCTTTTCCCTACAAAGCTAAACCCGGCTTCAAGTGCATATATTCCAATCGCTCCAACAACGACAAGGCCGCCGAACGTGAGCGTTGTGATTTTTGTAAACAATGAGAATGATGCGTGCTTTCGGTCCTGATTGAACAAATAATCCTTCACTTCCACGAGCACAGGAAAACCAATCGCTCCAAAGATGATCAGCAGCATCGTAATAAACTGGACGAAATAATCATCTTTGTAAGGAATAAGAGAACTCCCTGTAATATCGAAGCCCCCATTGGTTGTCGCACTAATACTTGAGAAGAAGCCATGTAAGAAAGCGCCTTGCACATCGTAATACTTGAGAAAATACATGCTTAAAATCAGCCCGCCGACAAACTCAATCAGCAAAATTAAATATAAGACCTGCTTCATTAGTTTCACAATTCCAGATAAATTGCTTTGGTTTTGATCTGCCATGATAAGCTTTCTTTCTTTAATTCCAATTCTTTTTCGCATAACTAGCCATACGAAAGTACCGAGCGTCATAATGCCGATGCCTCCGATTTGCAGAACAAATGCAAGGATCCACATCCCTGCCACACTAAATGTTTGTGAGGTGTCGACAACAGTCAGTCCTGTAACACTTACAGCACTCACCGCTGTAAACAAGGCATCAATGAATGTCCATTTGACTCCCTCTTGATGAGCCACTGGCAGGCTGAGAAGAATAAACGACACGGTCACAGCAAGAAAATAATAAAGGGCAATCAACTGAAAAGCTGACAGCCGGTCAATTAGCTTTTTTATAGGATTCATTGTCATTCCTTCTTTTATCTATCTTTTCGAATACCTTTATCATTTTAATGAAAAGAGACATGATTTTAAAGCTATTTTATGCTTTATTTTCTTTTTCATCAAAAAGAAAAGACATCCTGTTAAAGAATGTCTTTTTCCTCTTTCTTATTTTGCTTCTAGTCTTCTGATTCTTTCGTTTAAATCAGGGTGTGTTGAGAAAAGAGAAGCTTTTCGTTTACCGCTGATTTTAAGTGTAGCGACTGCTGTTTGATCATCATCTTTGATTCTTGACGTGTACGCCTCAAGTGAACGAAGCGCATGAATCATTTTATCTTTACCTGCAAGGTCGGCTCCGCCGCGGTCTGCATGGAATTCACGGTGTCTAGAATATGCAAACACGACAAGGCTTCCTAGGATAGAGAAAATGATTTGGAAAACAATCACAGCGATAAAATGAACAATCGGCACAAGCTCTTCGCGTGAAACAAAACGGCTAGCGATCCATGCCGCAATTCTTGAAAGGAACACAACAAACGTGTTGACGATTCCTTGAAGCAGCGTCATGGTCACCATGTCACCATTTGCAACGTGAGCGACTTCGTGGGCGATTACACCTTCAACTGCTGCATCATCCATTTCCTGAAGCAATCCAGTTGATACCGCAACAAGTGATCTTCTCTTAGAAGGACCTGTTGCAAAAGCATTTACTTCAGATGATTGATAAATACCAACCTCAGGCATTTTAGAAAGGCCTGCTGCTCTTGAAAGTCTGTGCACGCGGTCAACTAGCTGCTGCTCATCATATGTTAATGAATCCTTTTCTGGATTTAACACGCGTACACCCATCATCATTTTTGCCATCCAGCGAGACATTGCAAGTGACATAAACGAGCCAACAAAACCAACAACTGCACTGAATACAAGAAGATAAAGGATATCAAGTCTTCCGTCTGCTCCTATATAAGAACCAACACCAGTTGCTGCACTAATAACCGACAGTACAATACCAATCGTAGTGATAACAAGAATGTTCGTTAATATAAACAGAAATATTCTCTTACCCATACATAACCTCCGCTGTCATATTAAGTTCAAATGAACTTATTAATAAAATTATAAAAATAAACGTCTCAAATTGCAAGGAAAAAGGAATCACTTTCTTTGTTTATCATAACGGCTAAAGCCCCGTCACATCAATATTTACGACATTTGCCCCAGCAGAAAAGTGAACAAATTGTGACGCACAGGTCTGATTTTGAGTTTATTTTGCATTTTCATCAAAAAGAGACTATGATGTTGAATTAGATCAATAATCACGTTTTGACGTACAAATGAGGTGGAACATGGTTACTTTTAAATTAACGAGAATTGACATGACAAGACTTCTGTATTCTCTAAAAGGAGAGGGAGATCTGACTCCGCTTCAGCTTTTGAAACTATCTGTAAAAAATGGCAAGGATCATGACTATGATGAATTAAAGATCCCGTCTTTTTTTGAGAAGCTTGAACGGCGGAAGCAAAAATCAGAGCATGGTCTTTCTACAAATGAAATTGTTGAGCTTGGCAACTTGTGTGAGCTGACTTCTCTTAAATCGACGGCGATCCAAAATTGGATCAAACGTGATATTAAAGATATGATTGGCCATCCAGAGCTTGGCAAAAAGTACTCTATTGATCAGGTCGTTATTTTATTAATTGTCAGGGATTTAAAATCAGTTTTTGACTTCGATACCATACGTATGATCTTATCTGCCTTATTTAACACCATCACAGATCGAACAGATGATATTATTAGTCCAATCCGTTTTTATGAAGCATATGCGCACGTCCTTGATTTTATTTATCACCATACACAATTTCCATTAAAGGAAACAAATTTACAAGAAATAACCGAGGAGCAGACAGACAAGCTCCATGACGAGTTTACAGAATTGACGAAGAGCCAATGGAATTTGATTAAAGGGATTATCAGTTCTACCGTCTTCTCTGTCTTTACTTCTCATTTGCAAAGTACAGCTCAAGAAATGATGTATAATACGCTACAGCTGAATAAGGGATAAATAAGAACCGAGGTGACCTTCATCATCTCGGTTTTTTGTACAGCAATTGCCAGCATAATTGTACGGCTTTTTTTTCAAAATAAGAAGGCGCAACAAACATGAGGTGAAAGGAGGAATACGAACATGGCAAATCGAAATCAACTTCTTGTTCCTGGAGTAGAACAAGCTTTAGATCAATTTAAATACGAGATCGCTCAAGAATTTGGCGTCACTCTCGGTTCAGATACAGTTTCACGTGCAAACGGTTCTGTTGGCGGTGAAATCACAAAAAGACTCGTTCAACAGGCTCAATCACAAATGGGTAATCAATCTAAATCATGACATGGTGAAATACGCCGGAGCTATTCTGGCGTTTTTTTATTGTTGATATGTGTGCTCATGCCGGTTCTCGCGATAAGGAAACGGTGCACCTTTCCCTTTTTGCTTTGCATGTTCTCTTTTTTGTTCAGCGGATGGATTGTTCTGATGCCTGCCGTTTTTTTTTGCGTGTTTTTCTGCATCACCACGTGATGTACCGTTCCAGTGTCTTCTTTCATCAGGATCAGTTGAGTGATTTTTTTTTTGCTCTTTATCGAAAGAATGATCCTTTTCTTCCTTTATGTTGTTGTCTTTGCTTTCATTATCAGGTTTTTGAGGCTTTTGAACAGATCCTTGCTCTTCCCTCTCTGCCTCCTTCTGCTCTTTGTGCTCAGCTTCAGGAGCCTCTTGATCTGGCTGCATCTCTTCGCTATCGTCTGTCTTTACGTCTTCTTGATTGTCTTTATCTGCTTGTTCTTCTTCATGTTTCTTAGGATCTTCTTCCTTCACAGCATCGTTCTCTGCTGCATCTTCATCCTTTTTGATGTCTTCATGTTCTTTATTTTGCATTTCTTGATTTCTAATATATGTTCCTGTTGAAATGCCTGCCTTTTGAGCTTTTTCTCTTGTTTCCAGGTCACTTTCCACAGTTTCCAGCTTATAATTGCGTTTTTGATATTCACCAGAAATGGTGTTAATTTTGCTTTTTACGTTTGTTTTATATGTATTGTCCTGCTTGTTTTCATAAACGGTTGAAATATAAATACTTTTAGAATTGTTCACATATCCTTTTTTGTCACAGTCATCTATAATTTCCTGCACGACTTTGGTCATGTCGTTTTTTTCTAAATCCTTCATACTCGCCAGTACTTGCTTTGCATCTTTATTCAGCGGTGTGACACCGATCACTTGATAATTGTGATCAAGCTTCAGCTCAAAGCTTGGATTAATGTCAATTGTCATATACGCATATGCTTTTTGACTTGAGAAAGATGGCATCATAGTAAAAATTACGACAATAATCGCTGCTATTGATAGGATTCCTGCATTTAACGGACGTAAACGAAGCAGGTCAAAAAAACCGGCTCTTTTTCTTTCGAGACGTGATTCATTCGGAAAAGTCACTTCTTGGCCGATTTCATAGTTTTGCTCTTCATATTTTGTCCGCAGAAATTGTCCATCAGGGGTCAGCAGCGTGACATATTTTTTGTTTTTCTCTACTATAATGCCTCTTCTCATGAATTAAGCACCCCTTTAAGGTAATCTTTCAAATACACATAATCACCTGTCATAATGATCGCCATCGCAATGATATATTTTCTATTTCTCTCAATCGTTTTGCGGCTGACTTCCACTAGCTTTTCCAGCTGTTTGACAGGCAATTGTTTTTTCTGAAATAAAATGGTTCTCAGCTCATCGTGTTCAACGAGTGTATGGGCTACTTTAATGGCATTTTGCCTGGCATCTGCATGCTTTGGTGAATGCTCAAGCAGCTCTTGAAACGTGAGACCGTAAACTTTCAATCGTTCTTTAAAATGTTCAATCTCTTCTCTTCTATGTTCTTGTTCAATTAAACGCCTATATTCATTTGCAGAGAGCTCTGCTTCAATCATGCTTTGAGAGTATTCGCCATTCTCACTTTCTTGCAGGTCCATTTGAACCGTTGGCGCATTTCTTGCTTCTTTTCGAATATAGTCAATCACTTTTCTTTTAATAATTAATTCTGCGAAAGCAAGCAGTGAGTTTCCTTTTTCGGCAGAGTATTTTTCTATCGCTTCATTAAAGGCTATTAAGCCTATGCTGAATTCATCATCTTTTTCATCTATATATCGTTTACAAACGGATGAAACCGTCTTAGCGACAAATGGTTTGTATTGCTCTATTAATGCATTTTGCAGTTCGATATCACCTTGTTGAATACTGATAGCCGACTGCTCTAATGTTTGCTTTTTCTTTCCTTTTTTAAACAAAAGGCTAAGCAATGGTTTCACCTCAGTTCTCCCTATATTACTCATTTATGATAGCTAATTTATGAGGGAAGCGCAAAGGAAGAAATGAGGAATTCATTTCCTGTTACTCAATTATGACATGTATGTCACCATCTACTTTACAATGTTTCGTCTAAAAGCAAAGAAATAAGGGGGTATCTCCCCCTTATTTGTAATATACGTGTTATGAAAATGAAATGATATTTCTTTCAAAAAACCTACTCTCCCAGGCGTGCCTCTTGTTTCTCCTCGTTTTCCTGCCCGCCTTTTCTTGATGGACTTGATAAAAACCAGCCAAATGCTGCAATTGCGAGAAGCACTGTCCAGAAAATGACTTTCCATAATGCTGAATGGATAAAGTGAGACGATACAACCCCGATGGCTGGATGTGACAGTGTATAAAGCGTGAGCTTCACACCCACCCATCCGACAATGACAAATGCTGCCGTTTCTAGGCTCGGTCTTGTTTTGAGCAGTTTCACAAAGACCGTTGCTGCAAATCGCATAATAATAAGACCAATGATACCGCCTAATAGAATAACAATAAATTGACCGCCATCGAGTCCACCGATTTGCGGAAGACTCGTTTTTGGCAGTGTCACAGCTAAAGCGACTGCCGCTAAAATGGAATCTACGGCAAAAGCAATGTCGGCAAGCTCTACTTTCACGACTGTTGCCCAGAAGCCGCTTTGTTTCACATTTGTTTCCGTTTCTTTTTTCTTAAATACGTGCGATTTTAAAATATGGTGAATGGAAATATAAAGAAGATA
Organism: Bacillus safensis FO-36b; assembly: GCF_000691165.1. Classification (GTDB taxonomy): domain Bacteria; phylum Bacillota; class Bacilli; order Bacillales; family Bacillaceae; genus Bacillus; species Bacillus safensis. The sequence goes on along the minus strand of NZ_ASJD01000003.1, from coordinate 71,792 downwards.
AATGGCACCAATGGCTTGAACTTGCCACACATCCACTAAAAAAGAAATAAGAAACAGAGAACCAAACCGCATGACAAACGCACCTGCAAGTCCGTAAAACAGTGCCTTTTTTCTTTGTTTTTCAGGAAGGTGTTTGACCATCACGGCCATGACCAGTGCGTTATCAGCTGCTAAAATCCCTTCTAATCCAATCAGTACGAGCAGAACCCACCCGTACTCTAAAATAATAGCTGCATCCATCATCATTCCTCCTTGTTTTTATCTATTGTCCCACAACAGACAAAGGCTTATGAATGCAAAAAAGACCTTTGCCTGTAATGGCAAAGGTCTTGCTAGACATGTGATATGTAGAATCATGCCAACAAAGCCGATGAACATCAGTCCATGTAATGACGACTTTGTTTCCGGTAAAAACCGGACGCTACTCCCCTTTGGCGGGATTTAGAATATTTAGATTACTTATATCTTAATCAATAGACACTGAATTGTCAACAGGTGACTTTCTGTTCGATCCATTGATTAGGCAGTTGGCGTTTCTGTTTTTCTTTTTCTTCGTTTTATAAATAGGTACAGAACAAACAATAACACAACACCGATTCCAATTGGTAAAAGATAAGGATCTAACATAGCGCCAACCTCTTTCCAGTTCTCCCCAAGCATAAACCCAAGATACACATACACAAACGTAATTGGTGTAATCGCCAAAAACGTATACAGGCAAAAGACCCACACATTCATCTTAGCAATACCGCACGGGATGGAGATCAGTGTTCTGACTCCTGGTATAAACCGGCCGCTGAATGCGACCAATCCGCCATGCTTTTCAAAGAAAGCATCCGATTTATCAAGTGACTCAGGTTTTATAAAAAAGTACTTTCCATATTTATTTAAAAAGGGTCTGCCGCCGTAACGTCCTAACCAGTACAAGGTCAACGGGCCAGCCACGCCGCCAATGGAGCCGGCCGCCACAACACCGATAAAGGCCATGTCCCCTTCTGAGACCCAGTAACCCGCAAGAGGCAAAACCACTTCAGCAGGTACAAATTCAATGCATAATGCGAGGAAGATGCCAAAGTATGACAAGTTCTTAAAGGCATCAGCTAATGAAATAATAAAATCTTCGATGTTTATCAATCCCTTTCACACATAATCATTTGACTGATTCTATCTCTTTTAGAATCACACCATATATTAAACGAATAAAACCGAAGAAACGATTCACTTTTCATCGTTTTTTTACATTAAATTTGATTTTACTATAAAAGAAGGATGAAAAAAACGTTGATTGTTTTATTTAAGTGAAGGAAAGGTGAACACAGAAGCCATTCGATCCGATATATTAAGTATATGTCTGTTTTAAGATACAGGAGGTTTTCTTACATGACCCATTTAACAGGAAGCTACAATGGATGGCTTGTCTTTCTGTCAATCGCTGTCGCCGCTGTCGCCTCCTACTCAGCTCTTCATATAGCCAGCAGGGTAGCACAGTCAAGCGGTGCAAAGAAAAAGGTATGGCTGCTCATTGGTGCAATGATCATGGGAATGGGGATATGGTCGATGCATTTTATTGGCATGATGGCATTTCAAATGCGTGTTGGCATTACATATGATACGTCCTTACTGATTTTATCGATTTTGGCCTCATTTATCGGATCCTTGATTGCTTTTTCAATATGCATTCAAAAGCAGGTCTCTAGAAGAAGGCTGCTCATTAGTTCAATCACTATAGGTACAGCTATTTGCAGCATGCATTATCTTGGAATGGAATCAATGGCCAATGTCTCAATCAGCTATGATCCAGTCCTCTTTTTTCTTTCATTTTTCATCGCTGCCATTGCCTCCTACTTTTCATTGAAGCTCTTCTTTCGTGTTGAGCACATGAAAAGTAAACGGAAGAATTATCTTTTAAAGAGCCTTGGTTCAATGTTGATGGGCGGTGCTATAGCAGGCATGCATTATACTGGTATGGCTGCCTCTACCATGTTTTATCATTCAAATGGACAGGCCGCTGCAGGCGGCTATCTTGAAATGTCGCCATTCAGTCTGTCGATTTTCATCGGATTGATGACACTTATTGTTCAAACGCTGATGATCTTTGGTGCCTATATTGATCACCGGATCATGACGCAGTCAGATCAGCTGAAAGAAAATGAACAGCGGTTTCAATCGCTCATCAAACATAATATAGACGGCATTATCGTGTTATCTGTCGATCAAAAGGTTCTTTCTGCAAATGACTCTGGTAAACAAATCTTAGAGTTGTGCAATTCTAAGATTGGTGATGATGTCAGCCAATATGTGATGCCGACTGAGTTGTGGGAAGAATTTATTTCTCAGTCAAAAAAGGCCATCACACGCGAAGCAGAACTGAAAGCAGCAGATCGTTTTTATTATTATCATGTCACTTACATACCTGTTCATGTGAACAATTCACTCGACAGCATTTATCTTGTTTTAAAAGATTTAACACAGCAGCGGATTGCAGAAAAAGAAATTCATGTGATGGCACATTATGATGCACTAACAGAGCTTCCTAACCGCCGCCACGGCATCAATCATTTAAATGATGTTCTCTCCGCTCAAGAAAAGTCAAAAACATCAACAGCGGTTCTGTTTCTGGACTTAAATCGTTTTAAAATTATTAATGATGCACTTGGTCATAACATAGGAGACTTACTGCTGAAAGCTGCCGCAAACAGACTAACGCAATGTTTACCGGACAATGGCTTTATCGCAAGACTTGGCGGTGATGAATTTTTAATGATCTTTCCCCACATGGATCATGATACACATAAAATCGAACAATTTTCTAAAAATATCATCCATCAATTTGAACGTCCTTTTTTCATCCAGAACCATCAGCTCATTACATCGATCAGCATTGGAATCGCTATCTCTCCGCAAAATGGAAAAAACGGGATGGAACTGATGAGAAAAGCCGATATGGCCATGTATTTATCCAAAAAACATAAGCAAAGCCGTTATGAATTCTTTACCGAATCCATGGAAAGATTGAGTGAGGACAGGTTAAACCGGGAGCTGGAGCTGAGGGATGCCATTCAAAGAGAACAATTTGTCCTTCACTACCAGCCGCAAGTCAGTGCCAAAACAAGAAAAATGACTGGGGTTGAAGCCCTTTTGAGAATGAAGGCACCAGATGGTTCCTTAAAGTCACCTGAAGCTTTTATTGAGCTGGCAGAGGAATCAGGACTGATCATCGATATTGGCAGATGGGTCATTGATACGGCTGGCAAGCAGGCAAAAATGTGGTATGACGATGGGCTGAAGATTCCTGTGGCTGTCAATTTATCTGCGAAACAATTCAATTCTGAAGACTTAATTGATTTGATCAAGCTCACACTGAAAAAATACGACCTGAAACCGTCACTCTTGGAGCTTGAAGTCACAGAAAGTATGACAATGGACAATATCAAGCAATCAAAACAGGTGTTAACGTCGCTGAAACAGCTTGGCGTCCGCATTAGTATTGATGATTTCGGTACAGGCCACAGCTCATTAAGCTATTTAAAGGATTTACCGATTCATCGACTGAAAATTGATAAATCCTTTATAGAGGATATTTTAAGTGATTCAAAGTCTGAACAGATTACAGGGGCTATTATAGCGATGGGACATCAATTATCTCTCGAAGTGATAGCAGAAGGTGTTGAAACATTTGCACAGGCTCAGCTATTATCTGCCCAGGGCTGTGACGACCTGCAAGGGTTTTATTATGCCAAGCCGCTGCCAGCAAGCGATATTGAAAAATTCATCGCCTATCCGGCGCTGCTTGACACATAAAAAAGGTGCCATCATTGGCACCTTTTCGTTTTATCTAAATAATAAATGCTGACTGTGAATACCTGCTTTTTTCAATAGACTAATCAATTGCTCTTGCTCTTCACGCGTCAGACCAGAGAATGCACGCGCAATCCGAAGAGAGTGGATCGGATAAATCTTGTCAAGATAGCTTCGCCCTTTTTCCGTTAAATGGGCATAAACAGACCGTTTATCCTTGGGGTCCTGTTCTCTTTCAATGAAACCATTTCGTTCTAATTTGTCAATTACGTACGTCACATTCCCGCTGACAAGCAGGAGTCTTGAGCCGATTTGCTGAAGCTTTTGAGCACCTCTTGTGTACAGTAATTCAAGAACGGCAAATTCAGTTGGATTGAATCCATGCTCTTTGCTGTCTCTAATACTGTGTTCTGAAACGCTTTTAAATGCTCTTGCAAAAACCTTGTAAAGCGTCATTGAGCGTTCTACTTCTTCTTCATTAAACGATAGTCTCATCACATATCTACCTCTTATAATATTTTTTTAACTTCAAGGCTGTCTTGCGGTGCAGTTGGAGCCTTTCGTAAAAAATAGAAGTACGTTTTTGAAAACCCTTTCAACCACATAAGTGACTCCATTCGTGTTATGTATAAGGTTTCGATATAAACTTTTAAAATCCTTCTTATTTTTCACAATCATCTCGAAAAAAAGCTTTTTCAGCAAACCATCAAGATGCGACACACTTTAACAAAATCTGTAAAGAATCTATGGTTTCTTACACTTCATTCGCCAAATTTCTACAAAATTCAATATTGCTATAATATTAAACACAAAAAAGAACCCTTTATGTGACATACGCACATTTCAAGGGATTTTTACAAATAGCGCTCTGTTTTGTTGAAAAAGAAATGATACTCTTTTTTTAAGTCACTAATTGTCATGTCCTTGGCCGCATCAGGGCTGTAAACCCCTAATGAACATAGCTGCTTCGTATAATAATGTCTTTCCTTTGCTAAAGCTTCTTTTAATATACGCCGCACCGATTATCCCTCCTATCAAGTGATTTGGATCGGGTGCTTATGAAGACTTCTTATACAAATCATTTTGCATGGCTCTTAGAAGCGCATGTGCATTCTGACCTGCAGCCTGCATGAATTGCTCAAGCAATTCATCCCTCTTCACATCTAATGCGATGATTTCTTTTGCCATACGAATGATCTGTGCTTGCTCCATCATATGCTCCTCCTCCTATGTCAACTCACCATGATTATATGCCGCCGTAAGATGTATTGCACACTCCCTGTTATCTTTCCTTCCATGGTTTTTTCATTTTTTTCGTTTTTGTGTTATATTTTCTAACAAACGATAGGTTTTTTTCCTTCTCGTTCTATATAATATGAAGAAAAGACTTGCAGGGGTGAGTATATGACGCAGGAAGATGTATCTTATAAAGATAAAAAAGTCATTTCAATCGGGATTGTCAGTGAGCTAACAGGGCTTTCCGTCAGGCAAATCCGATATTATGAGGAACGTAAACTCATTTACCCCCAGCGCTCAACAAGAGGCACACGGAAATATTCTTTTGCAGATGTTGAACGTTTGATGGACATCGCCAATAAACGAGAAGACGGTGTGCAGACAGCTGAAATTTTAAAAGACATGAAGAAAAAAGAACAAGCGCTAAAAAGCGGACAATTTAAGAAAAAAATGCTGGAAGGCCAGATTAACGCACACTTTCGGTATAAAAATCGTTAAACAAAAAAAGAATCGCTCTTTTGAACGATTCTTTTTATTTAGAGGAAGCTTCAGTACCTTCTACAACCCCTACAAAGTCAATCAGCACGCCGCCTCTTTCAGGATCTTCTTTCACCCGCAGGGCAAGTGCCTTTTTCTTCCCGGTTTTTGCATCTTCATAATTCGCGTGGAACACATGAATGCTGGCTTCTTCCAATTGAAAATCCTCATAAGAAAGCGTGTCTATGCCCCATTCTTTTTTCAGTTTCAGAATGTCATCTGGGCTCGGGACTGCGCCTTCGACGTAGATGTCTTCCATTTTTCTTTTATTTCCTTCGGTGATGGCTTCAAGCATATGCTCTGCAGCCACTAGCCTTCGGTCTTTCCCCTCGTCCTCCCTTTGACATGCACTCAGCAAAAACATACATATCAAAACGAATAAGAATTTCTTCATGTTTCTCTCCCACCTTCTCCTTAAAATGTAAAGGATGGAAGCGCTATATGCAATCTTTATACAAAAAAAGACTGTAAAACGTCATGTTTTACAGTCTTCTTGCTACATAAGTGTATGGAGGAAAGCTGTCGCAATACCAAAATAGATGAGCAGTGATAAAATATCGTTCAATGTTGTAATCAGCGGCCCAGATGCAATCGCAGGGTCCACGTTTAATCTGTGTAAAATAATAGGCACGATCGTACCTGCCATCGTTCCAATAATCAGTGTGGCAAGCAGTGACGAACCAACAACAAATCCTAAAATCATATTACCCTGCCACACCATTGCGACGACTGTAATAATGATGGAACAGACAATCCCAATGTAAATACTTGTTCGGAGCTCTCTAAAAATCAGGCGCATAATGGTTTTTTTCGTTAATTCTTCTTTTGAAAGTCCTCTAATGACGACCGCAAGCGACTGTGTGCCTGTATTCCCTGTCATTCCGGCAATCATCGGCATGAAGAAGGCTAAGGCGACGACTTGCTGAAGGGTATCTTCAAAGTAATTTAAAATACTGCCTGAAATCAGCCCAATGAATAAGAGCAAAATGAGCCACGGGAGACGCCGGTATGCTGCCACAAAAGCGGGCGTGTCGAACGTAATATCTTTACCAGAGGCAGCGAACTTCTCATAGTCTTCTCCTGCCTCTTGAATGACGACATCAATGATATCATCGACTGTGACGATTCCGACCAGGACATTGTTCTCTTCTACAACAGGAATGGCAAGAAAATCATACCGTTCAATCAGCTTTGCGATTTCCTCCTGATCCTGAAAAGCTCCAACGGCAATGACTCTTGTAAACATAAGATCCTGCACTTTTTCATCTGGTTCACCTAAAATGAGATCCCGGTACGACAGAACCCCTACAAGCTGCTTTTGATCATTAATGACATATAAATAGTTGATCGATTCTGCAATTTCAGCAAAGCTTTTCAGCTTTACAACTGCGTCCTGAACCGTATAGTGCTGAGGAATCCATACGTACCGGTTGGTCATGATCCGGCCTGCTGTCTCAGCAGGATAATTCATGAGAAGCTGGACGGCCTTTGATTCCTCTGCCTCCATGTTTGATAAAAGCTGATCTTTCAGCTCATCATCCATTTCATCAAACAAGTTGGCTAGGTCATCGTTATCCATTTTGTTTGTGACGAAGGTGGCTTTGTCTTTTCCTACTTTTTCAAGCACAATTTCTTGGTATTCGCGCTCAAGCTCACCCATCATTTCCGTCACATCATCGATTGTTAAAAAGCTGAGGAAACGGCCGCGGTGTTTTTCTGGAAGTTCTTTAAATAAATAGGCCATATCATATGGCTGAAGTTCTTCCATAATGTTTTTAAATTCTTTGCGTTTGCCATCTCTTAATAAAATAATGATTCTTAAAATGAGTTCATCGTACGTAATGTTCTGTATCATCGCTGTTACCTCCCCAAAGTCAGGAGATACCCGAATCCCTTAGAATGTGCGGGGTCAGGATCTCCTCTGTCTGATGCGTCAATCTGATCTTTTGACATACTCTCTATGTGTCTCGAATCGGGATGATCCATCCCCACACCTCCTTTTCTCATAAAAAAGCACCTTCAACCGAATGAAGGCGCTTTGTAAGCATGACAAAATAAACACTTGCTCCTTCAATCGTAGAGCTTTAGCACTGTATGGCATAGGATAAAATCCAGCTGCATTAAAAATCACCTTATGTCGATGATTTCTGTTGACCCATTGGCGTCTTTGGACATTTTTGGGCAGCAGCGTATCTCCATACAGGAGCCTCACCTAACGAAGTCTCATATTGTTAACACACTGAGATTACAGAAAAAGCGGAATGATGTCAATAAGCAAGATGCCAAGTATCCTTATGTATTCGCTTACTTTTCAAAAAAAAGAGCGATAGACAGCTCAGCCATCGCCCTTTTCATGTCTTTTTATTCCTCTTCAGGCTGATTCATATCCTCTTGGGAGAGGAGATGAAAGGAATCATGCAAAAACAAAGCATATCCTTCTCCATCAGGATGCGGAACGTATTCCGCGTGATCCATTGTTTGCTCTTCTTCTTTTTTCTTCATATTCTCTCGCCTCCTTTCCCGTAGTTTGTCCCAATGAAAAAACCTTACACATGAAAGTGTAAGGTTTGCAGATTGTTGACAAAGGGCTAAAATGATCTTTATTTAGCCCTTTGTCTTCTATTCAGCGTGATAGAAAACCTTTGCAGTCTAGGAAGGGCGAGCACCGGAGCGGAGCGAATTTGACATTCGTGAGCACCGGAGCGCAGGACTGACAAAGAATGCGAGGGTTTGTCTACACGATGAAAACCTTACACATGAAAGTGTAAGGTTTGGTCATAGCTTAATCATCCCATTCTTGCTTCAGGATTTTGCCTGTTTTAGCGGAAATCTCAAAATCAACTTCCTCGCCGCTTGGTGTTGTGATTTCAATTTCGTAAATGTACACACCATTTTCTTTATCTAGATCAGAATCAGTGACTGTGCCTTTTACTTTTGCAAGAGCCATTTTTTCAGCCTGTTTTTTCGTGATCTTCACGTTCTGTTTCTTTTCTTTGACTGGATCATTCATCGCTTTTCCAGTTTTTGCATCGACATATACTTTATATTCAAAGCCGCCTTTTTTGATCTCGACCTCATACACCCATTTTCCTTTTTTACGCTCAAGATCCACATCATCCACATAGCCTTTCACCACTTTTAAGGCTGCTTTTTCAGCTTGTTTCTTTGAAACAAATGACGATTTCTTTTGCACGACTTGCTCGGCGTTTGCTGTTTGATTTGTATTTTGCGCTTGAAGTGTGAAACCACCTGCGACAAGAGTTCCCGTTAATGCTGTAGCTACTAGTACTTTTTTCATCATGTTCAATTCCTCCTCTGTTTGATTTCTTCTCTATCTTAAGAAAACAAGATGATAAAGGAAGGAAAGAAACATGAGAATATCATGAGAAAAGGATTAGTTTTCGTACGTAATGCCCTCAATATCCCCTGTATAGGCGTTCACAAGCACCTCCGCCTCTCTTCCGTCAGGCAAATCCAGCTCCACCTCAAATACGAGCATACCGCTGAATGTTTCAAGATCAGCATCATCCACTGTTCCGCCAACTTCTTTGACGGCAATTTGGATGGCTTCCTCGACAGTGATTTTCGTAAGCTTCTTTTCTTTAGAGGTTGGTTTTTTCTTTTCTGCTTCAAGCACCTTAAATGACTGTTTGTCGACCTCGACTTGATATAATTCTTTTTTTGATTGGATGGTAAAAATGAAACGATCTGACGTCTCTTTTTTTTGAATGACAGTTCCGCTCACCTTTTTAACAGCCGCCTCTTCTGCCTGGAGCTCAGCATTTTTTTCATTTGGCTTTTGATAGCTTTTTAACTGTCTAATTTCTTTCATTTGACCGCTTGCAGAAGATGCAATGATTTGATAGATGCCATTTGCATTTTCCAGCGTCATTGTATAGTCCTGTTTATGATTGATTAAATCAATATGTGTAATGTTTCCATTGTAGTCTTTTGCGATCATTTTTTTCATTTCTGCTTCACTTAATATTTTTTGATCAATGGTTTGGATCATGAGCATTGCAAAGGCCGCAAGAATCACAAGACATCCTGCGAGCGCAAGCACCATTTTCGTTTTTCTAGACATGCAGCGCCTCCTTCCTATTTCCTATTTTATAAGGAGGAAATGAGAAATTGATGAGAAAAGACCCATTTATTTCTGAAAAAGAATGGTCATGGCTGTCCCTTCGCCGATACGGCTGTCTACCTTCAGCTCGGCCTCATGTTCTTCTGCAATTTGCTTCGCAATTGAAAGACCGAGTCCGGTTCCGCCCGTCTCACTGTTTCTCGCTTCATCCACACGGAAAAAGCGGTCAAAGATTTTCGGCAGATCCTCTTCTTTTATGCCAATTCCTTGATCAATCACTGAAATAAAAGGCTTGTCTTCTGCCCATCCGCAGGTCACATCAACTGGCTCTCTGCTATATTTGACCGCATTATCAATTAAGATGGTCAAAAGCTGTTTGATTTTCTCTTCGTCTCCTTCTGCGATCAGCGGCTGATCTGTCTGCACATGAGATTGAATCGTTCGATTGGTAGCCACTTCAAGTGTATGACAAAGCTGCTTGCACAAATGACCAAGATCAACCGGCTTCATATCCAAGTATAACGGCTGGCCGTTTTTCGCCAATGTCAATAATTGATCTGTCAGTCTTTTCATTTTTTTCGCTTCATCATGAATCGCTTGGGAGGATTCTTCTACAACCTCTGGACGTGTTTGCCCCCAGCGTTTGAGTAAATTGCTGTAGCTCATAATGACGGTAATCGGTGTCTTCAATTCATGGGAGGCATCATGCAAAAATTGCTGTTCTTTTTCATAATGCTTCTCGAGAATCTCGGACATTTCATTAAAGGTTTGTCCCATTTGATATAGTTCATCCTTTGAATCGCCTGTTAATTCAATTCGTTTAAACGCCTTCTCTTTCATACTTGCCTTCATGGTATTCGTCATTCTGCTAATCGGCCGGACAATTTGCTTTGTTAAAACGTGGCCTGCAAAATAGGAAAGCACAATAAACAAAACGCCGGTAGCGATTAAAATCATTTTTAATAACGCTAAGTTCTCTTCCGTATTTTCGATTTCTTCATATACTTGAAGCGACATAATCTCACCATTTGTCCAAATGACCGGAATAGCAGCGAACGCAATCATATGCTTATTGTATTCTTTGATTTCTGCTGTCTGGCCAGATTCGTATGTAAAAGGCAGTGAGCTAAACGTTGATTCCTTTGTGACAGTCAGTTTTGACTCTCCCGTTTCTGTCACGACTCGGATCATACCATTTTGAGGCAGGTACGCCTTCAGCAGCTCCGAGGACGGAAGACCCTCTTCCTCTGATTTTTTTAAAGCAATGGCAATATTTTCAGCCACCTCAGACAAGCGGGACATATCTTTTTGCGTCAAGGTCATCGAAAAAATAAAATAAATGGCTGTATGAAACAAGAGCACCATTAAAAACAAAGACAACGACGTATAAAGCTGAATCTTATTTTTTAATCTCATTCTTTATCCTTTCATCACATAACCCACACCTCTCACTGTGTGAATCAGCTGTTTTTCGAATGGGTAATCGATTTTTTTCCTTAAATAACGGATATAGACATCTACCACATTTGTATCACCGAAATAATCAAAACCCCAAACCGCTGTTAAAAGCTGATCTCTTGTGAGCACTTGCTGCTGATGGTTCAGTAAGTGGACAAGCAGGTCATATTCTCTCGGTGTGAGTTCAAGCATTTGCCCAGCCCTTTGGATTTCTCTTGTTTTCTCGTTGACCGTTAAATCTGCTATGCTCAGCTCTGTCTCCTTTTCTTCTTGTGCATGTATATTCAACCTTAGCTGTGCGCGAATTCGCGCTAATAATTCTTCTATGTCAAAAGGTTTTGTTATATAATCATTCGCCCCAAGATCGAGCCCGCTTACCTTATCAGGAACACTTCCCCTTGCTGTAATCAAAATAATAGGTGTCGCTGTATTTGTTTTCCGAACCCTTCTCAGCACTTCAAGACCGCTTAACTCTGGAAGCATGACGTCAAGCAGCACCAAATCGAAGCTGTCTTCTTCAAGAGCCTGAAGCCCGTCCATTCCTGTCTCTTTGACTGTCACCTCATATCCTTCATATTCAAGTTCAAGTGACAGTACCCTTGCGATTTTCTTTTCATCTTCGACTACGAGTATCTTCCCTTTGTTCATCTCTATCTCTCCTATCTAAAAGGCAAGCTTGTCTTTCCATTATTATATGTTGCCTTTCTCATTTGGAACAGTCACAATCTTCACATCTATTTTTTTATGGAGGGAATTATTTTTGAGAAAAAACATTTAACTTGATCCTTCTTCTCAATTTGTTACTTCATCTCATTATTTTTTAGTCTGCCTCTTTTAGTTCTATTCACCCATTTTCATCTGTACAGGTGCAACCTCACTATGCAGCATTTCCTTCTTTTTCATATGATATCAAGAGTTTTCTTCAAAAGGTGAGCTCTTTCGTCAATATGTGAGGAGAACTGCACTTTTGATAATAGATTGATTATTTTAAAAATTATTACAATTGACCCTTTCCGATCAAAAGTTTCTTTTATACAATAACATTATGCAGCCTGAATCTACTTTGAAAACAAAATAAGGAGGGCTTTCTTATGAAAGGTGAAATTCGCTTAATTCCGTATGAAGTAAAAGCCAATGTGATGGAAGCGAAAGAGACGCCGGAAAGTATTCAGGAGATTAAAGCACCCGAACTTTGGTCAAGTGGCTTCAAAGGAAAAGGCATAACCATTGCTGTCCTTGATACAGGCTGTGACACAGAGCATCCCGACTTAAAAGATCAGATTATCGGTGGGAAGAACTTTACCGATGATGACGATGGAGATGCTGAAAATGTAAAAGACTATAATGGGCATGGTACCCATGTAGCAGGAACGATTGCCGCAACCGATCAAAATGGCGGAATTTTAGGGGTTGCCCCTGAAGCCAAGCTGCTCATCGTGAAAGTTCTTGGCGGTGAAAATGGCAGCGGAAAATATGAGTGGATCATTGATGGCATCAACTATGCCGCAGAGCAGAAGGTGGATATTATCTCTATGTCTCTCGGTGGTCCAAGCAATGAGCCTGCCCTGCAGGAAGCCATTCAAAATGCGGTAAAAAGCGGTGTGCTTGTTGTGTGCGCAGCAGGAAATGAAGGGGACGGGGACGAGCGTACGGAAGAGTTCTCCTACCCAGCAGCATACAATGAAGTCATTGCCGTCGGTTCTGTTTCCCTTGCTAGAGAATCCTCTGAATTTTCTAACGCCAATAAAGAAATCGACCTCGTCGCTCCAGGAGAAGACATTTTATCCACTCTCCCTAACCATAAATATGGCAGGCTCACAGGGACTTCAATGGCTGCCCCTCACGTAAGCGGTGCACTAGCCATTATTAAAAATGCCGAAGAAGAAGCGTTCCAGCGCAAGCTGACAGAGCCTGAGGTTTATGCTCAGCTTGTCAGAAGAACCCTTCCATTAAAACAGTCGAAAGCCCTTGTAGGGAATGGATTTTTATATTTAACTGCGCCTGATGTCCTTTTAGAAAAAACATTAGAAGCAGATCTTTTATCTCTATAGCTTAAATAGAGGTCCTGAGAAAAGATAGAATTTTCTCAGGATTTTTTTAATTAAAATTATTCAAAATTTACTTTGACGAAATGAAGTGAACGTTATATAATCGAACACAATAAATTCATAGTTTGAGAGTCGGTAATTCGATTACACGTCGAATTTTAATTGGGAAGACCGGTGAAAATCCGGCGCGGTCCCGCCACTGTGAGTGAGGAGAGCTTTTCTCAGGAATCCACTGTCATTAGGATGGGAAGGATGAAAAGCTTGCAGATTCACCAGCCAGGATACCAGCCGCTCTATCACATCAAACCCCCTACGGTTGATAGGAGATGTCGGAAAAGCGTCAGTGATACTCACGCCTTATTTCGCACACACATTTTGTCTTTTAAACCAGACATTTACCTCATCAATCATGATCATGAGCGTAAATGTCTTTTTATATTTAGAGGAGGAATTGGAATTGACAATTGTTAAAACAAGTAATCTAGGCTTTCCGCGCATTGGTTTAAACAGAGAATGGAAAAAAGCACTTGAGTCTTACTGGAAAGGTCAAACAGACCGCGAAACCCTCTTAAGCACACTGGATGAACAATTTTTAACTGCCATTAAAACACAAATCGATCAACAAATTGATGTTGTTCCTTCTGGAGACTTTACCTTCTATGATCACGTGCTGGATACCGCTGTTATGTTCAATTGGATTCCAGAGCGCTTCCGCAGCTTAAAAGACCCGCTAGATACATACTTCGCGATGGCAAGAGGAACAAAAGATGCCGTCTCAAGTGAAATGACAAAATGGTTTAATACAAACTATCACTACATCGTTCCAGAATACGAAAAAAGCACAGAATTTAAACTCACACACAACAAGCCGCTTGAAGCTTACGAAAAGGTGAAAAAGGCGTTTGGTGTTGAAACAAAACCGGTTGTACTTGGTCTATATACATTTGTCTCACTTTCTAAAGGTTATGAAGCAAATGAAGTGAAAGAAATCCAGCAGCGTCTAGTGCCGCTTTATACTCAGCTTTTAAAAGAACTTAAAGAAGCAGGCGTCAAATGGGTTCAAATTGATGAACCTGCACTTGTCACAGCTTCCAGTGAAGACGTAAAATCCGTAAAAGAAATTTATCAAACGATCAAAGAAGCCGTACCTGGCTTGAACATTCTTCTTCAAACATACTTTGATTCAGTAGATGCGTATGAAGAGCTTGTCACATATCCTGTTGAAGCAATTGGTCTTGATTTTGTCCATGATCAAGGGCGCAACCTTGATCAAGTGAAAAAGCACGGCTTCCCGAAAGATAAAATTTTAGCAGCAGGCGTCATTGATGGAAGAAATATTTGGAGATCAGACCTTGGCGAAAGATTATCCTTTATTTCTGAAGTCATGGCTGACGTTCAGCCGAAAGAAGTGTGGCTGCAGCCATCAAGCAGCTTGCTGCATGTGCCAGTTGCCAAACACCCAAGCGAACAGCTTGAAGAAAAACTATTAAACGGACTGTCTTATGCCACTGAAAAGCTGGCTGAATTGACATTACTAAAAGAAGGTTTAACAAAAGGAGCAGCTGCCATTGATGCTGATATTAACGAAGCAGCACAAGCACTTCTTACCTTAAAAGAGTTCGCAAAAGGAACAAATGCGGATCTAACAGCGGAACGCAACAATCTTTCATCGAAAGATTTTAAACGTCCAGCTGCCTTTGAAGAACGCCTTCGTATCCAAAACGAATCTCTTGAGCTCCCGCTTCTTCCAACAACAACAATTGGCAGTTTCCCGCAGTCTGCCGAAGTGCGCAGTGCTCGTCAAAAGTGGCGCAAAAATGAGTGGACAGATGCAGAGTATGATGAGTTTATTAAGAAAGAAACAAAACGATGGATTGATATTCAAGAAGAAATTGGTCTGGATGTGCTCGTACATGGGGAATTTGAACGTACAGACATGGTTGAATACTTCGGTGAGAAGCTAGCCGGATTTGCCTTTACAAAATTTGCTTGGGTACAATCCTATGGATCACGCTGCGTGAAGCCGCCAATCATTTATGGAGATGTAGAGTTTACAGAGCCAATGACAGTGAAAGAGACGGTATACGCACAAAGTTTAACAGAGAAAAAAGTCAAGGGCATGCTGACAGGACCTGTTACCATCTTAAACTGGTCTTTCCCAAGAACGGATATCTCTCGCAAAGACATTGCTTTCCAAATTGCTTTCGCTTTGCGTAAAGAGGTAGAAGCTTTAGAAGCAGCTGGTATTCAAGTGATCCAAGTGGATGAGCCTGCGCTAAGAGAAGGTCTTCCGCTCAAAGAAAGTGATTGGGCAGAATATTTAAACTGGGCAGCAGAGTCATTCCGTTTATCTACATCATCCGTTCAAAATGAAACACAAATTCATACACATATGTGCTACAGTAACTTCGAGGATATTGTCGATACAATCGAAGACTTGGATGCTGACGTGATTACAATTGAACATTCACGCAGTCATGGCGGATTCCTCGATTACTTAGAAAAACACCCGTATTTGAAAGGACTTGGACTAGGCGTTTATGACATCCATAGCCCGCGCGTTCCATCTGTTGAAGAAATGAGCGAAATCATTGATGATGCGCTGAACGTTTGTCCGACAGATCGCTTCTGGGTGAATCCGGATTGTGGTCTAAAAACTAGACAAGAGCCTGAAACCATTGCTGCTTTGAAAAACATGGTCACAGCTGCTGAAGTCGCTCGTAAAAAGCTGGCGCAGCATGCATAATTGAATGTCCCTCCCCTGCTGAACGCGGCAGGGGTTTTTTATGCGTAATTTGGCCTGTTCGATCTCCTGCTATGATGATTTCTTTTCTAGCATGATTCGTTTATACTAGAGAAGTCAGTCGAACAAAGGGAGGAAGACAATGAATCACGAAGATTTTTTACAACGAGCAATTGATCTTGCAGTAGAAGGAGTCAATAGTGGTACTGGCGGCCCTTTTGGAGCAGTCATTGTCAAGGATGGTCAGATTATTGCAGAGGGCAGCAACAACGTGACAACAGCAAATGATCCAACCGCACATGCTGAAGTCACAGCCATTCGAAAGGCGTGCCAGACGCTGAATACATACCAATTAGAAGACTGCACTCTATACACAAGCTGCGAGCCTTGTCCGATGTGCCTTGGCGCTATTTAC
Source organism: Bacillus safensis FO-36b (assembly GCF_000691165.1). Lineage (GTDB taxonomy): Bacteria > Bacillota > Bacilli > Bacillales > Bacillaceae > Bacillus > Bacillus safensis. Next base: position 55,473 of record NZ_ASJD01000003.1, on the reverse strand, counting down.
TGGGCTAGACCAAAAGCTGTGTATTTTGCCGCTGGGCATCAGGATGCAGCGGATTCTGGTTTTGATGACTCATTTATTTATGAAGAAATCAACAAAGAATACGAATCAAGAAATATACCATTTTACAAGCTGACACCTCAAAAAACCCTTGCGCCATTTGAAGCATGGGAAGCATACGAACAAAAGAAAGAATATTAAAAAAGAAACACCTGCTCATCAGCAGGTGTTTCTCTTTTCAGCGTGATAGAAAACTTTTTTATTCAGCCACTTCAAGCTCTACTTCAATGTTCCCTCTTGTTGCTTTTGAATATGGACAGAATTCATGTGCAGCATGGACAAGCTCTTTCACTTTGTCATGATCATGACCTTTCGCAGATACAATCAGCTTTACGCCAAGCTTAAAACCGCCGTCACTTTCATCTTTTAAAAGACTGACATGTCCTTCTACTTCCGATTCTATTTCTATCCCTTGCTTCTTCGCTACCTGCTCAAGTGCTCCTCCGAAACAAGCTGCATAGCCTGCTGCAAATAATTGCTCTGGGTTTGTACCAGTCTCTCCATCTTTCTTAGCGTTAGGCATGACAATGTTATGATCGAGCACACCATCCTCTGAACGAACATGTCCAGCTCTTCCATGCTGCGCCTTTACTTTTGCTGTGAATAATGGTTTCATCTTCATCTCCTCCTTCATCTATTCATCCTTTTCACGTTCTCTTCATTTCTCAAACATTGATGGCACATTGAAGAATTTTTCATTTTTCGTCTGTATTTATTTTAAAAAAGAAGAAAATCTTATACAATGATAAGTATGACAAAAAATAGTTGGTGACTGACATGACAAATGAATTTGAACATATGAAGCTGGAAAATCAGCTTTGTTTCTTGTTATATGCAAGTTCACGAGAGATGACGAAGCAGTATAAACCGTTGTTAGAAGAATTAAACATTACGTATCCGCAATATTTGGCACTGCTTTTATTGTGGGAGCATGGAACATTAAATGTGAAAACGATGGGAGAGCTTCTCTATTTAGACTCCGGTACACTCACGCCCATGCTGAAACGAATGGAGCAAAACGGACTCATTATCCGAGAACGTTCGAAAGAGGATGAGCGGTCTGTGCAAATTCGTTTAACGGAATATGGAGAGCAGCTAAAAGAAAAAGCCACTGCGATTCCGTCTCACATGCTGACTGGGACAGGAAGATCGGAAGAAGAGCTAAAAACACTGCGTGCCTCTTTACATGAGCTTTTGCAAAATTTAACACAATCAAAAGGCTGAGGGAATGTTCCCTCAGCCTTTTATTGATATCTATTATTGTGCGACAGCTACTAGTTCTACTTCGATGTTTCCTTGAGTTGCTTTTGAATATGGGCATACGCCGTGCGCTTTATGAACAAGTTCTTCTAATGCAGACTGCTCAATTCCAGTTCCCTTTACTTCTAATTGAACACCTAGTTTGAAGCCGCCATCTGAACTGTCTTTTAATAAGCTGACATGTGCTGTTACTTCACTTTCAAAACGGATACGCTCTTGTCTTGCTACCATTTGAAGGGCTGAATCAAAACATGCAGAGTAGCCTGCTGCGAATAATTGCTCTGGATTTGTTGCTTTTTCAATTTTTTTTGCTCTTGGTGTTCCAGGCATTGCTACCTCATGCTCAAGTACACCATCTGTTGAAACAACCTTACCTTCTCTTCCTCCGACAGCTGATACCGTTGCTGTAAATAAAACGTCTGACATGAATATAACCCTCTTTCTCTCCAATAATATTTCCTACAATTGAATTGTACACAATTTAAATTGTAGAGTCAATCAATAAATACTCTTTTTTAAGTTTTCCTCCTCGTTTCCTTTTTATGAGCATGTCCCGCAGAATGGTGTTTAGGCAGTAAAAAAAGCCCTTTAACAAGGGCTTTAGATCGTGTCATGCTGCGGATTCGGTTGTTCCAGCGTATGGTTTCTGTTATCTGGGTCGGCATTTGCTGCTGCCAGCCACAATGCCATAATGGTGATGCTTGTACAGACGACTGCCCATTTTTTAAAATTCATATAAACAATCCCCTCTCTGAATATAGATTCGAGCATGTTCCGCTTCCCCATAGAACATGGAAGATTTTTCATAATCCCCCATTTCATTATAATACTTTGCGGTATCTAATGCCAGCTCCTCTATATCTGGATATGCATAGACAGACTCTAAAAAATGGAAAATTCGTTTGATATGCTCAGCATCTTGTCTTAAATACAATGCTTCTAGAAATATGGTTTTCTGAAGATGAATGTCATCTTGAAGAGCTTCTGCTCGCTTCATACATTCTTCTCTGTAGTGTAATGCTTCTTCGTGTTTTCCTTGTTTGTATAATATCTGAGCGGCTGTATAAAGAGGGTCTATAGATCGACGAAGATGATCGGATTGATTTTGATCAAATAACGAGATGGATTCTTTCATTAATTCGAGTGCGCGGGTCAAGTCTCCCATTCGGTAATAACTGTTGCCCATATTAAACAAAGAGGAGGCAATAAAACGCACATTCTGAAACTCTCTTGATCTCGCAAGTGCTCTTTCGAGATGTGGTAATGCTTTTTCATGCCTTCTCATATCATCGTAGTTACCTGCCACAATAAATTCACACTGAATTGTGCGAAGCGCATACAGTTCATGCTGAACATAAACATCCAGCGCTAGTTTGGCATGGTGCATCGAGATATGTGTTTGTTTCATGTGATAATATATTTCTGACATTTTAAAATGAAATTCCGCACGTTCAATATCATCTGATACAAAAGAAAGCTTGTGCTCTGCCTTTTGATAAGACGATATGGCAGCAATATACTCCCTCCGCCCGAATTCATACATGCCTCTAAAAAAATGATAGTAGTATTCAAGCATGCCTGTGACATGCGTTTGATGCTCATCTATTTCTTTCGAAAGCTCGGAAAAGTTGGCGCGAAGCTTTCCTTCCTTTAATGGCTTTAAATAATCGAGCATGACTTCATGCCTAAATTCCATTAAAGAAAAATAGAGAAGCAAATTCTGATCTTCTTCCATTGAATCAAGAGAGGTGCGAATTTCCTGTTTTAACTGTTCTGCTTGTTCTGAATCAAATCTGCGGATTAATTCATACCACTTGTTGATTTTCACTCCAATATCCGAAGAGGGAATGATTTTCGCCATACGTTGCCTTCTCCAATCTTCTCAAAATATAAAACATTACCATATTTTATCATACTTGACCGGAGAAATACAAAAATGAAAGGAAAAAGAGAGCCTGTTGTCACAAGACTCTCTTTTAAATTCGTTATTCTCTTATTTGTCCTTGACCACGAATGACAAATTTTTCAGACGTTAAGGCTGGCAGACCCATTGGCCCTCTTGCATGAAGTTTTTGTGTACTAATTCCTATTTCCGCTCCATAGCCAAACTCAAAGCCATCTGTGAAACGAGTAGAGGCATTATGATAAACAGCGGCAGCATCGACAGCTGTTAAGAAAAGGGCTGCATGCTCATCGCTTTCCGTAATGATCGCTTCAGAGTGCTTAGAGCTATATGTTTGAATATGCTGAATCGCTTGTTCTATGTTTTCTACAATTTTAATACTGACGATCGGTGCTAAAAACTCCGTTGCATAGTCCTCTGCTGTCGCTAATGCAGCACTAGGAGCAAGCGCGCAAACGGCTTCATCACCGCGTATTTCTACCCCATTTGATTGAAGGGCTTCAAATAACGAAGCACCGTATGTTTTTGCCCATGTTTCATGAATGACAATGCTCTCGATCGCATTACAAACAGATGGTCTCTGGGTTTTGGCATTCAGCACAATCCGCTCAGCCATTTCGTTTTTTGCTGTTTCATCAATATAGATATGACAATTTCCTGCACCTGTCTCAAGCACCGGCACAGTTGACTCTCTCACGACAAGATCAATTAAATTCTTCCCGCCGCGCGGAATGAGGACATCCAGGTATTCATTTAAGGTGAACAGCGTTTTCGCCGTTTCACGGCCAGTATCTTCAATCAATTGCACACTGTCTACTGGAATATCCGTCGTATGAAGCGCTTCATGAATCACCTTTACAATTGCCTTATTACTATGAATAGCAGATGAGCTTCCGCGCAGAATCACAGCATTTCCAGTTTTCAAGCAAAGGGTCGCAGCATCGACTGTCACGTTTGGTCTTGCTTCATAAATCATTCCAACCGTTCCAAGCGGTACACGGACCTTTTCGATGAGCAGGCCGTTTTCTTTTTGAATGGTTTCTAACGTTTCACCAATTGGGTCTTTTAGCTGAATGAGTTGAAGGGTCGCGTCTGCAATGGCTTCAATTCTCTCTTCCGTGAGTGTGATCCGGTCAATGACAGATGGCGTGAACTGCTTTTCCTCAGCAGCCTGAACATCCTTTAGGTTCTCCTCTATTAAATAAGCTGAAGATGCTTTTAGTGCACTCGCGATGGCGTGCAGGGCAGCATTTTTTTGTTCCGTCGTTTTTAGAAGCAGCTGATCTTTGGCTGCACTTGCTTTTTTTGCTTTTTCAAGAACTTCATTCATCGTATTCCCTCCTCAGTTTTGTACATGCTGTACCCAGTGATCTCGGTGTATGACCTCAGGCTTCTCTTTTGAAAGCTCGTCACTTCGCATTCCTTTAATGCCGAGAAGCTCATCGGAGGCGTACAAGGTTTGTCCCTTACCAACTAATCCGTTTGGACCGACGACTTCTACGACTTCTCCTTTAGAAAAGTCACCAGCGACATCAATGACTCCTGCCGGAAGAAGGCTTCTGCCATTATGCAAAATCGCCGCTTCTGCTCCTGCATCAATCATGATCTTTCCAGAGACCGGTGAGTGGAATTGAATCCATTGACGACGGTTGTTCACGGCTGATAAATCCTGTTCACCGATATACGTTCCATCGCCTTGCCCCGCAAGAATGCGAAGCAGTTTGTCTTCCCCAGTGCCTGTGCCAATGAAGACTTTCACGCCAAGTGAAAGTGCCGTTTGTGCAGCAGACAGCTTCGATTTCATTCCGCCTGTTCCAACCTTTGAACCGGTGCTCTTTGCATATGAAAACAATTCTTCTGAAATGTGGGTCAGGACATCAAACCGCTTCGCCTCAGGATGCTCATTTGGATTTGCATCATAAATGCCATTGATGTCTGTTAATATAATCAATTGGTCTGCATGGATTAATCCACTGACAAGAGCTGACAGCATGTCATTATCCCCAAAGGTAAGCTCCTCGATGGAGACTGAATCATTTTCATTTATGATCGGCAAAATCTTTCTTTCCAGCAGCTCCATCATCGTTGCGTAAGCATTTCGATATCTTGTTCGATCTGAAAAGTCATTACGTGTTAAAAGCATTTGAGCAGGTGTCATGTGAAACTGTGAAAAAAGCTCTGTATATTTCTGCATTAACAAGCCCTGACCAACGGCGGCAGCTGCCTGTTTCCCCTTTAAGGTCACAGGTCTTGATGGATAGCCTAAGCTGCCAAATCCTGCTGCAACGGCTCCTGACGAAATTAAAATGATTTCATGACCTGCTTCTTTGAGCTTTGCGATGGCTCTTACATGATCCCGCATCTTTTGTTCATCAATGGCTCCTTTTTGCTCTGTTAATGAACTGCTGCCAATTTTTATGACGATCCTTTGCTTTTTCATCCTTGATTCCCTCCGCTATACCTTTAGGCACAAAAAAATCCCTTTTTCTCCTTATGTAAAGGACGAAAAGGGATTTTCCGTGGTACCACCTTCATTGAATAAGCATGCGATCTGCTTATTCCACTCAACTCCTGTAACGCCAGGCACGCGCTTAGATTTTTCCTCTAAGGCTCAAAGGGCAGGTTCAGCAGCTGTCTGCGGCAAATGTTTCAGCACATCATTTGCTCTCTTTACGCATCAGTTCCTGCTTACTATTCCTTTTCAACGCTCGTTAATTTTTTTATATTATCACCAATTGCTAAAGAAAAGTCAAGCGGTCAATTAAAGACAATCGTTTTATTCTCATGAACAATAATGCGATCTTCAAGGTGCCATTTGACAGCACGTGCAAGCACACTGCGCTCAATTGTCCGGCCAATATTTTTCAGGGCCTCCGCATCATCCCGGTGATCTACACGCTCAATATCCTGTTCAATGATCGGTCCTTCATCTAAATCATTGGTGACATAATGAGAAGTCGCACCAATTAATTTGACTCCCCGCTCATATGCCCGCTTGTAGGGGTTTGCACCAATAAATGCTGGCAGGAAGGAATGATGAATATTAATGATTTTGTTCGGATGCTCTTCAATGAATCCAGGCGTTAAAATTTGCATGTATCTGGCAAGCACAACCGCATCAATGTCGTACTTTTCTAATAAGGCGAGCTGCTCTTTTTCAGCTTCTTTGCGAATATCTTTATTCGCCTTTACAAAATGGAATGGAATTCCGAGTGCTTCTACTGTATCTTTTGCCGTTTCATGATTGCTGATCACAACTGCGATTTCAGCCATTAAATTTCCGCTTTGCCATTCCCATAGAAGCTCATGCAGACAATGAAGCTCTTTTGAGACAAAGATTGCCAGCTTTTTCAGCTCACTTGCACGCGACATGCTCCACGTCATTTGAAATGATGCTGCGATTGGCTCAAAACTATTTTTCAATTGATCCATATTCGCCGAGATGTCTTTCCAATCAAATTCAATTCTTAAAAAGAACCGGCCGCTTTCATGATCGGTTGTGTATTGGCTGGATTCAATGATGTTCGCTCCGTGCTCAAATAAAAAGGAAGAAACAGCTGATACAATACCAGGCTGATCCGGGCAGCTGACAAGTAATCTGCCTTTTTGCTCGTGCTTTTGTCTGTGTAATTCAAGTTTCTCTGTAATCAATGTTCTCATGTATCATGACCTCATTTACGTTTTCATTCTAATGAAATATTATACTGGACTGGAAAGAGAAAAAGCAATGAAGAGGCCATTTTTTATTGAATATTCATTCAATTCTTTACCTAGCGTGATATAATATGAGTAGACCTTTTATCACAAAAGGAGTGATGGAGATGAAAAGCATGACTTTGTTTGGTAAAGTGAGCTTTTGGCTCGGCATCGTATGTCTGATCACAGGTATTTATCTTTTTATAGCCGGTGAGAGACTCATTCCTTTACTCACATTTGGTGTCTGTTTTCTTCTAGTGAGTCAGCTTTACCGCAAAAATGAAAACGATTCCAATCATCATTCGATGTAACAAAAAAGGGCTCAAATGATTTTTATTTGAGCCCTTTTTCTACTTTTAACGCATGATAGAAAACCTTTGCAGCCCTGACAAAGAATGCGAGGGTTTGTCTACATGGTGAGGCTGGCAAACAGATGCCAGCCTTTTCTTATTCAATAATTTTTAACCCGACCGCCGCAGATAAAATCAGTGCGATAAAGAAAATACGTTTTGCGTCCTTCGACTCACCGTAAAACAGCATGCCGACAATGGCTCCTCCAGCAGCTCCAATGCCAGTCCAAATGGCGTATGCCGTTCCCATCGGAATTGTATTCATCGCAAGAGAGAGCATGAGAAAGGACAACGAAAATCCAGCTGCAATGAATAAAATCCATTTGACATGCCGGTCTTTCTGGAATTGATTCATCATGGTGACACAAAGCATTTCTAAAATGCCTGCACCAATGAGTAAAAGCCAGCTCATGATTCAGTCTCCCCTTTCTTTTCACTCGTGGTCAGTTTGAGCCCTAATACACCGCTTAAAAGCACCATGATTAAAAGTAATTTCACTAGCTGTACCGGCTCACCCATTACCATACCTACTATGACAGTACCTGCTGTCCCAAGTCCGGTGAAAACGGCGTAAAGTGTGCCAACTGGCAGTACAGTCGTGGCTTTCAGGAGTAAATAAAAGCTGACGACAATACAAACGATGGTTGCGGCCCACTCCAATAAAGAGTCAGCATATTTCAACCCCATCACCCAGCCGACTTCAAAGATCGCCGCAATAAAGACATTTCCCCATTTCATCTAATCCCTTCCTTTCTGAACGATTCCAACCAACAAAAAAAGCCCGGAAATCGATCGTTTGATCAAATCTCCCGGGCTTTTATCCCTCCGTGTACATACGGTCTATTTTGTAGACCTTATGTGTTTTCTCTCGGTCCAGACTGCGCCACCCGCACGGAACCCTAGAAAACCAATTCTTAATAAGCAGATCTGACTTAAAGCAGATTCTGTGTGTCAAAATTGTATCACACCCCGAAATACCGGTCTACCGCTTTGCTTGCCACACGCAAATATACTTGTTCATTTTTCGAAAGAAATTTTATGGGACCGCCGTATACTAAGGGTTAGAAACAGGTCAACTGATAAAGAAGATCTGCGGGCTGTTTCACATGCTGCGAACTGAAGGGAAACGAGCGTATATGATAATTCATTTATTTTTTATGACATTGACGATCAAGCGTAAATACAAGGACATGGAGACCGTACTTTACGAACAAGAAGTTGAAGCATTTTATGAAGAAATGAAACAGAAGCAGCTAAAATATATGAACTAAAACAGGAAGTGAAAAATGAGAAAAGAAGGAGAATGATGCTTGATTGTTATACGAGGGAGAAGGATCTATTCCGGGTACAGCAACGATCACACCGCTGATATAATGAAATCAGATTGATGTGATGAACGTTCAACTTTAGGATGATGCATTTACAGATCATCCGTTGTACTCCAAATAATGCTGAAAAACATTTTATAAAAAATTAAGAGGTGGCTTCATATGATGATGACCGATGAACAAAAACATGAATTTTATCAAGCACTTGTTGACAAGAATCCGCAATATGACGGCACATTCTTTGCCTGTATTAAGACAACCGGCATCTTCTGTCATGCCACATGTACGGCTAGAAAGCCAAAATTTGAAAACTGTGAGTTTTTCTTTACAGCGGAGGAAGCACTGCTGGCAGGGTATCGCCCTTGCAAGCGCTGCACACCATTAACATACCCGAACAGCATTCCTGAAGAAGTCAAAACACTCGTTTCAGCAGTAGAAAAAAATCCTGAGAAACGCTGGAAGGAAGAGGACTTCCGCCAATTAGGGATTCACTCTGCCACAGCTCGAAGAAAGTTTAAAGACATATACGGCATGACCTTTGTTCAATATGCAAGATCACGCCGAATGGGACTTGCCTTTAAAGAAATTTTGAACGGAAAAAAAGTAATCGATCAGCAGGTCACTTTCGGCTATGAATCTTCAAGCGCCTTCAATGATGCATTTACGAAAATCATGGGAAATCCCCCTAAAAAAGCGCAGATTCACATTCTTTATGCTAATTTTATTTCCACACCGATCGGGCGCATGATGAGTGTGACAGATGCCACACATGTGTATTTACTGGAGTTTATGGACAGGCGGGGACTCGAAAAAGAAATTGAAACATTAAGAAAGAAGCATCATGCCCGCATTTTAGTTGGAGAAACAAACGTCCATCAGCAATTAGCAAAGGAATTGGCCTTATATTTTGAGAAAAAGCTGACCAAGTTTACTGTACAGCTTTCCTTACATGGCACCCCTTTTCAAATGAAGGTGTGGGAGCAGCTTTCACTCATTCCAGCAGGCGAAACGAGATCCTATCGTGATCTAGCCGCGAAACTGGGTGATCCGCATTTGGTTCGTGCCGTTGGTAATGCAAATGGTGCGAATCAATTGGCGATTATCATTCCCTGCCACCGCGTGATTCAAACAAGTGGTGAGCTTGGAGGCTACGGCGGGGGGATTGAACGGAAGAAATATTTGCTTCAGTTAGAACAGCATGCATAAAAAAACGGCTCTGCTTAATCGGTAAGCGAGCCGTTTTCTCCGTTACGGGTGATGCTGTATACATCAATGATTTGGTCCCATTTTGAAATGGTTTTTTCTTGTTTCATGCCCATTTTTAAAGCGACCTTCACCGACGCTTCATTCTCAGGACGAATTAGGCTGACCATTCGTCTGACCTTCATTTCTTCAAATCCATAGGTAAGGCAGCCTTTTGCAGCCTCAGCAGCATAGCCATTCCCCCATACCGCTTTCTTTAGCATATAGCCAATCTCAAGCTCGGTTTGTCCTTCAATGTTTTGCAGGACAATTCCGCTTTGTCCAAGTCGTTCATTTGTTTCTTTATCTTCAATGATCCATAGCGAAGTGTGGTACATGCGGTCATTTTTTTGATTCCATGCAATCCACTCTTTTGTCTGCTGTTCATCCTTCAAAGAAGGATAATACTTCATCACTTCTTCATCTTGGAACAGCTCGTCATATAAAAATGACGCATCATGTTCATTCATCGTTCTCAGTTTCAGGCGCTCTGTTTCTAGTACTGTTCTTGTTTGATATGACATTGATAATCCCCCCTTTTTTACTTGCTAAAAATATCTCCGAACAACCCATTTGAATCTGGGGCAAAGTAATGGAAGCCCGCACCGGTTAAACTTGCAGCCAGCGCTGTCCACATCATTAAACTGACGGTCATCCACACCGCGACTTGCTTTCTTTTCGTTCCAAAGCTCATGCACATCAAGGCCGCTAAATGACTGCCGATGATAAAAGGACCAATGAGCGCTAATCCAGGCAGACCGTATCGTTCCCAAATTTTTCTAGCCCGCAGCTGCTTTTTCTCTCCTTTCTCATCACCTTTCTCTTCTTTTCTCTTTAACCACCATGCTTTAAACCGGTCCACAAACACAATGAGAAGCAAAACTGTGAGAAAGTTGCCGATGAATCCAATTACAGCCGTTGTCACAGGGTGCAGCCCACTTAAGATTGCGAATGGAACGACACCAATCACCTCAAAAAAAGGCAAAGCAGCCAATACAAAAACGAGTACATATCCCCATACGATATCCAAAAACAGAACCCCTTTTCATTTTTGTCCTCTCCCCATTGTAATGAAAAACACAATTCCATTTCTACATTTTTTTAGAAAAAGAAAAGCACATCGTATGAGATGTGCTCAGTTTACATTCATATTTTCATTTTTCTTATTTGCCCGGCGCAGGACAATGAGCATAAGCCCTATTAAAATCACAATAGATAGCAGACTTTGCAGCAAAATCACACTTGGTGACGTCCAGCCAATCCATTCGAAGATGAGCTGCGGTCCGAAAAAGATAATCGGAATCAATGAAACGACATTCGCCTTTAAGATTGCATTGAATACAACGATGCATAGCAGCATGAGCAGAATGACGCCCCACCTCTGGCCAGAAGTAAGGACAAGTAGTGGTGTGCCGACCTTTTGATCCAATAGTTTGATTGTCACCATCGCTGTCAGCTGAAAGATTCCTAACATCCAAAAGTAAAGAAATACCCGGCTGCTTGTTTGAAAGGCAGACGCTCTAAACATCACAATGATCATGATGACATTGGCCACTAAAACGAGCGGATATCCAATTAAAGCAAACCAAGAATAGGATAAGTTTTGGCTGATTGCATCTGATAAGATCATATAAAAAAGCGATCCAATTAAGAAAGCACTGACGAATGGCACCCAGTCTTTATGGTTTTCTGACAGCTCTTTTGCCAGTTCATCAGCATAGCTCCGCGGATCTCCTCCGAACACATCCTCACCTGTTTTGCCGTCTTTTTCAGCCTCAACCGCATGTGCTGTCAGTTCATCCATCAGCTCATCGATTTCATCCTGATTTTTTCCCTTTGATATGAGATAAAGTTGCAGCTCTAGTAGAATGTGTCTTGTTTCTTTTGATACCATAATCTCACTTCCCTTTTTGTAATAAGCGGTTTACATTTTTTGAAAGCTCATTCCAGCGGTCAATAAACTCTGTGAGCGCTTGTTCTCCCGCTTGTGTGAGCGTATAGTATTTCCTTTTCGGACCGCTCGCTGACGCTTTTGTAACGGTGGTCACCAGCTGTTCCTTTTGCATACGCAACAAAATCGGATAGATACTGCCTTCACTAATTTGATCAAACCCATAATGCGCGAGCTTCTTCGTCATTTCATACCCATAAATTTCGCCCTCAGAAATAATCGACAGCAGACAGCCTTCTAAAATTCCTTTTAGCATTTGTGTGGATGTTGTCATGATTGTTCCTCCGATTCCAGTACCTTGCATCACAAGATAGCTTTATCTTATCATACACTATCTTGCCATGCAAGATACTGGTACAGAAAAAAATCACCGCTTAAAGGGTGATTTTTACGCCCAAGGTTTATCTGTCCCAAGTGCGTCAGCAAGCGCCTTACTATGCTTTCGGCGGCTTTTTCTTTCCTCTGCCCGCTGCTTCGCTGTTTGATGAAGCATGATTTCTTCCTCTGTTTCCGGCATCACCTGCGGGACTCGTTTAGGCTTTCCGTTTTCATCTAATGAGACAAATGTCAGAAATGAAGTCGCTGCGAGTCTGCGCTCTCCAGACATCAAGTTTTCTTTAATGACTTTGACGAACACTTCCATAGAAGACGTGCCCACCCATGTGACATAGGATTCCAAGCATACTGACTCCTTTTGTCCAATCGGCTCTAAAAAGTCAACAGAATCCATTGAAGCTGTGACCGTTTCACTGCGGCTGTGTCTTGCTGCCGAGATGGAGGCAATGTCATCTATATAACTCATTAATTTCCCGCCAAATAACGTTTGGTGGTTATTCGTATCGAGAGGGAATACTCTGCTGGTTTTAACAACTTTCGATTCCTTGCAGTATTTGAAATTTTCTTCACTCATCATCATAGCTCCTTCTTGCTGTTTTCGTGGATGCGGAACGACTTTTATTAAACACTATTCTTTTAGGTTTGTCTAAACTTTTTGCTTTAGTCTTATGTGAGAGATTTTCTTTCGGAAATGTTTCAACCATGGCTAGAAGAAGGAATAATAGAACTATGAATGAACAAGGAGGCCATTTGATGGATTCTATGAGAGCAGAGCAATTATACAAAATGCCGCAATGCATGAGTGAATACGACGATTTAGAAGAAGTTCTTTTATGCAGTCCTATTTATATGGAAATCAAACAAATTATTAACGAAACCCAGAAACATTTTGCGAAAGAAAATATTTCTCAAATGAAAGCAGTCGCTCAGCATAAGCAATTGATCCAAACCCTTAAAGATCATCAAGTACGGCCTATCCTGCTCCCGGCGAATGAACGCTTCCCTGAGCAAGTCTTCACTCGGGATATTGGGTTTACGATTGGACAGACACTGTTTGTTTCAAGTATGGCCGCTCCGGTTCGGCAAGGGGAAGAACAATACCTAAAAGAATGGGCACACGCAAAAGGGTGGTCAGCTGTCACTTTGACAGACGGAACGATTGAAGGCGGCGATGTGCTTGTGGATCAGAAGCGTGTGTTTGTTGGCACGAGCAAAAGAACTAGTTCAGCCGCTATCTACCAGCTAAAAAAGGAACTGCCGGATCATGACATCATTCCGATTCACCTTCCTCCTCACATTTTGCATCTTGATTGTGTGATGAATATTCTGTCTCATGACGAGATAATCATTTATCCTGAAGCGTTCAAGCAAAAGGATCTCCAGCTGCTCAAAACGTATTATGATTTGATTGAAATCAGCGAACAAGAGCAATTCACACTTGGACCAAATGTTTTATCCATTGGTCAGAAAAAAGTGATCAGCTTGCCCAGCAACCAAGAAACAAATGCTTTATTAACCGCTCACGGGTACACCGTTATTAAAGTGGACTTTTCGGAAATTATTAAATCTGGCGGCTCTTTCAGATGCTGTACATTGCCTATTCGGCGTTCATCCACTAAAAAAGCCAGCATGTAGAACAGTTTGTCTACTTGCTGGCTTTTTATCGGGCTTGTCCTATTTTCTATTGTATAAATGACAGGCGACTTCATGTCCTTCTTCCACCGCTTGTAATGTCGGCTTTTTTTCAGCACACACATCCATCGCGGCAGGACATCGTGTTCGAAATACACAGCCGCTTGGCGGGTTCACTGGACTTGGAATTTCTCCTTTTAAAATAAACCTTTTGCGCTTGTCCTCTACGTCAGGATCTGGAATGGGGATGGCAGACAGCAAGGCTTGTGTATATGGGTGAAGCGGTGTTTGATATAATGCATCACTCGTCGTCAATTCGACGAGATGACCTAAATACATGACACCGATCCGGTCACTAATATATTTCACCATGGACAAGTCATGTGCAATAAAAAGAAAAGTTAATCCTTCCTCTTTTTGCAGTTTTTTCAGCAGGTTCACGACCTGCGCTTGGACGGAGACGTCTAGTGCAGAAATCGGCTCATCTGCCACAATAAATTTTGGCGCTAAGGCAAGTGCTCTTGCAATGCCGATTCTCTGCCTCTGTCCCCCGCTAAATTCGTGCGGATAGCGGGTAGCAAAATCATAGCTTAATCCTACCGCTTCAAGCAGATCTTTCACGCGGGCAATCCTTTTCTTTTGACTGCCATAAAGCTGATGAATCTCCATTGGCTCCAGCATAATATCTTTTACTGACAGTCTTGGATTTAACGAGGAATACGGATCTTGAAAGACCATTTGCATTTGCCGGTTGAAATCAAATGATTCTTTTTTAGAAAGGTGGTGAAGACTTTTCCCTTCATATAAGGCTTCACCATCTGTAGGTTCATAAAGACGCATGAGCACTTTTCCAAGTGTGGATTTGCCGCAGCCAGACTCACCAACGAGACCAAAGGTTTCTCCTTGTTTCAGCTGAAAAGAGACACCATCCAGCGCTTTTAAGGTTCTCCCTTTCGATAGATGAAAATGTTTTTTAAGGTTGTTTACTTGTAAGAGTGGTTCAACTGTCATGATCGCTCCTCCTCTCGCTTGGTAAATACCGCCTTGCACCTGCCCATTCCTTTTCATATGAAGTGCCAGAAAGGGAGAGAAGCTCAATTTGTCTGCCAGTTTTGGGCGAATGAAGCATCATCCCGTTCCCAGCGTAGATCCCTACATGGCGGACCGCTCCTTTTCCGTTTTCATTTGCAAAAAACAGCAAGTCGCCTTGTTCTAAATGGCTTGATGTAACCGGCGTTCCTTGAACAGCTTGGTCACTTGCATCTCTCGGCAAAAGATATCCGCACGCTTTGTACATGCTGTAAGCAAAGCCTGAACAATCATAGCCAAAGCTGCTCATGCCTCCCCATAAATACGAAAGGCCTATAAATTGTTTTCCTGCGTCTACGACATCTTTGCCTATCAGAGAGAAAGCATGTGAGCCTGGGCGTACATCCGCTTTGTTGATTTCTCTTATTCCTACTGGGGTGACAACATGAAATTGATCATCAGTTTCTTTGGCTGCTGCCAGCTCTGTTAAAAAACTAATCTCCATATCTGGTTCCCCGTTTTGATATAGCGTGGCTTTTTTCTGACAAACGATAAGAGATACAGCTGACGCACTTCCCTCAGTTACTTGGTTTAATTGCTCAGCAGGTATATAGCCTGGATAGCCTTCTGGATGTTTCCGGCTGGCCTGCTGCGGTATGACGACTTTTATCCAGCCATCTGTCTCTTCTAATCCAATCACTCGTTCGCCGAGCAGTATTTGAGATTGAATCAAATTTTCTTCACATAAAGCCAGCTTTTCTTCATATGTTTGCTGGTCAATCCACTCTTTGATGTTGATGGAGTCCTGAAGTACCTTCTGATCGATTTCTCTCGGCGAATGCGGCGCTGTCCATACGTTAGCGACTGGAACCTTTGATTCGTATATCATCATGAGACTCCTTTCACCCCTTGAATGCCTAACCCATGATGCAGCGGTAAAAATATGTCTTTTCCTTTGTACACGATTCCTCCGTCTATCAAGTCCTCTTTCAGCATAAGCGGGGCATCAAAATCGCAGCGGGTGATATTCGGCTGGCTTGCGGCGAAATGTGCCGCAGCTGTAATGCCAAGCTTTGACTCAATCATACTGCCAACCATGCACTGAACACCGTATGCTTCGGCTAGGGCATTGATTTTTAATGCTTCTTTTATGCCGCCTGATTTCATTAATTTTAAATTGATCAGATCGCAGCTTCTCGTTTCAAGCACCCTAATGGCATCATGAAAACTGAAAATGCTTTCGTCTGCCATAATCAGTGTTTCAGTTGCTTCTGTCACACGGCGCAGCCCTTCAATATCTTCTTTCGGCACTGGCTGTTCTACTAGTTCAATATTCAGCGCTTCCATTTTTCGAATGGCTGTGATCGCTTCCTTCCACGTCCAGCCCTGATTGGCGTCGAGCCTGATCTGAATATCCGGACCGACTTTTTCTCGAATCCGCTTGATCCGCTGAATATCCGTGTGTATATCATCTTTTCCTACTTTAACCTTTAACGTCTGAAAGCCTTCGGCTGCGTATTGCTTCGCATCTTCCGCCATCTCAAGCGGCCGGTTTACACTGACCGTATAGTCGGTTTCGAGCTGATGACGATATCCGCCAAGGTATTGATAAAGCGGAAGTCCTGCCTGCTTTGCTAAGCCATCATAAATGGCCATATCGATTGCAGCCTTTGCGCTTGTGTTGCTTGCGAGCACGCGGTTCATAGCAGAAAAGATTTGTTCATACTCTGCCAAGGAAGCCCCGAGCAAAATGGGTCTGATCACTTCACAGATGGCATAGTCGATGCTTTCCAGCGTTTCTCCTGTAATCACCGATGTGGGAACTGCCTCTCCGTAGCTGACGTCACCTTGATCATATGTGATGATGACGATCAGAGATGCTGCGTCATACACCGTTCTTAAAGCGGTTTTGAAAGGCTTTTTTAGCGGTACACTCGTTCTGCATGTACGAACATCCACAATTTTCATTTAATCGCCTCTTTCGCTGCAACGCCTGGAGAAATGTGCAGTTTCTTCCCTGCCGCATCTAGTGCAGCCTGCACGCCCATCGGAATGGCAAAGTTCGGTGATGAATGACCGATCCGAAAGCCGCCAAGTGCAGGTTTCTTTTGCGGCACAATATAGGTTTCCCATAGCTGTTCCAACGTTAAGGACTGGTCTTTCTTTTTTGGTTCACATTGATGAAAATCGCCAATGATGAATCCAGCCGCATCATCCAATTTTCCAGCAGAGGTGAGATGCTGCATCATGCGATCGATTTTATAAGGCTCTTCGTCAATATCTTCAATGAACAACAGCTTTCCCTTCGTATCAATTTCAAAAGGTGTGCCAAGTGTTGTCACGATGAGGGCAAGATTCCCTCCTATGATGTCCCCTGAAGCGGTGCCGGGGTAGAAGGTATGAAGAGGTGACAAGTGATGCGAATACGTAAAGGCCTTCGGCGTGAACAGCTGCAAAAAGGTATCCTTCGTATACGGATGGACCTCTTCAAGTCCCACATCAGAGGAAAGCATTGGACCATGAAAAGTCACAAGACCCGTCTGCTGCTGGATGGCCGTATGTAAAAACGTAATGTCACTATAACCCCAAAAGATTTTTGGATTCCGGCGAATGAGATCATAGTCAATGACTTCCGCAAGTCTTCCAGTTCCGTACCCTCCGCAGGCACAAATAACCGCTTTGACTTCTGGATCTTGAAACATGCCATGAAGATCTTCCACTCTTTCATGATCACGACCTGCTAAATATCCGTACCGGGAATCAAGATACTTCCCTTTTTTCACCTTCAGCCCAAGGCTTTCTAAAAAGGCAATCCCTTTTGCTAATTTCAATTCATCAGGCGGGCTTGCTGGTGCGATAACCCCCACCGTATCCCCTGTTTGAAGCGCCGCTGGCAGCTGGTTCATGCCAATCCCCTCTTTCTCTTTATTTCTTACAATCTATGGGCATCTTCTCCATAACATGAACAAATAAAGGAACAGACGCTTTTGTTCAAAGCGTCCCATATTGTTGACAAAGAGCTAAAATGATCTTTATTTTAGCCCTTTGTCTTCTATTCAGCGTGACCTGAAAACCTTTGCAGCCCTAGGAAGGACGAGCATCGGAGCGGAGCGAATTTGACATTCGTGAGTACCGAGCGCAGGACTGACAAAGAATGCGAGGGTTTGTCCGCGCGCTGAGACGCTTTTGTTCAAAGCGTCCGTGTTCCTCTTTTCCTTCAATTACTCTCCATCTACTTGTGCCCATTTCAAATCGATATACCCAACAGGGTGGCGGACAATTCCCTTCACGCCCTCTTTTTGCAAATGCACTTGGTTATAAAAATGAATTGGAATGATCGGTGCTTCTTCAATGAGAAGTGCCTCTGCATCATGAAGGATGCTGTTTCTTTTTTGTTCATCTGCTTCCTGGCTTGCCTTTTTAATCAGCTGATCATAGGTGTCGTTTGACCATCCAGTCCGGTTCATCGCATTCCCTGTTTGGAAGCTCTCTAGGAAATTGATCGGATCTGCATAGTCTGCTAAAAATGAACTTTGCGAGAATTGGAATTTCAGCGCCTTTTGATCTTCTGCAAATACATTGGCTTCCATGTTTGCAAGCTTCACGTCCACACCCAGCGCTTCTTTTAATTGCTGCTGGATGGCTTCAGCTTTTTTCTTATTCTCAGGCTTTGTGCTATATGTTAATGTGACGGGCGGCAGCTTTGAATAGTTTTCTTCTTTCAGCCCTTTTTCTAATAGCTTCGCAGCTTCACTCGTATCTTGTTTGACAAGATCGCCGCCAGCTTCTCTGAAATCATCACCCTTTGAATCTAAAATCCCCGGTGAAACGAAGGCGCGGGCAGGCTTCTCTTTATTCTTCGTGACATAATCCACGATATCTTGCGGGTTGATCGCCATTTGAAAGGCTTTGCGAATGTTCTTATTTTGAAAAGGTTCCATGTTCACATTCAGACGATAAAAGAACAGTCCGGCCTGATCTTCAATTTGTACGTCTTTATTTTTCAGCAAATTTTCACTTTGTTCTGCTGGGACAAAGGCAGTGTCCAAATCTCCCGATTGATACATTTGATAATCAGTGTTTCGATCACTGATCATCAGCCACTTTACCTGATCCAGCTTGACTGTTTTTTTGTCCCAATACGTCTCACTTTTTTCCATAGTGAAGCTCTCATCATGCTTCCATTGTGTCAGCTGAAACGGTCCATTCCCAACAAAGGTTTTGGCATCCTTTGCCCAGTTTGGATCCTTCTCTGCTACCTTCTCATTGACAGGGAAAAAGGCAGGGTTTGCGGTCATATTTAAGAACGATTTCTGCGGGTATGCCAGTGTGACCTTTAGCGTTTTGTCATTTTCAGCACTGACTTTTACATCCTCTTTCTTTCCTTTTCCGCTGTTAAATGCCTCTCCGCCTTCAATCATGTATGCTAAGAAGGATGCAGATGAGCCTGTTTTCGGATCAAGCAGACGCTTCCACGCATATTCAAAGTCACTCGCTTTCACTGGGTCACCATTCGACCACTTGATGCCGTCTCTTAAATGAAATGTGTATGTTTTTCCATCCTCTGAAATCTCCCATTTTTCCGCCATTGCAGGAGATGGTTCGTGCTTTTCGTTCAGTCTTGTTAATCCCTCCATTAAGTTATTCAGACCTTGCCACGATACATTATTAAAACCAATCGGCGGGTCAAATGACGTCGGTTCGTTTTCGTTATTTAAGGTTAATACTTTCTTTTCATCCTTATTGCTTGATGATCCTTTACCTGCTTGCTCATTGGCTGTACATCCAGCGAGCAGTATGATGATAAACAAACAAATACTGATGATCCACCCTTTTTTCCTCATCAAAAACTCCCCCTTTGTGTTGCAGATAACATCGCTTGGTTCGCTCGCTCATCCTGAAGCCAGCAATGCACTGTATGAGTAGGTGACCGCTGCGTTTCGTGCGGCATGATATGATCACACACTTTCATGGCAGCCGGGCAGCGATCGGTATACGGACAGCCCTTTGGCGGTGCAAATAAATCAGGCGGGCTTCCTTCAATCGGAATCAGTTCATCTTTCATATCAAGTCTTGGAACGGATTGCAGGAGCCCTTTTGTATAAGGATGCTGCGGACTGTAAAAAATATCCTGCCTTGTTCCAGTTTCAACCATTTTCCCTCCGTACATGACCGCTACCCGGTCGGCAACTTGGGCTACGACCCCTAAGTCGTGTGTGATTAAGATAATGGTAACCCCTGTTTTCCTCTGAATCTCTTTAAACAGCTCTAAAATTTGTGCCTGTATGGTCACATCCAGCGCGGTCGTCGGTTCATCTGCGATCAGCACCTTTGGCTCACAAATCAGTGCCATGGCAATCATGAGCCGCTGCCTCATTCCCCCGCTGAATTGGTGCGGATATTGCTTTAGTCTCTCCTTTGGCTGCGGAATACCAACCAAATCAAGCATCTGTATGGCGGCTTCTTTCACTTCTTTTTTCGTCAGCTTTTGATGCTCCTTCGCCGCCTCCATCAGCTGATCTCCTATTGTCAAGGTTGGGTTGAGTGCTGTCATCGGATCTTGGAAGATCATCGAAATATCCACGCCTCGTATGGCGCGCATTTCTTTTTCAGATAATGACAGCAAGTTGCGGTCTTGAAACCAGATTTCTCCCTGATCGACTTGCGCGCTGTATGCAGGCAGAAGCCTCATAATGCTTTGTGATGTCACACTTTTTCCGCAGCCTGATTCTCCCACAATGGCGAGGGTTTCTTTTTCATATACATCGACATTCACTCCGCGTACTGCTTGAACTGAACCGCCGTATGTCCGAAAACTGACGTGCAGATCGATAATTTGTAGAACTTTTTTCAAAGCGCTTCACCTCTTCATCTTTGGATCAAGCGCATCTTGCAAGCCATCACCTAAATTGTTAAAGCAAAACATCGTGAGTGAAATAAAAAATGCAGGGAAAAATAAACGCCACCAATGTCCATTATCTGACAGCACAGTCGGCAAAGCGTCATTAGCCATCACGCCCCAGCTTGCAAACGGGGCTTGAATACCTAAACCGAGAAAGCTTAGGAACGCTTCAGCAAATATCGCGGTCGGTACAGTCAGGGTCATTTGGACGATAATCGGCCCCATCGTATTCGGCAGCAGGTTGCGGCGAATGATCCGCAGGCTTTTGGCACCAAAGGTTTTTGAGGCAAGCACATATTCCTGGCTTTTCAGCTGAAGAACCTGACCTCTCACAATTCTTGCCATTCCAATCCATCCGGTGACAGTGAGCGCTACAATAATGGTGACAAGCCCTGGCCCCATGAGCACCATCAATAAAATGACGACGAGTAAATAAGGAAGTCCGTAGAGCACCTCGACAATTCTCATCATGACATGGTCGTATTTGCCTCCCTTATAGCCCGCTATGCCCCCATAAATCACACCGATGGCAAAATCAATCAGGGCTGCCATGACACCCACAAATAATGAAATACGGGCTCCGTACCAAGTGCGTGTGAACACATCTCGTCCAAGCTCATCTGTTCCAAACCAGTGAGCAGCCGAGGGCGGCAGATTTTGCATCGAAAGACGCTGCTCTGTCACACTATTTGGTGCAAGCAATGGGCCTAAGACTGCCATGACAAAAAGAAAAATCAGAACCGATAGGCTAAACATCGCAAGCTTATTTTGCTTCAGCCGCCTCCATGTATCAGCCCAATAGGAAAGAGAGGGTCTTTTAATGGCATGGGCTTCTGTTTTCTTTTGCTCTCGTGGAGAAAACCATTCGTCTGGCACTTCAGGATGCCTGTTCGGTGGATCATGCTGAAGGTGTATACTCATGCCTTTCCTCCTTTCTGATGCAGCTGAATCCTCGGATCAAGGAGACGATACGCCACATCGACAATGAAGAGAAGTGTGATTAAAATAATGCTGTAAAAAACAGTGGTTCCCATGATGACAGGATAATCACGGTTGTTAATACTCTCGACAAAGTATTTTCCCATCCCAGGAATAGCAAAGATTTTTTCAATGACAAAACTTCCTGTTAAAATACTTGCGACAAGTGTTCCAAGAATGGTTACAACGGGTAAAAGTGCATTCCGAAGCGCATGCTTAAATACAATTTTAAAGGGAGAAAGCCCTTTTGCTTTGGCCGTACGGATATAGTCTTGTGACAGCACTTCAATCATGCTCGATCTCGTTAACCTGGCGATAATGGCCATTGGGCCGACAGCAAGGGCGATTGTAGGCAGCACCATATGCATTGGACTTGTCCACATCGCTGTAGGAAAGAGCTTCAAATTGACAGCAAGCTGCTGAATTAATAGGGTAGCAAAGATAAAGTTTGGAATGGATATACCGAAAACTGCAATGGTCATGGCGATGTAATCAATTAAACCATTATGCCGGAGGGCAGCCATGACCCCTAGCAGGATGCCAGAGATGACAGCAATCAATATCGAGATAAGACCAAGTTCTAATGAGACTGGGAAGCCTCTCGCCAATAGATCATTGACACTTTCAGAAGGCTTTTTAATGGAAGGACCAAAATCAAAGGTAACAATGGATTTTAAATAGATGACATATTGAACATAGAGTGGTTCGTCTAAGTGATAGTAGCTTTCGAGGTTTCGCTGGACGGTTTCGTTTGTATTTCGTTCTTCATTGAAAGGCGATCCTGGGATGACCTTCATTAAAATAAACGTTAAAGTCGTAATCGTTAAGATCGTAGCAATCATCGCAATAAAACGCTTGAACAAAAAGCTGGCCATCTGCTGTCTCCCCCTCACTTAACAAAATGTTGTACGTGCGGCAAGCTCTGTCATGACAAGCATCGCTTGATAGGCTTCTAATATATTGTCTGCTTGGTACGTCACCGTCGTTGTTCCTTCTATGATGGCAGTACCCGGCATTAAATTCGCCCATTCAGCTTGTCCATAATTGGCAAACTCAATCTTAAGCAGCGGCTGATCAGGAGGCGTCAGCGGCTTCATTTGATCAATCTGTTTCATCGCGGCTTCCACTTGCTGCGAGATTTGTTTATTCACTTTGGCAGGAGGTAAGCATTTCACAGCAGATCTTGAGATGGTTTCTTTCACTGCCACTGTTTTCACACCAGGCATCAGCTTTTCTGCCTCACGTGCTGCTTGATCATCCCCGCAAACAAGAATCACCGGCACACCATAGTAGCCTGCAACATACGCATTAAAGCCCATTTCCCCAATTGGATGATCATTTATGTAAAAATGTCTGACACCAAAAATCATACTGTGCGACATCACACCTTTCATTGATGCCCTTGCATGATAACCTAAGAAAACAGCTGCATCATAGGTTTGATCCAATCCTTGCACCATTGAATAAGGCTTTACGTCACCTGATATGAGAACTGCCTCTTCATGCAGTTCTTCGATCAAAAGATTATTCATTTTAGAATGACTGTCATTCACCAAAATGTCGGTGGCACCATGCTGAAGAAGCGCTTCTACACAAGCATTCACTTCACCTGTCATAATGCGTCTGCCCCGCTCATAGTTATGCTGGCGCGAATCAACAAATGTATGATCAGCTAGACCAGTAATCCCCTCCATATCGACAGATACATAGAGCTTCATTCCCATCCCCCTTTAATTAAACATAAAATTTGTGTATATTTTTCTAAATTTTCTAAAAAATTATATGAGAACTTGATTGATTTTTCAATACAATGTCCGAAAATAAGGAGTTTAGACTCAGATAATACAGGTCAAAAGGCTTTTTTAGAAAGGATTTTTTTAACAAATAAAACACCACTAACTATGCCTTTAGTGGTGTTTATCCGCTTCGTTGATCTGCGATTTCAGCTGTTCATATTTCTTCATGGTTTGTGTAAATAAATCATCAAACATCTGAGGTGCCTGCTGTTGAATGACCTCAGCACCTTCTCCTGTAATTCCCCCTTTTGTCGCCACTCTATCGACAGTTTCAGCAAAGGTTAGGCCTCGCTCTACGAGGATCTGGCCAGTACCTAAAAGGGCATACGTTAAAAATTCATTCGCTTCCTCTAAGGAAAGATCACTATTTCTCACAGCCGCTTTCGCCATTTCTTCAAAAAGAGCAGCGATAAAACCAGGAGATGAGCTTGTCAAATTGCTCGCCGCATCAAACCGGTCTTCCCCTACTTCCCTGACGATGCTAAAAGCTGAAAGCAGACGGTGCAAACGCTCCTTTTCCTCGCTTCCTGCTGCTGCACCATGCGCAACAAGTGATACGCCCGTCCCAACAGCTGACGTGAGTGTTGGGATGTATCTAGACACTGGCTGTGTTGTATGCGCCTGTAACTTTTCTAATGTCACAGCTGCTGCTACTGACACAATATGTACCGCTCTCGCTTGAGAAGGCAGCTGATCCAGAACATCAAGTACTGCAAGCGGCGGCACGCAGACAAACAATATATCACATGACGCAGAAAGTTCGTCTAATGAACAAATGTTGACTTCTTGGTGCTTTTCTTTGAGCTGATGAAGGCGCTCCGTTTCACTTCTTGTATGGATCATGATTTGATGAGCATCCAGCACCCCATTTTCCAGCCACTTTTGCACCATCATATCAGCCATACTTCCATATCCAATGATTCCAATTGTCTCCACAGTTTAATCTCCTCTATCTTGCTTAGATTCACTACTTATTTTAACAATTTCCCACAATGTTTTCATTTTTATCCCACACTTTTTTCATACGATAAAGTCAGTCCCCACCACATACGGTAAAACACCCAAACACATACATGAAAAAATCATTGAAAGAGAGTGATTGAAATGACACAGCACAAAGATGACAAACAAACAATTGAACAACCTCAAAAACAGAAAAAGCCAAACGGCTGGTTTAAGCCATTTGTCAGCGGTGTTGTAGGCGGTACATTAGCTTTAGGTGTCTACGTTCTTTCGCCATATGCTCAGCATTCATCAGACAGCACTGCAAATGATTCGGCAGCGAAAACTGAAGCAGTATCGACAAATCACACGAATTCGTCAAAAACAACAGCCGTCCAAACATCAAATTCATCAAGCAGCATCTCCAGTATGGTCGAAAATGTATCACCAGCTATTGTCGGCATTACAAACTACCAAGCACAAACTCAAACAGACACGAGCTTTGGCGATTTCAATACGCCTTTCGATGAATCACAGCAAAACAAAAGCAGTCAAGAGGAAGAAACCGGTACAGGCTCAGGAGTGATTTTCAAAAAATCAGGCAATAAAGCCTATGTCTTAACAAACAACCACGTCATTGACGGGGCAAATAAACTAACCGTATCCTTACACGATAGCAAAACCATTGAAGGAAAACTGGTTGGAGCTGATCCGCTCACTGACTTAGCCGTTGTGGAAATTAGCAGCAATCATGTGACGAAGGTTGCGGCATTAGGCAATTCCTCCTCACTGCGTGCTGGAGAAACCGTCATTGCGATCGGAAACCCGCTTGGTGAAGATCTTTCAAGAACGGTGACACAAGGAATTGTCAGCGGCGTCGACCGAACAGTCTCTATGAACACATCAGCAGGCGAAAGCAGCATTAATGTTATTCAAACAGATGCAGCCATTAACCCAGGAAACAGCGGAGGCCCGCTTCTGACGACAGACGGAAAGGTTGTGGGGATCACGAGTATGAAAATCTCTGAAACAGGTGTTGAAGGCATTGGGTTCGCACTGCCAATCAATGATGTCAAACCAATCGCTGATCAGCTTCTCGCAAAAGGAAAAATTGAACGTCCATATATCGGCATCAGCATGCTGGATCTCGAACAAGTTCCAAATGTGTATCAAAAAGAAACTCTCGGACTCAAAACCAGTCAGCTCAATCAAGGCGTGTATGTCAAAGATATCGCCGCAGGTTCACCTGCCGCCAAAGCTGGCTTAAAGTCAGAGGATGTCATTACCGGCATCAATGGGAAACAAATCAAAACTGGCAGTGAATTACGTCATGAGCTATACACGAATGCAAAAGTAGGAGACACCGTGAGCATCACCCTCATTCGAAACGGAAAACAAGAAACAAAGCAGGTCACATTAACACAATCTGAATCTAAGCAGGTCAGTTCCTAATAAAAAAACAGCTCAGTTGATGAGCTGTTTTTTTATGACGACTGAATTGGCGTTAATCTTTGTTCAATTTCTGCTCGTTTATGCTCTAGGAACGGCGGAAGGGCTAATTGATCGCCAAGCTCATCCACCCCTTCATCGACTGTAAATCCAGGGCCATCTGTTGAAATTTCAAATAAAATACCATTTGGCTCTCTAAAGTAAAGAGCTTTAAAGTAAAAACGTTCTACAACACCAGAGTTCGTGAAGCCTGCTTTTGAGATTTTTTCATACCATTTTTCAAGCTCCTCTGCATCCTTCACACGAAATGCGACGTGATGCACACTTCCTCTGCCGGAACGTTCAGAAGGCCCTTCTGTTTTTTCGATCACATGAATTTCTGTTCCAGCACCCCCATTTCCTGACTCAAAAATGGTCACGATCTCACCATCATTTGATTGTTCACGTGCTCTTTCAGTGAAGCCAAGGATGTCCGTTAAAACACGGATCGTCTTGTCAGCTTCTGCAACGGTTAATTCAACTGGACCTAAACCTCTAATCGCAAACTCTGCCGGAATATCATCATGCACTGGCGGTGAGCCTTGCTCTTTTGCATTCGGTTCTACTGTTAAAAACAGCTGCTGCCCTTCTGGGTCTTTAAAACGCAAAGCAGGTCTTCCGCCTCTCAAGGAAGCTGTTTCTTGCTGCACGCCTTTATCTTCAAACCGCTTTTCCCAAAACGTGAGTGCCTCTTCAGAAGAAACGAGAAGGCCTGTGCTTGTGATCGCATTCGTCCCTTTCAAACGGCGGGCAAGCATTGGAATTTCAAAGAATGTTAGCTCCGTTCCTGGTGAAGCGACCTCATCTCCATAAAACAAGTGATACATAGACGGGTCATCCTGATTGACTGTTTTCTTTACAAGTTTTAAGCCAAGGATTTGGCGGTAGAAATTAACATTTTTCTGAGCATTGGCTGTTAACGCAGATACGTGGTGAATCCCATTGATTTTCATTATTTTCACTCCTATTTTAAATTATCTCGAATTCGAGATAATATCCTTATGAATAAAATAGTTCATTTTTCAAGAAAAGTCAACCATTTGGCTGCACGTTAACTGGATGTTCGGTTTCCGGTCATTAAATTAACATTAAATCAAAAATAATCTTTTATAGTTCGTTTTTAACGCAACATTCACCCTAATATCTCCAATAAACGAACACTTTCAAATACAAATACGAAAATCAGAAAATTTTTTTAATTCTTGTTTTCCTAAAATCGTATTACAATGAACAAAATACATGTCACAGTAACGTACGAAAGTGATGCAGGAGGTCGTGTGTAATGAACAAAGAACAACCAGCGTTAAAACAGGACATCGGCTTATTTTTCGCCCTATCTCTTGTCATCGGGACGATTATCGGGTCCGGCGTCTTTATGAAGCCAGGCAACGTCCTTTCCTATTCAGGAAGCTCAGACATCGCCTTATTCGCTTGGCTGCTAGGTGGCATCTTAACCCTTGCAGGCGGACTGACTGTCGCTGAAATTGGTACACAAATCCCGAGAACCGGCGGTTTGTACGCCTATCTTGAAGAAGTGTATGGTGAATTTTGGGGCTACTTATGCGGCTGGGTGCAGATTATTATTTACGGACCCGCCATCATTGGTGCACTTGGTCTTTATTTTGGTTCATTATTAGCCAATCTATTTTCTCTTTCGACTTTATGGTCTACAACGATCGGCATTATCACCGTTTTATTTTTATGTATCATCAACATCATGGGAACAAAATACGGCGGTTTTGTTCAAGGGCTGACCACCATTGGAAAGCTTGTCCCGATTGCCGCTATTATTGTGTTTGGCTTATGGAAAGGAAACGAAAATATTTTGATGGCTGTCAACGATAGCATCGCTCAAATGAACTTCGGTGCAGCGATTTTGGCTACGCTGTTTGCTTATGATGGCTGGATTTTACTTGCGGCGCTTGGGGGTGAAATGAAAAACCCTGAGAAACTGCTTCCTCGCGCGATGGCAGGCGGAATTTTAATCGTGACGGCTTGTTATCTCTTTATTAATGTCGCACTTTTGCACGTGCTGCCAGCTGATCAAATCGTCCAGTTAGGTGAAAATGCGACAAGCACTGCTGCTACCATGCTCTTTGGGCCAATTGGCGGGAAAATCATTAGTATTGGGATCATCATCAGCATCTTTGGCTGTTTGAACGGAAAGGTTCTTTCATTCCCACGTGTGATTTTTGCGATGGCAGAACGAAAGCAGATTCCTTTCGCCAACGCGATTTCGCGGATTCACCCAACGTTTAAAACACCTTGGATCGCTGTATTTGTGCAAATTTTGATCGCCATTGTGTTTATGATCGTCAGTAATCCGGAGAAGCTGTCTGAGGTCTCGATTTTCATGATCTACATCTTTTATGTGATGGCCTTTTTCGCCGTCTTTAAGCTGAGAAAACAAAACAGCGGAATGAAGCGTGCTTACAGTGTACCACTTTACCCGCTGACACCGATCATTGCGATTATCGGTTCATTATTCGTTTTAATCAGCACCATGATCACCGATTGGAAAAGCTGCCTGATCTCCATGCTGATCGGGATGGCTGGACTGCCTATTTATTATTATATGAAAAAAACACAAAAAAAAGCAGAGCACTAAACGGTGCTCTGCTTTTTTTCCTTCTTCTCAGCGTAATAGAAACCTTTGCAGTCTAGGAAAGACGAGTATCGGAGCGGAGGACTGACTTGCCTACAGGCTGAAGCAGAGTGCTAAACGGTCTCTGCTTCATTTTTTATATTGTTTGATCACTTTGTATGATTCGTTTAAATATCTCATGAGCCGGTATGGCTTACTAAGCACGCGGATTGGGAGTCTTGAGATAAATCCATTCAGGTTCGACTTATATTCCTGCGTGATCCGCTTTGGCTTTGTCGCTATTTTCTCGTATACTTCCTTGTAAAATTCCTTCATGATGTCGACTTGCACACTGATCTTTTGATGACACTCTGTACACTCAACGCTTTTCATCTGATCATTCACATAAACGATGCTGTGGAGGGTCTCTTCTTGGCACCGAGTACAGTGTAGGTTTGCTTCCATTTCGGTTTGCTTCAAGATACACAGCTCCTTTCTCGTTTGATGTTGCTCTTGTTATACCATTCGAACGCTGCCAGTCTTTTATTGAACGGATGCTTCCTTTAAAATGGCTGCCGCCGTTAGTTCGTCTGTCACCAGTACTTGGATGAAGCCGCCATTTAAAGCCCCTAAAATGCTCTCAGCTTTATGGGTTCCTTCTACAACAGCGATGACCGTTTTGACGCTCTTTAATTGTTCCAGCGATAAGCCAATGACCTTTTGATTTAGTTCATCTTGGACAGGTTTTCCTTCTCCATCAAAGAAACGAAAGCCAATATCACCGACAGCCCCTGATTGCCTTAAACCAGATAAGTCCTCTTCTTTTAAATAACCGACTGTTTTTAAAGTTGACCCTTTATGCGGGTTGCCAATACCGATGAGGGCAATATCCACATTTCTGCCTTCTTCAAGCACAGCTTCTATGTCCTGCATCGCCATAAGCCGTTCTTTTAATTCTTCTGTTTCTAAAATCGCAGGGGCATATAAATAGGAACACGTGCCGTTCATTTTCTTTGCCAGCTCATATGCCAGCTGATTGGCATGAATGTCGACCGCCTGCCTGCCCATTCCACCCTCTAAAGGAATGACCTTCACATCGTTTCTTCGTTCAAACGGATATTCTTTTACAAGCTCAGCAAGCGTCGTCCCCCATGAAATGCCGATTTTCTCCGCATTTTTCATGTTTTTAGACAAATAATAGGCGCCTGCTTGACCGACTGCCCGCTTCACCATCTCAGACATTGTCCCGACACTTGGGACCACGACCGCATCTGTTAATTGAAAGGTTGTTTCTAGCTGCTTTTCAAGTTCCACCGTATGAATGCTTTCGTCTTTAATGTACACTTCAACGATTCCCACATCTTTCGCTTTTTGTAAGAGCTTTGAAATGACTGGTCTTGAGACATTGAGCTTTTTTGCAATTTCCTGCTGCGTCCACCCGTCTGTATAATAAAGATGAGCAACTTTGACGAGCTGTCGTCTTTCTTCCCAATTCAGCATGTGACATCATCCTTTTAATATACTATGATTACCAGTATACCAAACATTCGTTTCCAATTGGAACAATTGTTATGAAAATGACAAAAAGAGCGATTAACTCTCCGCTCTTTTTCCCTCAGTATATTTCGGCTGATACGTTCTCCCTCCGTCTAACAGGATAATTTGTCCGTGCAAATAACTCCCCTCGCCACGTGTGAGAAATAAAGTGAGTCCTGCAATATCCTCAGGCTTTCCTAATCTTCCGATGGGAATGAGTGATTGCAGCTGCCGTTTCTCCTCTACAGTAGGATAGAGCGTATCAAGCATTTGAGATTCAATTACGCGGGGGGCAATCACATTGATGCGTATATGATGCGAGCCTAGTTCTTTTACGAGCGAACGCATCAATCCAAAAGCCCCTGCTTTTGATGCATAATATTGAATACCGCCGCCTGATCCGGTGATTGCCGATCCCGATCCAATAATGACAACACTGCCTTCCTCCCGCTCACACATATAGGGTGCCAGCGCTTTGATGCAATAGTAAAGACCATATAAGTTCACAGCAAGTGTCTTTTTCCAAAGTGAAAAATCGACTTCTAAAAAAGGCAGTGATTTTGTCATTCCTGCTGAATACACAAGGTGAGCAATACCGCCCAGCTCCCTTTCAGCTGCTGATATCATTTGCTGAACACTTTCCCACGATGAAACGTCAGCTTGAAATATCAGTAGCTGAGGATACTGTGTCTTTAAGAGCGAAAGTCCCTTTTCGTCTATATCTGACACGGCGACTTGGTGCCCTTCTTTTAAAAACCGCTCAGCAATTTCTTTTCCGATCCCTTGGGCTCCGCCAACGATGAGAACTGGTTTTTGAACATTAGCCAGCACTCTCACCCCCATCAAGCATAATCGCCGCGCCATCTGTAAATGCACCATAGGATGTACTGAGAAACACCGTCATATGGGCCACAGTCTCCTTGATTTGCTCTGTATCAGGAACCAAATCGAGAGGCGGCGGCAGCAGCGCAAGCACCCGGATACCTTTGTCTTTAAATTCTCTTGCTAACCCTTTTGTCATGGCATTCAGCATAGAATTTGATGTAGCATGTGAGATCCCGCCATCCCCTGTGATACTGCCTGATGACGATATATTAATGATGCAGCCTTGCTTCTGATCAACCATATGCCATACGGCAGCCTGACTGGAAAGAAAGACGGTATTCACAGCCGATTCCACTTCATCCACCCACTCATCTGGGCTCACGTCATCAAGCTCTGCGTCCGCTCCTTGTTCAGCTTGATTGACCAAAATATCCAGTTTACCGCATGTATCAATCACTTGCCTCAGCATCTGTGTGGCATCACGCGGCGTTTCCAGCGGGTTCTGAATGATACTCGCTTGACCGCCCATTTTTTGAATGTCTTCACAAATGGTTTTAGCCTTTGATTCATCATGAAACGTGTGTAAAAAAACATGTGCACCTGCCCGGGCTAAAGCCAGGCAGATGGCTTCTCCAAATCCATCTGTGCTACCTGTCACAAGTGCCGCTTTCTGATGAAGCTGGACGTGCACATGCATCTCCTCCCTATCCCTTGTTTGGCATTTATTTTCTCAGCTTACTCACGATATCAAGTGCTGCTTCGTAAAAACCTTCTGAGATGGTCGGATGCGGATGAATCATTTTCGCCATCTCTTCTGCTGTTCCTTCTAAATACATAAAGGAGGAAGCTTCTGAAATCATCTCTGTGACGTGCGGGCCAACCATCGTCGCGCCAATCACTTCACCATAGGCTGTATCGTATACCAATTTAATAAAACCTGTTTGCTCGCCTGCCGCTAGTGCTTTACCACTTGCTGCTAAATCAAATCGTTCTGCCCGCACGTTAAGTCCTTTGGCTTTTGCCTCTTTTTCAGTTAGACCAACACTTGCTACCTCTGGTAATGTATAAATACATCTAGGCATGATATCAGCATTTATTTTTTCAGACACACCGCAAATATTACTGACCGCAACAGCGGCCTCTGCCATCGCTGCGTGAGCAAGCTGATAGCCGCCAGCGACATCCCCAACTGCATAGACACCTTCCACGCTTGTCTGCATCTTGTCGTTCACCTTGATAAAAGGACCATCCAACTGAAGGTCAAGCTGGCTGACAGCAGAAACGCTAGGTCTTCTTCCTACACAAACAAGCAGTCTTTCAGCCGTAAAGATATGCGTCTCTCCTTTATCGTCTGATGCATGAACCGCTTTGATTCCTTCGCTTTCCGTCACCTCTGTCACAGTGGTTTTTTTCGCGATATGGATGCCTTTTTTCTTTAATTCTCTTTCTAGCAGCTTAGATGCTTCCTCATCCTCTTGCGGAATAATAGACGGAGCCGCTTCGATAATCGTGACTTTTGATTGAAGACTCTGGAAGATACAAGCCAGCTCAAGTCCAATGACACCGCCGCCAATGATGACGACAGAAGCCGGAATATCTGGAATGTCAAAGATTGTATCACTTGTGTCAAATTGAATGTCTTTAAGGCCCGGTATTGGCGGAATGGCAGGTGAAGATCCAGTAGCAATGATGAGTTCTTTCGTTTCGATCGATTCTGCCCCATCTTGCTTTTCAATCTCAATCCGGTGCTTTGTAACAGCTGTACCTCTGCCGTTATATACATCAATCTTTCCTTGCTTTAATAAAAAGGCAATTCCGCCTCTGAGCTTTTCAATGACGTCATCTTTGCGCTTTCTCATTTTATCGAAGGAAAGGACCAAATCACCTGTTTCAATTCCCCAGCTTTTCGCCTTCTCAATTGATTCAATGACTTCTGCATGTTTGAGCAGCGTCTTTGAAGGAATACAGCCTCGATTTAAACAAGTACCGCCTAGAAAATCCTCTTCAATCAATGCGACCTTCCGTCCACGCTCAGCTGCTTGAAGGGCGGCAGTATACCCGCCAGGCCCTCCGCCAATGACTGTCAGATCATACGTTTTCGTCATCCGATTCATCTCCTACATTAGCAATTCAAATGGTTGTTCAAGCACTTTTTTAAGATCTGTTAAAAAGGCAGCCGCTGGTGCGCCATCTACCACTCGGTGATCAAACGATAAACTAACGCCCATCATCGGCCGCACCTGAATTTCTCCATCTACTACAACAGGTTTTTCTTGAATGCGCCCAACCCCTAAGATCGCCACTTCCGGCTGATTAATAATCGGGGTAAAGGTATCAATGGCATACATCCCTAAGTTACTAATGGTAAAAGTGGACCCTTTCAGCTGGTCTGGCAGCAGTTTTTGGTCACGTGCGTTTCGGCCGATTTCTTTCGCCTCTTTTGTCAGCTGTTTTAACCCTTTTTGGTTCGCATGAGAAATGACTGGAACCATTAAGCCATCTTTTACAGCGACAGCGAGACCAATGTGCACATCATCATGGAAATGGAGCTCATTTTGTTCAAACGTCATATTGATATGCGGGTGGCGTGTGAGTACGTTGCTGACCGCATGAATGATAATTTCTGTGAACGACAGTCTGTAGCCTGTCTCTTTTTCAATCGCTGGCAATAGCTGTTTGCGTACTTCTTTCGCTTTTGTCATATCGATTTCACTTGTTAATGTCACGTGTGGTGCTGTAAAGGCACTTTGTGACATGCGGTCAGCAATCACTTTTCTCATGCCAGCTAGTTTTTGTGTTTTCGCTGGAGAAGACTCTACTGTTTGTGCAGCTGCTGCCGTTACATCACTCTTCATAAT
This sequence comes from Bacillus safensis FO-36b, assembly GCF_000691165.1. GTDB lineage: Bacteria > Bacillota > Bacilli > Bacillales > Bacillaceae > Bacillus > Bacillus safensis. The sequence goes on along the minus strand of NZ_ASJD01000003.1, from coordinate 21,780 downwards.
TTTTCCGTGTGCACCAGATCCAGCAACATTCGCTAAATTGATTCCTTCACGAGCAGCCACTTTTTCTGCAAGCGGTGACACGCGCTGATCTTTCTCACTAGAGTGGACGGCCGCCTCGACGTCACGCTTTTGAACTCTGCCTTTAGGTCCTGTGCCAGATACCTCATGAATCGCTACATGATGATCTTTTGCCGTTTTTCTCGCCGCAGGTGTGGCACGTACTTTTTCATTAGGTGTTTTTGGGGCTTCAGTAGAACTGGATGAAGCCGCTTCTGATGAAGACGATTCGCTGCTGTCTGGTGAATCTTCATCTGATTGTGCTGGCGGTTCGCTTGGCACCTGTTCATTTGCCTCTCCGATGTATCCAATGACAGCATTAACTGGAATTTGATCATCGGCTTCATAATATTTCTTTAGAAAAATACCATCATCATAGGCTTCCACCTCAATATTGATCTTGTCTGTCATAATTTCAAAAAGAGGCTCACCGATTTCAACCGAATCTCCTTCTTCTTTAAACCATTGAAGCAAGGTGCCGACTTCCATCGTACTGCTCAGCTTCGGCATAAATATCTCTTTTGGCATGATCTTCTCCCCTTTACTTAAGAGCGCACAAGCTCTTTTGCTGCTTCAATAATATCTGGCACTTGTGGAATGACCGCTTTTTCCAGCGTCGGGTTGTATGGTATTGGGACCGCAAGACCGCCAAGTCGTTTAATTGGAGCATCTAAGTAGTCAAAGGCTTCACTTTCCGCTATCATACTTGCAATCTCTCCGCCATAGCCGCCTCGTTTTACCGCTTCATGAACGACGATGCATTTACCTGTTTTCTTCACAGATTCGATAATCGTTTCTTCATCTAATGGGACGAGTGTTCTTGGGTCAATGATTTCAACATCGATTCCCTCAGCTTCTAGTTCCTTCGCCGCTTCTAACGCTTTGTGTACCATTATCGCTGTTGCTACAATCGTGACGTCTTTCCCGCTTCTTTTCACATCTGCTTTCCCTAGAGGAATGGAATATTGCTCTTCAGGCACTTCACCGATTGTTTTATATAAAAGCTTGTGCTCGTAGAAAATGACAGGGTTGTCATCATCCATCGCCGCTTTTAAAAGTCCTTTTGCATCATAGGCTGTTGAAGGCTGAACCACTTTAAGTCCTGGAATATGCGCCATCCACGCTTCTAAGCTTTGGGAGTGCTGCGCCGCTGCACCCGTTCCTGATCCTGCTGGTGTTCTTACGACAAGCGGCACCTTTCCTTTTCCGCCAAACATGTATCGCGTTTTGGCTGCTTGGTTCACAAGCTGATCCATTGCGATTGTGATAAAGTCAGAGAATTGAAGTTCTAAAATCGGCCGCATACCAGTTAAAGCCGCTCCGACTGCCCCACCTGCGATGGCAGCCTCTGAGATAGGTGTATTGCGAACGCGCTCTGGACCGAATTCTTCAATCATGCCGCGCGTGACCCCAAAAGCACCTCCATATACGCCGATATCTTCACCTAAAATGAAGACATCTTGGTTTTCTCTCATTTCCTGACTCATTGCCTCTCGAACGGCTTCTAAATACGAAATCTCTCTCACTGTTGTTTTTGTCACGTGATTCCCCTCCTAATTAGGCGTATACATCCTCTAATAGTGTGTCAATTGACGGTTCTTTACTGTTTTTGGCGAATTCGACAGACGCTTCAATTTCCTGCTTTGCTTCTTCCTGTAAGCTTGCTGCCTGCTCTTCTGTCAAAACATTCAGTTCAATCAAAAGAGACTTAAAGCGTTTGATGCCGTCTTTTTGTCTCCACTCTGTCTCTTCTTCACGTGTACGGTATTTTTTCGCATCACTCTTCGAGTGACCCTTCCAGCGGTATGTTTTCATTTCAATGAGTGATGGGCCTTCTCCCGCTCTCGCACGGCTGACTGCTTCATCTACTGTGTTCATAATTTCGACCATGTCATTTCCATCAACCGTTTTTCCTGGCATTCCGTAGCTTTCTGCTCTTGTTGAAATGTCTTCAATGTTGATCATTTCTTTCACAGGGCCAGACATGCCGTACTGGTTGTTTTCACAAATAAACACAACCGGTAAATCCCAAATAGACGCAAGGTTTAATGCTTCATGGAAGCTGCCTTCATTTGTGGCACCATCTCCGAAGAAACAAAGAACAACAAAGCCTTCCTGCTTCATTTTAGATGTGAGCGCTGCACCTGTTGCCAGCGGGATACCGCCGCCAACGATTCCATTTGCCCCAAGATTTCCTTTTTCTAAATCCGCAATATGCATCGAGCCGCCTTTTCCTTTACAATAGCCGGTTTCACGTCCAAACAATTCAGCCATCATTTTATTAACCTCGGCCCCTTTTGCAATACAGTGACCGTGTCCCCTGTGTGTGCTGACGATCTTATCTTTATCTTCTAATACGGCAATCGATCCAACAGCTGACGCTTCCTGTCCAACACATAAATGAGTGGTGCCATGGATAAGTCCTTTTGCAAAAAATTGGTCGACCTTTTCATCAAAATATCTCACTAACCACATTTGTTTATATAAATCTGCTAATTTCTCATGGCTAATCTGTTCAGGCAAAGTGATTTGTTTTTGCATTTCTTCTCTCCCCTTTACATTTGTTCTTATGTGTTACATTTGTAATAATCATACGTTTAAGTGTCATCGAAGTCAAGCATTTCTCTCTCATTTTTAAGCGTTTTCATCTTTTATCAGAAAAAAAGAGAAAGGGAAAGCCCTTTTCCAAAGAACTTCTCTTTCTCTTTTAATCTCATACACTCATTCATCTGGATACATCATGATTTTGACGCTCTCACCCTCAGGATGCCTCGCACATTCTATCGCCTGAAGCAGCTGGCTTAACGGATAACGATGCGTCACCATCTTTTCAGTGTTGACCACTTTTGCTTTCAAAAGCTCGAGGGCTTCACGATAATGATATGGATGCGAGGAATAGGCTCCTACTACCTTCACTTCATCATTAAAAAATCGTTCAGCAGGAATGGCCACATCTCCCTTTGGAAAATGAGCAAACACCAAAATCGTCCCGCCTCGCGCTACAGCCTGAAACGCCTCTTTTAAAAGCGCACTGCTCCCAACAGAAATAATGACGAGGTCTGCTCCCTTTCCATCTGTTTCTTTCATCACCCGGTTTTCCACCGGCTCGGCTGCTGGATGAAAGGAGACGTCTGCACCTAAACTCCTCGCTTGCAGCAGTCTGTTCTCATTCACGTCTGTTATCATCACTTTCCCAGCCAAATAATATTTGGCGAGCTGCAATTGAATACAGCCAATTTGCCCCGCTCCAAGGATCAAAACGGAATCTCCTGGGTGAACAGGAGCTCGTTCAAACCCGTGCAGGCAGCAGGCAACCGGTTCTACCATCGCCCCTTGCTCATACGATACGTCTTTTGGAAGCTTGCCCATCGTGTGCTTGACATGCAAAGCAGGTACACGGATATATTCTGAAAACCCGCCCGGCTCTACATTTGTGGCTGTAAACTGCGGACACATCGTATAAAAACCCTTTTGACAAAAGTCACAGGTGAAACAAGGCACATGATGTGCCACATAAACCCTGTCTCCCGTTTGGACATTTGTCACGTGCTTGCCGGTCTCGACAATATCACCAGCGATTTCATGCCCCAGCACTGTCCCAGGAGGTACTGTCTCATGTGTTGCTTTGTAAATATCCGTTCCACATAAGCCGCAGGCTCGCAGCTTTAACAAAACTTCATCATCACCGATGACTGGCCGGTTCCGCTCCTCATACCGAATGTCCTCTGAAGAATAAAAGACAGCTGATTTCATGTAGCGGCATCCTCCTTTTCATCACCCTTCGCAAAATCCTGCAACGTTTGAACAAGCTGCTTGTACTCACTCATCTCACTGGATATCCAGTAACGCCCTCCGAATATACGAGATGGACCCACCCTGACATAGACTTTCCCGATATGAGGATAAGGCTTTAAAAAAAGCTTTCCTTTAATATCAGAAACTGCATATGTGTGCCATCTGCCAAAAGCGCCTATCTTCAGTTGATCTTCACTAATGATGACGCTTGTCGGCTGGTTCAGTCCTGTAATACTAGAGAGCATGAGAATAGGCAGCGTATAAACGCCTAACACAGCTAACGGGTCAGGTCCTGCTGACCATAACGTATAAAGAGACCAGAGAAAAAACAGACAGATGAGCACAGCCGGAAGAAAAATAGACAACACTGCAGACGTTCGGCTATAAGCATGATGCTGCATAAGACTTCCTCCTTTCAAATCACTAGAAGGAGCCGGAAAAGCTCCTTCAGAAAATAGCCCTCTACTTGATATGATCAATGATTTTCTCGATATCATCTTCAATACCAAATCCAGTTAAAAAGGATAATGTTTGAATCACAGGTGTCCCTTTTGTATCACTTACAGGCGTTGTCGTCACAATTAAATCGGCGCCTTCCGCTTTTTGCGGGACTTCAGATGCCTTACACTGTTCCACCACGACATCATATCCTTTTTCCTTTAACGTCTCTTCTACCTTTTTAGCGACAACCGTTGATGTTGCAACTGCCGTTCCGCATGATACTAATATTTTCTTCGCCATTAGAATCCCTCCAGCTCATTTATTGTTCTTTCTGATCTAAGCCCATTTCTTTTGCATACTGCTTTTTAATATCATTTCGCACCCAGTACCATAGAAGCCCATAAGCCAGAGCACAGATGATGGCTGCAATAAAGTAAGGGTTGCTCGGATCAAGAAGTCTCACCATGATCCAAGGAATGACGTGAGAACCAAGATCAATACCTGAAATCATGTTTGCCCCTTCTGGGAAATCAAAGCCGACTGCTTTCCCCATGGTTGTCGCAAGCGGAGCAAGGTTCGTTGCGATAAAGAAGACAATCATTAATGTAAAAATACTGTTAATAAGGCCGCGAATAATATTTCCACGAGCGGCTGCTACTGCCCAGACAACTGTAAATGGCAGAACCGATAAGTCAGCAAACGGGAGCATGCCATTGTAAGGCAGAACAACTGCGAGCAAAATCGTAATCGGCACCATTAAAAGGGCTACCGCCATATTCGCTGGATGACCAATCACAATCGCTGTATCTAAACCAATATAGACATTTTTCCCTGGGAAACGCTTTTGAATATAAGAACGAGCGCCCTCAGAGATTGGAATGAGCCCTTCCATTAATAAAGCAACCATTCTTGGCATTAAGACAAGAACTGCCGCCATTTGAATACCGAGCGTCATCACGCCTTTTGCATCATAGCCGCCGAGAAGACCAATAATGATACCAAGTATGAGACCCATCACAAGCGGTTCGCCAAAAATGCCAAAGCGTTTCTTCAATGTTTCTGGATCAGCATGAATTTTGTTTAAACCAGGAATCTTATCTATGACGCGGTTGGACGCATACATGAGCGGGGCGAAGTTGACCGTTTCCGCATGAGCCATCGATACGCCTTTTAATCCGAAATGGTGTTCGATTGTCGGCGCCGTCCAATCGGCTAACTTTAGCGTGATCGCAGAGACGATCAAGCCAACAGCAAGAGCCAAGAACATATTATGATAAGCGTAGTAAGTAACAGAGGCTGCGAAAATCAAATGCCAGAAGTTCCAAATATCCACATTCAGCGTTTTCGTAAAGTTTACAGACAATAAGATGACATTTAATAAAAGCACAAGAGGAATCATGAGCGGGGCAACGGGTGTACCAAAGGATATGGCAGCTCCAATCGGCCATCCAACATCCAAAATATCGAGCTTTAGCCCAAGGGAATTAACCATGGCTTTTGCTGCTGGCCCAAGTCCGCTCACGAGCAAATTAATGACAAGATTGACACCAACAAATCCAATTCCGATCGTAATACCGGCCCTGAAGGATTTCTTAAAGCCCTGCCTTAAAATCATACCGAAAAGCGTCATAATAATCGGGAGCATAATAGTTGGTCCAAGGTCTAATATAAAATCGACGGCTTGCTTGATCATACATCCACCTCCTGAATTTTTCAGATAAAGCGCTTACATAATTTCGTGAGTGACTATTGGTTTAGTTCTTGCTGAAGCACGTCAACCGCTTTTTCATAAGATGTCATATAAGAGAGCTTCGTCATCACTTCTTCTTTTCTAAAAAGTGTCATCAGCTTCTCCAGCATCACAAGCTGTTTGCTAGGCTCAGAGATTGCTAGGACAAATACAATTTTGGCTTGCACTGTTTCATCAGGGCTTCCCATCTTATGAAAAATGACAGGTTCCTTTAAAGTAGCTACACTAATCGCTGGTTTGTTCACATGCTCAGGATCTGTATGCGGAATCGCTACCCCAAAGGCTGCAAGTGGAAGGCCTGTAGGATATGTTTTTTCTCTTTCAAGCACTGCTGGTAAAAAGCTCGATTTAATGTACCCTCCAGCTTCTAACCGCCCTGCTAAATATGTGGTCACCTCCTCTCTCGAAGATGCTTCGAACTGCAGCTTAATCAGTTGTTCATCTAACTCAAACAAGCTGTTCAAACAACCACCCCATTCATTTGGTATAAATATGAACACATGTAACAAAAGAAAGAACATTTTTAGAATAGAACCTTTTATAAAGCGCTTACAATTATGCGTTCTAAAAAATGTTCAATACCGTTACCTTTGTAAAGATATTATAATATTCAAAATTATAAGTCAATGTCCCTAGGGAAATTTAAATAAAAAAAGACGCAGTCATCACCGCGTCTCTTCCTTCTAATCTTCTATACTGCTTGTTAAATGTGGCTTCCTATATCTAAAAATTCAGATACAAATAGATTGTCTGTCTGCACTGCCATTTCTTCCTTTGTGCCAATTTTTTCGATTCTTCCTTCATTCATCACCACAACACGATCAGCAATATCAAATGCTTCTTCTTGATCATGTGTCACAAAAATGGTGGTCATTTGAAAGTCACGATGAACTTTTTTCAGCCAATGCCTTAATTCTTTCCTCACCTTTGTATCAAGTGCGCCAAAGGGTTCATCTAAGAGGAGTGCCTTCGGCTGAACGGCAAGTGCGCGCGCCAGTGCTACACGCTGCTTTTGCCCGCCTGACAGCTGCTCTGGATACCGCTGCTCAAACTTCGTAAGCTGAACAACCTCTAAAAGCTCATGTACCCGCTCTTTGATGTCTTTTTTAGGCAGTCTTTCTCCTCTAGGTTTAATTTTCAGTCCATATGCCACATTATCAAAAACCGTCATATTTCGAAAAAGCGCATATTGCTGAAACACAAAACCGATCTGCCGTTTTCGTACTGGAATGTGTGTGTAATCCTGATCTCCGAATAAAATCTGCCCGTTATTGGCGTAATCAAGACCTGCAATGATTCTTAATAACGTCGTCTTCCCAGAGCCAGACGGTCCTAATAAAGAGATCAATTCACCATTTCTTATCGATAAATCCACGTTTTGCAAAACCTTTGTCTGGCCAAATTGTTTTGATATTTGTTTTGCTGTAATCCCCAAGGCCGATCCCTCCATTTATGTTGACCGCTTGCCAAGCCGGTGATCCCTCTGCTGAATGATTTGCTTAATGATTAAAGTAATGACTGCCACAAACGCCATGAGAGACGCCACAGCAAAAGCGGCTTGAAATTGGTACTCATTGTATAAAATTTCGATATGAAGCGGCATCGTATTGGTTATGCCTCGAATATGACCTGATACAACCGACACGGCACCAAATTCACCAATCGCTCTTGCCCCGGCTAAAATGACACCGTAAAAAAGAGCCCATTTGATATTCGGCAGTGTCACAAAGAAAAAAGTCTTCCATCCGTTTGCACCAAGTGTGAGCGATGCTTCCTCCTCATGAATGCCTTCATGCTGCATAAACGGGATTAATTCTCTAGCAATAAACGGAAATGTAACGAATATGGTGGCTAGGATCATGCCTGGTACAGAATAAATGACTTTCCATCCATTCGCCATAAGCCAAGGTCCTAAAAGCCCGTTTGAACCAAATAAAAGCACAAATACAAGTCCAGCAATCACAGGCGAAACGGCAAACGGGAGGTCAATCACAGTCGTTAACAAACGTTTTCCGCGGAAGTTAAATTTTGTGATAAGCCATGCAGCACTCACCCCAAAGATCATTTGAAGCGGCAAGGTGACGACGACAATGAAAACGGTCAATTTGATCGCCGCTAGTGTATCTGGATGTGAGATGGCCAGAAGGTATGAACTCCACCCTTTCTCAAATGCCTTTGAAAAAACGGCGATCAGCGGTATAAGTAAAAATAAAATCAAAAAAGCATACACGACCGTAATCAATAGGATTTTCACTGCTTTAGATTCGGTTACAGGACTTTTATACCGAACATGGTGCTGATGACTAAACTTTCTCTCCAATGGTTTCACCTCACGTATACTTGTTTTTTCCGCTCAACATACCACTGAATGCCGTGAATCAATAACAGAATGAAAAATGAAAGAAGCAGCATCAAGCATGCAATTGCTGCTGCACCATGATAATCATATTGTTCAAGCTTGGACATGATCATCAGCGGTGTAATTTCTGTTTTAAACGGAATATTTCCAGCAATAAACACAACAGAGCCATATTCACCTAGCGCTCTTGCAAACGCAAGTGAAAATCCAGTCATCACCGCAGGAAACAAGGCCGGCAGCAGTATGTGAAAAAAGGTCTGTCTCCTTGTCGCACCAAGAATCGCCGCAGCCTCTTCCACTTCCTGCTGCAGCCCCTCTATCACAGGCTGAACGGTTCGGATAACGAATGGAATGCCAATAAAAATCAGTGCCAAAATAATCCCAATCGGTGTGTACGCCACCTTTATATGCAGAAATTGACCAATCCATCCATTAGGAGAATAAAGGGTGGTGAGGGCAATACCCGCAACAGCGGTTGGGAGAGCAAAAGGCAAATCAATGAGAGCATCTAAGATTTTCTTTCCAGGAAATGTGTACCTGGCGAGAACCCAGGCAATCAGTACACCAAACCCTGCATTGATGAGAGCAGCTGCAAAGGAAGTCGTCACGGTCAGCTGAAGCGACTTCAATACTCTTGCATCGGTAAATACCTTCCAAATCCCCTCTGCTCCTAATGAAGCCGTCCAAATAAATACCATGGATAAAGGAATGACGACAATCGCACTCACATAAACGAGCGTCACCCCAAGGCTCAGACCAAATCCAGGCAATATACGTTTTCTTTTATTGGCGGCTGCATGTGTTTTCTTCATCACATCGCCCCCTATTTTTGTCCGCTGTATATTTGATCAAATAAGCCGCCATCATCAAAAAATCTTTTCTGCGCTTTTCTCCACCCGCCAAACGCTTGATCAATCGTCACCATATCAATCTTTTTAAACTGGTCTTTATATTTGTTTAGGACTTCTTGATTTCTAGGGCGATAATAGTTTTTCGCCGCAATTTCCTGCCCTTTTTTAGAATATAAATAATCTAAATAAGCCTTCGCCACTTTCTCTGTTCCTTTACGTTTCACATTTTGATCAACAACCGCAACAGGCGGCTCCGCTAGAATACTAATTGATGGGGTGACAATCTCAAATTTGTCTTTGCCTAGTTCTTGCTGCGTTAAATAGGCTTCATTTTCCCATGCAATTAACACATCCCCAAGTCCGCGTTCAACAAAGGTCGTTGTGGCTCCCCGTGCACCTGAATCAAGGACTTCGACATGTTCATATAGCTTTTTGACAAAATCCTTTGTTTTTTCTTCATTCCCATGAAATGTTTTATCGGCGTAGGCCCATGCAGCTAAGTAATTCCATCTCGCACCGCCGGACGTTTTCGGATTTGGCGTAATGATGGACACACCTGGCCGAATCAAATCGTCCCAATCTTTAATGTTTTTGGGATTCCCTTTCTTCACAAGAAACACAATGGTCGATGTATACGGTGTGGACTGATTTGGAAATTCTTTTTGCCAATCTTTTGAAAGCAGTCCGCGATCTGCAATCGCATCAATGTCATACCCTAAAGCCAGTGTTGCCACATCTGCCTCGAGTCCATCAATAATCGATCTTCCCTGCTTTCCTGATCCACCGTGAGACTGCTTGATCGTGACATCCTCACCAGTTTTGTCTTTCCAATACGTCTGAAAGGCTTGATTGTATTCCTGATACAATTCACGTGTAGGATCATACGAAACATTTAACAGCTCAACCTTTCCCTTTTGCTTTGAAGCTTCGTTTGCGTTTGAGCATGCAGTACTCGTCACAGCCAAGACTAATATGATGGTCACGATAGAGACCCATTTCCACTTTTTCATGTTATCCCGCTCCCCGTTATCAAATAATAGTGACACCAACCTTGCCGTTTCACACGCAAAAAAGACCCTTAGCCACCTGAAATACATCACAGTTCTGTACTTCAAATTGCCAAGAGCCTTCGGTTGTCCGATCAGCTATGTATGATTGATGTTAGTCTATATATTATTCAAACTATTCACAGGTGTCAACTATGTTTTTTCATTTAAACAAAAAAAGAAACGCCATCTTGAAGAGGCGCTTCTTTTCCCGGGAAATGGTCTTAATCGGCAGATAGCTTTAAATTGACACCAACAGCGGTTCCATTTCTTGAGGAGTCAGCTACTCCTGTAAATGTCCCTGCTTTCCGATCAATGAGTAAGGCTTGCACATTTCCTATATCAATAGGTGAACTGCCAAAACGGTGACCCATGTCATTTAGCTTCGTTCTCACATCAAGGGGAACACCTACTTCGTAACGGTAAGAAGTTGGACTGTTTGTATAAATCCGCGGCTCTTCTACCGCATCTTGCAGCTCCATGTCGTATTCAAGCAAGTTTAGGATCGTTTGTGAAACAGAAGCAATAATGGTCGTTCCTCCAGGTGAGCCCACAGTCATGACCGGCTCGTTATCTTTGAATATGATGGTCGGGGTCATACTGGATAATGGACGTTTGTTTGGCTGGACTTCATTTGCTCCGCCTGGTCTTGCGTCAAAATCTGTTAGTTCGTTATTTAAGAAAAAGCCATATTCCGGAACAAGAATTCCTGTACCAAATAACTGTTCAATGGTTGTTGTGAATGACACGACATTTCCCCACTGATCGGCAACAGTAAAATGAGTGGTCTCGCCAATGGTTTTATCTTCTGGCTGCGGGACAATTGGGGATGGATTTTTTTCATCCTCATACGCCCATGGATCTCCTTCTTTCGGGTTTTTGTTCATTTGATCTAATTGAATGAGAGAAGCTCTTTTTGAAATGTAATCATCGTCTAGTAGTCCTTTTAGTGGAACATCTACGAATTCGGGGTCGCCTGCATATGCAGCACGGTCAGCATAGGAGAGATGCATTGTTTCAGCTAGCAGCTGATATTTTTCGAATGATTTGGGGTCATATTGTGATAGATTGAAGTGATCTAGTATTTTGAGTATTTGCAGCATAAACACACCGCCTGAGCTTGGTGGAGGCATACTTGCAAGCTGGTATCCTTTATAGTCCCCCCAGATAGGCTTGTCAGTCTTGACCTCATAACGACCAAGGTCATCAGTTGTCATCGTTCCGCCAAAATCTTGGACTGTCTTTGCAAGTGCTTTTGCTACTTTTCCTTCATAAAATGCTTTGCTTCCTTTTTTTGCAATCAGCTTAAATGTTTTCGCAAGACCTGGCTGTACAAGCAGATCGCCTTCTTTGAGCGGCTGATCATCTGGAAGAAAGATTGGCGCTGCGGCCGTTTTTTTCAGCTTTTCTTGATGATCTTCAATGGCTTTTGCCAGAACAGAATCGATTTCAAATCCATCCTCTGCAAGCTGAATGGAAGGCTCAATCAATTCCTTCATCGAACGGGTTCCCCACTTATCTAATGCTGCCTCGAGACCTTTTACTGTCCCTGGGACACCAACCGCATTACCGTGTGTGGACCGCTCAGCAAATGGGATGACTTTTCCCTCATCCGTTAAAAACATGTCAGGTGTTGCGCCCTGTGGTGCTCGTTCTCTACTATTGATGATGGATGTTTCTTTTGTCTTTCCATCATAAACCATCATAAAACCACCGCCGCCAATTCCAGACATCATTGGCTCTGTCACATTCAGTGCGTACTGGATGGCAACAGCAGCATCCACTGCGTTTCCACCTTTCTTCAATACATCAGCACCTACTTCTGATGCCAGCGGGTGAGCAGTAGCCACCATGCCATCTTTACCAACAGCTACTTTACTCCCATGAGATTCGTTCGCATTGACTTGGCTGACAGGCAGAAAAAACGAGAAAACAAACAGACATATGGACAAAACAGTTAGAGAAATGCGTTTCATGAACAACACCCCTTCCATATTCTTACTTTGACCTTACCGACTTCTTGACCAGAATACAATAGATTATTCTAAAATTTCAAAAATTTTCATCCTATCATCCTACATTTCCCAAATCAAACATTGTTTTTCAAAACATATGACGCACTCACTCATTAGGAATAAAGACACATCATTTCCAACGATTCAGCTTCAAGGTATAATAAACACAACAAAGAGGGGGAAAAGCATTGAACAACAAATGCAGATTATTTTGGGAAGACTATTGGAAAGAGAAATCAGAAAAAGCACCTGCTGACGCGTTTGTTTCGGCGTGGGCATTCGGCTCAGATCCTGATCATTTGCTTGATCTTGTAAAGCAAGGAAAAAAAACAGCCACTTGTTCTGGACACCTTTTTTATGAAAAGGAACAGGAGCCGCTTCCACAACCCGGACAATATGCGGTCATTTTGGACAGCCAAGAAGAGCCAAAAGCCATCATTGAAATTACACATGTAGATGTCATGCCAATGAATGAAGTCCCCGTATCATTTGCACAAGCAGAGGGTGAAGGCGACTTATCTTATGACTATTGGTACAGAGAACATAAAGAATTTTTCACAGAAGCACTCCAATCATACGGTTTAGAATTCAAAGAGGATATGCTTCTTGTTTGTGAACGGTTTAAGCTGATTCATTCAGCTTCTTAGCCTTTAAGCGGCGCCAAATATGGCCCGCTTTTTTCGTGGCTTTTCCCCTTTTAGAAAAAGGTGTGTTGAGATCACATCTTTAGGTCAGAATAAGATCAAATAGAAAAAGTGAAGAAATTTTCGACTACACCTGTTTTTTTTCGACAAAAGAATATATAATTATTTGATGTGTGCATTGTCTCATTTATACAATGGAGGGTTTTTACATGTTAAAAAGGAAAAAAGACAAGTTTTCCGTCTTGTTAACGGAAATTGCTAAAAATTTAGATGAAACTGCTGAGTATTTTGTTAGCTATAAAGTAACAAATCAAACCACTCTGAAAGAATTTTCTGACACATTGAAGGAATATGAGACAAAAGGTGATAATCATGTTCATACCATGATTAAAGAGCTGAACAAAGCCTTTATTACACCGATTGAACGTGAAGACATTCTTCAATTGACGAATAGCCTCGATGATGTTTTAGATGGAATTGAGCATTTTTCCGCAACATTAGAAATTTACTCAATTACAAGCTCTGACGAACATATCGACAAATTCAGCCACTACATCAGAGAGTGTGCCAAAGAAATTTTAATCACAATTGATCTACTAGCTGAAAATCGCTTGAAAGATATTCATCCGCACGCAATCAAGATCAAAGAGATTGAACATAATTGTGACAATCTTCATCGTAAATCATTAAAGAACTTGTTTGGAAAAGAAACAGATCCAATTAAAGTGATTCAATACAAAGAAATTTACGAAACACTTGAAGAAATCGCTGATTCCTGTCAAAGTGTTGCCAACAATCTAGAAACAATCATTATGAAGAATGCGTAACGGGGTTAGTTAAACATGGACACATTACTCATCCTTACCATACTTATTGTCATTTGTGCACTTGCTTTTGATTTCATTAACGGGTTCCACGATACAGCAAATGCCATTGCGACTTCAGTTTCAACGAAGGCATTAAAGCCTAGACATGCGATCATCATGGCAGCGTTCATGAACTTCTTAGGAGCAATGACATTTACAGGTGTGGCAAAATCCATTACAAAAGATATCGCAGATCCATTTACGCTTCAAAACGGCTCTGTTGTGATCTTGGCTGCTTTAATTGCCGCCATCACATGGAACTTGCTTACTTGGTATTACGGGATTCCGAGTAGTTCTTCACATGCATTAATCGGATCAATTGCAGGTGCGGTTATTGCTTCTGCCGGTTTTGGCGCTTTAAACTATTCGGGATTCATTAAAATCATTCAAGCACTTTTGCTTTCACCTATCCTAGCTTTCGTATTGGGATATATCGTGTATACCATTATCAAAATTATATTTAGAAACAACAATCTCGCAAAAACAAATAAACAATTCCGACGTGTTCAAATTTTAACGGCTGCACTGCAATCGTATACCCATGGGACAAACGATGCGCAAAAAGCGATGGGAATTATTACGATGGCTTTAATTGCAGGTAATTTGCATACAACAGACGACATTCCTTTCTGGGTACAATTCTCTTGTGCGCTTGCAATGGGACTCGGTACTTCTATCGGCGGCTGGAAGATTATCAAAACAGTCGGCGGTAAAATTATGAAAATTCGTCCAGTAAACGGAGTATCTGCAGACTTAACGGGTGCAGCTATTATCTTCGGTGCGACGTTTATTCACTTACCTGTTAGTACGACTCACGTTATCTCATCTTCTATTCTAGGTGTAGGTTCTGCACACAGAGTCAAAGGGGTTAACTGGGGTACAGCAAAACGTATGCTTGTCACTTGGGTGATTACATTACCGATTTCAGGAACTCTAGGAGCTCTTATATACTTTGTGTTAAATGCGATTCTCTAATATCAAAGACCTGTCTGACAGGTCTTTTTTTATTTGCCCGCACACTTAAAACCGTCCTTCTACAGGACATTTTTTCATGAAGCAGGGTTTCCAATCATATCCATAGAAATAAACAAGTATTCATCTGTCTATGGGAGAGAAGAACATGCTATTATTTTTTCAATTGACTGTATGGTTATTGCTAGGTGCTCTTGCTGTGTATGTATTTGCGGTTTGGCGCTTTGAACAAAAAGTAAAAGAAAAGATGTTTGCCATTCGTAAAACGTGGTATTGGATTTATGTAGCGGGTGCTGTTGTGTACTGGACAAATGACCCCTCTTCTATCTTCACTGATTGGATGCACTACTTGATCATTGCCGTATTTTTCGCATTAACTGATACTTTCATCTTTCTTAGCTCCTATATTAAAAAACTCGGAAATCATGAGCTGGAAACCGACACCCATCAACTCCTTGAACAAAATAACGATCTGCTTCATTCTTACCTCAATAAACTAAAAACGTACCAATACCTATTGAAAAATGAACCGATCCATGTATATTATGGAAGTGTAGAGGCATATATAGAGGGAATTGAGCGGCTGATTTATTCTTTTGCCGACAAGATGAATATTCAAGCGGTGCTTTGTCCATACGATATGCAGGAACAAAAAGACGACCTGCTTCGGACACTTGACCAGCGGGCTCTTATTCAGGCGAAGCTTGACAGGCAGGAAGTATATTACGATGATTTCGGTCATTTGGTGCTCATCCCATTTTCTGTAGCAGATGCTCATTTTGTCATTAAGCTCACCTCCGATGAGATTGTCACGGAGTTCGACTATTTATTAATGACATCACTTACAACAATTTATGACCTAATCTTGCCTGACGAAGAGGAAGGTGATGAAGATGGACCACGCACTTCAAGGGGATAACAACAATCCTAAGAAAAACCCTTTTAAGATTTTAAAGAAAAAACGCCATATCAGTATGGCCGATTATAAGGTAAGCCCCCATACTGAGCGAATTTTTAAAAAGAATGAACAGCTTCTGGATGAGTATAAAAATAAAAAGGCTTGATTACACTAAAGGACGCGGAACGAAATCCGCGTCCTGCTTCCATTTTCACATAGACTTGCATACAATACACTATACGCTGCAACGATTGAGGTGCCAAAATGAAAAAGAAAATCAAACAACTGAGATATGTTCAGTTTGCCGAATATCAGCCGTCCCCATATACTAAGCGTTTAATTGAAAAGAGTGAAACAGCCATCCAATCATACAAACAGAAACACTCACTGATTTAACAGTTTAAGCAGCTTCTCCTTCGTTTTAGGACCGTATATTCCATCACTTGTCAAACCGTTCACCAGCTGAAAGCGCGCTACGGCATTCGCCGTTTTTTCTCCGTAAACACCATCGATGCCTTTATCTGCAGCCGATTTATCAGGATAAAAATAAACAGCAGCAAGCGCTTTTTGGACGAGGCGTACGTGCTCTCCCTTCGTTAGAGGCGAAGTCACCTTTAAAATCCCATCTGGCAGCTCATACATCATTTTTCCATCATTTCGATAAATTTTGAGAACCTGTCCAATTTGAATCTTATTCGGGTCGCTAATGTTATTCCACTTCTGAAGATCTTGAACTGTGACGTCATGAGCTTTGGCAATACTCGTTAACGTATCCCCGCTTTTGACGACATACGTGATGACCGTCTCAGGGTCTCCTGCCGTTTCAATTCCTTTTTTAAATTCATCCCATGTAGCGAGAAGCAGGCGCGGACATGCTTTTCCAGACCAGTGCTGATGTGTGACCACATTCGCTAGTGGAATATTATGCTCTTTCAGCAGCTTTTGGATGAGCCATTGCGCATGTTTGACCGCTTGCTGGAAATTTCCATCTTCATTTTCACAAATTTCAATGCCGATCGACTTTCTGTTCCCATTTCCATGTCCGTCCCCTGCATGCCAGCCATTTTCATTTAACGGCAGATGCTGAAAGATTTCATGATCATCCACTGTAAAGTGCCAGCTTTCCGCTGTCGTTGGGCGTTTCACATATGCCGCATGACTTTTCGCATCCGCTCCCTTTGACGTGTTTGCTGTGTTATGCACCGTCACATACATCGGTGTCATGGCGTATCCTGGGCGGTTCCCGTTTCCAACTGGAATAAAATCTTGATAAATTTCTACCATGTTCTGCACTCCCTTTTGCTAAATTGAATTGATCTTTCTCATCAATTGGTGGCGTTCGTAAGACAACTTGGGTTTGTTTTAGTGATAAGACTATGGTAAAATTTGAATTCAATCCACTCTTTTTAGTAATGAAAACGCAAAAATGAAGAAAAAAACAGGAATTAATTCCATTTTTCCTTGATTTTATGTTAAAATTGTTAAAAATAAGCCGATATTAAAAGTAAGTAATAGCTTCATTAGCTATTTAGTCCTATATGGACTTTTCTTTTACGCCAAAAACAGAACATACGTTTGCATGGAGGTTTTTAAATGACTGGTTTTTTAACCCATTTAGAAGAAGAGATTAAGCGGTTATATGCCAAATTACAAATAAGCGGTCCTGCTTATAGAGACATGCAAAGGATCGCTTCTGAATTTCATGTATGGGTCCACTATGAGGATACTGGCAGCATGATGATCAAACATCAAGGTCTTTACAGTATTATATTAAACAGATCTCTATCGTCAGAGGAACAATGGCAGGATTTTGCCCACGAGCTTTGTCATGTGCTGAAGCATGCAGGCAATCATTTCAAGATGCACAAACTCTTTCGAGAACTGCAAGAGTTTCAGGCTAAACAATTCATGTATCACTTTTGTGTGCCGACCTTTATGCTGATGCAAATGAAGCTTCCAAACCTTCGGCAGCAAGCCATTTTGCACATTGCGCAAACATTTCATGTCACCTGGGCTTTCGCTGAAAAGCGGCTGGCCTTGTTCGAACAGCGGAAAGCAGGCATTCGCTTCCAACAAGAGTTTACATCTTATTTAATGAAAGCCGAGAAGGTCGCGGAAAAAGAAGCTGTTTATCAAACGTAAGCCTCTTCTGCATAGGGCGACAGGGTTTATCCATAAAGATTTAATACTTGCTTGAGTACATTTGTGTACCGATAAAATTGCTCATTTTGCGTTTCACGGCGATAGCGCCGTCTAAAGTCTTGAAAGAATGCTCTTCTTTGCGCCTGACTGATTTCAAGTTGTACACTTTTTCCAGTCAGACATTGATTATTAATATTGTGAGGATGTGTTCCAGAATAGCGATCAGATTCAGATAGCAGCACTGCGGGGAATCCATTAAGCGTTAAACGTTTCACTGTTTCTGCCGCTTTTTCTCTGTCTGTCCCGCCCACTAATGTTTGAAGCACCTCCGTTTCCCCGTAGCCATGGAGCGCAAACGTGTAATGATGGGCATGCACTAGAGAAAGGCAGACCGGCTCATTGAAACGTGTGCTTGTAATGTGAAGCACATGATTGCCTTTCACTTTAAGGCCTTCAAATAAATACATAGAATCATCACTTGCGATTTCATGAATGAGCTCACTCACGCCGGATTCAATTCCCCCAGCATGAGGGGACAAAACCAAAAGCTGGTCTCCTTTCCGCTCGTGAAGAATTTGATAGTCGATTCCCTCTCTTTCATGAGCGGAAAGCTCTTCATAACTTTGATATGTATCAATGATTTGCGTCATTCCATCTTCCCCATTTCTCTATATGAGCATAAGTCTACTGATCTTAAATTCTTTTGTAAAGGGATTTCGCATGACCTATCGACTTAATACATCCTTAAATTTTCCTTATCTTTTCGGCTATCTGTTGAATTTTGAGAAAAAATGACCGATAATTGAAATGAATAGAACTTTTGGACTATATGAATCTTTTTGTATTCTCTCTCATAAATTAGAAATATTGTGATCTACATCTGGAGGAATTCATGTTAAAAAAGAAAACCACCATCACCTTTGTCATCTTAATCCTTAGCTTCGCTGGCATCATTTACTGGAAATGCTTTTCTCTTCAAGGCGTATCTCACGGAACCTTTATCCGCTCGATGACATCACCTGACGGAACATATATCATCAACACCTATCGACATAGCGGAGGGAAACTAAAGGAGAACGCAGTTAGAGCAGAAATTGAAAACAAACTCACCCACCGAAAGAAAACGATTTACTGGAAATACCCTGATAAAGACCCTCTCATCAAATGGAAAAATGGACAGCTTGTTCAAATTGGGCATGAATTTTTAAATGTGGTAAAGGGAGAAACATACGATTATCGCTTTGACCGGAACAAAAGAAAATAGCGATCAAAAAAAACGAATCCCTCTTGGATTCGTTTTTTACGTTGACATCACATGCTGCATGAATTCTTTCATTTCTTTACTTACGCTCGTCAGCCGTTCCACAATTTCACTAAACTCTGTCACAAGTAAAGCCTGCTCTGATGATGAACCTTTCATATGGTCCATACTCTCAAGTAATGTATGTATATTAGAGGAAATCCCTTGCAGTGAACTTTCAATATTTTCTGTTGCACGTGAAGTTTCACTTGAAAGCTTTTGAACCTCACTGGCTACAACACTAAATCCAGCCCCCTCTTTTCCTGCCCTGGCTGCTTCGATTGACGCATTCAATCCCAGCAAACTTGTTTGTTTCGAAATGCCCTTAATCATTTTTGTAATATCAGATGTTTTTTTCGAGCTTTCAAGTGTTTGCTGCGTTTGTAAGGTCATTTCCTCACTTGTCGCAGAAAGCTCTTCTGAATGTGCCGCCACCACATGCACCTTTTCTTGAATACTTTGAATGATGTCATTTAATGACTCCATATATGCTTCAAGCTCTAATTGATTTTTAAGTGGAAAACCTAAAGCGAGTGCGCCGATAACTTGTTGATTTTCATCAAAAATTGGCAGACCCATTGCATTTAACGGTATTCCGTAAACCGATTCAGGCACAAACATACTTGATGTCTCACCTCTGAGCGCTTTTTTCATATTTAAATCATCTGGCTTAATAAGTTCTCCAGCTCGAATTTGAAAATCAACATCTTTCGATGGCAAATACAGCAAGAATTTCTCTCGATCAATGACACCCATCGTCACTTCGTTTTTTAAAATCTGCATCATATAAGGTGCTGCTGTCACAATACTCTGTAGTATATCCAATTTCTCTACCCCCTTATATAGTTTATCGGTCGTTCTTCTTAAATTAATAGTTACTTTTTAAAATAATGATAATGATTAGAAGAAATTCTTCTTATTTACGAGTAAAAAGAAGTACTTTTCCTTTCTATATTCAAACGTAAATTTGCTATAATTAATGAATCGACATATGATGAAATGGTCATGTAACCATTTTGTATATTCATTGGAGGCGCATGTTGTGACACAACCCATGAAATATGAGCGGGCAATCGTCATTGGCGGAGGTATCACCGGGATGCTCGCTGCAAAAGTTTTATCAACGTTTTATCATCAAGTTTTGATGATTGAAAAGGATGAACTGCCAGACGCTCCTGAGAATCGTCTCGGCACTCCTCAAGCCTTTCATCCACATAGAATGCTGCCACTTGGCAAGCAAATCGTTGAACGTCTATTCCCTGGTTATACAAAAGAGTTACTGGCAATGGGCGGATTTAATACCATGCATCAAACCTCTCGATTTATCACAAAAGATGGCGAATTAACGCTCACTGATAGAGAAGAAACCGCCGTCACAAGACGTGCAATGCTAGAGTGGGTGCTGATGCAAAGAATAGTAAAAGAGGAACGTGTGCAGTTTTTAGAAAAACATGAAGCCATCTCTCTTCAGTTTAAAGAGGGAACAAATCAGGTCATGGGGCTCATTGTGAAAGACCGGCAAGTAAAACCTGGAAGCATTCATAAAATGAAAGCAGACTTAGTGATCGATACGTCTGGAAGAATGTCCAAATTGCCAAAATGGCTGAAAGACGCTGGATGGACCTTACCAAAGACTGATGAGTTACATGTGTTTCTAGGCTACAGCACAAGATATTATCACATACCATCAGGGGCCCCACCCCTGCAATCAATGGTCGTAGTTGGCCAGCCAGACAAGCAAATCCCAACAGGACTGTTTGAACGGGTAGATCATGATTTAGTGGCTGTTCTTCTTTCTGCAGCTGGCGGTTCACATTATCCAACAACGGATGCTGATCAATTTGATTCAGAAACCGCTGCACTGACCCACCCCGCGATAGCAGAAGCCATCACCCATTTAACGCCCTTTACAAAACCAAAAGGATTTAGAGTTCCTTCTTGCGTGAGACATCACTATGAACACATGCAGGATTGGCCAAGTGGATTATTGGTGATGGGCGATGCCTTGTGTACGTTAGATCCCATTCATGGACAGGGCATGACAAAGGCAGCCCTCGAAGCAGAAACACTTGACCGTATGCTCAAACTAGCACAAAAAAATGAGCGGCTGTCTTTTGAAAAGGACACATTACAACAAATGCAGCAAGCGAGTGAACTTGGCTGGTGGCTTTGTGCGATTGCTGATATGGCGTGGGACGGTGTCGAGTTAAAAGGAGAAGCAACCATCCCCCACTTGACGTTCGTACAGGAATTTTTAAATCGCTACGTACAATTCGCCATTGTGACAAAACAGCCCAAACGACTTGAAGCGTATCACCGGATGCATTCTTTCTTAACAGAACCGAGAGAAATCATCAACTTAGAACAGCTGAACGACATGATTCAAGCTGACACCTCAGGAGAAACCGGTGAATGGTGGAAGCAATGGGATCAAAAGAACGATGAAGGCAACCGAGCTTTTTTCCATGAAGCGGTTCCTGACTTTCGTCTAAAGCACTTGCTGTCATTTGAATGAAATAAAAAAAGCCCCTCTCAAAGGGGCTTTTTCATTAACGTAATAATTGAAGTACGTTTTGTGGCTGCTGGTTTGCTTGCGCTAACATTGCTTGAGATGCTTGAGAAAGAATGTTGTTCTTTGTGAACT
>NZ_ASJD01000002.1 GCF_000691165.1 Bacillus safensis FO-36b | reverse complement strand
GAAACAAGATCTCAAAAGAACAGCAGGAAGCGAGTATGAACGCGGCGCTAGGAATGCTTTTGCCGTTCGGGGCTAAAGGGTTTCATGGAAAGATGGGGATTAAAGGGAATAAAATTGAACATCCGGTATTAGATAATAAAAGAGTCGGAAGTGCGTTGAAAAAGCCAGATGGCCAACATGGTTTCAATGATATAATTGACAATTACACACCATTAGCTAAAGAGTTTGATTTGGTTGGTGGTGATAAAACAAAGGTTAAGTTATACCAAATAGAAGGTGGAATGAAATACTATAGTTACAAGGATGTCTATAATAAAGATTTGCGAATAATTGAAAGAGTGTTTTCAGTTAAAGATCAAAATGGTATTTTTGAGTGGATTGTCGATCCAAATAAGGGCGTTACTCATAGAAGGTTTATTCCAGAAGGTGAAATTACAGGATTACCTAATCAAAATCCTAAGAGATAGGAATGAAGAAAAATGAAATGTTCTATAGAGGTCTTAAAAACATATAATATTCACTATGATTGGAAAACTATATATGTAGGAATTAGGCTAGATTTGATTTCATACAAAGAAATAAGCAAGTATGCTGTGGAATATTTATCTACTCATACTGAATGTGAAAATTCTTTAATCCTAGAATTAGCTTGGGGAGATGGCGACCCAGATGAGGATTATAGAAAACTTCAAATGGTTTTGGTAGAATTATATAATGATTTGGTAGAAGAAGAATCCAGTCAATGGGACGTTGAAAAAAGGAAATGGAGATATGGTATAACGTCTCACTTAAAAGAAAAAAATAAGAATTCACCTGAAGAGTTGTTGGATGAGCTTTCTGAAGTATACGCAGATTTTGGCTATCCTGAGGATATGGAACCGTTTATTCATTATATGCCTTCTTCAGATGGTTATAATCCGTTACTGTATTCAAAGGAAGAGAATATAAATAGGTTAGTCTCTCTTTTTGAGGAGTTTTTACAAAAAGAAAAAGAAGTTGTTCAATTCGAGCAATTTTAATTACTGATCAAAAGATGCCTAATGAAAATAGAACTTGAATTCGAACAAGAAGTGACAAACTACTATAAGTGGTTAGATCAAAAAATAAATGAACTTAAACAGTTAAGTGTATATAGTATTAATGGATATTACTTTTTAGATAATGGTGGAATTAAGACTTTTCAAAGTTATTGTCAAAATGAACTAATAGAAATTTTTAGCGATCATTTGACTAATTACCATTTTTATATCTTTCTGAGTAAGAAAGTAAGTGATGTACATTCGCGAATAGAGAGATTCCGAAAAGTATGGAAATCTATTGATTCAGACATAAATACTTCAGGTTTTGAAAAGGGGCCAGAATTACTTTTAGATGAACATGAAAATCAGTTTTATGTCAGTATAGCCAAGGTTCCTCAACATGATTTAGACAAAGCATTGCGAATAATGGATCAGTATCAATCTAGTTTCATGATTGCTAGTAGAAAGGATTTTATGCACTCAGAGGAATCTATAAAAGATTTGTTTTACTCAGGATTGGATAAGAATAGTCATGAAGTAGATTATCAAGCGCTTTTTTTGAAGTATGGTTTGAATAGTGAAATTATCTTTAGATGGGGATCTGGTCTAAATGAGGCCGAATTGGCAATGATTTTAAATCAAGATCATACCCAGAAAATACGGGAGCGAATACAAAGTCATTCATAGTATCTTCAAAATGATCCCGTATATTTTAAACAATCACTATATTCGGGACTGATCCCCCGTTTTTGAGAGACTGGGATCAAAACACTGTATGAAACAGCCAGTTGTCGAAACTCTTTCGATGACTGGTTGTTTCATTTCTATAGAATTCGAATAGTGGTATATGGATTTTATAAAATCGCTGAGTAGTGTTTGTCAGGTGGTAGAGATGAAAGAAACCTTCTGGTTTTAATTTCTCATGTTTATCTTGATATTCAGGTCTTTACCGTCTTCTAACTTGTGGATGAAAGCGATGATGTCCCCCATAAGGGTACAATTTCACATGTGTACAATTCTTAATTCATGGAAGGTTCTCGTCAAGTCTGTATTTAGTTGTTCGCATCTATGAATGAAGACCTAATGAGGTATTTATCGTAATGATAAAGTACAAAATGGAAAGTGGATGTTGAACTGGGTAATATAAATAACAACAGAAATTCAAAAATCGAAACCTTAAAAAGAAAAAGCAGAAGACAGCATTTAATGAACAAATTAAGCTATATGACACTTCCAGAACACCCCTTTTTAGATATTGAAGAAAAATCAATTGTTTTGTCAGAAGGTATTTGCTTTCCTTCAATCGAGAGAACATAAAATCCAAATACATGGAGAACACTATCGAGAGCATGAAATTGCAGCACTTTAATTGAATGTGAAAAAAGCTTTTATTCTTTTAAATCACCTTCTTGAGCAAACAAAATTTTCAAGTGGGTATGGGGATTTTATTTTTGGAAGAATATTTCCGTTTTGGATTACGCATCGAGAGAACGGGATATTTTTATGAGCTAAGTATTTGGGGGCTGCGATGAACAGAATTGAGACATCATTTAAGGAGTGGAATGAACCACTCCTTTTTTCTATCGATGGTGTCATACGCTTGATCGATGAATTCCCTTCAAATTTAAGCAATTCACTATCTTTACCTTTCGCATTCGTATAAAATAAGAGCAGTGAAAAATTGAAGAAATGCTTGATACATGAAGGGCGTGTAAGCTGTGAGCTGCATGACATGATGAGATGTATGAACGTGAAGGCTGAAAAGCTGTTCTTCCTCACATATGAGATCTTGTAAGCGTAACCATTATTTGTCACTTCATTGCGATGGTGTTGAGGGGTGTGTCAGGATGAGGAATCCGTATGTGAGAACGGCTTCTAGTCTGTATATTAATTATTTTTTATTAGGTATGGTCAATATTATTTTGGCTTCAAATATGCCATTTTTAATCAAACAGTTAGATACCAATAGTGCGGGAATTAGTTATATGATTTCGGCGCTTGGCATTGGCAGGGTGCTCACGTATGGTTTATCAGGTGTACTGTCAGATCGTTTTGGGCGTAAGCCGGTCATTTTGGTTTCTGGTGTGCTGATGGCGGTGTTCCTCATTGGAATCCCATTGTCTCCGAATTATCAAATCGCGTTTGCATTTGCGATTTTGGCAGGCGTCGCGAATTCGGCAATGGATGCAGGAACATATCCTGCGTTAATGGAGGCTTTTCCGCAAAACTCGGGATCTGCGAATGTGATGGTGAAGGCCTTTATCTCCATTGGGGCAACCATTTTGCCACTGGCGATTTTCTTTTTAGCAGAGCATGATTTGTTTTATGGAATTTCATTTTTTGTCCCTGCTCTGATCTATCTTGTGAATGTCTTGATGCTGTGGACCTTGCCATTTCCGAATCATCGTAAGGTGGAGCAAGTCCAGGTAACGGAGTATGACGGACTTCCGCGCTTCTCGACAGAGCCTACATTTTGGAGGGAAGGGATCGCACTCATTTTGATCAGCTTTACGTCAAATGGACTGTATGCGCTGCCGCAAATTTGGCTTCCTACGTACGGTGAGGCCATCTTGGGGATGGCATCGGGCAGTGCTGTAAAACTGCTCAGTTACTATAGCATGGGCGGGTTGCTGTCTGTCGTGATGCTCGCGTTTCTGCTTCGCCGCTTTGTCCGTCCGGTCACTGTACTGCTGATCTACCCCATCATTACACTTGTTTCCATTTGTGTGCTCTTGGTCGTGAAATCCCCAGTCATAGGAACCGTCAATGCGTTTGTATTGGGATTTTCAACCGCAGGAGTTTTTCAGCTGACGTTAACTGTGATGGCTGAATTCTTCTGGAAAAACAAAGGGACGATGACAGGGATTATCTCTACAGCGGGCGGCGTGTCGGCTATCGTCATCCCGGTCGTAACAGGTTTAATTCAGAGTCACGCGTCCATTTTACAAATCTTTATGTTCGATGCAGTGGTGGCTGTTGCGGCCATTATCGGCGCACTGTATATCCTGTATCGATACCGTCAAATCATGATACATGATTAAAAAAAGACGACCTCCGCAGGAAGTCGTCTCAGCGTGTAGAGCTGAAAACAAAGGACTAAAATGATGATCATTTTAGCCCTTTGTCTTTTTTATTTTAGAAACGGTCATTTTCAAAAAGAATTTGTTTTACTTGATCAACTGGCATATCTTCACCAGTAAAGAGTTTGTAAGCAAGTGCACCTTGCCACAGCATCATTCCAAGACCGTTAATGGTTTTGGCGCCAGCTTCCTGTGCTTGCGCAAGAAGCTTTGTTTTTTGCGGGTTGTATACGACATCTGTCACGATCAAATCTTCACGAAGTACATCAAGTGTATCATCGATAATGCTGAGTTGATCCAGTGGTTTCATGCCAAGGCTTGTCCCATTTGCCAGGATTGCACTTTCTGCTACTTCACGGCGGAACGCGTCTTTGTCTTCAAGTGGGAAAATGTTTGCTTTGACACCGAATGATTTCATTTCGTTGTTGATGTAATTTACATTTTCTTCTGCTTGAACAAAGTATTGATCATTACGAGCAAAAATACTAATTTCACGAATGCCGGACTGTGCAAGCTGAATCGCAATCGGAGTCGCAGCACCGCCAGAGCCAACGAGAGTGACCTTCTTACCAGCTAATTCAACACCATGTTCAATCAAGTTTCTTACATATCCAAGACCATCTGTGTTGTAGCCGATGAGCTTACCATTCTTGTTCACTACAGTGTTACTTGCACGTGTATATCTTGCAGAATCATCTAGTTCGTCTAAGTAATCTAGTACTTTCATTTTGTTCGGCATAGAGACGTTAAATCCAGCTGCACCCATTGCTTTCATACCATTTACGGCTGCTTCTAGTTCATCATTCCCTACTTCAAATGCAAGGTAAGCATAGTTGAGACCTGTTAGTGTATAGCCAAGGTTATGCATACGTGGTGAAAGGCTGTGCCCGATTGGTGTAGCAAGAAGACCAACTAATTTTGTTTTCCCATCAATATTACGTTCATGTATGTTTGTCATGATTGACATCTCCTTTAATTATCTAAATAATTTTTTCATGCGTCCAAGAACAAAGACCGCTAGTAATATGCTAATAACTGCGATGATCATATCGAAAAATAACGTCATTTTAATATCGTACGTGCTGACCAATCCACTTGTAATGAGCGGCACGAGTATAAATGCTGAGCTTGCCGCAATGTTGACATAGGATGAAGCCGTTGCTTTGTTTGTCGGGAACAATTTCATCATAATACTCATCGCCAGCTGGAAGATTCCCGCTGTAAATAGTCCTAAGAAGAAGGTGCTGACAATGACAATGCTGTAAGTTTCAACTTGGAATAGTGCAAGCATCGCAAGGAACGCTCCAATTGGATAAATGATCGCCACCATAATCGGTGAAATGAATTTATCTAAGACGATCGAAAGCAATAGAACAGATACCAGTGCACCAATACTAAAATAAGATAGAAGCTGTGTAGCTTGTTCTGTGCCAAGTCCGATTAATTTTAACCCGAGCTGCGGAAGCCATGTCTGCCATACGACAAACAATGCAGTCGATGTGAATCCCATCAGTACAACAGCTAAGCCTTCGCCAAGCATTTTTGGTTCTTCTTTCAGCTGGTCCTGTACTGGAAGAGCGTCTTGTGAAGAAACTTGCTTATGGTTCGGGAATGGCATAAAGAGTAAGTAAATCCCTACAAGTAAATAAAGAAGCCCTAGTCCAAAGAACGCCCAGCCCCAGAAGATGTCATGTGCCACTAGGAAGGCCAAGATAAATGGAAGAACAGTCGCCCCAATGGATACAGACGCTTTTACTAAAACAGAAGCCGAACTTGCTTTTTTCGGAAATGACTCTGACAAAGCAGGATAGGTTCCTGAATCAAGCAGTGAGTTGGCAATACCTGCTGATATCGCAAAGATAAATGCCAGTGTATAACTTGTTGTCGTTGGAATACCGATTAAGAATAATAAGTAAAGAAAATTTCCTGTAATAATGACAGGCTTACGTCCCCAGCTGTCGGCTAACCGGCCTGAGAAAAAGAGCGCAATGAGTTTACCAATTCCGATCGCCGATACAAGCAAGCTGATTTTCGGAATATCCACATGGTAGCGTTCAGATAAGCTGTCCATGTTGGAAGCTACAATAATATTGATCATGCCAAGCATGAAGTAGTTTAAATACATGCCAAGTGACGATTTTATATAAGGATTTTTCATGTTCCCACTCCTATATTTGAAACCCCATTTAAGGTCAAATTCTTTGTGTACCCTTTGTTATTGTTTCCTTCAAAATGAATAATATGAAGCCCATCACAACACCCCTTATGTGATTGATGAAAAAATAATGAATATTCATCTGTTCTTCGATCAAGTACATCGTTCTACTAAAAATGAAAAAATAATAACAGCCTTGATTAGGAAGTGAAACTTCATGATTTGATCAGAATCATAAAAAACCACTTTTAACTGTTTTTTGATAGAAATGATGATATGATGAAATAGGTATAACGATATACTAAAAGAAGCAACGAGATAAATATACTCCTGCATTTTAAATGTGTCAAGTTTATGACTTTGTGATTTAAAAAAAGAAAAATGAAACAAAGAAATAGTTGACTTGATCAATAAAAAAAGAGAATTGCTGCACGCAATTCTCTTTTTCATCATGATGGAGAGGTTTCTCTAATATGAAGTTGAGGC
Source organism: Bacillus safensis FO-36b (assembly GCF_000691165.1). Classification (GTDB taxonomy): domain Bacteria; phylum Bacillota; class Bacilli; order Bacillales; family Bacillaceae; genus Bacillus; species Bacillus safensis. The sequence goes on along the minus strand of NZ_ASJD01000002.1, from coordinate 674,356 downwards.
TTTAAAATCAATCGCTGCAGCTCTTCATCCTGTTCGTTCATTTTATGATATAAAAGGTTCGCTGCTTTTACCCCGATGGATCGTGGGAAGGAGGAAACAGTGGTGAGCGGCGGATGATACATTTCTGCTTCAGGAACATTATCAAATCCAACGACATCGATATCTTCACCAGGCTTGATGCCCCGTGCTGACAGTGCTTGAATGACCCCAAAAGCGAATAAGTCACTAAAACAAAAAATAGCAGTAGGGGGCTCAGGCTGATCCATCACTTGGGCAAGTGCTTCTTTCCCGCCTTCACGAGTAGGTTCTATATCAATAATAAGAGAATCATCAATCGTCACATTTTCTTCGTCATGAGCTCTTTTGAAACCTTTCATCCGCTCAATCCAAGTCGAAGAAGTCTTGATGCCGCCTAAAAAAGCGATGCGGCGATGCCCTTTTTGAAGAAGATGATGAACCGCCATCCAAGTACCTTGTTCATAATCAACACCGACATAGTCACATTGCACATCTGATAATTCACGATTTGCCAGTACTTTTGGGGTGCGAATTTGATTTAATTGTTTGACCGTTCGAGCAGAGCTTTTCGAAGCTGGGTTTAAAATAATCCCGCCCACTCGGTGCTCTACCATGGTGGAAATGAGCCGCTCCTGTTTATCGACACTGTCAAAGGTCGTACCAAGTAAAACAGTATAGCCCAGTGACTCAAGCGTGGTTTGCACGCCAATTAAAAACTCCGAAATAAAGGTGTTAGAAATATCCGTCACAATCACACCCACGATATTTGAGCTTTTTGACCGCATGTTGGCAGCAACGCGGTCGTATACGTATCCTAATTCCTCCATGGATTGCAGTACTTTGTTTCGAGTGGCTTCAGAGATTCTAGGATTATTTCGAACAACGAGTGATGCCGTTGAAGTCGAGACACCGGCATGCTTGGCGACTTCCTGTAATGTAACACGCTGCTTGTTCATTTTTTTCATTTATCTTCACCAACTTCAATGGATTGCCTAACTTTGTTCATCATCAAGAGGGATTTCTCTATCAGACGAGCCGAACATCTTTTGATTTATTATACATGAATCAGGGGGGGTTGATGAAGTGAAGACATATGAGTAACGCCGTAAATCATAAAAGATTACCATTGACAGCTTTCAGATTGAGGCGTAAAATATGAAATTATTCAGAAATAGCAACATTTTAATTAAATAACAAAGGCTATGAATGCTGTGGGTCACACTATAGCAGGAGCAGCTTCTGGAGAGACCGCATGTATGTGCGGCGCCGAAGGGTTCACAATCTCAGGCAAAAGGACAGAAGAGTACGAAATATTGTATTTGTGGTGCATGGATGATGCCGTGTATGACTTTTCTCTATTTTGCTATTCTTTTATGACCGTGAGATTGGAGCGCATCCAATCTCTTTTTTTATGGACTTTTTTAAAGGGTTCATTATTTCAGGATAAGATCGTGTCGTAGGAGGGTGTTAGCATTGGCACAACAAGAATTAAAACGTGATTTATCAAACCGTCATGTACAATTGATTGCCATTGGCGGAACCATTGGAACCGGGCTGTTTTTAGGATCCGGAAAAGCTATTCAATTGGCAGGTCCTTCAATCATTTTTGCTTATTTAATTGTCGGGATGGCCATCTTTTTTGTCATGAGGGCACTCGGAGAATTGCTTTTATCGAAGGCAGGCTATCAGTCATTAACCGATATTGCAGAGGACTATCTCGGCCCGTGGGCTTCCTTTGTGACAGGGTGGACCTATTGGTTTTGCTGGATTATGACAGCGATGGCGGATGTCATTGCGGTCGGTGTGTACGTGCAGTATTGGTTTAAAATCCCGCAGTGGATTCCTGCCATCATTTGTTTATTGATTTTACTAGGATTGAATCTATTAACGGTGAAGCTTTTCGGAGAAATGGAATTTTGGTTTGCACTCATTAAAGTAATTACGATTCTATTATTGATCGGGGTTGGAATGGTTCTTTTAATCATTGGTTTTCAAACAGATGCCGGACCGGTGACAGTAACGAATTTATGGTCTCATGGCGGGTTATTCCCGAATGGTGTCACAGGTTTCTTATTGTCATTCCAGATGGTGATTTTTGCGTATGTGGGAGTTGAACTGGTCGGTGTGTCCGCAGCAGAAACAGCCAATCCGCAAAAAAACATCCCTTCTGCGATTAATAAGATTCCATTAAGAATTCTATTTTTCTATGTGGGAGCGATCTTTGTCTTACTATGTATCAACCCATGGACTGAACTCAGCGCATCAGAAAGTCCTTTTGTGAAAACCTTTGGACTCATTGGGATACCAGTAGCAGCAGGGCTCATTAATTTTGTTGTGTTGACGTCTGCGGCATCAGCTTGTAATAGCGGCATGTTCTCGACGAGCCGTATTCTGTATAATCTCAGTCATCAAAAGCAGGGTCCAGCTTCCTTCGGACGTCTGAACAAGCATGCTGTCCCAAGCAATGCCCTGTTTGTTTCGACGATTGTGGTATCGGTTGGAGCTCTTTTAAGCAAGCTGATTCCCGAACAAGCCTTTGGTATTGTGACAACGATCAGTGCCATTTGTTTCATTTGGGTATGGAGTATTATTTTAATTAGCCATTTGAAATATAAAAAAACACGGCCGGAATTGCATGAAGCATCTACCTTTAAAGCACCGTTCACACCTTTTGTGAATATATGTGTTTTAGTTCTCTTCGCTGCGATTCTAGTGATCATGCTGTTTGCAGATGCAACGCGCCCCGCGCTCTTATTAACGCCGGTCTGGTTTGGTTTCTTACTATTGATTTATGCACGAAAGAAACGCCGCGCGTCATAATGAACGGAAAAAGCACAGCCTTTGCATGAGGCTGTGCTTTTGTTCATTTAACGATTTCTAATCTTTAGCACATAATTTGCATTCAAAATGATCAAAACAACCCCAATGACCATGATTGAGAAAAGCTGAGAGTGATTGGCTCCAAGGGAATACACAATCAAAATAAACATGGCGCCGGTCAATAGAACATTCATCATTTGATACGTGTGAAACAGTCCGCCAAGCATCACATGCTTTTCGCCTTCGTCTGAAATAGCGAGCAGCTTTTTACTATAATCTTTGTCAGATGGACTTGGCAGGTTGCGATTAGGGTAGACAAGCTTTAGAACAGATATCGCTATATATGAACTGATAATGGAGACAATAAATAAAGCAGCATTGACGAGAATCAACCAAATGGGCTGCTCGGTGACGATCGCGATACCGATGGCAACAATGGAAAAAATGGTACTTACCGTATTGGCTAAAGTCAAATCAGTAAAGGTCCGATATTGTTTTGCCTCCAGTTCATCCTCTTCATCTCCAGAAACCGAAAGAGATACTCTTTTTTTCATACGTGAAATCCCTGAAAAACAATAAACAATCAATAAAATCGTCAATCCACTGATGACAAGAGTCGCTTCAAATGCAACATCAAGAAGTGTCATTTCAAATTCGGCTGCTAGCAGACAGTAAGCGCCGAGAAAGCCAAGGAGAGCACCTAAGAGCATTTTGTATACAGTTTTCATGAGAGTTCATCCTCCTCGAATAGAAAAATACGTTCAATGGGTTCCTGAAAAATTCGTGAAAGCTTAACAGCGAGCAATAGAGACGGCATTAACTCATCTCGTTCCATTAAGCTGATGGTTTGACGAGAGACCTTTGCACGCTTTGCAAGCTCAGTTTGGTTTAAACCATCTCGCGCACGAAGCTCTTTTAACCGATTTTTCATTCTGTCACCTCAATTTTGGTTGAAATCTTTCCTTAATTGTAAAGCATTATATTCATTTTGACAAGTAAGGTTGTCAAAATGATAAAGATAATTGTCAGAACAATCATCTTTATTGAAAAGGTGAACCATGATACGCTAAAGGAAAGAGAAACAGAAAACAGGTGATGTCCGTGTTCATTGATCAATTAAAAAATGACTTGCATCAATCACAACCGTTGTTCATTGGAGAAGAGACAGCGTTCAAAGCAGCAGTCCTTATCCCTTTGGTGCAAGTAAATGGAGAATGGCATATATTATTTGAGGTACGATCGCTAACTATGAGAAAACAGCCGGGTGATATTAGCTTTCCTGGGGGCAAGCTTGACGGCAGCGAAACTGCACAGGAAGCTGCATTGCGTGAAACACATGAAGAGCTGGGCATTCCGCCAGAATCGGTCGAGATCCTTGGACAGCTTAGTCCTTATATCGCTTCTCCATCTTTTGTGGTATACCCATATGTCGGTATCATTGATGTGCAAAAAGTGAAGCACTCCTTTAATCAAGAAGAAGTAGAGGAGACTTTTACCGTGCCTCTATCATGGCTCAGCCAATATGAGCCGTACTTACATCATGTATCCGTTCAGCCAACACCAGGAGAGGACTTCCCTTATGAAAAAATCATGAATGGTGAAAAATACAGCTGGGGAAGCCGTTCGATTGAGGAATGGTTTTATGATTACGAAAACTACACCATATGGGGATTAACAGCCCGCATATTAAAGCATTTTGTGACCGTTGCAAAAAGAAATTCCTAGAGAATCGCTCTCTAGGAATTTGTTGTATTCAGACGGTCCTTCGCTGTTTGTTGACCTTTACTTATTGAAATAGGGGATTTCACTTGGCTCAGTCCGTAGGAAGGCATGTTCACGTAGATGGATTCATACGAGCCGGCTTGAATTTGGTACGTTTCATGATAAATTCCGACGGCATCATTATTTCGTGTTCTTTGGTTAAATTCTTTCCAAGCAGCCAAATGCTTCTCCATCTTGGCATAGGCAAGGAGGTCATCTGTTGATTTCCAATATTGAATCATCGCTGTCGTGCGTAATCCAAAGTAATTCTCTGTCCCAAGAAAGCCAAGCTCATCTTGATGGGTATACAGCTCCTTGATCATGCCAGGCATCGCCATGAACACAGGCAGCCATTGATGAATGGCCCAGCGTTTGTTGATCCTCATTCCGATGATGAACACAACAATCGAATCAGAATTGTCCGTTGTAAATCTGCCCGCACGTATGTCTTTTTTCATTCATTTACCCTTCCTTCTTCATCGAATGGAATGTTTCCACGCACCAATCAATTCCTGCTTGAGCCACTCTTTTCCCATAATCTAAAGTAAACAGCCAATACTTCGCATCCGCTTCATCTGGATAAAGCTCTTGAATGTTTTGTTCAATCGCAACATATGTCTCATAACGAATACGGAGCTGCCTCTCATAATCCTGTAAAAGCACCAATTTTTTCTCAAACGAAAGATATTGACCGAAGAATAACTTTAATAACACCTCATTACGCTCTGTTGGTAACTGGTCGAGCGGCTGCGCCAGCCACTCTCTTAACGTATTCAGTCCTTTTTCAGTCAAATGATATTCCCGCTTGTCTGAGCGGCCAGAAGCAGCAGCAGGTGAAACTTCCGCAAGGCCTTCCTCGACTATTAACTTTAAAGCTGGATAAATTTGTCCATAACTGATTTTCCAAAAATGATGCAGGCTTCTATCAATTAATTGCTTCACTTCGTACCCCGACTTACAATCAGTCGTTAAAATACCTAAAATCGCATACGTCGTATCATTGTATTTTTTCATATCAGCACACCTATCTAAAAGATATATCTTTTAGATATATAATAAATGATGTGAAGTGGCAGATACAAGGGGTTGTTGAAAATAAATTCGATAAAGGAAGTGGATATTTACCTGATTTTGTTAATCAGAGAGGTGAATCACTCATATATATGGATGATCATTCATCAGATTATATATTGGAGGGGTACGTATGAGTAAATCGAAAATCTGGTTTGTGGCTGTCCTGACGGTATTAGTCCTTGGTGCAGTCAGCTGGTCAGCCTATCAAGCAATCGGAAAAAAGAGTGCATTAAATCAATCCTACGCCTTTGCGCAGAAAACAAAAGAGGGCGTGAATTGGTTTAAGGTAACGGAGAGAAAAGGGAAAGTAACCGGTCACTTGAATGAAACCATTTTAGAAGAAAGTCCGGAAATGCATTTTGATCCGAATTTATTTAAACATAAATATCAATTAACTGGAAAAGCAATTGAAAACGGTTATGAATTTGAAGTGAAGCAAGGAAAAGATCCGGTGATGTATGAAGTACATGTTGCTGGAAAAGATCTTTCTGTGAAAAAACAAGGTGAAAACAAAAGCATCACTTACAAAGCAGTTGATCAAAAAAAGTTAAATGCGTATCAAAAAGCCATTCAAGATCGATATGATGAGTTAATTGATGACTCAGAAACTAGATTTTATGATTATTTAAGAGACTACATCAAGAAAGTAACAGGCGCTTATGGTTATCTGTATACTGCGGAGGATGGTACATACCAACTATTTCTACAAGTAAAGCACATGCATATTGAGTCTGAATGGTCAGGGGCCTTTCTAATGAGAACAGTTCCAGGGGATGGTGGTGAACCTTATAAAGAGACGAAACATAAAGCGGGTGGTGTTTCTGATGGAATCATGTTTGATATCAGTACCTATCCTCAAATCGAAGAGCACAAAACTGGTATTATCGTAGGTTCAACGAATCGAGGTGCAAAATCAATAAAACTTCCTCTGAAAATAGCAGGCGGCATCGTAGAATTTAAACCAGTCTCAAAGCAGGAATATCAAAAACAATCAGAAGCATTTAAAAAGCAGGCAGAAGAAAAGAAAAAATAGATGATGATAACCAGATGAATGAATAAATTTATCTGGTTTTTTATAGTGAAGATAGTTATTGGTGAAAAAAAGAGAGGAAGGCAAACGCTTCAACTAATTAAGGAAAATGAATTTGGGTCTATAGACCTTAATAATTTTTAGAAAAATAAATGTTGACGCTTTCATATAATCAATATATACTAAAAACAAATCCAATATGAATAAATTAGACATGTGACTGGTCATGCAGGCAGGATCTAAAAACGATGAATTTCTTTTATTTGTCGTTTTAGGTCCTTTTTTTATTGCCAAAATATAGGTCTCATGTATGAGAAAAGGGGGAGAAAAAATGGATTACACACAAGTTGCCAAAGACGTTTTACAGCATATAGGCGGCAAAGAAAACATTGCGCACCTTGAGCACTGTTCAACAAGACTTCGCTTCACGCTAATTGATCAGAAAAAAGCAGATGTACCAGCACTAGAAAAAACACCAGGTGTCATAGCTGTCAGAATGTCAGGACAATGCCAAGTGGTGATTGGGAATGACGTCATTGAAGTGTATCAAAAGGTAACAAGTTTAATAGGCAGCAGCTCATCAAGCCAAGACGTGCCATCCAATCAGCCAAAAGAAAAGAGAAAAGCAGGCACAGTCCTGTTAGATTTCATTGTCGGTGTCTTCCAGCCTCTAGTACCAGCTATCGCAGGCGGAGGAATTTTAAAATCATTTCTTCTCCTTTTCTCTTTATTAGGCTGGATGGATGCAAAGGGACAAACCTATCAAATACTGAACATGGTAGGTGATGCACCACTTTACTTTCTGCCTTTATTAGTTGCTGTAACGACGGCGAATAAACTAAAAGTAAACCCACTGGTCGCATTATCAGCAGTCGGTGCGCTCCTTCTGCCGAACATGACAGCAATGCTTACAGAAGGTGCGCAATTACTGTCATTCGATGTAAAAAATATAGCTTATGCGTATCAAGTGTTTCCGGCAATCCTTTCTGTATTGCTTTACGCGCAAATGGAAAAATTCTTTACGCGGTTTTCACCAAAACCAATTCGGATTTTCTTCGTTCCGATGATGTCATTGGTCATTACTGTACCAGTTACGTTACTTCTGTTAGGACCGATTGGTTTTACAGCAGGACAAGGTTTTTCATCAATTATTCTTGCAATGTTTAATACAGTAGGCTGGGTAGCTGTCGCAATTTTAGCAGCGGTCCTCCCATTCATGGTTGCTTCAGGCATGCACAAAGCAATGGTCCCTTATGCAGTCACAACGATGGGAACCCTTGGGAAAGAAGCACTTTATTTACCGGCATCACTTGCGCATAATATTGCGGAAAGTGGAGCGTGTTTTGCTGTGGCACTACGCACAAAAGACAAGGTACTCAGATCAACAGCCATTTCGGCAGGGATTTCAGCCTTTTTTGGTATCACAGAGCCGGCGTTATATGGTGTGACACTTCAAAATAAGCGAGTCCTTGGAAGTGTTATGATTGGTTCGTTTGTTGGCGGAATTTTCATTGGTTTAGTTGGTATACAAGCCTTTGTGCTTGTTGGCCCAGGATTAGCAAGCATGTCGATGTTTATATCAGATGAACTTCCGCGAAATCTGATGTTTGCTATCATTGGAGCAGTCATTTCATTTATTGTCGCATTTATCGCTGCTTTTGTATTAGGTAAAGATCGAACAGTAGAAGAAAAGACAAAGGACCAAGCTGCATTTGCTGAACAAATTGGAGCAGGAGAAACTTTCAAAAGCCCTGTGATTGGTCAAATGATCTCTCTATCTGAAGTAAAAGATGATATTTTTTCTTCAAAGGTCATGGGAGACGGAATTGCCATTGTACCTTCAAAAGGAGCACTTTATGCACCAGTAGATGGTGAGGTGACCTTGCTGTTCGAAACAAACCATGCGCTTGGTATGAAAACGGACCAAGGGGTTGAAGTATTATTCCACATCGGCATTGACACTGTTCAGTTGGAAGGACAGTATTTCTATCCAAAAGTGCAGGCAGGAGATCGTGTTCAAGCAGGAGATTTATTGATTGAATTTGATTTAGAAAAAATCATGGAAGCAGGATATGATCCAGTAACACTTGCTGTAATCACAAATACAGATCAATATGATATTAAGGTACAGCCATTACAAGAGGTCAATCGTCAAGATACATTGATGGTTGTTACACAATTAGGAGGCTAATCATATGACAAAAATCAAAGGTTTTCCAAAAGGATTTTTATGGGGCGGCGCCATTGCGGCTAACCAGGCAGAAGGCGCCTGGAATATAGATGGAAAGGGACCGTCTGTTGCAGATATTGCAATGTACCGTTCCAACTTGAGTGTAGAAGATTATGAAGGTCATCTTGCTGTTACCACTGAAAATATAGATCGTGCAATGAAAGATCCAGACGATAAAAAATATCCAAAACGCAGAGGTATCGATTTCTATCATCACTATAAAGAGGATTTGGCTCTCTTTGCAGAAATGGGATTTCAAACACTTCGGATTTCTATTGCATGGAGTCGTATCTTCCCTACTGGAGAAGAAGCGGAACCGAATGAAAAAGGGCTTCAATTTTATGATCGTGTCTTTGCAGAAATGAAAAAACACAACATAGAACCGATCGTGACTCTCTCTCATTATGAAATGCCTTTAGCGCTTAGTGTGAAATATAATGGCTGGGTTGAAAGAAAAGTCGTTGATCTCTTTGTGAAGTTCGCCAATGTATGTTTTGAACGATATAAACATGATGTGAAATATTGGCTCACCTTTAATGAAATTGATAGTATTCACCGCCACTCTTTCATTACAGCAGGAATTATTCCTGATCGCTGCCCAGAAGGAAAAGTGGAAGAAACGGTGTACCAAGCACTTCATCATCAATTTGTCGCATCTGCTCTCGTAACAGCAGATTGCCATCGCATCATCCCAGGCAGCCAGGTAGGATGTATGCTGACAAAATTGACAACGTATCCGCATACGTGCCACCCGAATGATGTGGAACAAGCTTTGAAACAAAACTTAGAAAACTATTTCTATGCAGATGTTCAAGTGTTTGGCGAGTATCCGCCACTGATCAAGCGCATGCTTGAGAGAAAAGATATTCATATTCAAATGGAAGCAGATGATCTTACCATTTTAAAAGAAAACACAGTAGATTTTATCTCATTCAGCTACTATATGTCTTTAACGGAGTCAGCCCAAGAAGGATTAGAAGAGACAGAAGGGAACACAATTCGCGGGGTTAAAAACCCTTACCTTCCTTCAACTGACTGGGGCTGGCAAATTGATCCGGTTGGTCTGAAAATTTCTTTGATCGAATTGTATGATCGTTATCAAAAACCTCTTATCATTGTCGAGAACGGCATGGGTGCAAAGGATGTAGTTGAAAGTGATGGCTCTATCCATGACGACTATCGTATTAACTATTTTAAAGAGCATTTCCGTCAAATGAGAGAAGCGATTGATGAAGGCGTCGATCTCTTTGGATATACGAGCTGGGGCTCGATTGATATTATTAGTGCAGGTACATCACAAATGTCAAAACGCTATGGCTTCATTCACGTCGATCAAGATGATGACGGGAACGGGACATTAAAACGATCTCGAAAAGATTCATTTTATTGGTACCAAAAAGTCATTGAGACAAATGGTGAATCGCTTGATTGAACACCACAATCATGAAAACAGGTGATGACGATGTTTAAAATCAAAAAAGTTTTAAACTCGAGTGTGGTCCTGGCTGAAGATCAGAACCAACAGGAGATGGTATTGTTCGGCCGAGGAATTGGCTATGGACAGAAACCAGGTCAAATGATAGAAGAGAAAAAAGCAGACCAAGTCTTTATGTCAGTTGATAACATGAGAGCAAAAGAATTTCTTCAACTGTTAGATTCAATGCCTCAGGAGTTTATCGATTTAACTCAGCACATCGTCCAATACGCAGAAAAACGTTTAAACTCAACTTTAAATTCAGGTGTTTATTTTACCTTAATGGATCATTTGAATTTTGCAGTGGAACGTCATAAAAAGAATATTAATATTACGAATCGCGTGTATTGGGAAATCAAAAACTACTATACGGAAGAATTTGAAGTAGGGAATTACGCACTTGAGTTAGTCAATGACACATTGGGCATACAATTACCAAAAGAAGAAGCTGCTAATATCGCCTTTCACTTAATTAATGCATTAGGTGAAAAATCCGATTCGAAAGATGGTATGAAATATGCCAAGATGATCGGGAGTATTGTCAATCTTGTGCGCTATACATTGAATATGAAAATGGATCAAGAGAATATTCATTACAGCCGGTTCATTACACATGTGAAATTCTTTGTAGAAAGATTTTATGCTGATAAATTATTATCAGATCAAGAAAATGAGTTGTTTGAACAAATTGCACACTTATATCCTCAAGCGATGGATGTTGCTTTTAAGATCAAAGACTATATTAAACAGGTGCATAGTATCGTCATTCCTAATGATGAGCTTACTTATCTTGCGGTACATATACACCGCCTCATATCTTATCAGCAACTAAAATAAATGTTGAACCACTTGCCTTGATGAGGCGAGTGGTTCTTTGTATGACAAATATTTTTATTAAGTTCCGATAGGACGTTCTGTTGTACCAGGATTTTCATCATTTAATGAATTGAAAGCCCCTGTTTGTCCTAAAACAACGATGGTTAAAGCGATAATCAATAAACTCATTTTTTTCATATGAATTCCCCCAGTCAATGATAGGATGTTTCATGCGATCAGCTTCCTTTAAGAAGAGATAGGCTTGATGAATTGCTCCCAGCTCTTCAAAGTGTTTTGCAGCTAATGCACTTAATTCACAGGCTCCTTCAGCATCCTTTAATTTTTTAAGAATGCTGATTTCATCGAAACAGGCTTGAGCTTTTTGAGCCATATCTTCAGTGAAATATAGATGGTAAAGCAAATTCATTTTTGCTGTATAGATGGGACACTTCTCTGATTCATGTTTTTGATTCACCAATTCGAAGTAATAGAGAGCTTGTGTCCTTTCATCGATAGAAAGCAGCTCTTTCATTAACATGTACATGGAGTGATGAAAGTAACACGAAGAGAGATAGTCTTCATCACTAAGAGCCTTTTCTAGGGCATCGATACATTTTTTTGATTCGCCAGCTTCGGCGTACAAAATGCTGATATTATGATAAAGCTGTGATGTTAGAAAATGATCGTTGAGACTGTCTGCGATGTGTAATGCTTTTTTGTAGTAGTCTTCTGCTTTTATAAAGTGACCAATGTCCATATAATTAGCAGCGGCGATGACAAAGGCTGCAGCTAGTCTTCTCTCATATCCTTCATGACTTTTGAAAATATCAATAGCATTCTGAATGTAGTGTAGAGAAATCAGGCTTTGACGAAGCAGCATATATAAGTTGGCGATTTTCGTATGGAATTCTGCTACTTCTATTTCATCAGGAATGTGTTGTAGTTTTTTCTCGGCAATTTTAAACAGTCCAATGGCTGATGCATAGTCTCTTTTATATGAAGCGTAAAGGGCTTTGTATAGGTAAAAATAGTATTCAATTAAGTCGTTTGTTTTAGAGGGGCAATCTGGTTCTGTCTGTTCCTTCAGTTTTGTACCTCTTCGTTCATATAACATGAGCTTATACTTGCCTTCTAGCAATGAGTAATAGGTCAAGACCTCCTGATTCTCTTCCATTTTTTGAAGTAATTCTTTTAATTCTGTATACATTGCTTTTGCACTGTGTACATCATGCTTGCGAATTGCAATTCTCCAATCATTTAAACGATTCCCCACCTGTTCAGCAGAAATGATAGCCATGGAAATTTCACCTCTTTAAGATCCTTTCACCTGTTTCATAAAAAACGATATCACAATTTTTGGAAAAATATAATCGTTTCTGTGAAGTGATTGACAAGAGGTAATAAAAGGGACCTAAGGTCATGTGATGTACGATATTGTAAGGGTAATTGCTTGTTAGCACAAATGAATAAAATCTCTTTTTGGAAGTCTAAAAAAGGAATATATACAATGGATTTTATGATAATGAACGAAAATATCACTGGTATATTTGGAATAAAGAAGTTTTAGCTATTTCAGAGGGAAAATGGAAGGTCGATCTAGGAAAGAAAATCATGTATGATGTTGCTAGATCATGAGATAAGAAACTGATAGATGCAGCCAAAAGTAAGTATTAAACACAAACTTAGACCTTTAGAAAGGATGTTGAAATGAAAAAAAGATTTCCAAGTTTAAATAGACAAATCACAGTCATTATCGCGACTCTGTTACTTGTTTTAGTGACTGTTTATATGTCAAAGAGATACTTTTATAGCAAAGAAATTGAGCTGCTGACAGAATCTTGTCAACAAGCTGGCGGCAAAATCATCTTAGAAACAAATAGTTTTTCTATGGATTACTCGTTTGAGTGCCAAAAAAAATAGAACAGGCAGTTTCCTGCCTGTTTGTTCAAATTTGTTCTCAAATTAAAAACCTAAATCTTGCAGCCATTGATTTAATCTCATTTCTCGGTTCTCGGCAGTTGAGTGATCATATCTTCCTAGTTGTAAACTGGCTACAATTTCCCCGTCATTCATAAACATAATTCTTTCAGAACGAAGAGCCACCTTGGGGTCATGTGTGACAAGCAGCAGTGTTGCTCCTTCAGCGTGGATTCTTGAAAAAATATTCATCACTTCTTTTGTTGTACTGGAATTAAGAGCACCTGTTGGTTCATCAGCGAAAAGTATGTCTGGTTCATTCATGAGCGCTCGGCAGATAGCGGCTCTTTGAAGCTGTCCTCCCGATACTTCTGTCAAATATCTATTTGCCAAATGATCAATATCGAGTTTTTTCATTAAATATTGAGCTCGTTCATTCAATTCTTGTCTTGGCTTTTTCTTTGCTAAATAAGCTGCAGCTATGATGTTGTCAAATAAATTAAGATTTTTTAATAAGTGGCTGTGCTGAAAGACAAACCCCATCTCTGTTAAGCGCAGAGCAGTTAACTGTTTGTCTGTCATTTCTGATAGTGATCGGCCTTTATATTCGATCTCTCCTGTTGAAGCTGTTTCTATGCCGCTAAGCTGATAAAGTAATGATGTTTTCCCGCATCCAGAAGGTCCCATAATGGTCACGAATTCCCCATGCTTTATCGATAAATGAATATCCTTAAGAATGGTTTGTTTTTGTCCTTTTAATGAATTGATATGCAAAGACAATCGCTTCGTTTCAATCAAGTGTTCCATGTGAAACATCTCCTTATAAAAGTGTTTGCCTTGCCGTTTGACTAGAAAAAAACGTCTTCAATAACCAGGTGGTCAAAGCTAAATTGACAATAAATAGTGTAAACGGGTACACAACTGACACCCATTGTGGTGACAGCCACTGGAGGCTCGACGCCCCTAATGTTGCTCCTCCTATACTCATCAAAGCAGGACCAATGGTATTGACCGCGATTGTTCCAATAAAGGCGCCAAAAGAGAGAACAGCGATAAAACTCGTTATATATTGTACTGTTATATCTGTTATAGAAAATCCAATTGTTCTTAGCATGTGGTTTCGGCTTGAATCTTTCGCCTTTAACATGTGCAGAAACATGAATAGCATTAAGCTGGCGGTTCCAAAGGCAGCTAATGCAGCAAAAAATGCAATGACTTTTACAATAGCTGCTGTGCTGCCGATCGTTTGATGAACGTATTCTTTCATATCTGTCACTTTTGCAGGAGATACCTTCTTTTCAAATACTGTCTTTTTCTCTGCGATATTTACTCCTGGTTTTAGTTGAATTTGAACGGTTTGCCAAAGAGCTGTTTGAGGAAATGGCTGTGATATTGCTTTTGCTGTTTTGCCTCCATTGGTCACGTCCTGATAAATACCTGTTACCGTTCTTTGGATTTCATGCCCATTAGTTACGAGAGTGATTCTTTCTCCTATCTTTTTCTGAAGTGAATCTGCATTTAATACGGATAAGGCAATTTCTTCATTCTTTAAAGGCTGTCGTCCTTGTAAATAGTTGAGGGGAAATGCTGAGAGCTCACCTGTTTCTAAGTAGAGCGTTTCTAATGTGTTCTCCTTTGATTTCACCTGAAGAGAAGTAGTTTTATAGATGGCTGCTGTTTGTATGCTCTGATCTTCACGAATCATTGATTCTATTTCGTTTGTATTTTTCGCTAGATGATTCCCTTGGCGTATATCCATTCGAAGGTCACTTTTACCAGAGCCAAGGTATGTGATGAAATCCGGTGATTGTAAGGTATGCCATAGCTGAATAGGCATGAGCATTAAAAATGTACAGAGTGCAATAATACAAGAAATCGTTGTGTACAGCTTCTTTCGTGATATCAGATCTTTTAAACCAAGCCAAATATTGACGGGTAAGAACCTGCTTTTCTTGAGGTGCATAGGTATTCTTTTCTTTTGACCCAGTGGGTTGATAACGCCTTGAAGTGCTTGAGCAGCTGATATTTGACCAAACTTTCTTAAGACAGCATAGCTGCAAGAGATGATGATCATTGCCGTCGCAATAGAAACAAAAAGCGGGATTAACCAATGAGCAAAAGAAGGCTGATTCCCCATGTAACGGTGGATATTGGTTGTAAACATATCACCAAATATAAGCGTTAACACATATCCTGCTATACACCCTGCACAAGCAAGCGCGGCATACTTACCAACGTATAATTGCTTGATTCTTGTTAAAGGGATCCCAAGCACCTTCAGTATGCCAATTTCACGTTCATCCTCTTCTATTGAAGCCGTCATAGCAAGATGGAGTGAGAGAAGGGCTATACTGATGAGCAGCAGGCAAACAAGCAGGAGAATGGCAATGACCATTCCATCTGTCAATGCATTCAGCATACGCAGTAAAGGTAGTGTGACAGATGGGCCTTGTTGTGGCAGTTGTGATGATTGATAGATGGCTTGAAAGGTATCTGTCTGAGCGGCATCATGTAGTAAAAATTCGATTAAGTACTCTTTGTGATGAAACACTTGATTTATTGCATCCCAATCCTCGTTATGAAGAAGAAATCTTTTTGAACTGACAAGACTGGGGTTCATTTGTGCATCTCGCAAGAACGCTTTGATGCGAAAGGTGAATTGATTAGCTCCTTTCTCAATCAGTAACGTTTCACCTATGTTGAGCTGATACTTTTGTTGAAAATAAATTGGGACAGCCACTTCGCCTTTATTGACCGTGAGCTTTTCATTTTGTTCGTTTAACAGGAAATCGAAATCACGATTTTGCTTCACAAATAAATGATCCATCACACCTGCTTTGGCAGGCTCATGTCCGAACCTGATGTTTGCATGTTCAATTGGTATCATTGGGACGATTTGATGGGCTTTTACCATGGACTGTTTGCTTGAAAATGCTTCAATGTCTTTTTCATTTATGCCGCCGTCATGCATTTGGACAAAGTCTGGCGCTTTGGCAGAATGGAGCAGGTTAGAAATGGAACCATTCAGCTGTACGATCATTTGAGCTGCACTTGCTGCGAGAAATGAAGTCATCATGATGCAAATGGTTAAGCCGATTGAAATAAGACGGTGACGGGTTAAGTCTTTCTTTATAAACGCTAATCTCATGAGGCTGATTCTCCTTCATGCTGAAGCATATTTTTTGTTAAGCAGACTAGTGCAAACATGAAAGAACTGACGATGAGCACCGTCACATACATGGTGGCTGAAAACGTATTGAACAAAAATCCATACATCATTTGGCCAAGCGGAGCAGCACATTGAGAAACCATTGTCAGATTGGCCATCACTTTTCCCAACTGATGATTTGGTGTTTTCTTTTGAACATGTGAAATCACAACGATTGAGATCATAGTCAGCAGCATAGCAATTGGAAGGCATCCTGCTAAAAAGAGAAAATAAGCTGGATAAGTGCCAAATTGAAGAGCTGTTTTGGATGTTGAGAACGCCACAGGCAGCAAGATGACTGCGATGACAAGAAGCCAGCGATATAAAGTAGGAATGCGCCATCGCTTCGCTACAAGTCCAACTAGCAGAGCCCCTGCGATGACAGCGAACTCAATCAAGCCCATGCCTATTCCATACATGATGTCACTGCTCTTCATTGTGACCCTTAAAATGATTGGTCCCCCAACAATAAAAAATGGTGTAAGGATGAAATTTAACATTGCGGCAAGCAGCATGGCCCTTTTTAAAAATGGCTGACTGCCAATATAAGAAAATCCTTGTTTCATATCTTTTATGAGCACTTTGCCCATAGACTCTGTCAGCGGACTAGGGGAGAAGGAAATGTTTAACCTTAAAAGCATGCAGGCTGATAGAAAAAATACGATGGCACTTGCACCGATGATGGATTGGCTTCCAATCATTCCGTATAGAACTCCTCCGATAATAGGTGCGAGAACACCTGAAAGTGCCTGAACGCCATTGACAATGCCGTTTGCTTGTTCTAATTGCTCTTGTTTCACTAGCTGTGGAATGCTGGACATGACAGCGGGAGCATAGAACGTACTCATCACGCCAAGCAGTATCATGACAGCTCCGATCATATAGAGTGAATCATTTCCCGAAAATAACCAAAAATAAAAGGCAAGAATCATCATGCCGGTGAGGACATCAAATAAAATCATTAAGTTCCTTCTGTTAAACCGGTCAGCGATTGCACCAGCTAACGGGGAGAGAAGGAGCGGGATATTGGATAAAGCGAAAAGTAAGGCATATAAATCAACTCGATGCGTCATATCCAGTACGTGTAAAGATAGAACAAACCGAATGAGAGAAGATCCGAAAACGGAAATAATCTGTCCGAGAACGAGGTATATAAAGTGGGATGAGCCTCTTTTGGATAACAAAGACATAAATATCACTCTCCTTTTAGACCGACCGTCAGTCTATAATGTATGCAGGATTGGTATTGAAGTGACCAATCACTGATTATTTTCATCCAGCTCTCCAGATAATCGCTTGAGCAGGAAGGAAAAACTTCCCTTTTTTGCATGCAATGAGGATTCGAGTATTTCGATAAAAGCTAAAGCGCGTTGTAGACTTTCTTCGGCTGTCCATTGAAAAAGGCCTTCATCAAATATGACCTGCGCAGAAGCAAGAAGGAATTCAACCGTCTCTTGCGGATACTTCGTTTTGAATGTCCCTTCCTCTACACCTTGCTGAATAACATCTGCCAACACTGGTGATAGTTCTTTAATGGCTTTGATTAAGCTTTTTTGATGCATTTCTGCATTAGAAGGCTGATGGAACTGATCGATCATGCCCTGTTTATGGCTTCCTTGCTGAGGTGATTGCACCATGATGATACGAAATAGTTTGTCAACGACTGGAAGGTCTGGGTCAGCTGCAATCCGCTTTGCCACGATGATATCTTCTTTGATGATCCTGTCAATAATGGCATCCATTACTTCTTCTTTGGATGCAAAGTAATAGTAAAAGGTGCCTTTTGCAATGCCAACGGCTTTTAATATGTCAATAATTGTTGTTTTCTGATAGCCTTTGGTTGAAAAAAGCGCTTCTGCTGCGTTTATTATGTCATTTTTACGTTCCTCAGGATGTTTAACGGTTCTCATAAAGCCATCCTTTCTTTTAACTAGACTGTCGGTCGGTCCTTGAATTGATTAAACACTTTTCAGGGTGTCTTTGTCAATGGCTGGTTTTTAAACACTTTGCATTTATTGTTCAAAGACACTATGATACATTGAATGAAAAAACCTTCAGGGGAGATGGAAAATGCAATTTTTGACCAGTGAATTGGCTCAAGAAATGGTTGAACGTACGATGCATATTTTACATAAAAACATCAATGTGATGAATGCAGATGGTGTCATTATTGGTTCTGGTGAACGAAACAGGATTGGCCAGAAACATGATGGTGCACGACTTGTGCTGACAAGCGGGAACAGTGTGGAAATTGACCAGGAGACCTCTTTGCGCTTAGAAGGAGTGAGACCCGGGATTAACTTGCCTATTTGCTTCCATGAACAAGTAGTTGGTGTGATTGGGATTACTGGTGAGCCAGAGGACATTCGGCATCATGCCGAGCTGGTGAAGATGGCAGCTGAACTGGTGTTAGAGCAATCTTTTCTGCTTGAGCGGGTTCAATGGCGTCATCGAATAGAAAGTGAAATTGTCAATCAGTTGATTTCATATTCTGATGCTGGGGATCATCAGCTGAAAAATCGAGCTGCTTGGCTGGGGATGGATTTAGACAAGCGCCGAATGGCTATTGTTTTTCAGCCAGTTCCCTCCTCAGAGGATGCTGTTCATAAATTGATGCATGCGATTCAATATGATAAGAAGGCAGATGATTTACTTGGCATGACCTTTTGTCATGAATTGATTCTTTTAAGTCAGCCCATACCTGAACATCAAGTAAAGCAGGCGGCAGGTCATCTGCAAAAAACAATGCAAAGAGCAGTAGGAAGCCAAGTGTTAGTGGGGATAGGGACTGTCGCTGAAGACATCAGCCAGCTGCCAATTTCTTTTCAGCATGCGAGAGAAGCCCTGAGGTTAGGGAAGGCTCTTGATCCGGAGGAAAGTATGTATTTCTTTGAGTCTTATCAACTGGAAAGCTTATTCATGATGGCGGGAATTGCTGAAAAGAACAGTCGATGGACTGACTTTTACAAGCCTTTGACACAAGAAGCAGAGCTCGCCCATACATTAAGGGTTTACATTGAAGAGGGCGGTGATTTGCAAAGAATTGTTGATCGTTTATTTATTCATCGAAATACATTGCGTTATCGTTTAGACAAAATTCAAGGATTGACCGGAAAAGACCCTCGTCATGTAAAACAGTTAATCGAGCTTTATATGGCGCAGCTAATGACTCAACTATCTTGATTGTGCAAATGCACAATTCGGTAGAGTGGTCAGTTAAAAAAGTTCATCCAGATTCACAACACAATCCCTTTGGGTAAACGCTTACAATTGGAGAAAGATATTTTTAGGGGGATTGAGAATGGATGCAGATGTAACGGTAAGTACTCTGGGAGCCTTGGCGGCGCTTGTGATCGCGATTGTTCTCATTCTAAAAAAAGTATCACCTGCTTATGGCATGCTGGCAGGTGCATTTATAGGCGGATTGGTTGGCGGTGTAGACATTGTTCAGACCGTCAACGTTATGATGGAAGGTGCTAAGGACATGATTCCGGCTGTCCTTAGAATTATGGCCGCAGGTGTACTGGCTGGTGTTCTCATTGAATCAGGTGCAGCGTTATCTATCGCTGAGGCCATTGTGAGAAGGCTTGGTGAGGCGAGGGCACTATTAGCACTCGCTCTTGCAACGATGATTTTAACAACAGTAGGCGTTTTTGTAGATGTTGCGGTTATTACGGTAGCGCCAATCGCACTTGCCATTGCCAAACGCGCAAAGCTCTCAAAAACGGGGATTCTCCTTGCTATGATTGGAGGCGGGAAGGCAGGAAATATCATGTCACCGAATCCGAATGCTATTGCCGCTTCAGACGCTTTTGGTGTACCTCTGACTTCAATGATGGCTGCAGGAATCATTCCAGCTGTGTTCGGGTTGGCTGTTACATATGTATTAGCTAAAAAGCTTGCAAACAAAGGGACACCCGTTCTCGAAGAGGAAACTGGGCAAAATAAAGTTCAAATACCTGCTTTTTTTCAAGCACTGGCTGGTCCGCTGGTTACCATTTTATTGTTGGCTTTAAGACCGCTTTTTCAAATCAATATAGACCCAATGATCGCCTTACCGATTGGAGGGATTGTAGGTGCTCTTTTCATGAAAAAAGGGAAATTTCTCAATGATTATGCGATGTCGGGGCTCCATAAAATGTCAGGTGTCGCAATCATGTTATTAGGGACAGGTACACTAGCAGGAATCGTATCGAATTCGTCCTTAAAAGATGTGTTTATTCAGGCACTGGATGCCTCGGGTTTACCTCCATATTTACTTGCGCCAACTTCAGGGATATTTATGTCAGCCGCGACTGCTTCGACAACAGCAGGAACGGCGGTCGCGAGTGGTGTGTTTAGCGGAACGCTGATTGGGCTTGGTGTATCTGCTCTTTCAGGGGCAGCCATGATTCATGCTGGCGCAACAGTGCTTGACCATATGCCGCACGGGAGCTTTTTCCATGCAACAGCAGGAAGTGTTCAAATGGATATCAAAGAGCGTTTGAAGCTCATGCCTTTTGAATCATTAATCGGTTTGACGTTAACCGTTGTATCAACCATTATTTTTGGCGTTTTCCAGCTGTTTGGCTGAGGACATGACAAGAAAAGAGGGGCTTTAGGATGAAAATTGTGATCGCACCAGATTCATTTAAAGAAAGTTTGTCTGCTTATGAGACAGCATGTGCCATTGAACGAGGATTTCGTTCTGTTTTGCCAAACGCAGAGTATATCAAACTGCCAATGGCAGATGGAGGTGAGGGGACCGTTCAATCGTTGGTTGATGCGACGGGCGGACACATTGTTCATCAAGTGGTCACGGGCCCGCTTGGTGAGCCAGTGAATGCCTTTTTTGGCATGTTAGGAGACGGTCAGACTGCTGTCATAGAGATGGCTGCAGCCTCTGGTTTACATCTTGTACCCCGAGAAAAACGTAATCCGTTATGGACGACATCGAGAGGAACGGGTGAATTAATACTTGCAGCGCTGGATATAGGAGCGAAGCATGTGATCATTGGGCTTGGCGGAAGTGCAACAAATGATGGCGGTGTTGGGATGATGCAAGGATTAGGTGCAGCTTTCCTTGATAACACAGGACATTCCCTGACGTCAGGCGGCGGGGCACTTCATCAATTAGCTTCAATTGATTTATCTGGACTCGATCCAAGACTGCAATCCGTCCGTCTGGAGGCGGCTTGTGATGTGGATAATCCTTTAACGGGTGAGAGAGGAGCGTCTGCTGTTTTCGGTCCTCAAAAAGGAGCAGATGAAGAAATGGTTCAAGTGTTAGACAAGAATCTGGCTCATTTTGCACAAGTAGCTGAAAAGCAGTTCAATGTCTCTTTTGGAGATGCAGCAGGGGCAGGAGCGGCAGGAGGGCTTGGTGCGAGTTTATTAGGCTTTTTACAAGCGGATTTGCAAAGAGGAATCGATATTGTGCTGAAGGCTGTTCATTTTGATGACGTCATCAAGGAGGCAGACCTTGTCATTACGGGAGAAGGCCGAATTGACCGGCAGACCATTTTTGGAAAAACACCAATCGGCGTAGCCAAAGCAGCGAAGCAGTATCATCTGCCTGTGATTGGCATCGCAGGCTCTCTTGCAAAAGACAGTGCAGTCGTACACGATCATGGAATTGATGCACTGTTTAGTATCGTTCCAGGTATTACCTCTCTTTCTGAGGCGATACAAGATGCGAATCTTCATGTAGAAAGAACAGCTCGGAATATCGCGGCTGCGTTAAAAATTGGAAGAAAGAAGTAAACGATGAAAAATGTTTCCTTTTCTATCACATTCCTTCTATAAGAAATGTGGTAAAATCGATATAAATGATGTAGAAAGTTGGAGGAAACAAAAATGTCTAATCTACCGAATTGTCCTTCGTGCAGCTCACCTTATACATACGAGGACGGCAGTTTGCTGATTTGCCCTGAATGTGCGCATGAATGGTCACTTGAACAAGAACAAGCGGCAGAGGAACAGCTTGTTGTCAAAGATGCGAATGGGAACCTGTTAAGTGATGGGGACACGGTCTCTGTCATTAAAGACCTAAAAGTAAAAGGCTCATCATCCGTTTTGAAAATAGGAACGAAGGTCAAAGGCATTCGTTTAGTTGAAGGCGATCATAACATTGATTGTAAAATTCCTAGCTTCGGCGCAATGAAATTAAAATCAGAGTTTGTGAAGAAGATATAAACAAAAAGAGCTATACTATTAGAACTTGCCGATGAAGGCTAAATCTGAGCAAGAAATAAGTATAAGAATGTTATAGTTGTACAAAAAACACCTAAATTGTTAAAGGAAACATATCCCTTAATAAATTAGGTGTTTTATATTTTTATACAGTTTTTAAAATGATGAGGAACTATTCAAAGGAATATCCGTATACATTATTGGAATAATTTAAGCTTAACATTTCATAAATTAATTGAGTCCAAAAAATAAATGGGAGATAAAAATGGAGTTTGGGTATTTTAAGAAGCCTGTAATCAAAAAAACGACCAAATGTATACCAATTATTAATAAAGATGGTGTTAACATTGGATTTATAAAAAGATTTTATACAAATAAAGTGGAAAAGTTGATTGATTACATATTTGATGAGTTTTATGTGAATGTTGAGGTAATGGATTCGAATTCTAATATGGTTGTAACAGCTATTGAAAATAAATCCCTCCAATCCATGTTTCGTTCAAACTGGGTGATAGAATGTAAAGATAAAGGAAAGTTAATATTAGAAGATAGAACTAAAATCAAAATAAATCCAATGATGAAATTAGTAATAGATGATACTACATATTATCTAAAGAAGGGTTTTGCCAATAATCGTGTAAGATTAGAAAGCTCAGAGCAGACGATAGCTGAAATTACATACGATAAAATAATACCTCCTGCAACAGTGAGTATTGAAAAAAAACAGGGGGACTTATCTTTACATCTTATTGCATGCCTCTATTATATATTTATGTTACGAGAGTAAGGCGGGAGCGCATTTTGAATCCCACAGTCTTTAAGTAATATAGAATTAGAGTTTTTTAAATCATTACCTTAACCCTACCTTAAAAAAGGCAGATGATTCGGTAAATTTCGGCTAATCCCCTTCACAACTTTTGGGCATTGCTGTACCATATGGAAGTGTTCTTCTATTTTTGACGGATCATGGAGTTTATCAGGAAATAGAATGATAGATGATACTTAGACACAGAAGGAGAGGTAACGTGACGAACGTTTTAGAACTGCATAATGTATCTAGGCATATTCACGGGAAAAAGATTGTTCAAGACTTGAGCTTTTCTGTCCAAGCGGGCGAAGTCTTTGGCTTCTTAGGACCAAATGGTGCAGGGAAAACAACAACCATTCGTATGATGGTCGGTCTTTCTCCCATTACATCTGGTGACATTCTGATTAATGGTCATAGTATTCAAACCTCCTATCAGCATGCTATCCAACATGTCGGTGCGATTATTGAAAATCCAGAAATGTATAATCATTTAACGGCAAGACAAAATCTTGTTCACTTTGCCAGAATGAATGGGAAAGTGGATGAAGCGCGAATTGATGAGCTGTTAGAGCTAGTCAGCTTACAGCATGTGAAACATAAACGTGTGCGTACATTTTCATTAGGGATGAAACAGCGATTGGGCATTGCGCAGGCACTCATACATAGACCGAAACTGCTAATCTTAGATGAGCCGACCAATGGACTTGATCCTGAGGGAATTCGAATGATACGAGATTACTTGAGAAGGCTTGCGAAGGAAGAAGGGCTGGCTGTAATTGTTTCAAGTCACCTCATGTCAGAGATGGAATTGATGTGTGATCGCTTTGCAATTATCCAAACAGGAAAGCTGATTGCGATTGAGGATCAGCGTGCTGAGACGAAGCAGGATGATTTGGTTAATTATCGAATGAAGGTGGCAGCAGGGGAGCTTGAAGAAGCACAGAAGCTCATTGGTGCATTTGAGGAAGGCGTCACTGTAAGAGAAGAGGAGCAGTACTTATTTTTCTCTATGCCAGAACAAAAAATGCCAGAATTAATCCGTCATTTGAGCAGCGCGTCTATTCATTTGTACGAGATCAAAATTGAAAAACAAACCTTAGAAGATAAGTTCTTAAGCTTAACAGGTAAAAAGGAGGCAGACGTATGATTCGCCTCATTCAAAACGAGTGGATGAAAATCAGTTATCGTGTTGGAACTTGGATTATGGTTGGGCTTCTTGTATTAGGTATGGTTGCCACGCTGATCTTTGTAGTGAAAACAAATGACAAAGATCAAGCTTCAGGTGATTGGAAAACTCAGCTAGAAATGATGAATAAGGAAAACAAGAAGGAGCTCAAAGAGACAGAGAATGGTTTCTTTAAAAGAGAGCTTGAAAAAGAGATCACTATTAATGATTATCGAATCAAGCATAACTTGCCGCCGGCTGATCAGTTTAGCGACAGTGTATGGGACTATGTGAAAACAAACGCCAATTTACTTCAACTAGTCGGTGTGTTTGTGATCATTATTGCTTCCACCATTGTATCGGCTGAATACAAGCATGGTACAATTAAATTATTATTGATTCGTCCACCATCAAGGCTAAAGATCCTAATATCTAAATATATTACGGTGCAGCTGTATGCTCTTTTACTTGTTGTGGTGCTATTTATCTTGTCATTCATATTGGGTGCTATTTTCTTTGGACTTAACACTGATTATGTGAATTTGGTGTATCAAAATGGTGAAGTGATTGAACGTTCACAGTTTGCCAATATGGTCTATTATTATCTCGCTCATTGTGCAATGTTTGTCGTTTTGGGAACCCTTTCGTTCGCCATTTCTACAGTGTTTAGAAGTGAGGCTATCTCCATTGCCATTAGTGTGTTAGCGTATATTGTGGGTGGATCAGTCACAGGTATTTTAATGCTCTTCTTTGATTGGTCAAAATATCTGTTATTTGCAAACGATCCATCCCAATACTTTATGGAACAGGTTACTGTTATCGAAGGTATGTCCCTAGGATTCTCACTAACTGTCCTAGTCATCTATTGGGCTATTTTCTTAGCCATTGCCTTAATCGTCTTTCAAAAGCGAGAAGTGAAAACAGGTTAATTTAACTTTTTAGGAGGTTTACATATGATTAAACGTAAAGGTGAAAAAATTATGGGGATTATTAGTATTGTCCTCAATGCCATTGGTGTCGGGTTTGGGGCATTAATCCTTTCTGTGGGTCCATCATTTTATGATGAAATCAATGAAGTGTTAAAAGAGGAAGGGGAAACATTGCCGATTGAAACACTTCAAGCTTCTGTCAATGCATTTGGTACTCAGTTTATGGTCGTTTCCGCAATTGCGGCTGTGCTGTCGATTGTAGGTGTGATTTTCTTGAAAACTGACCGTCGTGCCGTGCTTTCAGGTATTCTTTTCTTGGTTTCTGCTGTGACTCTTTTAATTGGAACAGTTGGCCTTGCATTCGCTCCAATGGTTCTATTGTTTATCATTGGATTAATGTCTCTTATTAGAAAGCCGAATTCAGACATTCACACAAGTGAATATCCTTCATAATGAAAGAAAAGACATGCGCATATCTGCGCATGTCTTTCTTTTTAAATGATGCCAATCAGCATCGCCACAAACAGAAGGATAATACTGAATCCCCACATCCAAAAGAAGGAGTAGCGGATGTGTTTCCCCATATCAACCCCTGCAAGACCTACGGCGAGCCAAACAGCGGGAGCAAGCGGGCTGACAAAGGTTCCGATGATGTTCCCAATCATCATGGCATATGCCGCAGAAGTACCTGGTACGCCAACTTCAGATGTAATGGATTCAACAATTGGCAGAAGGGCGTAATAATAGGCATCTGTACTTGTCAGCATATCAAGCGGTACTCCAAGCATACCGACAATAATATGTAAAAACGGCAGCAAGAAGGCTGGTAAAATGTGAATACTGTCCACTGCAATGGCTTTTAGCATCCCTGTGCCTTCAAGAATTCCTAAAAATGACCCTGCGGAGAAAATGACAGCCGCCATCATCAGCGCACTAGGTGCGTGGGCCTTGATCCTTTCCATTTGTAGATTCACATTCGGAAAGTTAATCAACAGTGCAAGTGACAGGCCAATCATAAACATAAAACTAGCAGGCATCACGTTCAATACGAGAAGTACCACAACACACAAAAACAGAACAAGGTTCACCCAAATGAGATGATAACGCTTTAAAGTGGCATCTCCAGTTTCACTAATAGATTGAATGGCTCGATCCCAATCAGCGCCTTCTAGTTGAACAGCAGCTATTTCATTTGCAGCAATTTTCACCCGAATTCGTTTTTCTTCCCTTTTTCCTAAAATGAATGCCATTCCTAACACGAGCACAACGCCAATGAGCTGAATTGGTATGAGTGGCACCCAAAGCTCAGAGGGGTCCATATTCAGGACACTTGCTGCCCGTCCAGTCGGTCCAGCCCATGGAATCATATTGGTTAATCCAGCACTCGTCCCGATTAATAACAGCAGTAAATAAGGACTCATATGTAATTTTTTATAAAGCGGAAGCAGTGCAGGTACAGTTAATAAAAAGGTCGTAGCCCCTGCGCCGTCTAAGTGTGCAATCACCCCAATCAAAGCAGTTCCCATTGCAACTGTGACAACATTTCCTTTTGTCAGCTTGATTAAAGTTTTAATTACAGGTTCAAAGAACCCTGTATCTTGCAAAATACCAAAAAATAAAATGGCGAAGATAAACATGGTCGCCACCGGCAATACTTTGATAATCCCTTCCTCGAAGAAGGTTTGAATGTCATTGATCCCAAATCCCGCAATGAGTGCCCCTATTAATGGCACCATGACCATGGCGACAATTGGACTTGCTTTCCCCCAAATCAGCAGCACAACAATCGTTAAAATAATCATCAATCCAACAAACGTTAACATAAGCCCCTCCCCCTACAAATAAACCGTTTACATTTGTCTATACTTTTCATCCAATGCATTCCCACAGCTGCATTGAAAAAAAAGGTTATCAAATTTATGAGTATGAAGCAACCGCTTTCATACCTATACAATGGTAAAAAAGGATGGAGGGACCAGTCGTGTCGCGGCATCAAATATTGTAAAAAAATTTAGATAAAAATAACGATTAAAGTTCACAATGATTAATATGGGTATTTAGACTTATTAAATCAAAAAGCGCCCAATAAATGGACGCTTCTTTCAACTATTTTTTCAAGATGACATACTCGTAAGGATCAAGTTGAAGCTGCTCAGACACTTGCTGTCCAGTCAGCATATTCTCATAACTTGCCTCTGAATCTAGTGATATGTTCTGCTGCTCTTCTGTGAAATTCATCAAAAACACATAGTCCTGCGTACCGTCTGTTCGTTTTTGTACACTGACTCCTTCTGGAATTGCAGTGGATAGGACGGGCTGTATGCCAATACCTGCGATAAGGTCTTCGTAAAATTCATCATAAAAAGCCTGCTCATTTTCTGAGGCCATATAGTATGCTTTCCCTCTTTTTAATGAACGGACAGTCAGGGCCGGCTGTCCTTCGTAGCAGCCATTCTCAAAATGCCCTAGCACAGAGGCCGTCTCAGGGTGTATGGATTCGCAGTATTGTCCGACATGATAGGTGCGTCCATTCCCTGTGGTCATTAACACATGTTCATCAGGCATCAATGTGTTGATTTCCTCTGCCCAAATGCCAAGTACATGGCGGAGAGGACCAGGAAAACCGCCGAGGAAACAGAGATCATTTTCGTCGACTATGCCGCTCCAGTAAGTCGCGATAAAAATGCCGCCCTCTTTGACAAAGGCTTCAATTTTTTCTGCAACGCCTGGTTTGATCATGTAGAGCATTGGCCCAATGAGCACACGATAGGATGAGAAATCTTTTTCCATTCCGACAATGTCAACAGGGATGCCTTTTTTCCAAAAGCTTCGATAGTGAGTTTGACAAGCCTCTACATAGCGTTTGTTTGTGTTATTTAAGCCTTGCGCATCATCAATGGCCCAGTGATTTTCCCAATCGTAAATGATGGCGACCTCTGGCTGAACGGACGTGCCCGCAATTGGCTGCAGCTGCTCCAGTTGTTTCCCTAGATCAGCTACCTCTTGAAACACACGCGTATGTTCATGGCCAGAATGATCGACAACGGCACCGTGGAATTTCTCAGAGGCGCCTCGGCCTTGCCGCCATTGGAAATATAGTACGGAGTCTGATCCGTGGGCAATTGCCTGCATGGCAGAAAGGTGTGCCATGCCTTTATGTTTGACCTTGTTCACTTCATGCCAGTTTACAAGGCTAGGCGTACTCTCCATGACGAGAAACGGCTGTCCGTCCTTTAAGGAACGATACAAATCATGTACAAAGGCAACGTTTGATGCTAATTCGGCCGTTGTTTCTCTGCCGCTATGCCAAGCAGGATAGCTATCCCATGAGATCACATCGACCTCTTTTGCAAATTGATGATAATCCAGCCCAAGGAATGGACGCATATGCGGATAGTCGCCCATAAAGTTCGTGGTTACTGGGATATGAGGCGTCAATTCCCGCAGCGGCTTAATTTCATTTTGATAAAAATTGATCGTTTGTGCTGTGACAAAGCGCTTCCAATCCAGGTTCATGCCGTGAATCATGTGCTCCCCATGCGGTGCAGGTGACTCGATTTGTGACCAATCACTATACGTATGGCTCCAAAATCCTGTCCACCATGCTTGATTTAAAGCCTCAAGATCATGATTGTATTTGTCCTTCAAATAGTCTCGAAATGCTTCCTGGCACAGGTCGCAATGACACTCGCCGCCGTACTCATTTGAAATGTGCCACATGATCAGTGCGGGATGATCCTTGTAGCGTTCCGCCAGCAGCCGGTTGAGTGCGTTCGTTTTTTCTCGATAAACAGGAGAGGTAAAGCAATGATTATGGCGCAGTCCATGTAAGTTACGCTGACGATTCGCTTCGACGCGCAATACTTCTGGGTATGTTTGTGACAGCCAAGCAGGTCTTGCTCCGCTTGGCGTTGCGAGAATGGCGTGTGCCCCCTGCGCTGCTAAGCGGTCCATGATGTCATCCAGCCATGCAAAGTCATACTGACCTTCTTTTGGCTCTAGCTTACTCCATGCGAAAATGTTGATGGAGAATGTTTGACAGTGTGCAAGCTTCATTAATCGAAAATCTTCGTCTATGATCTCTGGCATATGGAGCCATTGATCTGGATTGTAATCGCCACCATGCAAAAAGCCTTTCACATTTGGGTGAACGAGTGGGTAACGCTTTCCCATTTTGTCACGTCCTATCCTTTTAGTTACGGTGTCATTTGTTTAAATACATCAAGAGAAGGCAGTGCTTTTCCGTTGAAATCGAACATCGCTTGATTTTCCCACGCATTTCCGACAGTCCCGGTTGTTTGGATATAAGCGAGCCCATATTGACTAGACCACGGAGCACCTTTCGCTGGAATCCAAAGCGGCTCCCAATAAAAGAACCCCTTCCCGCGGTTGTTGTTTACTTGTGAAATTTTTTCGGATAGATCTCGTATAAAAGATGCCTGGCCTTGAGGTGAGGCTGGATAGCCGGCTGTATTGACAGAGTCTTGGTTAAATGAGTTATCTAGGTTGTCACCGTTTGCTGTCGTAAAGCCGTAAGCAGTTTCTACCACGATGACGTTTTTGTTATAGCGGGCACTAATATCATTCATATTGGACGTAAGACCGCTAAAGCCGCCGTCCCAATACGGGTAATAAGATAAACCGATCGTATCGAAGGAGACGCCTCGTTTTGTGATTTCATCAAACCACCAGCGGGATGCACCATTGTCTCCGCCATGTGCAAGGTGAAGCATGATTTTGATGTTTGAATCGACAGAGCGGACGGCATTTGTGCCAGCTTTTAGCAGAGCAGCGAGCCGGTCAAATTCACCACCGCCTTCACCCCAGCTTTTTCCGTTTGGCCACAGCATACCTGAGTTCAACTCATTCCCGACCTGAACCATATTCGGCAAGGCATTTTGCGCTCTCATCGCTTTGAGCACATCAGCTGTGTATGTGCCGACCGCTTTTTCTAAATCGCTTTGTGAGAGGGACGCCCACGCTTTCGGCTTGAATTGTTTACCCGGATCAGTCCAGAAATCACTGTAGTGAAAATCAAGCAGCACTTTCATGTTTTGTGCTTTTGCACGTTTTGATAAAGCGATGGCTGTATTGAGATCATTTGTGCCGCCGTTATAGGCTCGGCCTTGATTGTCATATGGATGGTTCCACAGTCTGATACGCACGTAGTTGACACCTTTATCTTTTAATAGTTTGAGCGGGTCAACCTGCTTTCCGTTCTGATCGTAGTATCTGCCGCCGCTTCTCTCCACTTCTGCAAGCATGGAGATATCAGCTCCTTTGATGAAATCACCTTGCAGGCCATTGATCGGTTTCACAGAAATCGTATCGGCCCTTGCTTCAGGCAGAATACCTAATCCCATCAGAAAGAAAACGACAACAGTGACAAGCAACCATTTCTTCATCAAATCTCCCCTTATCCTTTTGTCCCGCCTTGTGTAAGGCCGGATACAAATTGTTTTTGTAAAACAAGAAACAATAAAGCAACTGGAATTGCAATGAGTAAAGCCCCGGCTGCAAAGGTCGTGTAGCTGGCACCCATTTTATCTGACACAAGATTGTACAGACCGATTGGGAGCGTATACATTTCGGGTGAGCGGACAATGACACTGGAGATGATGAAATCACCCAGTGGTCCTGTAAATGAGTTGATTGCGACAACAGCTAAGATGGGCTTGGCGAGCGGCATAATAATTTGGATGAAAATCCGGAAATGCCCTGCGCCGTCCATTCTGGCTGATTCATCGAGATCCTTTGGAATCGCATCAAGATAGCCTTTCATTAAATACGTATTCATCGGAATTTGTCCACCTGCATAAATCAAAATCAGGGCAAGGTGGCTGTTAATGAGTCCAAGCATTTGAGCGAGAACAAAAATCGCAATCAGTGCTGAAAATTGAGGAATCATTTGCAGCAGCAAAAAGAGCATCAGTCCATTTTTCCGTCCTTTGAAGCGGAATCTGGAAAAGGCATAGCCTGTAAAACTGACAAGAACCAGCGTTAAAACCATTGTGGCAATACTGATCTTCATTGAGTTCCAATACCATTTTGCATAAAGTGCCCCCTGACCGAAGAACAGCTCGGTGAAGTGGCTGAACGTTGGATTCTTAGGAAACATGCTTGTACTCATGAGGCTGTTCCCAGGGTTAAAGGAAGCACCGATTGTCCAAAGCAGTGGATATAGAATACAAATGGAGGCAATGAAAAGGATAAAATAAGTGATGCTCAAGCGAATGAGCTTGTTTTGTTTTGATCCCATATCACATCATGTCCTCCTCTTTGAATGAATTCGTTCTCTTAAACTGCCAGAGTGCAATGGCGATGACAAAGATTGAAAGTAAAATCGTGACAGCGGCAGCAAGTGCATATTGAGAAGACTGCATCGTGAGTTTGTAAATCCAAGAAACCAAGATGTCCGTTCCCCCAGCAGTTGAGCCAGCGACAGGCGGTCCTCCGCCATTAAATAAGTAGATGATATTAAAGTTGTTAAAGTTAAACGTATATTGCGTGATTAATATAGGCGCAATGGAATAAAGGACAAGCGGTAACGTGATGGACCGGAATTTCTGAAAGAAGTTTGCCCCATCAATGGTCGCAGCTTCGTATAGATCCTCTGGAATCGCTTGCAGAACACCGGTTGTCATAATGAAAACAAAAGGAAACCCAAGCCAAGTCTGCATCGCAATGAGGGCAATTTTGCTCCAAAATGGATCTGTCAGCCATGGTTTTGGATCAATTCCAATCGATGCAAAAAGTGTGTTGTTAATGGCTCCAAATGTATCGTTGAACAGTCCGGCAAACACCAAAATGGTCACAAAACCCGGAACAGCCCAAGGGAGAATCAAAATGGTTCTAAAAAACCGTTTTCCTTTTAAATCCTTCTGATTGAGCAGAACCGCTAGAAAGATGCCGACAGCACATTGAAGGGTCGAAGCAACGAGCGTCCATACGACGGTCCAGCCAAGTACATCAATGAAAGTGTCTCTCCAAATATCAATTGAAAAGATATTTTGAAAGTTCTTGATCCCTACCCAATCGATCAGATTGGCAGGAGGCGAGTGGTATAAATCGTAGTTCGTAAAGGCAAGCGCAAAGCTGAACATAATAGGAAAGACAACAGAAAAAAGAAGTAAAAAGAAAGCAGGAGTGCTCATTAAGTAAGGAAAGCCTTGGTCGATCAGCTGATGATATTGAGCTCGGATGGAATGGAGCGGAACCCCTTGATCACGTTTCTTTCCGTTCATAAAAGCATCACGCATCATGAGTACGTAAAAGCCGATACCAAAACCAGCTGTTAACAGCGCAATAATCCCTTTCGCCAAAAGAAAAACAGAGTTGTCACGAGGCAGCATCGTACCAAGTGTGAACAGCCCCCAGAAGCCAATATTGAATAAATCATAAAATACGATGAAAAAAGAAACACCGAACAGGAAAAAAAGTGCCCCTTTGCCGTACTGCTTATTGTAAATCTGCCCCATCCCGGGTATAAGAGAGAACATTAGCGCCCGTCTCCGGTGTGTCTTTGATTCCACTATGTGTGTGCGGTCTAGTTCAAGGTTACCCGTCACGTCTAACACCTACTTCATATGAAATTAGCTCAAATACGGGCAGCTTGATAGACTTAAAGGCTACCCGTGTTTGATGATTATTTAGAATGGTTTGCTTTAATTTGAGAGTCGATTTGATTGACGGCATCATCAAATGCCTTTTTCACATCTGTCCGGCCGGTTGCAATGAGACCTAATGCGCTGTCAATCGGCTTCCACACCTCTGCCATTTCAGGGGTATTCGGTGTCAGCGTGGCATATTTCGTTTGTTTTGAAACAGCATCCGCATTGGCGTTTCCAGTAATAATTGGATCTTTCATCAGCTTTTTCACTGGTGGAATTTCCTCTGTCACTTCGAATCGCTTCTTCGAATTTTTTTCATTCGTGATAAACTCAACAAATTTCTTAGCAAGTTCTTTATTTTTAGAATAAGAGGAGACGTTGTAGCTCTTTACACCTAAGAATGAGCTCATATGCTTTCCGTTAGGGAATGTTGGCAGCTCTGTTACGCCATAGTCAATTCCAGCTTCTTTATATGGACCAAATGACCATGGACCAGAAATGACAGCTGCTGCCTTTTTCTCTGTGAATAAGGAGTTGAGGACATTGATTCCTTGTTCACCAATGATGCCTTTCGGGAAAAGTCCTTCGCTAAAGAATTTTTGAATGTATGCTCCGCCTTCGATGGCGCCATCGTTATTAAGACCAATATCATTGACATCATAGGAGCCATCGCTTTTCTGCTTGAAAATATAGCCCCCTGACCCGCCTAACACACTTTGTGCATAGTAAATTTCATCCCATTTCGCTACAAAACCGTATTTCCCGTCTTTTGTCAGCTTTTTCGAAAGGTCATACCAGCCATCAAGTGTAGTTGGTGCCTTTTTGACAAGGTCTTTATTATAGAAAAGCACTGTCGTTTCAACGGATTTAGGAAGGCCATACAGCTTGCCGTCTACCGTTTGTGATTGAATGGATTCGTCTGTAAAGGAATCGATCACTTTTTGATCAGGCTTGATTTCCTGTAACAGCCCCTCAGTGACGGCTGATCCAATTTGATCGTGAGGCATCGTGATGACGTCTGGGCCTGTCCCAGCTGCTCCATCAAGGCGGAGAGCTTCGATTTGGTCGGCATACGCTTTTTCGACCACTTTGATTTTCACATCGTTTTGTTTTTCAAATTCTTTTACAGCGTCTTGAATCCCATCAGACTTTTTGACATCCTCCCATACTAGCAAGGTCTTTGTACCTGTAGATGCTGGCTGTGTCCCGCTTGAATTGTCATCTCCTGGCCCGCATGCTGAAAGCAGAAGCACAGCAGTACCAACGACTGCTGATAATGTCGCCCATTTTCCCTTTTTCATTGGTAATCCCCTCTCGTTCTTTTTTCACAGATGATAAGAAAACGCTTTCTCAATGTGAGAATATCAACTTAAGTAAAAAAAGTAAACATATTTTATTAAATTTATTAAGTAAAATTTTTTTCTCATATAGAGAGAAAAGAAGCCCTCCACTTTGGCAGGACTTCCAGTTTGTTTATATGGTGCTTTTTCGAAAGACAGGCTCTGAGGCAATCAGAACAGTCTTAGGCAATGTTCTGCCGTCCACAAGTCTTTCTAAAAGTAAATCGATCGCTGTCTCACAAAGTAATGACGTATGGATGTGATACGTGGTGAGCGGCGGCGACACATATTGAGACACATGAATATCGTTGATACTAAAGACGCTGACGCGATTCGGCAGAGAAAATCCGCGCTCATTTAATGCTTGTAAGCAGCCGATGGCAAGAGGGTCACTAGCGACACAAAAAGCGGTGGGCAGATCATCACCAAGCTCGTCGATCGCCTTCATCATCAGCGAGTAGCCTTCATCTACTGAGAAATGGTGGCCGATATAGACCAATCGCTCATCAAGCATATGGCGGGTTATCATGTATTCACGGAAAGTCGTTTCACGAATATCTGGAATGTGCACGTTCGTATTGAGATCAAGGTCTGTACCGCCAATGAATCCAATGGATTGGTGCTCTTTTTCGATAAAGGAATCGATGATCTTTTCAACAATTCGTTTCAGGTTCGGCTTTACAGAATCAAAACGGTCTTCATCTGGCGTTGTATCAATAAAGACAATATGCGGAGTGATCGCATATAATTGGTCAAGCTCTGACGTTTTAAAGCGGCCGATGGCGATGATTCCTTCTGTAGCAGAATCAATGGAATGAAGCCCATCAGACGGATTGTAAGCGGTGACATTTAAGCTCCGAGTATTGGTGAGTTCCTCAATGCCGAGTCGAATGGATTTAAAATAAATATCTTCAAGCTCTTCCTTTTCGGTCATCCAATAGAGAAAGGCGATTTTTTTTAATGAATGTTTGAATGTCTTCTTTTGGTAGGACAAAGCTTCTGCGGCGGCATATACTTTTTCGCGTGTTTGATCGGTGACAGATAGGTTGGGATCTTGGTTCAGTACGCGAGATACCGTTGCAATGGATAAGCCTGCTTTTTCTGCAATGTCCTTTATTTTAGCTGCCAAATCAGCACCTCCTATAGAAAATATCTCCTCTTAGTATAGAGTCTTTAAAAAAATTAGTAAATATTTTTATTAAATTGTTTTCGTTGAGGCGGTTCTTTACGTGCTGGGAAGGAATTAGTAAGATATATATAGGTAAGGTGTTGGATTAAGATTTCTGATAGGAGAGGGACCGATGTATTACGATGCACTGAAGACATTTGTGACAGTGGTGGAGGAGAAGAATTTTACAAAAGCAGCCCAAAAGCTG
The DNA here is from genome assembly GCF_000691165.1 of Bacillus safensis FO-36b. Classification (GTDB taxonomy): domain Bacteria; phylum Bacillota; class Bacilli; order Bacillales; family Bacillaceae; genus Bacillus; species Bacillus safensis. The sequence goes on along the minus strand of NZ_ASJD01000002.1, from coordinate 638,609 downwards.
CGAATTTCTCAGCCGAGTGTCAGTCTTCATATTAAGAACTTGGAGCAGGAATTCCAGACCGTTCTGCTGAATCGTTCACCAAAGCAATTAACCGTTACACCAACTGGGGATATGCTGTACCATCGATCAAAACAAATCATTCGTCTCTATGAACAGGCGAAGCAGGACATTTATGAGCATCATCATTTGGCAAGAGGAAAGCTGACCATCGGGGCGAGTTTCACAATTGGTGAGTATGTGCTGCCGCAAATATTAGCAGAATTTCATCAACTCTATCCGCATGTTGATATTGAGGTGGTCATTGATAATACAGAGGCGATCGCCAGACATGTCCGTTTATTCCATGTCGACATCGGTTTGATCGAAGGACAGACCAATGACAAAGAGCTTTCTGTAGAAACTTTTCTAGAGGACGAGCTGTATATTGTGGCGCCATTAGATCATCCTTTTGCCAAGAAAAAAGATGTTACCATTGATCAATTACAGAACGAAACATGGATTACGAGAGAAGAGGGATCAGGGACAGGAGAATATTTACAGCATGTCCTGAAATCAAATGGACTGAAAGCACGAACCTTTGTGACCTTTAGCAGCAATCAAGCGATTAAAGAAGCTGTGATCCATGGAATGGGTCTTTCTGTTTTATCTAAATATGTCCTCCAGCGAGGCAGCATTGGCGGTGAATTGGCTGTTATTTCTGTGAGAGGCATGGATTTCAAACGAAAGTTCTCCTATGTCGAGTCACCGATGACCGGGGGAAATAAAAATAAGGAATTGCTCGTTGAATTGTTAAGGAAAGAGAAAAAGGACGCTTCTCCTCAGTAGGAGAAACGTCTTTTTTTATAACCCTTTAATTTTGATTTCATCGACTGGAAGGAAGATCTCACCTGTATCTGTATATTTCATGGTGACCTGATCGCCCTCTTTTAAATAAATGACGAGAGGTTCCTTTTCAGATGACATAGTGTAGCTTTTTCCATCGTCTAGCAGGAAGGTGACGGTTGTATAATCACCGGTCTTTTCTTTGTAGACTCGTTTGACCTTCCCTTCCGCTTCTTTCTTTTCCTGCTTAGAGGAACTGTTAACGGTACCGCCGCCTTTTTGAAGAGCTGTCTTATAGGCTCTCAGTGCTTCGTTTGGTGTAGAAGCATACGCGGCGATTTCAGGATTGGCTGCAGAAACGATAAAGTAGTTTTGCAGGAATCCATTTGAATCGAGAACCGGTGTGAGCCAGCTGGCTTCTCCATAGAAATTATAGAGAATCGGCATGCGCCCTTTCCATTTCTTCTCGATGAATCGTTTCTCAATAATTTGCAGAGCGCCCTGAGAATCCATATAGGATTCTTCAAGATTTCCGGTATAATAAGTCGCTTTTCCTGTTCGGGCATTGGTCAGGGCATATCCGAGCATGGAATCAACGCCCTCTTTCGGACTTGTGAAATCTGTGAAGTAATACATATCTCCTTTTGAATCAAATACCGGGCTCACATTGGCTTCCGTTCCTTCATCTGAAGGCAGTTTTACATCTGACTTTCCAAACATACTATTCCAGAACCCGTGAATATAGTTTCCGAAATAGCTGTTTTGCAGACTGACCGCCTCTGGTGAAACAGCACCGTCGATAAAGGCAGGTACTTGATCTAGAGCATATTTCTTCGTTGCACCCGTTTTGGCATCAACAACGACGACACCGGAAGCTTTAAAGCCGTTTCGGGCAGAGATGAAATCGCCATACGTTTGAATGTAATAAGGCTTGCCGTCATCATTGATTTCCAGCTGTGTACCGCCGTAGAAAATCAAATCTGGGTACTGGAGACGGATATGCCGCTCAATTTCTTTGTTGAAATAGGAGGAAGGCGTATAGACCATCTCCGTTTTCACGAACTTTGGATTAGCAGAGGAGTCGGTCGCACTTAATGTGAAGTAACCCGGCGTGCTGCCTGCACGAATCCATTTAAAGAAGTCCGAGAACTCCACTGGAGCGATGTATACATACTCACCGTTGACCTTCTGAATTTGCAAGCTGCCAAGCTCATAGTAGCTTGTGTTTGGCACCTGTCCGAACGATTTCTTCATTTTGTTCCGGGCAAATTGAGGCGGCACACTCGCAGGTGTTTCTGTCTCATCAAACGCTTTGATTTCTACTTTTTGCTCCATTTTGGAGACATCGAATTTCTCATTCGCATTGAATAGAAAAGCTGTCGCCATGTAAACACCGAGCAGCAATAGAATAAGAAACAGCACGCCTTTGATTTTACGCTCCAATCCAACCGACAAAAAGGCTCCTGCTGCTGTCACAACAAGTCCAATCAGCCATAGAGATGAAGGGTTCCGGTCTAAATTGGTGATGTAATAGAAAACAAAAATACCGATCATGAACAGCAAAGCAAGACCAGCAATCCACATGAGCGGCACCTGCTGCTTTGTCCCTTTCTTTCTAACGATCAACCTGAGCGGTGTGAGCAAAAGGGTCAAGACAAGACCGATCACAACCGAAAATAACAAAATATATCCCACAAACAGATCTCCTTTCAAATCAATCACTCTTTTAGTATATACGAGTGTGAGGGGGAAAAGATTCAGAAGAATCATACCAATTCGATTTTATGAAAAAATGAGTTGAAAAGGGCCTTTTAATATTTCGGTAGGTTAAATGATATTGTCCTTGCGCTAGATGATTAGATTTTAGTGAATATTTTGTGGACGTAAACATTAATTTTTATCTCCGAGGAGTGTATATTCTTTTTATTCATTACTTTATGAATTTATATTGTAATAAATAAGATGTTAAAAGGCAGAGATATCTTTTAAACAGTATAAAGATTCATTTTAATTTTCTACAGAATGAAATAGTTATAACATTCCTATTATGTTATATTATTTTTTATATAGTTAATATTAGGAGGTAATTTAAATTGAAAAGACGTATCCCTTTTCTCATTATTTTTACTTTAATTGTATCGTTATTTTCACCGTCTGTAACATTCAATATTAATCGAGAGGCTTCTTCAAGAGACAAAAGTGTCCAAATTGGTTATAAAGAAGCCGATGCTGTATGGGGTCTTGTCATTCGAACTATTTTTGTAAACGGGGTGAAAGCAAGTAAACATTTGTATAAATCAATAAAATATGCCCCTAAATATCCTGCTGGTTTTAAAGCTGTTCAAAATGGGACTAAAAAAGTTACAGTAAATAATAAGAAGTTGTTATCTGAGTTAAAACAGATTGAAGGAGGGACTTGGAAAAAAGTATATAAAGATGGCTATAAAGACGGAAAAAAGGTTTCTGTACATTATTTTCAAAGTAAATCTGGTTTGGTGTATGATGTGAAAGTTAAAAAAGGTTGGAGTGTGAAATGATTTATGAATAAAATAGAACTAAGATATTCTTCACATGAAGATTTAGATAGGATTATTGTTATAAATATCATTGGTATAATCATATCGCTAAAAGAAGGTTTAATCACTATAGAAGAAGCGGAAAAGCTCATGTTCAGTCCACGAACAATCGATGTTTTAAAGAAGAAAGGGATAAATGAAGAACTGATAAATATACTTCATTTGGGAACAGAACTTGAAGATGTAGAAAGTTTAATACCACAAGAATTAAGTGATAGTTTAGAAGAAATAAGGGTAAAATGCTTAAAATTCCTGGAAAGAAATACAGAAAATGAAGTTAAAAATAATGTGGTAGATTATTGAGCTAAAAGTGTATATTATAAAATTTTGAGTAAATCTGTTTTCATCTATTGATCAAAACGATGAATTCATAAATAAAGAAGTCTGTGCAAACAGGCTTCTTTTTTATAAGATGGGAACATGAGGAAATGTATGCGCTCACATGAATAAGGAAGGAGTGAAGTCAATTGGCTTCTGTCAGTTTAAGTAGTATTGAAAAAATACGAGCAGCAAGCAGAGGATTGCCGCCAAAGCTGAAAGGAATTGCAGAACATATTACGAGTGAACCCGGCGACATTATTCATTTGTCTATTGTCGAGCTTGCCAAAAAGACAGCGAGCTCAGAGGCAACGATTTTTCGTCTTTGTAAAAGGCTTGGATTTGAGGGCTTTCAAGATTTGAAGATTGCAATTGCCCAGGAAATAGATCAAACAAAGCCTGATTATGTAGATGAAGAAATGAGTCTTGATGATGATACGGCCGTTTTTATGCAAAAGGTTTTTCAGGCGAATATATCTGCATTAAAGGATAGCTTTCAATTACTGAATCCAGAGGATGTAGAAAAAGCCATTCAAATCATTCATGAAGCAAAGCGCTTAGAGTTTTATGGGAGTGGCGGGTCCGGACTTATTGCAACAGACGCTTTTCATAAATTTATGAGGACAGGCATCAACTGTATTGTTCACACCGATTCCCATTTTCAAGCGATGTCTGCCGGTCTTCTCGACCAGCACAGTACAGTGATTGGTATATCTCATTCCGGCCGTAATAAAGATTTACTCGATGCGATGAAAACAGCAAAGGAAAAAGGAGCGAAAACCATCGGTATTACAAGTTATCAGCGCTCCCCATTGAGCCAGCTTGCTGATGTCACGTTGTATACTTCGACGCAAGAAACGGCTTTTCGAACAGAAGCGATGTCTGCAAGACTTGCTCAGCTCACTGTCATTGACGTACTATACTTTGCACTTGCTCACTTAAGACAGCAGGAAACTTTAACCAATTTAAAACAAATGAGAGAAACCATTTCACAAAAAAGGGTGTAATGGTTTCAAAAATAAATTTTTCTATTAGTGAAAAATGCCGTTGTGGTAACGATTTTGAGCTTTTAAGTGAAAATAATTTTCTTTTTAGTCGTTGAATGTCGAAAAAATTATTCCTATAATGGGATTTAACAGCTATATCAAAACAATAAAATATGATTTCAAATCAATGATTGGGCGTGATACAGATGAAGGGAAACCAGGCGGTAATTGGTTTGGATATTGGAACAACAAGTACAAAGGCGGTTCTGTTTGGACCACAGGGGAAAGTGATAGCAAAGCATTCGGTTCCTTATGATCTCATTCAGCCCCAGCCAGCATGGGTTGAACAGGACCCTGAACATATATTAGAAGCCGTCATTGCAAGTGTAAGAGGTGCGTTGACGAAAGCAGCATTTGATGCAAAACATCTCATAGGCGTCGGGATTAGTACAGCGATGCATTCCTTGATTGTGATGGATAAGGATGGCAAGGCGTTAACGAACAGTATCATTTGGGCAGATAACAGAAGTGCAGAACAAGCCAAGCGAATCACTTCAGACATGGACGGCTTCCAAGTGTATAAAAGAACCGGCACGCCGATTCATCCAATGTCACCGCTTTCAAAAATACGGTGGATCAAGGAAATGGCACCTGATGTCTTCAAGAAGGCAGCGAAATTCATTTCCATCAAAGAATATATTCTTTATCATTTCTTCGGTCAGTATGTCGTCGATTATTCAATCGCTTCAGCAACGGGACTGTTCCGTTTGGAAACGCTTCAATGGGATGAGCAGGCGCTGCGAATTGCTGGAATTGAGGCTGATCAATTGTCTGAACTTGTTCCCACGACGTATCAGCTGAGAGGGCTTCAGCCAGAGATCGCCCTGCGAATGGGCATTGCGGAAGATACACCATTTGTTGTTGGTGCGAATGATGGGGTTCTAGCGAACTTAGGTGTGGGAGCGATTGGAAAAGGTGAGGTGGCTGTCACGATTGGGACAAGCGGTGCAGTTCGTACGGTCGTGGACAAACCAATAACAGATGAACAATCAAGAACGTTCTGCTATGCGCTGACTGATAAGCATTGGGTGGTTGGAGGACCGACGAATAATGGCGGGATCATGCTGAGATGGCTGAAGGATGAATTTGGATCCTCGGAGGTAGAGGTAGCAAAGCGCCTTGGAGTGGACCCTTACGACCTGATGATTGACATTGCGAAAAAAGTTCCAGCCGGCTCAGAGGGGCTGCTGTTTCTGCCATTTTTAACAGGTGAGCGAGCACCTTATTGGAATCCAAATGCGAGAGGCACTTTCTTTGGGATTGGTCTTCAGCATAAGCGGGAGCATTTTATCAGAGCTGTGTTAGAAGGCGTCATTATGAGTGTTTTCTCAATCGGTGTGGCCTTAAGGGATTTAACCGGTTCAGCAAAGGATGTCAGGGCGTCGGGCGGATTTGCGCGATCTCCGCTGTGGCGGCAAATTTTAGCGGATACGATGGGCAGGGAAGTACTTGTTCCAGAAAGCTACGAGGCATCAGCACTTGGGGCGGCTGTGCTCGCACTTCATAGTTTAGGTTATATGGAAGAGATAGAAGAGGTTCAAGATTGGATTCGAATCTCTGCCCGTCATGAACCCAATATGGAGAACAATGAAACATACATAGAACTGTTTTACTTATATGAGCGTCTCTATGACAAACTCAAGGATGAATTTGATGTCATTAGTGCGCTTCAATTAAAACAAAATCATTAAACATCAGGGAAAAGGTGGGAGAGCATGCTTTTATTCATCGTGATTGCCGCAATTGTCCTTTTACTCATCCTCATAACAGTTGCTAAGTTGAATCCGTTTGTGAGTTTAATTATTACCTCTATGTTAGTCGGCTTTGCCACAGGGATGGACCTGCAGGAAATCATTCAATCCATCAAAACGGGGTTAGGCAATACGTTATCATTGCTGGCCATAGTTCTAGCGCTTGGAACCATGCTTGGGAAAATGATGGCTGAATCAGGTGGAGCTGAGCGGATTGCTCACACATTAATCGGCCGGTTTGGGACGAAAAATGTGCATTGGGCGATGATGTTTGTTGCCTTTATTGTGGGAATACCTGTCTTTTTCCAGGTCGGATTCGTTCTTCTCATTCCTTTATTGTTTACGATTGCGATTGAAACGGGCATCTCGCTCGTGACAATTGGGATTTCGCTCATTGCTGGATTGTCTGTCGTTCATGGTCTTGTGCCGCCTCATCCAGCTGCCATGGCAGCTGTCGGCATCTATCATGCCAACGTGGGGAAAACCATCTTCTTTTCCATTATTGTCGGTTTGCCGACAGCTATTATTGCTGGGCCGCTGTATGGAAAGTGGATTGGAAAGCGGATTCATAAACCAGTTCCAGAGCTGCTGAGAAAGCAATTTACTGAACGCAATGAAGATCGAAAACTTCCCGGCTTTGCAAATACGATGTTTACGATTTTGGTGCCAGTGATTTTAATGCTTCTTGCCACACTGGCGGATATTATTTTACCAGAGGACAATATTTGGTATCAGGTATTTAAGTACATTGGAGATCCAATTACAGCGCTACTGATTGCAACGGTGTATTCTTTCTTCAGTCTTGGCTTTGTGCAAGGAATGAGCCGTGACCGGGTGCTTTCCTTTAGTAATGAGTGTTTAGGACCGATTGCTTCCATTTTGCTTGTCATTGGAGCAGGCGGGGCTTTCAATAATGTGCTCATCGATTCGGGTGTTGGTGAATATATTGCGGATTTAGCCAAGCATTCGCCAATCTCGCCAATTTTGCTTAGCTGGCTGATTGCTGCGGTTATTCGTGTGGCAACAGGTTCTGCTACGGTCTCCATGATGACGGCAGCAGGTATTGTCGCACCGATTGCTGCAACTATGCCGGATGTGAGCAGAGAGCTTCTAGTGTTAGCAACAGGGGCGGGTTCGTTGATTTTGTCTCACGTCAATGACTCTGGTTTTTGGCTGATCAAAGAGTATTTTGGTATGACCATTAAAGAAACGTTTTTGACATGGACGGCTATGGAGACGATCATTTCCGTTAGTGCCATTGCATTTATTATGATCATTAATATGTTTATATAGCGAAACACAACAGCCTGATTCTGCGGAATTGGGCTGTTTTTGCTTTTGGCAATACCACCTTTGTCAGATTGGGGTAAAATAAAGATATTGAGAAGCGGGAGGCGGACACGATCGAACCATTAAAACACGTTTATCATGAATTATTTATTGAAGAATTAGCGGAGAAACTTGCACAAGCGTCGACTGGGTTTGATGCTGAAGAATTCCAGCGGCTTGTGTTTCAAAAGGATTGGCAGCAGCTTGAGTTAAAAGGCAGAATGAGAAGAGTCACTGAATCGATGCATGCCTGTCTGCCTAAGGATTATGAGAAGGCCATTGAAGTGCTGCGTCAGACAGCCCCGCATTTTTCAGGACTTAGTGCGCTTGTATTTCCAGACTACGTCGAAACATATGGCCTAGCACATTGGGATATCTCGATCAAGGCGCTCGAATTCTTTACGCCTTTTTCCACTTCTGAATTTGCCGTTCGGCCTTTTCTGATTCAGGATCAAGACAAAATGCTGGCGCAAATGCTTGTATGGTCACAGAATCAAAATGAGCATATTCGGCGGCTGGCTAGTGAAGGATGCAGACCACGTTTGCCATGGGGATTAACTGTTCCTGCGCTTAAAAAGAATCCTTCGGTTACGCTGCCTATTTTAGAAAACTTGAAGTCGGACCCAGCGCGCTATGTGCAAAAAAGTGTAGCGAACCACCTAAATGATATTTCTGCAATTCAGCCTGATTTGATGAAGAAGACGGCTAAAAGCTGGTATGGAACGAATGAACATACGACCTGGATCATCAAACATGCATCTCGTACTTTACTAAAAAAAGGCGATCCAGATATCATGGCTTTGTTTGGCTATGGGGATGATCCATCTGTTCAAGTAACAGATTTGAAAGTAGTGCAAGACCCTATTCGTATTGGAGAGAAAATGACCTTTCAATTTACACTTCAGGCCGCTAAGCCACTAAAGCTGCGTGTAGAGTATGCCATAGACTATGTCAAAGCTCGGGGTACCCGCAATCAAAAGGTATTTAAAATCACAGAGTTTGAAACAAGTTCAGCGTTACATAGAGAATTTATCCGGTCACAGTCCTTTCAAAATATGACGACGAGAAAACATTATGAGGGAACCCATACTTTAACGATTATCATCAACGGCATTCCAAAAGCGTCGGTTGATTTTGAGGTAACAGAAGATAGCAGCTCATAAAAAAACCCGCCAATTCGGCGGGTTTTGGCGTTTAAGCCTTCTTTTTCATTAAGAATGAAGCGATGATGGCAGCGACTAAGAAACCAATGCTGATAATGGAGCTAGGCAGGTTTTCTTGTCTGAATAGGAACAAAACAAAGCTCAAACTGAGTACAAGACCTGCAAATAAAGTTAAATATGGAAACAGCCACACCTTGAAATACGGCTCCTGTGGATATTTTGGACGCAGTTTCAGATGTGCCATACAAATGCTGATCCAAATGAGTGAAACAGCAAAACCAGGAATAGCCAGCATATAGCTGAAAATTTGGTCCGGATATAAGTAAGCAAAAAATGTTCCGATAAGAAGAAATAGAACGGTAACCCATAAACTTAAAATGGGTACGCCTCTTTTGTTGACTCGTGCCAGTTTTTTCGGACCGCCGTCTGATTTAGCCAGAGAATGAATCATTCTCGTCGTTCCATAAATTCCGGAATTAGCCGCAGATAGAACGGCTGTAATCAAGACGAAATTAATGAAGTGAGAGGCGCCTTGCATACCAGCAGCAGAAAAGACTTGGACAAAAGGACTGTTATTTGGGTCAATTTGATTCCAAGGAATAAGGCCGCAGATGATCAAAATCGGCAATGTGTAAAATAAGATAATCCGCCACATCATACTTTTGACTACTCCAGGCAGGACCTTCTCCGCATCCTTTGTTTCAGTAATGGTCAGCCCGATCAATTCAGAGCCTCCATAAGAGAAAATAACCACTAAAAGTGATGCAAAGATCGCACCCCATCCGTTCGGGACGAAGTTTTGATAGTTGGTAAAGGCTGGTGTGCTTTGTTCGTTTGGAATGATCCCAAATAATAATGCTGCACCAAGAATAATAAAGACAATAATAACGAAAATCTTCATTCCAGCGAACCAAAACTCAATTTCACCAAAGTATTTTACATTATTTAAGTTAATTCCGATGACTAAGAGTGAACAAAGTAAACATAGTGACCATAGCGGCACGTTCGGCAGCCAGTATTGAAGCAGACTGCCAGCTGCAATAATCTCAATGACACATACAGTGAGCCACATAAAACAATAAACCCAGCCGACGACAAATGAAAAACGTTGACCAAGCGCAATTTGTATAAGGTCGCGAAGATTATTTCCCGGATACACAATGGCCATTTCGGCTAATGCTGCCATCACAATGAGGAGCAGCAATCCAGCAAATACATAGGAAAAAATGACCCCAGGGCCTGCTAAACCAATTGTATCGGCACTTCCTTTAAAGATTCCTGTACCAATGACCCCGCCCATCGCAATCATGCGAATGTGACGCGGTGATAAAAGCTTTTTTAATTCTTGTTGCTCCTGATTCGCGCTCATGACGTTCTCCTTTTTTAAAAATGCTTATGTTCCATTTTCTTTTTTCAAGACGTCAGTGTCAATATAAAAAAAGAGATTTTTCAGACAAAAATAGTGGTTGATTCTATCAAAACATATACTTATATCCATAATCCCCTTATTTCATCCATATTCTAAAAATGAAACTTCAAATAAATGAACATTTGCCTTATTTATGACATAAACAATTTTCAGTTTTTGTCGATATATCTTTTGTATTACTAAAGTCCTAATAAAGAATTGTTTATAACTGTAAAATATTTCAAAAATGTAAGAGTTGAAAGGAGTTATGAAAGATGTTTATGAAAAAAGCAAATGATTCATCGGCTGGAATCCTTCTGAGTGAAAGCAGCCAATTAATAGAAAGAATCGAAAAGGGAGACCTTTCAGCAAGATTAGATACTGCTGCATTCTCTTCAAGCCAAACGATAGAAGCGGTAGCGCAAATTAATGAAGCTTTGCAAAAGATGCAGGAAGCTCATGAAAATATTCAAATGCGGGTGGAATTAGTGACAAAAGCCATTCAAGTTGGCTTATGGGATATGGTCGTCATCGCTGGAGACCCGGTCAATCCAAAAAATGAATTCACATGGACGGATGAATTCCGCAGAATGCTCGGCTTTCAAAATGAGCACGATTTTCCAAATCTATTAGACAGCTGGGCATCTCGAATACATCCGGATGAACAAGAATATACATTAGATGCATTTTCTTCGCATTTATTGGATCATTCAGGGCGTACGCCATATGATATCGAATATCGCTTAAAGTTAAAAAATGGAGATTATCGCTGGTTCAAAGCAACTGGAACGACCGTTCGTGATCGAAATGGTGTCCCTCTTCGTGTGGCGGGAGCTCTTTTTGATATCCATGATCAGAAATTGAAAGAAGAAGAGCTGCAAGCATTCGTCACAAGATATGACTTAATCAACCGTGCGCTTGTCGAAGCTCCTTGGGACATGGTGGTAGAGGCCGGTGATCCAGTCAATCCAAATAACGAATTTTGGTGGTCTCCGCAGTTCAGAAAAACGCTTGGTTTTACAGACGAAAAAGATTTCCCGAACGTGTTAAGCAGCTGGAGCGACCGTCTGCATCCTGAAGATCAAGAAATGGCTCTTCAAGCCTTTGCAGATCATTTAAATGACCACTCTGGACGCACACCGTTTGATATTGATTACAGATTGCAGCGCAAAAATGGGGAGTACCGCTGGTATCATGCGGGTGGTGAAACCATTCGTGATGAAAAAGGTGTTCCTCTTCGTGTGGCAGGAACCATTCGTGACATCACGTTAGAAAAAAACAAAGAGAAAACAGCGAATGAAATGGCTTCACAAGTAGAACAGCTTTCAAGTTCTATTAGCGAGATGGTATCGGGCATTAGCTCTGTGACAAATCAAGCACAGGAGCTTGCTGTTGCTCAAGAGCAGTCAACGTCTGCCGCAAATCTAGCAAAAAATAGTGCAGATGAAACGAAAAACATTTCTGACTTAATCAAAGAAGTGGCGAACCAAACGAACCTGCTTGGTCTGAATGCTGCAATCGAAGCAGCTAGAGCTGGTGAACAGGGCCGCGGATTCTCTGTTGTTGCAGATGAAGTACGGAAGCTGGCGCTGCATAGTGCCAATGCAACGGAAAATATCGAATCTAGTTTAACGGAAATGAAAACACAAATTGATGAAATTCTTGAAAATATCTCGAATATGACAGCTCTTACGCAAACACAGGCTGCTTTAACAGAGCAAGTGAATGCTGCAGTCGATGAAGTGAATCACATGTCTCAGCGTCTTGTGGCGTATTCAAAGAGTATTTAATCGTGAAAAACCGCCCTCTCATAGAAGGCGGTTTTTTTCATTAAATTTGATCTGCTGGGAAAACAATACCTGCATCTTTTCTTGCGGCATCAAGAACTTTCATCACGGAGAGACTTTCATCAAGCCATGCATAGCACTGTTCATGATTTTTTGTTTCAATGATCTGCTGAAAAGCTTCTGCTTCATAAAACAGCCGATTTGGATTCGTTTGTGCATTGAGTGAGATGACCCTGTCATCAACATGCAGCAGCACTTCCTCGCACCCATTCGCCCCATTTTTTACATGAATGAAGCCTTTTTCTCCTTGAATCAATGCAAAGTTCATGCTGCTTGTATCCTTACTGCCGACACTTGTCGCAATAAAATCATTGTAAGTGAACGTCAAAACACCAGATGTGTCAATACCGTTTGGATGGCGGTTTGCCTGATATCGGACTTGCTCTGGTGATCCAAAGAGGTTCATGATGAAATGGACATTATAGATGTTAATATCCATCAGCGCCCCTCCAGAGAACTCAGGGTTAAAGACATTTGGCGTTTCGCCGGCTAGCAGCTGATTATATTTGCTTGAATATTGACTATAGTTGCATTGAACCAGTTTGATTTTACCTAATTGATGAAGGTGCTTTTTGATCAAATGATAGTTTGGCATATGAATGGTCGTAATGGCTTCAAATAGGAGAAGCTGCTTTTCCTTTGCGAGAGCGATTAAGGCTTCCAGCTCTTTCACATTAGAGGTGAAAGGCTTTTCGCATATCACATGTTTTCCGTGTTTCAATGCTTTCGTTGCATGCTCGCTATGTAAACGATTCGGTGATGCGATGTAAACGGCTTCTACGTGAGGATCTTCTAGCATAGCAGTTAGATCCGTATAAGTTGTCTGCACCCCAAATTTGTCTGCGAGCTTCTTTGCCGTTGCTTCCTTTCTTGAATAGACAGCGTGACAAGAAGCACCGTCGAGCTGTTCAACCGCTTGCAGGAAGCCTTCCACAATGATACCTGTTCCGATGGTTGCGATGTTCATTCTCAAAACCCCTTCCACTCGTTTAAGCTGACTCTAGTATAACCGATGTTTTCATTGAACGTGTACTGAGATACCTGAGCGAAGTTGTGCCAGTGATCAACACCGGCACAACTTTGGCAGCCCTTACAATCAGCTGATGTTTGCTAATGTTTGTTTTGTTAACAATTGAATAGCTGCCTTCCTTTTTTTTAACTCTTGAATAGAGTGCTGGATATCTTCGACTTTTTGCTCGAGCAGCTGTTCAGCTTCTGTTTTTGACTTTTTTTCGAAAAGTGATTTGATAATTTCACGAATTTCTTTAAGCGAGAAATCTAGCTTTCTCGCTTCCGTGATAAATGACAGCATGAGTACATATTTTTTATCATATAGACGATAGCCGTTATGTGCTCTCTTTGGCTCTGGGAGCACTCCCTCATTTTCGTAAAAACGAATGGTTTCAATATGTACACCAGACATTTTTGACAATTTACCTCTCGTAAACGTAATCATTCCCTGCACCTCCTTTCTTTGCTATCCATCATACAATTAGATTTACTCGTTTCAAAACATTCTATGGTGGTGGACAAATGTTCTGTTTTACTAGTTTCAAATGGGGGATCAGCGCGATGAATAGAATGCGTTATAATAGAGTAGACTCATGTGATATTTGTTACAGATATGAACAAGTAGACAGCGTGAAGAAAAAACGATAGGCTAAAATAGGTAAATAGTAATGAAATAACCTGTCATCATCGTAATGGTGGCTCAAAATAGTGACAGCACGTTTTTGCTGAGAAAAGGGGACCAGTGAATGTATAAATTAGTCGCAATTGATATGGATGGTACGTTATTAAATGATCAACATATGGTACCGGATGAAGTGTTTGAAGCCATTCAAAAGGCTAAGGCAGAAGGAATTAAAATTGTCTTATGTACAGGCCGGCCGATTGGCGGAGTAAATCGCTATTTAGCTGATCTTCAGCTTAATCAAGAGGGAGATTATGTGATCGCGTATAATGGAGCACTTGTTCAAAACAGCCATACAAATGAAGTGGTGTCAGAGCTGACATTATCCTATGATGACTTAGCTTCTTTATATGAATTGAGCCGTCAGCTGGACACGCCGATGCATTATTTCGATTCAGCCAATTTATACACACCGAATCGCGATATTAGTGAATACACAGTTCTTGAATCCTATTTAACAAAACTGCCGCTTAAGTATTTACCTGTCGAAGAGGCAGATTCATCTATGAGGCTTCCGAAGATGATGTATATTGATCAGCCAGAACGTTTGGAAAAAACGATACAAGCCATCCCATCTGAAGTGAAGGAAAAGTATATGATGGTGAAAAGTACAGATTTCTTCCTTGAAATCCTGCATCCTGATGTGAGTAAGGGAAATGCCGTGAAGCTTCTAGCGAAGGAGCTGGGAATTCCTCGTGAAGAAGTCATGGCTATTGGTGATAACGGGAACGACGTCTCAATGCTAGAGTTTGCGGGCTGCGGCGTCGCTATGGGAAATGCCATTGATGATGTCAAAGCCGTAGCAGATGTTGTAACAAAGTCTAATAATGAAGCCGGAGTAGCACATGTCCTGCATGAGCTGGTTTTAGGAAAATAAGAAAAGAGCGGTCTGCCAGTGCGGTAGCCGCTTTTTTATATATTGGAGAAAAAGTAAACAAGCATACGTCTGCTGCTTAAATTCGTCTTTTGCAGCATCGCTTTCACATGATCATGAACGGTATGGGGTGAAATATATAACGTACTCGCAATTTCCTTTGTCGACTGGCCCTTTAATAAGCAGTCGAGGACGTTCATCTCTCTTTCTGTCAGCCTGTACGTTTTCGCTGCATAAGGAAGAATATCATTTGTTTGGGCTCGTTTGATGTGAATCATGACAGCCTTCTCCTGCCTGTCAGCCTGCGCCAATCGAAAGGCTTGAAGGGAAAGAAAGACCCCCGTAGGCATTCTTGTGATGCTTGCTGCTGTTTGATCGGTGCCGCTGTATAAAAGTTTAGCGCCTAATGCTCTGAACGGCCGGGGCATGACGGCTTGGTCATGGATTTGCTCAAAGACTTGAAATGTATGAAGCCAATGGAGCCCTGTCTCATTTCCATAAAGAAGCTTGTAATGAGTTGTAAGAATGAGAAATCCTTGCTGCTCCGCCGCATCATCATTTTCAGTTTCCTTTTTTTTGAAAATCTCATCTCTCAGCTTGGCTGCAAGTGACGGTGTTAGATCGATGACTGCTTGTATATCTCGCTTCCGAAAAGGTTCCTTGCCCTGTTGACGATAAAGACTGGCGATACCCCAGCATTCTCCTTGAATCACAAGGGCTGCCCGCAATTCATCAGACCAACCGTTAGGTATCAAAATATGCAGATAGCGCTCGCTGCTCAGATATTCTCCGCTTTGGACGAGACTCGCAGCATGAATAGGGCCTTTGGCTAGAAACTCATGCTGATGCACGTCCTTTTTTAAAAATTCATTTTGAAAGAGCTGGTCATGAATTTCTTCAATCGGTTCATCAGTGTAGGAACCTGTCGAGAGGAGAGTGGCTGGATCGATGGTTGTGATACAGGCGGCATCAAATTCAATGACAGCAGCAAGCTCGTCCCGAATGTGCTGCCTTAGCTGCTGAAAATGAGTGGCTGGATTGACCACATGATCTCCTCCTCAAAAACCCCCACTTTTAGGGATCGTTTTTTCTGGTGCCTCTTTTTACAATAAAGATGTCATATCGTTAGTGTACAGGAAACGATGGAAAGCGGAAAGGAACTGGAGGAGAATCATATGAAAGGAAACCAGCATTGGCACGACCCTGTTGCTGAATCATACGCAGCAACGATTTCACATAAAGTACCCGGCTATCACCTTTTGCATGAGTTAACAGTAGATGTATTAGAAACTGAAATAAAGGGAGCGGCCTCTCGTATTCTAACTGTCGGAGCGGGTGGGGGCGAAGAGATCATCAACATGCTTCAGAGAAAAGAAGACTGGCTCATCACAGGAGTCGATCCCTCTGCATCTATGCTGGATATGGCGAAACAGCGGGTTTCAAAGCTCCATATGGAGACGCGTGTCACATGGTATGAGACCGCATTAAACAAGGTGTCTGCTGAAGCTGTTTACGATGCCGCAGTGAGCCTGCTCGTGATTCATTTTGTAGAAAATCGGCTGCCATTTTTACAGGAGATTGCACAAAGGCTTCAACCAGGGGCCCCGTTTGTACTCGCATTTATACAAGGAGAGATGAATTCCAGCGCATTTCAGCAAGAGCTTCATATGCTGTCTCTTTTCATGAAGCGGCAAGGTCTAGGAAAAGAAGTGTTTTCGTCCTTTCATGACAGACTGGGACGTGCAACATATCCTGTGCCTGAGGAGGAAATGAGGGGACATTTAATTGAGGCGGGGTTTCGAGACATCAGACCTTATTTTCAGGCAGGAATGATCAAAGGGCTTGTTTGCAAGCGAGGTCGTAGAAAGGCGGATGAGAGATGAGATCACAGGTAATGGTAATTGGCGGCTATGGACATGTCGGACAGCAAATATGTCTACAGTTAAGTGAAGTGTATAAAGGGCAAATTGTTGCGGCGGGGAGAAGCTATGAGAAGGCTGAACAATTTTCACAGCAGACCAAAGGCAGAGTCCGTCCTTACAAACTAGATGTTAGAAAGCCATTAGATTCTGACTGGATGAATGAAACAAAGCTGGTGATCATGTGTCTCGATCAAGAAGACACGTCATTTGCTGAAACCGTTCTGCGGGCAGGCATTGATTATATCGATATTTCTGCAAAAGGGGCGTATATGGAGCAAATGGCACAGCTGGATCAGCAGCAAATCAGTGCAACGGCTTTGCTCAGTGTAGGCCTCGCGCCCGGTCTTACAAATTTATTAGCTGCGAAAGCGGCTTCTATGCTTTCATCAGTGGATCAAATAGATATTGGGATTATGCTTGGATTGGGGGATCAGCATGGAAAAGCCGCGATTGAATGGACGATTGATCATGTCCATACTGAATATGAACTCACTGAACATGATCAGCAGAAAAGAGTGAAAAGCTTTACTGGAGGCAGACCGGTCAACTTTGGTGGACAGCTTGGAAAGCGGTATGCCTATCGATTCCCCTTCTCTGATCAACAGACATTGCCTTCCACAATTCATGTGCCATCTGTGACGACAAGGCTTTGTTTTGATTCACGTCTAGCGACGGGTGCATTGGCCTTCACAAGGAGCCTTGGACTGACGTCGTTCCTTACATTACCGAAAATGAAGGATCGAGCCATTTCAATGATACAATCTTCTCAAGTGGGAACAGATCAATATGCGGTCAAAGTGGAAGCGGCAGGGACGGATGGGAAAATGGTTCATCATGCAGCGCTTGGAATAAAAGGACACGACGAGTCTCAAGCAACAGCTCAAGTCGCCTGTGCTGCGGCCCTGCATTTATTGAACAAGCGGTTTCAGCCAGGGATTTTTCATATTGAAGAATTATTTTCACTAGCATATGAGAACGGGCATTTTGCTTTGGTGGATCAAAAAACAAAGGAAGAACAGACATTAGCGATAAGGGCCAGCCTTTTGACGGCATAAAAGAAGACTAGCATTCTGCTAGTCTTTTTATGATGACGTTGACACATCCCCTTTTTTCTTAATGCTTGCTGTGATGAGCTGTGTCAGTGTGTCAGAACCTTTTTTTGAAAGGTGGACACCATCGGACTGAAAATAGGATGGCTGTCCAGTAGCGGCTGAATGCCAATCGACCAAGGTGACATTTTGATCTTGATCAGCCACTCGCTGAATGACCGCATTCACATCATTTTCCCATGACCTTGGAACCCTCGTATTCACTAGGAAAATATGTGCCTTAGAAAAGTTTTGAATGAATGCTTTCAGCGTGTCCTCAGTAAAATAACCATTTGTGCCGAGTTCAATGATAACAGCGGCATCAGATTGATTAAATGATTTGTATTGAGGGGCAATGCTGACGGCTTCGTTCATTTGTCTGCCAACTTTCCCATCGATGGTGATTTGTTTATATGCTTTTTCTAGATTCGGCGCAATGTCTAACATGACAGAATCACCAATGGCAAGAACTTGGTGAAATTGTTTTTGATCAGCTGCTTTTTTCTCGTGCTTTTCTTTCTTTTTCTTCGCTATTGATTCCGGTGGTTCGGCTGTTTTTTTCGGTGCTGTCTTAATTTGCGTCACTTCCTTCACATGTGGGGTGGAAGTGGACGAGTTAGACATGCCAATGATAAATAAGATCAAAAGAGCTGCGGTGATTCCAAGGAACACCTTATTAGATGTAGACCACTGTTTGATTCCTTTTTTCCAAATAGACCAAGAAGAAAAATATTGTCTGAAGCCATGCTGGCGGATCGGCTGTTCGATGAAGCGATAGGAAGCCTCAGCAACTAGTAAAATGGCGATGAGCTGTAATGTGACACGCGCTATGGAAGGCTGTCCAATTTCAATGACCGGTGTGGTCAGTACGATAATGGGGTAATGCCACAGATAAATACCATAAGACCGCTTACCTAGCCAGACGAGCGGCTGAAAGGACAGCCATTTCCCTATAAGACTTGCAGGGTGGCAGACGCACCCAATTAAGATGGCCGCATTCAGACAGAATAAAAGCATGCCGCCCTGATAGAGAAAGGCATCGAAATCGTCCACTGCATAAACACAAAAAAGGAAAATCGCAAACGAACCGAAACCGGCAATATGTAAAATACGTCTGCCAACAGGAAGTAATCTTTTGCTGGATAGTCTTTGCATAGGCCACACAAATGCCAGGCTGCATCCAATCAGGAGCGCAAATGCACGAGTATCTGTTCCATAATAAACCCTGCTTGGATCGGTATCTGGTGAATAAAGAATCGCCATCCATAAGGCAGAGACAAGTGCAAGTCCAAAGGTGATCATAGGCAGATGGGATCTGTTTTTTACCCATTTCAGCCCTGCAATCAACAGTACCGGCCAAATGATATAAAATTGCTCTTCTATTGCCAGAGACCACAAATTTTTCAGTGGAGATAGGGCATTGAAGCTATCAAAATATGAAAGCTGGTGAAAAATGTACCACCAGTTACTGACATAAAAAAAGGACGATATGGCATCGCCACGAATGGACAATAATGCATTTGATCCAGCAATCGCGCACCAGCTGACGGTTATAAAAATCATGATGTAAGCGGCTGGAAGAAGCCTCCTGATCCGTCCCATCCAAAATGGCAAAAGCTCTTGATAGCCTAAATCCTGCTTATGTAACAAGATCGTTGTAATCAAGTAACCAGAAATGACAAAAAATAAATCAACGCCAAGAAACCCACCGCTTGCGGGTCCGATATGTAAGTGATAAGCAATGACTGCCAATACAGCAACGGCTCTTAGTCCATCTAATCCTAAAATATAACGAAAACGATTTTCCTTGCTGTTCATGAAAATGAATCCCCCATCAATGTCAAACGCTTCTTTTTGTTGTTCATTCAAAAGAGCAACGATTCTTTTATTTTATATAAGATTAGACGAATCAGCATTACATTTTGTTGGCGAATTTCTGTCTTTTTTAAAATTTTTTTAATTGATGGGTTAAGAGATGTCGAATTTGATACTCAAAACCAAAATCCCTGTCATAATAAATGAAGAAGGAAAGGGGATGTGTTGAATGAGAACGATCGAAAATGATCAGTTATTGGTTCAGATTCATGAAAAGGGAGCGGAGGTCAGGGAGGTGCTTGACAAGGAAAGCGGGCGTCACTATATGTGGTCTGGTGATCCAGCTTATTGGGGCAGGGTGTCGCCTGTCTTATTTCCGATTGTTGGGCGATTAATGAATGACCAATACAAGATTGACGATCAAACCTTTGAGCTCACGCAGCATGGATTTTTGCGTGATGTCAATTTTGATTTATATGAAGAAACGAAGCATTCGGTGACCTTTCAATATGAATCAAGAGGCCGGCATGTGAAGCAATACCCGTATGAATTTACAGCGCGAATTCGTTATGAACTATTGGAAAATGGACTGAAGATTTCCTGGGAAATTGATCATGACGGAGAGGATACGATGTATTTCTCCATTGGAGGGCACCCAGCATTTCGCATTCCTCTTGTTGAAGGCGAGCAAACAGCAGATTATTCACTCACATTGACACCTTCCACTGATCATCTCCCTGTGCAATATGAACTGCGGAATTCACTTGTCAGGGAGAAAGAAAAAGGCATTCAGCTTGAGCCGATCCAGCTTCGGCCAGAGCTTTTTCAGCATGATGCGATGATTTTTAGCCATATCAATCGAGTGTCATTGACTTCCAAAGGAGGTCACGGGGTTGAGGTTGATCTCACTGGCTTTCCTTTCGTTGGCATTTGGTCACCTTTTGATCAAGAAAAAGGAACGATGGCTCCTTTTGTTTGTATTGAGCCTTGGTATGGCATCGCCGATATGGAAGGGACGAATGGGCAGTATAAAGAGAAGTTTGGTATTCAAACATTAGAAAAGAATGAGACCTTTCATGCCGCTTATACGATTTTCTTCAAATGAACATTTGTGCATGATGAGGTGAACAATTTGTTATGATAGAAGAAAAAGGGGGCGTATGAATGGATCGAGAGAAACAACAGCTGAGTATTGAAGCGGCAAGGCTTTACTATTTGTCTGATTACAGCCAGCAGGAAATTGCCAAACAGCTCGACCTGTCGAGACCGACTGTATCTCGGCTGCTTCAATATGCGAAAGAGAAGGGGTACGTCCAGATTACGGTGATGGATCCGTTTGAAGATTTAAATGAGCTTTCTTCATTGCTCAAGGAAAAATATGACCTGCTCGAAGCTCATGTGGTGTTTTCGCCGAAGGACGACTATCCAACCATCACCGATTATTTGAGCCGATTTGGTGCAGATTACTTGCAAGAAACGGTGAAAGACGGTGATATCGTTGGCGTGAGCTGGGGAACGACTATGTATCAAATTGCACAAAAGATGCAACCTAAACAGGTAAAAGGTGTAGAGGTTGTCCAGCTCAAGGGTGGAATCAGCCATTCTCATGTGAATACATATTCTGCGGAAACCATCCAGCTGTTTGCTGAGGCCTTTCAAACAGCACCGCGCTATTTGCCGCTTCCTGTTGTATTTGATAGTGCTGCCGTCAAGGAAATGGTTGAGCAGGACAGACATATTCAGCGAATTATTGAAATGGGCAAGCAGGCGAATATCGCTGTGTTTACTGTTGGAACGGTAAGAGATGAGGCGCTATTGTTTAGACTAGGTTATTTCCGTGAAGAAGAAAAAGCGCTCCTCAAGGCATCCAGTGTCGGAGACATTTGCTCGCGTTTTTATGATCAAGATGGACGCATTTGCAGTGAAGCCATTAACAATCGCACAATTGGCGTGGAGCTAGATGATTTAAGGACGAAAGAACGATCCATTCTTGTCGCTGGCGGTCATCGAAAGGTGGCTTCTATACACGGCGCACTAAGAGGAAAATATGCGAATGTATTGATCATCGATCAGCACACAGCGAGGGCTCTTTTAAATGTCACAAAATAGATGAACAAAATTTCATAACCGTGTTTACAATTGTTCATCCGTCATATATGATGAAAGTATCATAATTAAAAGGAAGTGTGAAGCATGACGATAGCAAAGCTCATTGATCATACAGCACTAAAACCAGATACAACTAGAGCTGCAATTATGCAGTTACTTGAAGAAGCAAAGACTCATCAATTTGCATCTGTTTGCGTAAACCCAACTTGGGTATCTCTAGCGTCGAAAGAACTAGCAGGAACAGGTGTAGATGTATGTACAGTCATCGGTTTCCCGTTAGGCGCAAACACAACAGCGGTAAAAGCATTCGAAACAAAGGATGCCATTGAAAACGGTGCCACAGAAGTGGACATGGTCATCAATGTTGCGGCATTGAAAGACGGCGAATATGATGTGGTTGAACAAGATATTCGTGCAGTTGTAGACGTAGCAAAAGGCAAAGCATTAGTGAAAGTCATTATTGAAACATGTTTACTTACTGATGAAGAGAAAGTCAAAGCTTGTGAGCTTTCAGTGAAAGCCGGCGCTGATTTTGTGAAAACATCGACTGGATTTAGTACAGGCGGTGCGACTGCTGAGGACATCGCATTAATGCGTAAAACAGTAGGACCTGACATCGGTGTGAAAGCATCAGGCGGCGTGAGAACAAAAGAAGACGTTGAGGCAATGACAGCAGCAGGTGCTACCCGTATTGGCGCTAGTGCAGGCGTTTCCATTATCAAAGGGGATCAATCAGCTCCTTCGAAAGACTATTAATTCATACGATCCTATGGTAGGATAACATTCATGACTCATAAATGATGAAAAAGTCATATGCGGAAGGATCTCACTTCTGGGAATTTCTTCCGCATTTTGTTTACGAAATAGGGATTGTTCCATACAAGCACATTAATGTAAACGAATTCATTCAAGGAGGAAAAACATGAAATACGTGATTGGTATCATCGGTTTGCTAGTGATTCTCGCCATTGCATGGCTGGCTAGTAATGGGAAAAAACGAGTGAAATTCCGTCCAGTAATTGTCATGATTGTACTGCAATTTATTTTAGGTTATATTCTGCTCAATACAGGTGTTGGAAACTTCCTAGTCGGAGGTTTTGCAAAAGGATTCCAAATGCTTCTAGGCTATGCCGGTGAAGGAATCAACTTCGTATTTGGCGGGTTAATGAATGATAAAGCGTCCACTTTCTTCATCAACGTCTTACTGCCGATCGTCTTTATCTCGGCGTTAATCGGTATCCTGCAGCATTGGCGTATTCTTCCGCTTATCGTACGCGGAATCGGATATTTGCTTAGTAAAGTAAACGGTATGGGGAAACTAGAATCTTACAACGCAGTAGCGTCTGCGATTTTAGGTCAATCAGAAGTCTTTATTTCTATTAAGAAACAGCTTGGATTATTACCTCAGCAGCGTCTTTATACATTATGTGCATCTGCAATGTCGACGGTATCGATGTCGATTGTTGGTGCATACATGCAAATGATTAAACCAGAGTACGTGGTTACAGCACTTGTGCTGAACCTATTTGGTGGATTTATTATCGCATCGATCATCAATCCATATGAAGTGTCTAAGGACGAAGACATGCTTGAAGTCGTCGAGGAAGAAAGACAATCCTTCTTCGAAATGCTTGGCGAATACATTATGGATGGTTTCAAAGTAGCGATTGTTGTTGCTGCAATGTTGATTGGATTCGTTGCATTAATTGCGATGATTAACGGTATCTTTACAGCAGTCATTGGTGTTTCTTTCCAAGATGTACTTGGATATGTCTTTGCTCCATTTGCGTTCCTTGTTGGTGTACCTTGGAGCGAAGCGGTACAAGCAGGAAGCATTATGGCAACCAAAATGGTATCGAACGAATTTGTTGCGATGCTCGCTCTATCTGGAGACGGTCTGCATTTCACTGCTCGTACAGAAGCGATCATTTCTGTATTCCTTGTATCATTTGCGAACTTCTCTTCTATCGGTATCATTGCTGGAGCAGTCAAAGGCTTAAACGAAAAGCAGGGGAACGTCGTCGCACGATTTGGATTAAAGCTGTTGTTCGGTGCAACTCTTGTCAGCTTCTTAACAGCAGGTGTAGTCGGTTTAATTTTCTAATTTAAAAAAAGGAATGGTGAAAACAATGAGAATGGTAGATATCATTGCGAAAAAACGTGACGGAAAAGAATTATCTTCAGAGGAAATTTCTTTCTTTGTCAAAGGTTATACGGATGGAACAATTCCTGACTACCAAGCAAGTGCCTTGGCTATGGCAATTTTCTTCCAAGATATGACGGATCAAGAACGTGCAGACTTAACACTCGCTATGGCGAACTCAGGAGATACAATTGACCTGTCTGCCATTGACGGTATTAAAGTAGACAAGCACTCAACAGGCGGAGTAGGCGATACAACAACGCTTGTACTCGCCCCTCTTGTTGCAGCACTAGATGTACCTGTTGCGAAAATGTCTGGGCGCGGCCTTGGGCATACAGGCGGTACAGTGGACAAGCTTGAAGCGGTGAAAGGCTTCCACGTAGAAATTACAAAAGACGAATTCATCGAGCTCGTGAACCGTCATAAAGTAGCGGTCATTGGGCAATCAGGCAACCTGACACCAGCTGATAAAAAGCTGTATGCTCTTCGTGATGTGACAGGAACTGTTAACTCAATTCCGCTTATTGCAAGCTCCATTATGAGTAAGAAAATCGCTGCTGGTGCAGATGCGATTGTACTTGATGTGAAAACAGGCGCAGGTGCTTTCATGAAAACACCAGAAGACTCAGAAAAGCTTGCAAAAGCCATGGTTCGCATCGGTAACAACGTAGGCAGACAAACAATGGCGGTCATCTCTGATATGTCTCAGCCGCTAGGATTAGCGATTGGGAATTCCCTTGAAGTGAAAGAAGCGATTGACACACTTAAAGGCGAAGGCCCTGAAGACTTAAACGAGCTTGTGCTCACATTAGGAAGTCAAATGGTCGTTCTTGCGAAAAAAGCAGAAACGCTTGATGAAGCAAGAGAAAAGCTGATTGAAGTGATGAAAAACGGCAAAGCACTTGAGAAATTCAAGGAATTCTTAAAAAACCAAGGTGGAGACAGCTCAATTGTGGATCAGCCTGAAAAACTGCCGCAAGCACCTTACAAAATTGAAGTACCTGCCAAAGGATCAGGTGTCGTAGCTGAAATCGTCGCGGATGAAATTGGTGTTGCAGCGATGATCCTTGGAGCAGGACGCGCAACAAAAGAGGACGATATCGACCTATCTGTCGGCATCATGCTGAACAAAAAAGTGGGAGATCGTGTTGAAAAAGGAGATTCACTTGTGACTCTGCATGCGAATCGTGAAGATGTTGCAAATGTCATGGAGAAAATTTATGACAACATCCGCATTGCTGATCATGCCGATGCACCAACATTGATCCACACGGTCATTACTGAATAAAGAAAAAGGACAAAAGCGATTCGTCGCTTTTGTCTTTTTTTATGGTTATTTTAGGCGCGTCTTTTTCTATTGAAATAAAAAAATTCACTTTATGAAACAAACCTCTTGCAATCATCAAACAATGGGTGTATATTAATTGACGAGTCAATGATTGATATATCAAGTAATTGATTTCTGAATAGAAAAGAGGGGATGGCATTGACTGCATTTTGCTCTGAAGAGGCAGAGATATTATATCGTTTGCAGTGCGTGAACCGTATGATGGGCGTGAAGTTCGAAGCATGTACGGGCATCAGCCAATCAAGACTTGAGTTGCTATCGCTGTTATTCCAAGCCGATGAAATCAGCCAATCAGATTTGCAGAAAAAAGTAAATATTGATAGTGCAGCTGTGACGCGTCATTTAAAACAGCTGGAAACAAAAGGAATGGTCACACGCAGAAGAAAACCAGAAGATAATCGAGTCACACTTGTCCGCTTAACAGAAGAAGGCAGAACGAGAATCGAAGCTTCTAAAATAGAAAAAGAACGATTTATCTCAGAAATGCTTGAAAACGTAAGTGAAGAAGAACGAAGGCTTCTCACTGATGTGCTCATCCGTATACAACAAAACATCGAAAAGATTCAAACAACCTAAAGGAGTGTTACACATGGCTACAACATTAAAAACAAACGATTTTATGGAAATTATGAAAGGGCGCCGCTCTATTCGTAACTATGATCCATCTGTGAAAATCAGCAAAGAAGAAATGACAGAGATTTTAGAAGAAGCAACAACTGCACCATCATCAGTAAATGCACAACCTTGGCGCTTCATGGTGATTGACAGCCCAGAAGGAAAAGAAAAGCTTGCACCACTTGCAAAATTCAACCAAACTCAAGTGTCAACATCAACAGCTGTCATTGCAGTTTTTGCAGATATGAAAAACAATGAATACTTAGAAGAAATTTATTCAAAAGCAGTAGAAAATGGCTACATGCCGCAAGAAGTGAAAGAAAGACAAATTGCTGCATTAACTGCACATTTTGAAGCTCTTCCAGAACAAGTGAATCGTGAAACAATCTTAATTGACGGTGGACTTGTGTCTATGCAGCTTATGCTTGCTGCACGTGCACACGGTTATGATACAAATCCAATTGGCGGATATGATAAAGAAGTCATCGCTGAAACATTTGGATGGGATAAAGAACGTTATGTACCAGTCATGCTTCTGTCCATTGGGAAAGCGGCTGACGAAGGTTATGCATCTTACCGTTTACCGATCGACCGTATCACAGAGTGGAAATAATTTTTAAAAAAAGGGAGACGATCACATGATCATTATTCATGCAGGGATGACCATTCATCCAGAAAAAGAAAACGTATTTTTAGAAGAAATCAACGAATTAATGAAAGCTTCACAGGCTGAAGAAGGCAATGTTTCCTACAAGCTGTTCAAGGATACAGAAAAGGAAAATACATTTTTAATGGTAGAAGTGTGGAAAGATGACGCTGCGGTTCAGAGCCATAATGCAAGTGCTCATTTCCAGGCTTTCGTAGCGAAGGCAAAAGAATTCTTAGCCGCTCCACTTGACGTGGTTGCCTTTCAAGGCCAGCAGCTTTCATAGAAAAACAACAAACACCCTAGGCGGTTATCGCCTAGGGTTCTTTTATTTTCGACATATGGTTCCACCCATTTCATTCACGTATTGTGCATTTTCCACAAAATTTCTGAAAATAAAATGTTTTTCGACTTAACTATATTGGAATATGCTAGAATTAGATATTATTTATTACCAAAATAGGGAGGAACCAATATGAAAAAAGGGAAATGGACGAAAATTGCACTAACCGCTGTCCTAAGTTTAGGCACATTGACAGCTTTCAGCACCCCTCTATCTGCCCACACCACAGAAAAATCAACATCCTCAGATGGCGGTCATTATTCAGGTATTCCATTTGACTCAAGTGTCGTGAATGAAGACCGTCTTATCAAAGCCTTGAAAAAACAAGGAAAGATCAAAAAGAATGCCAATGAGGCAGAAACCCAAAAAGCATTAAAGAACTATCTAAAGAAAAAAGAAGAATCGGCAATGAAACAAAGTGCCAGCACCTTAACAGAAGAGCCTGAATTCCTGAAAGAATACAAACAAGAGGTACATAACAAACTTGCCAAAAAGAAAAAATTAAAGAAGCATAAAGGAAAAGAAGGCAATCAAGTAAAACCGGTCAAAAAGGAAAAGTATAAAGGTGACGTCCGCAATGATAAAGTATTGGTTTTATTAGTAGATTTTAAAGATTATAAGCATAATAGTATCAAAAAAGAAGAGACTGATATGTACTATGACAAGTACGATCAACAGCACTATCAAGATATGCTTTTCGGAAAAAATGGCTACATCGGTCCAGATGGGAAACGGAAAGTATCCATGAAGCAATATTATGAAAAGCAGTCTGGCGGCAGTTACACAGTTAGTGGAACAGTTGCAGGATGGTATACAGCGAAGCATGAAGCAGCTTATTACGGCGGGAACGTACCTGACGATTCAGGCAGTGACGGCAGACCGCGCGAATTGGTGAAAGAAGCACTCGAAGCAGCAGCAAAAGATCCGAATATTGATCTCAGCGAGTATGATCAATGGGATCGCTATGATATTGATGGCGACGGGGTTTATAACGAGCCAGACGGCATCATTGACCATCTGATGGTCGTTCACGCCGGCGTAGGTGAAGAAGCAGGTGGCGGACAACTTGGCGCTGATGCGATTTGGTCACACCGCTGGTCACTTGGTGATGTATTTGAAATTCCGGATACTGAATCTGAAGTCGGACAAGGCGGGAAATTAGGTGCTTTGGATTACACCATTGAGCCTGAAGATGGAGCAGCAGGTGTGTTCACACATGAATTCGGACATGATCTTGGTCTTCCTGACGAGTACGAT
The DNA here is from genome assembly GCF_000691165.1 of Bacillus safensis FO-36b. Taxonomy (GTDB): domain Bacteria; phylum Bacillota; class Bacilli; order Bacillales; family Bacillaceae; genus Bacillus; species Bacillus safensis. The sequence continues at coordinate 610,496 of NZ_ASJD01000002.1, read as the reverse complement.
ACACAGTACACAGGCAGAGGAGAGCCCGTTTCTTACTGGTCGATTATGTCAAGCGGAAGCTGGGCAGGTAAAGTTCCTGGTACAGAACCAACAGGCTTTAGCCCATATGCGAAAGAAATGCTTCAAAATTTGCATGGGGGCAACTGGCTTTCTGGACAAACCATCGATGGTAAAACATTAAAGAAAAGCAAAACAGTATTAATTGATGAAGCAGCAACAAAAGGAACGAACCATGATGCCGTTCGAGTCGATTTACCAGATAAAGAGATTGTCGTCACGACACCTGCTCAAGGGAAATATTCGTACTTCAGCGGAACGGGTGACAATTTGAATGCAACCATGACGACAACAGGTATTGATTTGTCAAAAGTAAGCAAAGCAGAGCTGACATTTAAAGCATGGTACGATATTGAAGAAGATTATGATTATGCGTATGTCGAAGTGCGTGAAACAGGGACTGATCAATGGAAGACCATCGCGGGTAACATCACGAATGATCGAAATGAAGCAGGTGCAAACGAAGGCAATGGCATCGACGGAAAATCAGACGGCTGGGTAGATGCAGCCTTTGACCTGTCTGCTTATGCAGGGAAGAAAATCGACCTGCAATTCCGTTATACAACTGATGCAGGCTATTCACTTCCAGGCTTATTCGTAGATGACCTGAACATCACGGCAGATGGAGCGAAAGTATGGTCAGATGATGCCGAGGGCACGTCTACTTTTACCTTTAATGGATTCTCAAAATCTAATGGAAAACAATATGCAGCACAATACTATTTACTAGAGTGGCGCTCTTATGCTGATGTCGATAAAGGCTTAAAGCATATTAAACGCGGGGCAAGTCTGATGAGCTATAATAACGGGTTGGTCGTTTGGTATGTCGATCAATCATACAGTGATAACTGGGTAGGAAAACATCCGGGGAACGGATTCCTTGGCGTAGTAGATGCAGATCAGCAAGTATTAAAATGGAGTGACGGTTCCATTGCCGCCACAGGGTTCCAAGTACATGATGCAGCATTCTCTTTGAATCCAAGTACGAAGCTGAATATAGATTATACAGCAACAACGGGCTTAACTTTGCAAGATCGCTACATTCGACCGGCTCGTACATTTAGTGATAAAAAGAACTATGTGAATCCAAACAACCCAGATGCAGGACGCGATGTACCGACATATGGGTTATCCTTTAAAGTCGTTGGACAAAGTAAGGATCGTTCTGTTGGAAAGGTATTAATTTCGAAAAGTAACTAAATAGAAAGCCGGATTCTACCATTGAATCCGGCTTTTTGATATGTGAGAAAAGGATTGTGAGGGCACGATTGTTTTTTAAATCGAATGTCTGTTCTTTTTTATTTTGATATCCGAATGAAACCATTATATAATAGACACTGGAAGGTTTTTCTTTCAACCATGATTCTTTTTAGCTGTTAAAACAAAGGAAAGGATGAGCGTTACCAATGAGTTGTGTCACTGCCAAGCAATTAAAGGTGATTCGAGGGACGATGCAGACTTTTTGCAGCCATTTGGAGTATGATGGCCACGGTAAGCTTCATATCAATACCATCATGGCTTTTATTAAAAAGGAATTCGGCGTGAGAAAAATGAAAGACATTCCACAAAGTCGCTTTACAGAAGCGCTAGAATTAATACAAGACTTTGATTTATACACGGACAAAATAGAGATTCGTGACCGTCTATCAGAAAGGAATTAACTAAATTGAATATTTTAGCAATGATTTTAGTAGGAATTGTCGCATTAGAACACATTGTCATCATGTTATTAGAAATGTTTTTTATGGAATCAAAGATGGCGAAGCGATCTTTTAAGCTGCCAGAACACTTGCAAAAAGATCCAAATGTCAAAGTAATGTTTGCCAATCAGGGGCTTTATAACGGGTTTTTAGCTGCAGGACTCATTTGGGGGCTCATTCTTGGATCGAATACCGTTGGATATATGATTCAGCTGTTTTTCATTCTTTGTGTGATCATCGCAGCAGTATTTGGCGGTGTAACATCCAATAAATCAATTATCATCAAACAAGGAGTACCAGCACTGCTCGCACTCATTGCACTGATGCTGGCGATCTAATCTTAAATAAAGCCGCCCCTGGTGAGGGCGGCTTTTATCTTTTTCGAAGACCCATCAAACGAATAATGGATGTCAGACAAAGGGCAACGGCAACGGCCAAAATGATTTTTCCGTACATGACCCCCGTTAGGTTCATCAAAAAGACGGCCAATATAATACAGAGCGTGATGATGATCATCACAATCGAATAGGTTTTCATCTCTTTTCCACTCCTTTAAAAATCCCCTCATGTGACGAGAGATCTGTCAATCTTTCCTCATATTATATCACTCAATGACAATTTTACATGAAATTCCCTACCAATAGAATGTGACATATTGATTAGATTTCGAGTCATACCATATTTTTTAGAAAATCGGGTATAACATAATGAGCTGGCCTAAAGTCATATTGCTTGATATTTAATTGTGCAAAATATAAAATAACCACAGGATAAATCGAAAGGATGATCAAGATGAGTAAGAAAGTGTTATTAGTATCGACAAGCAGCCCAGAAATGAATGGACATCCAACAGGCTTATGGCTAGAAGAGTTGGCAGAGCCATTTCATATCTTTAAAGAAAATGAACTAGAAGTACAAATTGTCTCTATTCAAGGTGGCACTGTACCAATTGACAAAAATTCAATTCCTGAAGGTGTCCCAGCGCAATATCAAGATGTATATGAATTACTTCAAGACACAAAGGCGCTTACAGATGTGAATCCCGCTGATTATGACGGAATTTTCTTTGCTGGAGGGCACGGCCCTATGATCGACTTTGCGTCTAATCAACTGGTAGCGGATGCGATCTTAGCAGTTTCAGATAAAAATGGTGCGATCGGAGCCGTTTGTCATGGTGTTTCAGCATTCGTTGATGTGAAGGATGAAAATGGCAAATCATTTATCGAAGGCAAAAAAATCACAGGCTTTACAAACGAAGAAGAGGAAGCCGTGCAGCTGACATCAAAGGTTCCATTTTTATTGGAAACAAAACTTCGTGAGCAGGGGGCAGCGTTTGAAAAAGGAGACGCCTTTGCGCCATTTGCTGTCGTTGACGGACAAATCATCACTGGACAAAACCCGGGATCAAGTGCAGAAACAGCACGCTTGTTTGTCAAAACTATTGCATAAAACGATCAAAAACCAGTCGTGACTCATGTGGCTGGTTTTTTTGTTATAAAAATGTCCCAAAAAAGACCAAAACAATAATTAGAATAATGGTAAAATAATCACAGGGTAAAAAACCCAAATGAGGAAAAAGGGGATGTTCCTGTGAGAGCATTTTATGTCAAAATCACCGCAGCTTTACTATCTGTTTTACTCGTCGCAACAGGTTTGTTGTCACCAGCATTAAAAGCAGAAGAAGCACCGAAATCAGAAGGGAAAATATCACCACTGACGGAAAAAGCGATTCAGCAAGTGCAAGAATCGTTTGAAAAGCAGGATGAAGGAACCGCTATTCAACAGAAGCAAGTGAAAAAATCATTTAAAGTGAATAAGAAGAAAGGAATCAGTATCAAACGAAAAGCTGCTAAAGAAGGCAAAATGCGCACGTCTGCCGTTCGCTCCATTGATGGACTAGCTATTAATCAATCGGCTGTCTTAACAGAGGACGACCCAGTTGATTTATGGTTTTTAAGCACATCTTCACCTCAGGCACTCATCAGCCGGATTACCTCTTCAAACCCTGATTATTTTGTTCAATTATTTGTTGTTGATTATGAAACAGGACAAGCCTACCCGACAGATTTGATTCAACCGGCAGGCAGCCTGCTTGGATTGACCAGCTTACCAGCAGGTGATTATGCATTCGGTATTACAAGCGGCGGAGAATTTGGAGATTCCTACACGATACAAGTAAATGCAAAAAACCCGCCCAATTTCACGGGGGCTGTATCTCTTTCGTCCACCTTGCAATATTTTGTAGCTGAGTATGCAAACGGTGATGTATTTGCAAATGGTACAAAAGTATACAATAAGCAAACAAAGACAGCAAATTATGAATGGGAGCGTGTTTTTTATTTCTCTTATGATGGAAAATACGAACAAAGAACTCATTCAATCTCAAGTGTGAAAGTAAAAAACATTTCGGCTCCTGTGTCATACTCAGCTCCTTATGCGAGCTCCTCAGAAGCCATCCTCGTTTACTTAGATGTTGAGACATTGTTTATGTACCATCAATCATCATATGCAAGCGGGCAATATTACCATGATACCTTTGTTGATACACTCGGGAAGACAACACCAAGACGCTTAGATATTGATGATATGACAAATTACGGTGATCATATTTTAGCTGTAGATTTAAAAACAGGAAAGCCGATTGATTTCTTCAGTGTGCTGAATTTCTACTATGCTGCAGGGATCGAGAAGCTGCCAACAATCAGAACGTTGAATTAAGAAAGGCGGTTGACATCAAATCGCCACATGTGTAGAGTAAAGATAATTAAATGACAAAAGTCCACTAGGGGAGTCATGTATGACTGAGACAAGAGAAAATCTTGGACCCTTTGAACCTGATCTAGTTCGTACTAGCGGAGGGAAGTGGAGCTGGACCTTGTCTTATTCATGATTGAATTGATAAGAAGGCCGCTCCATTTGGGGTGGCTTTTTCATTTATTCAACTGAAGAAGAGGAGGCTTTTTTTATGACATTTTCTACGCAATTAAGGAAAGAAGCAGAACCGTTATTTGAAGCCATTTATCAGCATCCGTTCGTCAGAGGCCTGGCAGCAGGAAAGCTGGAAAAGGAACAAATCATTCATTACGTCAAACAAGATGCAGAATACTTACAAGCATTCATTAAAATTTATGCAGCAGCGCTCAGCAGATGTACAGACAGAGAGGATATTGCGTTTTTTCATCAGCAGATTGCGTTTGTACTAGATAGTGAGACGCACCCTCATCAAAACCTTTGCCGAGTGGCAGGAGTAGCATATGATGAGCTCCAAGGTGCTTCTTTGGCTCCGAGTGCTCATCACTATATTCATCACATGCTGCAAGTTGCGCAAGAAGGCACGCTTGGTGAAATCATCGCTGTCCTGCTTCCATGTCCTTGGACATATTGGGAAATAGGGAAGCGAATGCTTACAGATGTGCAGCCGGACCCGTCACATCCGTTTTATGAGTGGATCACGTTTTATGGAGGATTAACCGATTCTGTCACAGGTGAGCTTTGCAAGCGGCTCGATCAGTTGGCGGAAGCAGCAAGTGAGAAGGAAAAGGAAAAAATGAAACAGCATTTTATCTTAAGCTGCCAGCTCGAGTACAAGTTTTGGGAAATGGCCTTCACTGTTGAAGAGTGGCCAGTTCAACTGGAGGTGCATTCATCATGACATGGAAGATGAAAGAAGTCGTCCTTGCGGTGATTTTATCCGTTGCTTGCGGTGTGATCTATTTAGGATGGTCCACGCTATACTTACCGATTACAGCACTTGTTGGCCCAGCAGGAGGCAACATCATGTTTGGAATATGGGTCATTGCCAGTCCAATCGTTGCGTATATCATTCAAAAGCCGGGGGCTGCCCTGATTGCAGAAACAGCCGCCGCGGCTGTGGAATTATTGACAGGAAGCCACTTTGGACTTTCAGCTCTGCTGATTGGTGTATGCCAAGGGCTTGGGGCAGAAATCGCCTTTGCTCTTTTTGGTTATAAACGGTATCGCATGTGGACACTGATGCTCTCTGGTGCCTTTGCCGCTATCGGAGCGATGGCGTATAGTCTCGTGGCAAATGGCTTCGGATATTATACGCCTCAAGTTTTACTTATGACGCTTGTGACTCAAATCATTAGTGGAATGATACTTGGCGGATGCCTTGCGAAAGTGGTGGTGGACGCACTATCCAAAACTGGTGTACTGAATCAATATGCCATCATGAAAGAAAAACGAAACAAAGGTGAACAGCATGAATTCATTTCTCGCGTGCAATGAACTCTCTGTCCGTTTTTATGAACAGCCTAAGCCAGTTTTGCATCAAATCTCCCTTACGATTCAAAAAGGGGAAAAGGTGCTTATTTTAGGACCGAGCGGAAGCGGGAAATCTACGCTCATTTCGGTTCTGGCTGGAATCATTCCAGAGCATGTGGAAGCAGACATGCAGGGCGAAGTGGTGCTGCAAAGACATACAGGCGTCATGTTTCAAGATCCAGACTCTCAGTTTTGTATGCACCGCGTCAATGAAGAAATTGCCTTTAGCTTAGAGAACCGTTCCGTCCCTCGTGAAGAGATGGATGACATCATTCAGCAGCTCATGCAAAAAGTCCAACTGAATGTCGATCCGCATACAGAGATTCACACTTTATCTGGCGGCATGAAGCAGCGATTGGCACTTGCTTGTCTACTCGCATTACAGCCGGATGTTCTATTATTTGATGAACCGACCGCACAGCTTGACCCGGCAGGTAGAATGGACATATTTCAACTGCTGCAGCAGCTTGCAGCCGATCAGCATCAGACCATGATTTTTGTAGAGCATGTGCTTGATGGTGTCATCGAATGGATGGACCGGGTGATTTTATTAGATGATCAAGGCAGCATTTTAGCAGATGGAGCTCCAAATGATGTGCTCGCGGCATATGAGGAAGAAATGAAAGAGGCAGGAATTTGGCGGCCTAAATTATTTCCCGAGAAATGGTCCACGATCATTCAAGATCCATTTCATCCACTGAGTCAAACTTTTATGCAAACCTTTAAAGCACGAAAAGACCAGCGTGAAAAAGTGCCATCAATCGAACGAAAGACAATGATTCGTACAGAAAATCTGCAATTAAGCTACGGGAAAAAAAGGATTATGAGTGATCTCCAGCTTGATATCAAATCAGGAGATTGGGTGGCGATCATTGGGGAAAATGGAAGTGGAAAAAGCACACTTCTCAAACATTTGGTTCGTTTAGAGCCAACGAAAAAAGGCCACATTTTCTTAAAAGATACACTCCTAAAAAAGTGGTCAGACCGAGAACTATATGAAAAAGCAGGCTTTGTGTTTCAAAATCCGGAGCTTCAATTTATACAAGACACAGTATTCGATGAAATTGCCTTTGGCGGCAGACAGCGAAACTGGCCAGAATCTGTCGTACAAGAAAAAACGGTTCAGCTGCTGGAAGAGTTCGGTTTAGAGAAGCATGCAAAAGCACATCCCTTCACCTTAAGTTTAGGGCAAAAAAGAAGATTGAGTGTTGCCACGATGCTCCTCTTTGATCAAGATGTATTGCTGTTAGATGAACCGACTTTCGGGCAGGATGAAAAAACGGCGAAGGAATTGATGAGGCGTTTAAAAGAGCGTCAGCGCCAAGGCACTACCATTGTGATGGTCACACATGATATGGAGCTTGTCGATGAGTGTGCCGATCAAGTGCTTCTGTTTCATCAAGGGAAGCATGTGTATGATGGCACCCCTTATGATTTATTTTCAAATCAGGAACTTGTTGATACTTATCGGCTAAGAGCTCCTTTGCATTATCGCTATGTGGCAGAAAGAAAGGACGTGCTGACGATTGCAAAGTAATCATTCCTTTCTTTCTACTGTGAATCCAGTCATGAAATTACTCGCTCATCTGCTTGCGATGTGCTGTCTTATGGCGATTTCTGACCCTAAAACAACCTTTATCATTTGGCTGTTTGCTCTTGGCATTGGAGTTGTTTTAGGTGGTTGGAATATGAAGTATCTCGTTACAAGGCTTGTCCCTTATCTGCTCTTTTTTATTCTCGTGTTCTGGATGATGGCGGCCTTCGGCAAGGGAGATCATACCGTTTGGAAGTGGGCGTGGTTTCATATCACAGAGGAGAGTTTAAGAAATGGGCTCACCATCGCTTTTAGAATGCTTGGATTTGTGACATTTGGTCTCCTTTTTACGTCCACAACAGATTTGACCGCATTTATGATGAGTCTGATTCACCAATGCCGAATGTCCCCAAAATGGGCGTATGGCATGCTTGCCGGCTTCCGGTTTATTCCGTTATTTCAAAGTGAATTAAAACAAATGAAAGCTGCACATAAAATCAGAGGCTACAAGCAAAAAAACAGCTGGAAAGCCTTTATGCGTTATGCATTGCCCCTTTTTACACAAGGTGTACGAAAATCAGAGCGCTTAGCGATTGCGATGGAAGCCAGGGGCTTCATAGGGACGAAAGAGCGAACGTATTATCATAACATCAGCACCTCATGGATTGACTATATGTATCTTTTTCTCATCGGTATCAGTGTCTTCATGTGCATTTACTTTGTTTAAAAAACACCCACATTCTCTTGATAGAATGTGGGCTTTTTATATGTCTTAGGTCATTTGATTGATATTAGTGCACATTACAGGCTGTAATAGATCATATAACGAACCGATAAAGAAGGTGTACTGAGAAATAGAGAGGATGAACGTAAGCGAATGTCACAGAGAATTGATAACATAATAGACGCTTTACCAATCATTGGACTTGCTATGAGAGAGCAGCTAACCTTTTCTGTTTTAGGGAAAGAGAAGGTTCTTTATTATCAGCAGCATGGGAATATTGATTTAGGATTTAAAGCTGGTGATGCACTAGATGCTGGATTCCAAAACTTTGCGATGTTGAAAAATGGGAGAGAACCATCGTTTATTCAAATTCCAAAAGAAGTATACGGGATTCCAATGGATATCGTAGCCGTTCCAATTTCTGATGAATCAGGTCAAGTGGTTGCTGCCTTCTGTGTGGCATATGACCAAACGAATCAACAACGATTAGATCACATCATGACGGAGAGCAACGAAGCTTCCGAAAAACTAGTCGCAATGGTACAGCAGGTTGCCGCACATTCAGAGGAACTACAAGCGACAAGTGAACAAATTCTACAAAATACGAAAACCACTGTCGAAAATTCCTCTAAAATCAATCAAGTGTCCAATCTCATCAAAGGTATCTCTGATCAAACGAACTTACTTGGACTCAACGCATCAATAGAAGCTGCAAGAGTAGGGGAAGCAGGAGCAGGTTTTGGAGTGGTCGCAACAGAAGTGAGAAAGCTGTCAACTCACGCGAAACAAGCGACGACTGATATTGAAACAGCCCTAAAAGATGTGCAGGGATCGATCAAAGGAATGGAAGAAGAAATTGCGCAAATTGTCGCTTCCTCTGAGCATCAGGCAGAGCTAGTAGGCACTTTCACAAAAATTATTGAAGGTCTTCACGAAACAAACGAAACGATGAAAGCATTAGCAAACGACTTAGTAAACTATCAAGTGAAATAAAAGAACGACAAAACCTCCAGCTGAATCGGAGGTTTTTTTACATTTTAAGAAGAGAAACTTGTTAGGATTTTGACCGATTTATCACTGACAGCCAGGGTACACTTCTGTATGATAGAAAAAGAGAGACAAGTTTTGGCATTAGACCTATTCATAAGGAGGAAGATCATCGTGACACAATCAGCGAAGCTGCAGGAAATACTTGCACCCTACCGTCCGTTGTTAGATGAAACGGAAAAACCAATGATTCAATTACAGATGAAACAAGGAAAAACAGGACCATACGACAGCAAAATAGCTGGTGATCCTTACTTCCCCAAAAACGACGAATATCCAGTTGACGGCGAAGGACATCCTATGAAACTTTTGGCCCAAATTAATTTCGGCCAGCTGCCCAAGCTGAAGGATTATCCAGAAACAGGACTTTTGCAAGTATTTATTTCTGTGCATGATGATCTTTATGGGATGAATATTGACCATAAAACAGAGCAAAAAGATTTTCGCATCAAATTTATTGAGGAACCTTTCTTGGCAGAAGAAGAGTTAATGACTGATTTTTCTTTTGTGGAAATTCCAGATGATTTTTATTTTCCTGTGACGAAGGAAGGTGCGATCACAGGTGAATTATCAAGCGAAACGATCAGTGTAGGAGATTTCCGCTTTGAAAAAGTCACAGGAAAGAACAGCTGGGACCTATTCGAAGATGCAGATGGTGTTAATGGCGATGAAGCAGATGCCCTGCTGGATGAGTTTTATGAAACAGCGAGTGGCTTTGGTCACAAATTGGGCGGGTATCCAGGGTTTACACAAGAAGATCCGCGTACCTATGTAGATCAAGAACATACCGTTCTGTTATTACAAATTGACTCAGATGATGAAGTAGATCTGATGTGGGGAGATTGCGGTATTGCCAACTTTTTTATCAAACCAGAAGACCTTAAACGAAGAAATTTCGAGAATGTCGTCTATAATTGGGACTGCTCTTGATTTTGTAAAATACACACTTTAAACACTCTTTTTAGAGTGTTTTTGTGTATTTTTTTAGACTTTTTTGCCCCTATTTCGTCATTTTTGAGAGGTAATATGTCATTCTTTCTAGTTGACCGTATCAAAAAAAAATGTAAAATCATCTTAAAGTCCTCTTTTTTGAAAATAATAATAACATGACATATGAATCAACGATAAAATGCTCGAAAAAGCGGAATGTACTGGGGGGTATCAATTGATCATTTCTAAAGTAATCAATAATAATGTTGTCAGTGCATATGATGACGAGCAGCATGAGCTGGTCATTATGGGCAGAGGGATCGCGTTTCAAAAGAAAAGCGGAGACCCGATTGACGAAGAACGAATCGAAAAAGTATTTTCTATTCAAAATAAAGATATATCAGAAAAATTCAAAACCCTGCTTTATGATATTCCAATCGAGTATATGCAAGTGTGTGAGGCGATTATTGAGCATGCGAGAACAACCCTTAACAAAAATTTAAATGACAGCATCTATGTGACGCTGACGGATCATATCACCTTTGCCATTGAACGTCATCAAAAAGGAATGGACATCAAAAATGCCTTGCTCTGGGAAATCAAACGGCTGTATAAAGATGAGTTCAGATGCGGTTTAGAAGCTATTCGGATCATTGAGGACAAGCTGAGCATCCATCTTCCTGAGGATGAAGCCGGCTTTATTGCCATGCATATTGTCAATGCAGAGCTCAATGAAGAAATGCCAAACGTTATTCAAATCACCAAACTCATTCAAGACATTTTAAACATCGTTAAGTATCACTTTCAAATTGATTTGGACGAGGAATCATTAAATTATTTCCGTTTTGTTACGCATTTGAAGTTTTTTGGTCAGCGTCTGTTTAACGAAACACAGATGGAAAATCAAAACGAGTTTCTGTATGAAGTGGTAAAAGAGAAAAACACCGCAGCTTTTCAGTGCGCAGAAAAAATTAACGATTATGTTCAAAAAGAATACAACCGAAGTCTCATAGAAGATGAAATGCTATATTTAACTTTGCATATAGACAGAGTAATAAAAAGAAAATAAATTCAAAAAGAAAGCGTTGACATCACAAAATTAACATGATAATTTATAACTATAAACTAAATAACCACAATCTTTTAGGATTGTTACTGGTCAAGCAGGCAAAACCTAAATCATTGTCCCTATCTATGATAAGGCGTGATTTAGGTTTTTTTATATCTAAAGACTTATAAAAATTAAATAACGATCAATCGCTATGAAGGATTGTTACTGGTTAAGCAGGCAAAACCTAAATATCGATTAATGTCTGAATCGCTATTTCTCGGACATTAATGGATGTTTAGGTTTTTTCTATATCAAGATGAAATCAACGATTGGAGGGTAATACAATGAACCACAAACAAACAGCAAAAGAAGTGCTAGAACTTGTCGGCGGTGAAAAGAATGTTAAGCAAGTTACGCATTGTATGACAAGACTTCGCTTCAACTTATACGATGAAAGCAAGGCAGATAAAGAGAAGCTGCAATCAACAGATGGCGTCATGGGCGTGAATCAAAGCGGAGGCCAATATCATGTCATTATCGGCAATGATGTCTCAAATGTCTATCAAGCGATGATCGCTGACTCAGGTCTATCATCTGATGTAAAGTCAGGTGGTACAGAAGAAGCGTCAAAGCAAAATGTGATATCAAAGCTTTTCGATTTTATCTCTGGTGTCTTCACACCGATTCTTCCGGCTATCGCTGGAGCCGGTATGATCAAAGGGATTTTGGCACTGATGCTCACATTCCAGTGGATATCAGATAAAAGCAGTACGTATGCGATTTTAACAGCCATTGGAGATGGAGCCTTTTACTTCTTACCGATTCTGCTTGCTGTAAGCGTAGCCAAAAAAATTGGCACAAATCAGTATATCGCGGCTGCCATTGCAGCAGCAGCACTGCACCCGCAGTTAACCGCTTTACTGGGCGCGGGAAATACAGAATTTCTAGGCTTGCCAGTGGTTGCCGTTGTGTACTCTTCATCGGTGATTCCAATTCTGCTCACCATCTGGCTTGGTTCATATGTTGAAAGATTCGCAGAAAAATATAGTCCGAAATCATTAAAGATCATCCTTGTTCCAACAGTCACACTTCTAGTCGTTGTACCAGTTATGCTCATCGCGGTTGGACCGCTTGGCGGGATTATCGGAAGTGGCCTTTCAGGTGGAATTGATTTATTGTTCAAACATGCAGGTCTTTTGGCCGGACTCTTGATCGGCGGCTTCATGTCACCATTGATCATTACGGGCATGCACTATGCACTGCTTCCAATCATGATTAACAACATTACGTTAAACGGTTTTGACTTCATTCTTCCAATGATGTTTGTAGCAAATATGGCACAAGCAGGCGCAGCATTCGGTGTCTTCTTAAGATCAAAAAACAAAACATTTAAATCATTGGCGATGTCTACAAGTATCACAGCCTTAATGGGTATTACTGAACCTGCTATGTATGGTGTGAACATGCGATTGAAAAAACCGTTCCTTGCAGCCCTTATTGGTGCAGCAGCAGGCGGCGTGTTCATGTCAATCTTTAAAGTAAAATCATATGTGATATCTGGATCAGCAGGCCTTCCAGGTCTCCCAACATTCATTGGACCAACATTTGTCTACTCAATCATCGGCTTAGTAATCGCCTTTGTCGTAGCAACGATCATGACACTTGTTCTCGGATTCAAAGATGTACCAGTGAAAGATGATACAAAAGCAGACAAACCAGAAGAAAAGAAAGACACAGCAGCACTTCAAAATGAAGTGGTACAAAGCCCGCTTGAAGGTCAACTAAAGCCGCTCAATCAAGTAAATGATGCAACATTCTCTAATGAAATCATGGGTAAAGGTGCAGCCATTGTACCAACAGTTGGGCGTGTTGTAGCACCTTTCAACGGCAAGGTTGAAACCATTTTCCACACAAAACATGCCATTGGTTTGAAGAGTGAACAAGGTACAGAACTTCTCATTCATGTGGGGATTGACACGGTAAAACTTGACGGAAAGTATTTTACAAGTCATGTGCAGTCAGGTGATCTGATTCAAGCAGGAGATGTACTCATTGATTTTGATATCGAGGGCATTCAGCAAGAAGGCTATGATGTCACCACACCTGTTATTGTCACCAACACAAACGATTTTGCACAAGTTGATGCGAAAACAGATGGAACGATTACAGTGAAAGAGACACTGCTTACAGTCAGTGTAGAAGAAAAAGAGGAGGGTATTCAACATGAACAAGTTAGAAAAAACATTTCCTAAAGGTTTCTTATGGGGCGGCGCTGTTGCAGCCAACCAAGTTGAAGGCGCATATAATCAAGATGGAAAAGGCTTATCGACAGCTGATGTATCACCAAATGGTATTATGCACCCATTCGATGAATCAATGAAAGACCTTAACTTATATCATGATGCAATCGATTTCTACCATCGCTATAAAGAAGATATTGCACTCTTTGCAGAAATGGGATTCAAGTGCTTCAGATTATCCATTTCTTGGCCGCGTATTTTCCCAAATGGCGACGATGCGGAACCGAATGAAGCAGGCCTCGCTTTTTATGAAAAAGTATTTGATGAACTGCATAAGCATGGAATTGAGCCAGTTGTCACCATCTCTCACTATGAAATGCCGCTCGCACTTGTGAAAAACTACGGCGGATGGAGAAACCGTAAGCTTGTGGATCTTTATGAAACATACGCGAAAACATTGTTCACCCGCTTTAAAGACAAAGTGAAATATTGGATGACCTTCAATGAAATCAACGTTGTATTACATGCGCCTTTCACTGGCGGCGGACTTGTATTTGAAGAGGGTGATGACGAGAAAAGCATTCAATATCAAGCAGCGCATCACCAATTTGTTGCAAGTGCTTTGGCTGTCAAAGCAGGACACGAAATCATTCCTGATGCGAAAATCGGCTGTATGATTGCAGCGATGACAACTTATCCGTACAGCTCAAGACCAGAAGATATGTTTGCTGCAATTGAGCAAGACCGTAAAACATTGTTCTTCTCAGATGTACAGGCAAGAGGTTATTACCCAGGTTACATGAAACGTTATTTCCTTGAAAATGACATCAACATCGAGTTCCAAGAAGGGGACGAAGATATTTTAAGAAACCATACAGTGGACTATATTGGCTTCAGCTATTATATGAGCTTTGTGACAAGTACAGATCCAGAGATTCTTGGACAAGTGACTGGCGGTAACTTATTTGAAGGTGTGAAAAACCCTTATCTAGAAGCAAGTGATTGGGGCTGGCAAATTGATCCGAAAGGACTTCGTACAACACTGAATCAGCTGTATGACCGTTACCAAAAGCCATTGTTTATCGTAGAAAATGGATTGGGTGCTGTCGATCAAGTAGAAGAAGACGGATCCATTCAAGACGATTACCGAATTGATTACCTCAGAAGCCACTTGCTAGAGGCGAGAGAAGCGATCGCAGACGGAGTTGACCTGATCGGTTATACAAGCTGGGGCCCAATTGACCTTGTCAGCGCATCAACGGCTGAAATGAAAAAACGCTACGGCTTCATTTATGTTGACCGTGATAATGAAGGAAACGGTACATTAGATAGAAAGAAAAAGAAAAGTTTCGATTGGTATAAACAAGTGATTGCGACGAATGGTGAACATTTGGATGCATAAAAGAAAAAGACAAACCGCCATACTGCGGTTTGTCTTTTTTTCTTCTCTGAGGGACTACGAAGTCCACACTTGATCTGCAATCTCAATCACATGACGCAGCTTTTCCCATTGCTGCTCTTCTGTTAACAGGTTGCCTTCCTCTGTTGAGGCGAATCCGCATTGTGGACTCAAACAAATTTGGTTAATGTCTACATATTGAGCCGCTTCCTCAATGCGTTTTTTAATCTGTTCAACTGGCTCAAGCTCTCCGTATTTTGAAGTGACAAGGCCTAGTACGATTTGAAGGTTTGGGTTCTTCACATATCGAAGGGGCTCAAATCCGCCAGAACGATCGTCGTCAAACTCTAAAAAGAGACCATCAAGATCTAAGCCGGCAAAAATTGTTTCTGCCGCTGCTTCGTAACCACCTTCAGCTGCCCATGTCGATTTAAAGTTACCTCGGCAAATATGCATGGTGATCACCAAATCCTCTGGGCGGTCGGCAACAGCTTCATTGATTGTCTTCGCAAACGATTCACGAAGTTCATCTTCTTCACGGCCAAAGGCTTTGATTTGTTCATGGCCTTTTTCAGAAAAGAACACTGCCCATGCCGTATCATCCAGCTGCAAGTAGCGGCAGCCTGCATCATAAAAAGCACGGATGGCTTTCTTATACGCTTGTGCCACATCATGGTGGAATTCCTCTAAGCTGTCATACACTCCTTCTTCAAGCTTTCCACGGAAAAAGAGCATATTCGGACTTGGAATCGTCATTTTAGCCGTATGATCACCAGCGATGCTGTGAAGGAAACGATAATCCTCCAGCATTGGATGATCTGTAAAATCGATCTTACCTGTTACCTTGATACCTCTAGCTTTTGTCGTTGTGTTATGGAATTGAATGCCTTGATCTGCTTCAAATCCTTCAACTCCATCGAGTCCTTCAAGAAAGTCAAAATGCCACCATGCACGTCTGAATTCACCATCTGTGACAACCTCTAACCCAATTTCTTTTTGCTTCTCTACAATACGTGTAATTTCTTCGTTTTCAATTTGTCGGAGCTGCTCTGCTGTCAGCGTACCGTCTGCTTTTTGCTTGCGTGCTTCCTTGATGCGCTCTGAACGAAGTAAACTTCCTACTTGATCTGCGCGGAATGGCGGTTTCGTTGTTTTCTTTCCAATGGTTTGTACTTGTGTCATGCTGAATCCCTTCTTTCCTCAGGTTAAAAAATCAAATAAAAAAGCTCTTCCTTAGATAAGGAAGAGCATCATATACTGTGAGAACTCTGCCTTATCTTCAAACAAGCATTTGCTTGCTTAAGGAATTAGCACCATTCTGTTCCTAGGAACAGCGGTTGCCGGGTTTCACAGGGCCAGTCCCTCCACCACTCTTAATAAGGTTACCTTTTGATTCAATTTTCTTAATAAACACAATTATTCAACCTTTTCGAGGAAAAGTCAATGGTTTTTACAATTTAATTTCCTACATGAACAAATCAGCGACAAGAACACCAGCAAGTCCGACAAGTGAAAGCACGGTGACCATCAATGTCCACGTTTTAAAGGTTTGAGCCATTGATAGGTTAAAGTATTCTTTATAAATCCAGAAACCCGCATCATTCACATGAGAGAATGTAATACTTCCCGCACCTGTTGCGATCACCATTAATTCAGGGCTGACACCCGTCAGGCCAATCAGTGGTGCAGAAATGCCAGCCGCCGTGAGACCGGCGACAGTGGCTGATCCTAAAGAGACACGAAGGACAGCAGCAATGAGCCAAGTCAGAAGCAGGGGAGAAAGTGTGCTTCCTTGCATGATTCCTGCAATGTATTGATCGACGCCGCTATCAATGAGCACTTGTTTAAAGGCGCCGCCGCCTGCAATAATTAATAGAATCATAGCAATAGAGCCGATAGAATCCGTGATGGACTTCATCACATCCTGCATGCTCTTTCCTCTTCCAAGCCCAAACGTGTAGATGGCAAGCAGCACTGAGATTAATAGTGCAATCGCCGGTTCGCCTAAAAACTCAGCAGTTGGCAGCAATGGAGAGGATGGGAAGAAAATTTCTAGAAATGCTCTAAATGTCATAAGCAATACAGGCAGAACAGCGGTGAAAATGCTAATGCCGAAGCTAGGCATTTCTTCTTCTGTGAATTCCTTTGGATTAAATAAGTTCTTTGGAATATGTGCGTGCAACTGATCTTTTTTAAATAGTTTCGTAAACAGAAGTCCGCCTACTAAAACAGCAGGAATCGCTAAAATAATCCCAACCAATAAGGTTTGTCCCATGTTTGCCTGAAAGACATTTGCAATGGCAGTCGGTCCTGGGTGAGGGGGGAGGAAGCCATGTGTGGTGATGAGTGCAGCGACGAGCGGCATCCCCACATACAGCACAGGAAGTCTTGCAGCCTGAGCGATCGTAAAGACTAATGGAATTAAGATAATGAATCCGGTTTCATAAAATAGAGCAATTCCAATCACAAATCCAGTCAGCATCGTCGCCCATTGGATTTTTCCGATGCCAAACCGGTCAATGAGTGTCATCGCGATCCGCTGAGCTCCGCCAGAATCAGCCATCAATTTACCAAGCATCGCACCAAAACCGAGAACGAGTGCGAGATGCCCGAGCGTACTGCCAAGTCCTTTTTCGACGGAAGCGATCGCTTCTAGTGGTGTCATCCCTTCTAACACAGCAACAATTAAAGAGACAATAATCAAAGATATGAAAGCGTTTAACTTAAAGACAACCATGAGTAAAAGCAGTAACAAAACGCCAAGTCCAATAAACACTAACGACATGATCTTTCCTCCTTTGTGGTGCATAAGGGGCGCAAACACCCCCTATGCCTTATCCTTCAAGTATGTCTACAGCTTCTTTTAACGTATCCTTTGCCCCAACATTTCCCGGGAAAATCACATAAGACATGAAAGGGAATTTACTTTCTTCTCCTGTTTGCCAAACGGGGATCCCTGGTTTGATTTGACCTGCCACGGTCGCACGTTTCACGCTAAGTCCTCTTGTTCCAATATCGCTGGAGGTAATTCCACCTTTGGCAATAAGATACTTAGGACGAATGGTGAGACGCTGGACAATACTTGTCACAGCATCACTAATCTGTACAGAGAGCTTTAATTCTTCCTCTTGGCGATCATCCCCAAGATCAAGCCGTTCTCTTCTTGTATAAACAGCTACAGATTGACCTGCTGCCAACAGTGCTTCAGTTTGCTGAATGACACGGTCAATTTCTTCGCGAAAGGCATCAGGCTCTAATACGAGGTGGGTATTAAATTCAATAAAAGCTATCTCTTTATCTTGTTGCAGCGCTTTTAATTGTTCTGTTGTTTTTTTCACATGAGAACCGATCATAATGAGACCACCATGCGGGCTTTCTTCTTGGATCAAGGCATCTCTTGTTAATAAGGCTTGATCCCCTATACCGCCAAGTACTTTTGTGAGCGCCGCCGCACTTCTGAACATCAGCTGCTGTCCTGCTTGAATGGCTTCAATGAGAGCGGTGACAAAGACTTTGACATCATCATAGTCCACCGCGTTTACAACCACCTTTTTGAAATCCTTGACACTCATGAGCTGCTGTTTGATTTGATCAATGCGTAAAGCCCGCAGATCAGCTAACGAAATGTAGGTAGTGTTCTTTTTTGTGAACATTCCTTCTGACTTTTCTTCAATCCATTCTCCAAGATGAGAAGATTGAAAGCCGAATGTACGGTCTCTTGCAAATTCTGTGTCACCAGCAGGAATTAATTCGTGTCCTTCCTGTACGTAATGAATATTGTCGATCGTAAAGCGTCCACCTTCTTGGAAAAAAGGAAGAAGGATTTCACCATCGAACTGGCGGGAGCTTTGCTGTTCAATGGTCGTTTTGAGTACTTCAGTTTCAAGCGGAAAGTGTCCGCGAAGAGTAGAATCCCCTCGGCTGACAATGACGAAGTCCTGATTAAGACGTTCAGCCACCTTTACAATGGTTGCTGCGATTGTTTTGTGCGCAGCGGCAGTTTCTTTCTCAGTCATACTGCGTGAATTGGTCAAAATAAAGAACATGCGGCTGTCTTCAAGAAAACCAGCCTCAATGCTTTCTTCTGACCAATCGGTGAAAACAGAGATGCCATGTACGGTTTGAATCCCTGTTGGATCATCGTCTAATACAATGACTTTATGCTCAAAGCTGCTCAGTGCTTGTTCGTATGCTGATTGAATGGCCTTTGAATCTGCTTTCGGAATGGCATTTAGTATGTCAGTGCTTTGCTTCATGACCATCTCATCCTTTCTTTACTTCGACATGAGCCATTTTTTCGTAATATTGAACGATGCCTCCATGATCAAGCCCGGATTTCCCGTCCGCTTTGAGGGCGTGGAAGATTTCAAGCAGCTGACTAGAAAGCGGGAGAGGAACACCGATATCATGAGCCGTTTCCATGACGTTGGTTAAATCCTTCAAGTTGATGTCGATGCGTCCGCCAGGTTCAAAATTTCGTTCTAAGATGAGAGGGACCTTTGCATCGAGAACAGCGCTCCCTGCCAGTCCGCCGCGGATGGCTTCATACATCTTATCAATGGCAATGCCTGATTTAGCAGCTAGAACGAGCGCCTCGGACATGGCCGCAATATTTAAGTTGACGATGATTTGATTGGCAAGCTTCGCTGTTGTCCCGCTGCCATTTGCCCCAACTAATACGACTTCAGTGCCCATTGCAAGCAGGACATCCTTTACTTTCTCAAAGATGGATTCTTCGCCGCCAGCCATGATGGCAAGTGTTCCGTCTATTGCCTTCGGTTCTCCGCCGCTGACAGGTGCATCGATAAATTCCACCTGATGCTGTTTGGCAAAAGCAGCTAAAGCCCTGGAGGTGACAGGAGAAATTGAGCTCATATCTACGATGACAGTGCCAGGTGCAGCTGTCGTTAAAATGCCTTGATCACCTGAAACGACTGCCTCTACATGCTCTCCTTTAGGAAGCATTGTGATGATGATATCGCTTTCAGAAGCTGCCTCAGCTGCTGAAACAGCACCTTTTGCTCCGGCTTCTTGTAACGATCGAATCGCTTCCTCATTTAGGTCAAAAACCGTCAAAGTATGACCGGCTTTTAATAGATTGAGTGCCATAGGTTTTCCCATAATACCTAGTCCAATGAATCCAATCTTCTTTGTCACGTTGTCTGCCTCCTATATAGAAAACCCTTACAAAAAGCGCTTTCTTTTCTTATTGTTAGTATATATACTATCAATTAAATTTAATAGTAGGAAATAAACTATTGTTCATTTAATGTACATGACGTGATAGGAACGTGTCAACGGAAAATATGATAAAAGTCACAAAAAAAGACCGGAATCAACTCCGGTCTTTTGCGTTTATGTTTTATTTTTAGCTACAGCTAATCGAGATCGTTTCACGTTTTCAATGGCATTTGATCCTAGCTCTAAAACAGCGGCGACGTATAGTACATCAATGATCACAAGCTGGTTGATACGGGAGATCATGGAGTCCGATCGATAGGTTGTCTCTCTGGAAGAACTAAGCAGATGAAAGTCAGACTGCTTTGCGAGCTCAGATTTCGGATAGCTGGTGATAGAAGCAACCTTTGCCCCTTTTTCTTTTGCAAACTGTACGGCGTCAAGAATTTCTCTGCTCTCTCCTGAATGGGAGATTGCGACGATAAAATCGTGTTCCATGGCGTGTGTTGCAATCATATTCATCATATGCGGATCACTGCATAGGCTCACTTCAAAACCAAGCTGCAGGAACTTATGATAAGCATCTCCAGCAATAAAGCTGGACGCACCTGCTCCAAAAAAGACGGTTTTATGTGCCTGTTTCATGTGTTCAATGAATTGCGTGACGGCATGATCCTCTAGAATATGCTTCATATCTTGAATAGAGTTTGTTGTTAACTCTATGACCTTATGTTTAATGTCAGCGACACTATCGGTTGCCTCGATCTCGCCGTATATGGATTGAGGGGTATTGGTCGCAATATCCTGTGCAACATGGACACGAAACACTTGATACGATTCATAGCCAATTTTCCTTAGAAACCGAAAGATCGTCGTTTCACTTGTGCTGCATTCAGCAGCGAGTGCACTTATAGAATGAAGCACAACTTTCTGAGGATTTTGTAAAATGTAATTGGCAATCTTTTTCTGGGTTGGGGACAAACTATGAAACGTCGTCCGAATGTGACTAAAAATATTCTCTTCTATGATAAACACCACACTTCATCTAGCATTCTACATTAAGCATACAGGAACTTATGAAAACGGTAAACAAACCCGGTGTGGAAAAATAAAGAATAATATGGAAAAAATACTTCTTTTGGTTCTTTTGTCATGGTATACTCATTTGGTAATAAACAAAAATGGGGGTTTTTACTATGACAATGAAAAAAGGTCTAACGATCAGCCTGCTTATTTTCTCACTGATTGTTTCCTTGTTTGCGCCAGTTGGATCTGCGGATGCCAAACAAGCAAAAAAAGCAAAAGTAAGCACACACTATTATAAAAAGAAAAAAACGTTCAAATATGCACAGGTGAAAAACCTAAGCAAGACGCATATGAAAACCATCAATCGTGATTTAAAAGAAGATATCGCTTTCTCTTATTCTACGTACTTGTTTTTAAAGGACGAAGCGAAAAAGGAAGGTTATGGGAAGGTCACGTATGAGAGAACGTATAAAACGAAATTTAATAATGGTAAGAAACTGAGTATCTTAAACTATGATTACATGTATAACGGTGGAGCACACGGAGACACAATGGTTTCCAGCATGAACTATGTGTTAACAAAGAAAAAAACAAAGCAGCTGTTCTTGACAGACGTTGTGAAAACAAAGAAAAAGCGTACGAAAGTAAGAGATTATATTTATAACTACACAAAGAAACATAAAAGCAAATTCTACGCGAACCTGAAAAAAAGCGACATTGAAATCAACTACAACACGCAGTATTACTTCACGAAAAAGGGAATTGCTGTTGTCTTCCAGCCATATGAAATTTCACCTTATTATGTTGGAATTCCTATGATTCAAGTTCCTGCGAAGGTATATAAATAAAAAGAAAAACGACCACTGAATCTGGTCGTTTTTTGCTGTTTATGCAAACAAAAAAGAGCCCCTCATGAGGCTCTTTTATTTGGATTTATACTTGTTTAGGTGCATCGTTTAGTGGGTGACGGCGTTTTCCGTTGTAGTGGCGGCGCATACGAAAGATTTCAAACTCCGAAAGCTCTGCGCTTTTTCTTTTTTGGGTGCGGTTATCTTTTTTGAAAGAGAATAGTAAGTAGCAGCAAAGTGAAGCGATAATCAATAAAATCATCATATGACATTCCTCCAATTCATCCTATTCTTTAAGTGTAGACAGGGTGAGTGATGTTTATAACTGAAAATAAGCAGCAGAAACGGTTTAGTTCTTAAGGTTCATTTGATCTGCTATTTTAGGTCTAAAATACTGGTTGTTTTTAACTATTATATTTCCAGTTATTTCACTCGTCAAGAAGAATTTTTTCTGGGGTTGTCTCTATTAGTACGAATAAGTGTCATAAAAGTTTCAGAAAATTGTAAACTTTTATTAAAAAACCGTTCCCGAACAGGAACGGTTGTAAACATGTCTATGCTTTTTCTTCAAATAAACGGGCAATTTCAACGATAACTTCGGTTGCTTTCACCATGTTTTCAACGGAAATAAATTCATATTTACCGTGGAAGTTTTCACCGCCGGTAAAGATGTTTGGCGTTGGAAGACCTTTATATGAAAGCTGGGAGCCATCTGTGCCGCCGCGGATTGGTTCAATAACCGGTGTTACTGAGCGGTTTTCCATGGCTTCATGAGCAATGTCTACAATATGTTTTACCGGCTCAATTTTTTCTCTCATATTATAATATTGATCCTGAATGCTGAGGGTGATGCTGTTTTCTCCGTATGTGGCTTTTAAGTCATTTGCTATTTTTTCAAACAGGGCCTTGCGATTGTTGAATTTCTCTTTATCAAAATCACGGATAATATATTGCAACTCAGCCTCTTCTACTTCTCCTACAAATTTCGTCAGGTGGAAAAAGCCTTCGTAGCCTTCTGTATACTCCGGAGATTCGTCAGAAGGAAGTTTGTTGTGAAAAAGCATCCCGATTTTCGCAGCACTGACCATTTTGTCCTTTGCTGTCCCTGGGTGGACATTGTTTCCTTTAATGGATACTTTCGCGCCCGCTGCGTTGAAGCTTTCATATTGCAGCTCGCCAAGCGGTCCGCCGTCAATTGTGTATGCATAGGAAGCGCCAAAGGCATCAACATCAAACTTGTGCGGCCCTCTGCCAATCTCTTCATCTGGCGTAAAAGCGACACGGATTTTTCCATGCTTGATTTCTGGGTGTTCGATGAGGTAATTCATAGCGGTCATAATTTCTGCGATACCAGCTTTGTTATCTGCACCAAGCAGGGTTGTGCCATCTGTTGTGATCAGTGTATGTCCTTGGTACTTTTGTAAATTTGGAAACTGTTGTGGAGATAAAACGATATGTAGATCTTCATTTAAGGTAATGTCGCCGCCTTGATAGTTCTCATGAAGCTGCGGTTTTACATTTTTGCCGGTGAAGTCAGTGGCTGTGTCAATATGAGCCAGAAAGCCAATGGTCGGCACATCTTTGTCTGTGTTAGAAGGGATCGTTCCCATGACATAGCCGTTTTCATCCATTGTTACTTCTTGAATCCCAATGGATTTCATTTCTTCAACAAGCTGTCTCGCCAGATTCAATTGTCCTTCAGTAGATGGGCAGCTTTCCTTTTCTGCATCCGACTGCGTATCTACCTTCACATAACTTGTGAAACGCTGAATCATTTCCTCTTTCATCTATACGTCACTCCTTTTGTAGAATACGTCCATTTTATCACGTCTTGAATGCGCTTCATAACAAGAAAGGCTTTCTCTGGCAATTAGAGAGGAAAAAGGCCTACTTTCATTAGGTAATGTGCTGAATGGTTCTTTAGGGTGATTTTTTTGGGTGTCTTTTTATTTATAATGAGGACATATAAAATCATCCATTTGTACGTTAAATTGGGAGAAAGGGGTGCGAAAGTTGGATTCTAGTCAAACGCTGGCACTCGCTCAAAAGTTTCAGGAAGCGGCTGATGAGATTCGGCAGTCCAAGCAGCTGCTGGAAAATCGGCTGAAGGCAGTAGGATCAGGCTGGCAGGGAGAAGCAAGGGATAAATTTGATCAAAGCTTTGAAGAAACAACGGCACGCTATGATCAATTTGAAAAGGATTTGCTTGAAACAAGTCAGGAACTGCGGGATGCAGCGGTCAAAATTGAGGAGCGTAAAGCTGAAATTGCCAGAATGGAAGAGCTTGAGCGAAAGAGACGAGAAGAACGGAGAGAAAGAAACCGAGAAGGGAGATGATGTGATGGCACGTGACATTGTGGTTGATCCAGATCAGCTGACTGGGCTGGCGAATGATTTTGTAGGCGAGCTGTCAGCCATTGAAACGAAGCACCGCGATTTACATAGTGAACTGGACGGGCTGATTTTAAGCTGCGATCTTCGGTATAGAAGCTGTTTTTCTGGTGTCGGGGATGCATGGGGAGCAGGACAGGCATTAATCAGCAAATTGAGCAGTGATGATATTGCCATTCGTCATGCAACGGATAAAATGGTCGAAGCAGATGATATATTGCGGAAATTGTACAGTATTTATGATCAATATGGTACACTCACGAGCTTATCTGGTATCGTGATGATGCAGGCGAAATATTACGGGCTTGGAATGACGACTTTCATTAAAGAGAATGGCCGATATGCAGCGCAGCATTCAAAGCTGCTGCTTGATCTGACCAGCCGGGTAGAAGGAACGAGATTTGACCGGTTAGCAAGGATTTGGCTGAGTAAAAAAGAATTATTAAAACGATCGAACTGGCCGATGGCTGACTTGGTTCATAAGAAATTCACAAAATTTTATCCTGACGATACAGTTGCGTTCACAAACAGTGTTCGTGATTTTACAAAAGGAAGTATTAATTGGAAGGACACGGCTGCTATTAAGTCTGTTCTGAAAAATGGTGCAAGATTTGCGAAAGGAAATGCCATCATTGCAACAGTTGTCACTGGTGCAACTGAGACGGTTGGCTGTGGATTGAAAATTGCCGAGAACTATGCAGAATTCGGCGATCAGCCAGAAGTTCTTAAGCGTGAAAATGCAAAGGCTGTTGGAAATGCAGTGAACAATACGGTCTTTATCGCTGGCGGTTCTGTCGCAGGTGCCGTTGTCGGCGGTGCTCTTGGCAGCTTTGCAGGTCCGATTGGAACCGTGGTTGGCGGAGCCATTGGTTCAGCAGTAGGTGGATTTATTGGAGAAAAAGTCGCCAAGCTGACATCCGGTTTTGCTGAACAGATGGCAGTGAAATTAAAGGACCCGATTCATGCAGTCGTGGATAAAGGGAAAAAAGCGTTCGAACTGGCGGGTCAAGGTGTGAAAGCAGTGAATGATACCATTGATCAGGCAAATCAAGTGATACATAAAGGGATAGAAAAAACAAAAGAAACCGCAGATTCGCTCATAAAGGGTGCAGGCGATTTCTTTAAGGGTGCATTTTCTTTTGGATAAGGAGAGATCAAGTTGGATCAGCTAAGTCTAAGTATTGAGGAACTCATCTTTAGTTTTTACAGTGAAGGCTATTTTGAACAAGGTATGTCCTTAAAGGAGGCTTATTATCCTGAAGTAGAGGACGAGCGCTTGGGTTTTTTATTTGAAATTGCGTGCCGCTCTTTGCTCGCAAAAGGTGTACTGGAATTTCGAAACAGACAATACCGTTATAAAACGGAATACCGTCATTTCATCCAGGCGATGAATGATGCCTCCCACACGATCAAGGCGTCTAGATTTGGAGATTTAGATGAAGAAGTCAGCACCTCTTTTCACACAACACAAGCGGGTGTATATGCGCATCATACGCTTTATGATCAACAAGTGCATCAGATTCGCAAACTGGATGGCGATCAGCAGGCAGAGGAGCAAGTGACAGCCTTTTTCAACATACAGATGAATGATCACCCTGAACCTGTCATCAGCCTGCAGGCAGAGGAATTTGAAATGCTATTAGAACAGGCAAGCGAAGCGAAAAATGAGTGGCCATCCTTTCTGAATAAAGCGGAGAATCAAGAGCTCGTGAAGGCATTTGTTTCTGATGTACAGACGAGAAAAGGAAAGATGGACTCTCTCATGAAGGTCGTCTATGACAAAAATAATACGCCTGATGTGGAGTCCATGCTATTTGTGATTCCAGGTGAGAACCAATCGTGGCTTGTATCAGGAATAAAAGAAAATCAATTTCGCATTGAGACGGCTCATCGAGACGGGTTACGTTCTATATTCTAATGGAGAAAAGGAGAATGACACTTGAATCCAAGTGAAGTAATAGAAGTAAGGAGCAGACCTTTTTTAAGAGTATGGGCATTCTTAGCAACGGGCGGCTTCGGTATCATCGGTATTTGGTTATTTTCAGAAGCTCTTACATTTGAATCAAACTATACATTGTTTTTATTTTTAGGCGGACTATTAGGTATTGTCTATGGCTGGATCTCCTTTTTGATGATTTTGCCTGCTTTTACGAAGAGGGGAAATGTGATTTTTCGCATTCAGCGCGGAGAGAATGGCGCTGTGCTGCACCGGGAGCGAATGATTCCTTTTCAAGATATTCAATCAATCGACATGCGCAGGCATCGTTACAGTATAAGAGGATTTCTTTTCATGGATGTGCTCATTCGGAAAGTAGATGGGAAATTGATCAAAATTCCGGCATACAGCATTTTAGATGAAGAAGTATTTGAGCAGACCGTCAAACAGGAGATCTATCCATATTTACATCAGACAGCCCAAGAAAATTGGAGACAGCAGCATGGCCAAGGAGAAGAGGAGACCGACTAAGTTGTTTTTGTCAGAATTCCATAGGATGAGGCGCCACTTTTTCGAAGAAATCGTGTATGATGTCAGTAAAGACTGAACACTCGAAAGAGGTGATGAGAGATGGATAAAGAGATGGTAATCGACCTCGTCACAGAACAAATGGCACGGATTCGAAAAGAAAAGGATTATACGCAGGATCGTATGGCGGAGGTACTTGGTCTATCGAAACGGCATCTACAGCAGGTTGAAAAAAACAGGCTGCGTCTCAACTGGACGCAATCCGCGGCCGTATGTGCATTATTCAGAGATAGTGACATTTTAAAAGGCACCCTGGGGGATGACCCGCTCGAGATTTTGGAAGTTGTGGCACATGATGAATTGCATCTATCAGTAGAGCGTACGATTGGCGGCAAGGTTTGGTGGAGGACGTCTGTCAAAAAAGGCACGTTTCGGCTTCAGCAAAATGTACTTAGTCAGCATTACCGCATCTTAGACGAGGAGAATTATCGCTATTATAGTTCGTTTAATAAAGAAGAAGCGAAGCGGCGGCTAGAGGAATTAAGCCAGCTGTCTTCTCCATATTGAGATTGGAAAAGGAAAGAGAGGCACCTGTTTATAAGGTGCCTCTCTTTTCTGTGTTTATACTTTTAGAGTGTTTTTCGCCCGAATAAAGGCAACAAGCTGTTTGATTTCTTCATCATTTAGGGGAACGCCGTCTACATAAATGGTTCCTTCTTTTGCTTCCGTCAGTTCAATTTTGATATCAGAGATTTTGCGTTGTATCTCTGGCTCGTCCGTTCTACCAAGTAAAAAATCAATGGACGTATCATACAAATCAGCCAGCAGCTTCACTGCTTCAAGCGAAGGTCGTCGGTACCCAGATTCGTAACCGGCATAGGTGCTTTTGGCGATACCTAGGCGATCTGCCGTATGCTGGAGAGACCATTTTTTCTTTTTTCTAAGGGTGGTTAAACGATCGAGTATCATACATGAACGCTCCTTTATTTACAACAACAGTATATCATATTTTGACATAGAATGTACGCGTTATGCGTAACAATTTCTTGATTAATTCGCGTTATGTGACTATAATGGCAATGAAGGTACGCGTAAAGCGTATATTATAGAATAGCACAAGCTAGCTTATAATATGTGTGACAAACGAAGTAATTTTACGAAAGAGGTGGACCTGTTGAAGAAATTATTGCTTTTAACGACTGGTGGGACGATTGCATCTGTAGAGAGTGAAAATGGTTTAGCTCCAGGTGTTAAAGCTGAGGATCTTTTGAGCTATTTAAACGAAATTAATGCAGAATATACAATGGACACAAAGTCCCTAATGAGTATAGATAGTACAAATATGCAGCCTGAATACTGGGTTGATATCGCAACAGCCATTTATGAGAATTATGATCAGTATGACGGGTTTGTCGTTACTCACGGAACCGATACAATGGCC
The DNA here is from genome assembly GCF_000691165.1 of Bacillus safensis FO-36b. GTDB lineage: Bacteria > Bacillota > Bacilli > Bacillales > Bacillaceae > Bacillus > Bacillus safensis. The sequence goes on along the minus strand of NZ_ASJD01000002.1, from coordinate 582,182 downwards.
TATACATCAGCAGCGTTGTCTTATATGCTGCAAAATCCTGATAAGCCGATCGTGATTACAGGTTCACAAATTCCGATTACTTTTAAGAAAACAGATGCGAAGAAAAACATCACAGATGCAATTCGCTTTGCATGTGACGGTGTTGGCGGCGTGTATGTCGTGTTTGATGGCAGGGTCATCCAAGGAACACGTGCGATCAAACTAAGAACGAAAAGCTACGATGCATTTGAAAGCATTAACTACCCATATATTGCATCAATTGAAAACCATCAAATTGAATACAATAGCAAAGTAAAAAGAACACCAATGAAACCGCTTAAATTAGATGCATCCTTGAACACAGATGTGTGTCTGTTAAAATTGCACCCAGGCCTGAAGCCCGAGTTTTTAGATGCAGTCAAAAGCATGTACAAAGGGGTTGTCATTGAAAGCTACGGCAGCGGCGGAATTCCTTTCGAAGGAAGAAACCTTTTAGAAAAGATTAACGAATTGCTGGAAGAAGGCATTTCTGTTGTCATCACCACTCAGTGTCTTGAAGAAGGAGAAGACATGAGTGTGTATGAGGTAGGGCGCAAGATCAATCAAGAATTGGTGGCACGTTCAAGAAATATGAATACAGAAGCTATCGTGCCGAAACTGATGTGGGCACTAGGCAAAACAACAGATCCAAGAGAAGTCAAAAAGATTATGGAAACGCCAATCGCAGAAGATTTAGTGATTTAACTATTCTATAGAAAGCAGGTCATAAGAGATGGTTCAAGCAACTTATCGCTATGAGAAGGATTTTCTTGGTGAAAAAGAAATTCCAGCAGACGTGTATTATGGGGTTCAAACCCTTCGTGCAAAAGAGAATTTCCCGATTACAGGATATCGGATGCACGAGGAACTAATCAGAGCCTTTGCCATCGTGAAAAAAGCAGCAGCTCAAGCCAATATGGAAGTTGGACGTTTATATGAAGGAATTGGAAATGCCATCGTTCAAGCGTCTGATGAAGTCATTGAAGGCAAGCTGCACGAGTACTTTATTGTCGACCCAATTCAAGGCGGCGCAGGAACGTCCATGAATATGAATGCCAATGAAGTGATTGGAAACAGAGCACTAGAAATCATGGGACATCAAAAGGGAGAATACATCCATTTAAGCCCAAACACACATGTGAACATGTCGCAATCAACGAATGATTCATTCCCAACGGCGATCCACATTGCTGTGCTCAAGCAGTTAGATATTCTGCTTGAAACGATGCAAGTCATGCAGGACGTCTTTCAAAAGAAAGCGAAAGAATTCGATCATGTGATCAAAATGGGACGTACGCACCTTCAGGATGCTGTTCCAATCCGTTTGGGACAGGAATTTGAAGCTTACAGCCGCGTGCTGAGCCGTGATATTAAGCGGATCAACCAATCAAAACAGCATTTATATGAAGTCAATATGGGTGCAACAGCAGTTGGGACAGGCTTAAACGCAGATCCTCGTTATATTGAAATCGTGGTGAAGAAGCTCGCTGATATATCTGGTCTTCCTCTTGTAGGCGCAGAGCATCTCGTGGATGCAACGCAAAATACAGATGCTTACACAGAAGTATCCGCCGCTTTAAAAGTATGTATGATGAACATGTCTAAGATTGCCAATGACCTTCGCTTAATGGCATCTGGTCCGCGCGCAGGTCTTGCTGAAATCGCATTACCAGCCCGCCAGCCTGGATCTTCCATCATGCCTGGGAAAGTCAATCCAGTCATGGCAGAGCTCATTAACCAAATCGCATTCCAGGTCATTGGGAACGACCACACGATCTGTCTTGCTTCTGAAGCAGGACAGCTTGAGTTAAATGTGATGGAGCCTGTTCTGGTCTTTAACTTGCTTCAATCTATTAGTATAATGAATAACGGATTCCGCTCATTCACAGATCATTGCTTAGCGGACATTGAAGCAAATGAAATACGTTTGAAAGAATATGTAGAAAAAAGTGCAGGCGTGATCACTGCCGTGAACCCTCACTTAGGCTATGAAGCAGCCGCTAGAATTGCAAGAGAAGCCATTTTAACAGGACAATCGATCAGAGATCTTTGCTTGCAGTACGATGTTTTAACGGAAGAAGAACTTGATATTATCTTAAATCCATTCGAGATGACAAAGCCTGGCATTGCAGGTGCAGAGCTCCTAGAGCGATAATAATATCAAAAATTTTATTTTATTAATATGTGGAATTGCCTGTGAAAAAGAGAAAAACAGGCAATTCACTTTCTTTCGAATTGACACACTTTTTTCACAATATTTTGAAAACGCTTAACGCACGCACAAAGGGAGGAAACAACATTGAAATCACCACGTCTACCATCTATTTTAGAAGTCGTAGCTGTACTTGGCTTGTTTTTAGCGATTGTTTTATCTTTTACTCTTTACTTCAAATTAGATATTCAGTTAGCATTGTTTATCTCATGGTTTATGGTTATTGCTTTAGGTATTCGATTGGGGCATTCATACAAAGATCTTCAAAACGCCATTACAAAAGGGATATCAAATGGTCTAGAGGCTGTTTTGATTTTAATTGCTGTAGGTGCACTTGTTGGAACATGGATTGCCGGCGGAGTGGTACCCACATTAATTTATTATGGACTGGAATTTATTCATCCTAATATTTTCTTACTAGCTACACTGATTATCTGTTCCATTATGTCTGTTGCTACAGGAACATCATGGGGGACAGTTGGAACCGCAGGTATTGCCATGATAGCGATTGGTGAAGGTTTGGGAATTCCATTACCTATCGTGGCTGGTGCTGTTTTATCTGGAGCTTATTTTGGCGATAAGTTATCTCCTTTATCTGATAGTACTGTGCTTGCTTCCTCACTTTCAAAAGTGGACGTGCTCGCACATGTTAGAGCAATGATGGTCTTATCCATACCTGCATTTGTCATAACTGCTATTATGTTTACAATTACCGGGTTTATGTATGGCGGAAAAAATATTGATCAAGGAAAAGTAGAGTTTTTGAAACAAGCACTGCAAGATACATTCACGATTAATATTTGGATGATCATTCCGGCGCTTATTGTTGTGCTATTACTTGTCTTGAAAAAGCCTTCAATGCCTGTTATTGCGATTGGTGCGCTTCTTGGCGCAGTTTGGGCAATGGCATTCCAAGGAATGAATCCAGCCGATGCACTTGGTACAGCTTATAATGGTTTCTCTATTAATTCAGATGTAGAATTCTTAAATACATTGTTAAACCGCGGTGGTATCGTTAATATGTTAGGGTCTCTAGTGGTGATTATCCTGGGACTTGGCTTCGGTGGAGTACTTGAATATTTAGGCGTATTAAAAGTTATCGTCGCGACATTTGAGAAAAAATTACATAATGCAGGGAATGTAACGCTGTCTACACTCGTTGTTGCGTTCTTCGCCAATATCTTTGGCTGTGCGATGTATGTATCGTTAATCCTTACACCAAAAATTATGGAAAAGAGCTACGATAAATTAAAGTTAGACAGACGAGTTTTATCCAGAAACTCTGAGGTCGGTGGTACGCTTACGTCTGGTATGGTTCCATGGTCAGATAACGGTATTTACATGGCAGGAATTCTTGGCGTATCGACATTCTCTTATTTACCATTTATGTGGTTGAGCTTTGTCGCCATTGGTCTTGCGATCATTTACGGATATACGGGTAAATTCATTTGGTACGTGAAAGATCAACAAGAAAGAGAAGAATCGGCCTCATAAGCCGTTTGCAAAAGCCGCTCCTGAACGGGGGCGGCTTTGTTTGTCCTAGGACTTTGAGACTATATGTGGCATATAACAAACGAACAGGAATTTAGACCTCCAATAAAAGAGGTCGAAAGGGGTGGTGTAAAGCAGAATGAAAGCATATTTATCCCATAAAAAGGGCACAAATCCCTATTCAAACATGAGTCTTTGAACCTTATAATAACAATATTGGAAAAAGTGCTATTCACCTTACGCTCGTTTAGAGGGACTCTAAACAGCGTTTTTATTTTTGGACAGGAGGAGGAACCCATATGAGCTTATCGGATATGCTGTCTGCCCTTAACGGTGGCATTTCAAATAAAAAAGCAGAAATTGAAGAGAAAATTGCTCGACTCAAAAAGGCCAAAAGCAAGGTTGAACGTGAACAAGATGCGGCAGAAACAGATTTAAAGCAAATCAAGCAGCCAAAGCTTGGGACCTCTTGGAAAGGTGAGCGAAGCCAGGATTTCAAAACAGACCGAAATGAAGCACATGATGCGCTGCAAACAATCGTGAACGATCAATACCCACGCTACGTGAGCCGCATCGAATTCAAAATCAGTACATTAGAAGCAGAACAAGCTGCGTTATCCTTTGCCAGTTCCTTAGCTGGAGACGCCGCACGTCTTGCTGAAAAAGGAGAAGACGCAGTAGAGGACGCAAAACGCTTGATCTCAAAAGCATGGAGCAGCTTGTAAGAGAGCGTCATGCTGAACAAATCTGGAGGAAATCACAATGGGACAAATTAAGTTAAACTACCAAACAGTCATGGATAAACTAGATGAAGTCTCCCAAGCCGTAGAAGCTTTAGCGATGAAAAAAGCAGCAGATAAAGCGGGTGAAAACAGCCTTGAATTTGTAACTAAGTGGACGGCACGTGAAAGAGAAGTGAGCGAAATGGTCTCAAGCTTTAAAGAAGCCTTAATTAAAAATGTTCAGGATACACGTTCTAACGTGAAAACATTAAAAGAACAAGACGAAGCGATTGCTGCAAAATAATCAGCACACTCGCTTTTATTTATAGGTACAATTAACGCGGTGTATAATTATAGTCTTAAAGACTCATATTAAATCAGGGGTGTAAGACCTTGTATTATTCCGTTTTTCTTCCAAACGCGTCACTAAAAGGACACCTTTTCCCTATTTAAGGCTGAGGCTTTTCGCCTTATACTATACTTAATGAAAGCAAAACGATAGAAATGTCAGGATTGGAAAAATCATGTGATTCGATGGTTTCCAAAGGCGCTCACGCCATGCTTTCGTATGAGGTCAGATAGAGGTGGATGACATGAGTTTATCCGAGATGCTGCACCATCTGCATATGGGAATTGAGAACAAACGTGCAGAATTTGACGAAATGATCTCTCGGTTAAAGACAGCCAAAAGCAATATTCAAACAGAACAAGATCTTGCCCAGTCAGATATCAAAGAAATCAAGAAGCCTGCACTAGATTCGTCATGGAAAGGCGAGAGAGGGACCGACTTTCATCGCCATCGGAAAGACGCTTACAGCGTGATGCATGACATCGTCAACAATGAATATGAAAAATATATAACAGAGATTGATCAAAAAATCTTACACTTTGAATTGAAAAAAATGGAGCTGGCCGTAGCCAGTAATTTTGCAGGAAGAGCTCAGGACGTGATGGAAAAGGGCGAGGATTTTGCAAAGGATGTTAAACATTTGATTGAACGGGGCTGGAAAGCTCTTTAAAACCATAAATGAAACAGCCGACTCATAAAAGGGCGGCTGTTTTTTTGTTTAATCACATCCACCACCGCCGCTGTCGCCTGAATCACTCCCACAGGAGGCATCAGAAGCGTGATGGGTATACGAATCAGTATAAGTGCTTGTCGTTGAGCTATGATGTGCAGAACGCTTAGCAGATGCACGTTTATCCTTTGGTGTGAACAAGCTGGCAGCGATGGCTCCTAAAGAAGCTAATATGATAATGACTACAAACATAAAAGTACCCATAATGCATCCCTCCTCTAGTTTCATATTCATACGAATGAGCCATATCAAGGTTCCCGATTTGAAAGAAATACTGGGCAAAGAGTTCTATTTTCGTTTATGATGATAGGCAAAAGTAAATGCCAAGGGAGGAGAGCCCATGCTATCTCTACGTCAGGAGGAGCTTTTGAAACGATTGATGCAAGCAGAGCAGGAACTGACAAGTGAAGAAATTGCCCGTGTGATCGGAGTCACATCACGAACTATTCGAACAGATATGAAAGCGCTTAAAAAGATCTTGGAAGAACATGGTGCCGCACTGCATATTAAACGCGGGGCAGGGTATACATTGAGCGTTGAAGATTATGGAGCATTTCGTACATTTTTGAAAAAGTCACTGAGAGAAAGGAATGAGAAAAAGGAACCGTTCATTCCCAATCAGCCTGAGGACCGTGTGGCTTATCTATTGAAAAGGCTGCTTCTGTCAGAAGACTATATCAAATTAGAGGGATTGGCAGAGGAATTATTTGTGAGTGAATCTACAGTGAAAAATGATTTGAAAGCTGTCAGGCACTTGTTTTCATTGCATGGACTTTCTATATCGCACCGGCCTAAATATGGAATGCGTCTGACAGGCGATGAAATGAAATTAAGATATTGTATGGCAGAGCATGTGTTTCAGCAGGAGCACGCGAACGCTGCACTGTTACCTGAAGAAACTTATCAATTGATTCAGGACATCGTGCGTTCACGTACAAAAGCCACCGGACTTCATCTATCAGAAATCGGTTTAAGTAATTTAGTAACCCACATTGCTATCGCATGCAAACGAATTGAAGAAAAAAAGCTGGTCAAGATGCCAGAAGCGGAATTGAGAGAAATTCAAGTGCAGCCAGTTTTCCAGGTAGCTCAACAAATGGCTGAAGATATTCGCTGCGTATTATCGATTGATTTTCCGCTATCAGAAATGGCGTACATCGCGATTCACTTAATGGGGGCAAAGATGATGGCATATGGAGAGGCTGGCCATACGCTATTTCATCTGCTGGACGAAGATCATTTTCGTTTCACTCACCAATTGCTTGCTTATGTAGAGGAGCACATGTCACTTGATATTCAGTTTGATAAGGAGCTGATCGTTGGTTTAAGTCTTCATTTGCGTTCAGCCATTCATCGTTTTAGATACGATATGAACATCCGAAATCCTTATTTACCAGACATTAAAAGGTATTATCCCATTGCGTTTGAGGCGGGTGTTTATATGGGCAGATGGCTGAAGGAAAAAGAGGGTGTTGAGATTCCTGAGGATGAAATCGGATATTTGGCACTTCATATTGGGGCTGCAATCGAGCGGACAAAATCACAGCATGTGAGAAAGACATGTCTTATTGTGTGTGCGACGGGTGTCGCCAGCAGTCAGCTTCTTCTTCATAAGCTCACGGCGGCTTTTAGCGGAAGGCTGGAGATCGCTGGAACTGCAAGTGTCGGGGAACTTCCTTCGTATGATTTAAGAAGCATTGATTTTATTATTAGTACCATTCCGCTTCAGAATACATTGCCGGTGCCAGTAATTGATGTACATACGATTCTGAGTGACGATGATATTGTACGGCTGAAACGATTTGTGAAGAATTCACAGGATACAGGAGTTTTGCGGTATGTGAGTCCGGCGCTGACATTTTTTCAGCAAGATCTCCAATCAAGGGAAGAGGTTCTTCAATTTTTTGTGAACGTTCTAAAGGAGCAGCATCGAATCCCAGACGAGTTTGAACAATTATTGCTAGAAAGAGAGCAAGTGTCACCCACATCTTTCGGTCATTTGGTTGCGATTCCTCATCCAATTAAGCCGGCAACAGATGACACATTTTGTGCGATCTGTACGTTGAAAAAGCCGGTGCTGTGGGGAGAAGATCGAGTACAAGTCGTATGCTTGTTAAGCATCCAGAAGACGTATCAAAAAGAATTACAGTCGCTTTATCAATTTCTTGTGCGGCTGACAGAACGGAAGGAAGTGGTGGAACAGCTCATCAAAGCCGCTTCATTTGAAGAACTGACAGCTGCGCTTCAAGTATTGGAGCATCCAAATGAAAAAACGCGGCACCCATTTCCTCATCTGTGAGGAAAAAGATTAGATGTTAATGAAAGCGCTTTTAAAATAACATCAAAAAGGAGGATGATCACGAGTTTTTGCAAAGGGGGAGACGGATCATGAGCTTCAAGGAGAAAGCGGCAGATGTCATGGGGCATGTGGCTTATCGCATCACCAACCAGAAATATATTATGGCGATTAAACAGGCATTTGTCACACTGATGCCGATCATCATTACAGGAGCTTTTGCTGTACTGGTGGCGAATATGATCATGAGCCCGGAAACAGGGCTTGCTCATTTTGAGATATTCAGGTTTTTAGCAGAGCTTCAGCCTATTATGAAGGCAATCAATTATGCCACACTGAACTTTTTAACCATTGGGGCTGTGATCCTCATTGGGATTGAGCTTGGGAAAATCAACGGTCACAAGTCTCTGTTCCCAGGATTGATGGCATTGATTTCATTTATATCTGTTATTCCAACGACACTTCTTCTTGAAGTCGATGGATCGATGCGTGAGGTTGTTGACGTGTTGGCAAGACAATTTTCTGATCCAAAAAGCTTATTTTTAGGGATGATCATTGCGATCGTATCTGTGGAGATTTTTTGTAAGCTGACCGAGGTGAAATGGCTGCAAATCAAGATGCCGGATTCGGTTCCGTCGAATGTGGCAACGTCTTTTTCGTCACTTTTCCCATCGATCATTACAATTACAATCATTAGCTCATTTGGCTTTGCATTTCACCGGTTGACAGGCATTTATCTGCATGAAGCAGTGTATAACGTGGTGCAGCGTCCGTTAGAAAGTGTTGTACAGGGGCTGCCTGGGATTTTAACGTTGATGTTTGTGGCGCAATTTTTCTGGGTGATCGGCATTCATGGCAACCAGATGATTAAGCCGATCCGGGAGCCGCTCTTATTAGGATCGATTGCAGTGAATATGACAGCATTTCAAGAGGGAAAAGAGATCCCGAATATCATCACGATGCCGTTTTGGGATGTGTATATGAGCATCGGTGGTTCAGGTGTGACCATTGGTCTTTTGATTGCGATTTTTATTGCTGGGAGAAGGGAAGAGATGCGAAGCATTGCCAAGCTCTCATCTGGACCCGGACTGTTCAACATCAATGAACCCGTTATTTTTGGATTACCTGTGATGCTAAACCCTGTGATGGCGATCCCATTTATCGTCACGCCCCTTGTGACAGGTACGATTGGGTATATTGCGACGGCTACAGGATTCGCTGGAAAAGCGGTCGTGATGGTGCCATGGACGACACCACCGCTTGTGAATGCATGGCTGTCCACCGCTGGCAGTATGGGCGCTGTCATCACACAGCTTATCTGCATTGGAGTTGCTGTTTTCATCTATTTACCGTTTGTTCTATTGTCTAATCGCAAGCCAGAAGCAGCACCAGATTCAGAATAAACATTCAGACGAAGAAAAGGGAGGCGGCGACATGAACAGAATTGAGATTCCAAGTGATTTTATCCTAGGTGCTGCGGCTTCTGCTTGGCAGACCGAGGGATGGAAGGGAAAGCGGGCGCATCAGGACTCGTACATCGACTTATGGTATAAGGAAGGATATCACGTGTGGCACGAAGGCTATGGTCCTGCTGGTGCGACAAACTTTTACGAGCGCTACCCTGAAGATGTAGCTTTAATGAAAGAGATTGGGCTGACACATTACAGGACATCGATCAATTGGTCGAGGTTTCTCATAGATTACGAGAATGGGATAGTGGATGAGGCCTATGCTCGTTACATTGATGATCTGATCAATGAATTAATCGCAGCAGGTGTAGAGCCGATGTTTTGCTTAGAGCACTATGAACTTCCTGCCGTTTTGCTTGAGAAGTACGGCGGATGGTCATCAAAGCATGTTGTCGAGCTGTTTGTTCTCTATGCAGAAAAGGTGTTTGAGCGCTACGGAGACCGAGTCAAGCATTGGTTTAGTTTTAATGAACCGATTGTTGTTCAGACACGTGTTTATCTAGATGCGATACGATATCCGTTTGAGCAAAATACGAAGAAATGGATGCAGTGGAACTATCATAAAGCTCTGGCAACAGCAAAAGTGGTGAAGCTGTTTCAGGAGATGGGCTTGAAGGAATCGGCAGGAGCCAAAATCGGCGTGATTCTCAATCCAGAAGTGACGTATGCAAGATCGTCTGCTCCCCATGACCATGAAGCGGCACGTATGTATGACTTGTTTTTTAATCGAGTGTTCCTAGATCCTTCCATCAAAGGGGAGTATCCAGAGGAACTGATCAATGTGTTAAAAAAGCATGATATTCTTTTCGATTCCACAGAGGAAGAGCTTCAGATCATCAAGAATCATACGGTGGATGTTGTTGGGCTTAACTTGTACTATCCGCATCGTGTCAAGGCACCGAGTAAGGCTTGGAACGAAGGGACGCCTTTTCATCCATCCTATTATTACGATATGTTTGAGCTTCCAGGGAGAAAAATGAATCCTTTCAGAGGCTGGGAAATCTACCCGAACATTGTCTATGATATGGGGATGAGAATAAAAGAAGAATACGGAAATATTGAGTGGTTTGTGGCCGAAAATGGCATGGGTGTAGAAAAGGAAGAACGGTTTAAAACTGAAGACGGTATCATTGATGATCAGTATCGCATTTCATTTATCAGCCAGCATTTGAAGCGGGCACTTCAAGCGAAAGCAGAAGGATCAAATTGCACAGGCTATATGCTTTGGGCATTTACAGACAATGTCTCACCGATGAATGCCTTTAAAAACCGCTACGGATTAGTCGAAATTCAGCTGGAGAATGAACGAAATCGTCAGCTGAAAGCATCTGCGTATTGGTACAAGACATTAATCAAAACAAGAGAACTGAAGGTTGAAACAGAAGTCATTTATCAATAGGAGTGATGGGATATGAAACGAATCATTCTCGCTTGTGCAGCAGGAATGTCGACGTCCATTGTGGTGTCGAAAATGAAGGCTGCGGCAGAAGCTAAAGGGCTGGATTACTATATTTATGCTATACCAGAAGGAGCCATTGCAGATGAACTAGAAGAGCATGGAGAGGATGTACAGGCGATTTTACTTGGCCCGCAAGTAAGCTTTATGAAAAAGGCAGCTGAAAAAACAGCGGCACCCTATCAAATACCTGTCGATGTCGTCAATGTAAGATTATACGGAACAGCAAACGGAGAAAAAATTCTAGAGCATGCACTGAAACTAGCAAATGAATCTTGAATAATTGGAGGAGAAACAGATGACGGTATTAGAGGAAATGCAGGGAGCAGCCTTTCAAATCATTGCCCATGCAGGCGAGGCAAGAAGTCATTATGTAGAAGCGATTCGTCTAGCAAGAGCGGATGATTTTGAAAAAGCGCAGCAGTTGATCGAAAAAGGGGAGGAAGCGTTTCGAAGCATCCACAACCTGCATCTGTCGCTGATTCAAAAAGAAGCGGCAGGTGAACAGCTTCCTTTTTCTTTACTGCTCATACACGCAGAAGATCAAATGCTCACAACAGAGACCATTCATCTGCTCGCCATCGAAATGATCGAAATGTGTAAAAAAATGAATACCCTGTCAAAATAGTTGTCAATGAATAACCAATTTCTGTTATAATCATTCGGTAGATAAAGAGAAAGCAGGATTGGTGAATGAAGAAAACATGTATGCTGATGACGATTGGTCTTATGCTGCTGCTCATTTCGGGCTGTATGGGAATGAAGGAGCAGGCGGGAGGAAGCCAGCAAGTCATCAAAGAGGAAAAGGGTCCATTACAAACAAAAGACATTCAGCAGAAAAAAGAGACAGCAGGGATAGAGCCACAAAACTGGATGAAGGAAAAGGAGCCGGTCGAGCTTCCGATTTTGATGTATCACAGTATCTCAAGCGGCAACTCGTTACGTGTGCCAAAAAGCGAATTTGCAGCTCATATGAAATGGCTGAAGGACAACGACTATGTCACGCTGTCGCCAGAAGAGGCGTACCGCGTTTTCACAACAAATTCGAAGCCAAGTAAGAAGAGTATCCTCATAACATTTGATGATGGATATACGGATAACTATACAAAGGCATTTCCGGTTTTGAAGCAGTATGAAATGAAAGCGACTATTTTTATGATTGAGCAATCCATTGGTCGTCCTAATCACCTAACGGATGAGCAAATGGATGAGATGATGGCACATGGGATATCAATTGAGAGTCATACGATTCATCATTTAGAGCTCAATCGATTATCAAAGCAGCAGCAGGAAGAGGAGTTAAAAGGATCAAAGACATTCTTCGATCAGCGATTTTCTCAGCGTACGAGAATGGTCAGCTATCCTGTCGGGCGCTATAATGAAGAGACGTTGAAGCTGGCGAAGGAAGCAGGATACCAAATGGCTGTCACCACTGAACCAGGACATGCGAAGAAGGAACAAGGCATGATGTCCTTGCACCGCGTCCGCATTTCACCGGGACTTTCACCCGAAAGCTTTGGCAGGCTGGTAGAAGGGAAATAACGATCAATGTTTCACATGAAACATTTTACGACAAGTTTCACCAAAATGAATCACCGCACATACACCTTGACATGATATGGACAGAACTTTCATGACCATGGGAGTTCTGTTTTTGAAAAAAATACTGCATTGTCATTCAAACCCTACATCGTATGAAACACCTCAAAGAAAGTCACCAAGTATCAAGCCCACCAATGAAGTAACAAACAAATTTGCTCAGCATCGCAAAAACTTAAGAAACACTGCATAGAAAAACCAATTGAGAAAAGAAAGGGAGAGGGGAATATGTCAAACTTTTTTGGAATCGACCACGTTCAACTAGCTGCTCCAAAAGGCAGTGAAGAGAAAGCTCGTTTGTTTTTTGGCGAAATTTTAGGGATGAAAGAAATCCCTAAGCCTAGTAATCTAGCTAAACGCGGAGGTGTCTGGTTCCAATGCGGTCATCATCAGCTTCACATCGGCATTCAGGAACATTTTCAAGCTGCAAAGAAAGCTCATCCAGCTTTTCTTGTAAAGAGTCTATCAGAATTAAAAGAAGCATTATTGAAGCATCACATTCGTATAAGAGAAGATGAGCCATTGGAGGGAGCCAATCGGTTTTATGTAGAAGATCCTTTTGGGAATCGAATTGAGTTTTTAGAGAGGAGAGACTAGAAGACAAAAATAAGGCTGTCGAGGAAATCTCGACAGCCTGTTTGTTATTGATAAACGGGATAGCCCGTCATTTTGATATCTTTTCCGAGTGGTTCCACGGTGAGTTGATCCAGTTCAATGGCATCACTCATGAGGCGTATGCCTTCGCCTCCGAAAAAGGAAGGAGAAAGTCGTCCGCCTATGAGCTTAGGTGCCATATAGATGACGAGTTTATCTACAAGCTGCTGTTCTAAGAATGAGGCGTTAATCTGGCCGCCGCCTTCAATCATGAGAGAGGAGATATTTTTTTCTCCCAGCACTTGAAGCACTTCTTGCAGTGGCACCCGCGTGTCGCTGTCTGTCATAAAGACACGGACGCCAGCTTCTTCTAAAGCCGCTCGTTTTTCCTTATCGGCTTGCTTTGTTGTAAAGATCCATGTAGGTGCCATCTGATCGGTGACGATCTTTGCTGTCAGTGGTGTTGACAGCTTTGAGTCTAAGACAATTCGAATCGGATTGTTTCCATTTGGAATCCGTGCAGTTAATGAAGGATCATCGTGAATGACGGTTTGAGCACCGACCAAAATCGCATCATTGATACTGCGGATATGGTGAGCGTCATAACGGGATGTCTCAGATGTAATCCACTTGCTGTCAGACGTGGCAGAGGCGATTTTTCCATCTAAGGTAATGCCTGCTTTGAGCGTCACAAAAGGTGTTTTTTTCGTAATAAAGTGATTAAATACTTCATTCAACAGAATGGATTCTTGTTCAAGTACGCCCGTGATGACTTGAATGCCTGCGTCTTGTAAAATGGCAATCCCGCGGCCAGCGACAAGCGGATTCGGATCAAGTGCTGCCACGACAACAGTTTCGACGCCGGCTTTTACAAGTGCTTCTGCGCAAGGGCCTGTGCGTCCATGGTGGGAACAAGGCTCGAGGGTCACATAAATAGTGGCTCCTTTTGCTTTGTCTCCGGCCATGTTGAGTGCATGAATTTCAGCATGTGGTTCACCGGCTTTCATATGAGCACCGACTCCAACAATTTCATTCTCTCGCACAATCACAGCCCCGACGAGCGGGTTCGGAGATGTCTGACCTTTCATTGCCCGTGCATTATCAAGGGCTAGCTTCATATATCGCTCATGATGTGGCAATCGTACGCACCTCTTGCTCCGCCTTCATGTGACCTGAGCGGTTGATTTTTGTCTGCAAATATTTTTCGTTAAATTCAGAGACATCTCCCCAAAGCGGAATGCGTCCAGAAAGAGATAAGCCTGCATGGCTGATCGCATCTGTCTTTTTCGGATTATTGGTAATGAGTCTGACTGGCTTTGTACGAAGTGTTTGAAGAACGGCAATGGCTTCTTCATATTGACGTGTGTCATCTTCAAAACCAAGTGCTTCGTTCGCTTCTACTGTATCGTAGCCGTTTTCTTGAAGAATATAAGCCATGGCTTTACTGAAAAGACCAATGCCGCGGCCTTCATGATTGGCTAAGTAAAACAAGGCTCCTGCCCCATTGTCCTCGATCATTCGCATAGACTGCTTCAATTGGAATCCGCAGTCGCAGCGCTTGCTTCCGAAAATATCGCCAGTGTGGCAAATGGAATGCATGCGGATAAGGGCTTCGTCAGCTTGCTCAAAATCCCCGTATACAAGAACGCTTGACTGCTGATGATCAGCAAGCTGGCGGGACGAGAGGCTTTCAATTAAAGCTTCATCTGACAAAGGCTCTCTTCCATCGTCTTTTAACCATGAATACCAGTTGAACATGACGGTTCTGCCGTCTAAATTCACTGGCAGTTTAATGGGTCCAGTGATATATATATACCCGTCTTCTTGCTGTACTCGTTTGATTTTATCTTTTAATATGGCTGTTTTAAGCTCTGTGTGTTTGTCCATATTCTGCACCTTCTTTTTAGTCTGTTTCTTCAATCTGTAAACGAACGAGAACGCCAAATGGATCAACAAATTCGCTGCTTTTTCCTGTCGTGTTGACTTGAGTGCCTGCTTTTGTCAGGCGTTCGATGACGGATTGTCTGTCTGCTTCTTCTGGGAAAACCAGTGTATAGCTTCTAATTCCTGAAAAACGTGGATCAATGGCTCCTTTTCGTCCGCGTCCCCATGCATTAAAGGCAAGGTGGTGGTGGTACACACCAGCAGCGATAAATAGGCTTGCTGGTGGAGCCATTCGGATATGAAAACCGAGCGTATGGACATAAAAGGAATCTGCTTCTTCTGGGTTGAGATGGAAATGCAAGTGTCCCATCACTGTACCCGCAGGGAGTCCTTCCCATGTGGTATCAGCGGCTTCCTGAAGGAGATCATCTCCATCAAGCGGTGCATTTCCGCCACCTTTCAGTTCTCCATGCTCACCTACCCAAATGTGCTGAGGACGGTCAGCATAAATTTCTACGCCAATGCCGTCAGGATCACTTAAATAAATGGCTTCACTGAAAAAGTGATCGCTTGCTCCAATTAAAGGATAGCCTTTTTTGATCACATGTGCCAGCCATGTGCCCAGGTTTTTTCTGGTAGGTAATAAAACAGCAAAGTGATAAAGTCCTGGCTCATGATCAGGCTTCTCTTTTAGCTGTGCATCTTCTTTTAACAAAAGAATCGGTTCCTTTGCATTGCTGCCAAGTGTCACCGTGGAATCTGTTTTTTCTAATATAGTAAATCCTAAAATGTCTGTATAAAAAGGTAAAGAACGATCAAAGCTGGACACATGTAATTCTGTCACACCCAACCTTAGCAGCTCAATTGTCTTCAAGCTCGGTCATCTCCTTCATGATATATGCATCGGCATGTTCAAATGTTTTTGAAAATCTATAAAAAATGAATACCTTGTTACTTTTAGTAACTAAACTATATAATAGTTAGTGACTTATTTCAAGTAATTAATTGTGTTATAATGAAAAAAAGAGAAAAAAGCAGGAGGGAGTAAGATATGGCTCAAGTAGATGGCTGCCCAATTACAGATGCCATGGAGATTCTAGGCAAGAAGTGGGTCATTCTCATCATCAATCAGCTTCTGACAGGGCCTAAGCGTTTTTGTCAGCTTGAAAATGAAATGAACATCAGCGGAAGATTACTATCAGAAAGGCTGAAGGATTTAGAAGCTGAGGGACTTGTTGAGAAAAAGGTATACCCCGACATTCCAGTGCGGATTGAATACGAATTAACAGTGCAAGGAAAGAAAACTGAACCGATTATTCGTGAAATGTATGCATGGTCTTTAGAGCGTAAAAACAGCAAAATAGAGGAACATGTTCCTTCTTAATCGATTTCGATCAGTGTGTCTGATCGAAATTTTTTTGTGTGATTTTCCAGAAAACTAAGACAATAGTATGAAAAATGATGTTGACAATCATTTCATGCATTATATAATATCAAGGAGAAGAGGGTTCTTTTCCCTGTAATGGAATGGAGGTTATGCCATGGTATTATGAATGGGACAGATTGCCTAAAACTCTTATCCATCATTTAGAAGCAGACATCTTTGACTTTAGGAAGCAAAGATTTATTTTTTCAACTCAATTGATAATGATTATCATAATCATCTATAAGTGTGTTCCAGCACTTATGAAGGTTATTTTTTTTATTGTCTATTGAGAATAATTATCAATATCATTTAGGAGGGCTCACATGAAAGTCATTCGTTCAACGTCACCCGTATTATTATTCCTTAGTTTTGTTCTATTATTTGCTCTAGCTCCTGTTAGTTCAGCTTCAGCAGCTGGCTTAGCAGATGGTCAATATTCAGCGCAATATGTGGTATGGAAAGCTGATAGCGATTCGACTTCAACAGCGAATACGTATTTCGAAAAACCAGCCAAGCTTGTCGTAAAGGATGGAAAAATCAAAGCGCAAGTCACGTTAACGAATAGCTCTTGGATCACAAGCTTTAAAACGCTCGATCAAGGTGTCTATAAAGATGCGAAGGTGATTAGTACAAATACAGCTGCGAATAAGAGAACAGTAGAATTCAATGTGAACAGCCTGACTGAGGCCGTACCAGCAAAAGTGAGTGTGACTGTACCGGCTATCGGATATACAGGCAATTACGATATTCGCCTCAAGTTTGATGCGGCATCTGTTCAATAGAAAGGGAGGAAATTCGCTTGATGAAAAAAAGAATGAGGCTGTCAGTCTTCATGGCGGTTTTTTTACTGGCACTTATGCTGCCTTTTTCAAACGCACAGGCTGCCGCATTAAAGGATGGTACATACTCCGTCAATTATACAGTGCTAAAAGCTGAAGGAAATGCGGTCTCAATGGCAAATGATTACTGGCTAAAACCAGCAAAAGTGATAGCGAAAAATGGGAACCTGACAGTGCAAATGACGATTAAAAATAGCAGCTGGGTAACGGAATTTAAAGTACCGGGAAATGGCGGCTATGTCGATACAACCGTTCTCTCAACAAATAAAAAAGCCAATACAAGGCTCGTTCAGTTCCAAGCTCAAAGCTTGTCTAAACCAATCAAGTCAAAAATTCATGTCACTGTGAAATCTGCTGATTATGATCATGATTACACCATTCAGCTGAAATTTGATGAGAGCAGCATCAAGTCACTTTCGTCTAACAATGCAAATCAATCAGCAGGTGCAGCAGAAAGTCAGCAGCCATCAAAAGAATCAACGAACAAAGCTGATTCATCCACAACGAAACAAGAAGAAAATCCTCAAACTGGTGATACAAGCCAGACAGGGTGGCTCCTTGTGCTTGTCTTATGTTCAGGCGGGTTTTTAGCAAGAAAGTGGATCATCAAGCATTAACGGAAGGAAGTGTCACCATTTGAAACGTCTTTTTCATCTAAAGGCAGCCAATCTGCTCGTTTTATTCAGTTTGTTGACTGCGTTTCAGATTCCTCAAGGAACAGCTCAAGCGGCATCATTCGTTGATGGTGAATACACAGTTGGATTCACCGTTTTAAAAAATGGCAGCACAGAAGCGTCCATGATGGATACCTATACAGAAAAGCCAGCTAAGCTGATTGTGGAAAATGGCAAGAAAACAGCCTATGTCACACTGAAGCAAAGCAAAGAAATAACAGATTTCAAGGTCGAACAAAATGGTGCTCTCGTTACCACTGAAACGGTCAGTGAGGACGAGACAGCCAATACACGTGTGATCAAATTTGATGTCGACGACTTATCAGCGAAATTAAACGGCTGGGTGAAAATTTACTGGGATTTAGGCGGCTTTATTTATGACGAAGCATATGACGTACAGCTTGCATTCGATCAAAGCAGCCTCACACTCGTTACGCCTGCAAAACCAGATGATAACGAAACAAAACCAGATGACCAAAACGGTACAAAGCCAGACGATAACGAAACAAAACCGGATGACCAAAACGGTGCAAAGCCAGACGATAACGAAACAAAACCGGATGACCAAAATGGTACAAAGCCAGACGATCAACCAACAACACCGGGCAATAATAATGGCACAAAACCAGATGATTCCGCGCAAAATCAATTAAAAGATGGCGTATATCGTATCAATTACAGTGTGCTAAAAGGGGATACGGATGAGTCATCTCGAATGAGTGATTACTTCTCACATCCTGCATCCTTAACTGTCAAAAATGGAAAGCAAACCATTTCCTTTACGGTGAAGGACCATAAGTCTGTCGCTTCTTTGAAAACAGAGAAAGACGGTTCTTATCAAGAAGCCAAAACAGTCAGCAAGGATGAAGCAAAGAACACAAGAGTGGTTTCATTTGATGTAGGTGATTTGAAAAACGAGATCAAAGGAAAAGTACACATTGTAGTAGCAGCCGCTAACTATGACCAAACCTACGATATTCGTTTTCAATTTGATTCAAAGAGTATCGCTCCAGTGAAGGACGGGCAGGTGGTAGAGGAAGAAACACCAGCTGCACCAGAAACACCAAAACCAAACACACCAACAACAGAAACAAATAACGGCGGAGCAAATCAAGAGACGGCTCAGCTAAAAGATGGTGTATACAAGCTTCCTTTCTCAATGAAGAAGGCAGACAAGGATGAGCTTTCTCGCATGAACGATTACGTTGTGAGTCCTGCGACACTGGTTGTAAAAAATGGCCGCCATTTCGTTTCATATACAGTGAAGAACAGCTCAGCGATCACGTCATTCCAAGTAGGAACAGGCGGAAAGTTTGAGGAGACACTTGTCGCGAAGACAGATCAAAAAGCAGATACACGCGTCATTCAATATGAAGCAAAAAGTTTAAGTGGAGCTCAGGCAGCACGCGTAAAGATTGATATTCCAGCTGCGAATTATCATGAGCAGTACGATGTCAAACTCGTCTATGACACAAAAGGTATCGCTCTCGGTGAGGGAAGCGGAATTTCAACGGTCATTGGAGACGATGAGAGTATCGGCTTTATCAAAAATCCAAATGATCACGATTCTCAAACGAATCAACTTGAGAATGCAGTACCTGAGGAAACGGGTGCGGAGCAGATGACATTTACGCCATCAGATGATCAAACCAAATCTGAGTCTGGACAGCTGAATCCGAAAACGGGAGATACCTCTCTTCTTTGGGTGTATATTCTTTTATTCGGCGGTTCGTTATTGGTACTCGTCAGAAAATATCAAACACGGACAAGATAGACTGTTTATTTTATGTGAGATGCGCCATTTATGCTGGCGCATCCACTCTCTTTTTTCGAAAGGAGGCTTCTATTTTTGAAGCATCGAATGTTATGTACCTTGATCGCTGCCTTCAGTGTGTGCATGATCTTATCGGGCTGCTCACAGTCAGCTGAAAGCTCAGCAAAAGGCAAAAAAAGCGCTGAATCAAGTGAGCGCATTGTAGCAACGACTGTAGCTGCTGCGGAGATCATGGATGCTTTAGAGGTGGATCTTGTCGGGGTGCCAACAAGTCAAAAATCCTTGCCAGCTCGTTACAAAGGACTGCCGGAAGTCGGTAACCCAATGAGCCCGGACATGGAAATCATCCAATCACTTCAACCGACAGATGTCCTCTCTGTCACAACCCTTCAATATGATTTAGAGACACCCTTTCAGCAAGCAGGTGTCCCTGCCACATACCTAAATCTCGAGAGCATGGCTGACATGGAGAAGGCCATCACGAAGCTTGGAGATCAGTATGACAGAAAGAAGCAGGCTGAACGCATTGTGTCAGAGTTTGAGCAAAAAAAGAAAGACATTCAAGAGAGGACGAAAGGAAAACGCAAGCCGTCCGTTCTGATTTTGCTTGGTGTGCCAGGCAGTTATTTGGTGGCGACAGAGAATTCATATATTGGTGATCTTGTGCGTATCGCAGGAGGAAAGAATATTGTCAAAGGCGAGAAAATGGAGTATTTGGCATCCAATACGGAATATTTACAAAAAGCCAATCCAGATATCATTCTCCGGGCCGCACATGGGATGCCAGACGAAGTCGTCCAAATGTTTGATGAAGAATTCAAAACAAATGACATCTGGAAACATTTCAATGCGGTCAAACAAGACCGGGTGTATGACCTCGAAGAAAGCTTATTCGGGACAACAGGCAATTTAAAGGCAGCAGAAGCATTAGATGAATTGACTCGTATGTTGTATCCGTCATAAGCGGCGAATCTTAATGATAAAAGGACGTTCAAGATGAAAAAAACAGGGATTTTATTTCTGATAGTCAGTCTCTTACTGGTCTGCGTATTTATTTATTCAGCCATTACTGGGAGCATTCATGTCACCCCATTTGAATTATTAGAAGGGCTCATCACCGGTCAACATGCACAGGTAGAAATCATTAAAGATTTGAGAATTCCCCGCATGCTTATCGCGATGTTTACAGGGGCCGCCTTATCTGTCTCCGGTGTACTGCTGCAGTCGGTCATGAGGAATCCGTTAGCTGATGCCGGCGTCATTGGCATTTCATCAGGAGCCAGCTTCTTTTCATTAATGGCGATTACAGCGCTTCCTCAATTTTATTTCTACTCTCCTTTATTTTCGGTTTTAGGCGGGGCTATTGCGTGTTTCCTCGTGTACGTTCTGTCTTGGAAGGGTGGTTTAAGCCCGATCCGCATGATCTTGGTTGGGATCGCCATCAATGCCATGTTTACTGGGATGGCTGAAGCATTTGTGACCATTTGCAGCTATTTCAATATCACAATTAATCAGTCAGGGCAGTCGAATCTCACGATGAAAACGTGGGGAGATGTCCGTTTAATCGGTGTCTATGGTGTCGCCGGCCTTATCGTTGCACTCTTCTTCAGCAGGTGGTGCAACCTCCTGGCTCTTCAGGACAAGACAGCAAAAAATTTAGGATTGCGTGTGACCAGAATGCGCCTTTTGATTTCCATCACAGCCGTTTTACTTGCGGCGGTGACAGCTGCAGTAGCGGGCGTGATAGCCTTTGTCGGCTTGCTCATTCCGCACATTTCAAGAAGGCTTGTCGGCTCGGATCACCGGGTACTGATTCCATTTTCTGCGTTAAGCGGGGCTTTGCTTATTTTGACGGCTGATACGCTTGGCAGGACGCTTGTGGCGCCAAATGAGATTCCTGCTTCTACGATCATGGCCGTGATTGGCGGGCCGTTTCTGATCTTTTTATTAAGAAGGGGGGACCGTCTCCATGGACATTCGTGAGGTGTCATTCTCATATGATCAGCAGAAGGACATCGTTCAATCAGTCACAACAAAGATTGAAAAGGGGAAAATCACAACCATTATCGGTCCAAATGGCTCGGGAAAATCCACGCTGCTTTCCTTAATGGCGAATAATCATTGTCCAAATAAAGGGCAAATTCACTTAGACAGGCAAACGCTGAATACGTTCAAGCCAAAGGAGCTGGCAAAAAAGCTCGCTGTCGTCCATCAGCAAAATGAAGCGCCGCTTGATTTAACGATCGAACGGGTCGTGGCATTCGGCAGAACGCCGTACCAGACGATGCGCGGAGGAGACAAGGAAGAGGATGAGAGAGCGATAGAGTGGGCGCTGTCCAGTACAAAGCTAACGGACAAACGAAAGGTGCCGCTCGCCTCACTGTCAGGTGGAGAGCGGCAGCGTGTATGGATTGCGATGGCACTTGCGCAAAAAACACCGATCCTTTTCTTAGATGAACCGACAACTTATTTGGATATTTACTATCAATTTGACATTCTTGAGCTGATCCGTGAACTGAATGCCGTGCATGGATTAACGATTGTCATGGTGCTGCACGACATGAATCAGGCTGTCCGCTACAGCGATATCATCATAGCAATGAAGGATGGACAGGTTATCAGTGAAGGACAGCCTAACGATGTGTTAACAGAGGAAAACGTGCGGCACATTTATGATGTGTCCGTCACGATTAGACAGGATGCAGAAACAGGGATGTACATTGTGCCTGTTGGTATATAAGCTGGGCAAAAAGCAGGTGAGACAGTGTGAAACGAGGAAAACGGCTTTGGCAGCGAATGCTGACGATCGTTTGTTTAGGCGTATTTATTTATAGCGGGACAGCCATCGGCTTCGAACTTTTCGGTTATTATCAAAATCGCCAGGTGCTTGCAAAGGCTCAGACGATGTATGGATATGAAGAAGATATGACTGAAAAACGGGAGCAGGGAAAGATCCGTTCGTCATTTGATGAGCTGCGGAAGGTGAATGAGGACATTGTCGGCTGGATCAATATGAAAGACACGATGATTCAGTATCCGATTGTTCAATCTCACGATAATGCGTTCTACTTAACTCGCAATTATTTAAAAAACGACACCCGGGCAGGCAGTATCTTTATGGATTATCGTAATGATGTCCTGCATGAAAGCCCAAATACAGTGGTGTACGGCCATCGGATGAGGGATGGATCCATGTTCGCTGGACTCACAAACTATCTAAAAAAAGATTTCTTCCAAGAGCACCGGACATTTCAGTACGATACGCTGTATCAAAGCTATGAAGCGGAGATTTTTGCTGTGTATGAAACGACGGTTGACTTCGACTATATTCAAACCGATTTTCAAGATCTTGGCGAATATGCGCACTACTTGCAAGCTGTGCGGAAGAAATCAATCTATCAAACGAAGACAGACGTGTCCACAGATGACCTCATCCTCACCTTATCGACCTGTGATCATGTGCTTGCACCTAAAAGCGGGCGTCTCGTGGTACAGGCAAAGCTAAAGAAAGTTTACTAGAAAAGGAGAGACAAACGGTTGAAATTTTCACATGTGATCTTAGCGGGACTCGTCTTGATGCTTCTCCTCGGCGGATGCAGTCAGGCAGCACCTGTAGAGAAAGGAAGCGGGCAAGGAGCGCTGAAAATAAAGGATTTTACCGGAAGAACGCTGTCGTTTGATGAATCCCCTCAGCGTATCGTCGCCTTGTCGACCGGGGACATGAGTATTCTGTATGCTTTAGGCGGTAAGGCGGTCGGCCGGCCAACTGCTGAGTTACCAGACAGCTTACAAAAGGCAAAGTCCGTACAAACGATTGGCACAACACATCAATTTGATGTAGAGCTGATCACAAGCTTAAAGCCTGATGTGGTGCTTGGAAATGAACAATTAAACAGCAAGGACATCTCTACAATAGAAGGAATTGATTCACAGCTTCTTTTGACAAGTGCCAATTCAGTGAAGGACATCCAGCGTCAAATCTCGTTATTTGGGGAGTTGCTCGGAAAGCAGCAAAAGGCTAAAGCACTCAATGAGCAAATTGATGAGCGAAAAAAGCAGGTCAAGCAGCCTAAGAAAAAAGTGAAAACACTCGTTGTGTACGGTGCACCCGGCACATATATGGCGGCACTTCCCCAATCCTTAAGCGGAGATTTGCTGCACATCGCTGGGGGTGCAAACATTGCTGAGAATGAACCGGCACTCGAAAAATTTCCTCAATACGCTCAAATTAATGCAGAAAAGGTGATCGAAGCCGATCCTGATCTCATTCTGCTCATGACACACAGCAATCCTGACGATGTGAAAGCGGGCTTTATGAGTGAAATGAAACAGAATGCAGCATGGCACGACGTATCAGCTGTCAAAAATGGCCGCGTGGAGATTCTGCCTAGTGATTTATTCGGGACGAACCCAGGCGCAGACGTCATAAAGGCGATTGATGAACTAGAGAAGAGATTGAAGCGATTGTCATCATGAAAGTGAATGCAGAGTTAGATTTTCAAAAAAGGCAGTCGAGACGAAGATGGCTGATACCGGGACTGCTTCTTTCGCTAGGTGTGGGCATTTGTTTAGGGCTTGCCTTAGGTTCTGTTCAATTATCGCTGCCAGATTTAATCGCTGCTTTGACGGGATCAGGCCAGCCAGTCCATGAAAAAATCGTCATGGATTTACGCCTGCCGCGCGTTCTCATAGGTTTCATCGTCGGGGCCTGTCTCGCAGCATCAGGGGCCATTTTACAAGGAGTCGTCCGAAATCCACTCGCTGACCCCGGGATCATCGGTGTGACCGCCGGCGGCGGGTTAGCTGCTGTACTCAGCATGATTGTGTTTCCGCAATTCACTTATCTGCTTCCAGCGGCTGCCTTCCTAGGGGCTTTATTAGCGGCACTTGTTGTGTATATGTTGTCGTTTGATCAAGGGGTTTCACCACTGAAATTGATTCTGGCGGGAGTGGCAGTTAATGCCCTGCTTGGTGCGGTCATGAATGGATTTATGGTGCTTTATAGTGAGCGTGTGCAGGCTGTTCTGCCTTTTTTATCAGGAGGATTAAATGGACGGAGCTGGCATCATCTGAGCTTTGTGTCACCTTATGCGATTGCTGGATTGTGTCTTTGTTTTTTTGCGATCAAGCCGGCAAATCTTCTTTTGCTTGGTGATGAGTCAGCGCAGCTGCTCGGACTTAGAGTCGAGCGAACCCGATTTTTCTTAATTGCACTGGCGGCGCTTTTGGCGGGTGCAGCTGTAAGCGTGAGCGGATTAATTGGATTTGTCGGTCTTGTCGTCCCTCATTTTATCCGCCTTTTAATTGGAGATGACTACCGGTACCTGCTGCCGATCTCAATGCTTGGCGGCGGCGTACTTGTGGTCTTTGCTGATACAGCAGCACGGGTATGGTTTACACCGGTTGAACTGCCTGTTGGTATCCTGCTTGCCTGTATCGGTGCACCTTTCTTCCTCTATTTATTAAAAAAGAAAGGGAGGGGTTAAGTTGGATGTGATTGCGATGGATGACGTGAGCCTCAGTCAAGGAGGCTTTCGGCTGTCTTCTATTTCAGCAGCTGTGCCTAAAGGAAGTGTA
The DNA here is from genome assembly GCF_000691165.1 of Bacillus safensis FO-36b. GTDB lineage: Bacteria > Bacillota > Bacilli > Bacillales > Bacillaceae > Bacillus > Bacillus safensis. Next base: position 557,072 of record NZ_ASJD01000002.1, on the reverse strand, counting down.
ACAGGCATTATTGGACCAAATGGTTCAGGGAAGTCGACGTTTATTAAAGCAGCCGCACGTCTTACGTCGATTGAAAGCGGCATGATTTATATTCACGATATACCGCAAAAAGAAATGACAGCACAGGAGATTGCACAGGAAATCGCCGTTCTGATGCAGACGAGAACGGCGATCCCATCGATGACAGTACGTGAGCTGGTCGCACTTGGACGCAGTCCGCATCGTTCGATCTGGAAAAAGAGCTCGAAGACAGATCAGGAAGCGGTAGAGTGGGCGCTTGATGTGACAAATAGCCGCGTGAATGAAAACAGGATGCTGCATACATTGTCAGGCGGAGAAAGGCAAAAGGCGTATATTGCAATGGCACTGGCTCAGAAGACAGAGACGATTATTCTGGATGAGCCTACCACTTACTTAGATATTGCGCACCAGCTTGATTTACTAGAGCTGCTCAAACAGCTGAATGAAACACATGGAATCACCATTTTAATGGTACTTCATGACCTGCAGCAGGCAGCAAAATATTGTGACCGCCTGATTGCGATGAAGCGTGGTCAGGTTTACCAAATAGGGACACCAAAGGAAGTATTAACAGAAAACTTTTTCAAAGAGGTATTTGGGATTCAGGCAGAGGTTCACCTAGATGGAGAGCATCCGCTCATTATCCCAATCGCTTCGATCCAACAACAAAAGGGAGATGAACCAAACATGATCATTGTAAACAACCAGGTTAGAGTAGAAAAAGGCAGTGCAGACCACCTTGTTAAGCGTTTTAACAAGCAGGGACAAGTAGAATTCATGGAAGGATTTTTAGGCATGGAAGTCTGGGTCACGCAGCAGACAACTGATTACGATGAGGTGACCATTCATACCCGCTGGAATCGAAAAGAAGACTTTGTGAACTGGACAAAATCTCAGGCATTTGGAGATGCACACGCTCACGGAAAAGCGAAACCTGAAGGCCTATTAAAAAACAAAATTACGTACTATGAAGTCCAAGTGACAAGACCTGCTTTACAGAAAAAAGCCTAAAAAGAAAAACAGCGCTGCGGCCCACATGCAGCGCTGTTTTTTTGCGATTTTTTATTTTCCGTCACATATTTTTGACAAAGTATTCAAACAACTGACACAATACCATCCAATTTTTAGGTAAAATTTACTTTATTTTTGAAGCGTATGGGTGTAAAGTACAGGTATAAATAACTAACCGAATGAAAATCAAGAGTAAAATTTCACCTAGCGAACCATTTCAAATGGACTTTTATTTGTGAAACATTGAACAAATGGTGAATATTTTGTGAAGTGGTGAGCATGAATCGTTCGGCATGTGAAAGTAAGGGAGGATGTAAGGCTGTGAGTGAGCTGTTTTTAGCAAGATTTCAATTTGCTTCAACGACATTATTTCATTTTATTTTTGTTCCTATGTCAATAGGTTTGGTGTTTATCGTCGCATTGATGCAGACCCTTTATGTCGTCAAGAAAAAAGACATCTATAAAAAGATGGCGAAGTTTTGGGGTCACCTGTTCTTACTTAACTTTGCAGTAGGTGTGGTAACAGGGATTCTGCAGGAATTCCAGTTTGGGATGAACTGGTCAGATTATTCAAGGTTTGTCGGTGATGTCTTTGGTGCACCGCTTGCCATTGAAGCACTTTTGGCCTTTTTCCTTGAATCTACATTTATTGGACTTTGGATATTCGGCTGGGATCGTCTGCCGAAGAAGATTCATTTATTGTGCATTTGGCTTGTTTCCCTTGGTACGATCTTTTCGGCATTTTGGATTTTACTCGCTAACTCATTTATGCAGGAGCCAGTTGGATTTGCCATTAAAAATGGCCGTGCAGAAATGAATGATTTTGGCGCTCTTGTGACGAACCCGCAGCTTTGGGTTGAGTTTCCGCACGTTCTATTTGGTGCACTGGCAACAGGAGCTTTCTTTATTGCAGGAGTTAGTGCCTATAAAATGATCAAAAAACAAGAAATCGCCTTTTTCAAAAAATCATTCCAGATTGCGATGGTCCTCGCTTTAATTTCTGGCTTAGGTGTAGCGTTTTCTGGACATGATCAAGCGAAGCACTTAATGAAATCACAGCCAATGAAGATGGCAGCAAGTGAAGCCCTTTGGAAGGATAGTGGAGATCCAGCAGCTTGGACACTATTTGCCAACATTGACACAGATAAAAAAGAAAACTCTGCGGAGATCAATATTCCGTTTGCTTTAAGTTATTTGGCGTATCAGAAGTTCAGTGGAGATGTTCCAGGCATGCTGACACTTCAAAAAGAATATGAAGCCAAGTTTGGTCCTGGAGACTACATTCCGCCAGTGAAAACAACATTCTGGAGCTTTAGAATCATGGTCGGTGCCGGAATGCTGATGATTTTTGCTAGTATGATTGGCTTATATTTGAGCTTTAGAAAGAAACTAGAAACGAACAAATGGTTTTTACGCTTCATGGTAGGGATGATCGCGTTCCCGTTTATTGCGAACTCAGCCGGCTGGATCATGACTGAAATTGGGCGTCAGCCGTGGACCGTCTTTGGTATGATGACGACAGCTCAATCGATTTCACCGAACGTATCGTATGGCATGCTGTTATTCTCAGTCATTAGCTTTACGGTGATGTATCTGATTCTTGCCATTTTGCTTGCCTACTTATTCATTCGAGAAATTAAAAAAGGTGCACATTCTGAAGAGGATACAGATCAAAAGGATGAAACGGACCTGTCTACAGATCCATTTGATGGAGGCGCATATCATGGCATATCTTAACGAGATTTGGTTTATTCTTGTCGCAGTATTGTTTGTTGGATTTTTCTTCTTAGAAGGATTTGATTTTGGTGTCGGGATGTCCATGCAGCTGCTTGGAAAGGACGCGCACGAGCGCCGCATTTTAATCAATACGATTGGTCCTTTCTGGGATGCGAATGAGGTCTGGCTGATTACAGCTGGCGGCGCTATTTTCGCTGCATTTCCTCACTGGTATGCCACGATGTTCAGCGGATACTATATTCCGTTTGCGGTTCTCCTCTTAGCGCTCATTGGGCGCGGAGTCGCCTTTGAATTCCGAGGGAAGGTTGAGAAAGCCTCTTGGATTAAGGCGTGGGACTGGGTGATCTTCTTTGGCAGTCTGCTTCCGCCGTTTTTGCTCGGTGTGTTATTCACGAGTATTTTACGCGGGATGCCAATTGATCAAGACATGAACATGTACGCTGGATTTACGGACTTTGTGAATCTTTACTCAGTGATCGGCGGGTTAGCTGTGACGTTTCTTTGCCTGCTGCATGGCTTGATTTTTGTCACACTTCGTACAGAGGGTGACTTAAGAGATCGTGCAAGAAAACTGGGCCAGCGTGTCCTGCTCATTGCACTCCCTGTTCTTGTTATATTTGTCGGTGTGTCCATCATTGAAACAGATATTTATACTGTACGCCCGATCATCACCATTCCATTAACTGTGCTGATTGTGGTTTGTTATGTAGCTGCCCTTGTTTTGATGAGAAAAGAACGTGATGGCTGGACTTTCTTATTCACAGGCGCAGGCATCATGGTGACGGTGTCCATGCTGTTCACTGCATTGTTCCCGCGCGTCATGATTAGTTCAATCAGTCATTCATTTGATCTCACAATTCAAAACGCTGCATCTGGATCTTATTCACTGACGGTCATGACGATTGTTGCTGTTTCTTTGCTGCCCTTTGTGCTTGGGTATCAAATTTGGAGCTATTACGTCTTCCGTAAACGTGTAAGCGGTAAGGAGCCAATGACCTACTAATGGATAAACGTTTACTTCAATTAAAAGGAATGAGAGGGCTTCTTGCCCTCTTAGGTATTGTGTCACTCATCCAAGGAGCAAGTATTATTTTCCAAGCACAGTGGCTGGCACATGCCATTACAACGCTGTTTGACGGGAAAAGCCTCTCGCAGGCAACGCCTTATGTCATGCTGTTTCTTGCTGCCTTTGTTGTGCGGCACGGTCTCACCTTGATTCGGGAGAAGGTCATGTTTACCTACTCTTCCCGAATTGGAGCAGACGTCAGAAAGCAGCTGTTAGACCAACTCTTTCGATTAGGGCCTGCCTTCGCAAAGAAAAAAGGGACAGGAAAGCTTGTCACATTAGCAATGGAAGGAATTGCTCAATACCGTCAGTATTTACAGCTGTTTTTGCCGAAAATGGTGAACATGGCAGTGATTCCGGCGATGGTCCTTATCTATGTGTGGACATTAGATGAAACATCAGCCGTCATTTTAATTGTGACGCTGCCAATTTTAATTATTTTTATGATTTTGCTAGGCCTTGTTGCTCAGCGTAAAGCGGCCAAACAATGGAGATCGTATGAGAAATTATCCAATCATTTTACTGACTCTCTCCGGGGCCTTGAGACGCTTCGTTACTTAGGTATCAGCAAAAAACACTCCCGTCATATTGCGGAGGTGTCAAAGCGATATCGAAAAGCGACCATGAGTACACTGAAGGTCGCCTTTCTGTCATCGTTTGCCCTCGATTTCTTTTCCATGCTATCAATTGCAACCGTCGCTGTTTTTCTTGGCTTACGTTTAATTGAAGGAGAGCTTCTGTTATTGCCGGCTTTGACGGCGCTTATGCTGGCGCCGGAGTATTTTCTGCCGGTACGTGAAGTGGGAAATGATTATCATGCGACGTTAAATGGAAAAGAAGCGAATGAAGCCATGCAGGTCATTTTAGAAGAAAAAGGCTTCCGCGCCCAGGAGACAAAATCTGTGCAGCTGAATAAGTGGGATGAACAATCTGTGCTCACGCTGCAGGATGTTTGTGTTCAGCATGACGAACATGCCCCTTATTCCATTCAGGATGTAGATCTCACTGTCAAAGGGAAGAAAAAAATCGGCATCATTGGTGCCAGTGGTTCAGGGAAATCGACGTTAACCGATGTCCTCGGCGGTTTTGTTGAGCCGTCTTCGGGTCAAATCACGCTAAACGGCCAGCCGCTTGGTCATTTACAGATGAACGAATGGCAAAAGGAAGTTGTCTATATGCCGCAGCACCCCTATTTATTTCACATGACATTAAGAGAAAACATTCGTTTTTATGAACCAAATGCAACAGAGGAAGAAGTGGAAAGAGCGGTGCATGAAGCTGGCTTATCTCAGCTGGTTACGCAGCTGCCAAACGGACTGGACGAAGTCATTGGAGAACAGGGAAGAGAGTTAAGCGGAGGACAGGCGCAAAGAATTGCGCTTGCTCGAACTGTGCTGGGCCAGCGGTCCATTATGCTGTTAGATGAACCAACGGCGCATCTCGATATTGAAACAGAGTATGAACTGAAGAAAACAATGCTTCCACTGTTTGAACATAAACTTGTGTTCTTAGCGACACACAGACTCCATTGGATGCCGGACATGGATGAAATCATTGTCATGGATCAAGGAACCGTCGCAGAAATGGGGACACATGAATCATTAATGCAAAGAAAAGGCGTGTATTATCAATTGGTACAGGAGCAAATGGGGGCGGTCACACATGGTCAGTAAAGGCTGGTTTATACCTTATATCAAGGAGAATCAAAAGCTGTTTGCCTTGGTTTTATTTTTAGGAGCCATTGCGGTATTCTCTGCTTCTATGCTGATGTACACGTCGGGATTTCTCATTTCAAAGGCTGCGACAAGACCTGAGAATATACTCATGGTCTACGTCCCAATTGTGGCTGTACGTACCTTTGGTATTTCGCGCTCTGCTGCCCGCTACGCAGAAAGGCTGGCAAGCCATCAGCTCATTTTGACAATGATTGAAAAAATGCGTGTACGCCTCTATGACATGGCTGAACGAAGTGCCAAACAGACTAAGCTTGGGACAGGTGAAATGCTTGGTCTCTTGTCAGATGATGTGGAGAGATTGCAGGATGCCTATTTAAAAACCATCTTTCCATCCATCGGTGCACTGCTTTTATATGCCGCATCCATTGGAGCACTTGGCCTTTTCTCATGGCCTTTTGCTGGACTGATGCTGCTTTATATGGCACTTCTCGTATTCGTTTTCCCATACGTCACAGTGCTTGTGAACCGGGCAAGACAAATTCAAATGAAAAAAGGCAGAAATGAACTGTACAGCCATTTAACAGATGCAGTCATGGGCGTTAGTGACTGGCTGTTCAGCGGCAGGCAGAAAGATTTTGTGGATGGATATGAACAAAAAGAAGCGCAGCTGTTAGCGCTTGAAGCAGCGAAACACCGATTTATCCGCGTGCGTCAATTTTTGGCACAGCTCTTGATTGGAGGGGCTGTCGTGCTTGTTGTGTATTGGAGCGGCTCGGTCGTTCAGTCAGGATCCATGTCACACACACTGATTGCAGCCTTTGTACTTGTGCTGTTTCCATTAACAGAAGCCTTTCTTCCGCTGTCAGATGCGGCAGGTGATATTCCCGTCTATCAGCATGCTGTCAGCAGATTACATCATTATGAAAAGCAGTCATATGAAGGAGAAGCTGAGAGCAAGGCAGTGGATCAATCAGCCCTTTCTCACGATGAAGCTGTCTGTTTTGATCAAGTGTCCTTTCGGTATGACACGCATCAATATGTCCTTCAAGACCTGTCCTTTTCTCTGAAGCAAGGGGAATCACTCGCGCTTTTAGGAAAAAGCGGTGCAGGAAAATCGACCATTTTGAAATTGTTAGAAGGGGCAGTTGTTCCAAATCAAGGGACTGTCAGCATTCAAGGAAAACCGGTTCAAAGCATTCAAGAGAAGGTGTCTGCCTATGTATCTGTGCTGAATCAACAGCCATATTTATTCGATACGTCTGTTTTAAACAATATTCGTTTAGGATCTCCAGAGGCAACAGAAGAGCAGGTAAAAGAAGCAGCTAGACAAGTGCAGCTGCATGATGACATCGAGTCTTTGCCAGAAGGTTATCACACAGGTGTTCAGGAGACAGGGGTTCGATTTTCAGGTGGAGAAAGACAGCGTATGGCGTTAGCTCGAATTTTGCTTCAGGACACGCCGGTTGTTGTATTAGATGAACCCACCGTCGGGCTTGATCCACGGACAGAGCGTGAATTGCTTGAAACCATCTTCCGTGTGTTAAAAGGGAAAACAGTTATTTGGATCACCCATCATCTGACTGGCTGTGAGGCGTGTGACCGCATCATGTTTATTGAAGACGGACGCATTGAGATGCAGGGTCAGCATCAGGAGTTACTAAAAGAAAACAAGCGTTATCAAAAGCTGTATGAAATGGATCGCCCGTTTTCTACAATATAAATGGATGAAATGACAAAAACGTTCGGACAGGAAATCTCTGCCCGAACGTTTTGTGGTTTAAGGGTTTACTTTACCAACACCTGCATTTGATATCACTTCTGATTTCACATTGTTCACGTTAAGCAAAGAGTAGTTATAAGGAGGGTTATACGTACCTGTTGAAGACGTTGGCAGACTGCCTGTGCTGTTAATATACGAGTTGTTGATGACATGCCATGTACCAACTTGACGGCTGTCCCAGCTTCCAATGGCATTTGTGGTGTTTTCAAATACGTTGTGTTCAATTCTCATTTTCGCGCCCATACGTGAGTTAATCGCTGTTGTGAGGATGTTTTTATAATAGTTGTTATAGACATGTCCTTCCCCGAAGCGCATAGACGGTACACGAGAGTTTAGGTTTTCAAAGCGGTTGTTGTGGAACGTAATTTTTCGATTGTAGTTATCGTTATCGGAGCTGCCCATGAGCATTGTTTTCCAGCTGTCATGTACATAGTTCCACGAGAAGGTAATGTAGTCAGAGTCATTTTTTACATCAAATAAACCATCGTAATCATCCTTCCCGGAATTCAATGTGTTGTACAATTCATTATGATCGACCCATATGTTTTTAGAACCGCCTTCGATCCCGATGGCATCCTTGTCACCGATTTTGCTGTGGTGGATTTTCAAGTTGCGGATGATGATGTTATTGGCACGCCATACTTTAATGCCAATTCCATTCAATTCGCCGTTCGTCCCTTTACCGACGATCGAGACATTATTTGTATCTTTCACATCGATTTTATTGGCTGATGTATTAGAAGGGGTAATGGTCCCGTCTACAACAATTTTTAATTTTTCGTTTGTTCCTTTATTTTTGAGGGCAGCCAATAGTTCATTTCCAGTTTTGACTGTGACGGTTTTACCGCCTTCACCGCCTGTTGTGCCGCCATTTAATGTGGAGAAGCCTTGTTGATTAAAGTTGGCCATAATAGAAGGGCTTTCTGGATATTTGGCTGCTGCCTTTGCCTCCCCGTTTGGTGCAAATAATGAAGTGACGAGACCAACAGCTAATACACCGGCTAACATTGGAATTTTTCTTTTCAAACTCAACATCTCCATTCTATTTTATTTTAATGAAAACGTTTCCAAAATAAGCTGTGATTCAACCACTCCTCCTTCCTTCACAAGCATTGCTTCTTTCGGAATGTAGGATGAGCATAGCATGCAAAAAGGTATCATCGGCTAAGGATAGGCGCAGCGTATTCCATGATTTTCTAGGAAGCTAAGCCAATGATTATTTCATTTTCATCTTCATGAGATAAGGACCATTGTCGATAGGTATGAGGATGACATCTTGATTATGGAGAGGAGGCTCTCCGTTTGGTAGAAAATCAAGATGATTATAAACGCATCATTTTGTTAGAGAAGAAGGGATGCCATAATCATTACATAAGAAAAAATTGGATATAAAACGAGAATCATAGAAGATATGCTAAAAAATAAGGTCCATTTTAAACGATATTGTCATCCGTGTCGTCTTATGAGTAAGAGAAGAAAAGGAAGGAGGGGCGCGCTTGGAGCAGACAGAAGAGACATTATTGATTCAGCGGGCAAAACAGGGAGATGATGCCGCGTTTACAGCCCTTTATCGGCATCATTATTCATTTCTTTACCGATATATGTTGAAGCTGACCCTTCAACAAGAGCTGGCAGAGGAAATCATGCAAGAAACGATGCTGAAAGCGTATATGAAACTTTCTTCATTTAGAGGAGATGCCTTATTTTCAACCTGGCTCATTTCGATTGCATCTAGGCAATTTTTAGATCACCAGAAGAAAAGAAAACGTGAACAAATGAGAGAAGGAAAAGCGAATCAGGAAGCCATACGCCGCTTTAAATGGGACGTTCAGCAAAAGGGGAACACATGGCATGACATGTGGGATGCTTTAAATGAATTAAAGGCTCAGGAGAGAGCACCGATTATTCTGCACTATTATTATGGATTTACCTACCCAGAAATGGCTTCAATGCTTGGAATGAGAGAAGGCACTGTGAAATCGAGGGTTCATCATGGATTAAAGAAAATTCGAAAGGAGTGGGATTTATGAAGGAAGATCGTTTGACCGAACGTTTAAAAGAAGAGCTGCAGCAGCTAGACGAACAAATTGAAGTGGAAAAGCCAAGTGAGCAGGCTGTCATGATGATGCTGAAACAGGCGAAGGAAAAAGAGAAAAGGCGTTTTAAACAAGAAGTGCTGGCATACGTTTTGATCAGTTTGACCATTCTAGCACTCTTTGCAGCTGCCATTACCCATTTGCCTATCATCTTCATTCTTCTCCAAATAGTGAGCGTCCCCATCTGCTTTGTTGTTGGCTACAAGGAATATCAACATATCAAAGGAGGGTCTTCCGTATGAGTCAGTCGGAAATGATCATCTTATTGTGCGTCTTGCCGTTATTGTTTGCACAGGGCTTTCTTTTATTTATAGATGCAAAGAAAAGAGGGCGTTACAAGTGGTTCTGGGGCATTGTCGGTCTCATTAACTTTCCATCGTCTTCTATTTTATATTGGCTTTGTGTCGTGTTACCTGATCGAAAAAGAGGCGGGAAACCCCGAAAAGATTGAGTGCATCCGATCAAACTTTTGACCCTTTTTTCAATGGAAAACCAGCTAGAAATTCATCATGATTCATGTATTTGTCAAAGAAAACGGGACGAGAAATATCCGCTCGTTCGTTTCTAGCACATTAGTCATTCCTTGAGCGCTTATTTTTAAAAACAATCGCTACGGCTGCTTGATCTATCTCAATTCGGCATCATTTTCATCTGTTATCAATATTGATCAGATTTTACAATTGGTGTTAAATTAATCTCAATATGCGTTAGAAAATCTAACAATTAAATGTGTGGAGATATCTACAAGGAGGCAGATGCGACATGTTGACCTTAGATCGAGCAGCACAAACAGCACAAAGCTACATCCACCGTGTGTTAGAAGAGGTGGAAAAACGAAATCCCGGCGAGGAGGAGTTCCAGCAAGCCGTAAAAGAAATTCTGGAATCACTCGTCCCAGTTTTTGCGAAGCATCCAGAGTATGAAAAACAAGGCATTTTAGAACGGCTCATTGAGCCTGAGCGGCTTGTGGTATTTCGAGTGCCATGGGTAGACGATGAGGGCAAAGTACAAGTCAATCGAGGGTTTAGGGTTCAATTTAATAGTGCCATCGGTCCTTATAAAGGAGGCATTCGTTTCCATCCAACCGTCAATGCAAGCATTATCAAGTTTTTAGGGTTTGAACAAATCTTTAAAAACGCACTGACTGGTATGCCGATTGGCGGAGGGAAAGGCGGATCGGATTTTGATCCTAAAGGGAAGTCTGATGGAGAAATCATGCGTTTCGTTCAAAGCTTTATGAGTGAACTTGGCCGATATATTGGACCTGATCAAGATGTGCCAGCAGGTGATATTGGTGTAGGAGCACGCGAAATTGGCTATATGTTCGGACAGTACAAGAAAATGCGCGGTGCTTATGAAGCAGGTGTACTCACGGGGAAAAGCCCTGGATTCGGAGGCAGCTTAGCGAGAAAAGAGGCGACAGGCTACGGACTGGTGTACTTCATGGAGGAAATGCTGAAAGCACATGGGCTCCAATTTGAAGGACGTTCTGTTGTTGTGTCGGGCTCAGGAAATGTGTCTATCTATGCAATGGAAAAGGTAATCGAATTAGGCGGTAAGGTTGTGGCTTGCAGTGATTCAAGCGGAGCGATTTATGATCCTCAAGGGATTTCACTTGAGACGATCAAACAGCTCAAGGAAGTCGAGAATCAGCGGATTGGGGCATACATAGACATTCACCCGCATGCTGAATTAATTGAAGATTGCGAACAAATTTGGTCCGTTCCTTGTGATATTGCGCTGCCATGTGCAACACAAAATGAAATATCAGAGGCGCATGCACAGCAGCTTGTGGCAAATGGTGTCATCGCTGTAGGAGAAGGAGCCAATATGCCATCCACTCTTAAGGCGGTCAAAGTATTTGAAGAGAATCGTATTTTGTTTGCGCCGGCAAAAGCAGCGAATGCTGGCGGTGTAGGTGTATCAGCATTGGAAATGGCACAAAACAGTGCAAGAATATCTTGGACATTTGAAGAAGTAGATGCTCAGCTGAAACAAATGATGCAGTCTATTTATCGTCAGTGTACAGAGACAGCAGACGAATATGGACACTCAGGAAACATCATGGTTGGAGCAAATATTGCAGGATTTCGTAAGGTGGCAGATGCCATGATCGCACAAGGCGTGATTTAACTCCTGCTCTCCCGCACCTGTTTATTTCATGACAAGATGGGGAATCGTCCTTTAAGAATGACAATAAGGAGGCGCGGGAGAAATGAAAAAATGGCTGAAACAAATTGTCAAATGGGCACCTGTGATTTATCCAGTGGTGAGAAAAATATATAAAGAGCGAAAAGCATCTAAACGTCGTAACGTATCAGCCGGATAATCCGGCTTTTTTTTATGCAAACATACAGAGCCTGTGTTGTAAGAAAAAAATAATAGAATCGAATGATCTATTTTCTCCCTCTCTCCGTTAAGTACATAACAAACGGAAAGAGGAGGAAATAAAAGATGAACATGAAGAAAGCAATGTTAACCATTCCACTGAGCGCAGCGTTATTATTCCCAGCGGCTCATATCGCAAGTGCACACGAAGGACATATGCATGGGGAGGCGAAGAAGACGTCTTCGTCACAAGAGGTGTCAAATAAAGCCACAGATCTTCGAGCAGCACTAGATCAGCTGTTTTCAGAGCATGCCTATTTAGCAGTGATCACAATGCAAAAAGGAATTGACGGCAGTAAAGACTTCGATCAAGCAGCGGCGGCTTTAAATGACAACACGAATGACTTATCAGATGCAATTGCCTCTGTGTATGGAAAAAAAGCAGGCAAACAATTCAAGGACATTTGGTCAAGTCATATCGGCTACTTTGTTGACTATGTACAAGCCACAGCGAAAAAAGATAATGCAGGTAAAAAGAAAGCGATGAAGCAGCTTGATCAATATCGAATGAAACAAGCCGATATGCTCGATCAAGCAACAGATGGCAGACTGAAAGCAAGTGAGCTTGAAGAAGGCTTGAAGATGCATGTGAATGAACTGCTAAAAGCGTTTGACAGCTATACTGAAAAGGATTTTGATACGACCTATGAAACGGTTAGAAAATCCATTCATCATATGTTTGAGGTAGGAAAAGGCGTGTCATGGGCCATCACAGATCAATTTCCTGGGAAATTTGATCAAAAGTCAGTGGATACACCAGCAGCGGATCTTCGTGAAGATTTAAACTACTTGTTCTCAGAGCATTTGGCACTCGCGGTAGTTGCCATGCAAAAAGGAAATGATGGCAGTAAGGACTTTAAGCAGGCAGCTGCGGCTTTAAATGAAAACACAAATGATTTATCTGCTGCGATTGCATCTGTTTATGGTAAGGATGCAGGCAAACAATTCAAAAACATTTGGTCAAGCCATATCGGCTATTTAGTTGATTATGTCAAAGCGGATGCATCAGGGAATCAACAAGCAAAAGAAAAGGCTGTCAAAGATTTAGATGCGTATCGAATGAAGCAAGCGAAATTCCTAGATCAAGCGACAGATGGACGTTTAAAGGCAGCTGATTTAGAGGCTGGTTTGAAAACACATATTGATGAGCTGATCAAAACATATACGTCTTACCATAATGGCGAATATGATCAGCTTTATCCGACAGTGAGAGAGGCTTATGGTCATATGTTCATGGTTGGTCAGGATGTCACAGCAGCGATTGTTGATCAGCATCCTGAGCTGTTCAAATCCAATATGCCTAATGAAATGCCGAAAACAGGTATGGGAGGCACAGCCGGTCCTTTAGGCATGTCCTATGAAGCATTTGCGGGTATGATCGCAAGTTTAATTCTAGCAGGCGGTGCATTTTTCCTCATTCGCCGTAAGGCATCAAATTCTAACTCATAAAGACAGATGGGAACGTGCACAATCGTGCCGTTCCTTTCTTCAAAAGGAGGCCGGCTTAGATGAAGAATTGGCTGCTCAGTATTCTTTCGCTTCTCATCATCACAGGCTGTTCATCACCGTCAAAGGATGAATCGTCATCCTCAAAAAACATATCCGCTTCTAAGGAAATGACTACACATCAAGCTGAGAAACAGAACCACTCACACGATACATTAAAAGACGAGCCGTCTGGCATTGTACCAGCTGAAATTGCCATTCCCGCTATTGATGTCAAAGCAAAAGTGGAGAAAACATCTTTATCAAATGATGGCAGTATGGGTGTTCCTCAGGATACAGACAACACCGCTTGGTTTGAAGATGGTCCAAAGCCGGGAGATAAAGGGAATGCCGTCATGAATGGCCATGTAGATAATAAATGGGGGCCATCGGTTTTTTATCGATTAAAGGAGCTAAAAAAGGGAGACAAGGTGGTCGTCACGTCCTCATCAGGAAAAAAGCGAAGCTTTGAAGTCATAAAAGTAAGAAGCTATCCGCGTGAAGAGAAGCCCAATGCGTTTTTTGGATACGCCTTTACACGGAATCTCAATTTAATCACTTGTACAGGGACCTTTGATCATGCAGCAGGTACGCATGAAAAAAGATTGGTTGTCTTTACCGAGCTGATCTCTTCATAAAGAAGGCGGATACACGAAGGTGTACGCCTTTTTTTCGTTGTTTTCGCAAGTATCTTTCAAAAAGATTCATAGGACATTAGATATGGTTAGTTGTATAAATAGGGGCATTTGTCATATAAATGAGTTGGCAATTTTTATTTCTTTTCAGTAGAATATGAGTAATGAAGAGAACTGCAAGCGTATACAACCTGTCCAGACAAGGCAGATTCTCCACCCCTACATAAGGAGGCCGATCTGATGCTGAGTAAAAGACTGGCGCACATCTTAAGTCAGCTCATGGCAGCTGAGACCCCGCTCACCAGCGCTGCACTTTCTGCCAGTTTACAAGTGACAAGCCGCACCATTCGTACAGACATAAAGGAACTGAACGACCGCCTTGCCCCTTACCAAGCGGCCGTAACAGCTGTTAGAGGAGCTGGTTATGAGCTGCTGATCAACGATGAGAATGCCTTTCGCCGTTTTATGAAGGAGGAGGTCGAGCAGGAAGAGCCGCTTGCTGTGCTGCCAGAGGAGCGTGTTCGGTTTATTTTAAAAAGGCTTCTTTTGGCAGAATCCTATGTGAAGCTGGAGGATTTACAGGAGCAGCTGTTTATTAGTAAATCAACGATGAGCAACGATGTGAAATCGGTCAAACGTAAGCTGGAGCCCTTTGATCTGAAGCTGGAAGCGAAGCCGAGCAAAGGCTGCCGAATCAAGGGATCAGAGATGAAAATCCGTTATTGTATGTCAGAATATTTATTCAATGAACGTCGTTCTTATCAAACGATGCTGAACACAGCTGTTACCATTTTGCCAAAGCATGAACTCGAATTGATTCAGAAAACAATGATCAATTATATCAATGAGGAAGGTATGAATCTATCAGACATTTGCATGAATAATTTAATCGTTCATGTCGCCATTGCCTGCAAACGAATTAGACACGGAAACTATGTATCTGTTCTTCCAGAGGAAATCAGCGAAATTCCACGGGCAAAGGAATATAAGGTCGCTAAAAAAATGGTGGAGCGTCTTGAAGGGCTGCTGGATGTCTCATTTCCACAAGAGGAAATTGTCTATATCACCATTCATTTGCTAGGAACAGCCAAAATGGTACAGTCCTTTTCCTCGAACGGTCAAAAACAAATTGTAGATGATGAAACGAGCCGGCTTGTACAGCTCATGCTGAAGGCCATTGATCAAAAACTGCAGCTTGATTTAGCCGGTGATACGGAACTAATGATTGGACTCAGTCTGCACTTAAAGCCTGCCATCAACCGATGTAAATATGGAATGAACTTAAGAAATCCGATGCTTGATGAAATAAAAGCGGGGTATCCCCTTGCTTTTGAAGCGGGGATTATCGCCAGCAGGGTCCTTGAAGAAGAGGAAGGGCTGAGTATTCATGAGAACGAAATCGGATATATGGCGCTTCACTTTGGTGCGGCTTTAGAGCGGAGGAAAATGGAGATCCCGCCGAAGCGGTGTCTTATTGTCTGTGCGTCTGGTGCAGGGAGTGCAAGGCTGCTGCAGGATCGTTTGCGGTCACAATTTGGGTCAAAGCTGACCATTTTAGGAACAGCAGAGCTATATTCGCTGCCGCATGTCTCTTTGCATGCCCTGGATTTGATTATTACAACGATCCCAATTCATATGGATCTACCGGTTCCAGTCATTCAAGTGAACACCATATTGGGAGGCGGTGATTTTTTAAAAATTGAAGAAGCTCTGACGAGTGAAACAAGGGTGACATTGGCCTCTCAATATATGAAAAAGGAATTGGTTTTTACAAAACGAGCTTTTCACACAAAGGAAGAGGTCATCACCTTTTTAACGCAAAAAGTCATCGATTTGGGCTTAGCGCCAGCTGAACTCACACCATCTGTCATGGAAAGAGAAGAGGCTGCCCCAACCTCTTTCGGACATTATACAGCGATTCCGCACCCGATGACGCCGCTGACAGATGAGACGTTTTGGGCGATATGTACATTAGAAAAACCAATCATTTGGGGAGAGAAAAAGGTTCAATTTGTCTGCCTGCTTTGTGTCGAAAAAGAGAATGCCAAAGATTTAAAAGGCATGTACCGCCTGCTGGGGGAGCTTGTGCATAATGTGAAATTCATTCAGCATCTGATTGCCTGTGATACATTTGAAGACATGCTTGATATCATGTATAAAAAGGTTCCTTCGTACAAGAACTAACTGTGTGATATTAACTTTTTCCGCTTCCTAAAGGAAAAAGTATGGGTGTTTATGAAAGCGGTTTCATAATATGATGAAAGTGTAAAGAATAGCTTCACACTTTGAAAAGGGGGCGTTTACACATGAACATCTTATTGGTTTGCGCAGCAGGTATGTCCACAAGCTTACTTGTCACAAAAATGGAGAAAAGCGCACAAGAACAAGGAAAAGAATATCGTATTTGGGCAGTATCAGGAGATTCTGCGAAAAATCATATTGATCAAGCCGATGTGCTTTTATTAGGACCTCAGGTTCGATATTTATTACCACAAATGAAAAAGCTCGGAGAAGAAAAAGGAATCCCAGTAGACGTGATTAATACTGTGCATTATGGCGTTTGTAATGGCGCTGAGGTTTTAAAATCTGCTGAACAGTTAGTGAACGGATAAAGGGGGCGGAGGGGATGAATGGATTCAACCGATTTCTAGAAGAGAAGGTCATGCCGTTTGCAGGGAAGATTGCCGCTCAAAGACATTTACAAGCATTGCGTGACGGAATTGTTTTAACGATGCCTCTCATTATTGTCGGTTCACTGTTTCTCATTTTAGCCAACCTTCCGATTCCAGGATACAGCGATTTTATGGCAAGTATCTTCGGAGCAGAATGGGCCACGAAACTATCCTATCCTGTTAATGCAACCTTTGACATTATGGCACTTGTTGCGACCTTCGGGATTGCTTACAGGCTTGCTGAAAAGTATGCCGTTGATGCGCTATCATCTGGTGCGATCGCTGTTGCGGCTTTCCTTTTGGCTACACCATATCAAGTACCTTTCACACCTGAAGGCTCAACAGAAGCTATCCTAGTAGGCGGGGGAATTCCTGTCACACTGATGGGCAGTAAAGGTTTATTCGTTGCCATGATTATTGCCATGCTTTCAACCGAAATTTACCGCTTCATTGTACAGCGGAACATTGTTATCAAAATGCCTGATGGTGTACCGCCAGCAGTCAGTAAATCGTTTATTGCACTTATTCCAGGTTTTGTGGTCATCACCCTGATCTGGGTCGCTAGACTTGTGATTGAGATGACACCTTTTGAGAGTATTCATAATATCATCACGGTCTTAATTGGCACACCGCTATCGATTCTTGGTGGCAGCTTAGGCGGCAGTATCGTTGCGATGGGTGTGCAAATGCTCCTCTGGGCATGTGGTATTCACGGAGCAACCATTGTCGGCGGCGTCATGGGGCCAATTTGGCTCGGTGCAATGGATGAGAACCGTCTTGCATTCCAAGCAGGAGAAGTACTGCCGAATATTTTCACAGCGCAGTTCTTTGAAATCTTCATCAACGTCGGCGGAAGCGGAGCAACGCTTGCTTTGGTGCTGACCATGATCTTACGTGCCAGAAGTAAACAAATGAAACAGCTTGGCCGCCTTGCCATTGGGCCAGCCATCTTTAACATCAACGAACCAATCATTTTTGGAATGCCGATTGTCATGAACCCAATGCTCCTCATTCCGTTTATCCTTACGCCAATCATGATGATCATCACCACATATATCGGAATGAGCACAGGGCTTGTGGCAAAACCAGCCGGGATCGCTGTCCCATGGACCATGCCGCCAATCATTTCAGGCTATCTCGCCACAGGAGGCAAAATCTCTGGTGCTGTCATGCAGCTGATTAACCTTGCGCTGTCATTTGCTCTATACTACCCATTCTTTAGAATGTGGGATAAGCAGAAATTGAAAGAAGAAAGTGAATTAGAAACAAAAGCATCAACTGATGAAAATGTCGTCAGCATGTAATAGAGGGAACAAGGGGGATGCGGCCGATGGAAATGGAACAAATTGTGTTTCAACTCATCCTGCACGGCGGAAATGGCAGAAGCTCTGCGATGGAGGCCATTACATGTGCAAAACAAGGAAACTTTGATGAGGCGAAGCAAAAATTGCAGGAAGCACAAGACGCGTTAAATGAGGCGCATCACGCACAGACAGAGCTGATCCAAGGAGAAATCAGGGGCGAAAAGACGGATATTAGTCTCTTAATGATTCATGCGCAGGATCATCTCATGAACGCAATGACCGTCAAGGAGCTCGCAGCAGAAATCATCGAGCTCCATGAAAAAATGAAGCAACTCGGAGGTGTCAATTCATGAAAGAAGGAATCAAAATTGTCACAATAGGCGGTGGATCGAGCTATACGCCTGAGCTCGTCGAAGGGTTTATTAAACGATATCAAGAATTGCCTGTAAAAGAATTATGGCTTGTGGATATTGAAGCGGGTCAGGAAAAGTTAAACATCGTAGGCGCTCTGGCGAAACGTATGGTTGAAAAAGCAGGTCTGCCGATTGAGGTACACCTGACTCTTGATCGCCGGGAGGCCTTGAAGGACGCAGATTTTGTGACGACACAATTTCGTGTAGGACTGCTGGAAGCACGGGCAAAGGATGAGAGAATACCGCTTAAATACGGCGTCATCGGTCAGGAAACGAACGGACCAGGCGGTTTATTTAAAGGCCTTCGGACCATCCCAGTCATTCTAGACATTGTGAAGGATATGGAAGAGCTTTGCCCAGACGCATGGCTTGTGAACTTTACAAATCCAGCCGGCATGGTCACAGAAGCTGTTTTACGCTACACGAATCTAAAAAAAGTGGTCGGTCTATGCAATGTGCCGATTGGGATCAAAATGGGGATTGCCAAAGCGCTTGATGTGGACGTTGAACGCATCGAGGTACAGTTTGCCGGTCTCAATCACATGGTCTATGGATTAGACGTATATTTAGACGGGGTCAGCATTATGGATCAAGTGCTTGATGAACTAGGAAATCCAAACAGCCAGTGGTCCATGAAAAACATTGAAGCGAAAAACTGGGAGCCTTCTTTTGTGAAAGGATTAGGGGTCATCCCATGTCCGTATCACCGCTATTACTATAAAACGAAAGATATGCTGGAAGAAGAGCAAAAGGCGGCTCAAGAGAAAGGAACACGAGCAGAGGTTGTGCAGCAGGTCGAGCAGGAATTATTTGAGCTTTATAAAGATCCTGATTTGTCGATTAAACCACCGCAGCTCGAAAAAAGAGGCGGGGCCTATTACAGCGATGCGGCCTGTAACTTAATCAGCTCTATCTATAATGATAAGCACGACATTCAACCAGTCAATACAGTGAACAGAGGGGCGATTGCCAGCATTCCGGCTGAATCAGCGGTTGAAGTAAACTGTATCATTACAAAGGACGGACCAAAACCAATCGCGATAGGTGATCTGCCTGTAGCTGTAAGAGGACTCGTTCAACAAATCAAATCATTCGAGCGTGTGGCAGCAGAAGCGGCTGTGACTGGAGATTACGAGACGGCTCTTGTGGCGATGACCATCAACCCGCTCGTCCCATCTGACGGCATTGCAAAGCAAATTTTAGACGAAATGCTCGAAGCGCATCGTGAGCATTTACCGCAATTCTTCAAATCAGTCAATGCTTAACACTAACACATAATGGCCCCTTTAATGGGGTCATTTTTTTGATTGCCCCATATGGAAACTGGAGAAAGAAGTGTATGATTAGAAAAAACAGCATGTATGGCTTCAAAGAAAGGACTGTTGGAATATGGTTGCAATTGGTTTAATGTTTTACGGCTTTGTCGTACAGCCTGTCATGAGTTATGGTACAGTGATCTTGTTTTTGTATGGCCTTATTGCTTCATTTGTTGGCCTCATTCGGCATAAGGAATATGTGTGGATCTATGTTCTCCGCCTGCTCGTTTGTTTTACCATTCCCGTAACCAATCTGTTGATGTATTTTGCAACGATTGGAGGAGATGCAAGGAAATTTGATTTCCAGCCAATGCCGCTTGTTTATTATCTTGTCTTTATCCTAGAAATCATGATCATCTTTTTGCCAGAGATCTTTTTACTGATCGAAAAAAAGCGGAGCATCAAAAGGAAACAGTGGATATACGCAGGGGCGATTGTTGGGGTATCGGTCTTGTTTTGGTGCACGATTTGATGGGAAGAGACGGGTCAACTAAGTCTATTTCGCTTTTGTTTCTGTAACTTCTTTCGTCGGACCTTTACAAAAGAGATGGAAAGAGCAAGGATAGAGATTCCAAGAGCCTTAAATAAAAACCGGGTGAGGAAAGGTGAATCGTCGAAACCAGTGGCGACGATCATCGATCCGATACAGATTCCAAAGAATGCTAGTAGATAAGTAAAAAACATACCATCACTCCCCTTATTCATGTGTATTTCCCATTATAAGGGATAAAAGAGAGGTAAATAAACAAAAAAGAACCCTTCATGATTGAAAGGTTCTTTTTATATGCTTATGCTTGCTTGACGACTGAGTCAACTTCAACTGTCCAGCCGAAGATGTCTGGCTGTGTCCCTTTTTGGATGCCAGTAATGGCTTCGTACAATTTCTTCGATACTTCGCCTGTTTGACCATTTTGGATCACATATGGCTGATCATGATAAATTAATTCCCCGACAGGAGAGATCACGGCTGCCGTTCCAGTTCCGAAAATTTCTTCAAGCTCGCCAGATTGATGTGCTTCAATTAACTCATCAATTGAAATTTTGCGCTCTGTTACTGGAATTCCCCAATGCTTTAACAGTTCAAGTACAGAGTTGCGTGTGATGCCTTCTAAAATGCTGCCGTTCAATTCAGGCGTCACGATTTCGCCATTGATTTTAAAGAAGATATTCATGCTGCCGACTTCTTCAATGTATTTTTTCTCGACCCCATCAAGCCAAAGAACCTGTGAAAACCCTTTCGTTTCAGCAACTTGCTGTGCTTTAAGGCTTGAGGCATAGTTTCCAGCTGTTTTGGCATTTCCTGTTCCACCCTTAACGGCACGGACAAACTCATTTTCAACTGCAATTTTGACCGGATGAATGCCTTCTTTATAGTATGATCCCACAGGAGATAAGATAATGAGCAGCTTATACGTGCTAGACGGTGCAACGCCTAAATACGGCTCAGTGGAAATAATGAATGGACGAATATACAAGGAAGTTCCCTCTGCATCAGGTACCCAATCCTTATCAATGCGAATGAGTTCATTTAAGCCCTCTAATACTGTTTCTGTATCAATTTGCGGAATACACAGGCGGTCATTGGATCTGTTTAAGCGTTCCATGTTTTTTTCCGGACGGAATAAGAGAATTTTTTGATCCTCAGAAACATAAGCTTTCAAGCCTTCAAAAACAGATTGACCATAATGGTAGACCATCGACGCTGGGTCCATTGGAATGGCTTGATAAGGGATAATTCTTGGATCGTACCAGCCTTTATCAACTGAATAATCCATCACAAACATGTGATCTGTGAAGATTTTTCCGAATTCAAGTTGATCAGATTGAGGTTTTGGTTTTTTTGTTGAACTAAGTTCAACGCGGATGGGTTGTTTTGGCATTGTAAATCTCCTTGCTGTTTGATTATTTGAAAATTCTAATAATATGAAATAATTATGATTCTATTCTATACCTTCACAAAATATTAGCAATAGGTTTTCTGTAATTCAGACAAGAAAAATCTGTTAAAGCGCTTTCCTTCTCTCTGCTGTCAGTTTGGCTCATGTCACCCCTTTTAAAAAAAGAAATAAAATCCAAATGCGTTATTAACTGATTAATCTGACAATTTAAAAACGAATGGTTTTCCTGTAAGATATTCTTTCAACCATACACCTTTTGACTAGTACATTGCAAGGGACATCGTCATATTTTAATCCTCTTTTTTTTAACCGATAAAGGAAGGAGAGAAGGGAAAGGAGCAAACAACAAGATGAAACGAGCGTTACCAGGCATTTTACTCATTTTATTCATGACCGTCATCAGCTTTGGCTGTCAAGCGATGACAGATGAGGCTGGCGCTAAGCAAAGCACAGCCTATTACGTAGCGGTAAACGGAAGCGACAAAAACCCGGGAACTAAGCAAAAACCTTTCCGTACGCTGAAAAAAGCGGCAAGTATGGCGAAGGCTGGGGCAACCATTTACATGAGAGGCGGCACATACAAAGAAAAATTGATTGTCCGCCATTCAGGAACAAAGAAAGCACCCGTTGTCTTTCAAGCTTACGGAAAAGAAAAACCTGTGATTAGCGGGGCTTCCCTTAAAGGAAATCAAGCCGATGGCGGTCTTGTCACGATCGATCAAAAGAGCTACATCACCCTCAAAGGCCTGACTGTAGGACATCTTAAGACGAATAAAGAAGATTTGACACCAGTTGGTATTTTCATCAAAGGAAGCGGCAAAGGCGTCAAACTGCTTAATAACCGAGTGTATGATATTCAGACGAAACATGAAAATGGAAATGCACATGGAATTGCTGTCTATGGGACAAAAGCTCCAGCAGCGATTGAAGACATTGAAATCAAAGGAAATACTGTTGAAAAATTAAAGCTGGGCTTCAGTGAAGCGCTTGTGCTAAATGGGAACGTGAAAAAGTTCCGTGTGACACATAATACGGTCCGGCACACTGATAATATTGGCATTGATTTAATTGGATTTGAGAACGTGGCACCCTCTAAAAAGTATGATCAAGTCAGAAACGGTGTCGTCTCAAGAAACAAAGTATATGAGATTACGAGTGCAGGGAACCCAGCCTATGGCAGCGACATTTCTGCTGGCGGAATTTATGTCGATGGCGGAAAAGACATTGTGATCGATCATAACATCTCACATCACAATGACTTAGGGATTGAAGTCACAAGCGAACATAAAGGAAAAATGGCGGACCGCATCCGCATCGAACACAATCAAGTGTATTTGAACCGTTATACAGGCATTTCTATTGGCGGCTATGATAAGAAGCGTGGCGGTACAACCAATACGACGATCTCACATAATACTCTGTACAAAAATGACACAGCCGGTTTAGAAGGCGGTCAATTGCTGATGCAGTATCAAGCAGTGAACAATCGAATCACGAATAATATCATGACCGCTAGTGCCTCGCATTATTTAGTCGTGAATCTTTATCAAGTGAACCAAAAGAATACCTTCCAGAAGAACGTTTATGATGACCGCAAAGGTGCAAAAGCATCACAGTGGGTATGGCACGGGAAATGGCTGGAAGGCTACAAAACGTATCTCTCTAAAAGCGGTCAAGATAAAGGATCAGCACATCTGAACCCGCAATTTGTGAATGAGAAAAAATATGATTTCCGTCTGAAGAAATCATCACCTGCGAAGAAAATCATCGGAAGCTGATGGTATTTTAGAAATTTTCAAAAAAGTCATTGACATTGATGTGACATCACATTAAAGTAAAGAAGACATTTCAACGAAAACAAATTTCATAACGGATCTCTTATCAAGAGAGGCAGAGGGACTGGCCCTATGACGCCCGGCAACCGTTTCTATTTTAGAAATTGGTGCTAATTCCTGCAAAGCTGTTACAGCTTTGACAGATAAGAGAGGAAGACTTCCCGATACATGTTTCATGCAACGGTGATCAAGCCTCTCTTTCCAAGAGAGGCTTTTTTTCGTCTCTTTTTCGAATCAAATGCCTGTTTTACAGGCGTATTTCCACTCTTTTACCTAGTTTTCAGATGTGAAAAATCAAAACAACTTGAGGAGGAACAGCAATGAAGCGTAAGCATTTTACATCATGTCTTGTCTTATTAACGGCATTAACCGTCCTATTAACAGGCTGCGGCACCGGATCAAGTGCAGGCTCAAAGGCAAATACGAACGAAAAAGTCTCTTTTGACAATGTACCGAAGCGATTTGCAAAGGGACAGGGGGCAAAAATTAAAGTCATCCGCAAAATTGGAGGAGACGATCATACAGCTCAATTTTTAGCTGGAACCAAGGCAGAAGGTGAAGCACTCGGCTTTACGGTAGATGTCTACACCGCAAATGGAGATACAGCGAAGTTCCATGATGCCATCTCTCAGGCGCTTGAAGAAAATTATGATGGCTTTATCATCTCTCACGGGGACGACGAGGCGACAGTCGCTGATGTGAAAAAGATCACAGCGAAAGGCATTCCAGTTGTAGCATTTGATTCGAATCCTAAGCTGAAGGACATCAAAGGGGTCACAGTGACATCTCAAGATGACGAACAATTAGCGAAAAAATCATTAGATGCGCTCGTGTCTGATTTTAAAGGAAAAGCAAATATTGCATACCTGTGGGTAGATGGATTCCCGCCAATGGTGAGACGAAATAAGGTCTATCAAGAAACGCTTAAACAACATTCAGGGATCAAGGAGCTTGACCGCTTTGGTATTGCCTCCTCTGATACGTCTGTTCAAACGCAAAATGCAGTAGCGGCCATGCTGAATAAGTATCCAAAGGGCAAGCTGGACGCTATTTTTGCCACATGGGATGCCTTTGCCATTGGGGCAGCAAGAGCGTTAAAGGAAGCAGGAAGAACAGAAGTGAAGATTTATGGGATTGATGTATCAAATGCGGATCTTCAAGAAATGACGGCGAAGGACAGTCCGTGGAAGTATACAGCAGCGGTTGATCCGAAGCTCATCGGCGCAGTCGACGTGAGGATTCTTGCGAAGAAAATAGCTGGTGAGAAAACACCGTCTTCCTATGACCTTGAGGCCTCTCTCATCTCGCAAAAGCAGCTTCAACAAGCAGGAAAAGCTATTAACATGGTCAATCTTGCAGACGAGGTGAAGGGATTCGGTTCATCGACTGCTTTTGAGGAAGATTGGATGAAGACCTTGAAGAAGCATTATACAAAATAAGCGACGTGCACTCTCTTTCCATAGAGGGTGTTTCGTTTTTCAGATGATATCAAGAGAAGGAGGACACCTATGACAGCGCCGCTTGTTCGTATGAAGAATATTTCAATTGAATTCCCAGGGGTCAAAGCGTTAGATCAAGTGAATTTCACATTAAAAAAAGGGACGGTCCATGCACTGATTGGAGCGAATGGAGCTGGGAAGTCAACGTTAATGAAGGTTCTTTCTGGCGCTCATTCACACTTCGACGGGACCATCTACATCAATGGCCAGGCGGCATCCATTCAAACCCCAAAGAATGCATCCTCATATGGTGTGCAGACGGTCCACCAAGAAGTGGATACGGCGCTTGTTCCCTACTTAAGTGTTGGTGAGAATATGATGATGCATGAGATTGAGAAAAAAACATTTGTCAGCTGGAAAGAGCTGCATCGCAAGGCGGCTCAGCTATTAAAAGAAATGGACATCGACATTTCCACAAAACGACTTGTCAGCGATCTGACCCTTGCCGAAAAACAGATGGTGCTCATTGCCAAGGCTGTTTCCATTAAATGCAGCATTTTAATCTTAGATGAACCAACGGCTCCGCTTAGTCATGCAGAAACAAGCAAATTATTCTCAATGATTGATCAGTTGAAACAGAATGGGACGGGGATCGTGTTTATTTCTCACCGCATGCCTGAAATTTTCACCATCTGTGATGAATTGACTGTGATGCGAAATGGAACGGATGTCGCAGCTCACCTTGTCAAAGACACAAATCCGCAGCAGGTCATTGAAGAAATGCTAGGCGCACCATTAGAGGAGCAATTCCCGTCTCGCAGGCCACTGAAAGATGCACCTATTGTGCTTGAAGTGAAAGAGCTAAACGATCAACATAAATTAAACAACATTCACTTTTATGTCAAAAAAGGAGAAATTCTTGGGATCGCAGGACTTGTCGGTGCTGGTAAAACAGAATTGTGCAAAGCCCTTTTCGGTGCCTCAGAAAAAAAGACGGGGACCGTCCAGCTCCATGGTCAAACCATTCGCATCACTTCGCCTCATCAAGCTGTGAGAGCTGGAATGGCCCTTGTGCCTGAAGAGCGGAGAAAAGAAGGGATCCTGACCGAAGAGAGCGTGGGGTGGAACTTAACGGCTGCAAGTCTTCACTCATTTTCACGGATATTCAGCTTCTTACATCGTTCGAAGGAAAAGCAGGGAGCAGACGAAATCGTCAAACGACTTGGTGTCAAAACGCCGTCGCTTGAAGCAAAGGTGAAGCACCTATCGGGTGGAAATCAGCAGAAGGTTGCTATCGGAAAATGGCTGCTGGCTGAGGCAGATGTGTATCTCTTTGATGAACCAACCAAAGGTGTAGACGTTGGAGCGAAAAAAGATATTTTCACTTTGATTGCAGAGCTTGCTGCCCGCGGAAAATCTGTGATTTATGCGTCGAGTGAGCTGTCAGAGATTGCAGGTATCGCTGACCGAGTATACGTGTTATATGATGGCAGCATTACCCGGGAAATGACCGCACCGACGACTGAAGAGGAGCTTTTATATCATTCAACAGGAGGACAATCATGAGCGAACAACAAATTCCAGCCCCTGTGCAGCAAATCAAAAAACAGCGGCCATCCTTTCATCTGTTTGATTTCTTTTATCGATATGGCACAATCTTAACCATTGTTGTGTTGATTGTAATATTTGCGGCAGCGAATCCAGCGTTTTTGCAATCAGGAAATATCATCAATATTCTACGGTCTATCTCAATTGTGACCATCATTGCGGTGGGCTTAACCATCTCATTGGCAGTAAACGGCTTTGATTTATCAGTTGGATCAGTCGCTACGCTATCAAATGCGATTGTCATTTCTATGTTCGTATGGTTCTCGCAAAACCCACTGATTGCAATCCTCTCTGCACTAGCGGCTTCTATCATTGTTGGATTGATAAATGCATGGATGATCGTCAAAATGAAAATTCCAGATATGCTCATGACATTAGCCATGATGTTTATCATTCAAGGACTGGCTCAAACGTATACGAAAGGGGCGACCATTTCTGAAAATATGGTGCTGCCCGATGGTACGTTCTCAACGGGAACGATTCCTGCCTTTTTCAGCAAAATTGGACAGGTGCCATATATCATTCTCATTATGGCTGCCATTGTACTCTTTGCGCATGTTTTCATGACCTACACAAAGCACGGCCGATTCATGTACATCATCGGTGGGAATAAGGAAGCGGCTCGATTGTCTGGCATTCATGTGAACAAATACAAAATTGCGGCCTATCTGCTTTCTGCGTTATTTGCAGCGATCGGCGGTATCGTGCTGGCATCAAGGGTGATGACAGCAGAAATTAATGCGGGTGCACCATATTTAATGGATGGAGTAGCGGCTGCTTTTATCGGCTTTTCCGTCATGGGAGCAGGTAAGCCAAACGCATTTGGCACTTTTATCGGGGCTGTACTCATTGGTATTTTACAAAATGGGCTTGTGATGATGTCTGTCCCTTATTATGCAATGGATATTGTGAAAGGTTCTGTGCTGGCCCTTGCACTGGCGCTGACATATTACAAACAACGAGGCTAACTGCGTATTTTTTAAAACCATTCGAGTCCTCTCTCCGTCTAGTAAACGGAAAGCGGTGCAGCTGCCGTTTCCCAAAAGGAGATGACAAAAAGAAAATGAATATGTCAGCAACTCATGTAGAAGATTTGAAAAATGTCATGGAAGATTGGAAAAATGAACTATTAGTATATAAATTTGCGTTAGATGAAATGGATACAAAGTTTTCAATTATCAGCCAGGAGTATAATTTAATCCATGGACACAACCCAATAGAGCATACAAAATCACGAATTAAATCCTTTGAAAGCATCGTGAATAAACTAGCAAGAAAAGGATGCGACATCACGACACAATGTGCCAAGGAGCATATCCATGATATCGCAGGTGTCCGCATCATCTGTTCTTTTATTCAAGATATCTATAACATTATGGATGTATTGAGGCAAAGAGAGGATTTAAAGATCCTTGAAGTGAAGGACTACATTCAACATCCGAAACCAAATGGCTACAGAAGCCTTCATTTAATTGTTGAGATACCTGTCTACTTAACAAATCGTGTGGAGCATGTGAAGGTTGAGATTCAGGTGCGAACCATTGCGATGGATTTTTGGGCGAGTCTAGAGCATAAAATCTATTATAAACTGCATAACGATGTTCCTCATCAGCTGACTGATGAACTGAAGGAAGCCGCAGATATTGCCCATTACTTAGATGAAAAAATGCAGAATATTAAACGAGAAATTGATTAGCACATCAAAAAGCAGCTGTTTTGATCACAGCTGCTTTTTTTCATATTAAGGGTTGGTTCCACGGTCTCTCTTTTGAATAATATCTTGAGATTGTGCAGATTGGCTGTCTTTTTGAATGGAAGTACCAACAGAAACACCTGTTATCAAGAGGGTTAAAATCGCACTTGTGATGAGCCATTTCTTCATCATACATCACTCCATTTTCTTAACAAGTTTTCAAGGACAACGCCTTGTTTTTAAAATAAGAGGATTCTTCATGAAGCCCAAGATCCGTTAAGTAAGCTGCTGCATCCTGACAAATAGCTTCAAGGTCAACAAGGAAATTCATTGTTTCTAATTGATCGCAATAAGCCTTGATTTGCTCAATCATGTTGTCTGGCTGAATCATAAGTGTTTCTAAAATGGATAATTTAAGTGAAATGTTTCGTTGTTTTAAATTTTCTGCTTTTTGAAGTGAAAGCTGTACATAATAGTGGAACAAACCTGGCTTTTTCAGCTTAAATAGTGCTTTTGTGTAGGCGTACATGGCAAGTAAATAGCCGCCTGGAGAAGAAGTTTCGAATGATTCTATCATTAAAGCCTTTTCTAGAAGCGGCACAGCTTCATTGTATTCATTTCTTAGACTTTTAATAAAGGCTGCATTGCAATAGGCATGTCCAAGTAAATCTGGATCTTCCATCTGTTCTAGTGAATGAATCACTTCTTCGAACAGCAATTCTGCCTCATCATATTTCGACTGATCCGCATAATTCAAAGCAAGCATCATTTGACAGCTGATTGATTTTTTCACATAACATGGATCTGCGTCGTAAATAGATGAAGCCATCTTTAAGTGGTGGATGGAGAGAAGCGTGGACCTAATATTATAGTAAAGACACCCTGTTTTATAATGAAATTCGGCTTTTTCAATGTCATCGTGCACGAGATCTAATTTATCCTCGGCCAATTTTAAATGGTGAAATGCCGTATCCTGATTGCCTCTGCGCATTTCATACATCCCTTTAAAGAAATAGAAATAATAGCTGAGCATATCATCCGTACGGATGGCATTTTCATCAACAAAAAGACTATGATCTAATGAAGCTGTATCTTCTATTAGATCTTTAAAACGGTACTCTAGCAGTTGATAGTAAAGTAAGACGTCTTGATTTTCTTCCATTCGATCAAACGCTTGAAGAATGTCTTCTTTTAACTGGATGGCACCTTGTATCTCTCTTTTTTTCATCATGACATACCAATCATTGAGCATATTCGCTACATCAACGGACGACAAAACACCTGCTTCTGCCAATTCTTATCCTCCTTTCTTCATCTATCAATATCCGTTCTTCTGAATCAACTTCCCATATTCCAGTATCTTCTTATATTTTAAGCTCTCTCATGCAGTTTGTAAAACATGTTTTTTGATGTAAATTCAACCAGTAGTGAAAGAAATAGGGAGACACTGCTCTCTTGTATACGCTTACATTTTTTCGGGTAAAAAGAGGGTTTTGGGAAAAATATATTACAATATCAATATAGAGAGGAAGCAAGTTGTTGAGTTTGCTTTCGTATGCAAGGGAGAAACATCATTTATCAAGGCGCTGCCTCGTTTTTTGTGAGATTATCTCACATCATAATTGTGAATGACTCTTCTTTTAGAATAAAATGAGTTATTCGCAAAAAAGTAAAATTTAAAGAGACTATTGATCTAGAATTGTATGGATCTTTGGTATTGATAAAAAATATCACACACTATAGCTTTAGCGTGGTATAGTATTATTGTTATTGCGAATATTTAGACAAAACTGACAATGGGGGTCGTGTTTTATGAAGAAATCGATGTTATTGATCATGGGACTAATTGTTGTGCTTGTCATGGCAGCCTGTGGATCAAAATCGGACAGTGGTTCGGGAGAAGGCAAAGGCACATATAAAATCGGGATAGACACAACTTATCCGCCATTTGAATTTGAAAAGGGCGGTAAATATGAAGGGATAGACGTTGATTTAATTAATGCAATCGCGAAAGACCAAGGTTTCAAAGTGAAGCTTGAAGCCATGGACTTCTCAGGTATCATTCCAGCGATGCAGGCAGGACAGCTTGATGTTGGAATGGGCGGGATGAGTATTACAGATGAGCGTAAGAAGAAAGTAGATTTCTCAGATCCTTACTTCGACGCTGGACTGACAGTTGTTGTGAAAAAGGACAGCAGCATCAAATCTATTAATGATTTAAAGGGGAAAAAGCTAGCTGTTAAAAACGGGACGACTGGTGCAAAGTTCGCATCTGATAACGCAGATAAATATGGGTATGAAGTCGTTCAATTTAATGACAGCCCATCTATGTTCCAAGAAGTATCAAACGGAAATGCAGATGCCTTAATTGAGGATTATCCTGTCATTACGTATGCGATTGCACAACAAGATTTAAAATTGAAAACAGTTGGAGACCGCTTGAATGGAGACCAGTATGGTATCTCTGTCATGAAGGGGAAAAACCAAGACCTATTGAAGAAGATCAATAAAGGCCTTGAGAACCTAAAGAAAAACGGTGAATATGACAAAATTATTGATAAATATTTGAAGTCATAACACAAGCGAGGCGCGCTCCGAGCGCGCTTTCTTTATGTGTCAGCCGTATGTGAATTAGGGAGGGAGAAACATGGATACTATTATTAATGCATTTCCGTATTTAATGGATGGTTTGCAAACCACTTTATATATCTTTGTTGTTGCCATCATTTTAGGGTTTATCATCGGTTTAATTGTGGCATTATTCCGTCTGTCACCATTTAAAATCTTAAATTTCATCGCACTCGTCTTTGTGAATGCCATTCGAGGCACACCATTTATCGTACAGCTATTCTTCATTTATTTTGGTTTGAATACACTTGAATTCATTTCGCTTGATCGAGTGCCCGCAGGGATTATTACAGTAGCGATAAATGCAGGGGCTTATTTCTCAGAAATTATTCGTGCAGGGATTCAGTCTATTGATAAAGGACAAACAGAAGCTGCGCGCTCTTTAGGCTTTACAGGGGGGCAAAACATGCGCTTTATCGTCCTACC
Organism: Bacillus safensis FO-36b; assembly: GCF_000691165.1. GTDB lineage: Bacteria > Bacillota > Bacilli > Bacillales > Bacillaceae > Bacillus > Bacillus safensis. The sequence goes on along the minus strand of NZ_ASJD01000002.1, from coordinate 525,945 downwards.
GCAGGCATTCCGCCGCATGCTCCCAGCGATTACAAACCAGGCCATCATCAGCTTGAAGGATACATCTCTCTTATCTATTATCGGAATTGCCGATATTATGCAGCGAGGACAAGTTCAAGCATCGGCTACATTTGATCCTTTGAATGTCTGGCTCATTGTCGGTGTCATTTATTTCGTGATCATTTATTTACTTTCTCTACTGGCTAGCTACGCAGAAAGGAGATTTGATATCAAATGAGTATGATTACGGTGAAAAACTTAAAGAAATCCTTTGGCGATCATGAAGTGTTAAAGGATATTAATGCAGTCATCGAGGAAAAGGAAGTCGTGTGTGTCATAGGTCCTTCTGGATCAGGGAAAAGCACGTTTCTAAGATGCCTCAATAAATTAGAAGATATCACGGCTGGAGAAGTCGTTGTCCACGGGCACACGATTACAGACCCAAAGGTGAATATCAATAAAGTAAGGCAAGAAGTAGGCATGGTGTTTCAGCACTTTAATTTATTCCCTCATAAAACCGTTTTAGAAAATATTACGATTGCACCGATAAAAGTAAAAGGCATCGAGAAGAAGGCGGCAGTCGAAAAAGCGTTAGACTTGCTTGAAAAAGTCGGCTTAAAAGACAAAGCTCAAAGCTATCCTAACCAATTATCTGGTGGACAAAAACAGCGTGTAGCCATTGCAAGAGCGTTGGCAATGGATCCGAAAGTACTATTATTCGATGAGCCGACATCAGCTCTTGATCCTGAGGTCGTAGGGGATGTATTAGCTGTAATGAAACAATTAGCTGTCGAAGGCATGACAATGATTGTGGTCACACACGAAATGGGCTTTGCAAGAGAAGTAGGAGATCGTGTCATCTTTATGGATGGCGGATATATTGTTGAGGAAGACAAACCGGAAGCTCTCTTTGGGAACCCGCAGCATGAGCGTACAAAATCATTTCTTAGTAAAGTGTTATAAAAAAGAGTAAGGGCATGTATATGCTCTTACTCTTTTCTTTATGAATGAATGGGAGAGATTTAGCGGCCCCATTTCCTAGGAAATATTAGCGCTGGAAGAATTCGATCCATTCTTGGTCTGGTCCTCTAAAAAAGAAGTAGCAATATCCATTTGGTAATGTCGTGATTTCTTCATCAATTAATTCAATTTGCAGCTTTTGAATACGATTGAATTCAGCATGAATATTGTCTGTTGTGAAAGCGAGATGATGGACCTTCCCTTCAGATGGCAGGTCACTGCTGTAGCCTTGGATGAGCTCAATTTCCGTTTCGGTTTCATCTTTAAAACCGAGAAAGGCAAGCTCAATCACTCCATTTGTATGAGTGATGCGGTCCTTTAATTTCATGCCCACCACTTTTTCATAAAAATCAATCGACTGATCAATATTCGAAACCATAATACCTGTATGATCTAAGCGTAATGTCGTCAAACGAAGTGCCTCCTCTATGTCATGTTGATAATTTTCTCCTCATCTTATCATAATAGAAGTAACGTATACATTCATATGGTAGGATAGAGAGAGTCAATTTAGGATAAGGATGACACAAATGAAAAAAATCTCATTAAAACAAACATTTGCGGAACAAGTGAAAAAGGGATATCCGCTCATTTCTAAAGATGCAGTATCGCATGTGAACGGTGTACGGGAAGGCGAGCTCATTGAATGGGTGGATGAGCGGGGCACTTTTTTAGGAAAAGGGTATTATGGTGTGCAAAATAAAGGAATCGGCTGGGTACTAACCTTTGATGCAAACGAAAAAATAGATCAAGCTTTTTTTGTCTCTAGGCTTGAGCAGGCAGCGAAAAGCAGAACGCATTTATTTCGTGATGCACAGACGACTGCTTTTCGTGTGTTCAACGGAGAAGGGGATGGAATTGGCGGCGTCACGATTGATCATTACGACGGATTCTACCTCATCCAATGGTATAGCGAAGGAGTCTATACATTAAAGGCAGAAGTATTGGCTGCACTTGAGCACGTCTATCCAGACTATAAAGGTATTTATGAGAAGAAACGATTTGATACGTCTGGACAGTATATTGAAGATGATGATTTTGTGAAGGGAGAGAAAGGTGAATTTCCTCTCATCGTGAAAGAAAACGGCATGAACGTGGCGGTTTACTTAAATGATGGCGCGATGACGGGTATCTTCCTTGATCAGCGTCATGTGAGAAAAGCGATCCGAGATCGTTATGCAAAAGGAAAGACTGTGCTCAATACATTTTCTTACACAGGTGCTTTCTCAGTGGCAGCTGCGCTTGGCGGAGCGAGCCGTACGACAAGTGTGGATGTTGCAAACCGCAGCTTGAAAAAAACATCTGAGCAGTTTGAAGTCAATGGTATTGATGTGGACGGGCAGGATATCAAAGTCATGGATGTCTTTAAATATTTTCCGTTTGCAGCGAAAAAAGGCTGGACCTATGATCTCGTCATCTTAGACCCGCCTTCCTTTGCACGAACGAAAAAGCACACATTCAGTGCGGCGAAGGATTATAAGAAGCTATTAAAAGAAGCCATCCAAATTACAGCTGAGAACGGCGTCATTGTGGCATCAACGAATAGCAGTGCATTTGGCATGAAGAAATTTAAAGGGTTTATTGCGCAGGCTTTTAAAGAAGCAGGGCAAACCTATCGGATACTTGAAGAATATACCCTTCCTGAGGATTTCCGTACAACGAAGAATTATCCTGAAGGGAACTATTTAAAGGTTGTCTTCATACAAGCATAAGAAAAAGCCATTTCCCTTATTGGAAATGGCTTTTTTTATAAGGCAAACGACATAAGGATAGGCGCTGCACATAATGTAATAATGGCTGAAATAATCATCGATACACTTGAGATCGTTCCTGAGACGGAGCTCATTTCAAAAGCCTTTGATGTTCCTGCCCCGTGTGCACCCGTTCCAAGCAGGACGCCCATGGCAATGTCATTATCGATGCGGAAGTAACGGATCACCATTGGACCGATAATCGATCCAAACAGTGCGGTTAAAATGACAAACACGGCCGTAACGGACGGCATGCCGCCGATCATCTCTGACACACTCATCGCTACAGGTGTTGTGACCGATCTTGGGACAAGGCTCTCAATAAGGCCTGTGTCCAGATGAAACAACTTGGCGATAAAAGCCGTTGATAAGATCGCAATGACAGAGCCGCAAGCCACATTCAAAATAATTTCCACTGCATGCTTCTTCAGGATATGAAAATACTTATATAAAGGAATGGCAAAAGCAACAGTCGCAGGCTGCAGCATATTCGTGAGCCATTTCCCTCCTTGATTGTAAGCATCGTAAGGAATGTTGACGATTAACAGCAAGACGACAAGGACAAGCGGAGTGACAAGTAACGGTGAGACATAGACCTTCGGATGCCGTTTGTATACCGCTTTTGATCCGAGATATAAAAGAACTGTTAAAATCAGAAATAGTCCGCCAACTAACATAGCTTTTTCCGCTCCTTTCGTTTTGCAATCATTTGCGTCATGATACCAGTTGAGAGCATGACCACAAACGTACTAATTAAGACGACAAGGACAATACTTGTGCCAGATTGAGAAAGCAATTTTCCATAATCAATGACACCAACTGCTGATGGAATAAAGAAAAGCAGCAGTTCTCCGAGCAGCCATACGGCGCCAAGTTCTATCCATTTTAATTGAATGATCTTAAAATGAAGTAATAAGAAAATGACAAGAATGCCTAAGATCGTGCCCGGAATTCTCAAATGCAAAAAGGCCGCCAGCACATTCATGAATTTCGCAAAAATAAACAAGACCATAATCTGAAGGGCAGCAATCAGCGGCGTTTTGAGCAATTTCACTTTCTGTTCACTCCTTTTTCTATATAAATTGTTCAGTGTTTCACAAAAACATGACAACGTTCCAATTGATGAGCTTACTTTAAAGTGTACAGCACGTTCAGTTATAGGTAAAATACATATATCGAATAGTAATTATTCCTTTTGTCTATAGGAAGGATGAAGCATGTGGACATCAGACATTTAACATATTTCTTAGAAGTGGCAAGATTAAAGAGCTTCACGAAAGCATCGCAGTCTCTTTACGTATCGCAGCCGACCATTTCTAAGATGGTCAAAAACCTAGAGGATGAGCTGGGGGTGCAGTTGTTTTACCGAAATGGTCGGCAGGTTGAAATGACAGATGCTGGCCAAACCATGTATACACAGGCGAGTGAAATTACACAGTCATTTCAGAATTTAACGAGCGAATTAAATGATTTAATGAATGTGAAAAAAGGGCATATTCGAATCGGACTGCCGCCGATGATTGGGTCAAGTTTCTTCCCGAATGTCATGGGGGAATTCCGTCAGCAATATCCAGATGTCACATTTCAATTGGTCGAGCACGGCTCCATTAAAGTAGAGGAAGGGGTCGAGGATGGGTCGCTTGATATTGGTGTCATTGTTCTGCCTGCAAATGATAAAATTTTTCATACGTACACCATTATTAAAGAGAACATGAAGCTCGTGACGCATCCATCCCATCCGATGGCTGGTCGTGAGGAAGTACATTTAGCTGATTTAAGGGAAGAGTCTTTTATTTTCTTTAGAGAAGATTTTGTTCTGCACAGCCGGATTTTGAATGAGTGTATGAATGCGGGATTTCGGCCAAATGTCATTTATGAAACGTCTCAGTGGGATTTCATTAGTGAAATGGTAGCTGAAAACTTAGGGATTGGACTTCTGCCAGAACGAATCTGCCGTGATCTTGATCCTGAAAAGGTAAAGGTCATTTCCCTAAACCCGGCGATTCCGTGGCATTTAGGTGTCATTTGGCGAAAGGACCGCTATTTGTCGTTTGCGGCAAGAGAATGGTTAAAGCATACGAAATCCTACGTGTGGGATGCAGAGTAAAAGGGAGGATGATACGGATGAAAACAAGCTGCGCGTCTCATTTATTGGAGAAGGTTCGAGAAAAAAATCCACTCGTTCATAATATCACCAATCAAGTCGTGACGAATTTTACAGCGAATGGACTGCTTGCTTTAGGTGCTTCGCCAGTCATGGCAAACGCCAAAGAAGAAGTGGCTGAAATGGCGCAATTAGCGGATGCACTAGTGCTGAATATTGGCACATTGACTAAGGAAACGGTTGAAGCCATGATTCTCGCTGGACAAGCAGCCAATGAAAAAGGTGTACCTGTTTTGTTAGATCCTGTCGGCGTTGGTGCGACAACGTTTCGAACGAATGCTGCTAAACAGCTGTTAGAGAAAGTGAAAATCACCGTTGTCAGAGGAAATGCTGCTGAAGTGGCTCATTTACTTGGAGTGGATGGCTGGGAGTCAAAAGGCGTTGATGCGAAAGCGGCGAATGGAGATGTATCGGCATTAGCCAAACAAGCGTCTATTGCACTTCAGACAATAGTGGTAATCACAGGAAAAGTCGATGTGGTGTCAGATGGAGATGAGGTGCTGTCTATTCATAATGGACATGAATGGCTCACGAAGGTGACGGGAACTGGCTGTTTGCTGACGTCTGTCATCGGAGCATTTTGTGCAGCGGGTGAACAGCCGCTTCATGCGTCGGCAGCTGCATTGATGTTTTATGGTGTCGCCGCTGAAAGGGCAGCTCTGCACGCAATGGATAAAGGACCGGGAACTTTTCAAATGGAATTCTTAAACGCACTATCACACACAACCGGCGATGATGTGCTGACACTAGGGAAAATAGGGGGAGTTTCACATGACAAAGGCTGATCAACAGCAAATCAAACAGCAATTATCGGTTTATTTTATTTTGGGCACAGCGAATACAACGAGGCAGCCGCTTGATGTTGTGAAAGAGGCCATTCAAGGCGGAATCACCATGTTTCAATTTCGTGAAAAGGGTGAAAAAGCCTTGCAGGGTGAAGAGAAGAAACAATTGGCTCGTCAAATTCAAGCGCTTTGCCAAGAAGCAAATGTTCCTTTTATTGTGAATGATGATGTACAGCTAGCGATTGATCTAGATGCAGATGGCGTTCATGTTGGACAGGAAGACACAAATGCAAAAGGCGTCAGAGAAAGGATCGGGAATAAAATATTAGGCGTATCGACGCATAACCTAGATGAAGTAAAACAAGCCATGAAGGACGGAGCAGATTATGTCGGGATGGGCCCAGTCTATCCAACGGAAACGAAAAAGGATACACGCAGTGTCCAGGGTGTGTCTTTGATCACTGAAGTCCGCCGTCATGGCCTTCAAATTCCGATTGTAGGTATCGGAGGGATCACATACGACAACGCAGCACCAGTGATACAAGCTGGGGCAGACGGTATAAGCATCATTAGTGCTATTAGCCAGAGCGCCGATCCTAAAAAAGCAGCAGAAGAGCTGAAATCACTTGTTGCAGCAGAAAAAGCATCTCTTTAATCTGAAGGAGACATGGATTAAATCAATTCATGTCTTTTCTTATGCCGGGTAAATTAGACAGGAGCTATACAATTGTGTACAATCATATAGTTCGATTATTTTCGAAATGACAGGTAAATAAAGGAGAATGAACATGGAAGTGCTCGATACGTATTTTCGTCGATACGATGAAGCAGGAAAAGGGCAGGAGCAGATGGATGAATTGCTGGCATTGTTTTCTGACGATGTCATGATTGTCTTAAATGGCGCCCAAAAGCCTGGGATCCAAGCGTTCACACAATTTTTGAATACATTTTTCCACGTACATGATGACATTAAGCATATGTGGGATGGGTGGAATAAAAGAGAAGATGGAAAGTATGAAACAAACTGGGCCGTTTGCGGAAAGCTTTCAGATGGCCGTGTCTATACAGCAGAAGGAATTGATATCGCAGAGCTGGACGACCAAGGGAAGATCGTTTATTTAGAAAACGTTCCGAAAAACCCAGAGTTATTCCAGCGCTATTAAAAAGCCGGCTGAGCAGCCGGCTTTTCCTTATGAATCAGTATCCATATGCATGCCTGTATGTGCCTTTACTTGAATTTCCGTAAAGGTGTCTTCATCTGCTTTTTCAGAAGAGAATATCGTGCCTAAGTATGCGGCAAGGAATCCGAGTGGAATCGAGATAATCCCAGGGTTCGACAGCGGGATGAGCGGCTCTCCTGTGAAGATGGCTGCTCCTGACGGGTCCCAGACGCTTGGGCTGAGCGAGACGATGACCAGTGCGCTCAGAAGGCCTGTTAAGCTTCCTGCGATGGCACCTGTAGAGTTAAATCGTTTCCAAAAAACAGTGAAGATAATCAAAGGCAAATTCGCACTTGCCGCCACTGCGAAGGCAAGAGACACAAGAAAAGCGACGTTTAAGGACTGGGCAAATAATGCAAGAACGATAGAGAGGATCGCCACGCCGATGGAAGCAAAGCGTGCCGCCTTCACCTGCTCCCGCTCACTCGCTTTTCCTTTGCGGATAATTTGACTATAAAAATCATGCGCAAAGGCAGACGCGGCGGATAGGACGAGACCCGTTACCACCGCCAAAATAGTCGCAAAGGCAATAGCGGAAACAAAGGCAAATAACAAATCTCCTCCAAGAGCTTGGGCGAGCAGTGGAGCGGCCATATTTCCTGCTGCATCTGCAGCCGTGATCGCTTCTGTTCCCACAAAGGCAGCCGCACCGAAGCCAAGGAAAACCGTCATTAAATAAAAGATCCCGATGATCCACGTAGCGGATAGAACAGATTTACGCGCAGAAATGGCATCTTTGACCGTATAAAACCGGATCAAAATGTGCGGCAAACCTGCTGTCCCAAGCACTAAGGCAAGGTTCAAAGATAGTGTCTCTAAAGGCACATCATATTTATTTCCCGGGTGAAGAAATGCCCCACCGAGCGGGGTCGCTGTTTTCATCTGTTCAAACATCTTCAGCAGACTAAAATCAAACTTTGCAAACACAAGCAGAGAAATAATGAGCGTCCCAAGCATGAGAAGCACAGCCTTTGTGATCTGCACCCAGCTGGTCGCAATCATGCCGCCAAACACGACATAAATGGTCATCAGGACACCCACGATCAGTACCGCAATCCAGTAATCAATGCCAAGAAGCAGTTTGATTAATGCACCTGCCCCAACAAGCTGTGCAATCATATAAAAAGTAGAGACTGTAATGGTATTAAAGGCGGCAACCCCTCGAATGGCAGGGCGCTTAAATCGTGCAGCGATCATATCGGCCATCGTATATTTCCCCAGATTTCTAAGCGGTTCAGCCACAACGTAAAGAACGACAAGGTACGCTACTAGAAAACCAATGCTATAGAAAAAGCCGTCAAATCCGTTTAACGCGATCATTCCGGCAATCCCTAAAAATGATGCAGCAGACATATAGTCTCCAGCAATGGCAAGGCCGTTTTGAAACCCAGTCAGACCTCCGCCTGCTGTGTAAAAATCACTCGCATTGCTAGTTTTTTTCGCAGCAAAATATGTGATGACCAATGTGAGCCCTACGATCGCAACGAACAAAATAAAAGCGGTCATGCTCATTCGTCATCACCTCTTGATTCATTTTTTAAAGCGCTTACATAATTGTCGAACTTAGCTGCTTTTTTCGCATAAAGTCCACATAAAACCCAGGTCATAACAAATTGTGTGAGGGCGAATAACCAAGCCCATGAGATCGCGCCAATTGCCGGCGTATTCAAAAAGGTGAAGTAGGATGTAGCAACTGGAAGTGAAAAGTAAAAGAGAAAAAAGAAAATCGTCATCGGTACGATAAATCTGCGTTTTTCCTCAAGAAGTTTTCGAAAATCCTCTGAAGCGGCAACCTTCTTATAATGAACTTTTTTGTCTGCCATTGTTTCCTCCTTTGTACGAATTAGGGACAAGGTACTCCAATGCATATGAGACGATCTGGCTGTTTATGACAGTATATCATAAAAAAGGCACCCGAAAAGGGTGCTGAACCTGATCAAAACATGACTTTATCTTGAGGTATTGTGTTAAGTCGAGAAGGGGCAAAAATTCTATTAGACGAAATAGCATCTTTGGAAGAGTGAAATCTAGAAAGGTGACTGACCGTCTTGCAGATGCAAGACGGCATTTTTTGGTAATATATAATAAAATTGTTTAGGTAATTAATGGGTTGATCCTGTTGTTGTAGGGGGAAGGCAATGGTTAAGACAATCTCAAGAAATGACCCGTGTTTCTGTGGTAGCGGGAAGAAATATAAAAAGTGTCATAGTGACATTCATCCTGAATCAAGAGCTGCTCGGCTTATCCAGACATACAGAAAGTACGAACGAAAAATAGAAGATTATCAAAAATCAACAGGTAATATTCCTCCATGTCAAAAGGGGTGTTATAACTGCTGCTATGAGGATTTTTCTATAACTGAAATTGAGTTTGAATTTATTATGCGTGAGTTGAAGACTTGAAGCAAAGATCGAGTAGAAAAAATATATGATCCTGTTTTAGATCAGTGTGAAACAATTAAAAATGAACGACCTGACACCTGGAGAAAATTTAGAGGTATATGTCTCGAAAGACGTTGGCACAATACTTGTTGAACAATTGAAATAGCTTTATAAAAAGGGTTGTTTTACGAGGAGAAGAATGAGAGGGCTCACCGATCGTCTGCACGCTGCAACACTTTCTATACGCTTACCACTATTAATGCAGAACCAAAATATTTTCAGGAATTTCAAAAATTTTGTGTTGAAGTCTTATATTAAAAGTAAGCAGGCTCTTACTGGAGCCTGCTTTTTTTATTTATTGTTGCTTAACAGTAATTTTTAAGGTATTTTTACAGTATATGCTAAGTCGACAAACATAATATTTACGCCTACATCAACTTTCTTATATTTGTTTTTAACTGCCCATGCAACCGCACCAGAAGTTCCAGCAGTAATAGCCGCGGCGGCTCCGGCACCCCATGGTCCAGCAGCAGCAATTTTGCTTGTGTACCAACCGATATATCCGGCTGCAAATCCACCTGCTACTATGGCGTTCATGCTTCTAACTTTCGGTCCTAATTTGAGGTGTAGACCTACAAAACCATAAGCCTGCATGTCACCTTTTTTCTCATTCTCTTCAAAGCTAAATTCTTCTGATTTCATAGAAGTCATTAGTTGACTGTCGTGTTCTGAAATTCCCATTTCCATAAGGGTTTCTTTATCAGCTGTAAAATGAGTATTTCCATCCTTATCTAATTCGAAGTAATTAGATAGTTTCTCTGCTAATTCCAATTGTTTTTTATCTACACTGACTGGAGGGGTCTCATTATTACCTTGACTGGCATGACTAATCATTGGAGAAGAGAAACCAAATGTAATAGTAAGCACACATAACATTACTAGAAATTTTTTAAACATACGTACCACTCCTATTTGTTTTTTGGGGTAACGCATACATGATATTTCCTTCTATTGGGGTGGAATACTTAGAGGTTAAGGAGAGTAATAAAATGTATTTATTCTTATTCACTTTGATTTATTGTGTAATCACACACATTTTTAATTTGTCCTATGAGTTTTCTTTTGGGGTGTATTTTATAGGTCTAGGTTTGATCAAAGGACTTTCCAGCGGGGAAATTAAAGACATCTTTAATTTCAAAAAGACAAGGGACGTGTTCAAAGAAAACAGATTTATAGATTCTTTGATGGAATTGTTTTCTTTGATAATAGTGTTTATTAATGCATACATAATTGATTATGAACCATTCTCTCCCTTTGAGTTTGTTTATACTTTTTTCTTGATTGTAATTCTATACAGATTCCTATTTTGGGGAATCATAAGAGAGTCAAAAAAATGGTTGCATAATGAGGCATAGGAGTCATGGATTTATAAGAATCACTCACTTTCTTTGATATATTTTCATGCTACCATTTATTTCTTGATAATTGGTAATTTGATGGAAAGTTTCTTTTTGGGTTGCGGTGACCGCAATATAGGTTCTTTTATTTGGGAGGAGAATTTATGATGACTGTAATACCAGTATTGATGATGTTAATTGGTGCCTCTTATTTCGCTGTTTATATGATAAAACGTAAGAATAATAAAGAAAAAGAGATGGGTTAAAAAGTTGTTTTTGCCGTTGTTTTCTTTTTACTGAGTGTCCCATTCATCAATATGGTCATCACTGGATAATAAAGAACAGGCTAAAGAGCCTGTTTTTTTGTTTCTTAAAAAACATAGCGCCTATTTCAAACCACCAAGAGCGTTCATATTCGTTTCTAAGCACCTTTATTTATGCTCGGGTATTTCCATAGTGTGATGCTTCAAGAACGCTTATATGGGATTTAAATGCGTTAACTGCTGCGATAGCATCTAAAGATTGATATGTCTTGTGTCCTACTTGCTTACAAAGTGTTTGCGTCATGCTGAAAATTTTACATATTAATGTAAAAATAGGATTTTATTAGGAATTATTGTGCTAACATTTATTAAAAATTGGTTTTCTAGGGGGGATTGTAGATGGCGTCTATACCGTCTCCAGTTGTAGCGATCAAGATAAATGAATGGTATAAGCATATAAAAAGATTCAATGTTAAAGAGGCCCAGATGCTAAGGGAAGAGATTAGAAAAGATATAGATGTCATGGAAGAAGATGAACAGGCGGTTCTTTATTTTCAGCTGATGGAGTTCCGTCACCAATTGATGACAGACTATGTGCAGCCTTCTAAAGAACCACTTGAAAAATCTGATTACTTGAAAGCTGTAGAAGGACAAGGAAAGAAGATGTCAGCCATTCTTGAATACTATTTTAATTTTTTTCAAGGAATGTATGAATTCAAAAATGGTGAGTTTATTAGAGCTATTGTGTTCTATAAGCGCGCGGAAAAGCGCCTGGAGCAAGTAGGGGATGAGTTAGAAAGAGCGGAATTTTACTACAAATTATCAGAAGTGTTTTATCACATGAAACAGACACACGTGTCTATGTATTACGTTGGTCTTTCTTATGATACCTATAAGGCACATAAGAGCAATTCACTTTATATGATTCGAGAAATTAATTGTCTAACTGTTATGGCAGGTAATTTCATTGATTTTGAATGCAGAGAAAAGGCGCTTCCTCATTTATTGTCAGCTTTAGAAAGATCTAAGGCAATTTCTAATAAGCCAATGATTGTGAAGTCATTATTTAATATTGGTTGTTGTTATAAAGGATTAGGTGATTTTAATAGGGCACTAGCTTATTTTAATCAGGTTATTCTTGAAGGAGAGCCTATTCATGCTACAGAGTTGCTTTTGGTTTATTATGAATTATCTTTATTTCATTTGAGTCAAAAGGAATTTATTGAGGGAGAAAGATTTTTCAAAAGAGGCTTGGAAGAAGCGAAGAATAGAAAAAATGATCTGTTTTTATCGTTGCTGATGGTATTGGAAAATTTATTTTTAAAAACAGCAAACCTAAGTGAGGTCTTGAGCTCGTTGGAAAAATTAGAGAACGAGAGGGGTTATCCATACATAGAAGACCTAGCGCTCGAAGCGGCTCGGTACTATAATGAGAATGGGCGTATGGATGAATCTGTAAAAATGTACGAAAAAGTGATGTACGCCCGAAAACAAATCCAAAGGGGCGACTGTTCATATGAATTTTAAAACGGTTCTTACTGGTTTTTTGAGTGCTTCAGCATTGCTAGGTGTGATCTCATTATCATCTGTCGATTTTGATGTGAATTCAAGAAATGCTACTTCTCCAGAATCAACTGATCTGACAGTAAGAAATGCTACAGGCAGTAGCGTTACTACTCAAGATTTCCCTCTTATAACTTTATCTCAACATGATAACGATTTTACTGTGAGGAATGGAACCCGTTCTAGTGTAAATCCGGATATTCGTTTTGGAACACGTGATTCTAGATTATCTACTTGATGAATCAAACAGACCTTTAGGGTCTGTCAGGCTGTCGAGAAAATCTCGACAGCTTTATTTTCTCGGAAAGGTTATCGGTTCTACAAATCAGATCCGAAAGCATGTGCTCCGTGTCCTTTTCTTGAAAGCTGCACAAGATCTTAAAAGCACCAAAAGACCCATTCTCACCTAACATCATGACGTGGAAAATAAAAAAGAATGTAGAAAAACATGAGTTTCTCTACATTCTGGGCACCCGAAAAGGGTGCTTTCTATCGATAATTTGCAAGAAATGTTTGTCTCGCTTTTTCATATGTTTCCGCATCAAAATGATCTCCGCATTTATGAATACACCAAGGCTCTTCTTGTCTTGCAATCCCAACTTCATAGCCCTTCTGAGTGAATTCAAAGGATTGCGAAACATCATAAAAATGAAAGCCATCAAAGAGATCCTCACGCCACTTCACATCATACTGCGTCGCCATGAAAAGACCATCAATGGCCGCAGCTTTGATATAATCTTGCGCTTCGGGCTGCTGACGGCCTCTTTCAAACGAAAGCAGCTGATAGGTGTCGTGACGATATTCAATGACTTTTCCCCTGCAATCAGAACTCTCCCACCAAATTCCATTGTCAAGCACGCTTTCTGCTCCAATCACGCCAACCATGCCAAGTGATGGGTTTTGTAAAAAAAGCGGGATGAGTTCAAGCAGCATATGCTGTTTGACAATCAGGGTATCCTGATGAAGATAAATTTTAAACTGAGCTGGATGAGTGATGGCTTCATTGTATGCAGAGGTCATACTTGATGCATGTCTGATGGGTAAGACCTCCACATGGTATCCATGAGGAGCCGGAAGTGAAGCGAGCTGCCGGAAGCAAGCTTGAAACATCGATTCATCATTCACACATAAAACAAACAGAATCGTCGGATTACTCATGAAATGGAGCCGCCTCGACCACATATTGATAGGCTGTAGCAGACTCGTGGAAATCAGAACGAATGCCGTGTTTCATGAGTAATTCATGTAGATCATTCAACACGCTTGCATAGGAAGGATGCTGTACGCGAATGGCCTCGAATTCGCGAATGCGAAAACCCGCTGAATGAAAGAGTGCATGTATTTCGTGAAGGGTGAAGAAACGTAAATGTGTTTGATCCATTAACCCTGCATCTGTATAAGTAAATCTGCCGGCTAGTAATTCTAAAACCGTTGAAATGTGGCCGATATTTGGAATAGATGACAGGATGGCACCCTCTTTTTTAAGGAAGGGTTTCACCTTTTTTAAAACGGCCCAAGGGTCCAATAAATGCTCGAGGACGTCTCCGAAAATCATGCAGTCAAATTGTTCGTGTTGATAAGGGAGAGCCAGTTGTTCAATATTTCCGCAGAGAACATGATCCAGCTCTTGTTCCGCCTCTTTTGCTGCATCTTCAAATGACTCAATGCCATAAATGGTCCGGCCCTTTTGTTTCAGGACTTTTCCAAGCTTGCCTGTGCCGCATCCGATATCCAACAAAGACGTCCATTCCGCGCGGATACGGCTGACGATGACCGGGTTTACCCCATGATAATACTGATCCTTTTTTTGGTGATAATACGAAAGGGAACCTGAACTCACGCTCTACCCACCTTTCTGCTTTCTCATTGTTTTCATGCTTAATATATGGGTGGGCAGCTTGGTTTTATAACGAGAGAAGGACAATTTTCATGAATGGCGGCTAAAAAGGAATCATATAAAGAACAGGAAACGGACTGTCCTCCTAATATAGAAAGACAGAACCCCATTGAGTGGAAGGGATTGGTATGGAGAGGTGTTCAATTATTGTAGCGTATCGTCATGAAAGGATTTTCAAAAGGTCAATTGACAGGTCAGAACTTATAGCCAAAGCAGTCTGAAAGACAAAGGATAACGGCGTTGATTTACGGTTTGTTTATCATCTTCTGATCACCGTTGGATGTTAAAAAAGCTTGTATTTCTTCGATGCCTAGTCCAATTTTTTTCGCTTCCTGAATCAAATAAACCCACTCTTCGTCAACTCTTCTTTTCACTTGCGTATCCATAATATCCTCCAGTTCAATAAGACATATTCACTGCAACCAATGACTTGAACAAACCGTCTAGTAACTGTACGTGTGGTTGAAAACAGCGCAAAATAAATTTTGTCGAAAAATGATGACATTTAACCTATTTTGTAAAATCTATCACCTACCACGTCCCTAAAAAAATGACTAAAAAACCCATAAATATTGAAATCTTACTTCTAATAATAAACAATTGTAAAGTCAGTTGAAAGATTATAAATTAAAATAATGATAAAGACCTAAAACATTTGACTCATATAAACCAATTGCGTTGACATTTGCCATCGAGTAGAACAAATTTCATCTTTGCAGGACATACATATTGTTCGTTTGGGAAGTTCTTCTCAAGATGGTATTCTAAAAGAAACAGAAACCACCAAGAAGGAATGAAGAAAGACATGTATAGCCTTTTTCAAAAGTATCAAGAAGTTGTCATGTATCTTGTGATGGGTGTGTGTACAACCATTGTCAATATCGTCAGCTTCTATTTATTCGTTGAGATGTTTTCCATGGATTACAAAACAGCTACGGTTGTTTCATGGGTATTTGCTGTTCTCTTTGCTTATATCACCAATAAGAAGTATGTCTTCAAGCAAAAGGCTCGTGACACAAAAAGCCTCATGCGTGAGCTTTCTTCATTTTTTAGTGTCCGTCTCATGTCTCTAGGTGTAGATCTGGGGCTGATGATTTTATTTGTGAGCCAAATGGCGCTCAATGAAACCGTCGCAAAAATTCTCGTCAACTTTGTGATTGTGGTGGTCAATTATGTCGCCAGTAAGTGGTTCGTCTTCAAGAAAACAAAAGAAGATGCGATTTAACACATAAAAAAGATAGGTGATGTGAAATGAGCAGCAGGCCAGACGACTTATATGATGCCATATATCAACAAACAGAAAAGCAGCATGAACAAGTGCTGAGGCTAGTCAAAGAAATGACCGCACATCCAGAAGCGTTTTCGGAACAAGAAAAGGAAAAGATCAACCGAATGGACATTGCGCTTCAAACGGCAACGGACATTTTAGAAAACTTAATGACCCCTGATACGCAAATGACGATTGTTTTAAAACAAGGAAGAATTCATGTTGATCTGTCAAAATCGTAAAAGAAGCAGCCAATGATGAAGCGGCTGCTTTTTATTATGCATCGCTTGTTTCCCGCAGTTGCTTTGGAGACATGCCGATTTTCTTTCGAAAGACTTTATTCAAGTAATTCGCATTTCGGTAGCCGCACTGTATGGCGATTTCTTCAATTGAGTATTTCGTTGTTTTTAATAATGTTTCCGCCTTCTCTAACCGGATATTGGTTAAGTAGTGAATAGGTGTGAAGCCAGTGGCCTTTTTGAATTCTCTCGTAAAATGACTTTTGGATAAACGTGCCGCAGCTGCCATATCGTCTGGGCCAATTTCCTCGTGAAAATGATGGCTGGCAAACAAGGCCGCTTGGACGATGGGCTCAGGCCATTTCTCCATTTGTCCCTCAAGCTTTGGCAAATATGAATACAGTTCCATGACAAATTGATAAGCAAGGCTAGACCCCTCAAATGGATTGGTAATCCGTCTTTCACTGGCTTCATCATAAATTTTCTTCAGCAGGCGGATCGGTTTGGAATGAGGATGAAAACGCATGACCTGCTTTCCTTGATCTATAAATTGGTCAAAGCAAAGATCACAGGCTTCCCCATAAAGCGTCAAATAGAGAAATTCCCAATGCTCACTGTCCTCTGGAAAATAATATTGATAGGCACTTGGACTTTTCACAAGAAAGGCCTGCCCTGGCAAGACTTTGAACCGCTTTTGTCCGATTTCAATCATGCCGTGTCCAGACAGTGTGAGCTGAAAGATGCACTTGCCCTGATCCTTCCGCTCCACGCCATTCCAGCTGTATAACGAAGATGATTGAACCTCCCAGCCAACAGACCATATTTGTGCCGGCAATGTAACATCAGAATGGTGAAAACGAAATGCAAATGCTTCCTTCTTCAAATTGGAAAACCTCCTTCACAGCAAAAAACAACCTTTTTCTATTTTGAATCATGTTACACCTCATATCACATCGTACCATTCACAGCAAAAAAAGGGTATTTTTTAACGATTTTTTTACCATTGAACTTACGCAGTTCAGGCAACTAAAATAAGAGTATCAGATGAGAAAAGGGGAATGGATATGATCGATATGTTACGCACGGCATTTCACCAGCAATTTGGGGATAAAGAAGAAGAACTTCGCTATTTTTTTGCCCCGGGAAGAGTGAACTTGATTGGTGAACATACAGATTACAATGGAGGTCATGTATTCCCTTGTGCGCTCACTCTCGGTACATATGCAGCATGTGCAAAGCGGTCAGATGGCCGCGTGAGAATGTATTCCTTGAACTTTGATGGCGATGGTGTGAAAGAATTCGACCTTTTTGAAATCGCTTACTTAGAGTCGGATGGCTGGGCGAATTATCCGAAGGGCGTGTTCCATCAGTTTATTGAAGCAGGGATGAAGATAGAAGAAGGCTTTGACATTGTATACGGCGGCAATATTCCCAATGGCGCAGGCCTGTCTTCCTCTGCCTCCATCGAGCTTGTCACCGCCGTCTGCATCAATGAATGGCATTCATTCGGCGTTTCAAATGCCCGTCTTGCCCTCCTTTCGCAGCGTGCAGAAAATGAATTTATTGGCGTCAATTGTGGCATCATGGATCAGTTTTCAATTGCTCTTGGAAAAGAAGATCACGCCATTTTGCTCAATTGCGATACCCTTGATTTTCAATACAGTCCGTTTCGGCAAGAGGGACTGGCGCTTGTCATTGCCAATACAAACAAAAAGCGGACACTGGCAGACTCCAAATACAATGAACGCCGGTCAGAGTGTCAATCAGCTTTAAACGATTTACGAGAAGAAATCGACCTTGCCCACTTATGTGAGCTCACGGCAGATGAATTTGCCGAACATGCCCATTTGATTCAGGATGAAACATGCCGCAAACGTGCAAGACACGTGGTGACAGAAAACGAGCGGACCATAAAAGCAGTCAAATTTCTGAAAGATGATAAAATGGAAGAAATAGGTGCGCTCATGAAGGCTTCTCATCTCTCTTTAAAGAATGATTATGAAGTGACTGGATTTGAACTAGATACACTGGCAGAAGCCGCTTGGCTCCATCCTGGAACGATAGGCTCTCGTATGACGGGCGCGGGTTTTGGCGGCTGCACGATCAATATTGTGAAAGAAAAGCAGCTGGCATCATTTATAAAAGAAACGGGATCGATTTATCAAGAGAAGACGGGCATTCAAGCCTCTTTTTACACAGCTGGAATTGGAGGCGGCGCAAGAGAACTCACGAAGGAGGAAGTGTAATGACAATTTTAGTGTGCGGGGGAGCAGGGTACATTGGCAGCCATGCGGTAGCGGCTCTTTTAGCGAAAGGTGAACAAGTGGTGGTAGTGGATAATTTGCAGACAGGGCACAAAGAAGCTGTTTTGGAGGGAGCTGTTTTAGAAGAGGGAGATTTACGAGATCAAGATTTTTTAAGACAGGTTTTCAAAACGCATCAAATAGAAGCGGTGATGCACTTTGCCGCAGATTCACTTGTCGGCGAGAGTGTAACAGACCCGCTAAAGTACTATGACAACAACGTTGGAGGAGCGACAGCCTTACTTCAGGTGATGAATGAATTTGATGTGAAACACCTCGTTTTCTCTTCAACCGCTGCCGCATATGGTGAACCAAAGCGAGTGCCGATCGTTGAAACGGATGAGACGAATCCAACCAATCCTTATGGAGAAACGAAACTAGCGATTGAAAAAATGCTGAAGTGGTCTGAGCAGGCATATGGAATGAAATACGTCGTGCTTCGCTACTTTAATGTAGCTGGCGCTCATACAGAAGGACTTGTCGGAGAGGATCATCAGCCTGAGACACATCTCATTCCGATTATTCTGCAAGTGGCTTTAGGAAAACGAGATCAGATCATGATTTACGGTGATGATTATGAGACAGAGGATGGCACGTGTATTAGGGATTACATTCATGTCATGGATTTAGTAGACGCGCACATCTTAGCTGTTGATCGTCTGCGCGCTGGAAAAGGAAGTGCAACATACAACTTAGGGAATGGCACTGGTTTCTCCGTGAAGCAGGTAGTAGATGCTGTTAGAAACGTTACGGGGCATGCGATCCCAGCACAGGTCGCTGACAGACGCGCGGGAGATCCAGCAAAGCTGATTGCTTCTTCTGAAAAAGCGCTGCAAGAATTAGGGTGGACACCTCAATATGCTGACCTTCACACCATCATTCAAAGTGCGTGGGATTGGTTTCAGAAGCATCCAGACGGCTACCAAAGTAAATAACGCATAACAGGCAGGCAAGAGAGGGGACAGAGAGAATGGCGGTTGATATTTTTGGAAAACTGGAACAGCTGATTCAATACGGGATCAATCAAGAGCTGATCACACGACTAGATATCGATTATACGAGAAATCGGCTGCTTGAGGTGCTTGGGCTGGATGAAGCTGAGCCAAGAACAGTCTCAGGGGAGGCGGAGCTTGAAGACATCTTAATGCCGATGCTGGATTGGGCAGTTGAGACTGGCCTTATCCCTGAGGGGACGGATACGTATCGCGATTTACTAGATGCGAAAATCATGGGATGCTTGGTGGCGCCTCCAAGTGTCATCTACGCAAAGTTTGAAGAGAAGCGCCAGCATGAAGGGCCAGAGGCTGCTACAAGCTGGTTCTATGAAATGCAGCAGCACGCACACTATATTCATACAGGCAGAATCGCCAAAAATGTGCAGTGGTTTACACCAACAGATGATGGCGTGCTGGAGATCACAATCAATCTATCAAAACCGGAAAAGGACCCAAAAGCAATCGCTGAAGCCAAAAAGCTTAGTCAAAAACAATATCCTCTTTGTCTCCTTTGTAAAGAAAACGTTGGGTTTGGGGGGCGCATCAACCATCCAGCGAGACAGAATCACCGGATCATTCCTGTGACACTCACAGATGAATCTTGGTTTCTACAATTTTCACCTTATGTGTATTACAACGAGCACTGCATTGTGTTCAAAGGCGAACATGAGCCGATGAGCATCACCAAAAAGACCTTTGAACGATTGCTTTCTTTCATATATATATACCCGCACTATTTCATCGGATCGAACGCCGACCTTCCGATTGTCGGGGGCAGTATATTAAGTCATGACCATTTTCAGGGCGGTGCGCATGAATTTCCGATGGCGAAAGCGGAGGTGGAAGAGGTCTTTTCTCTGAATGCCTTTCCGAATGTGAGGGCTGGCATTGTGAAATGGCCGATGTCTGTCATCCGCCTTCGAAGCAGCGACCGGCAGAAGCTTGCAGACGCAGCAGACTTTATCTTAAACGAGTGGAAAATGTATTCAGATGAAGAAGTGGAGCTGCTAGCTCATACAGGAGAGACGCCGCATAATACCATTACACCAATTGCACGCCGCCATGGAGATGACTATGAATTAGATCTAGTGCTGCGCAATAATCGTACAAACAAGCGGCACCCGGATGGAATTTTCCACCCGCACGAAGAAGTCCATCATATTAAAAAAGAGAATATCGGATTAATTGAAGTGATGGGTCTTGCAGTTCTTCCTGGTAGATTAGCAGAGGAATTAAGTCAATTAAAAGAAGCGCTGTTATCCAAAAACCCCCTTGAAGAAATCAAAGCCCGCCCTGCTATCAAGAAACACGAAACATGGGCAAAGCGTCTGCTTGAAGAGAATACCTTTACAGAGGACAACACAGAAGCCATTTTACAAAAAGAAGTCGGTATGATTTTTTCTCGTATTCTCTCACAGGCGGGTGTGTTTAAAAGAACCGAGCAAGGGAAAACAGCTTTTAAACGTTTCATTCATACACTCATATAGGCAGGTGATTAGATGATTGAACAAGTAAGAACATTAATGGAAGAAAAACAGCTCGACGGTGTCTTGATTCAAAAGCGTAATAACTTCTCCTGGCTGACAGGAGGGAGAAGAAATCACATCGTGTTAAATACACCAGAGGGCGTGTGCAAGCTGCTTGTGTTAAAAGACGACATCGTCCTCATAGTGAATCAAATGGAAGAAAAGCGGATCATTGAAGAAGAGATGGCGTATATCGATCACCCCTTTCAAGTGGTGACGATGGATTGGTTTGAGGATGATACGGCACACATTCAAACACTCACAAAAGACAAACGGATCGGGTCAGACATTCAAATGGATGGATTCGAATGGATCGAGCCGGATTTGTCGCAAGTTCGATCCATTCTTTCTGCATCACAGCTCCGCCAATATGAAACGCTTTGTCATGAAACAGCGGTCATTGTAGAGAGTGTTTGTAAAGAAATCGTTCCAGGACAGACGGAGCACGAAATCGCTTCGCTTGCGGCTCAAAAAGCGATCGCGCAGGGAATGACGATTGAAGTGCTGCTTGTAGCAACAGATGACCGGATTCATCAATACCGTCATCCAATTCCGACAGACAAAAAACTTCAAAAGCATGCGCTTGTTGTTCTTTGCGCTGAACGGCATGGACTCGTGGCGAATGTCACAAGGTCTGTTTACTTCGGTCAGCTTCCAAAGGAGCTTGAAGAGAACAAAGATCGGCTTGCACGAATTGACACGGTCATGAATGCTGCCACGCGCCCTGGTAAGACATTGGGAGATGTATTGAAAGCAGGTATTGCTCAGTATGAAAAAGAGGGCTTCCCTGATAGCTGGAAAAAGCTTCATCAAGGGGGAAAGACGGGCTTTGTATCTAGAGAAATCATTGCAGTTCCCTCATCGAAGGAAGAAATTCAGCTGCATCAAGTCTTTACTTGGAATCCTTCATTGCCTGGATTGAAATCAGAGGATACGATGGTCGTAGAGAAAGAGGGGAACCGCTTTTTAACCTATACAGGCAAGTGGACATACATTGATGTTGAACATGAAGGGGACATCTATAGACGCCCTGATATTTTAGTGAGAGAGGAATAACTGCAGAATGCCGGCGCTGAGCCGGTTTTTTGCTGGAAGTCATTTAGCGGGATTCCACATATTCATCATAATTGCCAATTCTTAACGCGCATAGTCAGAGGATCGATACTTTCTTTTCTTGTTAACTTGCGTTAAAATAAGTAAGGTTTTTGTTAAATGTGGGGATACCTATTTTGAAATTGTTTACCTAGATAAAATTTCATTAAGTTAAATTGAAATTTGACCAAACTTTTTTATTGTGGTAAACCTAAATTTGACAAAGTTCTTGATTGTTTGTCCTTTGCCTTCAACTCTCAACTTTTCAAAATCCTAGAAATTTATTGTGTGTGCAATAATATAAATTTATGTCGAATTTATGACATTTTAAAAGAAATCTGTTGAAAAATAAATGAACTTTTGAAAAAAGGGAAGCTAACTCTAACAGATTTTGATAGCATTACAAAGGGAAGAAAAGTTTTCGAAGGCAGATGGCTTTTCACAATTATTCAGCAATTTATACATTATTTAAGGAAGGATGGTGATCTTCTTGTTCAGAGCCATTAAACCTATGCTTTTATTAGCGATGCTCGTGAGTGTTTTTGTATTAGGAGGTTGCAGCAATATCGCTGTTTTAGATCCTAAAGGACCAGTCGCAGCACAACAAAAAGACTTAATCCTTTTATCTATCGGATTCATGCTCTTTATCGTTGGTGCGGTATTTGTACTGTTTACCATCATTTTGGTTAAATACCGTGAGCGTAAGGACGTTGGAAACGCCTCTTATAACCCAGAAATACACGGGAATACGCTTCTAGAAGTTGTCTGGACAGTGATCCCAATATTAATCGTTGCTGCTCTTTCGATTCCAACTGTAAAAACAATTTACTCTTTGGAAGAGGCACCTCAAGCAACAAGCCATAAAGATCCACTTGTCGTTTATGCGACAGCTGTTGATTGGAAATGGATTTTCAGCTATCCAGAGGAAAATATTGAGACAGTGAACTACTTAAACATTCCAAAAGATCAGCCGATTTTATTCAAAATCACTTCCGCTGATACAATGGCATCACTATGGATTCCTCAGCTAGGCGGGGAGAAGTATGCGATGGCTGGAATGGAAATGGAACAATATCTTCAAGCTGATGAAGTAGGCACATACCAAGGAAGAAACGCCAACTTCACAGGCGAGGGCTTTGCTCAGCAAAAATTCAAAGTCAATGCGATGACGCAGTCTGACTATGATAAATGGGTAAACAAAACGAAGAAAGAAGCACCAAAGTTAACGAAGAAAACGTATGACTACTTGATGCTTCCTGATGCTGCAGATGTGCAGACATTCTCATCAACACATTTATCCTTTGCGAAGCATGGAGAGGATTCTGAATACGCACTCCAAGCACGCAAACGTTTAGGTTACCAATCAGTTTCTCCGCATTCCAAAACAGATCCTTTCGAGAATGTGAAGAACTATAAAAGAAAACTAGATAATGAATAAACTGACTAAGGAAAGGAGGAGGCCGTTATGCATTTAAAATGGGATGAGTTTTTTGTAACTGGAGACCCATTAATTCTTGGTGCGCAAATTTCTATCGCTCTTACCTCCATTGCCATCGTGTTTGTTTTAACCTACTTTAAAAAGTGGAAATGGCTCTGGAAAGAATGGCTGACATCAGTTGATCATAAAAAGCTTGGAATCATGTATATCCTTGCTGCTGTGATTATGTTCTTCCGCGGTGGGGTAGACGGACTGATGATGCGCGCGCAGCTGGCGCTTCCTAATAATACGTTTTTAGATTCAAACCACTATAATGAAATCTTTACAACGCATGGTACGATCATGATTCTATTCATGGCGATGCCATTTTTAATTGGTTTAATCAACGTCGTTGTTCCTCTTCAAATTGGTGCACGTGACGTTGCATTCCCTTATCTGAACAACCTTAGCTTCTGGACATTCATGGTCGGAGCAATGCTGTTCAACATTTCCTTCGTTATTGGAGGATCACCAAGTGCAGGCTGGACGAGTTACATGCCGCTCGCCGGAAATGATTTCTCACCAGGACCTGGACAGAACTACTACTTGCTCGGGCTCCAAATTGCAGGTATTGGTACACTCATGACAGGTATTAACTTCATGGTGACCATCTTAAAAATGCGTACAAAAGGTATGACACTTATGCGTATGCCAATGTTTACATGGACAACATTGATTACGTCTGTCATCATCGTGTTTGCATTCCCTGTACTAACAGTTGCTTTAGCACTTATGACATTTGATCGTTTATTCGGTTCTGCATTCTTTACACTCGAAGCAGGCGGTATGCCGATGCTTTGGGCGAACCTTTTCTGGATTTGGGGACATCCTGAGGTATATATTGTTATCCTGCCGGCTTTCGGTATTTTCTCAGAAATTTTTGCGACGTTCTCAAGAAAGCAGTTGTTTGGTTACAAAGCGATGGTTGTATCAATTGTGGCAATCTCTGTTCTTAGTTTCCTTGTGTGGGTTCACCACTTCTTTACAATGGGGAACAGTGCAGCGGTTAACTCATTCTTCTCGATTACAACAATGGCGATTTCTGTACCAACAGGTGTGAAAATCTTTAACTGGCTCTTTACGATGTATCGAGGCCGTATCAGCTTTACATCACCAATGCTTTGGGCACTTGGTTTCATCCCGAACTTCGTAATCGGTGGTGTAACTGGGGTTATGCTTGCGATGGCAGCTGCGGATTACCAGTACCATAACACGTACTTCCTTGTATCCCACTTCCACTATGTATTAATCGCAGGTACTGTATTTGCTTGTTTTGCTGGTCTTGTTTTCTGGTATCCAAAAATGTTTGGTTACAAGTTAAACGAAAGAATCGGCAAATGGTTCTTCTGGGTATTCATGATCGGATTTAACATCTGTTTCTTCCCGCAGTACTTCCTAGGACTACAAGGAATGCCAAGACGTATCTATACGTATGGACCAGAAGATGGCTGGACTGCACTAAACTTTATTTCAACAATTGGTGCATTTATGATGGGTATCGGATTCATCATCCTTTGCTACAACATTTACTACAGCTGGAGACATTCAAAACGTGAAGTGTCTGGAGACAGCTGGGGAGAAGGACGTACACTTGACTGGGCGACATCTTCTGCAATTCCGCCGCATTATAACTTTGCAGCACTTCCAGAAGTGACAACACCAGATGCATTCCATCATTGGAAGCAAAACAATGTGGACGTTCATCCTGAAAAAGAATTCAAGAAAATTCACATGCCGCACAATTCAGGCAGACCGCTGATCATGTCTGCATTCTTTGGACTTGGTGCATTCGGTCTTGTATTTGAATGGTACTGGATTGGCGTTATTGGCTTAATCGGTGTATTCGCAACGATGATTTTACGTTCATTCGAATATGACGATGGCTACTATATTCCTGTTGAAGAAGTCATTGAAACAGAGAAAAAGAATAAGGAGGCGCAGAAGTAATGGGACATAATGATAGCAGCTATGCAAATGCACCGCTTGAATATCAGTCTGAAACCGGACGTTTAAACATCCTTGGTTTCTGGATATTCCTTGGCGCGGAAATCGTGTTATTCTCAACACTTTTTGCGACCTACTTTGTTCTACATGGCAGAACAGCTGGCGGCGTTTTACCAGCTGAGCTGTTTGATATGAAGCTTGTATTGATCATGACATTCCTGCTATTGGTTAGTTCATTTACATGCGGGATTGCTGTTCATGAAATGCGCCGTGGAAGTACAAAAGGGGTTGTCATTTGGACGATTCTCACACTGCTTCTAGGTGCAGGCTTCGTTGGATTTGAGCTTTTCGAGTTCTTCCATTATGTACATGAAGGTGCGAGCATCCATACAAGTGCGTATTGGTCTGCATTCTTTGTACTTTTAGGAACTCACGGACTACACGTATCGATCGGTATCTTCTGGATTACTGGGATCTTGTTCCAAATTAAAAAGCGTGGATTAACTCCACAAACAGCAGCGAAGATTTTCATCTCAAGTCTATACTGGCATTTCCTTGATGTTGTATGGATTTTCATCTTC
This sequence comes from Bacillus safensis FO-36b, assembly GCF_000691165.1. Classification (GTDB taxonomy): domain Bacteria; phylum Bacillota; class Bacilli; order Bacillales; family Bacillaceae; genus Bacillus; species Bacillus safensis. The sequence goes on along the minus strand of NZ_ASJD01000002.1, from coordinate 500,080 downwards.
ACAGCTGTTTACTTGATCGGATTAGGGGGGCTTTTGTGATATGGCTGGAAAAACACATTCCTCAGCAGAGCACGAACACTTCCCTTGGAAACACGTAGTTGGCTTTATCCTATCCATTGTGCTGACAGTCTTAGCATTCTGGATTGCGATTGGAGCTGAAATTGGCAGTTCCGCAAAACTATGGATTATCTTTGGTTTTGCGTTCATTCAAGCATTCTTGCAGCTGTTCATGTTTATGCACATGACAGAGAGCGAGAACGGAACTGTTCAAGTCGGAAATACTTTGTTTGGTCTGTTCTGTGCGATTATCTTCGTCATCGGATCTGTTTGGATCTTTGCGGCTCACTACAGCCACGGAGAGAACAGTAAAGACGGTTATTCACCGTCTGCACCAAAGCAGTCTGAGCATTCAGAGAAATAATAAAAAAACCACTCATCTCTTGAAGGTGAGTGGTTTTTATCATGATAGTGATAACGCTTCCAATAGTTGGGCGATATCTATCTGCTGCTGAATCTTTTGCGAATGAATGGAAGTCCGTAGATGAGGAACGCTGCAATGTGAGCCAAAATCACGTTAATGGCAAAGAATGCGATCATGAAGGTATGTCCTGCTGGAGATAAACTGCTTGTCATGTAAAGACCGAAGAAAATCCACATAATCATAATGGGTGGAATAGATGCTAATGCAATCTTTCTGTTTTCCAGCCATAAAAACAGGGGTGTAGCCGTTGCAATACATAGGTACGCAAAGAACATATCCATCGTATCCAACTCCTTTGTAAGTTGATGTTCAAATCAAATGAGAGGTCAGGATGCAATTGTGTCTGTTTTTAGGAGATATTGTGAACATTTTGTTACAAGTATTATACCACAATTGACTTTGAAGTAAACGTAATAATTGGAAAATGGGCCTTATTCCATACAAAATGGTTTTATTCCTCAGTGCAGCTTATCTCATCTGATGTTTACTTGTCATATCGCCACATAGGTCATTGAATTTTCCCCTTAAAATCTGTAAAATAAACTTTTTAAAGGACTTGAGATCGATTGAATGAAAAGTGTATAGAGGGATTTTTTCCTATTGTTAGGATGAAAAGTATTTCATTTTTTGAAAATTGAATGGAACCTTTCGGATGTATCTTCCGTCATATTTAGGGTGAGTTGATTTTGTGAAAATTTCAATCTAATATAAATAAGGGCTTTTATGTTTTGTAATAAGGGTGGTTAGTTCATGAACAAGCAGAATACATCTCCTTACTATCAAGGAGATTTGATTTTTATATTTTTAGCCTTCTTTGCCATCAGTGTCATTGCGATTTATGCTGCGGGTCAATTTGGGCAGTACGGATCTAATGCATGGACCAGACAGATTATTTACTACATGGTCGGAGTTATATGTATTGTTGCCATAAATTACTTTGATTTGGAGCAATTAGAGAAGCTAAGTCTCTATATTTTTATAGGCGGAATACTGCTCTTACTTTTTCTGAAGGTTGCTCCTGCACAAATCGGAGGTCATGATTTTGCTCCAATCAAAAATGGTGCAAAAAGCTGGTTTGTGTTACCTGGAATAGGGACATTTCAGCCTTCAGAGTTCATGAAAATTGGTTTGATTATGATGCTCGCATCTGTCATTGGAAAGTCTACACCTAGAGGAAAGCGGACATTAGAGGATGATATTTTCCTTCTATTAAAAATTGCCGGGGTGGCAGCTGTACCAGTTGGACTGATCTTCTTGCAGGATGCAGGGACTGCGGCTGTTTGTATGTTTATTGTTGTGGTGATGGTGTTTTTATCAGGGATCAATTGGAAACTGATCTCTCTCATCGGTTCAGTGGTTGTGCTTTTAGTTGCTTCTGTTTTAGCTGTGATTATCTTATTCCCTGATTTTGCGAAAACAATCGGCATTCAGCAGTACCAAATTAACCGGATTACAGCTTGGCTGCCTGATAGCTCTACGTCAGCCAACCAAGCACAGACGCAGGATGCATCTGGATCTGATAAATATCAAGTAGAGCAGGCGATTATGGCCATTGGTGCAGGGCAGATTTTTGGGAATGGCATTAAAAACTTAAAGGTCTACGTTCCTGAAGCACAAACGGATATGATTTTCTCCATTATAGGTGAAGCCTTTGGCTTTATCGGCTGTGCGTTTGTTGTGATCATGTTCTTCTTCTTGATTTACCGGCTTGTTGTACTGATTGACCGTATCCATCCTTATAGCCGATTTGCGTCATTCTTCTGCGTAGGATATACAGCATTGATTGTAATCCATACGTTCCAGAACATTGGCATGAACATAGGCGTGATGCCTGTAACAGGGATTCCACTCTTATTTATCAGCTTTGGAGGAAGCTCTGTCTTGTCCGTTCTCATTGGATTCGGGATCGCCTATAACGCAAGCGTTCAATTAACGAAATATCAAAGTTATTTATTTAAATAAAACGGGTAAGGGCAGTCTAAGTATAGGCTGTCTTTTTTTATGCGAGTTTTCATTTTTGAAAAGCCCTATGTCTTTGCCTTATGATAGAAGAAGTGAAGGAGGTCTTCGAATTGAACAAAACGATAGAAACCATATTAAATCATCGATCCATCCGTTCGTTTACAGACGAACGTTTGTCAGAAGAAGAGGTGCTGACACTGATTAAAAGTGCACAGGCTGCTTCGACATCAAGCTATGTACAGGCGTATAGTATTATTGGGGTGACAGATCAGGAGAAGAAGGCCAAGCTTGCTGAACTGGCTGGGAATCAGCCTTACGTTGAGAAGAATGGGCATTTCTTTGTCTTCTGTGCAGACTTGAAACGCCATGATCATATTGCAAAAAGAGCAGGGAAGAATCATCAGGAGGCGTTTGAGAACACGGAAGCCTTTCTCATTAGCGTCATCGATGCGGCATTGGCTGCACAAAATGTCAGTGTTGCTGCAGAATCAATGGGACTTGGGATCTGCTATATTGGCGGACTGCGTAATCAGCTGAGAGAAGTCTCTGAAGTGCTTGAAACGCCATCTTATGTGCTGCCGTTATTCGGTCTGGCTGTTGGCCATCCAGCTAATCAGTCGTCACAAAAGGAACGGCTGCCTGTTGAACTCATCTATCATGAAAATTCATATCAGCAAGATGAAGCGCATGTGGATCGTTATTTAAAAGAATACGACGATCGTATTTCGGCATATTATGAAGAACGAACAAATGGCGATAGAAAAGATACTTGGTCTGAGCAGATGCTGAGAGGCTTTAGTCAGCCAAAGCGTGCCTTCCTTGGAGAATTTGTGAAAGAGAAGGGCTTTAATCGAAAATAAATAAGACATCCCCCTTTCCATTTAAGAGAGGGGGATTTCTGTAAGAGGTGCAGCATGATGAAATTAAGTATACTGGATCAATCTCCTTTGATTGGAGACGCAACACCTGCTGAAGCACTGAAGCAGACGGTTGAACTGGCGAAGCAGGCGGAAAAGTGGGGCTATCACCGTTTTTGGGTATCAGAGCACCATTTTTCAAACCGGCTTGCAGGATCGAGTCCAGAGGTGCTCCTCGGGCATTTATCAGCTGTTACGTCGCACATCCGCATTGGCTCTGGCGGCGTCATGCTTCCCCACTACAGTGCCTATAAAGTAGCAGAGAACTTCAGGGTTCTCGAAGCGCTGGCTCCCGGCAGAATCGATCTTGGGATTGGACGTGCCCCTGGTGGTATGCCCATTTCTTCCATTGCCCTTCATCATGGTGAGCGAAAGCGTCTAGGCGACCAGTATCCTGAGCAGGTAGAGGAATTGAAGGTCTATTTACATGATCTAGCGGATGAATTTTACCCGCTGCCTCATTTGACTGCTTCTCCGAAGGTAGAGACCGCGCCAGAAGTATGGATGCTTGGTTCTTCTGGAGGGAGTGCAAGGCTTGCGGCGAAAGCAGGTGCAGGCTACACGTTTGCGCTTTTTATTAATGGTGAAGGCGGAGAAGACTCTGTGGAGCAATATATCAACCGATTTGAACCTTCAGTATTCGGTGAAAAGCCGCGTGTCAGTCTGGCAGTCTTTGTTTTATGTGCCGAAACAGAGGAGCAGGCAGAAAAACTGGCTGTCAGCTTAGATTTATCTTTACTTGCCAATGAACAAGGGCTGAATCTTGAAGGCTTTCCTTCATATGAAGAGGCACAGTCGTATTCCTACAGTCCATATGAACAAAAACGAGTGGCTGCTAATCGTCAAAGGATGGTCGTTGGAACGCCAGCATCTGTGAAAGAGCAGCTGACCGCACTCGCGAAGGCTTATCGGACAGATGAATTGATCGCTGTGACCATCACACATCACATGCAAGACCGGCTCACATCGTATCGTTTATTAAAAGAAGCCTTTGATGCATAACGTATGTATATTTATCGCCTGCGGAGCCAGTACAAGGGGAAAAGGAGTATCATGGTGAGGAAGAAGGCGGCTGACACGAGCAGGCTGAGCGGGTAGATACAGGAAGTATAAACAGACAGCTCGCATGCTTGATGAAAAGGACGAGGCTGCTTCGTGTGTAAAAAGGTTAGAAAATAAACCAAGGTGATCGTCAGAAAAAAAGCAGTAAAAAAAGAAACGATCCATAGCAATATCAACATGAGTTTCTCTTTCCTCCATATATGTTCGAAAAGCCTTGATGAGCTTATCCGCTCATACAAGGCTTTTCTTGTGATTCACATTTATTCAGGGTAAATTTCGAAAGCTTCCTTCGTTTGTACGGTATCTGATTTTCCTTTCAAGCTTGCATACGCAAGCATTGTATACTCACCAGCTTCAAGCTTCTGGCCTTGATTGATTGTGCCATTCCATTTTACGCGGTGTTCTCCTTTATCAACATGTTGATAAACACCAGCTTCACCTAAATACTCTCCATCGGTCGAGTAGACAAGGAATGCAAGGTTCTCAGCACCGCCAGGCAGGTAGCTGCTAATGACATAGCTTCCAGCACGATTGTCCGGCTCTACGGAAACAGAAGTGACGCGCGGATAATCAGGCTCTTTCACAATCAATAAAGTAGGGATTTCTGTGATCTTTCTGCCATTTTCGCGAAGGGTTATGCTGCCTTGGTACGTCCCTTTTTTGGTTTTTCCGTAATTCACCTGTACTGCGGAAGTAAAGGATCCAGTGGAATTCCCTTTGACGGTGATTTTTTTCGTTCCGTTTGTACTAATGCCGCTGCCATTGAATTTGTAATCAATGGTATACGTTTTCGGTGCTTTTGAAAGGTTTTCTACCTTAAATTTTTTCGTTTTGATTTGAACGCCTTTTTCCTTTAAGAAAGTGCCGTAAGAATAGCTCGCATCAGAAACGATAGAAGACGCCTGAAGTGATTCCATGATTCGAACGCTGCCTGTTCCTTGTGTGTTATGAGGGAATGGGCTGCCATTTGCGTCAAACAGTTTTTCTGCTGTATTCATCAGCAATGCTTTGATTTGTTCAGTTGAGTACGATAGTTTTGCTTGTTTGATGATCGCTGCAACTCCTGCCACATGAGGAGATGCCATACTTGTTCCTTGCTTAGACCCATATCCGTAAGGCTGAGAAGGATCATGCGTTGGGATCGTACTCACAATGCTGACGCCAGGTGCTGACAGATCAGGCTTAATCATCCACGTATCCACAACCGGTCCGCGGGATGAGAAGTCAGCGACTTGCTCACTAAGTTCCTTGACAAATTGAATGGAGAAAGCCGTTGTATCGTTTCCAGCCTCAATGGCTTTAATAAGCGCTGTTCCTTCAGCTTTTGACAGCTTAATCGTAGGAAGTGCGAGACCTGGTACATCGACTGGGATTTCTCCATCGGTATTGTTATACATCACAACGCCGATTGCACCAGCGGCTTTTGCATTGTCGACTTTATCCACAAAAGCAATGGCACCCCGTTCAATCACAGCCACCTTTCCTTTCACATCGATGTCTTCAAATGCCTTTTCGTCACCGATTCCTGCTTGGACGAGTGTGACTTGTTTTTGGTCAAGCGCTTTTAAATCACTCTCTTGGTAGTATCCCATGACTTTTGCAGTAGAATAATTTGGGAATTTCACATTGTAAAGGCTGTACGGAAGCTGAGTTGCTCCAACAGAAATGGCCTCTCTTGACGTGCCGGGAGAACCGACAGTCCAGTTGTTAGGACCGCTGTTTCCATTCGAAGTCACAGCGACAACGCCTTCAGACATGGCCCAATCAAGTGCAATGCTCGTTGCATAATCAGGGTTATTGACACTGTTTCCAAGAGAGAGGTTCATGACATCTGCTCCGTCAGTAACAGCCCGGTCGATGCCTGCAAGAACGTTCTCAGTTGTTCCAGATCCACCTGGTCCAAGTACACGGTATGCAAGAAGCGTGGCATCCTTTGCGACCCCTTTAATTTGTCCATTTGCCGCAATCGTTCCTGCAACGTGTGTGCCGTGATCTGTGGATTCGCCTCTAGGATCTCCTTTAGGTGTCTCTTGCGGAGAATAATCATTATCAACAAAATCATAGCCTTTGTATAAACCGAAGTTTCCTTTTAAATCAGGGTGGGTATAGTCTACTCCAGTATCAATGACTGCGACTTTGACCCCTTTTCCAGAATAGCCGGCATCCCATGCTTTTGGTGCACCGATAAATGGAGCGCTTTTATCCATAAGCGGGGAGACATCTTCGTTTGGAAGCTGGATGCTTTCCTTTTTCACTTCATCGGTTTTATATGTAACATCCGGATAAACGGCTTTTACTCCATCCACTGCGAGCAGCTTCGGGATTTCGTTTGCAGGAAGTTTCATAGAGAAACCAGAGAAAACTTTTTCATATTCTTGACGAACACTCGCTTTATCTACCTCTTTAAGTGCTGCGTTCTTTACTTTTGTTCGAGATTTTTTGAGGGAGGCCTTTGTTTGTGATTCGCCTTCTTGCTTGGCTTCAACTAAGGATTTTTCCTTTAATTCAACAATGACAGTGGTTTGTTTTTTCGAGTTGACATTGATTTCACCGAAGATTTCTGCTTTTTCTAGTTCCATCTTTTTGTTAGATGGAGCAGCAGCAGCCTGTTGACCGGTAAAGAATGTGGATAAAATAAAAATAGTGGAGAACAATAGAACAGAAGAACGAGATATTACCTTTTTCATTTATTTTCCCCTTTCTAGCTGTGTTTTTAGGGAGATAGCCTTTCTTTTTGTGGATAAATAGGAAAGATTCACTGCCCGTTATTAAGTATTCAATACGTTGAAAACAATTCCTTTACTAAAATGGTCTTATTTTACATAGTTACAAAGAACTATTTTGTTTATAAAGTCGCACTTATTCACAAATGTCTGTTGATAACTCAATTATTCAGATACATATATGGAAAATAAAAAATTTACATACACAAAATCTAGTAAGAGGGTGTTGATATGTGGATAAACCCTGTTGATAAGGTGTGCTTATCTTTGGGATAGCGTGTGCATAAAATTTTCATTGAAACATCCAGGCACATGATGATCTTCTGCACTTTTCAACAAAACTTCTGAAAACTAGTTGGTTTTTTCACCCAGATTGTGACAAACCTCTCTTTTTTCTCGGGATATGATAGGAGCAGTTGTTTTGCTAGAGCTGCTAGATTCTAAGAAAAGCGGAGGGATGTTCAGTGAAGAAATTAAAAAGCTGGTTGAGCGTATGGTTTGGTTTTATGATGAATGTGCTTGTGAACCCTGGTGTGATGATGAAACAGCAAGGGTTTCAGGCGGCCGCGGCGGATGCTGGATTCTTTGAAGTAGTGAAAGAGAGAGAGCTGGAGAAACTGGCAGAAGAACATAAGAAGAAACGCAGGATAGAGAAGCGGTTTACTCAAAGTCTGATGATGCTTGAAGAGAAGACGATGCGAGAGGCGCGTGCTGGTCCGCTCTTACCTTTACAGAAAAAGTGAAACAGGGTAAAATCCCACATAAGAAATGTTATCTGCTGGGAGAGGATACCCCTTGAAGATATATAAAATATTGAATAACAACGCAGTGATTGTGAAGGAGGGCGATCAGGAGAAAATTGTGATGGGACCCGGAATTGCTTTTCAGAAGGGGAAAAATGACGTCGTTCCTCTTCAAAAAATAGAGAAAATCTTTGTTGTGCGTGAAGAAAATGAGAAATTCAAACAAATTCTTGCCACATTGCCAGAAGCGCATATTGAGGTGGCAGAGCATATCATCAGTTATGCAGAGGGTAAACTCATGATGCCGCTCAGTGATCACATTCACATATCACTGACTGATCATTTGTCCTTCGCCATTGAACGCCTTCAAAAAGGCATTGTGTTATATAATAAATTGCTTGGTGAGATCAAAGTCTTATATAAGCAGGAATATGAGATTGGAAAGTATGCCATTCGTTATGTAAAGGAGCGGCTTGGGGTTGAACTGCCGGACGATGAGGCAGGATATGTGGCACTTCATATTCATACGGCCAAAATGAATACGGAGTCCATGAAAAAGACCGTGAAATATACAACGATGATCAAAGAAATGATCGAGCATATTGAAAGATATTTTCAGCATTCAATTGATGAGGATAGTATTTCCTATCAGCGGCTTGTGACACATTTGAGGTATGCATTAGGCAGGTTGGAATCAAATGAGGCATTTCAAATCATGGACGAAGACATGCTGATTTTTATCCAAACAAAGTATGATACAGCGTACCGTTGTGCACTTGGACTTGCTGATTTGTTAAAAGATGAATATGGACTTCATCTCCCTGAATCGGAGATCGGCTACATCACGCTGCATGTCCAGCGTCTGCAGGAAGCCGAATTGGTTTAAAATGATGTGCCTGCATGCAGGCTTTTTTTTATGCACACTACTCTTATTAGTGTACATGGGTCATTGGATTTGAAAAAAGAGGTTGACGCATGTCACAGTCTTATACTATGATGAAAGCGTAATCAAAATTTGATACCGCGGGATTGTGACTGTCAGGCAGGCAAGACCTAAAATTTGCGTAACGAGGGGACGTGTATGTCCTTTACTCGTTGGTGAATTTTAGGTCTTTTTTGCTTTAAAAAAGGAGGAAACTTCATGGATTATCAAAAAACAGCCAAAGAATTAACAAAACTGTTAGGCGGAAAAGAAAATGTCATCAGTGCTACGCATTGTGCAACAAGACTCAGATTGGTGGTGAAAAATGAGGATTTGATTGACAAAGAGGCCATTGAAGAACTTGAAGGTGTAAAAGGGGCTTTCTCAAGTTCAGGACAATTTCAAGTCATTTTTGGAACGGGATCTGTCAACAAAGTATATGAACCATTTGCTCGTGAGACTGGTCTTGAGACTGGCGACGAGAAACAAAAGCCTGTCAGCCATGATGAAGCAGTGAAACAAAAAATGAATCCACTTGCGCGTTTTGCAAAGACGTTATCGAATATTTTTGTACCAATCATTCCAGCAATTGTGGCAAGCGGTTTGTTAATGGGTCTCTTAGGTATGATGAAAGCCTTCAAATGGGCTGATCCAAGCTCTGCGATCTTCCAAATGCTTGATATGTTCTCAAGTGCAGCCTTTATCATTTTGCCGATTTTAATTGGGGTCAGTGCAGCGAAAGAGTTTGGCGGAAATCCGTATTTAGGGGCTGTCATAGGGGGAATTATGATTCACCCGAATCTGCTTAATCCGTGGGGATTGACGGAAGCAAAACCTGAATATATGCATTTATTCAATATTGATATTGCTCTTCTTGGTTACCAAGGGACGGTTATTCCAGTGTTATTGACCGTATATATCATGTGCCTTGTTGAGAAGAATTTAAGAAAAGTCGTTCCGAACAGTATTGATTTACTTGTGACCCCATTTGTGACGGTGATTGTCACTGGATTTGTGACATTTATTGCAGTTGGACCGCTTGGAAGAATGCTTGGTACAGGCATTTCGAATGCACTGACATTTATTTATGACCATGCAGGGTTCTTAGCAGGACTCATTTTCGGCGGTGCTTACTCTTTAATTGTGCTCACAGGGGTTCACCATAGCTTCCATGCGATTGAGGCAGGGTTGCTGAATGATATTGGGCGTAACTATTTGCTGCCAATCTGGGCAATGTCCAATGTCGCGCAAGGCGGGGCAGGATTGGCTGTTTTTTTCTTAGCCAAGCGTGCAAAAACAAAAGAAATTGCCCTTCCTGCTGCCTTCTCTGCTTTTTTAGGAATTACTGAGCCTGTTATATTCGGTGTAAACCTCCGCTATCGTCAACCATTTATTGCGGCGATGATTGGAGGAGCATTGGGCGGGGCATTTGTAGTTTTCACGAAGGTAGCAGCCAATGCTTATGGTTTAACAGGCATTCCGATGATTGCGATTGCAGCACCATTCGGTGTTCAGAATGTGGTCAATTATGTGATTGGTATGTTAATCGCTGTTGCTGTTTCATTTATTCTCACTATCATTTTTAAAATAAAAGAAGTCGAAAAATAATCAAGGAGTGGTCACAGTCATGACAACTACTGACGCAGCACTTCGTCAAAAGATAGCAGACCGTATTCGAAACTATGAGCATTTGGTCAAAAAGGATGTGTACCGGCAGCATTTTCATTTGATGCCGCCAGTCGGTCTTTTAAATGATCCGAATGGGCTGATTCAGTGGAAAGGAATTTACCACGTCTTTTATCAGTGGCAGCCATTCAAAACGGGGCATGGTGCAAAATTCTGGGGGCATTACACATCGACAGATCTAGTCAATTGGCAGCACGAAGAAGCCGCTCTTGCCCCAAGTGATTGGTTTGATCAAAACGGCTGTTATTCTGGCAGTGCATTTATAGACGATGGACAGATGCATGTGATGTACACTGGAAACGTTCGGGATGAACAAGGGAACCGTGAGACGTATCAATGTTTAGCTGTTTCGGAAGATGGTATTCACTTTCAGAAAAAAGGTGTCGTGGCAACACTGCCGGAAGGGTTCACTGCTCATTTTCGAGATCCAAAGGTATGGAAGCGAAATGGCCAGTGGTACATGGTCCTTGGTGCACAAAGCTTAGACCTGAAGGGACACCTTGTCTTATTTACCTCTGATACGTTAGATAATTGGACGTTTCAAGGCACGATTGCAGGCAGCGGAAAGAATGGTTTAGACAATTTCGGCTATATGTGGGAATGTCCAGACCTGTTTGAATTAGACGGCCGGGATGTATTGATTGTGTCACCGCAAGGGCTAGAGCCGAATGGCTTAAAATATCACAACACACATCAATCAGGCTATTTTGTTGGCACATTGGATGATCATTCCTATCAATATACACACGGAGCGTTTGAGGAGCTGGACCGCGGCTTTGACTTCTATGCGCAGCAAACCTTTCTAGACGAATCAGGCAGACGACTTTTAATCGGGTGGATGGGGGTGCCTGATCAAGGAGAAGAACATCATCCGACCATTTCTTATCAATGGATACACTGCCTCACGATCCCGAGAGAGCTCCGTTTAGATGAGGACGGACATCTGATTCAAAAACCAGTAAGTGAACTTCAATCCATGCGGACCAATGAACAAGAGCATGTTTTTCATATTAAACGTTCTGTTCATTCCATCCCTGTAGAGGATATTACGAGCGCAGAGGTATTCATTGATCAAATTGACACACAAAAAGGGTTTGAATGCTGTATCCGTGCAGCAGCACGCATCATCTATGATAAAGAGGAAGGAAAGCTGACATTAGAGCGGGATCGATTTGAAGATCGATCAAAGGAAGTTCGTGAAGCAGTCATAGAGGAATTACACGACCTTCATATCTTTATCGATTCATCGTCAATTGAGATTTTTGTAAACGGAGGCCGAGAAGTTTTTACTGCACGTTACTTTCCTTCCCCGGGAAATAAATCGATCTCCATCAGTGGCAGAAATGAAACAAAGCTGAAACTGAAGACTTGGCATTTACAAAGAGAAGCAGGTCTTTGATCTGCTAAACAAGTAGAGAAAACATCTACGTCTTCTACGCCTTGGTTAATTCTAAAGACAAAAAGAAGCCACTCCTAGTCATTGTAGTTTAAGAGAAGAATTAGAGGAAACAGGTTGTCATTACGAGAGAGTCATCAAGATGTTGGATCGAGTAGACAATAACAAGAAAATGTACCTAAGAAAATGCACCTGTATGAAAGAGAGACTATTAAGAATAGTCTCTCTTTTAATTTAAAAATTCACTCAAATTTAACATGTCAATTTATCAGTTATTAAAATTTCCTTAAAATTATATTTATGTTTACATGATCCATATTAACTATTAGTGTGGTAAATGTGGACAACTCTAAAAAAGGAATTGGAGGTAATAATATGAAAAAATGTAATGTTATTGTCACATCCTTGTTGTCAGCATCTGTATTATTCACTGGATTTGGATTGGAGGGAAATGCGCAAGCGAAAGATGTATTTCCTTCTATGAACGATGAAAGAGTCAAAGAAGAAATAGAAGAAATGAAGGCAGAGGGAATGACCTCTGAACAGATTAAAGAACTTCAAGAGATGAGCAAAAAGGAATATGATTCTGTATCTACGGAAGCAAAAGCAGAAGTTATATTCGAAGAGTCGCAGAAAGATATCGAACAATATATCAAAGATGGTGTGATTGACGAATATCTACCTAAGTACAATGAAGAAAAAGAAAAGATGGGCGTAAATGCCAAGAGCAAGAGCCTAGGAACTAAAGGCGATGTGTTGGTTAGCTATGATTTGAATTCAGGCAGTTCTGCAATTGGATTCGGACACGCTGCAATTGTTTCGAGGAAAAAAGCTAAGACTGTAGAGGCTTGGCATAAAAATTGGAGTCCTATTAAACAACATGGAGTCAGAAGATATAATAATAATTGGGGTTCTAGAAAGAAGAAGGTTTATGGGCTATGGGTGAAGAAGTCTAATAATACCAAATATGTAAATACTGCTAAATATGCTGAAAAGCAAGCCGATCAAAAGAAGCCATACAATTTGAACTTCTTTGACAAGAAAACTACAAAAAAATTCTATTGTTCTCAATTGGCTTGGAGAGCATGGAAGAATCAAGGACACGACATTGACAATATAAAAATTGATTCGGTTGTATCGCCAATGGAATTAGTTAACTCTAACAACACGAAGGTCTTTTATCATAAAAAGTAAGTTAATAAGCAGTCGGGGATTTCCCCGATTGCTTTGCTTGTTTAAAATTGAAGGGAGATGATTGAATGAAATACTTTAAGTTACTTTTATTAGCTTGCGCCATAGCACTTGTTTGTTCAGCATGTTCAAAAAAAGAGGAGGTTGCAGGGGACTCTCCTAAGGGAGAATTGAGCCATATGAAAGATAGTAAATTTGCTATCATATATTCGCAGGCAATGGACAGAGGATGCGAGATGGTCAACTACAACGATAAAGGAAAGAAATTGTCGAGTATGACAATGAAAGACTGCGTAGGATTTACTTCTTCTACTCAAAGCAATCATAATATCTACTTTTCATCTAATAGGTCTAATTACCATGTGTCTTTAAATAAGAAGACTGGCAAGGTAGAGCCTTTGAATACAAAATCACTTTCAAAATCTACAGATGACGAGGGTGCATTCTTTATTAACTACTCTAATGGGTATGTTTTACACGACATTAACGTTGGTTTTACAGAGGATGGCTTAGTAGGAGAATTAGTATACTGGAATGAAGATGACAACGATAAAAATCAAGTTGAATTAGAAGGAGAATTAACAACAGCTATATTTGAAGACAAAAAAATCTATGCCATTCTCAGTAATGATGAAAGTGTAACAGTGTCTTCAATAAATCCTAAAACCCATAAAGAAAAACGAAAAAAGTTAGACGTAGACTCAGTATTCTTCCCTGACAATAATGAGTCTTTGAAGTCATTAAACAACGAAGAGTTAATACTTGCCTTAAACGATGGCGTTGACAGTAAACAGGAGTCTATGTTGGTGGTACTCGACAAAAAAACTCTCGATAAGAAAAGAGAAATAGTAATGGATAAAGGATTCACTATCTACAAGACCAACGTAGATGATGATAAAGTCACGATAGTCTCCTATGAAGGAGAAGTTAAGATATTCAACAGAGACCTCAAAGAGATATCTTCTGAAAAAATTCCACTTAATTTTAAATCAGATGACGAACGTTTAGAAGAGGTTAAGATTTTAGACGACAAGATTTATGCATTGGTAAGAATGTTTGAGAGAGATAAGAATGGAGTTATTGGTAGAATTATTGAATATAATATTGAAAGCAAGGAATCTAAAGAGATATCACTAAAATCTGATAAAGATTGGGAAATGACAAGCATGGAAGTTATAAGATAGCTGTATAGGAGAGTGGGGTATATTAACTTACATTATCTTCAACCCATGGGTCTTGTGTTATTCACATTGCCGTTGTTGTATTTAGCTTGGGGGGTTATTGGCTATTTAATTTTTAAGAAGGTTTATGTGGTTCTAATGATCACATTTATCACATCAACCATTTTCATATTTTCCTATACTGGTTTTGACATGTCAAATATGTATTGGGTAGGGATTGTGACTTTTTTATGCATGTGTACCACTGTAATTACAAAAATTATTCGAGACGTGTATTATCGCTATAAAAGAGCATAGTAACCAGTCAAAGCTTGTGTTCACGAACATGAGCTTTATTTATTTTAACATTTATATTAATTATTCTTTACATATTTTCTAAAAATTCACTATACAACCTGTAATAATGAAAATAAAGGGAAAGTGATAGGGGGAGGTCTGTTTGGCAGAGAAAGTGGCAAGCCCACTTGTTGCTAAGATGATCGGTGATTGGAACGGCTTTATAAAGAAACAGGACATACTAAATGCAGAAAGTAAAAGAAAAGAGATTGTAATAGCCCGCAAAAATATGGAAGAAGACCAAAATGTCTTAATATACTTTAGCTTGATTGATCCCAGGTACAAAATGATGGTTCAGGAATAGAAAGAGGATAAACTCAATCGGAACTGTCGTTCATTTTTGCAAAAAATAAATGTTGCTTGTGAAAAAATGTTCGGTGTATGGGAGGCTTTTTTTCATTAAAGCACTTCATCATACTTACGCAAAAAATTGTAGAAAAACATGGCTTTCTTTACAATCTGAGCAGATCAATGATCTGCTTTTTTCTAGTGAGATCAGCCTGTAACTTAAAGCCTATAGCGTGTATATACAAGGTTGGCCTAAAGCGGTTTGATGACGTTTTACATATATGATAACAGGTGGAATTATGGTATCATTTTAAAATATATACAGCTGAGGCTGACGTTTATCCAAATGCGGTAGGACAAAAAAAGGGGTTGTTTACTTGAATTCAAAACAGCAGCCGACGACTAGAAAACGCTTGGAGACAATGGCAGATCATGTTGAAGATAAACGTGAAGAATATAAAGAATTGCTCATTCAAGTTCAATCTATTCTCGGTGAACCTTCTTTAGAGCAGGAAGAAGTGAAAGAGAAGCTGTCAGATACGTATAAACAAATGAAAGAATATGCTTTATTTGTTGAATCCATTGAAGCCTTTATTCGAAAAATGGCGAAAGAGTCCGATCAGCAAAAATAGGCATTCATGTATGGATAAAAGAGTGTACTCGGAAGCGGGTACGCTTTTTTAATTCAATAAGATTAATCAGAAATTTAAATGAAAGCGTTGACATTTATATTGTCATGATCAATAATAAATAAAAATTTCATCTGAGCATGTACAGGAGGAACGATATGAACTATACAACCAAGAAATGCCTGATCACCTTTATTATTGTCCTGTTTTCTATGAGTTTTCTTTTTCCTTCCGTTTCTTCTGCCCGAAATCATACGTCGTCTGCTGCGTCAACTGCTTCAGTCCCGTCTGGTCAATATTATCGTTCACAAGAGGTAGCTCTGCATTCTCACGTTCAAAAAGCTTCTCTTTATTACACAACAGATGGCAGCCAGCCGACAACTCATAGTCAGTTATACAAAAAGCCCATTCATATCGAAACTGATACGACTTTAAAAGTAAGCGCTTACAAAAATAGGTATCGACTTGCTACATCTACGTACAATTATCGTTTTGTCACACGAGAGGATATCGCATCATCCTTTTTATCTTTTGAATATCAAGGAATGCCTTATCGGTTGTACATTCCGAAAAATCATAAGAGGGGTAAAGCCTATCCTTTAGTCCTCTTCTTACATGGAGGCGGGGAGAGGGGAACAGACAATCAAAAGCAGTTACTTGCGAATGATGGTGCAGTTTTATGGGCTTCTCCTGAAGTTCAAAAGAAACATCCTTCGTATGTACTTGCACCTCAGGCGCGAAATGCTGTCGATGGAGGCTTTGCATTAACAAGAAATGTGCAAAATGAAATTGATCTGACGAATGTGTTTCAATTTTCACCAGATTTACACAAAGCTTATGATGTCCTTCAGCATGTGTTAACTTCTTATCAGATTGACCAGAAAAGAATTTATGCGACGGGTTTATCACAAGGTGGATTTGGCACGTACCAGTTGAACATCACATATCCTCGTTTGTTTGCAGCGATGATTCCTATTGCGGGGGGTGCAGATCCGAGCAAGGCGGGAATTTTAGCGAGCAAGCCAATATGGGCATTTCATGCAGAGGATGATTCCATTATCCCTATCAGCTATGCAAGAAATACAATTCAAGCTATTCAAAAAGCTGGCGGCCAGCCGCTTTATACGGAGTATGCAAGCAAGTATGGATATGACCATGCATCATGGACGCCTGCTTATGAGACGCCAGGCTTAACAGATTGGCTGTTTGCGCAGAGACGAAGCTTTCGATAAACAAAAACCGATTCACCTTCTAACAAGGCGAATCGGTTTTTTCTGTTTTATTTGTCAAAACGATGAGCAGAATGCTTTGTTGGTCCGATGTATTCGTTTAGCTGGAAAGAGCCTTTAATGGCAGCCGTGATGAATTCTTTTGCTGCATAAATGGCTTCTTTCACGTCTGATCCATTCGCTAGTTCAGCTGTGACTGCTGCTGAGAATGTGCAGCCTGCGCCGTGTGTGTATTCTGTGTCGATTTTATCTGTTTCAAGGCGTTCGAAGGTTTGTCCATCATAAAGCAAATCGATGGCTTTGTCTTCGCTGAGCTTACCGCCTCCAGTGATTACCACATACTTTGCACCAAGTTCGTGAATGCGTTTTGCTGCTTCTTCCATTTGTTCGATCGTTTTGATCTCGCCGATTCCGCTTAATTGACCTGCTTCGAAAAGATTAGGTGTGATAACGGTTGCCAGTGGCGTGAGCTTTTCACGCAATGCTTCCGCGTGCTCTGGGTAAAGGACTTCGTTCGCCCCCTTACAAACCATGACAGGATCAATGACGACATTTTTTAGGTCATATGTTTTGATGGTGTCAGCTGCAAGCTCAATCACGTCGACGGTTGGAAGCATACCCGTTTTCAGCGCATCTACACCAATACCTTCTACAATGGTAGAGAGCTGCGCGCGAATTGTCGCCGTATCAATTGGAAACACCTGATGATCCCAATGATTATGAGGGTCCATTGCAACGACAACGGTTAAAGCTGTCATCCCGTAGACGTTTTTTTCTTGAAACGTTTTTAAATCTGCTTGGATACCTGCACCGCCGCTTGAATCCGAACCAGCGATGGTGAGTGCTTTATTCATAGACATAGTTGCTGAACCTCCAATGTGATGTGTAACAGTTACTGTTCTATCCCTTATTATAATCAGCTTTTCCATTTATCACAATGAAACGGCATAAAAAAGCGTTCCTCTCATCGGAACGCCTCCCTTTCTTACCTTTTACAAATCACCAATTTCCCTTTTTTCAGTTCATCTAAAAGGGTTAAGGCTAACTCTTGATCGGCCCCAGTTGACATCATTTTGGCCATCAGTTCATCATCCCGGGTACGAATGACATTGGCGACTTGATCCAAAATCCCTTGATCGACCGCAGTCATGCTTTTGGCATCTGTATACTCCGTTACGGTATCAGAGCGTTCTGGGTCGTACGCAAAAACAAAAACAGCGTCTTTTGATGAACCCGATGAATGAATGTGGTCAATGGTCTGTTTTGCTTCTTTACTATTTTCCACCGTGATATATTCCATCATGATCACTCCTTTTCATCAAAAATTCCCATTTTCCCATCAAATCAAACCGCCTTTTATATCATGAGAAGAAAGTCAATTTATGTTTTAATGGAAAAAGACGAATCTATTAAAGGAGTAAGCTGCATATGAAGATTTCCTTATTAATTGTGACACATAACCGGCTCAGCGCACTGTGTGAGCTGCTTGAATCCATTACAAGACAAACCGTACAGCCTTTTGAAATTGTTGTCGTCAATGATGCAGGAGAGCGAGTCGACATCATTCAGGAACTTTACCCTGAGCTTCCGATCCGCTTGATTCATTTAGATGAGAATGTCCAGCATGTAAATGCCAGAAATGTGGGGGTGCGGGAGCTGACAGGAGACGTCATCATGCTGAGTGACGACGATGATTACTTCACACCTTGTCATATCGAACGCATGAGCAAGGCGCTGGAAGATGCCGATTTTGTCTTTTCTGATGCAGAAATTGTATCATTTGAAGAAAAAGGCGCGACCCGTTTCCCGCTGTCGAGGCGTTTGTTTGCTTATACAGCGGATATTGAGGATATGCGTGTCTTTTCTACATATGTTCCTTCGGGCAGTATGTACAAACGCTGTATACACGATGAGATTGGCTATTTTGATCCAGCGATGCATCATTATTGGGACTGGGACTTCTTTTTGCGTGTATCACAGCATGCCCGAGTCAAACGAGTGCCAGCGGCGAGCGTGATCTATGCGTTTTTTGACGGCGGTGGAAATCAGTCTAGTGATCTGGGTGAAACAAGGAAAAACTACTTAGATGATTTAAGTGAAAAGCATGAACTGGGCGATCTGCCGACAGCGAACTTTGCGATATTATTAGAAGAACCAGCGATGAAAAAAAGAGAATCAGAGAGTGAGATTGTGTGGGATGGAAAACCGATGATCTCCAGACTAGCGCAGCAAGTAGAAGGAGGAAAACCACAATGAAGCCATTTTTAAATGATAGCTGGTGGGCTGTGATGAAAAGTGAATTTGAACAGCCGTATTATCAGGAATTACGTGAATGGATGAAGGAAGAATATCGCACGCAGACCGTTTTTCCAAAACCAGATGACGTGTATCGTGCTCTTCATTTGACGTCATATGAAAAGGTCAAAGTGGTGATTTTAGGACAAGACCCTTATCATGGCCCAGGGCAGGCACATGGATTAAGCTTTTCTGTTCAGCCGGGCGTCAAACATCCGCCATCTTTGAGAAATATTTTTCAGGAGCTACAGGATGATCTTGGCTGTCCTGTTCCAAACCACGGTTCACTTGTCAGCTGGGCAGAGCAGGGTGTGCTGCTCTTAAACACTGTGCTGACTGTGAGAAGGGGCGAGGCGAATTCTCATAAAGGCAAGGGCTGGGAACGAGTGACAGACCGCGTGATTGATGTGCTGAATCAGCGTGAGCAGCCTGTCGTTTTTGTGTTATGGGGAAGACATGCTCAAAACAAGAAAGAACGCATTGATCAAAACAAGCATTTCATCATTGAGTCACCTCATCCAAGTCCTTTTTCTGCAAGAAACGGCTTTTTTGGCAGCCGGCCGTTTTCAAAGGTAAACGCGTATTTAAAGCAAATGGGGATTGAAGAAATCAATTGGTGTATCAAGGATATTGAATGAAAATAGGACGAGGGGAGAGCCCCTTCGTCCTGTTTATTTTAAAAATTTGCGGACCAAGTCGAGTCCATTTTTCGCATTTGGATAACGGAAGGAAAAATCGAAGCGATTGGTTTGCCGCAGGACGCTTTTTTCATGCGTAAAAGTAAAGAAGCTTTCCTTCCCGTGATATCGCCCCATGCCGCTTTCGCCGACGCCTCCGAATGGCAGGTAAGGGGTAGCGACATGCATAAGCGTGTCATTGATACATCCTCCGCCAAATGAGAGGTTGTTTAGAATATAGGATTCTGTTTCTTTATTTGTTGTAAATAAGTAAAGCGCAAGCGGCTTCGGTCTTGCTTTGATCATATGAACTGCCTCATGCAGAGAATCAAAGGTCATGACAGGCAGAATCGGTCCGAAAATTTCCTCCTGCATGACAGGATCTTCCCATGTGATGTTGTCTAAAATGGTCGGAGCGATTTTGAGCTCCTGTTCATTGCGCTGTCCACCTGTGACGATCGATCCATTTGAGAGAAATTGTGTAAGCCTGTCAAAGTGACGCTGGCTGACATTTTTTCCAAAGTGCGGATGCGTTTCGGGATGTTCACCATAAAAGTCACGGATACAGGCTGTCATTTCTCGCAAAAGTTCCTCTTTGATGGATTCATGAACGAGCAAATAGTCTGGTGCAATGCAGGTTTGCCCTGCATTGGTGAACTTTCCAAAGGTGATCCGCTTCGCTGCCAGCTTGATGTCGGCATCAGGCATGACGATGCTGGGACTTTTTCCGCCAAGCTCAAGTGTGACAGGGGTCAAATGCTTTGCGGCGGCTTCCATGACGACTTTGCCAACTGCCACACTTCCAGTAAAGAAGATATAATCAAAGGGCAGTTTCAGCAGTTCTGTACTGACTTCAACACCGCCCTCTACGACAGCCGCATGGTCTTCTTGAAATACACGTTTGATGATAGTGCTGATCACTTGTGAGACTGCCGGCGTCAGCTCAGACGGCTTTAAAATCACGGCATTTCCCGCAGAAATCGCACCGACTAATGGAGAAAGGGCCAATTGGAAAGGATAGTTCCAAGGAGCAATGATGAGCACAGTTCCATAAGGTTCCTTGATAATCATGCTTTTTGATCCGATATGAGTCAGCGGTGTTTTCACGCGAGTTGGCTTCGCCCATTTGTGAAGGTGATTGATGGTATGATTGATTTCTTCATACACCATCCCAATCTCTGTTGTATAGGCTTCCTGTTCGGATTTATGTAAATCATGGGCTAAGGCCTGTAATATATCCTTTTCATGCTGTTTGATTGCTGCTTTTAAATCTTGAAGAATGCGGATGCGTTCTTGAACCGCCGGCTTCTGAAAGACTTTTTGTTTCTGAAATAGAGCAGTAAGCTTGTCCATTATTCAATCCCTTCATAGACGATTTTGTTTCTTTTATTATGTGTGAATGAAGATGACGGGTCAAATAAGAGAGTCGTGAGCGCACTGCTTTGAAAAAATGAACCCATTTGGTTTGTTCATTTGGTAAAATAATGTTGAAAAGAGATTTTTTTAGATTGGAGGGTCTACCCTTGAATATTCATATATCAAGCCTGCTTCAAAAAATGGAGGAAGCGGTTCAAAAAGCAAAGCAAAGTGGAAATGATGAAGAGGTGAAACGTCAAGTAGCGGCCATTTCTTCACTATGTGATGTCATTCTCGACGCACCATCAAAGGTGCAAATGCCGCAGTCGCCGGCCATCTCACCACCTCCATCGATACATACACCATCAGCGCCATCTGTGACTACAGATCAAGCCATGCTTGAGAAACTCATGGGCACAAGTGGTGCGAAGAAATTTCAGCAAAATGATGAGGGTCAAAAAGAGAAGGACGGGAACGGCGACTCTATTTTTGATTTTTAATGGTCTTGTCACGACAAAGGGAAGGTGATCGGTTTGAAACTATTTTTGGGCGCCATTCAGTGGATGGCATTTTTTATCGCAGCTTCTATCGCCGTACCAATTGCGATTGCACAAGCATTTGAATTGAACCAAGTGCAATCGGCGGAGCTGATTCAAAGTACTTTCTTTTCACTTGGTCTTGTGGCGATGGTGCAGTGTTTATGCGGCCATATGCTGCCGATCAATGAAAGTCCAGCAGGGCTTTGGTGGGGTGTGTATACCCTTTATGCCGGCATGACAGGTACAATCTTTGCGACGTATCCTGAAACCCTGCAAGCATTACAAGGGGCTTTAATTTTTAGTGCTGTTTTCTTTTTTATTTTTAGTTTATTTAAAATCATCAATTGGCTCGCGTCTTTATTTACGCCAGTCGTCACAGGCATTTACCTGCTGCTGCTTGTTGTGCAGCTAAGTCAGCCAATCATGAAAGGGCTGATGGGCATCGGCTATCGGGGAAATCAGGTGGACGGGCTTGTCTTTTGCTTATCGATCTTGATTATTATCCTCACCTTCATGATCAGCCGCTCCAAATGGCATTACTTGAGGCAGTTTTCTGTGTTATTCGCACTTGCAGGCGGATGGCTGTTATTCGCTCTACTCGGATTGGCGAAGCCGGTTCGAATTCCAGAACAAATCATCGAGTTTCCGAAGCTGTTTCCATTCGGTATGCCGGTCTTTGACAGCGGATTGCTTGTCACGTCCTTTTTTATAACGATTTTACTCATTGTGAACATGCTGGCAAGTATTCGAATTGTGGAAAGTTCAGTGAAGGCATTTGGTGAACTGCGTGAGCGGAAAAGAGCACGTCCTGCTGGTTTTGTCGCAGCATTTGGTCATTTATTAAGCGGGCTGATCGGGGCGATTGCGCCTGTACCTATTTCGGGGGCAGCAGGATTTATCCAGACAACCAAAATTCCTTCGAGAAAGCCTTTTTTCATAGGAAGTCTGCTTGTTGTTCTCATTAGTTTGTTTCCCCTGCTCATGAGCTTTTTCTCTGCATTGCCATCACCTGTGGGGCTTGCTGTAAACTTTGTGGTCTTCTCTTCTATGATTGGGATTGCGATGTCGGAGTTTGATCAGTATGAGAAAGAAGAAGTCCCGCGGATTCGCTTTGTTCTTGGGATTGCTGTTTTAGCAGGCGTAGGGGCGATGTTTGTGCCTCAGGGGGCCTTGAAAGGGATGCATCCTGTGCTCATTTCATTATTAAGCAACGGTCTTGTTCTAGGCACACTCATTGCGATCGTGGTCGACCAAGTCTTGTTACGAAAGAAAAAGAAATCCGACAATCTCGTGTCAACGTAAAGGGAAAGTTGAATGTCGCCCTTCACCCGCGCTATGATAAATATAATTGACGAGATAAGGAGAATGACGAATGAAACTATTTTTCATTTTAGGTGCTATTAACGCCATGCTTGCTGTTGGACTTGGAGCCTTCGGTGCGCACGGTCTAGAAGGGAAAATCCCTGAAAAATATATAGAAATATGGAATAAAGGTGTTCAATATCAAATGTTCCATGCCATTGGCTTATTTGTTGTCGCTTTTCTTGCAGATAAGCTGTCAGGTGTCTCCTTGGTTCCTGCCGCTGGCTGGGTGATGCTTGCAGGCATCCTTTTCTTCTCAGGAAGCCTTTATGTGCTGGCATTGACGCAGGTGAAGATTTTAGGAGCCATTACTCCTATTGGCGGAGTAGCATTTATCGCCTCTTGGATCATGCTTGTCATTGCAGCAGCAAAAAATTTATAAGCCAATAAACCGATGCTCTCATAGGGGCATCGGTTTTTTCTTAACTCCAGTAAGGGGTATAGTTGGGCGGTGCTTGATAATATGGGACGTAGTGAGATGGAGGGACAGGATGCGTTTGAGACTCATCCTCCCGGTGGCAAAATGGTCCGATAAACACACTTGGTTTCACAGGCTTTATCGCCTGCTTCCACTGTGTTTCGTTCATGCAATAAGTATGGGCCATGATGTGAGAAGGGGTGAGGGTGAGAAGGTCTGAGCCTAGGATCACTTCAGGTGTAGATGCGTTAAAAATGGCTAACAAATGAGTTCTGTCTTGGAGAGCGACTTCATAGTGCCACCAGCCTTGAGGCACGTTTGCCACCTGTCCAGGTGTGATGGTGTAGGTGTGCAGTTTTTTTGTAAATGGATTCAGCATCGATACGGCAGCAGAACCGGCTATACAATAAACAAGCTCTGCGGCATTTTGATGATAATGAGGCTCTACGACTTTGCTTTTACTCAAATATATATCCAGCAGGGACACTTGATCCAACGAGTTTAATTGTTTTTTTCCTAACACATTAATCAGGTTATGCTGATCGAATTTCACAAGGGGGCTTTGATTCAGATCGTATGAAAATTTGACATTTGGTGATGTATAATCCAGCTCAACAGTCATTGATGTCACCTCTAGGCTTTTGATAAAAACTACTAGGCATCTTATGAGCAGCGCCCTAGAGGTGTGACAAAAACCTAGACAAAAGAAAAAAAGCAAGGGCACCTGAGCCTTGCTTTTGCCATGCTTGACGTTATCTCGGAGAATACGTAGACATGGAGTATGGATAGTCGTATTGAATTTCCCCATCAAACGTAATGTAATCAAGATAGATCGTTAATAGTAAGTATCGTGTTCCTGTCTTATTATCACTAATGATAATGTGGTCACGTCCTGCAGCTTCAATGACGCCTCTAAAAATCTTCGAATTCCATTCCTTGCTCGCCTCAAATGTCATATAAATCGTGGCTACCTTGCCGCGGTTCAATCGTAAAATATTTTCAATATAGGACTGCTCAATAGGCAGCTGCCCGGTGACATTCTGCTGATAAACCGGTCCAGAAGGAATTTGATATGGCTGACCGCCGCCCTGCGTTCCTTGGCCTCCTTGTGAAGTGCCGGTAGACGGCATTGGCGAAAACCCCTGCTGCATTTGACCCTGCGTTTGGGGAGGGACTGAATAACCCATCTGCTGCGCAGGATACGGATTTGCTCCATATTGTTGCTGGCGAAAATCTTGACCTTCGAAACCCGAACCTTGCCCAAATTGATTTTTCAATTTCATAACGTTCCTCCTCTTTCCTCATGGTGTTCTAAACAGAAGGCGCTAAAGCACCTGTTGTTTCCATAGCATTCTTTCTCTCTTTCACACTATGAGACAGGAGGGGAGAATATGTACATTGAACGAAAAAAAGGAACTGCTATGCAATTCCTCAGCGTGAAAACAATCCCTCGTATTCTATCGGTACTCGTCTTTTTTACATGATCCAGTTTACAGCGTGCTGAATATCAAATAAAAGTGTCGTGATGAGAAAAAACGCGGCGAGCGGTGTGATCACAATGATGAAGGCTTGCCATAATTTGAGCTTCATCACAGCGACAATGCCTAAAATTGCCATTCCAAATATCCACGTCTTTGCATATACATCCGTAAGAGTTAAAAGATCGAGATAATACCATACTTCATAATGCTGATCTAAATATGGTGAGATTTTAACAAACGTATACGGACCGAGCATCCCAACAGTGAAAATCCAAGTAAGTGAAAATAAAGCAGAAGGGAAAAAGACCGTCAGTGTGCAGGCTTTGAGTATATCTCGATATGCCGTTTGACAGTCGAAAAAGAGACGGCCTAACCATTTAATCAGAAGGACACCGAAAAATAGAATCATATTACCTGCCAAAATACCATATCCCGCTCCTTGTAACAGAATAAAAGGGAATGGAATATGATTGCCCATATACTCGCTAAAATACCCTTCGTAGATCCAGCCCGTACCGGCGATACTTGCAAGGAGCATCATCAGCCAAATGGGAATATTGGAATGTTGATATGAGCGAATAATCGTTTTTGTCGCGACAAAAATTTTAAAAAATCGAAAAAATCCTTTTACTTCCTCTTCTTGGGAGTGATCATTCTTCATAGCTTCCAATGTTCTTTACTCCTTTAATACACACAAATGATTACTTATATTACCAAAAATTTCGCATTTTTCAAAGATAGATCAATAAAAAAATACAATTTTATAAAAAATAGGTCACTCTACAGTCTCTTTAAGAGGAGACACATATGATAAACATAGTTTGAAAGAGACCGAGGTGAAAACTTTGACAAAAGTAACTGTCATTATGACGAGCTACAACAAGGCGGCTTACGTCGGCAAATCGATTGAAGCGGTCCTGCAGCAGACGCTGTCAGACTTTGAACTTTTTATCATGGATGATGGATCAAACGAAAAAACCCTTGCTGCTATTGAACCGTTTCGCAAAGATCCCCGCGTTCACTTTATCCAAAGCGGTGTCAAAACGCTGGAAGAGAGAACAGCGAAAACTCGCTACGCCGTGCTGATTAATCAAGCATTAGAACTGGCAAAGGGCGAGTATATTTCCTATGCCACAGATGACAATGTCTACGCCCCGGACCGTTTAGAGAAGCTCACTCATTATCTAGATGCCCATCCAGGTAAAGAGATTGTCTATTCTAGTTCTAAAGTGATCTATTTAAATAGCAAAAAAGAGCCAGTGAAGGAAACGATTCGGCCGGCGCAAACAGTGCAATGGAATGCCCCCTGTGCCATAGATCATTGCTCGGTCGTACATCGTGCATCCATTTTATCAAAAATTCATGCTGAATTTGGGTCTTACTGGGACGAGAGTCCGCATTTTTATCGGATAGGGGATGCCCGTTTCTTTTTTCGGTTAAATCATTTTTATCCGTTCTATCCCTTTGATGAAATATTAGATACAAATTACATCACAGAACAGTCCATTCATTATCAGCTGGCAGAAGAAGAGAAAAGTGCCTTTATTCAAGCACTTCCCGAGCAGTCTACCTGCTGGGAGCTTCGCAGTATATTAAAACAAAAACATGGGAGGTGACCTGAAGTGTCGCACTATATTCATCATTATTGGCAGGTGTACTTTGAGTATGTGAATCTGATGAAGGATTTGTCCTACAAGCAAATTCCTCTTGGGTTGATCAGTAATTTTTATCAATATATCAGTCCTGAAGTGAGGGAACGCATGGAAGATGAAGCATTCGGTCAAGAACTGACAACCGCTTGTCCATTACCGGAAGAGATTCAGCCATTTTTTGATCAGCATAAACAGCAGATCAAGCGTGTGGCTTATCGTCCGGCGAATGGAAAGGTATTGCTTCACTTTGAACACCTGCGTTTTACGGAACAAAATTACACGCGGTTCCATCCAAACCAAACGGTGGTGCTCGCTCGCTGGAAGAAGGCGGATTATTACGGATTACCCGTGATCAGTAAGCCGGAATTAGCCGGAGAGGTTAATAAAGAAGCCCACGCTGAATATATTGAAAAAGCAAATGCTCTCCTTAAACCTTACGCTCACCACCCTGTCTTTGGCAATGTCTTTTTTAGAGGAAAGCTGCGGAAGGACATTGTGCAATTTATTGATGTCATTGACCAAATAGAAATGCTATTTCAAATGCAGCCGATTGCAGCTGTTATTGTTGGAACGACAGAGGATGTCTACAGCCGCGTACTCGCTTTGCAAACAGTGAAACGCCAGCT
Organism: Bacillus safensis FO-36b; assembly: GCF_000691165.1. Classification (GTDB taxonomy): domain Bacteria; phylum Bacillota; class Bacilli; order Bacillales; family Bacillaceae; genus Bacillus; species Bacillus safensis. The sequence continues at coordinate 472,928 of NZ_ASJD01000002.1, read as the reverse complement.
TACGAGTATCTGTCTTCAGCACGGCGCGCTTATGGGAGACGAAGCCTTTTTACCGATTTTCACGACTTGCCATGGGGTGTTTGGAAAGTATGAAAAGGACTGGTATGTAGACAAAGGCTGTCAGCCGGAACAGGTAGAAATCACAGGTCATCCGAGGTTTGATTTGGTGAAGGAGCGAACGCCGCTTCAACAGGATCTCATTTTTCGTAAATTGAACTTCAGTCCGGCTAAAAAGACCGTGCTTGTGGCAACGCAGCCGTTTTCTGAAGCCTTTTATGGCGATGTTCTTAAAACGATCGCCAAACGGAAAGACATTCAGCTGATTATGAAGCCGCATCCTTGGGAAATTGCTCGAAATCGATTAAATGACTATGTGACTATTGAACGAGCGGGAAATCATGTGAAATTGATTAAAAAAGAAATTGACCTGTATGACTTGCTGCCATATGTGGATATCGTGATTACGCTCACATCAACAGTTGGTCTTGAAGCCATGCTTTTTGAAAAGAGTGTGCTGATCGGGAAAATGACAGAAGGCAGAAGATACCCATATTACGAGTCGCTTGGCAGCTATCATATGGAAAACCCTGTTGAACTAGCTGAGAAAGCCATTCGTATTTTGTCGGATGAACAAGAGATGAAACTGGCAAAGCAGCAAGGAGCTCAGTTCATTAAACAACATTATCCGCATGCGCGATCTATCGATGTTCTGCTTTCTCTGCTCAAAACAAAAACCGGTGTGGATTTTCAGAGATGAAGATAGGGGTGTGCAAGTGATATGGGAAAAAAGAGAGCACAATTTCTTCCTTATGCTCTGCCTTTCATTCAGCAGGAAGAAATTGATGAAGTCATTGGAACATTAAAGTCCGGCTGGCTGTCAACTGGACCAAAAGTAAGACAGTTTGAAGAAGAATTTCAGCAGCTGACAGGTGCAAAACATGCGATCGCTGTCAATTCATGTACGGCTGCTTTATTTTTAGCGTTAAAGGCAAGAGGGATTAGGGCTGGGGATGAGGTGATTACAACCCCTCTGACATTCTGCGCAACAGCCAATACGATTATCCATACGGGAGCAGCGCCTGTATTTGTCGATATTGATCCAGCGACACTCAACCTTGATGCAGAGAAACTAGAAGCGGCGATTACACCACACACAAAAGCAATTGTTCCTGTTCACTTTGCCGGTCAATCGTGCGATATGGACCGGATTTTAGCCATTGCCAAAAAGTATGATCTATTTGTACTTGAAGATGCTGCCCACGCTCTTTACACAACGTACCACGGTCAGCCCGTTGGATCCATTGGTGATGCGACCGCTTTTAGCTTTTATGCAACGAAAAACCTAGCGACTGGTGAAGGCGGCATGCTGACAACAAATGATGATGCGCTTGCGGCTCGGATTAGAAGACTAGCGCTCCATGGGATGAGCAAGGGAGCGTGGAATCGTTATGGAGAAAAAGGAACGTGGTATTACGAGGTCGAGGAACCAGGCTATAAAATGAACATGTTTGACGTGCAGGCATCGTTAGGGCTTGTTCAACTAAGCCGACTAGATGACATGCAGGCGCGGAGAGAACAGATTGCAAAAGCATACAATCAGGCTTTTCAAAAAGAAGCGGGTCTGATCCTGCCGCCTGTGCATCAAGAAGGAAGACATGCATGGCATTTGTATGTACTGCAAGTGAATCCAAAAGAAGCATTTATCACGCGTGATGAACTGATTGATCAGCTGCAAAAGGAATATAAAATCGGCACGAGTGTTCACTTTATCCCTGTTCACTTGCATCCATACTATCAAGAAACATATCACTATTCACCGGAGGATTTTCCTGAGTCACTTGCATACTACAAGCAGACGCTCTCACTGCCGCTCTATCCAAGTATGACAGATGAAGATGTGCAGGATGTTATCACAGCGGTGTTGTCTATTTTAAAAGAACAGAAGGCATTATCATGAAGGTCGTTCATGCTGTAGATGATCAGGTGCTGGCTGCTTGGCTGGAGAAATACGGTCAACAAGCGGAACAAATGAACGGCTTCAAGCAGTTCGCTCTTGTTAATGGCGCACAGCTAAAGGCAGTCCTGCTATATGAATGGTCAAAATGGGAAAGCGGCATTTTTCATCAGCATATTTTTCATGTGAAGTTTGTCGAAGCGGAGTCAGCGTCTGCTTTTCAAGAATTGATGGAGCGTTTCATCAATTGGATGAGAACAGAAAAATGCGATTTTTTCTTTTTACGTCTTGAAGCGTCTGATCTTGAAAAAAACCGCATCGTCCAAAGGCTGTCACATGTGTACTATGTGGGCGGTCTCACTCGTCTTGAGGCGCCGCCTGTTCAAATGGAGATGCCATCTACAGGTGAAGATGTGGTCATCAGTCTGCCGGATGAAAAGGATTACGATGAGGCGGTGTCACTTGCTCATCAGGCGTTTGTGAAAAGCCGGTATGCACTTGATCCTTTTTTAGATCAGAATGCCGTCCAGCATTTCTTTCAGGAATGGATGAGAAACAATTTACTCGGACGTGCAGATATCAATCTCGCAGCAAAGGTGAACGATGAAGTCATTGGTTTGATTCAAGGGGTGACAAAGGGCGATGAACTGGTACTTGATTTATTGTCCATTAGAGCGGATGCACAAGGAAAAGGGATCGGGAGAAAGCTCGTGATGGCGATGATTAACGCCTCTCATGAGAGAGGGCATCGGTTTATGTCTGCCGGAACTCAGATGCATAACACAACCGCGATTCAACTGTACGAAAAGCTGGGCTTTAGAACAAAAAATGCCTTCTTGTATTACCATGTGTGGCCGAAAAAAGGAGAGAGGTAAGATGGCGCATTTCTATATCGGAGATCGCAAAGTAGGGGATGGCGCGCCTGTCTTTATCATTGCAGAGGCAGGCATTAACCATGATGGAAAGCTGGATCAGGCGCTTGCTTTAATTGATGTGGCAAAGGAAGCAGGTGCCGATGCGGTGAAGTTTCAAATGTTTCAAGCTGATCGGATGTATCAAAAGGAACCGGGTTTGTACGAAACAGCCAAAGGGGAAGAGGTGTCTATTTTTTCTTTAGTGGAACAAATGGAGCTGCCGCCAGAATGGCTCCCGGTGTTATTGTCACGTTGCGCGGAAAAAGGGCTGATATTTTTAAGCACAGTGTGTGACGAAGAATCTGCGGATCTATTGAATCAAACCGATCCGCCGGCTTTCAAGCTGGCATCCTATGAAATCAATCATTTGCCTCTTATGCGTCACACGGCATCTTTTCAAAAGCCCATCATATTCTCAACAGCCGGGGCAACGATTTCGGATGTCCATGAAGCATATGAGGCGATTACAAGCGAGCACAATCAGCAGGTCGCTATCATGCATTGCGTAGCAAAGTATCCAGCACCTAGAGCTTACACGAATCTCCGCGTGCTTCAAACCTTAGCTGCGGCATTTCCCGAGGCAGTCATTGGCTTTTCTGATCATAGTGAGCATCCAACTGAAGCGCCTGTGGCCGCTGTGAAGCTTGGGGCAGCAATCATTGAAAAGCACTTTACAGTCGATAAAACGTTACCTGGGGCTGATCATTCCTTTGCTCTTGATCCTGAAGAATTGAAGGAAATGGTTCAGCATATTCGAGCGGCAGAAAAGCAGCGGAATCTAACAGAAGCTGACACTCATTCAGTGCCAGAAGAGCTCCTTGGCAGTTCTTATAAAACGACAACAGCTATTGAAGGCAAGATTCGTGAATTTGCGTATCGAGGCATTTTTACGACAAAAGGCATTGCGAAAGGCGAGACATTGACCGCAGAAAATCTAGCCGTGTTACGTCCAGGACAAAAAAGCCAAGGTCTGCATCCGCGGTATATGGCGATTTTACTTGGCGCAAAGGCTGTCAGAGATATCCCAGCCCATACAGGGGTTTCGTGGAAAGATGTACTCATGCAGGAGACGCCAAATGATCAATGATGTCCTTTTTGTCATACAGGCGAGAATGGGCTCAACAAGGCTGCCAAAAAAGGTGATGAAACCGATCGGCGGTATGGCGCTGATCGACCTGATTGTTGAACGAGTAAAGCAATCAGATCATTACAATCACAAAACGCAGAACCTCATGATCGCCACAACAGTTGAGGCAGAAGATGATCTGCTGGCTCATTATTGTTTATCAAAGGGCTATAAAGTATTTCGTGGCAGTGAGGCGGATGTACTGCAGCGATTTGCGCAGATTTTCCGTCATTTTGAACCGCAAACCATTGTGCGTTTAACAGGAGATAACCCATTTATAGATCCAGTCCTTTTGTCGAAAATGCTTGAAAAACATAGACAAGAGAAGGCTGATTACACGTATACGGCTGGAACGCCACTCGGTATTTCCGGGGAAATGATCGACGCACAGATTTTAAGTGAAATCGACAATTTTCCCCTTACGCAGCCAGAGCGTGAGCATGTCACGCTCTATATCAGAAAGCATCCTGAGCAATTTTACCTGCAATTATTCACACCGCCCAAAGAACTTGCATATCCTGCTTATCGATTCACGATTGATACAGAAGAAGATTATGTGTTTGCGACCCGTTTACTAGAGAAAGCAAACGGCTCCATTGCTGTGCCTACGGCTGAACTCATCACCATTTGCGAACAAGACCCTGATATTGTTCGGCTGAATCAATTTGTGAAACAGAAGGATGCTGAATGAACAAGAAAATCATGATTGTTGTGTATGGTGGGTTTTTAAGAGGGATGGGTCATGTCGTCAGAATGAAACGGCTGGCAAATCAACTGCTTCAAGAAGGAAACGACATATCTTTCTATACAAATGAACAGATCTGTGTAGAAATGCTCTCAGGTCCAGATTGGCACGTTCATTTGGTGCAGGAGTCGAAGGCATTCCTTCAGATGGAGCAGGACATAAAAGAGCTGAATCCAGATCTTCTGCTGATTGATGTACTTGATTGTGACCTCCAATTTCTTCGATTGATCAAAGCGTCCTCCGGCTCTGCAAGGCTGGTTTTATTTGAAGAAATAAGAGCAGAAGCTTGTCAGCTTGCCGATGCTGTCGTGAACGGCATTTATGGCGGTCTGGACGAAAAGTACATGCAAGTAGATGGGACAGAATATTTTTATGGAACACCTTATTTATTGTTAGATCAAGAGATAAGCCGATTAAAAGACACATATGAGGTTCGAAAAGAATGCAAAAAGGTGGTCATCAGCCTTGGGGGCAGTGACCCGCGTGGATTGTTATTAAAGACTGTATCAGCAATCCTCGAAGCGGACCACTTACACATTTTAGCGGTTACAGGAAAAGCCTCCCGCATTGAAGAACAAATAGAGGCTGAGCATATTCAATTCATTCGTCATACAGATCAATTACCTGCGCGTCTCTCGGAAGCTGATCTGGCAATAGTTGCTGGCGGGATGACATTATACGAGGCAGTTTGTATCGGAGTGCCCAGTATTGTTCTTTCACAAGTCGACCATCAAGCAGTGACAGCCGCTCGTTTTGCACAAAAGGGAGCGTGCCACCATCTTGGATTAGGTGAACTTGTGGATGAAAAAGATATATGGTGTGCTGTGGAAAGACTGTCCAGCAGCTACTTTCTCCGCAGGAGCATCCATCTTAATGGACGGACACTCATTGATGGAAAAGGAATTGAACGAGTGAAAAACATTCTTATACACCTCATGAATCATCACCAAAAAGACTATAAGGATGTGTAGATGTGAAGGGAGTTATTTTAGCAGGAGGAAAGGGATCACGACTGGCGCCTTTAACGAAGATTTTCAATAAACATTTATTGCCGGTTGGTCCATATCCAATGATTTATTGGTCATTGTTCAAATTGAAGGAAGCAGGGATTTTAGATGTGATGGTCATATCACAAGAAGAACAAATCCCGTTGTTTCAAAAGCTGCTTGAAAGCGATCAGGAATTGGAGATGAACATCGTATATCAGGTACAGCCTGAAGCGTCTGGGATATCAGACGGCTTATCCTATGCAAAGCCCTTTGTAGAAGAGGAAAAATTTGTGCTGATGCTTGGTGATAATGTATTTGAGGATTCGCTAAACCCTTTTGTTGAAGCTTTTCAGCAGCAAGATAGAGGAGCCAAGGTTCTGTTGAAAGAAGTGGCAGATCCAAAGCGATTTGGCATTGCAGAAATTGATGCTGCCCGTCAACAGATTTTATCAATAGAGGAAAAGCCGGAGCATCCGCGCTCATCCTACTGCGTCACGGGCATCTATTTTTATGATCAAGAAGTTTTTCAATATATTGAGAGAATCTCGCCGTCAGATCGAGGCGAATTAGAGATTACAGACGTGAACAATCTCTATATCTCAAATAGCCAGCTGACCTATGATATGTTAAAAGGGTGGTGGATTGATGCAGGAACGCATGAATCTCTCCACGAAGCATCTGCGAAAATGTTTGAAACGATGAAGAAAAAAGAGGGATCCGAATGACGAAGTCTTATTTAATTACAGGCGGAGCGGGTTTTATCGGACTGAATTTTGTGAAGCTGCTGCTTCAGGATACAAATGTCAGGCTCACCGTTTTTGATAAATTAACATATGCCAGTCATCCAGACGAGATGGATGAATTATTAAAGTTGTCTCATTTTCGGTTTATTCAAGGAGATATTACCCTTCAGCATGAGCTGGATCAAGTATTTGATGAAGTCTATGATGCGATCATTCATTTTGCGGCAGAATCGCATGTTGATCGCAGCATTGAATCGGCAGAGCCTTTTATTCAAACAAATGTCTTTGGAACGTATCGTATGCTTGAAGCTGTTTTAAAAGGAAAGGCGAAAAAGCTCATTCATATTTCAACAGATGAAGTATATGGAGATTTGGAGCCAGATGATCCTGCTTTCACAGAACAAACACCACTCTCACCGAACAATCCTTATTCAGCAAGCAAGGCGAGTTCAGACCTGCTTGTAAAATCCTTTATCCACACTTACCAATTACCCGCGATGATTACACGATGCAGCAACAATTACGGACCGTATCAGCATGAGGAAAAATTAATACCGACCATTATTAGAAAAGCAGTCAATGGAGAGAAAATCCCGATTTATGGAGACGGCCAGCAAATTCGCGATTGGCTGTATGTAGAAGACCATGCGAGAGCTGTGAAGAAGGTGCTCGAAAACGGCACAGCCGGGCAGGTATACAATATTGGCGGCGGCAATGAGAAAACAAATCTTGATTTAACCAAAACGATTCTATCGCAGCTTGGAATCAGTCATGATCAAATTGCGTTTATTCAAGACCGAAAAGGACATGACAGACGGTATGCCATTGATGCAAGTAAGCTAAAAGGCGAGCTCGGCTGGACGCAGGAGACGTCATTTGAAGAAGGTATCGAAAAAACGATCAATTGGTATCGAACCAAATACGATCAGAGCGAAGAAGGGTGACGGATGAAAGTTTTAATCACCGGTGCAGGCGGCCAATTAGGGAAAGAATTGAGCAGACAGCTCAAAGAAAAAGACATGACCGTCATTGCCTTAACGAGGAACATGCTCAATATCACAGACCAGCAGGCAGTTAGACATGCGATGAGACACTATCAGCCTGATATTGTTGTCAGTGCAGCAGCCTATACATCTGTTGATCAATGTGAAACAGAAACCGAAAAGGCGTATCTTGTGAATGGCATTGGCGCCTACTATACAGCCCTGGAAGCAAAGCGCGCAGGCGCTGATGTGTTACATGTCAGTACAGATTATGTGTTTGACGGGCAGGCGGACACCCCTTACCAAATCGATGCACAAGCAGATCCTCAAACCATTTATGGAAAGAGTAAAAAGCTTGGTGAGGAATTGATTCAGCTTGTGTCAGATGAAGTGAAAATCATTCGTACCTCGTGGCTTTATGGACATGAGGGGCATAACTTTGTGAATACCATTCTTCGGCTCGCTGAAACGAAGGATCATTTGCGCATTGTGAACGATCAAATAGGGTCTCCTACTTATACAAAGGATGCAGCTGAGGCCTTGATTCATTTGTTTGATCAGAAGGCAGGCGTGTATCATGTCAGTAATCGAGAAAGCTGTTCCTGGTTTGATTTTGCGTCAGAAATTGTGATGAAAAGCGGACTGTCCGCCACAATTGAGCCGATTTCCACGGAAGAGTACGGCTTCCAAACGCCTCGCCCAGCCTATTCTGTCTTAGATCTTCAAGCGATTGAAGCCACAGGCTGGCAGCCGAGGCATTGGAAGGATGCACTTTACGAATATTTGCAGAAAGAAGGGAGATGGCAACAGCATGATTGATGGTGTTCAAACGAAAAAACTTATGAAACATTGTGATGACCGCGGCTTTTTTGCAGAGCTCATTCGAGATGATGAACCGATGCTGAAACGCTTTGGGCAGGCGTCATGGTCGAAAAGCTTTCCAGGCGTGATCAAAGCCTTTCATTATCATGAAAAACAAGACGACGTTTGGTTCTTCCCCGCAGGTCATGCACAGGTCGTGTTATATGATTTGCGTGAGGACTCTCCCACAAAGGGGCAAACCGATGTGTATTATATGGGGGAAGACAATCCGATGCTGCTTCTTATCCCAAAGGGTGTCGCGCATGGCTATCGTGTACTAGGTGAGACGCCGCTGCAAATTGTGTATTTCACAACAGAATCGTATGACCCGAATAACCCAGATGAAAAGCGAATCGCCTGGAATGACGAAACGATCGGGTTTAATTGGGAAACGACATTTAAATAGAGAACGGGGGGCCTTTCGCAGGAGAAAGGTCTTTTTTTGTTGAAATACATTCTATATGTGTCATTTTATGTATATGTACTAAGCTGATAAGAAAAGGGATGTGGATGAGTTTGTCTAAAAGAATTGCGTTTGTAACAGGAGCAAGTACAGGGATTGGAAAGGCCATCGCCGTAAAGCTTGCCGCTCAAGACAATGTAAAGATCATCATCAATTCTAGAAATCAATCCTCACTAGAAGAAGCGCAGCAGCACATTGGGCGTATGGCAGAAACAAAGGAGCCGGTGGCTCTTTTCTGTGGGGACATGTCAGATGAAGGAGTGAGGGCTGAGGCTTTTACGAAAATAGAAAAAGAGTTTGGCAGACTGGATGTGTTGATTAATAACATTCCAGGGGGGAAGCCGGATACCTTTGATTCGTGTGACAGCGAGCAGATGATGGCAGTATTTTCTCAAAAAGCCCTTGCGTACATTGATACGATGAAGCGTGCGGCAGCGATGATGAAACGACATGAGTATGGCCGGATCATTCAAATTGTCGGGAACCTATGGAAGGAACCTGGCGACCAAATGTTTACGAACAGTATGATGAATGCAGCGATTATCAATGCTAGTAAAAATGCTGCCACACAGCTTGCACCTTCAGGGATCACAGTGAATTGTTTAAACCCGGGATTTATAGCTACAGATCGGTATGAACAATTTATCGGAAACATGATGCGTAAACAGGCATTTTCGCGGGAAGAAGCTGAACAGGCTGTAGCGTCAGGAATTCCAATGAAAAGAGTGGGGTCAGCGAGTGAAATGGCTTCATTGGCCGCTTTTATCGCATCAGAGGAAGCCTCCTATCTTACAGGACAACAAATATCCGTCGATGGTGGTTCGATGAAAAGTATATGACATCAAAAACCCGCTATATGCGGGTTTTTTGATTAAAGCGAATTGGAAGGATGCGAAGCCGGTCGATAAACAGGGCAAGCTGTTCAATTGGAGCAACCATTGAGATGCGGACATGACGGCTTCCATGTGCTCCAAACACACCCCCCGGCGTGACAACGACATCAGTATGTTCGAGTAAATAGTCAGCAAATGCATGAGAATGTTCAAAATCATCAGGGATTGGAGCCCATAAATAAAAGGCGCCAGCTGGACGTTCGATGGACCATCCTAGCTGCTTTTCTGCCTGACGGATGAAAAAGTGAATTCGTTCAAGGTAGACCTCTTTTAATGATTGTATGTGACGGTCATCACTTTGCAAGGCGACAGTTGCAGCTTGTTGAAATCCGCCATACATACTGACAAACACATGATCTTGGAAGGCGTTAATGGCTTGGATGATGTCCTCATTACCTACAGCAAAAGCGACTCTCCACCCTGCCATATTAAATGTTTTGGATAGAGAATATAATTCCACTCCTACGCTTTTCCCAAGAGGAGCGTTCAGAAAGCTTACGGGTTTTTGTTCATAATGAAATGAACCATAGGCAAAATCATGAATGACATGCAGTCCGTGAGCTGATGCAAAATCAGCAGCCTCTTCAAAAAATGCATCATTTGCCACAGCACCTGTTGGGTTATTCGGATAATTTAAGAAAAGAACCTTTGCCTTTTTGAGTACCTCCGGATCAATTGAAGAGAGATTCGGCAAATAGCCATTTTTCGATTCAAGTTTGATGCAGTAGGGCTTTGCGTCTGCCATCAAGATCCCAGAATGATATTCTGGGTATCCTGGATCGGGGACGAGGGCAACGTCCCCAGGGTCAAGCAGACACTGACTCATGACATAAAGGCCTGTTTTCCCTCCATTGAAAAGAGCAACCTCTTTCTGTGGGTCTATCTCATGGCCGAACTCCTTTTTGTAGAAATCTGCAATGGCTTGCTTGAAAAAGTCGAAGCCTCTGAAAGGTGCATATTGCTGAAATTGCAAAGTGCCTGCCGCCTCTTGAAGGGCGCTTACGATATGTGCAGGAGTAGGAAGATCGGGATTTCCCTGACCAAGGTTTATGATGTTCGCTCCGTTTTGTGCTTTTTGCGCAATTTTCTCAAATACGGTTCCAAATTTCTGTTCTGGCAGCCGTTCAATTATGTTAGATGGTAAGATCTCCACCACGTTACCCTCTCTTTCTATCCCTTCACTAATTCATCCATTAACTGAATAGCAGCTTGCTTCTGTAAGTTGCGGATGGATGCGGCAACATCCTGTGAGGATGACCCTTTTAATTCAAGCGACACGATGCCGTTAAAGGCTTCAAATAAAGATAGATCCACAAAGGTGCCTTTGGATGGAACGGATTCACTGACGATCACAGTATCTCCAACTAAAGCATCCTTCGGAATATGGATATGATCAATGGTGATGTGTGTGGCCTCTGCCGGTATGTGTCCGCTTTCTTTGAAATGCTGAGGGTATAAATGGCAGTCTGCTATATAATGCGTATGTCCAGAAAGCAGCTCTTTTGGCAGCTCCGCTTTTTTTCCATCGACTAATACATCGATCAGCAGCTTGGCCATATCCACCCCAAACACTTTTTTGATATTCGGAATCATATTCCAGCCAGCAAATCTAGCTGCGGATTCGATCAGTCCTGCTTCTCGATTTTTCATGAGCTTGATCTCTGTATGGGTCGCACAGTTTTCAAGGCCCAGCCCTTCATTTGCCTTCTTAGCCGCCTCAATAATGATTTGCTGGGCTTCATTGTCTAGGATCGAGGGAGTAATATGAGCCGTTTCTGTAAAACCGATTTGAGGGGTCTTGTCATGTATGACAAAAGGGATATATTCTCCCTCCACGACTAACCCTTCTACACTGACATAATCAGAATAGCCACCCTCCTGATACCAATCCTCGTAAGCACCCTCTAAATACGTTTCAGCGACAAATGGTGCTTCATATGTCACAGCGTTTGGGACGGGAATCGTTTGCAAGTAGGATTGTACGTTTAAAAAGAGATCATCACTGCCGGCTCTGTCGTGAAAAAGGGTCACGCCAATGGAGCTTGCTAAATATGTAGGCTTTAAAATAAGCGGTGTCCCGATCTGTTCAATAGCTTGCTGGAAATCAGCTAAAGTCGTGACAGGCTGAGTTTTCACCGCTTTGACACCAGCAGCGTTGAATGCAGCTCTCATTTGGCTTTTATCACGTGCCATTTCAGCTGCTTTTACCCCAGCGCCGCGCAGCCCCAGCCGCTCAGCGGCTTTTGCCATTGGTGCAATGAATAATTCATTATTGGTGGTGATGGCATCAGCTTTGAAAAAGGAAGCCACACGGACTAGGTCATCCACCACCTCTTCCTCTGATTTCAGATAATCATCATGTGCCCAGTAAATAGAATCAGGGTGTTCAAAAGAAGGGTGTGTCTCAAAATAATCACGATCTTTGATGACGGCAATGGAGTATTTTTCGATTAGTTCAGCGTGACCCTTTGTAATGGCAAAGGGTCTAGGGATATAGGAAACGATATGATAAGATGCCGCCACGCTTTCATAAAACATATGGGGCGGGCATCCTCCTAAGTCAGCAATGACAAGTACGGTTTTTTTACTCAATGAAAGCACTCCTTTTTATCTAGCGGTGTATCCGCCATCTGCTGTGACAACACTTCCAGTCATATAGCTGGATAGATCAGAGGCGAGAAACAGCATCACGCCCGCAATTTCTTCGGGTTTTCCGAGACGAAGCAAGGGATTCACCTTTGCTTTTTCCTTTTTAACAACCTCAAGACTTTCTGAATGATTGTCTAAAAAGGATTTTTCATTTAATGGCGTATCAATGATCCCTGGGGCGATACAATTCACCCTGATTTGATGAGCGGCATAGTCGATCGCCATCGATTTGGTGAGCTGGATGACACCGCCCTTTGTTGCGTTGTATGCAGGAATGTCAGGCCAGCCAACGAGACCACCGACAGATCCAGTATTAATAATACTTCCGCTTTTCTTTTCAAGCATATGCGGCAATGTATGCTTACTCATAAGAAATACACCAGTCAGGTTGACCTGTAGAATGTGGTTCCAATCCTCCAGTGTCATCTCGTGAATAGGTGAGACAATTTCGATGCCTGCATTGTTAATCAAAACATCAATTGTCCCGAATTGGCTCAGCACGGATTGAACGGTTTTTTGACAGTCAGACTCATTCGTAATATCTGTTTTGAAAAACGCAGCATGTTCATGAGGCAATGATTCAATGAGTTGTTTACCGCTATCTTCATTGATATCAGCCACTGCTACTTTTGCTCCGTGCTCAAGGAAAAGCTTGACGGCGGCAAGCCCAATCCCAGACGCACCTCCTGTAATCAGGACGACTTTTCCGGCAATGTTCATTTCTTCACCTTAGACGCTTTTGGCTTTAAGCGGTTATAGCGTGGAGGGAAGAAGAGATTAATAGACTTTGATGCTTCTGGCTTTGGATTAATGGCGCCATGATCTTCTTTTGGATCACAGAAGTAGGTCGTGCCAAATTCCATTTTTTCTGTAAAGCCTTCAATCGTCATATCGTACCCACCGCTAATGCAAATCCCGATTTGTTCATTACGGTGCTTATGAAAAGGCATTTCCCCGCCATTTCCCGGAATGTTGGCAATCATAAGCTCCATCCAGTCCTCCACAAAAAAAGTCACTTCCATGCCAGGAAGTAAATCACGCGTTTTGAAAATGTCTAAGAAATAAGTAGGAGGAGCCGTATATTCCTCGCCATCTTTTAATCTCTTAATATCAATGGCGATCACTTCCTCATCTGTCAGATTCGATGCGCCGTGAGGAACGAATGGTGGTGCAATATAGGCTGATTCTAATGGGGTCAGCAATTGGGTCGATTGGCCGACCGTCATTTGAAGCTCGCCTTTTAATACGATGCCGATTTGTGCTTCTGGATGCTCGTGAGGTTCGATGATCGTGTGAGGAGGGACGTATGAAATTAACACTTCCGTATCGCCTCTGACAGTAGAATATTGGATGACACCATTATCCCATTCTCGTTTTTTCGCTTGAGGAAAATATAATTCTTGCACCTTTTGTTCAGTTGTCATGTTACATCTCTCCTTTTCCGAATATAGACCAGCTCATAGGAATGCTTTTAAATGTTCGAATGAAGGTGAGCCCGTATGTAGCTCTTGCCACTTCATTGGTTAAAGCGAAATCAAATTCGCCGTCTCTTACCTTTTGTGCGGCTGTACTTGTAGAATTGACAAGCTCAAATTCAGCATTTTGATGAATAAAATATTGAATCAAATTCACAGGTGCAGGATGAGAAACAATTTTTAAATGGTGAAGCATTTGTTCTTGAAAGGGGAAATCTGGTCTGACAGCCAAACCATACATGGGCGTGTCACATCTGAATATTTGTAAAAGCTGCAGGTCAGGTCTCATGTAGAAGTGTTTGATTCCTTCGTATGCGTGTGGAACGAGAGTGTATTGGAGTGCGTTAGAGAGAGTATGTTCAATGCAAGTTTCGAATGTGTCGTAAAGGGATAGTTTCGTATGGGTGCCGAGTGTAGTGGTGGAATGAGAGATGAAATGTTTTGCTGCATATTCACTGCTTGTCCCTTTAGGGCCTAATGTATTGACTGTAAACATCTTAGGTGAAACGATGGGCTCTTCTTTGAAATGAAAAACATCATTCTTTAAGATCATGTTTACCTTACCATCCAATCTTTTTCAAATTTTTACTAGATTATAAAAAATAAAATTGGTAATTGTCAACAAAATTTATAAAAAATGTATTTTATGATGATATTAAAAATTGATCTAAAAAACTGCACATATCGAGATGTGCAGTGAAATGAGCTCACGTTTCAAATGTGTTTTTATGTTTCTGCTGTAAGGTTTTTTCACGTTTATAGCTGACGAAGCTGATGAGAAAACCAACAAGCGTAATGAGTGCACATACAAGCCCTACTGTATGATAGCCGAAATGGACATAAACAGGTCCCATCAGAGCTGATCCAAGCATTACGGCAAGATTGGAAGCAAGGCTGTAAAAAGCCATCACTTTGCCTCGGTGGGTTTGGGAGCAGTCGCTCAGGACGGTGCTCAAAAGCGTGACAGATAAACTTTGCATGGCACCCCAAATAAATAAAGCAAAAATGAGCAATGTCCATGAGAACGGTGCATAAGGAAGTAAGGCAAGAACAAGCGTAATGCCGCCCAGCACAAAGAAAAGTGAACGTGTTTTGCCAAACCAATCTGCTAATTTCCCGGTAAATATACTCATGGAAAAACCAACGCCATAAGCCATGATCAGAAGTCCAGCTGTTGATTGCCCTCCGGAAAACAGACTTTGCAAGTATGCTCCTAAAAATGAGTACATGCCATAAAATCCAAGCATGTTACAAAATGTCACGGTCAAATAGGCAGGGACTCGGTCGATTTTTAAAGCCCCCCATAAAGAGCCTGATTTCTCCCTAGTTTGAGGTGCCTTCGAAGCAGCTGTTGCGACTTGTTTTCGAGATTCAAGGATGACGAGCAGCAGGACAACGAGACTCATCATGGCGAAAATCCAAAATGTCCAGCGCCAGTTCAAACTTTGACCGATAAAGGCGCCAATGGGCACACCAAGGACAAGAGAAAGAGACCAGCTCGATACAATGAGTCCCATCACTTTGCCGCGATACTCGTATGGAACCCGGTCGCCCACAAGAGCATAGGCTGTTGGCACAAATACACCAGTCGCCAGCCCAGAAATAGCACGGCCTGCAAAAAACACGGCCAAATTTGGGGCAGCAGCACACATCACTGTTCCAATCAAAAAGAAAGACAGCCCAATAATCAAACACAGCTCTCTTGAATACCGGTCCCCTAAAGGAACGAGCAGCGGAGCTCCAACCAGCACAGCTAACCCATAAATGCTGATGGAAAGAGCGAGAATATCAAGAGAGTGCTGAAAGGAGTTTGATAAATCAGGCAGAAGTGGTGAAATCACCAGCTCTTCCGATCCCGCAGCAAAAACGCCAAGTGTGAGTGCGATGGCAAGTGTGATGGGAAATGTTTTAGAAGCCTGGCTGTCTAAAGATTCTTTCATCAAGTAATCCCTCCATACTTGCTTTTTCATTCAATTCCGTTAAAATAAATTCTACCATTATTTAGTTTTATTTTACATTTCATATCATAAGTATTATCATCAAATACTTTTCAAATGGAACGATTTTTGGATAGGAGAGGTACGAATGAAAATCACCGATGTAGATGTGCATATTTTAAATGAATTGAGAGAAGATGCCCGCTTATCCATGAGGGAATTGTCCAAACGAGTGAATTTATCAGCACCTGCGGTAGCAGAAAGAGTGCGTAAATTAGAGGATGCAGGGATTATCGAAGGGTATTCTGTTCAGGTCAATTATAAAAAATTAGGGCTTCTGATTGACTGCCTGCTGGAAGTTACGGTGTTAAATGGGGAGTATCAGCGTTTTGTGGCTTTTATGAATGAGCATCCACGCGCCTTTTTTGCTTATCGAGTGGCAGGTCAGTCTTGCTTTTTCATTAAGCTGTCAGTTTCTTCTCTTGAAGAAATTGAAGCCTTTATTCAAGAAGTATCTGGATTTACAAAAACCGTCTCCCATATTGTCTTGTCAGAGCACTCTTTTTCCCATCCAATTCAGGAACGTGTGAAACCAATAGAAGAGCCAGAAATGACCGTGGTGAAATAAAAAGTTTCAGATTGTTGACAAAGGGCTAAAATGATTTTTATTTTAGCCCTTTGTATTCTTTTCAGCTTTTTATGCTGAAATATTCGTATAGTAATAATTTGAGATTAAAGGAGTTAATTCTTTTGAAGCTTTTAAAGGTAATAGATTACGCAGCATTAATGGATATGCACAGAACAAGAAGCAAAGAAAGTCACTATAATCATTTGCCTATTGACGTAGGTAACAGGGATCGTTTTTTTAGTGCTCAGCCAATTGATTTACAATTTCATATCGATAACCATACAGCAAACTTAAAAAGTGGAATATTTTCTTTTCATTCTAGCATCAAATCTGGTGAAGATAAGAATGACAAGGTTTCGGTGGAAGTGTTTTTACGAAAAGAGTCAAAGCACAAGCCTAATGTAATCTTTGTACATGGATGGAGAATGGATTCATACGACAGAATCAAGAAGATTTTTCACGATAAAATTGTTAAAAATTATGATTGGAATATGTATTACTACACGCTGCCTTATCATTTCGATAGGGAACCACAAAATTCAACATATTCTGGTGAACACATGATTAGCGCCAATATAAGTCGAACCGTGCAATCCTCCCAGCAAGCTATTGTTGAACTTAGAGGGCTGATTAAATGGATCAAGGAAAATGAAGGTGGGGACATAATCGTAGTTGGTATTAGTTTAGGAGGGTGGCTAACAAACTTATTAGCAACAGTCGAGAAAGACGTGAATATTATTGTATCAGTTTTTTATGCGAACAATATTGCGCATTCCATCTGGAACACTCTTCCTGGGAAGTATATACGAAGAGATCTGGAGGAATATGGGACAACGTATGAAGAACTCGACAAAGCTTGGGATATTATGAACCCTAGTAAAGCAAAACTTCTCGTAGAAAAAGAAAATGTACTCTTAATATCAGGAAAATATGACATGTATATCGACATAAACGATGCTGATACTCTGTGGAATAGCTGGGATCAACCTAAAAGGCACGTATACAGTTGTGGGCATGCTGGAATTGTACTATCTAGAAATAGAATAGCAGCCGACACACTTCAATTTATTGAAAGCAGGCTAAAGAAATAAAATGATGTTCATCCTAACTGCATTGTTGTGGGCCATGAGTTTAGTTTTGTTTCTTACTTATCCTGAAAATGAAGATGTGATCACCTTTCTAAACAAATACATAAAAAAGCTTCGGAGAGATCCGAAGCCTTAAGGGTTTATCATACATGGAAATAAGACGCCAGCTGCTCGTTTGCTAATCGGTTTCCAACAAAGAAGGAACCAAATTCGCCGTAGCGTGCACTGACTTCATCAAAGCGCATTTCATAAACCAATTTTTTAAATTGAAGCACATCATCAGAGAAAAGGGTAACGCCCCACTCATAATCATCAAAACCAACAGAACCTGTAATGATCTGTTTTACTTTCCCAGCATAGCTTCGGCCAATTAAGCCGTGGCTTCTCATAAGAGATTTACGCTCATCCATGGAAAGCATGTACCAGTTGTCATTGCCAGAACGTCTTTTATCCATTGGATAGAAGCACACGTATTGAGAAGAAGGAAGCTCTGGATATAAGCGAGCACGTACATGCGGGTTCTCATAAGGATCTCCGCCATCGCCGCCTCCTGCTAAGTAGTTGCTGAGCTCAACAACTGAAACATAAGAATAAGCTGGAATCGTAAACTCTGCTAGTCGTGTCTTGTTGAATTCGAGTTCAATTTCACCTAGTTCTTCCATTGTCGGACGTAAAATCATGAGCATAATATCTGCTTTTTGGCCGACAATACTATAGATTGTTTGGCTCCCAGCCTTATCATGCTCAGCTGTTTTCCATTTTTCCAATAGACCTGTGAATTCATGAATGATGGCTTGGCGCTCATCACTTGTCAGCAGCTTCCAAGCTGTCCAGTCGATTGTTCTAAAATCATGCAGTGCATACCAGCCATCTAGTGTTTGAGCTGCTTCATTTGTTGTATGTTGTTCGCTCATTTCTTTCACTCCTATTAACAGTTTTCCATCTGTTCCAACTATAACATAGTTTGTCCAAATGGAGATGTGTTCAAAACTTGAACGAGGAAAACAGCTTTTATCAAAATTG
Organism: Bacillus safensis FO-36b; assembly: GCF_000691165.1. GTDB lineage: Bacteria > Bacillota > Bacilli > Bacillales > Bacillaceae > Bacillus > Bacillus safensis. The sequence continues at coordinate 454,457 of NZ_ASJD01000002.1, read as the reverse complement.
ATTAAATTAGTTTGAAAAATAAGAATTTAATTTGTAAGCGCTATAATGTAAGTTGGTAGTTTGAATTTAGGTAGAAGAAGAGTATGCTTAAAAGAGAACGCTTTTTTTGTAAAATCAAGGAGGGTATTGAAGTGGCAGATATTTTTTCAACAGTTCAGGAAAAGGTTGCAGGTAAAGGAGTTAAGATCGTTTTTCCTGAGGGAATGGACGAACGCATTCTAACAGCCGTTCAAAAACTAGCAGATGGCAAAGTATTGCAGCCAATTGTGGTAGGAAAAAAACAAGAAGTTGAAGCAAAAGCAAAAGAACTAGGTCTTACACTTGATGGTGTTGACGTGTATGATCCTCATACATATGAAGGTTTTGAAGAGCTTGTACAAGCTTTCGTAGAAAGACGTAAAGGCAAAGCAACAGAAGAGCAAGCCAGAAAAGCATTACTAGATGAAAACTACTTCGGTACAATGCTTGTGTATAAAGGTCTTGCAGACGGACTTGTGAGCGGTGCGGCACACTCAACTGCTGACACAGTACGTCCAGCACTTCAAATCATTAAAACAAAAGAAGGCGTAAAGAAAACATCTGGCGTCTTCATCATGGCTCGCGGCGAAGAGCAGTACGTGTTTGCTGATTGCGCAATCAACATTGCACCAGACAGCCAAGATCTAGCTGAAATTGCGATCGAAAGTGCAAACACAGCAAAAATGTTTGATATCGAGCCACGTGTGGCAATGCTTAGCTTTTCTACAAAAGGCTCAGCAAAATCAGACGAAACAGAAAAAGTATCTGAAGCAGTTCGCATTGCAAAAGAAAAGGCACCTGAGCTTGTACTTGATGGAGAATTCCAATTCGATGCAGCTTTCGTTCCTTCAGTAGCAGCGAAAAAAGCGCCAGATTCCGTCATCAAAGGCGACGCCAGCGTATTTGTTTTCCCTAGCCTTGAAGCTGGAAACATTGGCTACAAAATTGCACAGCGCTTAGGTAACTTTGAAGCTGTAGGTCCTATCCTTCAAGGTTTAAACCAGCCAGTAAACGATCTATCAAGAGGCTGTAATGCCGAAGACGTTTACAACCTTGCGCTTATCACAGCAGCTCAAGCACTATAATGATCTCGAAAAAGGCAGCCAGTACGATAGATTCGTGCTGGCTGTTTTTTTGATGACAAATGTGTACAATATAGGGGAAAAGAAAAAATTTTGATCGTAGATAAAGCCGATAGAATGGGCAGGTGCTATAATGGACGATTTAATACATAAGCTTCAGCATAAGGTCGCGGGATTAACCGAGGCACAAAGGAGAATTGCAGATTATATCGTGCACAATCCAATGGAGGTTGCGTTTTTAACTGTAGATAAATTGGCATCAAAAGTAGGGACGAGTACAGCGACCATCATGAGATTCTCTGCTGCTGTAGGGTATTCCGGTTTCTCCGAGCTTCAAAAAGAGCTTCAATCAAATATGAAGCATAAAGCTGCCCCTCAAACGAGACTTGAAGCGAACCTCAAGCATTCAAATAAAAGTAAGCTCCTGCATAATCATGTTGAGCTGCAATTTCAAAATATCCAGTACGCTTTAGACAATATCACGGAAGAAACCTTTCAGCATATTGTTGAAAAAATAGCCAGCTCCCGCCAGGTTCTGTGTACAAGTGTTCGAAGCGGAAGACCTGTCGGCGAGTATCTGTCACTCGGAATCAATCGGCTGTTGGGGAATTGTCAATATATTGATGCAGACAAAAGTGACTGGGTGGATGATCTCGTTCATTTTCAATCTGATGATTTCATTATAGCGGTCAGCTATCCCCGCTATGCAAAGCGTATGAAGGATTTGCTGGAGGCAGCGAAGTCATATGGGGTGGAAGTGCTTTTAATTACAGACAGCTACAGCTCTCCACTAACAAAGTATGCACAATATGTATTGCCATGTTCCTCAGCAAGTGTGAGCTCTCATAACTCTGTCGTATCTGCTATCTTTATCGTAGATTATATTTTAAGTGCCTTAGCCATTAATGATCCTGAAAGAACAAAACCACGTTTAGATCAAATCAATCATATGTTAACGAAAATGAGTTATCACACAACACATTAGTCGTGTGGTGACTCATTTTTTTAATTTGATTTTTTTGAAAGCGCTTTACTAAATAAAATCGAGATGGTATGATCGTATCACAAAAGTAATAAATATTACTTTAACTATATTAAATGTAATGAATATAACTAAAAGGGGATGATGGAAACTATGAGTACTGTTCAATTCGTTTCAAATGATCTAATAGATCGGGCAAGAAAGCTTAACTCGACCTTGCTGTCAGACGTGATGGGATGCACCGGCGCGATGGATCAACAAATTAAACCTGTTGCAAGAGGCATGAATATAGTAGGGACAGCTTTTACCGTTAGCTTACGGCCAGGGGATAATTTATTTCTTCATCAAGCGATCTACTCTGCGAAAGAAGGAGATGTACTGATTGTTGATGGAAAAGACCATAAGGGCCATGCATATTTAGGGGAATTGATGGCAGGGGCAGCAAAGGCTGTAGGAATAGAAGGAATCGTGATTGACGGGCTTGTTCGCGACAAACTCGCTTTAGAGGAGCTGGCTTTTCCGATCTACAGTAAGGGGTTTATGCCAAATGGACCTTTTAAAGATGGTCCTGGGGAATTGAATCAAACCATCTCGTGCGGCGGTGTCAAAGTAGCACCAGGTGATTTAGTCATTGCTGACGATGATGGAGTCGTCATCGTTCCAAAGGAAAAGGCGGAACACCTGCTGACGCTAGCGGAAGAGAAACAAGCGTATGAAAATCATAGATTACAAACGATTCAACAGTATATGAACGAAGGAAAGCAAGACATCAGTCTCTTAGCACCGGCATGGCTGGAAGGCAGAATGAAAAAATATCAGGGATAGGGGAATCTGTGATGAAGATAGGCTTTATTGGATATGGAGAAGCTGCATATGAGTTGTCAACGGGATTGAAAACAGAAGGATTAGATCAATTTTATGCGTATGATGTACTTTTAGAAAATGAGAAATTGTCTGGTGCGTTGAAAGAAAAAGCATCGCAGACAGGAGTTCAATTAACCAGCAGTATTAGCGAAGTCGTTGAGAAATCTGATATTGTGATTGCTGCTGTGCCAGCGAATAAAACTTTAGAAGTGGCCCAATCCGTATCGGGAAGTTTGAAAGAGAATCAAGTATATGTGGATGTGTCGGCATCAACACCAGACATCAAAAAACAAGTGGCAAACGAAGTTGAAAAGCAAAAAGCTCTATTCGTAGATGCTGCCATGCTAGGGCCTCTTCCAGTCAACAAACACAAGGTTCCGATCACGGCAAGCGGCAGTGGAACTGACCAATTCATGAAAGTAATGAATGCTTATGGCATGAATATTAAAAAAATCAGTGACCAGCCAGGAGATGCTTCGGCCTTGAAACTGATCAGAAGCGTTTATATGAAGGGGATCGTTGGTCTCATGATTGAATTTTTGGAAATTTCAAAAAAATATAACGTGGAACATCAAGTGATTTCTTCACTAAGCGATACAATGGATAGCAAAAGTTTTGAAGAGACCATGAATCGTCTTGTGACAGGGAGTGCACTTCATGCGAAAAGACGAGCGATCGAGCTTCTTGGCTCTATTGACATGCTAGATGAAGCAGAGGTTGATGCCAGTATGTCTCGGGCAGCACAACAAAAGCTTGAGAGATTAGCAGACTTTCAATTCGTTGAACGGTTTAATGGGAAAAAGCCGGCCAGCTGGGAAGAAGTCATTGACGTCATGCAGCAGGGTCAATAAATTGTAAGCGTTTTATCGAACAAAGGGGAGGCGAAAAAACGATATGGGTTTTATTGCGTTGATTGTATTCATAGCTGTCATCATTATATGGAATGTCGTCGTGAAACGGAATATGGGAGAAGCCATGCTATTAGGCTTTATTGCAACCACATTATTTGGCGGATTTGATGCATTAAGACTTTTCTGGGATGGATTAAAATTTGCATCCACATATGAGGTGCTCTATGCAGCTGTCGCATTTGTATTCATGGCCTATTTAATCGAAAAGCTGGAACTAATTCATGCACTTTTGCGAATCTTAAATTCGGTTGTAGGAAAACTTCCAGGTGGAGCGGCTTATATGAGTACGTTAGGTTCAGCAGTCTTAGGTGCTCTTTCAGGTTCAAATTCTGCAAACACAGCTGCCACTGGCTCTATCACGGCCTCTTGGATGATTAAATCAGGCTGGAGCCGAACCCATACAGCGACCATTTTAGCGGGGAATGGAGGACTTGGGGCGGCACTGCCTCCGAATTCTTCCATGTTTATCATGCTGGGGTTTGCACCAATTGCAGCCCTTGTATCTGAGGGGGATTTATATATTGCGCTTTTAATAGGAGGACTGTATCAAGTCGTATACCGATTTATTTTGGTGTATATCCTGGTGAAAAAGAATAAAATTCAGGCCATGCCGCCAGATGATATTCTTCCTTTTAGGGAAGCAGTGAAACAAGGGTGGAAGTCGATCTTTATTTTTTTCGGTGCCTTGATTCCTATCATTATCACAATTGGTCCGCTGGCAAACTACTTAAAAAGTAATCCAAACATCGGACCAGAGGCAATGGATCAAATTTCTTTAATTACGTGGATTCCGATTCTCATGATGTTGATTAGTTTAACAATTGGAAGAAAAAAGGCATCTGCACTAGATTGGTCTCAGTTTTTCAAGTCGGCCATTCCTAAGTTTACAACGATCGGTGCCTTGATGCTGTTTGCTGTTGCTGCTAGTCAGGTGCTTGCTGAATTAGGATTGGCAGAAGATTTGACGCAAATCACATCAGTACTGACCATTCCGAAATGGCTCATGGTGCTCATTGTGGGTATTCTTGTCACGCTGGTGGCTGGACCATTATCTTCTACAGCCACATTAACAGCTGTTGGACTTGTCTCATTTTCAGCTTTAGTCTCAGTCGGTGTGGACCCAGTTGTGGCTGTTGTCGCCATTCTTGCTTTTTCATCGACAGAAGGCGCTTCCCCGCCGGCATCAGGATCGATTTTCATTGCTTCTGGTCTTGCAGGAGCCAGACCGGAGAAAACGTTTATACCGCTGATTCTCTACTATATGCTGCCGATCGTGGGAATTGGCTGGCTCATCGGAATGGGAATACTTCCAGTATAGAAAGGAGAAACACATGAGAGCATTGATGGAATTTTTATTTAAAGTGCTGCTTGTCCTGTTCTTAACGTCAGGAGCCCTGTTGGTATTCGGTCAAATACTAGGGATTCTTTTGCAAAAGGGAGATATGATCATTGCAAGTACGAACCTATTCAAAAACCCAACACTGGTGTTAAGTGCCTTTTTTAGTCTTGTTGGTTTCTCTCTCCATTATATTCCTGAAAAGAAAGACACCTCATTTAGCGATCATCCATCAGCAACAGCAGGTGATTCGCTCAAATAAGCAATAAGAAGCTGGATTCAGTAAATGAATCCAGCTTTTTTGCGCGCGAGAATTAGGTATTAAAACCCAATACGTTCGATTCATTTTTTGGTAAATCCACTTTCAATCATATGCCTCTTGTGCTAGTAAATGGTAACATAACGGAGGACTATTTAAGGAATAGAGGTGTTTGACCATATCTGGAGCAATCATCGGTTATAAAGCAGCCTTGTATTCATTAAAGGCAGATATATCTATCAAAAAAGAACAAATCATCGAACTCAATATGTGCCGAAAAGAAATCAAAGAGGCAAAATGGGCCCTGTCAGATGCCAGCAAGAAAATCACTCATCCAGATCTGACATCACATACATGGTTTGGCCATCTTGCAGATACGTTTAATGACATTCGAGACGAAATGGCTTCCGCCAGTCAGGAAATAAAAGGTGTACAGCTAACCAATCTATTAAATCGAATCAATGAGAAAATCAGTGATTTAACATCGGAGATCCATTCGTTAGAACATGAAATTCATTCGGTTGAAAGAAAAATAGAGAAAGAAAAGCAGAAACAACTGGAAGAAAAAAGAGGGTAGTCACATGTCGAGAGAAATTAAAATAGATGCCAGTCAGGTCAAACAAGTATTACAGCATGCAAAACAATCAGGCGCTCAAATGAATGCAGCCCTTCCAACCACCATCAAAGGGAGAAATCAGCTCCTGACGGCAGACACAATAGAAAAGATCAATCAGCAGCTGAACGAATTAAGGTCATCCTATATAGGCATTCTTCAGAAACAGCTTGTACAAACAGAACAAGCGGTGAACACCATGATTGAAACGGACAAGGCGCTTGCTTTCAGCAGTAAAAGAAAATAAAGGAGAACGCAATGAAAACCCTTGACGCCTTTGCGCTAATAAACGGAATAGATCAAACGCTGAATGCGTTAAAGCAGCAGTCGCAGCAAATCAGCTCCCTAGAAAAACAAATCAATCACATCATCTCACTCGATGGCGCACTAAAGGGAGAGGCGGGACAAGCCATCCGCGCCTTTTATACAGAATGCCATATTCCCTTCCTGCAATTCTTTCAGGTCGTCATTGAGGAATATAGTGCTGCATTAAAAAACACAAAGCAGGCTCTTCACGCACTAGAATCAAACGAGCACGGCTTTATCTCACAAGCGTTTATCGAAGATGATCTTGATCAAGGCTTAAAAAAAGCTGAACGTACGATTTCTGAAATCGTATCAGAGGTAAACCACGCCATCGGCAGAGTGGGTCATATTGTTCACTTGCCAAGTGTAAACGAATCAGAGTTTCAGCAAAACTATCAAAAAGCATGGCTCGAAACCTCAAGAACCATTGGTCTGCTTCATGCATTTGACAGGGAGCAGACAAGTGCTTTACATGAAACCAAAAGCTCCCTTCAAACAATGAAGCAATACATAGATACCTTAAGTACCATGTTCACCGGCCCTAAAATCGACATCACGAGCTATCAAAAGGGATCTATTTTCAAAGATGGAAAAGAAGAAAAAATAAGCAGCACCATCAGTGGATTGAACGACAAAATAGACAGCCCAAAAGACCATCCAATGATGATCATACTGAAGAAACTGAAAGAGAAACAACAAGCGAATGTGGAGACGGTTGTTCGGAATGACAACCATAAAAACATCAGTAAACAAGTCACAGCAAACGATCCATCGCTTACAACATTACAAAAGGAAGCTGTGAACGGGAAAAACAAGATTCATAGAGAGATCAGAGTCATAAATGGTAGACTATACAACGTAAAAGACATTAAAAAGTTAAAAGAATTCGACATCGCAGATGAAGTCGACACGGATCCGTCGGATATTGATTTTATTGGTGGAAGATACACTGTTTACGCCAATAAACAAATCATCCGAACGTATATCGCAAACGGCGAAATAAGAATAGAAGAAGTCGACAAAATTCCAGAAAGCCGCAGCCGTGGCAACGCTAAACGCATATTAGACGGTGAAGTCGTCTCAACCACTGAAAACATCATCTTAGAATACAGCGGCATCTACGACAGCTACCGAGCCGTTACTGGCAAAGACCCAGAAACCAGCCAAAATATCAGCAGCACAGACCAAGCTCTATCCGCCGCCTCTATCATCCCAATAACGAAAATAGTGAAGGTTGGGAAATATGTTTTTAGGTTGGATCAAGGGAAGAATGTGAAGAGGGTTAAAACACCTACTTACGGTAAACAATCCGTACCAAAAGGACCGTACCGTGAAGTAAATGGTTTCCCTGCAAAAGTAAAATCAGGAGCTCAAGAAAAACATATTCCAGAAACACCAAATTATAAGCAAGAAGTAGCAAATGGAAAAAAGAAAAGCATTTTTTACGGAGATAATAAAAAGGCACAGGAATTGCTGGATAAATATGCAGGGACAGGCAAAGAATTGGGTAAGAATAAAGAAAGAATAGACTTTGGCCAAGCGATAGGAAAATACTATAATATTGATACTGGAAAGTATGAAGAGACTACTAAGGGAATGATACATTATGGGAAAGATGGTGCTCACATCGTACCAGCGAGGCCTTAAAATGATGAATTGGAGGTAAAAAATGGGTTATGATTCTTTGATTGGAACATTAATAAAGTATGAAAAAAAAGATATGATTTTGGAATGGAATAGTGGATTGAAAATCTTGGGAAAACTAGATACGGTTTTTGAAACAAATAATATGTTAGATGAAGATGATATTCATTTTACAGAATATATTGCTGCTGCTTTCCAAGTAAATGATATTCTATCTCATCCTAATGAAAACAGTGGCAGTGTATACGATTGGTTAATTCAAGAGAAAAGCTCTTTAGTTGAGATATCTCTTTATGATGATCCACCAAATAAGATTTTGGTAGATGGTCAAATAGTATGGGAATTGGCAGATGAGTAACTATTGACAAGCCCTCGGTAAGAGGGCCTTTTTATTATTTATGAGTTAGCGAAATATGCTTCAAGTCGATCGTTGGCAAAACCGGTTTCTGTAGGTTCATAACTGGGGCAGTTTGGGCTGAAATATGATAGCGCATGTGTATCATCAAAGCTCAATAAAAATTATTAACAGTAAAGTACCATTGAATGATTTAAATAAAACCTTGAAAATAGGAGCGTTCAATGAACAAAAAACAACAACTAACGAAACAAATCCAAACCGTCATCAACATCCTAGAAAAAGAATATCCACAAGAAATCAATCAAGGTGTTCTCCAATTAATATACAAAAGATATAAAAATGCACAAAGGATCATTCAGAACAATGAAGATCTCCAAAAGATTATGATCATTGGCGGGGTGAGAGCTTATTTGGATAGTTATAATGACTATCTAAACCCCTTTCTAGATGAATTACATAAAGCAGAGAGTTTGCTTAAAGAAATGCTGTCATAGATAGGACGGTTGTCTGTAGTACTGGAATCAAGTCTTGTATCGGGCAGCAAAACAGAGAAAGGGATGCCTATGGAACATAAACAAAACAAAAAAATATCCAATTGGCTATTAAGTATCAGTGTTCTGATTGTTATAGGAACAGCTTTGCTGAGAGGAGTTTCTTACTCAGATGCTGATTATCGCGGTTTCCCTATTGATTGGCTAGTTCTGCACGGACATCATACTTTTGAATTTCTAGTGTGGGGTTTTATACTTGACGTGGTCATTTTCTATTTTCTTTTAAAAATGCTCCTTCGTTTGTATAAAAGGGTGATGAAAAAATCAGCAACTTAAAATAGAGGAGGCTCTTAAAATGCTCAATTTACCTCAAATCCCACATCTGCACGTGAATAAACCAGCAAGTGACATACAGATCAAAGAGGCAGAATCCCAGCTAAACATGCTGCTGCCCCATGTTTATAAGGAACTGCTGAAACAGACAAATGGATGTTCCGTTGGCGGTGAGGTGCTTCTATACGGTACGGAGGACATTGCGGAACGCAATGCAACATGGGAGGTTCGACAATATGCAAGCGGCTATGTGGCGATTGGCGACGATGGCGGCGGGCAAGTATTTCTCATGCGGCTGGCTGAAGAGGAGAAAAAGGTATGGATCGTGGATGCTGGTGTAATGGACCCTCAGCATGCAGAGCTCCTGACCGACAACTTTCTGAAATGGGTGAGTGAGGGCTGTAACATAGAAGCGTAATCGAAAACCAAATCATCCAACTGAACCGCTCTGTGACGCCAAATGTTATGGAGCTTTTTTGCATTCTCCCCCCATTCATCCCATGGTATAATAAACACAGTTTATGAACGAGAGGATATGCAGGAGATGAAAAATGAACCTATTGAGTTACTGACACAGCCAAAATGGCGAATCATCGATCAGTCGAGTCTTGGCCTCTATGTGGACCCGAAGCAATCCTTTGCGATGGATGATACGCTTTGCGCGTCGGTGGGGAAGGGCCTCTCACCAGCGACAGCCCGTTCTTGGGTGCATCACAATACGATTGTGCTTGGGATTCAGGATACAAGACTTCCATTTCTCCAAGATGGCGTAAAGCTGCTTGAGGAAGAGGGATATCGTGTGATTGTGCGCAACTCAGGGGGTCTTGCTGTGGTGCTGGATGAAGGTGTACTGAATGTGTCTTTAATTTTTGCGGAACAAAAGAAGGGCATTGATATTGACCGCGGGTATGATGCGATGGTGGAATTGATCCGCCGGATGCTGTCGATGTATGATGTGGACATTGAAGCCTATGAAATAGTCGGCTCTTATTGTCCAGGCAGCTACGATTTAAGTATCAATGGAAAGAAATTTGCAGGCATTTCTCAGCGTAGATTACGCGGTGGGGTCGCTGTGCAAATTTATTTGTGTGCAGATGGAAGCGGGCGTGAACGTGCCGACTTGATCCGCCGTTTTTATGACGCCGCCTTAAAGGATAAACGGCAAGAAGTGAAGGCAGTATTTCCTGATATACAGCCGGATACGATGGCATCCTTATCAGAATTAATCGGTGAATCGATTGATTGTACACTTCTTATGCGTTTATTACTAGAGGAGCTTCAAAAGCTTAGTGATCAGCTGACAGCCTCGGGCCTGAACGCAGAAGAACAGCTGGAATTTGAGAAAAACATGACGCGGATGATTGAACGGAATGAAAAGGTATTTTCGTAAATATCAGTCCTTTTATCTTGAAAAGAGTAGAGGTGAAGTGATGGAAACAAAGCTTGAAAAAGCCATTGAACTTCGAAAAAGTGGACATCTTCAAGAATCAAAGGAAATGCTGTCTCATCTTGCAGAAGAGTATCCAGACGATGCCTCTATTCATTATCAATGTGCCTGAAGTTATGACTTGTTAGGAGAGGAAAGGCAGGCTGTCTTTTTTATGAAAGGGCCATTGAGTTAGGATTGTCTTCAGAAGAACTAAGACGCTTTACTAGGGTTAGGAAGTACATACAGAACTTTAGGAGAATATGAAAAGTCAAAACAGATATTCCTAAAAGGGATGGAAACGTATCCGGACAACAAAGCCATTCAAACGTTCTATGCCATACTTTGTATAATTTAAAGGAACATAGCAAAGCAATGGAAATATTACTGAACTGTTTAACTGAAACGACAAAAGATCCTGCTATTTTAAGTTATCGAAAAGTGATTGATTTTTATTCAAATCAGTTAGATACATTGTGGAAATAATATATTGATTTGGTTACTTGAATAGATTTGGAGGGGCAATGTGATGAAAAAATCCCCTCCTTTGTTATGGAGTTTTATATGTGATAGTCATTTATGGCGTAAGAAAGAAGGTAAATTTGTTGTCAATATTCACCACGTATTACCCGCTGTTTATGCTTTGTGTTTTGTCTGTGTTGTATGTGATGTATCGTATTCAGCCGCTGGCCTCTACTGTTAAAAAAATCATCATTGTGCTCTGTGTGTTAACAAATGCCGCCTATATTTGCTGGCGTCTCTTTTTTACACTGCCGCATGAAGGTACATTTAATATAATAATGGGCATCTTGCTTGTAGCCTGTGAATGTATTGGATTTTTACAGCTGCTTGTGTTTTATACACTTGTTTGGAAGCCTTCAAATCGAAAACAAGTCATGATCAGTGATTTGGACAGACTGCCAACAGTTGATATTTTCATAGCTACATATAATGAACCGATTGAAGTGCTGAAACGCACTGTTGCAGGCTGTTTGAATCTGTCTTATCCAAAAGGCAGCGTCCACATTTATTTATGTGATGATGGCAAGAGGGAGTCTGTGGAGCAGCTTGCATCTGAGTTTGGCGTTCATTATCTGACAAGAACAGATAACAAGTTTGCTAAGGCGGGTAATTTAAACCATGCGATGTCTCAAACGAATGGGGAACTGATTCTCACACTTGATGCTGATATGGTCCCCCTTCCTGCCTTTTTAGAAAAGACAGTGCCTTACTTTCATGATGGAGCGACTGCGTTTGTTCAAGTTCCACAGGCGTTTTATAACGAAGACCCTTTCCAATATAATATGTTCTCGAAGGATCGAATTCCAAATGAACAGGACTTCTTCATGCAAACCCTCCAAGCTGGTAAGGATCGGTTCAATGCGGTGATGTATGTCGGGAGTAATACTGTATTTAGAAGAACGGCCTTAGAGGAAATTGGCGGATTTGCTACTGGAGTGATTACAGAAGACATGGCGACCGGAATGCTTCTCCAAGGGAAGTTCAAATCAGTGTCTGTCGGAGAAGTATTAGCCGTCGGTCTGGCACCTGAAAGCTGGCTTGATTTGTTAAAGCAGAGAGACCGGTGGTCGAGAGGGAACATTCAGTGCGCCCGTAAGTTTAATCCATTGAAGGTTCGCGGCTTAACGCTTATGCAGCGAGTTCTTTATTTAGATGGCATTGTGTATTGGTTTAACGGTTTGTTTAAAATGATTTACATTCTTACACCAATATTGTTTTTATTGTTTGGTATTCAAAGTTTCTGGGCCGATTTCCAGTCCATTTTCATGTTTTGGCTGCCGGCGTTCTTTAGTTCGTATTTAGCGTTTAAACTGGTGTCGAATCAAAAAAGAAGTATGTTTTGGAGTCATATTTACGAAAGCTCTATGGCATTCCACTTGGCTGGTGTAGCTTTAAGTGAGCTGTTTTTGAAGAAGAGGGTTGAATTCCTTGTCACGCCGAAGGGAATTCAAACGGACAAGAGACATTTTCATTTGAAAACGATGATTCCTCATTTGATCTTCTTACTGCTCTCATTGCTTGTCCTTGTGAAAATAGGATACGATATGAAGGTAAATGGGACGATGAATGCTGATCTCACGTTGATTAATATTTTTTGGGTGCTTTATAACGGTGCAGGTCTACTCATGGCACTCATTGTGGCGTTTGATCGTCCGCGTTATCGAAAATCAGAGCGGTTTGTCATAGAAAAAGAGGGGCAGCTCTGTTCTGATCGTCAAGATGAGTCGATTGCTTGTTTTCTACTAGACATGAGTGATTCAGGTGCGCGTCTATCCATTCCATTGGATCAAGCTTCTTCTTTAAATCAAGGACAAATGCAATTGTTCTTTTCAGAGGATCAAAGTGTGGCGTGTGATGTGGTTTGGAGCCATCCAGATGGAGACAAGCTGATGGTTGGTGTTGCTTTTACTGATACAGAAAAATCAGAGTATCTGTCACTGATCCGTTTCTTATTCACACGAGAGCATGTATCGATAACGGATCGTGAGAAAAAATCCTATGCTGTTCGGACATTTCTCCGCTTTATAAGAGAAACGGAAAAAGTACCAAGGGCCTTGCGGCGCAAATGGGTGAGAAGACCGTTGCAAGGCGTGGCAGGCACGCTGTCCTATGAGGGCCGGTTAGAAGAGAAGGTGCCGGTCAACATACATGATATTAGTTTATCTGGGTGCAAAATCGAATCTGAAGCTTCAATTGAATTACATGAGAAAGTGCTGATCACCATTGACACAGAATCTCTCACAGATCAGCCGGCGATTGCAGTCTGGACATCACAAAAACGCGGCCGCACAATGGCCGGGCTCAAGTTTGTTCAGCCTGAAATCAAGCAGATAGAAGAAAGAGAGGGAGTGGTTTCTTGAAATCCAAAAACGGCGGTTACCTCTATTTACTATGGCTTCCTGTCATCATGGGAGCCGGCTACGGCATTTCGCTTTTAGTGCCATTTCTTCAGCCTGTCCTGACACTTGGCATTGCAGGTCTTTATATTTTTATGTTGGGTGATTTTCAGGTAAGGCAGGTCAGGTATATTTTTATGTTTGTGTTTTTGATCAATGTCCTTTTTAGTGTGATGCTATTTTTGGGCATTTAAATAAAGTGCTTCCCGTGGCGGGGAGCACTTTTTGTTATTCTGCCATTTTTTCGAGGTTGCCGTTCCGGTCCATTTTAAAGGTTGGTGCGGCACTATCGTCCTCTTCAAACAAAACTAGTTTTCTTGCACGGTTCATGATTTTGACGAGTGTTTCATAATCTTCTTGAATCGTGAGCTGATCCTTTTCAAGCTTTTTCACTTCAGCTTCTAGCTGCGAAACTTTATGAGAAAGCTCATTGTTTTCTCGTTTTAAGCGGCTGTTTTCCATACGTAAGGCAGTGGATTGCTGACCATCGCCTTCATAACGGCGTAAGAAATCAATGATATCGTCGATGGTTAATTCTTGATGCTGCCTAAATGGATTTGCTTCCGGTTTTTTCTCTGCGGTATTTGGGGCAGGAGAAGCCTGTGACAATAAATGTGATAAACTAGCTAACTCTTCATTGTAGCTTTGATCCACAAACTGAAGCTGTTCAGCAGTTTCAGCTGCTGGTGCAAATGTTTCTTCCTTTGCTGGCTCTAGTTCCTGTGAGAATTCCTCTTGAGTAACCGTTTCTTCTACTTGCGGCTGATAAAGTAATCGTTTTTTTGCAGGCTGGCCATTGCCAAGAGCGCGCATCCGTTGTTTTCGCTGTTTTTTGGCAAGTGCCAGCGCTTTTTCATATTGATGCCTGACGACAGCATTCCATCTAAATCCGCATGCCGCTGAGGTGCGGTTCAGTTTATCTCCTACTTCTTCAAACGCATTTAGCTGCGTGCTGCCTTCTCTGACGTGACGTAAGACGGTTTCTGCCAGGAGGAGATCATTTTCCTCTGACCATGCATCTTGTCTTTGTTTTGACATGTGTTTAAACCCCCATATGATTTGATGGTATTAGATTAGCCAAGTTCAAGAAGGTTTATACAAGTTTGCTAAAAGGATAGTGGAAAATACTAGCTTTTATGTAAGCACGTGATTGGGGCGACAAAGCGTCTTGCAAGTCCAGCCGCTTCGATGTACAATGTTGGGTGGTATATTATTCACGATTGGCTGTCCAACTGTTTCATATAGAATGAAGTATCATCATTGAAAGGAAGCGTAAGACCATGGCTAATGAGTTTCGCGTATGTGACGATTGTGATGCGACGAACCTAAAGACGTTATTGCCTCGACTCAAATCGGTTGACCCTGATGCAAAAATTGAGATCGGCTGTCAATCCTATTGTGGTCCAGGACGAAAAAAGGCTTTTGCGTTTGTGAACAATCGCCCATTATCCGCACCAACAGAAGATGAATTACTCGAAAAGGTTCAAAAAAAAGTCAAATAAATGTCACTGAATGTGTTCAGTCGACCTAAAAAGAGGTCCGTCCCTGTCAGGTCGGGCTTTTTACGTCCAAGCAACTTCTGAGAACACATTCACCAGCAAATTCAAGGATGTTTTCGGGAAAAGTTACCCGATATAATAGAAACACGTCTTAAAAAAAGAGGGACGAAACGATGGCGTATCCAAAAGGGAAATTATCTGAGGAAAAGGTATTTAAAGATCCTGTGCACCGTTATGTTCACGTAAGGGATGCATTAATATGGGATTTAATAGGAACAAGAGAGTTTCAGCGCCTGAGACGAATTAAACAGCTAGGAACTACTTATTTGACGTTTCATGGTGCAGAACACAGCCGATTTAATCATTCACTTGGTGTATACGAGATTGTGAGACGAATTGTGGATGATGTGTTTAAAGGGCGGCCTGAATGGGATGAAGGAGAGCGAGAGCTTGTACTTAGTGCTGCCTTGCTTCATGACCTCGGACATGGTCCATTTTCTCATTCCTTTGAAAAGGTCTTCCACTTAGACCATGAATCGTTTACAAGAGATATTATTTTAGGGCAGACGGAAGTCAATGAAGTGCTCCGCCGTGTGAGTGATGATTTCCCGAAGCATGTGGCTGAAGTCATTGCCAAAACGTATCAAAACAAACAGGTGGTCAGTTTGATCTCAAGTCAAATTGATGCCGACCGAATGGACTATTTGCAGCGTGATGCTTACTATACAGGCGTCAGCTACGGCCACTTTGATATGGAACGTATTTTACGTGTGATGCGCCCGAGAGAAGATCAGATTGTGATGAAGCAGAGCGGGATGCATGCGGTTGAAGATTATATTATGAGCCGCTATCAAATGTACTGGCAAGTCTATTTCCACCCAGTGACACGCAGTGCGGAGGTCATTTTAACGAAAATCCTTCATCGGGCAAAAGAGCTGCATGAAACGGGTTATATTTTTACACATGCCCCCGTTCACTTTTATTCAATCTTTGAGGGGAATGTCACCACAGAGGACTATATTAAGCTGGATGAATCCATTGTCTTATTTTATTTTCAGGCGTGGGAAGATGAAGAAGATCACGTGCTGGCTGATTTGTGCCGCCGTTTTATGAACCGCCGATTGTTCCAATATACAGAGTTTAATCCAAATGAAGAAATGACGAAATATTTCAAGCTGACTGCTTTGTTCAAGGAGGCAGGAATTGATCCTGACTATTATTTAGTGGTCGATTCTTCCTCTGACTTGCCCTATGACTTCTACAGACCAGGGGAGGAAGAAGAGAGGCTGCCAATCCACCTTTTGACGCAAAGCGGTCATATTAAAGAACTGTCGAGACAGTCAGATATTGTTGACGCCATTTCCGGTAAACGAAGAACCGATCATAAACTTTATTTCCCGATGGACTTAATTGTAGATATGTCGGAAAAAGCTGAAGAAAAAAAGGCGATCATGAAGCTGCTTGGTTTGGGATAAGGAAGTACTGAAAAAGGAGATGTCGGGAATTTGTTGAAAGAGCATGCAAAGTTGATGAAGGTATTCTCTGAATCAGGGGAAATCGTTGGACGGAAGAAGCTGCAAAAGATGATTTACATAGCAAAAAAGCTAGATTTGCCTTTTTACGAGAAATACGATTTTCATTTTTATGGCCCCTATTCAGAGGAGTTGACGCTCAGAATTGAAGAGCTGTGCAACCTTGGATTCTTGGACGAAATGAAGGAAAAAAAGGGCGGATACTATCAATATCGCTATTCGCTGACGGACAATGGGAAAGAGTTTCTCGATCAGTGTGAAGTGGACATGCCTGACCTCAAAGCGCTGACGCAGCAGATGAACGAGCAATCATCCCGTTTCCTAGAGCTTGTCTCAACGATTTTATATTTTGATGACCTGCCAGAAGATGAGGTAAAGGAAAAGGTCTTTACCATTAAAAGCAAGCAGCGCTATACGGACGAAGAATTTGAGGCGGCCCTTGCTTATATTGATCAGTTGAAGGAATTGAACTAGTTGAACAAAAGCCCGACTTTTAGGGCTTTTTTTGTTTGGTAAGACCCAGACCAAAAGCGCTATTTTTCGATGAAATGTGTGTCAAAATATCCGAAAAATTAGTGAAAATGACGTAATTCGACTTTTTTCCTGTGCATCTAATTCCCTGTTTTTGACTGAATAGAAGGAAAATGGTGAATTTTCAGTGAATATATAACCTTGTGAAAAACAAAGGAGGGATAGGAATGAAAAAGCGTTCAGTCTTTTTGTCATTTTTATTGGTAGGTAGTTTGTTACCGGGGGTAAGTTCAGCTTCAGCACCAGTAGCGAGTGCAGGTCATGGGCATGATCATGGTCATGCGCCGTTCGAAACCCATATTAGTGAGGGGCTGCCAAAAGCAAAAGATTTTAAAGATTTGAAGACAGCACCTCCAATTGAACGAGATGTGACAACAAAGGTATTAGATGAGTCTGGTAAGCAGGTAGGCTCGAGAACCTTTAAGGCCAATACAGGAGATTCAATTTCAACAAAAGCAAGTACAGGCAGTCAGAAGGTCACTGTCTATGCGGTCGCTGATGCGCAGTATCGTGCGAAATATAGTGACTGGCAAACACGGATTGTCAGCATCATCGAGCAAGCAGATGTCACGTTTAACCGTGATCATGATGTGGACTTTGTCGTACAAGCAGTAGGATCTTGGACGTCTTCGGGATCAAATGCAGAGCAAATTCTGTCTAACCTTGCGCGAAGCTTTGATGGCAGAGGATATGACTTTGTCACTGGATTTACAGCAAATCCAAACTTTGATGCTGGCGGAATTGCTTATGTCTACAATAGTGCACCAAGCGGAAGTGCATTCGCCGTTAACCTTGATCAAGGAACAGCGAACACTGCAAAAGCGGCTACGCATGAATACGGCCATAACTTTGGCTTACCGCATGACCCTCAAGGAAGCGGCATTGTCTGCTTAATGAACTATGATTATTCTTACACAGTCGACTTCTTCGATGCGGCCCATAAAAATCAAGTGAACCGTAATAAAGCGTGGTACAGATAAGAATGCAGACAAAAGGACAAACACATTGAGTGTTTGTCCTTTTTATATGCTTACAGATCGCTCATTCGCTTTCCTGCTACGGCATAGTGTTCCTTTTTCATTTCTTCAATAATAACAGAGACTTTTTCTGCCCCTGCGCCTGTTGTTTCAACAACGGCATCAGTGACTTTCTCCACAAGAGCTCTTTTCTGCTCATCTGTTCTTCCTTCAAGCATTTGAACGGTGACAATCGGCATGGCGAAAACCTCCTTTTTCCTTTAATGCTACGCTTCCCTTTAGTTTAAGGGACTTCTTATAGTATACTGAATGAAGTAAATCATTGTATAGAAAGAAAGAGGGATTCTTGCCTTTGAACCAATTTCTTGTTTATCCATTAGAACTTATTCCATATGTTGCCATTACGCTTGTTGTTGCATTTACGATGCACGAGCTGGCGCATGCATATGTTGCGTACCGATTCGGAGACCCGACGGCTAAGAATCAAGGGAGACTGACGCTCAATCCACTGAAGCATCTTGATGTATTCGGGACGATTTTGATCTTTGTGGCCGGGTTTGGCTGGGCGAGACCTGTACCGGTCAATCGTTACCATTTTAAAAAACCGCGCTTAGCAGGGATTTGTGTCTCCATTGCTGGGCCATTAAGTAACTTGGTGCTGGCGTTTTTGGGCTTTTTTGTGTATGTGCTTCTTCAGAAATTTGGCGGGGAGTGGATCATGCGCTTTGAGCCGGGAGTCGATAATTTCTTTTTAATCTTTATTAACTTAAACGTCATCTTGTTCCTATTTAACTTATTACCACTTCCGCCGCTGGATGGGTATCGTATTATTGAGGACGTCGTCAGCCCCCGTATCCGGGCGAAAATGACGCAATTTGAACAATATGGGATCATTATTTTTCTCATATTCGTGATCACACCGCTGGGACAGTTTGTGTTTGGTCCATTGATCGGAATGCGGGATCAAATCATACACTGGTTTAATCTTATTTTGAAGCCGCTGCTTTAGGAGGTTTAATGAATGGAAGGTAAAAAGAAGAAACCAATTGGTTTTAACATCATTAAAAAAACAGATGCAACCGACGGACATGGAGGCTTTGGGGCAGGTGCCCTCAGTCTTGATAATATCTCGCCAGTCATCATTGATGTAGAAGAAAAGGAAGCTGTCATTGATATTGGTGCCATGCATGCAAGAAGTGCCGTCGAAAAAGGAATTAAATTTTTGAAAACAAAAGAAGAGGTGCCGAACGGAAAACCGTATTGGCTCGTATGGGTGACGATTGACCGCAGAGAAGAAGGGCCTTATTATGCAGGTGTGACGGCTTGTGAAATGACCGTTGACCGTTCGATCCGCCGCGGGTATAAGTCACTTCCAGAGCATGTGAATTTAATGGATAAATCGATGAAGCGAAAAATTGTCGTTAGTCATATGGATGACGTATCCAAAAAGGTGCTGGCTGATTTCTTAAAAGGTCATAATCAAGCGCTATGGGACGCATCGACAGATGAATTAAAAGAAGGATTGGCTGTCCCTGAATAATTGTGAAATTTTTGTGAAGATTGGCGGATGGCTACCAATTCTCTCCGGTTTTTGAGTAAACTGGTGTTAAAGCTAGGACATGGAGAATCCCGAGATGCAGGTCTCGGGGTTTTTCATGTCTTTTTTAACGTTTCAGCCACTTTTCCCACCATTTCTTTGGCTTTTGATCTTGAACTGGTTCCTGCTCAGAGGCCTTGTCCTCAGCACCATAGCAGACACTTGTCGGCTCCGTACCTTCTATAAAATAGGTGAATACCTTTGATTCACATCCTGGACCTGCGAGGTCGCCGGTTTTTGGATTAATATATACCCCTTTGACACCGTCTGGCGGCATGAAGGAGGAGGCTGGCTGCTTTGAGAGAGCTGATTCCATAAAGGAAGCCCATATTTTTTTCGCATAGGCTGTTTCTTCGACTGAGTCAATGGTGCGGCCTTTATCATAGCCAGTCCATACACCTGTGACGAGCTGGGGAGAGAAGCCGATCATCCAGCTGTCGGCGCCTGTAGTCCCAGACTTTCCTCCGTATGTTCTTGTAAGGTCCTTTATAATGGTGCGGCCAGTGACACTTGTATAGCCGTTTAATTGATCATTGAACATGCCTGACATCATGTCGGTGGTGACAAATGCTGCTTTTTCATCTAGGATTTGTTCTCGTTTTTGTTTCTCTTCAAAAAGCACATTGCCTTTTGCGTCGGTTACTTTCGTAATAAAGGTTGGTTTGACGCGTTTTCCGCCATTGACCAGCATGGCGTAAGCATTGGTCATTTCAATGGGTTTCACAGGAGACGTGCCCAGGGCAAGAGAGGGTACTTGATCTAGTTTCTCCTTGATTCCAAATGTTTTGCCAGCACGTACAAGCTGTTCCATTCCTAAAAATAGATGGGTCTTTACAGCGTAAATATTATCAGACAGCGCTAAAGCTTGAAGCATTGTAATGCCGTCATTGGCGTAATAGCCGTGATAATTGCTTGGTGAATAAGCGGCATCGCTGCCTTGATCATCCAGTTCAAACACCGTTTCCTCACTGCGCATGACGGTTGCGGGTGTAAACCCGTTTTGCAAGGCAATGTAATAAAGAAGGGGTTTCATGGTTGAACCGGGCTGTCTTTTTGCTTGTGTCACCCGATTGAATGGACTTTTCTCATAATCTCTCCCGCCTATGAGGGCAAGTACATGCCCTGTTTGGGGATGGATGGCGGCAAAGCCGATTTGGATTTCCGATTTGGAATTCATCTCGTTTTTTAGTGTCTTTTCTGCGATTTTCTGTAATTCTGGATTGAGAGTCGTTTGGATATGAAGCCCATAGGTTTCAATCTGTTCCTCAGTTAACCCCAAGCTTTGTTTCAACTCACGAATCACATCGTCATATAAATACGGAGCTTGCTTTGCTTGCAGCTGCTTCTTTTGCAAAGGGCGATAGGACAGCTTTTCTTTCGCAGCGTCATCGGCTGCTTTTTTCGTAATCATGCCATCCTCGTGCATTTGTCTCAAAATCATATTCTTTCTTGCGCCGGCTTTCTCCTCATTCACATAAGGGGAATAGAGAGAAGGCCCCTTTGGGATACCGGCAAGCAGGGCAGATTCAGCGAGGGTTAAGTTCTTTGCTTTTTTCCCGAAATACAGACGGGACGCTGCTTCCACACCGTACGCTCCGTGACCATAATAAATGGTGTTCAAGTATCCTTCTAAAATCTCATCTTTTGTATAGTTTTGTTCTAAACGAATCGTGTAAAAGGCTTCATTCCACTTCCGTTTCCACGTTTTATCATGATCTAAATAAAGGTTTCGTGCATATTGCTGGGTGATCGTGCTGGCACCTTGCACCTTAGCCATGGCACGAATATCGGCCACCGCAGCACCTGCCATCCGTTTCACATCAAAGCCATGATGCTCATAAAAGGTTTTATCTTCAACAGCGACAACTGCCTGTCTGATATGAGGAGACATCTCCTTTAATGGCACCCAATATCTCTTTTCTCCAAAGCTGGATTCTCCAAGCTTTGAGCCATCGGCTGCATAAATGGTCGTGGATTGGGGAACTTGAACAGAAGGGGCACCTTGCCATTTAGCTATTAATAGAATCGTCAAAAAGACGGTACCTGCAAATAGAAAAGCGAGCAAGCCGATAAAAAAACAGGCTCGAATCGTTTTCACGGTCATGCGGATTTTTTTATTACTCATGATTGTGTCCATGCAAAGCCCCCATTTTGACGGTTTTTTATCAGTATGGAACAAAGAAAACCGTTTTAAACAAGCGATTGCAGGAGCGCTTTAAAAAATGAAGAGAACTCATGCGGTTCTTTACAATTTGATATGAATCCACTATACTTTTTTCTTGGACAATCGATATAGTCAAAGCCGATAAAAGGCGCTAACAATAGATGTTTGTTTATTATTGGATGAGAGGAAGATGAACAATGAGCGAACTTTGGTATACAGAGAAGCAAACGAAGAATTTTGGTATTACATTGAAGGTGAACAAAACCCTTCACACAGAACAAACAGACTTTCAGCATTTAGAAATGGTGGAAACAGAAGAGTTTGGTAATATGCTGTTTTTAGACGGCATGGTGATGACGTCTGAGAAAGATGAGTTTGTATACCACGAAATGGTGGCACATGTTCCTCTTTTCACTCATCCAAACCCGGAAAATGTTCTTGTTGTAGGCGGAGGAGACGGGGGTGTCATTCGTGAGATCCTCAAACACTCAAGTGTGAAAAAAGCGACACTTGTTGATATTGACGGAAAGGTCATCGAATACTCGAAGAAATTCCTTCCTTCTATCGCTGGGAAACTAGACGATCCTCGTGTAGATGTGAAAGTAGGAGACGGTTTTATGCACATTGCTGAAGCTGACAACGAGTATGATGTGATTATGGTTGACTCTACTGAGCCTGTTGGACCAGCTGTGAACCTGTTCTCTAAAGGATTTTACGCAGGAATTGCAAAAGCACTCAAAGAAGACGGTATTTTCGTTGCACAAACGGACAACCCTTGGTTCACACCTGAGCTGATTACAAATGTACAGCGTGATGTAAAAGAAATTTTCCCAATTACGAAGCTTTACACAGCGAATATTCCAACGTATCCAAGCGGTCTTTGGACATTCACCATCGGTTCTAAAAAATATGATCCACTTGCTGTAAAAGACAGCCGTTTCTTTGATATTGAGACGAAATATTACACAAAAGAATTGCACAAAGCGGCATTCGTTCTGCCGAAATTTGTGAGCGACTTAATCAAATAAATCAAGCGAAATGGACATGCGCAAATGACGGTTTGCGCATTTTTTGAAGCGTAAAAGGAGGAATCTTGCATGAGATTCGACGAGGCTTATTCAGGAAAAGTGTTTATTGGAAGTCATCCGACATGGGAAGATGCAAAGGTCATTTTATACGGCATGCCGATGGATTGGACAGTCAGCTACCGCCCAGGTTCACGTTTCGGTCCGAACCGCATTCGTGAAGTATCGATCGGTTTAGAGGAATACAGCCCTTATTTAGATCGTGAGCTGCATGAGGTGCCATTCTTTGATGCGGGTGACATCCCACTTCCTTTTGGGAATGCACAGAAAAGCTTAGATTTAATTGAAGAGTATGTCGACAGCATCTTGGAAAAAGGAAAGTTTCCATTAGGAATGGGCGGCGAGCATCTCGTGTCTTGGCCGGTTTTCCGTGCGATGTATAAGAAATACCCTGATTTGGCCATCATCCATATGGACGCACATACGGATCTTCGTGAGGAATATGAGGGGGAGCCGCTTTCACATTCAACACCGATTCGTAAAGCTGCAGGACTGATTGGAGCTGAAAATGTATTCTCTTTCGGCATCCGTTCTGGAATGAAAGAAGAATTTGAATGGGCAAAAGAAGCGGGTATGCACATTTCTAAATTTGAAGTACTGGAGCCATTGAAGCAAGTATTGCCAAAGCTAAAAGGGCGTCCAGTGTACGTGACGATCGACATTGATGTACTTGATCCAGCTCATGCACCTGGTACAGGAACGGTAGATGCTGGCGGTATTACATCAAAAGAGCTGCTTGCATCCATTCATTCAATTGCAGGATCTGACGTCCAAGTCGTCGGGGCTGACCTTGTCGAGGTAGCACCTGTATATGATCATTCAGACCAAACAGCGAATACAGCGAGTAAGCTTTTACGCGAAATGCTGCTTGGGTTTGTGAAATAATCAGTTGATAGAGGAGCTTGTCATCTCATATGGACAAGCTCTTTTTTTACATTGGTCAAAAAATAAAGGAGGCAGTTCATGTTTTCGTCCATATTGATGGTGTTCCTCGCTTTATGTGTGTTAGGGGCAGGCTTTCTTACACTGAAACGAGAGCTCGCAGCTGATCCGCCTGTTTTTGCTTCGAAAAAGGAAGCAAAGGAAGAGATGCTGGGGCTGTTTCACGATCGAGGCTTTTTCTATCTGACGGCCATTGCGTTATTCATGCATGTGATATTTAAAAAGGATCAAATCGCACCATTTGATTTTTTTCAGGCATTTTTGGCAAGTTCAGGCATACAGGCTCTTTTTTACTTAATGAAAAGAAAAGACTTAGGCGTAAAGGCTGGACTTGTCATATTGGTCAGTTGTATTTTTCTTTTTTTCTAAAGGGATGGCTCAAGATGAAAAACGAAGTTTAATCGCCGTGAAGATGAGAAATGATGGTATGATAGGCGATCGTGAATATGGTATACTATTTTAGTTAAACGGGTCTTAGCAAAGGAAGTGCAAAATGACACAAAACCAAATTTCAATTCATGTAAAGTCAGTGATGAAACCAGAGACGGAGCCGGCTGAAACGATCGAATTCCGCACGACTGGAACGTACCAAGAGAAGAATGACAAAACGTATCTCACTTACCATGAAGAACATGAAATGGGTCAAGTAAAAACCGTTGTGAAAATGAGTGAAAAAGAAATTTTTGTGATGAGATCAGGGGCTATTCAAATGAAGCAGCGCTTTCTCATTGGAGAAACAACCGTCACACATTACACGATGCCATTCGGTACACTTCAGCTAGATGTGCACACACATGGTATTGATCTCGATGTGGACAAGGGGCTGCTGCACATTACGTACGATATGCTGACAGGAGAAGATCAAAAGCATTTACATACATTATCGATTTCGTATAAGGAGGATTTACGTTCATGAATATCGCAGAACAGGTCAAAGATGCGTTAAAAGAAGAAATCATAGCGGCAGTCGTCAAAGCAGGACTTGCCGATGAAAGCCAGGTGCCAGATGTCCTTTTAGAAGTGCCGAAAGACAAAACTCACGGTGATTACTCGACCAACATGGCGATGCAGCTTGCCCGCATTGCGAAAAAAGCACCTCGTCAAATCGCAGAGGACATCGTCAATGCATTTGATAAAGGGAAAGCTTCCATTGAAAAACTGGATATCGCAGGTCCAGGGTTCATTAACTTTTATATGAACAATCAGTATTTAACAAAACTCATTCCAGCTGTTCTTGAGGCAAAAGAAGCTTATGGCGAAACGAATACAGGTGGCGGTCAAAAGGTGCAAGTCGAATTCGTCTCAGCCAACCCAACAGGTGACCTTCACCTTGGACATGCCCGCGGAGCAGCTGTAGGAGATTCCCTTTGCAACATCCTTGATAAAGCAGGGTTCGATGTGAGCCGTGAATACTATATCAACGATGCAGGAAATCAAATCAATAACCTCGCTTTATCTGTAGAAGTACGTTATTTTGAGGCACTCGGTCTTGAAAAAGAAATGCCTGAAGACGGCTACAGAGGAGAAGACATCAAAGGCATCGGACAAAAACTTGCGGATGAATTTGGCGACCGTTTCGTGCATGAACCGGAAGAAGAGCGTATGAAGTTCTTCCGTGAATACGGCTTGAAATACGAATTAGAGAAATTACGTGTAGACCTTGAGAATTTCCGTGTCCCATTTGATGTATGGTATTCAGAAACCTCTTTATATGAAAATGGAAAAATCGAACCAGCGCTGGAGACACTTCGCGCTAAAGGCTATGTTTTTGAAGAAGATGGCGCAACGTGGCTGCGATCAACTGATTTTGGCGATGACAAGGACCGTGTGCTGATTAAAAAGGACGGCAGCTTCACTTACCTGCTTCCAGACATCGCATATCATAAAGACAAATTGGACAGAGGCTTTGACCAGCTCATTAACATTTGGGGAGCGGACCATCACGGCTATATCCCTCGAATGAAAGCGGCGATTCAAGCACTTGGATATCCAGCTGACAAGCTTGAAGTCGAAATCATTCAGCTTGTTCACCTTTACAAAAACGGTGAAAAGATGAAGATGAGTAAACGTACAGGTAAAGCCGTCACAATGCGTGACTTGATTGAAGAAGTCGGCTTAGATGCGACTCGTTATTTCTTTGCGATGAGAAGTGCGGCGACACATATGGACTTTGACCTAGACTTAGCGATTTCTACGTCTAACGAAAACCCTGTGTACTATGCACAATATGCGCATGCGAGAATTTGCAGCATGCTGCGTCAAGGTGAAGAAAAAGGCTATGAACCGAACCTTGAAAAAGCCGATTTCTCTCACATTCAATCGGAAAAAGAATACGATCTTCTAAAAATCATTGGCAGCTTCCCAGAAGTTGTAGCAGAAGCAGCTGAAAAGCGTATTCCGCACCGCGTGACGAACTATATTTATGACCTAGCATCAGCCCTTCACAGCTTCTACAATGCCGAGAAGGTCATTGACGCAGAAAACGAAACAAAAACAACAGCACGTCTTTCACTCATGAAAGCAACACAAATCACGCTTGCTAATGCATTAAAACTAATTGGTGTATCGGCTCCGGAAAAGATGTAATGAAATAAAAGAAAGCCCCACTCTATTGAATGAGTGGGGTTTTTTACATTATCCAAGCGTATTAATTATGTTAGAAATAGAATCGAATAATTGGCTTAGTACATCAGAAAACATATTTTTGCCTCCTCTCTTTTCTTTTACATCTACTTAACGAAGGGGATGGAGGGTTGGATCACACTTTTTCTAAAAAAATTTCAAAAAAGATGATGGCAAAAGCACCGCCTATTCTGGTGCTTTTTGGCCTTTCGTTATGAATGAATGCGCAGCTTCACGTCTCCATTTGTACACGCTAGCTGAACGTTTCCACCAATCGGGAAGGTGAAGACTGGCTGTGTATGTCCGATATCGACATTATAAATTACAGGGATGTGTTTGAGTATTGGATGTTTATCTAAAATGAATCTTAAATGTTCTTCTGTCATCTTGGATTTCTTCTGAAAGCGTCCAATGATCAATCCTTTGATTGATTGTGCATGCTGCAAGAGGGAGGTAAGGTCTCTGGCGAACATTTCAGGGAACACCAGCTCATCATCCTCGACAAATAAGATGGCATCCTTTACATTCGGCATAAACGATGTCCCTTGCAGTAAGTTCAGTGTACAAAGATTTCCGCCAAACAAGGTGCCTTCAGCTGTTCCTTCCTGATATATGTTCCATTTCGTCGGATGAAACTGCCTGTTCGCTTGATCGAGATACCACGCGTCATCACTCCATTTTGTCGAAGGAATCAAATCAAACGGTTTGCCGCCATTCATCAAGCAAGCTTGAAACATAGCGGTCTGTTCCTGCTGTCCCTGCTCCATTTGAAAGCTTGAGAAATGGGGGCCAGAATATGTTACCATATCACATTTCGCTGTAATGGCGCTTGCAAGTGCTGTAATGTCACTATAGCCGCAAAGGACTTTAGGATGCTGACGGATCAAGTCGTAATCAATATAAGGCAAAAGCTCATTGCAGTTGAAGCCTCCGATGGCTGTCAAAATACCATCGACCTCATCATCTTTGAACGCCTCATGCAGATCAGACAAGCGGTGTTCAATAGACGATGAGGAATGAAGGTCACATTCAAAGACGTGCTGTCCAAAAGAGACAGTGAAGCCTAAAGACTCTAGACGTTTTTTCGCCTGAGAAATTCCTTCTTTTGATAAAATGCTGGCACTTCTGCTTGGGGCAATGACACGAATATGGCCGCCCTTTTTTAAAGGAGAGGGTGTATGCATAAACAAATCTTCCTTTCCATCACATATTTATCCATTATATCGGATCAAATGGCCCAAGTCTGTAAAGGCTAGTAGAAAGGAATGGGTCGTGTGTTTCATACAAGCTGTGCAAAGGGTATGGAAGAGAAAAAGACAGAATGAGGGCGGAGAATGTGAAAAAGAGGAGACTGGAATTTTTATTTTTATATTTTATGATATTCGGGGCATATGTGGTGTATTGGTGGCCTGTGCCGGCGTGGAGCGTTCAGCTGTACGCAGCGATTTATATCGCCATTATTTTATTTAGTATCATCTCACTCATGCTGGAGAATCGTACATCACAGCACACGCTGTTATGGATGTATGTGCTCATTTTTTTCCCGATCATTGGCTATATGTTCTATCTGTTCTCAGGGCAGCTCTATGTAAAAGGTCTTTTATTCAAATCAAAGAGAATGTATAACCGTGAAAAATTAAGAAGAATCTCTGAGCTTGAGAGCAAGCCGGATGAATCACGTTTAACCGATAATCAGCGTGCTTTTTTTCATTACACAGAAAAAGCCACAGGCATGCATGTGAACACAAATAGTGATATGGACATTTTAAAGAATGGGGAGGAGACGTTTCCCCGAATTTTTGAAGAGCTAAGAAAGGCAAAATCGTTCATTCATATAGAATACTATATGTTCAAATCCGATTTCCTCGGCCGCCGGATGATGGAGATTTTGATTGAAAAAGTGAAAGAAGGGGTAGAGGTCCGTTTCATATATGATGCGGCAGGCAGCATCCGCTTCTCCCGAAAAGATATTAAACGCTTGAAGCAGGCAGGGGTCAAGGTCGCTCCTTTTCTACCTTTAAAATATGGATTCTTTAATCAAAAATTCAATTTTCGAAATCACCGGAAAATCGTCATTATTGATGGAGAGACAGGGTTTGTCGGCGGATTAAATGTCGGCAAGGAATACGTAGGACGGGATGAAAAGATCGGCTTTTGGCGTGATACGCATGCCATGTTAAAGGGTGAGGCTGTTCAGACCCTTCACTCCGTTTTTATGCTGGATTGGGAGTATGTATCAGATGAAGTATTAATTGATGATCCGAGGTATCATACGCCGCATTCTGTGACAGGCGAGGATGTCATTCAGGTTGTACCAACTGGACCTGATATGAAAGAAAGTATGAGTGATTTATATGATGCCCTCATTTCTAATGCGAAACAATTTGTCTGGATTGCCACACCTTACTTTGTACCAAACGAATCGATTCGCACTGCGCTCAAAATCGCTGCCACAAGAGGGGTGGATGTGCGGGTGATGGTTCCAGAGATCAATGACGGATTTCTCACACAATACGCCACACGATCTTATTTTTCTGAGCTTCTAAAAGAGGGCATCAAGGTGTATCACTATCAGAAAGGATTCATGCATCAAAAGGTGATGATCGCAGATGGAGAACTCGCCTCTGTCGGTACCGCGAATGTCGATATGAGAAGCTTTCAGCTCAATTTTGAGGTCAATGTCTTTACAGCTGCGAAAAAGCCAATTGAGCAATTGATGGCCCACTATGAGGAAGATATGAAGGAATGTGAGCAAATGGGCCCTGTTCATTTTTATAAAAGAGGCTTAAAAGAGCGTTTGAAGGAATCATTTGCCCGGTTGTTTTCTGGCGTATTATGAGGATTTCCAGCCAAAGAAATCATTTCCTGATCTAGTATTTTGAAGAGGATTCCTCTATAATTGAAAATGATTATCAATTATAGAGGAAATGAGGTTCTTTTACATATGCTAAAACGCTTTTTCGCCTATTACAGGCCCTATCGCGGTCTGTTCTTTTTAGATTTCTTTTGCGCTGTCGCAGTTGGATTGATGGAACTTGGTTTCCCGCTGATCGTGAACTACTTCATTGATACATTATTACCGACAGGGAACTGGACGGTCATTGCCTGGACCGCACTTGCTCTGTTTATCATTTATGCACTCAGCTCGGTTATGCAGTTTATTGTGTCGTACTGGGGACACATGCTTGGCATCAATATTGAAACAGATATGAGGAAGAAGCTGTTTGATCATTTTCAGCGTCTCTCATTTAAGTTCTTTGATAACAACAAAACGGGTAAGCTTATGTCTCGAATGACAAATGACCTCATGTACATTGGTGAGGTGGCTCATCACGGACCTGAGGATTTGTTTATTGCAATTATGACGATTCTTGGCGCCTTTGCTGTCATGCTGATGATTAACTGGCAGCTTGCTATCTTAACCTTCTTGATCATGCCTGTCATCATTTGGCTTGCCCTTCATTTTAATAAGAAGATGACACAGGCGATTACACAGCTGAACAATGACATTGGAGACTTTCATGCAAGGGTTGAAAACAATATTGGCGGCATTCGTCTTGTTCAAGCTTTTGCCAACGAACATTTCGAGAAAAAGCGTTTTGCTGAAAACAACAACCGCTTTCGGAAAGCGAAGCTTCTTTCATATAAAATCATGTCGGTGAACGGCTCAATCAGTTACATTCTCACACGTCTTGTGACACTGTTTGTCCTTCTGGCAGGGACATGGTTTGTTCTGCAGGGGCAATTAACGGCAGGTGGATTTATCGCGTTTGTTCTCATTACAAATGTCTTATTCAGACCGATTGATAAAATCAACACAGTGATTGAAATGTATCCAAAAGGAATTGCGGGCTTTAAAAGCTATGTCGACTTACTTGAAACAGAGCCAGATGTAAAGGATACAGAGGGAGCTCGTGATGTATTCGGACTGAAAGGTGAAATTGAATATCGAAACGTGACATTCGGCTACGATGAGCACAGCCATGTGTTAAAGGACATCGATTTGAAGATCAAACAAGGAGAAACTGTTGCGTTTGTCGGGCCTTCAGGAGCCGGGAAATCGACGATTTGCAGTTTGCTGCCACGTTTTTATGATGTGGATAAAGGGGAGATTATGATTGATGGTGTAAGTACAAAATCGATGACCCTGTCTTCTTTAAGACAGCAGATCGGCATTGTGCAGCAGGATGTCTTTTTATTCTCAGGCACCATTCGAGAAAACATTGCGTACGGCAACCTAGAAGCCAGCGATGCAGAGATTTGGGAGGCTGTACGTCGTGCGCATTTAGAGGAACTCGTCCAGCGTTTCCCAGAAGGATTAAATACGGTGATAGGCGAGCGCGGTGTCAAATTGTCGGGAGGTCAAAAGCAGCGTCTGTCGATTGCGCGGATGTTCCTAAAAAATCCTTCGATTCTTATTTTAGATGAAGCCACATCAGCACTTGATACAGAAACAGAAAAAGCTATACAGGATGCACTGAGCGAACTGGCTGTCGGAAGGACAACACTCGTCATTGCCCACCGCCTGGCAACAATTAAACACGCCGATCGTATCATCGTCGTGACAGAGGAAGGCATCCAAGAACAAGGCCGCCACCAAGACCTTATTCAAATGGGCGGCGTGTACAGCAGACTGCATGAAGCGCAGTTTGGTCATTAAAGAGAAAGCCCTTTTGATAAAGGGCTTTTTTTGTTAGGATAGAAAAAACGTTTGTAGGAAGGATCTGATGGAATGAAGGGGCTTCGGCGATTACAAAAGGGCGATAAGATCGGTATATTTTCACCTTCTAGTCCTGCTTCAGCGACCTCGCCTCTTAGGTATGAACGGGCGAAGAAGTGGCTTGAGCAAAAAGGATTCATTGTGGTTCCAGGATCATTAACAGGGAAAGAGGATTACTACCGTTCAGGTACAATTCAAGAACGAGCAGATGAGCTGAATGAGCTGATGGCTAGAGAGGACTTGGCGTGCATCATGTCAATGATTGGCGGGACGAATTCAAATAGTTTGCTGCCTTATCTTGATTTTGACCTGCTGAAACAACATCCGAAAATCATGATTGGTTATTCAGATGCGACAGCGATTCTTTTAGCGGCCTACGAAAAAACGGGACTGCCTGTTTTCTACGGACCGGCGCTTGTTCCTTCTTTTGGCGAGTTTGAACCGTTTGTCACTTATACATATCAGTCGTTTCAGGACATCCTGATGTCCCATCAAACCATTCCTTATCAGATTGAAAAACCGCCTTTTTGGACAGATGAACGAATCAATTGGGAAGAAAAGACGGGTGATAAAAAGCAGCGTCCAAATGATTGGCTGTGCGTCATAGAGGGACAAGCAGAAGGCAAATTGATCGGCGGGAACTTGAATGCGATGTACGGCATATGGGGAAGTGAGTTCATGCCAGCCATCCAAAACGGAGACATCCTTCTCATTGAAGATTGTATGAAAACCGCGTCGGTTGTTGAAAAGAACTTCTCTTTATTGAAAGTAAATGGCGTGTTTGAACGGGTTTCTGGGATTCTTTTAGGAAAACATGAGCTGTTTGATGATGAAGGGACGGGCAAAGAGCCTTATGAGATTTTACTTGAGGTACTCGGAGAGACAAAAAGACCACTCATCGCTGATTTTGACTGTGCTCATACGCACCCAATGCTTACGATGCCAATCGGGGCACAAGTGAAAATGGATGCAGCTTCCAAACAAGTTTGGTTAACAAAAGAGTGGATATAGCAAAAGAGCAGCCCGCGGCTGCTCTCCCAGCATGTAGACAAACCCTCGCATTCGTTGTCACGCCTGCGTGCCGGTGCTCACGAATGTCAAATTCGCTCCGCGCCGGTACTCGTCCTTCCTAAGACTGCAAAGGTTTTCTATCACGCTGAAAAGAAGACAAAGGGCTAAAATCAAGATCATTTTAGCCCTTTGTCAACCAATCTGAAAGAGCAGCCATAGGCTGCTCTTCTTTATGAAACCTTCTCTTTTTCAAATGGCTGTAGGAGGTCTTGCGCTTTTTTCCCCTCCACGACAATTAAGTAGTCAGATTCTAAATGAGTGAGCCTGAAGGTTTCAAGCTCTACGATGTTCTTAATGCTGCACATTGTCTTTTTAGAATACACATATAAACGATGCTGAGCCTGCTGGCACTTTTCATAAAGAGAAATAAGCTTATGTAAATTCAACGCTTTTGCAGCGATTCGGATTGAATAAATTTGAGACATCTTCATATCCTCCTGTTAATTACTTTCTCACAATAGCTTTGTTACCCCCATTTGCACAAAGGTAAACCTTTCTCTATGTTTTCCACTCAATGGTTCCCCCGCCCGTCCGCAGATTGCCCCTTATCGCTGACAGCTCTTCGACTAGACGGAGCAGAGCTTGATCCTTTAATTTTGCTTCAATCATAAAATCTACATCACGACCATACGGTTTTAATGCTTGAAAAAGCGGTAAGACAAAGTTCATATCTACTCCATCTGCATGACTGCGTATGGCTTTTTCTGATTTAGGTGAAGACAAATGGATTTTGGGTGGAATGCCAGTGTTTGTCCAAGTGTCGAACATTCTTGGCAGGATGTCATCGAGTGCGGCATCATCATCTTTATTTGCCACATGATGATGGTAATCAAAAACAAACGGAATGTCATGCTTTTCACATACACCAAGCGTTTCCAGCGACGTATATGTTTTGTCATCGTTCTCAAGTGTCATTCTCGCCTTGATATGAGCCGGAAGCTGTTTGATATTTTCATCAAAGCGTTGAAGAGCCGATTCTTTATCGCCGTACGCCCCGCCTACATGAATGTTCATGTAGCCTTCCTTATCGAGCTTCATCGCCTCAAGCATTTGATAATGGTACGTCATATCGATGACGGCATTTTCTGTAATCGAAGGTTTTGGGCTGGTAAACAAGGTGAATTGATTGGGGTGAAAGCTGACCCGTAAGCCGTGCCGTTTCACCAGCTTGCCGATCTCAATAAATTCTTTGTGAAAAGGTGTCACAAAGTCCCAGCGCACCTCTGGATGGGTCGCGAGCGGGACGATCGAGCTTGAAAAACGGTAAAGCGGGATATCATGAGCAATGGCGAAATAAAGCGTTCTTAATGTATTCACGAGATTGGCTTTTGTTGTTCGCAATAAAGCCTCTTTTCTTTCTTCCTTAGCGAGCTTGCTGTATCTAGCAAAGGTCAGCGACTTGGCAGGAGAAGCTTCCCACAAGGTGACGGCATTGGATACATAACCAAATCGATAACGCATAGGTCATCTCCTTTATAAAAAATACGAGAACATGGCGGCAACCCACTCAAGCGGCCGTGTGAAAAGCGGGCGCTTTGACAATGTTTCTTCTGTCAAGATCTCAGATACTTCCATATGCTCCCGAATCTTTTCTTCTACGTGTGCAGTAAAAGCGGGATCATCAATGGCTACATCTACTTCTTCGTTTAAAAACAAGCTGCGTTTATCAAAATTCGCGGTACTGATCATACAGCGTCTGTAATCAATCAAAATGGCTTTCGAATGATAAAACCCTTTATAAAAACGATAAACAAGACATCCAGAGGCAATGAGGTCCTTCAAATAATGAAAGCCAGCCTCTTTGACAAGTGGATGATCCGCTTTCATTGGAATGATGATTTCAACTGTGACGCCCCGCTTTCGTGCATCAAGCAGCGCCTTCAGAAGAGGGGAAGATGGAATAAAATAAGGCGTACAGATGATGATCTGTTTCCTCGCCTGCTGAATATCTTGGAGAAATAAAGCTTCTAAAGAAAAGCCAGCAGTCGCGCGTGTTGTGCATTGTAATGTTCCCGGTTCCAATGCAGGGAAAACCTCATATTGCAGCTGATGAATACCAGACGACCGGTACAAATCATTCAGAAATACATGCTGGAGATCTGCGACAACCTGTCCAGTCATCCGCAAATGATAATCCTTCCAAATGCCAAACCGGCCTTTCTTTCCAACATATTCATCGCCTATATTAAATCCGCCAATATAGCCAATCTTCCCATCAATCACCGTAATTTTACGGTGATTTCTCATGTTTAACCGGTAAATCAAAAAAGGAAAACGAGGCTTATTTAAAAAGTAAAATTGAATGCCGCTTCTTTCTAGCATGTCAATCGACTTTTGATCAAACGGATAGGAGCCTAATCGGTCGGTCAGCAAAAAGACGGAAACGCCTTGCTCCGCTTTGGCTTTCAATGCTTGGAACACCCTTTGACCAATCTTGTCGTTCTTTACAATAAAGAACATCATATGAATAGAAGAAGAGGCCTGCTGTATATCCGTAAGCAGCTGATCGAAAAATGGTTCGCCATCATGATAAAAGGTGGCATCGCCGCTTGTTTGGTCAAAAGACCGTTCAAATGCGTGCGTAGAAAAATATTTTTTTCCCATATAAAGGTCTAACATGACGAGCAAAACGATGGCAATGATTACGAGTAGGATGATCAATGCGATCATGAAACTTCCTCCTTTTTTGCATATTTCAATAGTGTACCCAAACGTGTAAAAAATATTGACTGAATACTCATTCATTATTTATGATAGAGGTACAACATGGAAACGGAACAAAGAGGGTTTTGGGGAATGAAAGGGGGAGCAAGATGAATAGCCTTTTAATCATCAACTTGATCGCATTTGCGGCGGTGACCGCTTACGCTGTGTATTTGTTTGTTTATCTCATTCGAACACGAGCGGCGTATATTCGTCTTGGTAAAAAAGAAGAGTTTCAACAAGACATGAAGAAACGCTTAGAGCGTGTTTGGGTCAATGTATTTGGGCAAAAGAAGCTGTTAAAGGACAAGAAGAGCGGCATCATTCATGTGCTGTTTTTCTACGGATTTATCCTCGTACAGTTCGGAGCCCTTGATTTTATTCTGAAGGGGCTTATTCCAGACAGCGGGCTTCCTTTAGGTCCGGTGTACGGGGTCTTTACGTTTTTCCAAGAGGTGGTCACACTTCTCATTTTAGTGGCCGTTGTATGGGCTTTCCATAGAAGATACGTGGAAAAGCTTGTCCGTTTAAAACGAGGCTTCAAATCGGGACTAGTGCTTTTATTTATTGGCGGCTTAATGCTGACAGTCTTACTTGGGAACGGCATGAACATCATCTGGCATGGACACTCTCTATCACCAACTGAGCCAATCGCTTCTGGTATTGCCTTCTTGCTGGGCGGAATTTCACCTCTTGCGGCTGCGATTGTTTTTTATGCCGCATGGTGGGTGCATCTTCTTATTTTGCTGACATTCTTAGTATACGTTCCTCAGTCAAAGCACGCCCATCTGATTGCAGGGCCTGTGAACGTATTTGTCAGCAGATTAGACCCGCCAGGCAAGCTGCAAAAAATTGATTTTGAAGATGAGTCACAAGAGACCTTCGGTGTAGGAAAAATTGAAGACTTCCGTCAGTCTCAGCTCATCGATCTTTACGCCTGTGTGGAATGCGGGCGCTGCACGAATATGTGCCCGGCAACAGGGACAGGGAAGATGCTGTCTCCAATGGATTTGATTTTAAGGTTAAGAGATCATTTAACCAATAAAGGGGCCGCCATTACATCAAAAACACCTTGGGTCCCGCAGCTTGCCTTCAAGCAGACAACAGGAAACCAGC
The DNA here is from genome assembly GCF_000691165.1 of Bacillus safensis FO-36b. Lineage (GTDB taxonomy): Bacteria > Bacillota > Bacilli > Bacillales > Bacillaceae > Bacillus > Bacillus safensis. The sequence continues at coordinate 418,357 of NZ_ASJD01000002.1, read as the reverse complement.
TGGCACTGCAGGCGAGAGGAGCAGGTGCGGAAGAGTCGGCTGCCAGCTCGATAAATCATCCTTCTCTTATTGGAGAGGTCATTACAGAAGAAGAGATCTGGGCATGTACGACATGCCGAAACTGTGAAGACCAATGCCCTGTCATGAATGAACATGTCGACAAGATTATTGATATGCGCAGATATCTTGTGCTGACCGAAGGAAAAATGGACGCGGATGCACAGCGTGCCATGACAAGCATTGAGCGCCAAGGGAACCCGTGGGGATTGAACCGGAAAGAAAGAGAAAATTGGCGTGAACTGAGAGAAGATGTGCATGTGCCAACAGTGAAAGAGTTGAAAAAAGCAGATCAAAGCTTTGATTATTTATTCTGGGTTGGTTCAATGGGGGCATATGACAATCGAAGCCAAAAGATTGCACTTGCTTTTGCAAAGCTCCTCAATGAAGCGGGAGTATCCTTTGCCATCCTAGGCAATAAAGAGAAAAACTCAGGCGATACGCCAAGAAGACTCGGAAACGAATTTTTATTCCAAGAGCTTGCTGCAAAAAACATTGAAGAATTCCAGAAAAACGGCGTCACAAAGATCGTCACGATTGATCCACACGCCTATAACTTATTTAAAAATGAATACCCAGACTTCGGACTTGAGGCAGAAGTATACCATCATACAGAATTACTGGCAGAGTTAGTGAAAGAAGGGAAAATAACACCTGTACATGAAGTGAACGAAGTGATTACCTTCCACGACTCTTGCTACCTAGGCAGATATAACGAAGTGTACGACCCGCCAAGAGACATTTTAAAAGCCATTCCAGGTGTGACGCTGAAAGAAATGGAACGCAACCGTGAAACTGGTATGTGCTGCGGAGCAGGCGGGGGCTTAATGTGGATGGAAGAAGAGACGGGTACCCGGATTAACACTGCACGAACGGAGCAGGCGTTACAGGTCCAGCCGTCCATCATCAGCTCAGGGTGTCCTTATTGCTTAACGATGCTGGGAGATGGGACGAAGGCGAAGGAAGTAGAGGAACAGGTAGGCACATTTGATGTCGCCGAACTTCTTGAAAAATCAGTGTTTGGTGAGCCTGGAAAGCAAGTGTCGTAAACATGACAGGCCGATGAATAGGATGTTCATCGGCTTATCCATGGCGCTGTTTCATCAGCTGCCTAAATCATATGTAAGCGGTAACAAACGGGGAGGGGCATATATGAGTACGACGGTCATTGTATCTGGAGCAAGAACACCATTTGGGAAACTAGGCGGCGCTCTCAGTGGTTTGACTGCCGCAGAACTAGGCGGTATAGCGATCAAGGCTGCACTGGAAAGAGTTTCGGGTTCTCATGAAATAGATGAAGTCATCATGGGAAGTGTTTTACAAGGAGGGCAAGGACAGATTCCTTCAAGGCAAGCAGCAAGATATGCTGATCTTCCTTGGTCTGTTCCAACACAAACCATCAATAAAGTCTGTGCTTCAGGCATGCGCAGTGTGACCGCAGCAGATCAAATCATTCGAGCCGGAGATGCTGAGGTCATCGCAGCGGGCGGTATGGAATCCATGTCTCACGCTCCTTATCTGCTAAAAAAAGCGCGATGGGGCTACAAAATGGGTGATGGTGCAGTACAAGATGCGATGATTTTAGATGGATTGACCTGTTCGTTTACAGGCGTTCATATGGGTGAGTATGGAAGTGTGGCTGCAAAGGAGCTCGGCATCACGCGCGAAGAGCAGGATCTGTGGGCACTCAGAAGTCATGAACGGGCCATCGAAGCGCAAAAAAACGGCTTTTTTCAACATGAAATCGCCCCCGTCACCGTCAAAACAAAAACGGGAGAACGGCTGATTACAGAAGATGAATCTCCGCGGCGTGATACGTCATATGAACGGCTGTCAAAGCTCATGCCTGTTTTTGATCAGAAGGGTACCATCACTGCTGGAAATGCACCAGGTGTCAATGATGGTGCAAGTGCGCTCCTTTTAATGAAAGACACGTATGCTGCACGGCATGACGTAAAGCCAATGGCAGTCGTTCTCGGTCATGCTCAGGTTGCTGTAGAGGCAAAGGATTTTCCGAAAACACCAGCCTTTGCTATCGAGAAGCTTTTAAAGAAAACAGGAAAGCGCCTAGAGGATATTGATTTGTTTGAAATCAATGAGGCCTTTTCAGCTGTGGCTCTGGCATGTGAAAAAATAACTGGGATCGACCGGCGGAAAATGAATATCAACGGAGGGGCTGTCGCGCTCGGTCATCCGATTGGGGCAAGCGGAACACGCGTGATATTGACATTGATTCATGCATTAAGACAAAGAGGCGGAGGCATTGGCATTGCGGCGATTTGCAGCGGAGGCGGTCAAGGAGACGCCATCATGATAAAGGTAGATGAAAAGGGGGGCGTTTATTGATGAGTATAGAAGAGACCGTTATGGTCGTTGGAGCCGGTCAAATGGGATCAGGCATTGCTCAAGTGTTTGCTCAGTCAGGCTATACAGTTCTGCTCCATGATGCATCAGAAAAGCAGATTCATCGAGCGATCTCCTCCATGACCAAACAACTGACGAAGCGCGCAGAAAAAGGAAAGCTGGCACATCAGGCAGTCCGAGATATTACGCAGCGGCTTGCCGTTTCCACAGATTTAAAAGACGTACAGCAGGCTCACTTAGTCATAGAAGTCGCATCAGAACAAATGAGTGTGAAAAAACAAATCTTTGAAACACTTGATCAATTTGCAGAGGCTGAGGCAATATTTGCGACAAACACGTCTTCCTTGTCGATCACAGAATTAGCAGCTGTGACGAGCAGACCGGAGAAAGTGATTGGCATGCATTTTATGAATCCGGTTCCTGTCATGAAACTGGTTGAAGTCATTCGAGCGCTGCAAACGAGTGATGAAACATATCAAGTTGTTTATGAAACAGCGAAGACATTAAACAAAACCCCAATTGAAGTGGAAGACTTCCCGGGGTTTGTATCAAACCGCATATTGATGCCAATGATCAATGAAGCCATTTACACCCTGTATGAAGGCGTAGCAGATGCAGAAAGCATTGATGGCGTGATGACACTTGGGATGAATCATCCAATGGGACCGCTTCGTCTAGCTGATTTCATCGGACTGGATACATGTTTATTTATTATGAATACCCTTCACGAGGGACTTGGAGACAGCAAATATCGACCTTGTCCTCTTTTGAAAAAATACGTGAATGCAGGCTGGCTGGGCAAAAAGACAAAGAGAGGTTTTTACACATACCACGACCACTCATAGGGGGAGTCAAGATGGATGTTTTGCTTACGGATAAACAGCGTCTCTGGAGAGAACAGACAGCAGAATTTGCACGCCAGCGTATATTCCCTGAAGTAGAAGCCATGGAACAAGGCCGGTTTCCAAACACCCTTTTAAGTGAAATGGGGCGGCAAGGCTATCTAGGGATTCCAATACCAGCTTCGTATCAAGGCTTAGGAGCAGATTTTACAACGTATATCATTGCAATCCATGAATTATCGAAAGTGAGTGCGACCATCGGTGTCATTGTGTCCGTTCATACATCTGTTGTGACGATGCCTATTTTGACTTTTGGAACGAAGGAACAAAAAGAAACTTATGTGCCGCCGCTTGCATCCGGGAAGAAGTTGGGCGCCTTTTGTTTGACTGAACCAAAGGCTGGATCAGATGCCTCCAGTATTCAGTTAAGAGCAGAGCGGATGGGCGGCGATTATGTATTAAATGGGACGAAAATCTTTATCACAAGCGGCGGAGAAGCAGAACTGTATCTTGTCTTTGCGGTGACCGATCCGGCTTCTGCGAGAAAAAATATATCGGCGTTCATTGTCGAGAAAGATACGCCGGGATTTACGATTGGAAAAGATGAGAAAAAGATGGGACTGCACGGTTCAAAAACAGTCACGCTTCATTTTGATGGCGTGCGGATTACAAAAGATCAGCTGCTCGGTGCAGAAGGAGAGGGCTTTCAAATTGCCATGTCCAGCTTAAATGCAGGGAGAATCGGAATTGCGGCTCAAAGCCTTGGCATTGCAGAAGCCGCTTTAACCGAGGCAGTGGTCTATTTAAAGCAGCATCCAGCAGGTCTTGAAACAACCATTCGGCTGGGCGATTTGGCGGCGAAGCTTGAGGCGGCAAAACTGCTCGTCTATCAAGCGGCTTCTTTCAAAGAGGCAAATCGACCGGTCACAAAGGAAGCATCAATGGCAAAGCTATTTGCGTCAAAAACGGCGGTGGAGATCAGTACAGAAGCGCTCCATTTGCTAGGTATGGATGGTTATACGAATCTTTATCAAGCAGAACGTTACTTTCGTGATGCGAAAATTTGTGAAATCTATGAAGGAACAAGTGAAATTCAAAGGCTGGTCATCTGTAAACAGCTAATATGAAACGAGGTGGCTCACGATGCAGTTCCAATTAAGTGATGAACATGAAATGATTCAAAAAATGGTGAGAGACTTTGCGAAAAATGAAGTGGAGCCAACAGCAGCAGAACGAGACGAAACAGAGACATATGATCCATCTATTTTCCGCAAAATGGCGGAGCTCGGTTTAACGGGTATTCCTTGGCCGGAAGACGTGGGCGGAATTGGCAGTGACTATTTAGCCTACGTCATAGCAGTTGAGGAGCTTTCAAGAGTGTGCGCCTCTACAGGTGTCACCCTTTCCGCTCATACATCTCTTGCTTCATGGCCAATCTATACATTCGGAACAAAGGAACAAAAAGAGAACTACTTAAAGCCGCTTGCAAAAGGGCAGAAGATAGGAGCATACGCGCTCACTGAGAGCGGTTCTGGTTCAGATGCCGGCGGAATGAAGACAACGGCCGTCAAGGCAGGCAGTGAATACGTCCTGAACGGGGCGAAAATTTTTATTACAAATGGAGGCATTGCAGATTATTATATTGTGTTTGCCGTCACAGACCAAGAAGCTTCGTCTCGAAATACAACTGCTTTTATTGTAGAAAAAGAGACACCTGGTTTTTCTGTTGGCAAAAAGGAAAGCAAACTGGGCATACGTTCATCGCCAACAACTGAAATTCGATTTGAAGATTGCCGAATTCATGAAAGGAACCGGCTCGGTCTAGAAGGAGAAGGGTTCAAAATAGCCATGATGACACTCGATGGCGGCAGAAACGGCATTGCTGCACAGGCGGTTGGGATTGCGCAAGGTGCTCTTGATGCGGCGGTTGATTATGCCAAGGAGCGTAAACAATTTGGCAAACCAATCATTCAGCAGCAAGGGATCGCCTTTAAACTGGCTGATATGGCCACAGCGATTGAAGCATCAAGGCTGCTTACTTACCAGGCGGCATGGCTCGAAACGAAAGGCCTCCCGTATGGGAAGGAATCAGCCATGTCCAAGCTCTTTGCTGGTGATACAGCGATGAAGGTGACGACAGAGGCGGTTCAAATCTTCGGCGGGTACGGCTACACAAAGGATTACCCAGTCGAACGATACATGCGTGATGCGAAAATCACTCAAATTTATGAAGGAACTCAGGAAATCCAGCGCCTGGTCATCTCAAGGAAACTGCTAGATATGTAGAAAACAAGCATAGACCGCCTGAACGTGAGGCGGTCTGTTTTCGTTCGTCATGCAGTTTTCAAACGTAAGCGTATTGTTAATGTTCATCCATATCATCATGATATGTTAAAATTAGGGAAAATATCAATATGGAGGTTATGATGATGAACTCAACATTTATGGGCATTTTGGCAATCGTCACGATGGTGATCTGGATCATGGTGTCCGCGGAGCTTTCGAAATCTCCAAAAAAGCAGGAAGAAAAAGAAAACAGCCGGAGAAAACTAATCGTACTCATGTCTGCTGGAATGTTATTCACGATTCCTGTCGTTGTCTCACTCATTCAGAACATCCCATTTTAAAACAGACGAGAAAAAACTGAACGACAAAAAGCATGCCGTACCCACTCTAGGTGCTCCCCGTGAGAAAAATCAAAAATTAACATCAATAAAGGTGGCATAAACTCCCCTAATTTGTTTATAATGAGAGGTATGGTTTGTCGTAAGAATAAGGTATAAATACTTATTATTTCACTGATAAATGGATACATACATGTAATAGAAAGGGAGTGTCTGACCTTGAGTTTGAAAGAATACTCACAGGAACAGCTCAAACAAATGTCTTTAGTTGAACTTGCTTATGAAATTTTCAGAGACAGCAAAACACCAATTACGTTTTCCGAGTTAATAGATGAAATTATCCGTTTGCAAGGAATACAAAAATCCGATCTTGATGATCGACTTGCTCAATTTTATACAGACTTAAATATAGATGGCCGCTTTATTTCGTTAGGTGATCAGAGATGGGGACTTCGCAGCTGGTATCCAGTTGATCAAATCGAAGAAGAAGTTCAGCCAGCTGTGAAAACAAAAGCGAAAAAGAAAAAATCAAAAGCAGCTGTCGTTGAAGACGACTTCGATGAGATCGAAGAGGAAGAAGAAATCGACGAGCTTGAAGAAGACCTTGACCTTGTTGAAGACGACGATGATCTCGACCTAGACGATGATGAAGAAATTGAAGAAGATCTTGAAGATTTCGACGAAGATGACGATGAAGATGATGACGGCTTAACGGAGATTGATGAAGACGATTTAGACGATGATGAGGAAGACAAATAACCCTCTCAAACCGGTCTTCAAAACAGGACAAAACCGTCTTGACTTTCGAGAGCGAACTATGTAGTATGTATTTTGGGCTCTCTAAAAAAGAGTACGTAAAGATACGTTCATTTACGCTCCCTTTCATTTATTTGAAAGGGAGCTTTCTTATTTTTCAAGAGATTTAGGGATACACTCTAAAAAGGATGAAGCTGTGCATGTCTAGACATGCAAGGGTAAAAAAGAGAGGAGCATACGAAATGACAAAGTATATTTTTGTAACAGGAGGAGTTGTTTCCTCACTTGGAAAAGGAATCACGGCTGCATCGTTAGGCCGCCTTCTGAAAAATAGAGGGATGGATGTCACCATTCAAAAATTCGATCCATACATCAACGTAGACCCAGGGACAATGAGTCCATACCAGCACGGTGAAGTTTTTGTCACAGATGATGGTGCTGAAACAGACCTTGACTTAGGTCACTACGAGCGTTTCATTGATATTAACTTAAATAAGTACAGCAACGTCACAACTGGTAAAATCTACTCTACTGTTCTGAAGAAAGAGCGCCGCGGTGACTACTTAGGTGGAACAGTACAGGTCATTCCCCACATTACAAATGAAATCAAAGACCGCGTGTACCGTGCCGGAAAAGAAACAGGTGCAGATGTGGTCATTACAGAAATCGGCGGAACAGTAGGAGATATCGAATCCCTTCCATTCCTTGAAGCCATTCGTCAAATGAAGAGTGACATCGGCCGTGAAAACGTGATGTACATTCATTGTACCCTTGTTCCTTACATCCGTGCAGCAGGTGAATTGAAAACAAAACCAACACAGCATAGTGTGAAAGAACTTCGCAGTCTTGGTATTCAGCCAAATGTCATTGTGGTCAGAACGGAAATGCCATTGGCACAAGATATGAAGGACAAAATTGCGCTATTTTGTGATATTGATACAAAAGCTGTTATCGAATGTCAGGATGCAGACACGCTATACTCCATTCCGCTTGATTTACAAAAACAAGGGCTGGACAAGCTAGTATGTGAACATATGAAACTTGACTGCCAAGATGCGGACATGACGGAGTGGACAGCGCTTGTTGATAAAGTGCAAAACCTTTCGAAACAAGTCACAATTGGTCTTGTAGGGAAGTATGTTGAGCTGCAAGATGCTTATATTTCTGTCGTTGAATCACTTCGTCATGCTGGTTATGCGTTTGATGCAGATGTTCAAATTAAATGGATCAATGCAGAAGAAGTGACAGCAGAGAATATCGCTGATTTCGTACAAGATGTGGACGGCATTATTGTTCCTGGAGGCTTCGGAGACCGCGGAGTAGAAGGGAAAATCATTGCTACACAATATGCCCGTGAAAACAAAGTGCCATTCTTCGGAATCTGCTTAGGAATGCAAGTGGCATCTATCGAATACGCGAGAAACGTATTAGGCCTTGAGGGAGCTCATTCAGCGGAAATTGACCCTGAAACAGCATTCCCAATCATTGACCTTCTTCCAGAACAGAAGGATGTAGATGATCTAGGCGGAACACTTCGTCTCGGTCTATACCCTTGTAAATTAAATGAAGACTCAAAAGCATTTGCTGCATACAATGACGAAGTGGTCTACGAACGCCACCGCCATCGCTACGAGTTTAATAACGAATACAGACAGCAAATGGAAGCAGCAGGCTTTGTCTTCTCTGGTACAAGCCCAGATGGACGTCTTGTTGAAATTATCGAGCTGAAGGATCACCCTTGGTTCCTTGCTTCTCAGTTCCACCCAGAATTCGTTTCAAGACCGACAAGACCACAGCCATTATTTAGAGATTTCGTTGGTGCTTCACTTCAAGCATCTGAATCAAAATAAAACAAAAAACTGCCGGGAATATCACTTCTCGGCAGTTTTTTTATTCATATTCCTCGATGATTTCCTTCACAGTAAACGATAGAGCGTGGTAGACGTATAAGCAGGTCATTAAAGCAGGATAACCAAACCTTGTCCCATCTTCAGCGGGCACAAGAGGTTTCTTGAGCTGGAAATCAATGTGGACATCACAATGCTCTTCAATCGTAGACGGCTCCTTTTGTGCCGGCCCTACACCAACAACGGGCGTACCTTGTTCGTGCAGTTCTTTTGCAAGAGATTGAATTTCTTGATCTTCTGGGTCTGAATAAAATAGCAGCACCCTGTCACTTGGATGAAGTAAGCTGCGCTCCTTTTGATCGAGCGGCAGCACCTTCGCACCTGGAAACGGCTCCTTGCTTTCAGATGCCTCTAGGGCGACAGCAGCCAGTTCATTCTTTCCGTGAAAATAAACGGCATGTCCACTGACAACAGCCTGTGCAAGAAGGCGTGCACCGTCCTCAATCGCTTCAGCCTGTTTTTCTCCAATACGTGAAAAAATACCTGATAACTGGGTCGTAAAAATTTTTAACAAGACTCATTTCCTCCTTCGGTCAGATCATTTTATAATAGAATATAAAGAGAATATTAGGAAAAATGCTCAGAAAATGTCGTAAAGTAAACTATTATAATTAAAGGAAATGTGAAAATCAAACAGAATTATTTAACAACAGCTCTTTTTATGGCGAAAAATGAAAGCAATGGGGTGTAACAGATGAATGAGAAAATTTTAATTGTCGATGATCAGTACGGTATTAGAATATTATTGAATGAAGTGTTTCATAAAGAAGGCTATCAAACCTTCCAAGCTGCCAATGGACTACAGGCATTAGATATTGTGAAAAACCATAGACCGAACCTTGTCCTGCTTGATATGAAAATCCCCGGAATGGATGGTATCGAAATTTTAAAACGGATGAAATTAATTGATGAAGACATCCGTGTCATTATTATGACAGCCTATGGCGAATTAGATATGATCCAAGAATCCAAAGAACTCGGTGCATTGACGCACTTCGCTAAACCTTTTGATATTGATGAAATCCGAGATGCTGTCAAAGAATACCTGCCGCTTGAAACAAATGGCTAGATGGAAATGATTGAATCGAGTCATTCTGTTGCCGATTTGTCGAATAATTGGTATCCTAGAAAGGAAGAAGAAAGCGATCTGACTTTGAAAGTTTACATATGGCGAGAAATTCTGGTCATGCTAGGGTGGAGAGCTTTTTTTAGCAAGCAAATTAGCTACATAGGGAGGATTTTTCATCATGCCTTTAGTTTCAATGACAGAAATGTTGAAAGACGCAAAGGAAAAAGGTTACGCTGTTGGACAGTTTAACTTAAATAACTTAGAATTCACGCAAGCGATTTTACAAGCTGCTGAAGAAGAGAAATCTCCTGTTATCTTAGGAGTATCTGAAGGAGCAGGACGCTACATGGGCGGCTTCAAAACAGTTGTCGCAATGGTTAAAGCGTTAATCGAAGAATATAATGTAACAGTCCCTGTTGCGATTCATTTAGATCACGGTTCAAGCTTTGAATCTTGTGCAAAAGCGATTCATGCAGGATTTACTTCTGTCATGATCGATGCTTCTCACCACCCATTCGATGAGAATGTGGAAACAACTGCGAAAGTCGTTGAACTTGCACATTTCCATGGTGTGTCTGTAGAAGCTGAACTTGGAACTGTTGGTGGGCAAGAAGATGACGTCATCGCTGAAGGCGTTATTTATGCTGATCCAAAAGAGTGCCAAGAGCTTGTAGAACGCACTGGTATCGACTGCCTTGCACCTGCATTAGGTTCAGTACATGGTCCGTACAAAGGTGAACCAAACCTTGGTTTCGCTGAAATGGAAGAAATTGGTAAAACAACTGGTCTTCCACTTGTTCTTCACGGCGGAACAGGTATCCCAACTGCTGACATCAAGCGTGCAATTTCACTTGGTACAGCAAAAATCAATGTAAACACTGAAAACCAAATTGCTTCTGCGAAAGCAGTACGCGAAACACTTGCTGCAAAAACAGAAGAGTATGATCCACGTAAATATCTTGGACCAGCTCGTGACGCAATTAAAGCGACTGTTATCGGCAAAATGCGCGAATTTGGTTCTTCTAACCAAGCATAATTTGATGAGAACCGAAAGCCGCCTGAGTCACAGGCGGTTTTCTCCATATCTTGAGAAAGCGCAATCAAATTTACATTTCAGACAATTTATTGATAGGAGAGTGGCACAGTTATGTTATTTTTCGTAGATACAGCGAATATTGAGGACATCAAAGAGGCGCACGAGCTTGGCATTTTAGCAGGCGTCACAACAAACCCTAGTTTAGTAGCGAAAGAAAAGGACGTATCATTCCACGACCGCCTTCGCGAAATCACTGACGTGGTATCAGGTTCTGTCAGTGCAGAAGTGATTTCCCTAAAAGCAGAGGAAATGATTGAAGAAGGAAAAGAGCTTGCTGCCATCGCACCAAATATTACGGTCAAAATTCCAATGACTACAGATGGCCTTAAAGCTGTCAAAGCATTAACAGACCTTGGAATTAAAACAAACGTCACATTGATTTTTAGTGCAAACCAGGCACTTCTTGCAGCTAGAGCTGGTGCGACGTATGTCTCTCCATTCCTTGGCCGATTAGATGACATTGGCCAAAATGGTCTTGATCTCATCAGCGAAGTGAAAACTATTTTTGATGTTCATGGATTAGATACACAAATCATTGCTGCATCTATTCGTCATCCGCAGCATGTGACAGAAGCTGCGCTTAGAGGTGCTCATATCGGCACAATGCCGCTGAAAGTCATCAAGCAACTGACGAAACACCCATTAACGGATGCAGGCATCGAGCAATTTTTAGCAGACTGGAATAAATAAATAATTGTGGCAGGCGGGATCGTCTCTCGTTTGCCATAGTTTTCCTTATAAACGCTAAGAAATGTTTTGTGCAAAGAAGAGAACATCACAGCCTCGCAAAGCTTCGATTATTTTTCTTCCGACAAATTTCGTTTAACCTGTATTCTTTCTCTTGATATTGGCTAAATTTTGGACAAGACCTTTTAAAGCGCGACATCCACAAACAGTATAACTCCAACAGTGATCTTCTTTAAGAAGGGAGACAAATATGGAAAAGTTAAACATTGCCGGCGGTGATCCCTTGCGCGGGACCGTACATATTAGTGGTGCGAAAAATAGTGCTGTGGCACTGATTCCTGCCACGATTCTCGCTGATTCTCCAGTAACCATTGAAGGCCTTCCGCATATATCAGATATCGACACATTACGGGATCTGTTAGAAGAAATTGGCGGAAAGGTCACTTTTGAAAAAGGTGAAATGGTTGTTAATCCTGTTTCCATGATTAGTATGCCGCTTCCTAATGGAAAAGTGAAGAAACTGCGTGCATCCTATTATTTAATGGGCGCCATGCTGGGCAGATTTAAGCAGGCTGTCATCGGACTGCCAGGAGGATGCCACTTAGGACCTAGGCCGATCGATCAGCATATCAAAGGCTTTGAAGCACTTGGAGCCGAGGTGACAAACGAGCAGGGTGCAATTTATTTGCGTGCTGAAAAATTAGTCGGAGCCCGGATTTATCTTGATGTTGTCAGTGTAGGTGCGACGATCAACATCATGCTGGCAGCCGTACTGGCTGAAGGAAAAACCGTGATTGAAAATGCTGCAAAGGAACCCGAAATTATTGATGTAGCGACACTGCTTGCAAGCATGGGAGCTAAAATCAAAGGTGCGGGTACCGATGTCATTCGAATCGAAGGTGTAGAATCTCTTCATGGCTGTAAGCATTCAATCATCCCTGACCGCATCGAAGCAGGAACATTTTTAATAGCTGGTGCAGCGATGGGAGATGAAGTTGTACTTGATAATGTGATCCCAACTCATTTAGAATCAATTACGGCGAAACTTAGAGAAATGGGGTTCACCATTGAAACGAGCAACGATCAGATGCTGATCGTTGGCAGAAACGAAGGACTCAAGCCTGTCGATATCAAAACCCTTGTGTATCCGGGCTTTCCAACTGACCTTCAGCAGCCGATGACGGCACTGTTAACAAAAGCGAAAGGCACGAGTGTGGTCACAGATACGATCTACTCAGCACGCTTTAAGCACATTGACGAATTGCGTCGAATGGGTGCAAACATGAAGGTCGAAGGAAGATCTGCTATTATTACCGGACAAACGCAGCTCCAAGGAGCAAAGGTCAAAGCAAGTGATCTGCGTGCAGGCGCTTGTCTTGTTGTCGCAGGGTTAATGGCAGACGGTGTGACCGAAATCACAGGGCTTGAACATATAGACAGAGGATATAGTTTGCTTGAGAAGAAGCTTGAAGGCTTGGGTGCAACCATCTGGCGTGAAAAGCTGAATGACCAAGAAATAGAAGAACTTCAAAATTCATAAGGCTTTGACTGTGAGAGGAGATTTGGACAAAAATGGAAAGAAGTTTATCGATGGAACTAGTACGGGTGACAGAAGCAGCTGCATTAAAATCTGCCCGTTGGATGGGAAGAGGATTAAAGGACGAAGCGGATGATGCTGCAACAAGTGCAATGCGTGATGTATTTGACACCATTCCGATGAAGGGGACAGTGGTCATTGGCGAAGGAGAAATGGACGAAGCACCAATGCTTTATATTGGGGAAAAGCTTGGGAACGGATATGGACCTCGCGTGGATGTCGCTGTTGATCCATTAGAAGGAACAAACATTGTGGCAAGCGGCGGCTGGAATGCCTTAGCTGTTATTGCAGTTGCAGATCATGGCAACCTGCTGAATGCACCTGATATGTACATGGATAAGATCGCAGTAGGTCCAGAAGCGGTAGGCTGCATCGACATTGAAGCGCCTGTCATTGATAATCTTCGCGCTGTTGCAAAAGCAAAAAACAAAGATATTGAAGATGTGGTTGCAACGATTTTAAACAGAGATAGACATGAGAAAATTATTGCTGAACTGAGAGAAGCAGGAGCAAGAATTAAACTGATCGACGATGGTGACGTTGCAGGAGCCATTAATACAGCATTTGATCACACAGGTGTTGATATTCTATTTGGTTCAGGCGGAGCGCCTGAGGGTGTCCTTTCTGCTGTTGCGTTAAAGGCACTTGGTGGCGAAATTCATGGTAAGCTTCTTCCTCAAAGTGAAGAAGAACTCAGACGCTGTGAGAAAATGGGGCTGGATGTTGGGAAAGTCCTCAGAATGGAAGATCTCGTAAAAGGAGATGACGCCATTTTTGCAGCGACAGGTGTAACGGACGGCGAATTGCTTAAAGGTGTTCAATTCAAAGGCTCTGTTGGAACAACACATAGTGTTGTCATGCGTGCGAAATCAGGTACGGTTCGTTTCGTAGACGGCAGACACAGCTTAAAGAAAAAACCGAATCTTGTCATTCGTCCGTAATCTGAAAGCGGGTATTCATTACCCGCTTTTCATATAGGTGTCAAATGTATATCATTTTCTTTTAAAAGTTGAATATTCTCTGCAAATGAGGTAAAACTAAAGAGTGCTGCGAAATTTTCTGCGAATTTACTTCTTTTAAGCTTCAACAAGTTTAAATACTGCCGCATCATGACGATATACTCATTATCCTTCTCTATGTTGACAAAGCTCTATTTCACATTGTTCCTATCTTTCACGATAAAACGAGTGGGAGCGTTACCATCAGAGCGAGGTCATTCCAACAACAACGGAATTAAAAGCTAATCAAATACAATGGTCATGCATTTGTAAAGAAATACATTGACTAGAAAAGTGTGGTGTCCATATTGAAAGATGTTTCGATTTCATCTTTGGAAAATATGAAATTAAAAGAGCTGTATGAGTTAGCAAAGCGATACAAAATCTCTTATTACAGCAAACTAACAAAAAAAGAATTAATTTTTGCCATCTTAAAGGCGAACGCTGAGCAAGAGGATCTCTTATTTATGGAAGGGGTTCTTGAAATTATTCAGTCTGAGGGATTTGGTTTCTTAAGACCGATTAACTACTCCCCAAGTTCTGAAGACATTTATATTTCAGCTTCACAAATCAGACGCTTTGATTTACGAAATGGAGATAAAGTGTCTGGAAAGGTACGACCTCCAAAAGAAAATGAACGCTACTATGGCCTCCTTCATGTAGAAGCGGTAAATGGGGACGACCCAGAATCAGCAAAGGAACGTGTTCACTTTCCTGCACTCACACCGCTATTTCCTGACCGCCAAATGATTCTTGAAACACAGCCTAATCACCTGTCTACTAGAATTATGGACATGATGGCGCCAGTTGGATTTGGACAGCGTGGTTTAATCGTTGCACCGCCTAAGGCTGGAAAAACCATTTTACTTAAAGAAATTGCCAACAGCATTTCTGAAAATCACCCAGAGGCAGAGCTGATTGTCCTTTTGATTGACGAACGCCCAGAAGAAGTAACAGATATCGAACGTTCTGTTGCAGGGGATGTTGTTAGTTCAACCTTTGACGAAGTACCGGAAAACCACATTAAAGTAGCAGAGCTTGTCTTAGAGCGTGCTATGCGTCTTGTTGAACATAAGAAAGATGTCATCATCTTAATGGACAGCATCACAAGGCTTGCTCGTGCATACAACCTTGTGATTCCGCCAAGCGGCCGAACGCTTTCAGGCGGTATTGATCCTGCGGCTTTCCATCGTCCAAAACGATTCTTTGGTGCTGCGCGTAACATTGAAGAAGGCGGAAGCTTGACGATTTTAGCCACTGCACTTGTTGATACAGGATCACGTATGGATGACGTGATTTATGAGGAGTTTAAAGGGACTGGAAACATGGAGCTTCATTTGGACCGTTCTTTGGCCGAAAGAAGAATTTTCCCTGCGATCGACATTCGCCGTTCTGGTACGAGAAAAGAAGAACTGCTTGTGCCAAAAGAGCATCTTGATCGTTTATGGGCGATGAGAAAATCGATGTCAGATACACCTGACTTCGCTGAGAAGTTCATGCGCAAAATGAGAAAAACAAAGACAAACCAAGAATTTTTCGATATTTTAACGCAAGAATGGAAACAAGCCAATATGTCTGCATCAAGAAGATAGCTTCCCTGAAAAAATACATTTGCAATCATAGACTCACACTGTTATAATTTTATCATGTGCGTTTCAGAATTTATTTCTGAGATATTAACTCTGTTTCCGAATTGGATTCAGGGCGGAAGGAGATGACAGTAGATGAAAACAGGAATTCATCCTAACTACAAAAAAGCTACAGTCAAATGCGCTTGTGGAAATGAGTTTGAAACTGGATCAGTAAAAGAAGAGGTACGCATCGAGATTTGCTCTGAGTGCCATCCTTTCTATACAGGCCGTCAAAAATTCGCTTCTGCTGATGGACGTGTTGACCGCTTTAACAAAAAATACGGTCTTAAGTAATAATAGATACAATAAACAGGCAGGAATCCGTTCTTGCCTGTTTTTTTACGTGGATTGATGGAACTTTAAAACGGGGGAGAAGACCTTATGTATGTGATGAAACAAAGCGGTTGGCTTGAAGTCATCTGCGGCAGTATGTTTTCTGGAAAGTCGGAAGAATTGATTCGGAGAGCCAAAAGGGCCACCTTTGCCAAACAAGAAGTAAAAATATTCAAACCAGCAATTGATAACCGATATAGTACAAGCTCAGTTGTGTCACATAACGGTTCATCATTAGATGGGATTGCAGTAGCCTCACCAAAAGACATAATAACGCACATATCAGAAAGAACCGATGTCATTGGCATTGATGAGGTGCAATTTTTTGATGAGACAATCATTGACATTGTCACTCAATTGGCTGACCAAGGCTACCGAGTCATTGTTGCAGGCCTGGATCAAGACTTCAGAGGAGAGCCATTTGGTGTTGTTCCGCATTTAATGGCATGTGCAGAGCTTGTAACAAAACTTCAAGCAGTTTGTTCGGTATGCGGCTCCCCAGCGAGTAGAACACAACGCTTGATCGACGGTAAACCCGCATCCTATGATGATCCTATTATTTTAGTAGGTGCGCAGGAATCATACGAAGCACGATGCAGACATCACCATGAAGTACCAAGACTTGATGTTGGTACAACACTTGACAAATAAAAAATAGCAAATGCCGCTGTGTTTCGTTTTTCGAGATTTTGGCTGAACACCCATCATTTGTACTTAAATAAATTAAATAACACTACGATTAAATTATCTAATTTTCAACGCTTGCGTTTTGTCATAAGCAGGCATAAAATGACTAACTGTAGTGTAAAGCATTTAAACGAAAAGTTCGATTTCTTGTCATAATTTTTTTGATTAAGGATTTTTCTCCTTAATCGTTCTTTGGATTAATAGTTCACTTTATTTATATTTTAGAAAGAGGGTAGTTTTTGATGAACAACGTGAAGAAAACAAAAGAAGGGTACCTCGAAACCACTTTGACAGGTAAAGATGTATTATCGATTCCAACGTTGAACAAAGGCGTTGCTTTCTCTGAAGAAGAAAGACAAGAGCTTGGACTAGAAGGCTTACTACCTCCAACGGTTCTAACTTTAGAACAGCAAGCAGAAAGAGCGTACAAGCAGTTTCTAGCTCAGCCGGATCGTCTTCGTCAAAACGTATACTTAAGTGATTTGCAAAACCGTAACGAAGTATTGTTCTACAAGCTTCTAACAGAAAAGCTTCGTGAAATGCTTCCAGTTGTGTACACACCAACTGTTGGTGAAGCGATTCAAGAATACAGCCATGAATACAGAAGACCTCATGGTGTCTATCTTTCAATCGACGATATTGACGGAATCGAGAAAGCATTTGAAAACTTGCACGCAACTGCTGGAGATATTGACCTCATCGTTGCAACTGACTCTGAGAGTATTCTTGGAATTGGTGACTGGGGTGTTGGTGGTATCAATATCGCAATCGGTAAATTAGCTGTTTACACGGCTGCAGCAGGTATTGATCCTAGCCGCGTGATTCCAGTTGTATTAGATGTTGGAACAAACAATGAAAAATTATTGAATGATCCATTATACATCGGGAACCATCACAAACGTGTACAAGGTGAAAAATACGAAGAATTCATTGATGCTTACGTGAAAGCAGCACTTAAATTCTTCCCGAAAGCATTGCTTCACTGGGAAGACCTTGGAAACAAAAATGCGCGTAACATCATGAAAAAATACAACGATAACATCTTAACGTTCAACGATGATATTCAAGGTACTGGTGCCATTACTTTAGCGGGTGTTCTTGCAGCTGTCAAGAAAACTGGTACTGAATTGAAAGATCACCGTGTTGTCATCTTCGGAGCTGGATCAGCTGGTATCGGAATTGCAGATCAAATGCGTGACACAATGGTTCTTGAAGGTCTAACAGAAGAAGAAGCAAACAATGCATTCTGGACATTAGACTACAGAGGATTGCTAACAGATCAATTTGAAGATGAAGTGCTTGATTTCCAAAAACCATACCTTCGTACTTCTGATGAAGTAGAAGGCTGGGCACGCGATGAAAAAGGACAAATCTCATTTGCTGAAACTGTTCGCAGGGTGAAGCCGACGATCCTTATCGGTACATCAGGTCAAGGCGGCGCATTCACTGAAGAAATCATTAAAGAAATGGCAGCTCATACAGAGCGTCCAGTGATCATGCCAATGTCTAACCCAACACCGCTTGCTGAAGCTGTGCCAGAGGATCTATTCAAATGGACTGACGGCCGTGCGCTTGTTGCAACAGGAAGCCCGTTCGAAAACGTTGAGTATAACGGAATTGAACATGAAATCGGACAATCCAACAATGCGTTCGTTTTCCCTGGACTTGGTCTTGGTTCAATCGTAACAGAATCAAAAATCATCACAAAAGGCATGTTCGTTGCTTCTGCGAATGCAATTGCTGAAATGGTTGATCATGAGAAACCAGGTGCTGGTCTTCTTCCAAGTATTGATAAATTGCAAGAAGTGTCAATTCATGTGGCTGTTGAAGTAGCGAAAGCAGCAATTAAAGATGGTGTCGCTAGAAGAACACCTGATAACATCGAACAAGCTGTGAAAGACGCAATGTGGATTCCTGAATATAAAAAAATTGTAAGAGCATAATAAAATGTGTAACGCGGCATTGCTTCGGGTAATTTAAGCAATGCCGCAATAAAAAAAGAAACACGTAAAGGATTTAAGGAGGAAGAGTAAGGTGGACTTTTTAAATATTTTGATCCTCCTAGCACCGATTTTTTTCGTTATCGCGCTGGGTTGGTTCGCAGGGAACTTCGGCAGCTATGACGCTAAATCTGCAAAAGGTGTAAGTACACTTGTTACAAAGTATGCTTTACCAGCGCACTTTATCGCCAGTATTCTGTCAACACCAAAAGATAAATTCTATAGTCAAATTCCATTTTTCGTTGCATTGATTTTCGGAATCGTTGGTTTTTATATCATTATCCTTTTAGTTACAAAATTTGCTTTTAAATATGATTTAACAGATTCTTCTGTTTTCTCATTAAACTCAGCACAACCGACCTTTGCATTTATGGGGATTCCGGTATTGGGCAGTTTATTTGGGGCTCAAGAAGTCGCAATTCCGATTGCGATTACCGGAATAGTTGTAAATGCATTGCTTGATCCAATTGCTATTATTGTGTCAACTGTCGGTGAAAAAACAAAAGGAAAAGCCAAAGAAGGCGAAAGTTTCCTAAAAATGACGACAAAAGCAATTTTGCACGGTTTATCAGAGCCGCTTGCACTTGCGCCGTTAGCCAGTATCATTCTTGTTCTTTTAGGATTTAAACTTCCTGCAATCGGACATGAAATGTTGGAGGAAATTGGCAGCGTTACATCAGGGGTTGCGCTATTCGCAGTCGGTGTCACTGTTGGTATCCGAAAAATTAAATTAAGCTTGCCAGCCTTCAGTATTGCATTGCTAAAAGTAGCTGTACAACCATTACTTATGTATTTTATTGCCGTTCTTATGGGTCTTTCGGCTGATGAAATTACAAAAGCTGTATTGCTTGTTGCCTTCCCAGGTTCAGCTGTTGCAGCGATGATCGCAACACGATTTGAAAAACAAGAGGCGGAAACTGCATCCGCATTTGTGATCAGTGCCATCATGTCACTCATCACATTACCGATCATTATTGCACTTACCGTATAATATAGTAGAAAGGCTGCCTATCGAGGCAGCCTTTCTTAACGAAATGAATGAAACAGAGGGAAGAGTACACGCTTTTTTTTGATGTCAGGGTGTGCAATTTCCTTTTTTTCTTCTACTTGTGATGGTTGTTTCAAGGCTGCGGTGAGGCGGTCAAATTTAGTGGATAAATCTTCAATTTCTCTGCGGTGCTGAAGCAGCTGATACGATACACCTTCATCTGCTTTTTTAGCCAATTTCCGTTCAAGCTCTTGCAGGCGGTCTTCTGCATCATTGACGTGTAATTGCTGCTGAATAAGCTCTTTCACCTGTTTTTCTAATGCTTCAATCCGTTGTATGGAGACATCAGTTTGGGCAGCAGGTGCTGATTGACGGACGGTTTCCTTATGGATTGGCAGTTGAATGTCTTGGAGGATTACACCTTCACTCATCTGGTGTTTGACCTCTTTGAGCAGCTGTACAATGTCTTCATGAAATTCATAATGTCCAAGTTCATTCCGGGCGACAGGGATGTTGAGCTGTTTGACCCAACGCTGAATCGTCTTTGAAGAAACACCAATTTCCTTTGCAACCTCATTTGTATTCAAACCAAATGCCCTCCCTTTTTTCAATTACAAGTACCATTCTCTTTAAGGAGGACCTGTTCCTTCACGTTAGACAAAACAAGTAACCAATCGCCAAAGATCGTGTTTTCTAGCGAAAAATTGCAGGAAATCAATTGTTTTGGAAATTTTTTTGACTGTCATACCCCGCTATACTATAATTAGACTGTTACGCACAAAACAGAGGTGAAGACCATGTTAGACCGTTTAAAATCAATTGAAGAACGCTATGAAAAGCTAAATGAATATTTAAGTGACCCTGAAGTGGTGAACGACCCTACGAAGCTTCGTGAATATTCAAAGGAGCAATCCGATATTCAAGAAACTGTTGAGGTATATAGACAATATCGTGCGGCATACGACCAGCTGAATGACGCGAAAGCAATGCTGGAAGAGAAGCTGGATGCCGAGATGCGCGACATGGTCAAAGAAGAAATTTCAGAGCTCACAGAGGAAACGGAACGTTTAGAAGACGAGCTGAAAATCTTGCTGATCCCGAAAGATCCGAATGACAACAAAAACGTTATTGTGGAGGTTCGTGGTGCAGCGGGTGGAGAAGAAGCTGCTCTTTTTGCCGGAAACCTTTACCGCATGTACAGTCGTTATGCTGAAATGCAAGGCTGGAAAACGGAAGTGATGGAAGCGAGTGTCACAGGCACAGGCGGTTATAAAGAGATTATCTTTATGATCAGCGGGAAAGGCGCATACTCCAAACTGAAATTTGAAAACGGCGCACACCGCGTGCAGCGTGTTCCGGAAACGGAATCAGGCGGACGAATTCATACATCAACAGCGACAGTTGCTGTATTGCCTGAGGCTGAAGAAGTAGAAATTGATATCCATGAAAAAGACATCCGTGTAGATACTTTCACATCTAGCGGACCTGGCGGACAAAGTGTCAATACGACCATGTCTGCAGTTCGATTAACTCACCTTCCAACAGGTGTGGTTGTATCCTGTCAGGATGAGAAGTCGCAAATCAAAAACAAAGAAAAAGCCATGAAAGTACTGCGTGCGAGAATTTATGATAAATTCCAGCGTGAAGCACAGGCTGAATATGATCAAACGCGTAAATCTGCGGTTGGAACAGGGGATCGTTCAGAGCGTATCCGTACGTACAACTTCCCGCAAAACCGTGTAACAGATCACCGTATCGGGTTGACGATTCAAAAGCTTGATCAAATTTTAGAAGGAAAACTTGACGAGGTCATTGATGCATTAATTATGGAAGACCAAGCAAGAAAGCTTCAAAATGCAAAATAAAGAGCGAACAATTTTTGAAGCCCTTAAATGGGCTTCTTCTTTGTTAACGGAAGCTGGAAGAGACCAAAATGCAGCAGAGCTTCTTTTGATGCATGTACTTGGCTGGAGCAGAAGTGAGCTTCTTGCACGTTTTCATGATTCGCTGCCTGAGGAGCAAGATCACCTGTTCAGCAAATTTGTGACGCAGCACAAGGCGGGTGTTCCTGTTCAGCATTTAACGGGAGTTGAATTCTTTTACGGACGTCCTTTCGAGGTGAACAAGCATGTTCTCATCCCTCGTCCTGAAACGGAAGAAGTTGTTTTGGCGGCGCTCCATTTAGTAGGTGACGTTTTCCCGCCCGATCAGCCGCTCAAAGCAGTTGACGTTGGCACAGGAAGCGGGGCCATTGCGATTACGCTGGCTCTTGAAAAAAAATCACTATCTGTCACAGCGACTGATATCTCGCAAGAAGCACTTGCGGTAGCAAAACGGAATCAACAAGCGCTCGGTGCAGACGTTCATTTTTTACATGGAGATTTGCTTGAACCGGTTATAGCTCAAGGCATGAAAGTGGACGTATTTATTTCCAATCCACCCTACATTGCGGCGGAAGAAATGGACAGTTTGTCTGAGGTTGTGACAAAGCATGAGCCGGTGAATGCGCTGACAGACGGACGTGATGGCTTGTGGTTTTATCAGCGCCTCGTTCATGATCTTCCCAGCGTGCTGAGTGATCAGGCAGTTGTTGTCTTTGAAATTGGACATACGCAAGGTCAAGATGTCACAGCGCTTCTTGAGCAGGCATTTCCTAAAGCGGATGTCTGTATCGTCAAAGATATTAACGGAAAAGATCGAGCTGTTTGTGCACACATTCAAAACGGAAAGTCCGGCTGAAGAAAGCCGGACTATTTTATTATGTAAAGATGAAACTTATGGTAAAAGAGAAACGTATATATAGAAGAATGAACATTCTGATCATGATTTTTTACATAAATTTGTTTTGAAGGAGCGAATGGTGTGAACAAAAGGTATGCGATGGTGTTGGTCATCGTCAGTGTACTATTGATTGTGAGTGCTTGTGGTAAACCGAGCTTTAAAAAAGAGGCAGCAGCATTTGGAGAAAGCTATAAAAAAGCACAATACACAGTGAATCGAACGGATGACCTATCTGACATGAAAGAGAAGCTGAAGGTTTATTTAACCGAACATGAATATCAAGAATATACACAAGACAGCATGTTCCCGAGCATATTAGAAGCGGCAAAGGATCAAGATTGTCAAATCAAGCTGAAGAAAATTACGTTTACGCCTTCAGATGAAAGCGATGACAGAATTGAATTTAACTATGAAATGGTGATCCAATTTATCGATCAAAAAGGAAAAGTCAAAAAAGAAATCGAGAAAAAAGGAGCCATGACTGTCATCAAAACAGAATCTGGTTTAAAAATCAGCCGAGATTGGGATGGGAGACTATACCCTTCTGACTACCAATCCTCACTCAAAAGTCGTTCTTAATGAGAACGGCTTTTTTGTTTTTGACTCATAATCTATTAAAAAAATCATGTTGACTGTTTATGAGATGGGTTTCCTGGACACAATGTTTGTAGCGAAGAGAAAAAGTGGGGGGAACACACAATGTTGAAAAGTAAAACGATGATTTGTCTTTATATGTTTCTATTATTATGCGGTGCTTTTGCAAATCTTGGCAGAGAGGAGACAGCGGCTGCTTCTGCAAATCAGCCTGTTGTCATACCAGATGAAGCGATTCGATTACGCATTTTAGCAAATAGTGATCGTTCAGCGGATCAGGATGTGAAAAGAAGTATTCGTGACGAGGTCAATGCGAGTATGACAGAGTGGGTCAAAGACCTCACATCCATTGAAGAAGCAAGACGTGTCATTCGATCAAAGCTGCCAGAAATCAATCGTATCACCAAAGCGAAATTGAAGGAACAGCACATAGATCAATCCGTATCGGTCAGTTTTCAAAAAGCTTCATTTCCAACAAAGCTCTATGGAAATTTCGTCTACCCTGCTGGGAAATATGAAGCCATTTTAATTACGCTTGGAGAAGGAGACGGAGCCAACTGGTGGTGTGTGTTATTTCCGCCGCTCTGCTTTATCGATTTTTCAAACGGAGAAGCCATCGCCTCACCAGAAGGGGATGATGATAAACAAGTGACAGCGCAGCAAACGAAAGAGTCTGTTAATGAAGTGGTGAAAGAAGAGGAAGAAGAGACAGGTGAAGTGAAGTTCTTTTTGTTTGAATGGGTCTCTAGTCTTTTCTCTTAAAAAAGGTATAAATCGGTTTTTGCCTCATAGAGTTGAAGTAAGAGAACAAAAAGAGGTGAAAGCATGTATTATCAATTAAGAATAGCCACAGAACAAGATGTCCCGGCGATCAATGCTTTTCTTGAAAAGGGACAAGCAAAAGGCGGAGTAACGCTTGCGGAGCGAACGGCATTTGTAGTGATGGAAGATGCGGATGGTCAGCTGGCAGGCTGCTTAGGTCTTGAACAGCTCAATGAACAAGAGGGATTGCTGCGGTCTCTTGTCATATCAGATAAGCTCGGTCAGGGACACATTGTCTCTTTGTTCCAAAGTGTTCAAACGCTCGGTGAAAAAATGGGTGTGGATACTTTTTATGTCGTCGCAAACCATTCCTCTTCCCATGATTTTTTGGCATTAATGGGCTTTACGCCTTTAGAGGAAATTCCAGAAAGCATATGGAGCTCAGCACATGCAAAAGAGACATTGGGGAAAGAACAGGCTGTGGTCCTGCAAAAAAAAGGCAGTTAATCACAAAATGATGGACTTATACACATACTTATCCACTACTAAACAAGCGTTATCCACAAATTGTGGACAACGCTTGTTTTATTGATCATCATCTTTTATACTTTCAAAAGGATAATTGAGATATATCAACAGTTTTATCTTTTTTTAAAAGGAGTTTGTATGATGTTAAATACAAAAAGGTGGTCTGTGGATGTAGAAAAGGATTTATCCACATACTATCCACAAATTAAACAGGCGGCCGATCTGCTGCAGCAAAATGAAGTGGTTGCGTTCCCGACAGAGACCGTTTACGGACTCGGGGCAAATGCGAAAGAGACAGAAGCCGTTATGAAAATTTATGAAGCGAAAGGGCGTCCGAGTGATAATCCGTTGATTGTTCACATTGCGGAGGTTCAGCAGCTTCACGAATTTGCACAAATAGAAAGCGAAAAAGCGAAGGCGCTGATGGATGCCTTTTGGCCGGGCGCCTTAACCATCGTTCTTCCGTGTAAGCCGGGCACTTTATCAAAGCAGGTTACAGCAGGTTTATCCACAGTAGGTGTGAGAATGCCTGACCATCCCATTGCGCTTGAGCTGATTCGAGCAGCTGGTCTGCCAATTGCTGCACCAAGTGCCAATCGTTCGGGAAAACCTTCACCAACACAAGCTGACCATGTAGCGAGTGATCTCGAAGGGAGAATCGCTGGGATTGTGGATGGCGGTTCAACTGGAATTGGCGTTGAGTCAACGGTTGTATCCTGTGCAGGTGAGACCCCAGTGATTTTAAGACCAGGCGGAATTACAAAAGAAGCATTAGAAGAGGTCGTGGGGACGGTGAGTGTGGACCCAGGGCTGACAAAAAAGGACGAAGCGCCTGTATCGCCGGGAATGAAATACACACATTATGCACCTGAAGCCCAGATGTATATCTTTCATGGAAGTGATGAAGAAATGCAGCGTCACATTCAGAAATACAAAGCTGAAGGTCTAAAAGTCGGAGTGCTGACAACAGAAGAAAAGAAATCGCTGTTTGCGGCAGATGTTGTGTACAGCTGTGGATATAGAGAAAAATCTGAAACGGTTGCTGCAAACCTCTATCGTGTACTGAGACAATTTGATGAAACAGATGTAGACTTGATTATTTCAGAAGCCTTTTCAGAGCAGGGAGTTGGTTCTGCCATTATGAACCGTCTGCAAAAAGCCGCAGGAGGGCGTACACTCCCTTCGTTCCAATAGTTCTAACCTTTCTTGGACAAACATAGGTTAAAGGAGAATGTGTGTCCAAGGGGGATTTACATGAACGAACTAGCTGGCGAATTGCTGACACTCAGCATCATGGCTTTTGCACTTGGGATGGATGCTTTTTCGGTTGGACTTGGTATGGGGATGATTCAGCTGAGGTTCCGCCAGATCATTTATATTGGACTTGTCATTGGGATATTTCATATGTTTATGCCGCTTTTTGGCATGCTGACAGGTCAGCTCTTATCCGGATGGCTCGGTCTACTTGCCACCTATATCGGCGGGGCGCTGCTTTTGGTGCTGGGACTGCAAATGATTGTTGCTTCTATCCGCAAAGAGGATAAGCCCTTTATCGCACCTGTTGGGGCTGGTCTCGTTCTTTTTGCTACAAGTGTAAGCCTAGACAGCTTCTCCGTTGGTTTAAGTCTTGGGATTTACGGTTCCCAGGTGTGGATGACTATATTATTGTTTGGTTTTTTTAGTATGCTCCTCACATGGCTCGGATTATTACTCGGTAAACAGGTTCGGTCATGGGTTGGCTCATATAGCGGCGCGCTTGGCGGAATCATTTTACTAGCCTTTGGTATCAAATTATTATTTCCGCTCTAGCCAATCTCCTTACATAACATGTAGAATGAAATGCTATATAATAGAAGAAAAGGAGGGCGAAAGATGAAAATCTTATTTGTTTGTACGGGAAATACATGCAGAAGTCCAATGGCTCAAGCCCTTTTTGCTTCAATTGCAGATGAAAAAGGTTTAGAGGTCACTGTAAAATCAGCGGGCATTTTTGCCTCCGATGAAGGGAAGGCTTCTCCTCAAGCGATCGAAGCATTATTTGAGAAAAGCATTCCACTAAATCACTCATCATCAAAATTGACAGAGGATCTTCTGCGCGAAGCTCATTACGTCTTCACGATGACGATGCAGCATAAACAGTTGATTGCAGAGCAATATGCGCATGCAAAAGGCAAGGTCTTCACTTTAAAGGAATTTGCGACAGGAACAGAAGGCGATGTATCCGATCCGTTTGGAGGAAGTCTTTCTGTTTATCAGGAAACACGAGATGAACTAGAAGCCTTACTGTATCAGCTTGCTGAGAAGCTGAAAAAAGATCATCATAATAGATAACCTGTAAAACCGTTGCCTCAACGGTTTTTCTGCTATTGTTTGCAAATCACTAGGCAGAGGTTAAAATATAACTGTAAATAAAGAATGAATGTAAGACATAACAGATCAACTCACCCTTAGGAGGAATTGCCCGATGAAAGTAGCCATTGCATCCGATCACGGCGGAACGAATATTCGTGAAGAAATCAAACAACTGATGGATGAATTGAAGATTGAATACATTGATATGGGTTGTGAATGCGGATCAGGTTCTGTAGACTACCCAGATTATGCTTTCCCTGTAGCCAATATGGTGGCAAACGGAGAAGTCGACCGCGGCATTTTAATTTGTGGGACAGGCATCGGCATGAGCATCTCAGCAAATAAAGTAAAAGGAATTCGCTGTGCATTGGCTCATGATACATTTAGTGCGAAAGCAACGAGAGAACATAATGATACGAACGTTCTTGCGATGGGAGAGCGAGTGATTGGGCCAGGATTAGCACGTGAGATTGCGCACATTTGGCTGACGACAGAGTTTACAGCAGGACGCCATGCTGTGCGGATTGGCAAAATTGCTGATTACGAAGAAAAGCACCTATAAGGAGCGCTTAACATGAACATTGGTCAAGATTGGCTTGAAATGTTAAAAGAGTTTCATCAAACAGTTGAATTGCGTGCCGGGCAAATCTTAGTCATTGGCTGCAGTACGTCAGAAGTGGCTGGTGAGCATATTGGTACTGCAGGAAGTGAGCAAATTGCTGCCTCTATCTATCAAGAATTGGATCAGTTAAGACGAGAGACCGGCATCGAGCTCGCCTTTCAATGCTGTGAACATCTAAATCGTGCCCTTGTTGTTGAAGAAGAAGCGGCTTTCCGTTTTAACCTGGAGATCGTAGCTGCAGTACCTGTCCGCAAGGCGGGTGGTTCGATGGCGGCTCATGCGTATCAGCAAATGGAACATCCTGTATTAGTCGAATGCATTGAGGCACATGCTGGAATTGATATTGGCGATACGTTAATTGGGATGCACTTAAAGAGAGTTGCTGTACCTGTCCGCCTCAGTCGTCATCGATTAGGACATGCACATGTGACTTTTGCGAAAACGCGTCCGAAGCTGATTGGCGGAGAACGAGCCGTTTATACAAGATCATAGCTTCGATATATTTCTAATATAATGTTGAATGATGAAGACGCTTTACCACTTGAATATTCGGGTTTTCATAAAAAAGAAGTCGATTTTCCAAAAAAAACTTTTACATTTTACTCAAAAACCGTGTACAATGAGATGGTGAAAACATCGAATGGAAATAGATTGGAGAGGATTTCGCTGATGAAACATTTACCTGAGCAAGACGCACAAGTATTCAAAGCAATTCAACTAGAGCGGAAACGCCAGCAGGACAAAATCGAATTAATTGCATCAGAAAACTTCGTAAGCGAAGCAGTCATGGAAGCACAGGGCTCTGTATTAACAAACAAATACGCTGAGGGCTATCCTGGTAAACGCTACTATGGCGGCTGTGAACATGTAGACGTTGTGGAAGATATCGCACGTGACCGCGCAAAAGAAATTTTTGGCGCTGAGTATGTGAACGTACAGCCTCACTCAGGTGCTCAAGCGAACATGGCCGTATACTTTACAATTCTTGAGCATGGCGATACAGTACTGGGCATGAACTTATCACATGGCGGGCATTTAACACACGGAAGCCCTGTAAACTTTAGTGGTGTACAGTACAACTTTGTAGAATATGGTGTAGATAAAGAAACTCAGCATATCGACTATCAAGATGTACTTGAAAAAGCACGTGAACATAAGCCGAAACTTATCGTTGCGGGTGCAAGTGCATACCCACGTCAAATTGATTTCAAAAAGTTCCGTGAGATTGCTGATGAAGTCGGTGCTTACTTTATGGTCGACATGGCTCACATTGCTGGTCTTGTTGCAGCAGGTCTTCATCCAAATCCAGTTCCTTACGCAGATTTTGTGACAACGACAACTCACAAAACATTACGCGGACCTCGCGGCGGAATGATCCTATGTCGTGAAGAGTTTGGTAAAAAGATCGACAAATCGATCTTCCCTGGTATTCAAGGTGGACCACTTATGCATGTCATCTCTGCAAAAGCTGTTTCTTTCGGTGAAGTATTGAACGGAGATTTCAAAACATATGCACAAAACGTCATTGATAATGCAAAACAACTAGCTGAAACTCTTTTATCTGAAGATATTCAGCTTGTGTCTGGCGGAACAGATAACCATCTTGTTCTCATCGACTTGCGTTCTCTTGGCATCACAGGAAAAATTGCAGAAAACGTTCTTGATGAAATCGGTATTACAGTGAACAAAAATGCAATTCCTTATGATCCAGAGAAACCATTTGTCACAAGTGGTGTACGTGTAGGTACAGCAGCAGTAACAAGCCGCGGTTTTGATCAAGAAGCGATGAAAGAAGTCGGTTCCATTATTGCACTTGCGCTAAAACATCATGAAGATGAAGCGAAATTAGAAGAGGCGAAAAAGCGTGTATCTGATCTTACGGCCCGTTTCCCTCTATATAACGAATTAGATTATTAAAAAACAGACCCATTTGCCTATATTTGGCATGTGGGTTTTTTTTGTAGGATTTGCGAATCATATTGAAAGATGATGTCTTTTTATGTAGAATTGTAGGAAGTGTGCAAAGTTCACCGGAAGATGACAGAAAAGGAGTTGTAGCAAGCAATGGCAAAGGTTTATGTATTTGATCACCCGCTTATTCAGCACAAACTTACATATATTCGTGACGTTCATACAGGAACTAAAGAATTTAGAGAGCTAGTGGATGAAGTTGCAACATTAATGGCATTTGAAATCACAAGAGATTTACCGCTTGAAGAGGTAGATGTAGAAACACCTGTACAAGTAGCGAAATCAAACGTGATCTCAGGGAAGAAACTCGGTGTTGTGCCAATTTTAAGAGCAGGTCTTGGAATGGTAGACGGGATTTTGAAACTCATTCCAGCTGCTAAAGTGGGACATGTTGGTTTATACCGTGATCCGAAAACATTAAAGCCTGTTGAATATTATGTGAAGCTTCCATCTGATGTGGAAGAACGTGAATTTATCGTAGTAGACCCAATGCTTGCAACTGGCGGCTCTGCAGTCGAAGCGTTAAACAGCTTGAAAAAACGCGGTGCGAAAAACATTCGCTTTATGTGTCTGATTGCTGCCCCTGAAGGTGTAGAGGAAATGCAAAAGCATCATCCAGATGTTGATATCTACATTGCAGCATTAGATGAGAAACTAAACGAAAAAGGTTACATCATCCCAGGTCTTGGTGATGCTGGTGACCGTATGTACGGAACGAAATAAGAAAGTCTTAATAAAAGCCCACATGCAAACGTGCATGTGGGCTTTTTGAAATATATGACAAACGGTTGATACCGTTCTTAGAAAAATCAATGTATACTGAACATTGGCTGTTTTTTTCAATGATTGTCACATCTCTCCTAAAGTTTGATGAAATTGTGAACATTTTGTGTGCTCTATCACTATAGAAAAGTTTTTTAACTTTCAACCGATTGACACATCATAGACGCTATTGTATGCTAAACGAGGGTATTATGGTAAGGTTTTCATAGCCTATAGCACTCTACTAATCCTCATTGTGAACCCTTTAATAATCAGGGTTTGTATCAACGAATGAAGCAGCATCCCATAGATCTAAAGATTTCAAGTCTGATTGTGCAATTAGACCGATGGGTGATTGATTTTTTTCGAATAGGACGGCTTATCATAAGCGTCTTCTACGCAGTTTTCATCACCATTTATCACCTTTTTTACAATACTTTTCATCGGGAGTCAGATGAATGAACGATCCAAACGCGATTTTCCGCAGACAGAGTAAATACATGTTCTATCTATTGGCAATTTTTGTGTTTGGCTATGCCATGCCTGGTTTTAAACCACTGTTTCTTGGTTTCATTATCGGCACAATTTTTGCTTTCTTTAATTTATTCCTACTTATACGGAGAATGCACGCTTTTGATCGAGCGGTTAAAAAAGGAAAATCCATTCGTTCAATGGGAAGTACAGCCAGGTGGGCCAACGCGATTCTCGCAGTAGCGATTGCTTGGCGTTACCCTAATGAAGTTCATCTGGCAGGTGTTGTTATAGGATTAATGACAATATATCCTGTCATTATGATAGATTCCTTCATTCAACTTAAACGTTCTACTATGGAAGAGAGGTGAATACTCTTTGGGTCACAGTTCAAAAACTACAGAATTTTTAGGGTTAACGTTCAACTTATCCAATGTTCTCATGATTACGATTGCTAGTATCATCGTTCTTCTCATAGCGGTGCTGACTACTCGTGTTCTGTCTATTCGTCCGACTAAGGCGCAGAACTTCATGGAATGGATCGTTGATTTTGTTCGAAATATCATAGGTAGTTCGATGGACATGAAAACAGGAGCCCCATTTCTAGCGCTTGGCGTTACATTACTCATGTACATATTTGTTTCAAACATGCTTGGACTGCCGTTCTCGATTACGGTCGATCACAACTTGTGGTGGAAATCACCAACTGCTGATCCTGCAATCACAATGACACTAGCAATTATGGTCATGGGACTTACACACTTCTACGGTGTCAAGGCAAAAGGAGTCAAGGAATATACGAAAGACTTTTTCAAGCCAATCCCATATTTAGTGCCGCTGAAAATCATTGAAGAATTTGCAAACACGCTAACACTTGGTTTGCGTCTTTACGGAAATATTTTCGCTGGAGAGATTCTTCTTGGGTTACTTGCAGGACTTGCGACCAATTTCTACACGCAAAATATTGCGCTTGGTATCGTTGGTACATTAGGTGCCATCGTGCCGATGATTGTATGGCAGGCATTCAGTTTGTTTGTCGGAACAATCCAGGCATTTATCTTCACCATGCTGACAATGGTGTACATTTCCCATAAAGTCAGCGATGAACACTAAAAAATTGAGAGTCCAAAAAGGACGTTATTTTAAAGGAGGAGCTTTTTAATGAATTTAATAGCAGCAGCAATTGCAATCGGTTTAGGAGCACTAGGAGCAGGTATTGGTAACGGTCTAATCGTATCTAAAACAGTTGAAGGAATCGCTCGTCAGCCAGAAGCTGGTAGAGAACTAAGAACACTTATGTTCATCGGGGTCGCTTTAGTTGAGGCACTTCCAATTATCGCTGTCGTTATCGCATTCTTGGCATTCTTTGGTTAATATGTGAGAAGCGTTCTAATATGAATTTTAATGGCGAAGATCAGATTAGTTCGAAACTTCGCCATTCCTTTATGTTTTGTTTCTTAACATATTATTTAAAGAAGGGAGTTGCCGTACTAAATGTCTCAGTTACCAGTGGTTTTAGGAGCAGGGGGCTTAAGCTTCAACGCCGGTGATATGTTATTCCAGCTTATCGCTATGCTCATCTTGCTTGCACTTTTAAAGAAATTTGCGCTTAAGCCTTTATTAGGGATTATGAAACAGCGTGAAGATTATATAGGAAATGAAATTTCAAGTGCTGAAGAAAAGCACGTTCAAGCTGAAAAGCTTCTTGAAGAACAACGTGTCTTATTGAAAGAAGCACGCGAAGAATCACATACACTCATCGAAAATGCGAAAAAGATTGGTGAGAAACAAAAAGAAGAGATCATTCAAGCAGCACGTCAAGAATCAGAGCGCTTGAAAGAGTCTGCTAGAACTGAAATCGTGAAAGAAAAAGAACAAGCTGTGGCTGCACTGCGTGAGCAGGTTGCATCACTATCTGTGCTGATTGCATCTAAAGTGATTGAAAAAGAACTTGATGAGCAGGCACAAGAGAAATTGATTCAAGAGTACCTTAAAGAGGCAGGCGAAAGCCGATGAGCGTAACTATTGTCTCTAAGCGTTACGCTTCTGCTCTTTTTGACATCGTTCTTGCTTCTTCGGCAGTAGACGAAACTGAAAAAGAGCTGAATGAGATCAAAAAAGTTCTAAAGGCTGATCAAGAACTCAATGACTTCCTTGTTCATCCAAAGATTACGGCAGACAAAAAGAAACAGTTGATTGCAGAAGCTTTCAAAGGTGTTTCTACTTATGTATTGCACACAATGTATTTACTGATTGACCGCGGACGCACGAATATTTTCTCTGAAATGACGTCGGAGTTTGTGAAACTTGCAAACCGCACGAAACAAATAGACGATGCGGTCGTGTATTCAGTGAAACCGCTGAGCGGTGCTGAAATTCAATCTTTATCTGAAGTATTTGCCAAAAAAGCCGGAGTCACATCACTACGTGTTGAAAATGTGATTGACAAGGATCTAATAGGCGGAGTGAAAATCCGTATCGGAAACCGCATTTATGACGGCAGTGTCAGCGGAAAGCTTTCCCGCATTGAACGTCAGCTTGCAGGCGAAAATCGTTAGAAGGGGTGAAACCTTAGTGAGTATCAAAGCTGAAGAGATTAGCGCGCTGATAAAGCAGCAAATCCAAAACTATCAATCAGAAATTGAAGTAAAAGATGTCGGTACAGTCATTCAAGTAGGGGACGGTATCGCGCGTGTACATGGCCTTGACAACATTATGGCAGGAGAGCTGGTTGAGTTCTCTAACGGTGTAATGGGTATGGCTCAAAACCTTGAGGAGTCTAACGTAGGTATCGTTATTTTAGGACCTTACAAAGATATCCGCGAAGGTGACGACGTAAAACGTACAGGTCGTATCATGGAGGTTCCAGTAGGTGAAGAGTTAATCGGACGTATTGTGAACCCGCTTGGTCAGCCTGTTGATGGACTAGGTCCAATCTTAACAAGCAAAACACGTCCAATCGAAAGTGAAGCACCTGGCGTTATGGATCGTAAATCTGTACATGAGCCGCTTCAAACAGGAATTAAAGCAATTGATGCCTTGATTCCAATCGGCCGCGGACAGCGTGAATTGATCATTGGTGACCGTCAAACAGGTAAAACATCTGTTGCAATCGATACGATTCTAAACCAAAAAGATCAAGACATGATCTGTATTTATGTAGCGATCGGACAAAAAGAATCTACGGTTCGTGGTGTTGTTGAAACACTTCGTAAGCATGGTGCGCTTGACTACACAATCGTTGTCACAGCTTCTGCATCACAGCCAGCTCCACTTCTTTACCTTGCTCCTTATGCAGGTGTAACGATGGGTGAGGAATTCATGTATAACGGCAAGCATGTACTTGTTGTCTATGATGACCTTTCTAAACAAGCGGCAGCTTACCGTGAGCTTTCATTATTGCTTCGTCGTCCTCCAGGTCGTGAGGCATTCCCTGGTGATGTTTTCTATCTTCACTCTCGTTTATTAGAACGTGCAGCGAAGCTTAGTGACGCAAAGGGTGGCGGTTCTATCACAGCATTGCCTTTCGTAGAAACGCAGGCTGGCGATATCTCTGCATATATCCCAACAAACGTTATTTCAATCACAGATGGACAGATTTTCTTACAATCTGACCTCTTCTTCTCAGGCGTACGTCCAGCGGTAAACGCAGGATTGTCTGTATCCCGTGTAGGTGGTTCTGCACAAATCAAAGCGATGAAAAAGGTAGCAGGTACACTTCGTCTGGATCTTGCTTCTTATCGTGAGCTTGAAGCATTCGCTCAGTTTGGATCTGATCTAGACCAAGCCACTCAAGCGAAATTAAACCGTGGTGCAAGAACAGTTGAAGTCTTAAAACAAGACTTGAACAAACCGCTTAAAGTTGAAAAACAAGTAGCGATTCTTTACGCACTAACAAGAGGATATTTAGACGATGTAGCCATTGCTGATGTTAAACGTTTTGAAGCTGAGTTATTCTTGTACATTGAAGAAAACCATAAAGGCTTGTTTGACACAATCTCTCAAACAGGAAATATGCCTGCTGATGAAGAGTGGAAGACAGCAATCGAAGGCTTTAAACGTACGTTTGCACCAAGCAACTAATTAGTAATCTTTCCGAGAGAAAAAGATTCTCTTTTTCTCTCTTTTCACGTAAATGAACACGGATTCCTGAAAAAAGGTGGTGAAATCTTTGGCCTCATTACGCGATATAAAGTCAAGGATCACGTCAACGAAAAAATCGAGTCAGATCACAAAAGCGATGCAAATGGTATCAGCTGCGAAACTGAATCGTGCTGAAAACAATGCGAAGTCTTTTGTTCCTTACATGGAGAAAATCCAGGAAGTGGTTGCTGCAATCGCAACTGGAACAAGTGCTAAGCACCCAATGCTTCTTTCAAGACCTGTCAAGAAAACAGGGTATCTCGTTATTACATCTGATCGAGGGCTTGCAGGACCTTTTAACAGCTCGATTTTGCGTGCCGCTTACCAAACCATTCAATCTCGTCATCAATCCGCTGATGAATATGCGGTGATTGTCATTGGTAAAATCGGACGCGACTTCTTCAAAAAGCGTGGTATTCCAGTTATTTCTGAAGTAACAGGGCTTGGAGACGAAGTAGCGTTTGCTGATATTAAAGAATTAGCAAGCAGTACAGTTCAAATGTTCTCTGATGAAGCGTTTGACGAACTTTATATGTTCTACAACCACTTTGTCAGTGCGATTTCACAAGAAGTAACAGAGAAGAAATTATTGCCGCTAACGGACCTTTCGGCCGCAGCGACACCAAATAAACGTTCCGCATCTTATGAGTTTGAGCCTTCTGAAGAAGAAATTCTTGAAGTTCTCCTTCCTCAATATGCAGAGAGTTTGATTTTCGGTGCGCTTCTTGACAGCAAAGCAAGTGAACATGCTGCAAGAATGACAGCAATGAAGAGTGCAACAGACAACGCAAAAGAATTGATCGACAGCCTGACACTCTCTTACAACCGTGCTCGTCAAGCAGCGATTACACAAGAGATTACAGAAATTGTCGGCGGAGCAGCTGCCTTAGAATAGAAATAATTGTCAGGAGGGAATGCAATGAAAACAGGACGCATCAGTCAGATCATGGGACCAGTCGTAGACGTTCGTTTTGAAGACGGTCACTTGCCTGAGATTTATAATGCGATCAAAGTTTCGCATAAAGCGGAAAGCGAAAGTGAAGTTGATATCGACTTAACTTTAGAAGTAGCACTACATTTAGGTGACGATACAGTGAGAACCATCGCAATGGCATCAACAGACGGTGTGAAGCGCGGTATGGAAGCTGTAGACCTTGGAAAACCAATTTCAGTACCAGTTGGTAACGTAACACTTGGACGTGTATTCAACGTACTGGGAGATAACATTGACTTAGATGAGCCACTTGGTGTGGAAGCTCAAAGAGATCCAATCCACAGACAAGCACCTTCTTTTGATCAACTTTCTACAGAAGTTGAAATTCTTGAAACAGGTATCAAAGTTGTTGACCTGCTTGCTCCTTACATCAAAGGTGGAAAGATCGGTCTATTCGGTGGAGCTGGTGTAGGTAAAACCGTTCTGATTCAAGAATTGATCAACAACATCGCACAAGAACACGGCGGTATTTCTGTATTCGCTGGTGTTGGAGAGCGTACACGTGAAGGAAACGACCTTTACTACGAAATGAAAGATTCTGGCGTTATCGAGAAAACAGCCATGGTCTTCGGCCAAATGAACGAGCCGCCAGGTGCACGTATGCGTGTTGCCCTAACTGGTTTGACAATGGCAGAGCATTTCCGTGATGAACAAGGTCAAGACGTATTGTTCTTCATCGATAATATCTATCGCTTTACACAAGCAGGTTCTGAAGTATCAGCCCTTCTTGGACGTATGCCTTCAGCGGTAGGTTATCAGCCGACACTTGCAACAGAGATGGGTCAGCTGCAAGAGCGTATCACGTCTACAAACGTAGGATCGGTTACATCGATTCAAGCGATCTATGTACCTGCGGATGACTATACGGATCCAGCTCCAGCAACGACATTCGCTCACCTTGATGCAACGACAAACCTTGAGCGTAAGCTGACTGAAATGGGTATTTACCCAGCGGTTGATCCTCTTGCTTCAACATCTCGTGCACTTGCACCTGAGATCGTTGGTGAAGAGCATTATGCGATTGCGCGTGAAGTGCAGCAAACATTGCAGCGTTATAAAGAGCTGCAAGATATTATTGCCATTTTAGGTATGGATGAATTATCTGAGGACGATAAGCTTGTGGTACACAGAGCGCGTCGTATTCAATTCTTCCTATCTCAAAACTTCCACGTAGCAGAGCAGTTCACTGGCCAAAAGGGTTCTTATGTGCCATTGAAAGAAACTGTTAAAGGCTTCAAGGAAATCTTGTCTGGTAAATACGATCACCTTCCAGAAGATGCATTCCGCTTAGTTGGACGCATTGAAGAAGTGATTGAAAAAGCCAAAGAGATGGGTGTAGAGGCCTAATCTGGTCCTTAGGAGGGTAAAAGCATGAAGACCGTTCAAGTCAATATCGTTACTCCCGACGGCCCAGTGTATCAAGCGGATGTGGAAATGGTCAGTGTAAGAGCAGAAAGCGGTGAGCTTGGTATTTTAGCTGGCCACGTTCCAATGGTTGCTCCGCTAAAAATCGGTGCAGTTCGCTTAAAACATAGTGGATCAACTGAATTGGTTGCAGTAAGTGGCGGATTTGTTGAAGTCCGCCCTGAACAAGTAACGATTCTTGCTCAGGCCGCTGAAACATCAGATAAAGTTGATGTCGATCGTGCTAAATCAGCGAAGCAGCGTGCTGAAGAGCATTTGAACCACCCGAATGAAAGTGATGTACGCCGGGCGGAACTCGCATTAAAACGGGCGTTAAACCGTTTAAATGTAGCAGGGAAATAAAACAGAAAATCCTTCTTATCACTGTGATAAGAAGGATTTTTTTTAGGATGACATGAGAGATTGATACATCGACACATAAGGATGAGATGCTTGCTTTTCTAGATATAAGTGCTCGCAAAATTGCGTACTACAATGCCATGTTTTATTATTTCTGCGTAAGCCAAGCGTATATTTGTGCGGAGAATCCATATAAGGCCGTACCACCCAGTCAGCATCTGAATGATGACGGATGACAACCTCTCCTATATACACACTCATCATCGCTTCTAATGCATCTATCGGCATTTTCCACTCAGCGAACAGCTGCTTGGTCAATGCATCAAAGTATAGTGATTCTAACTGATACAAGCTTTCCTCAGAGTAATCCAAAGAAATGTTATGAAAATGACACAATTGTGCTAATTCTTCTAGCTGTGTCTGTCTATAATCAAAGTAGAAAGCAATGGCCTCCCATTCATGATCAAATGAGGGAACCAATTCTCCGTACAAATCAACAAAGTCAGGAAAAGAATCTTTCAATGTGTTCAGCTCCTTCCACACGCAGTATATCATCTCCTTGGCATCAGGATAAGAGGGGATTCACACTAAATGTAGCTCTTTTTTCCAAATGATTCATCTTTCCGATTTTCGAGGATATAATGAAAGGGAGTTTTCCTTTACAGAAATAAATAAAAGGAGGATTCAACTGTATGGAAGACGTAGGACAACAAGCAATCGTGGGCATTGTGATCCACCTATTTTTTATCGCGGTTACATGGTGGGCACTGCTTGCTGTAAATATTGATCCACTCATTAAAAAAGGGAAAATCGTTCAAGCAAGGCTGCTGATGATGCTCATTACCATTGCTATCGCATCTGTAGTCAGCAATTTCTTCCTTGATTACTTAAATTTCTCAAGACAAATTCCTTATATGTTCTAACATAAAAGGTTTGGTCACGGCCTTCTGCGGGAACGTAAAAAGAAGGGTCAAAAGGCTCGCCTTTTGTTGACTTTTCCACGTATGCATTGACCTCCTTGCGGCAACACTTGTAGCAAGGGGGAATGACAAGTGAGAAAGTATTTGAAAGGTTGGCCATTATTTGCGTTTATTCTTTTTTTTGTTCTGATGATTCAAGGTGTTCGTGCGGAAGAATCTTCCCCGCTCGCTCAAATAGCAGAAGGTCTAAAAAACCAGCAAATTGAAGTCGATGGATGGACCCTTCATGCCAAGACAAATGTAGATATTTCATCCGAACAATTTTCAAAAAAAGTGAAACGTTTGAAAGACGAACTACGACAGTATGAGTGGACCGAAAAAAAAGAACAACATGTCACCAAAGTCACAGGAATTTACAAAGATGAAAAAAATGATACAGAATCGAAAATTTTACTCGTGAAGACCGACACAAAATCAAATCAAAAGTCGTATTTATTATATGAGCAAAAAGGTGCTCGCCCACTGAATACCTGGGAGCATACATATGATCAGTTCGTACGTCATGCAAAAAGCATATTACAAGAGAAAATTGTAATTTTTACTTGTCTCGATGGTCATGTAAATGGTATGATGGATGTTGTTTTGCAAAAAAAAGCTGAAATGTTAGCAAATGAATTTCAAGCAAAACCAGTTGAGTATCTCGTTGAGTCTAATTTTGTGTCGCTTTCCGCTTACACAGATAAGTGGGAACAGTTCATTATGACTTCAAATGATAAAATGAATGTTCAAATTGCCATCAGAAGTTCGGAAATGAACGAAAATCATACGATTACGGTTGGCACACCAATCGTAACGACTGAATATTAATATAGAGAATTTGGGACGCGGAGGGGAAGACCTTGGAAAAAATCATCGTCCGCGGCGGTCAAAAGTTAAACGGCACAGTTAAAGTAGAAGGCGCAAAAAATGCCGTTTTACCAGTTATCGCTGCATCTTTGTTAGCAAGTACAGAAAAAAGCGTAATTTGTGATGTACCTACGCTCTCCGATGTATATACAATCAATGAAGTGTTACGTCATTTAGGAGCAGAAGTACATTTTGAAAATAACGAAGTATCAGTTGATGCATCTCATGCACTAGAAACTGAGGCTCCGTTTGAGTATGTCCGTAAAATGCGAGCATCCGTGCTTGTCATGGGACCACTTTTAGCAAGAACAGGTCATGCAAGAGTTGCATTACCTGGAGGCTGTGCGATTGGTTCAAGACCAATTGATCAGCATTTAAAAGGCTTTGAAGCAATGGGAGCTAAAATTCAAGTAGGTAATGGTTTCATCGAGGCTGAAGTAAAAGGCCGTTTAAAAGGTGCAAAAATCTATTTGGATTTCCCAAGTGTAGGGGCAACTGAAAACATCATCATGGCAGCAGCATTAGCTGAAGGAACAACGATTTTAGAAAACGTAGCAAAAGAACCTGAAATTGTTGATTTAGCAAACTACATCAATGCCATGGGCGGTAAGGTTCGCGGTGCTGGTACTGGTACAATCAAAATCGAAGGTGTGGAAACACTTCACGGTGCAAAACACAACATCATCCCTGACAGAATTGAAGCAGGTACTTTCATGGTGGCAGCAGCCATTACAGAAGGAAATGTTCTTGTAAAAGGCGCAGTGCCAGAGCACATGACATCACTTGTGGCAAAAATGGAAGAAATGGGTATTCAGATCATTGAAGAAGAAGAAGGTTTAAGAGTCATTGGACCATCTGAGCTCAAGCCAATCGATCTAAAAACAATGCCGCATCCTGGGTTCCCAACGGATATGCAATCTCAGATGATGGCGCTATTGCTTCGTGCGAACGGAACAAGCATGATCACAGAAACGGTGTTTGAAAACCGCTTTATGCATGCTGAAGAATTCCGCCGCATGAATGGCGATATTAAAATTGAGGGTCGCTCTGTCATTATCAATGGGCCGGTTCAACTTCAAGGTGCTGAAGTGGCAGCGACTGATTTAAGAGCAGGAGCAGCACTTGTACTTGCTGGATTAGTGGCAGAAGGTCATACACGTGTCACTGAGTTGAAGCATATTGACCGTGGTTATGTGAACTTCCACCAAAAGCTTGCAGCAATCGGTGCAGATATTGAAAGAGTAAACGATGAATCAGCAGATGTGACACAAGAACAAGTTGTATCAGATCTGAACGCTTAATCATGAAAGAAATCAGTGTGTCCATTGGGGCATGCTGATTTTTTTTAGAATCATAGAATGCCTCATTTCACGAAGCTTATCATTAGTGTATCCAACCATCTTAAATTTTATTCATACAGACGAACAGTAAAATCCATTCTAAGAACAGGCCCATACCTTCATAAAAGACTTGTCCACTAAATGAAAGAAGCTGTCATATTAGCTTGTCCCTGCCCATAGGATAAAAGAGATTCAATGACAAATGGGGGCAGCCAAATATGAAACCAATGATATGGACAATCGCAGGAATATGCATCATCATTTTAATGATTCCAACATTACTTGTGTTGCCGACGTTCCAAGGGAAGCCGGCGGCCAGCCAGCACGTAGCAGCAGAACCATCAGTTAAAAAAGAAGTGAAGGGTTCAGTCAAATTGAAGCAATCACCCGTCGCTATCCCCGTCTATCGCTCAGCTTATCAGCAGGTAGAAAACATCCCCTTAGAAGAGTATGTGATCGGTGTCGTAGCATCTGAAATGCCAGCTGATTTTGAAATGGAAGCACTCAAGGCACAGGCGCTCGCAGCAAGAACGTATATCGTCAGACAAATGATCAGTGATAAGACTGTCAAATCACCCAAGGGCTCTCTTGTAGATGATACCCAAATGTTCCAAGTTTACAAAAACAAACAGGAACTCAAGAAAATTTGGGGGAAAGCGTACAATTGGAAATTAAAAAAGGTCACGGAAGCTGTCGCCAGCACACAAGGAAAAGTGCTGACTTATGACGAGAAACCAATTGATGCTTCATTCTTTTCAACAAGTAACGGAAAAACGGAAAATGCCGAAGCCTATTGGAAAAACGAAATCCCTTATTTGAAAAGTGTCTCAAGTAAATGGGACGAAAAATCGCCAAAATTTCAAAATAAGAAAACCATCTCGGTCAGTGAATTTCAGCAAAAATTAGGTGTGACGCTCACTCAGCAGGCTCAGGTCGGACAGATTGTAGAACGGACACCAGGAAATCAGGTAGCGAAAGCCGTGATCAACGGTAAAACAATGTCAGGCCGAGACATTCGAGAATCACTAGGCCTTCATTCAGCGGACTTCACATGGGAACGCCAGGGCCAGCAGATTGTCATTACAACAAAAGGATATGGTCATGGTGTAGGCATGAGTCAATATGGTGCGCATTATATGGCGCAGGCAGGCAAAAAAGTAGATGCCATCGTGAAGCATTATTATAAAGGAATTCAAATCGAATCAGCCGATCGTTTTCTCAACACGTATATGGCTAAAAAATAAAGCAAAGGTGCCTCAGAAATGAGGCATTTTTTTGTGTGTTCAAAGAGATTTGAACAGAATGTGTCAAATCGCGACTTAAGACGCAGACCAGGAAATCTTAAACATTTATGTCCTGACAAGAACTGATGGCTGATACAAAGTCCCTCGAAAGACAGAGAAAACGAGAGAATAATGGGTGTGTTAGGTGAAAATATCTAGACATCTGACAGAATTTTAGTGATTTTGATGAAAGAGAAAAAGGGACCGAGTCCTATACCATTCCAAGACAGAATAATTTACGATTAAGATGTTTCAATCAAATACATAAGGAGGAAGAAAAAGTATGTTGAAAAAAGTAATCACACTCGTAACCTTAACTGTATTGACATTATCTATGTCAATCTCTTCACCAGTATTTGCAGAAGCATCTACAGTCAAAAAACATAACAAAGATGTAAGAGTGACAATCTTACTTGATGCAAGCGGAAGCATGGCAAGAAAAGTAGAGGGAGAGCGCAAATTTGATCTCGCTAAACAAGAGGTATTTAAATTTGCTCAGTCACTTCCAAAAGACGCTAAAATTCGTATGAGCTTGTTTGGTTCTGAAGGAAACAACAAAAATTCAGGTAAAGCTCAATCATGTGAAGTCATTAGAGGCGTTTACGGCGTACAGCCTTATGAAAAGAACAGCTTCGAAAACTCTTTAAACGGACTTGGGCCAACTGGCTGGACACCGATTGCACGTGCACTTGAAAATGCAAAGCAAGCGGATGAGCAGCTTACTGCAGGAACAAAGCATATTGTGTACTTAATCACTGATGGTGAGGAAACTTGTGGCGGAGATCCAGTAAAAGTAGCAAAAGAATTGCATAA
This sequence comes from Bacillus safensis FO-36b, assembly GCF_000691165.1. GTDB lineage: Bacteria > Bacillota > Bacilli > Bacillales > Bacillaceae > Bacillus > Bacillus safensis. Next base: position 375,715 of record NZ_ASJD01000002.1, on the reverse strand, counting down.
CTCAAAAGGATCAACTGTTGTAAATGTGATCGGATTAGACTTTAACGATGGCTATGAAGGTCAATTGAAGCAAGTAGCCAAAGCTGGTAAAGGCCATTACTACCAAGCAAGCACTGGTAAAGAAATGGGTTCTATCTTTTCAGCAGAATCATTAAAACTACACGAATAACTTGCTGAACAAAAGGGAAACGATTGATTCATGCTTTCGTTTCTCTTTTTCTGTACAAAAGTAAAAAAGGGAGGTTTTTATTGATGAAAAAAAACATCGTATTAACCATTTTGGCTAGTCTTGTCCTGCTTCTTTCTTCACCAGCTCATGCTGTAACAAAACAGGAGCCGCCTGCGCATGTGGTGATATTACTCGATTTAAGCGGGAGCATGGCACAATCAGTTGAAGGTGAAAAGAAAATTGAAATCGCCAAACGGTCTATTCAAAGCTTTGCAAGCATTTTATCAGAAGATACACAAGTTCTGCTTCGTGTGTTTGGTCATGAAGGAACCAATAAAAATGCAGGGAAAGCTGTTTCTTGTTCAAGTTCTGAAGCTGTTTACGGATTTGGATCATATGAGCCATCAACCTTTCAGCAAGCACTGAATGTGTATAAGCCAACTGGCTGGACACCACTTGCAAAAGCATTAACGGATACGAAACAAGATTTTGAAGATCACCAAGCTGAAGGGAAAAATATTGTCTATGTTGTCAGTGATGGTGAAGAAACTTGTGGTGGAAGCCCTTCACAAGCAGCAAAGGAATTACATGAAGACGGAATAGATACAATCGTCAATATCATTGGCTTCGATGTGAATGAAAAGGAAGCAAAAAGTCTTAAATCTGTTGCAAAAGCGGGTGGAGGACAATATCAACCGGCTGCAAATGCCGAAGAATTGAACCATATTCTTCAACAGGAAGCGAGCGCTTTTGGTCGGTAGAGAGTGAATGGCAGCTGGGGAAAACAACCCCAGCTGTTTTTAAGTTGACGATTAATTCAAAGTCGTTTCTAATTCATCAATTCGTTTCTCCACATAATGCTGATCCTTTCTTGCATGGAAGGTTTCGGCTTTTTCTAATATGGCAGCCGTATTATACTCGGGAATCTGTGAGTAGCTCTCATACACACCTTTAGGAATTAAAACGTTCCCTTCCGGCCAATAAACTGCGATATTGCCGCGTCTCAACTCTCCGAATTGAGCCACTCCTTGATAGGATCCATATTGATTAAAGAGAACAACTGGATCACCTTCTTGGACATAAAGCTCTTTTGCATCTTCTTCATTCATTAGGATAGAATGACGTTTTCCACCATTAAAGGCATCCTTTTCACTGTAGATCATGGAGTTGAATTGCTTTCCTCTTCTTGTCGTGATATTGAAATGTCCTTCGGTTTTTCGATATTGAGGAAGCTGGGCAGGAAGAAGATGTCCCTTGCCGTCTGGTGTTGGACACACGCCATCTTCACAAAGCCATGCGCCTCCCCATTGAAAAACGTCTCCCTTGTGACGTAAATGCTGGATGCCATCATAGTTTCGGTTGGCGACCGCAATCTCACGACGAATGTCTTCAGCTGTTTCAAAATGTATCAGCTCAGCATCTTCTGGCCGGACTCTTTTCGCAAGATCAACATAAATGTCCCATTCTGCTCTGGCTTCTTCAATACGAGGTCCTTCAATTTCTGGACTGAAATATACCATGCGTTCCGTACTGGTTGATGTGCCGCCGCCTGGTTGTTCATACCTTGTCATAGCAGGCAGCACAATCACCGCCTCTTCAGCGTCTACCAGCGTAGAGGTATTCAAAATGATATCTTGGTGAACACGGAGTTCAAGTTCAGATAATGCTTTTTCGATCGCTTCCGGATTTGGCATCGTTTCTAAAAAGTTTCCGCCACTCGTAAACAGCATTTTGAGTTTTTGTGGGTGGTCTTTTGGGAGAGCCATCTTTTCAAAGGATTGCCCAATGGTGTCACCATGCCATTTAGGAATGTCAAACCCCCATATACGTTCGATTCTTTCAATATTCTCGTCATCAAAATCACTACCCGGCAAAACGAATGGATCAGCACCCATTTCACCAGAACCTTGGACGCCGCTATGCCCCCGAATTGGCATGACACCACAATGTTTTCTGCCGATAAATCCGCGCAGCATGGCAAGGTTGGCAACCTGTGATATATTATCAGTTGCAAAGCGGTGCTGAGTAAGGCCCATACTCCAAATAAAAACGCCTGAATTAGCATTGGCAAGCAGTGTCGCAAATTCCTTCATTCTTTCTTTTGATAAACCTGATGATGCTTCTAGGTCCTCCCACTTCAATTGTGCGACATGCTGCTTTAAATCCTGTATGCCTGTTGTATGTTTTTGAATAAATTCGTGATCAAGAGCCGAATGGGGAGCATGCTGCTCCATGTCAAACCAATGCTTGATGACGCCGTTCATAAACGCAATATCTCCGCCTATATTGACTTGGTAAAAATCATCTGCAATTTTTGTACCGAATAAAGCACTCTCTGGAATAGAAGGAACCCAATACTTTTCCATAGCAGGCTCTTTATACGGATTGATGACGATAATTTTTGTTCCCTTCTTTTTAGCAGCGTACATATATTTAGTGGAAACAGGCTGATTGTTTGCTGCGACAGATCCCCAAAAAATTAATACATCCGTTCCAATCCAATCACTGTAATTACAGCTGGAAGCACCGATGCCAAGGGACCGTTTAAGAGCGGTTTTACTTGGTGAATGGCAAATGCGAGAAGCATTATCAATATGATTCGTCCCTATAAATCGAGCAGCCTTTGCAGCCGTATAATAAACTTCATTTGTAATTCCTCTGGCGGTTAAATAGAAAGCAAGCTGCCGTTTATCAATTGATTGGATTTTAGCTGCGATTTGATCTAGTGCATCATCCCAAGAAATACGTGTAAAGGCATTGTCACCTTTTTTTCGGATCAATGGATAAGGAATCCGCCCAAGCTTGCGAAGAGAGGTGCTGTCCATTTGCTTTAGCTGATGAATATCTTCAAACCATTTTTGATCAATAGCTGGCATTGTGTTAAGACGAAGCACATTTAGTCTTGTGGTGCATATATGAGGTCCTGCGAGCGTTTGATCATACAGTCCTGAGACGCCAAGGGCACAGCCGTCACAAACACCCTGCGTTAAAATACGGTACGCGTAGGGAAGGTTATCTTTGTTCTCCCATGCCACTTTCATCGTATCTCGAATGTGTTTCGGTTTCACTTTGCCAAGCCCCATTGGTACAAAAGACGCCCATAGCTTTGGTGAGGGTTTTTTATTTAGTTTAACAGGCCCCTTATGTTTTGTTTTCCCCATGAGATCATCACCCTCCTAATACTTTGTAAAGCGTTTTCATATCTAAAAATTACCTTTAGATTGTGATTCTGTCAAATTCAAATTAAGATCGGGCTGAGACAGAGGAAGCAGCAGATAGGTTTTTTTCTCTTAGCTGCTGAATATCCTTTCGAATCAGAAGTGATATGATAAAAGCAATGAAAAATAAGCCAGAGAACACCATAAGGCTTTGTGTGTAATTACCTGTTATATCTCGGATGAAGGATGAAAATAGTGGTCCTGCTAATCCCGCAGCGGCCCAAGCAGTCAAAATATAACCATGTATGGCACCAAGCTGCTTTGTACCAAACAAATCCCCAATATAGGCTGGAATTGAAGCAAATCCTCCTCCATAGCACGTATAAATGATCGCCATGACGATTGAAAAGATGAACGGTTCTTTTAAATAGGGGAGTAAAGGAAAAGCAATGAGCTGGATACTGAAAAAAATCGTATACGTATTCGGTCTTCCTATATAATCTGAAAACGATGCCCAGCCAATGCGTCCTAAACCATTAAAAGCACCTAAAATGCCCACAAGAGTAGCTGCAGCACCTGCAGTGAACCCAACACTTTCTTGAGCAAGAGGTGACGCTACTGAAATAATAGCGATTCCGCATGTGATATTAATAAAAAGCATAAGCCACAAATAATAAAAACGTCTTGTTTTGATCGCTTCATTTGCTGTAAGCTGTGATAAATCTTGAGGGATTTTTCTTTTCTTTGTTTTGAATACATCAAATTGTTTGACGTCATCAGGTGTTGGTGGTGATAAATAAAGAGATGAGATCACCAAGATGATAAAATAGGAGATTCCAAGAATATAAAAAGTATTTGCGATATTCACTTTTTCAATGAGATATTGAATAATTGGGCTGCAAATAAGAGAAGCAAACCCAAACCCCATAATGGCTAAGCCGGTTGCAAGACCTCTTCGATCCGGAAACCATTTGACTAGAGTTGATACAGGTGCAATATAGCCTACCCCTAACCCTATTCCAGCGAGTACACCATAAAATAAATAGAGGAGAGGCAGTGATGACATGTGGACAGCGAATCCTGACCCAGTCATTCCGATGCCGAAGAAAATAGCTGAGAAGAGCCCCGATGCCCTTGGACCATACCTTTCAACAAAATGTCCCATAAAAGCAGCAGATAAACCTAAAAATAAAATAGCAATACTGAAGGTGAGACTTATTTCTGTTAATGACCACTGAAAGGCTTCATGTAAAGGATTCGTAAAAACACTCCAAGCATAAACAGACCCAATAGATAAATGAATTCCTACAGCACTTGCTGCGATGAGCCAGCGATTTTTCGATTTGTTCATTTTGTTCCCCCCATATAAAGCAGTCAAGAAGTTTGATAAGATAGAAATATGTTACATTTTTATGACTTTTTAAAATAATATCACAATTTGATTGGATCATATAACTAAATTTGCATTGAAAGGAAGATCATACAATGAATCCTTCTGTTAAAAAGAAACGAGTCATACACCAATACAATGAAGGCCAGTTTACCTGCAAAACTGATGAAATTGTAGAAGAATATCCTTTAACTGTGATGGTAAATGGAGAAGAATTTGTGACCCTTGTTTGTTCACCAGAGCACTTGAAAGAATTGGTTATCGGCTTTTTGGCTTCAGAAGGGGTCATTCGATTTGAAAAAGAGATTAAAAGGTTTACAATAGATGAAAGTATGGGTTTTGCCTATGTTGATTTAGTTCACTCAAGTGGATTTGATTCATCAGATTTTACAAAACGAGTGATTGGTTCATGCTGCGGGAAAGGAAGACACTTTTATTTCCTTCAAGATGTGAAGACGGCAAAAACAGCCATTGATCGAATCAGTATTTCTGCTGAAACCTGTATGCATCTCATGAAGTGTTTGCAAGAAGAAAGCCAATTATTTCAACATACTGGCGGAGTGCATAATGCTGGACTGTGTGACACAGAGAAGCTATTCATCACTAGAACTGATATAGGAAGACATAATGCTTTAGATAAAATTTATGGATACTGTTTACTTCAGCGAATTCCACTTAGAGATAAAATCCTTGTTTTTAGCGGCCGGATATCGTCAGAAGTTCTATTGAAGGCAGCAAAACTAGGAGTGTCTATCGTCATTTCAAAATCAGCACCTACTGAGCTGGCGCTTAAAATGGCAGAAGAATTAAATATTACGACAGTTGGATTCGTCAGAGGAAAATCCTTTAACATTTACACGCATCCTCATCGTATTACAGAATAGGAGGCAAAGTATGGTCAGTATTTTAGATAAAAGACATCGACCATTGCGCGATTTAAGAATATCAGTAACTGATCGCTGTAACTTTAGATGTACGTACTGTATGCCTGCTGAAATTTTTGGGCCGGATTATCCTTTCTTGAAAAAAGAAGAACTGCTTAGTTTCGAAGAAATTGAACGACTTGCTACCCTTTTTGTAAAGAACCTAGGTGTGGTAAAAATACGCATCACGGGCGGAGAACCGTTAATGCGGAAGGATCTGCCTGTCTTAATAGAAAAGCTCGCAAACATTCCAGGGATTGAAGACATTGCGATGACAACCAACGGAACACTTTTACCTTTATATGCTGATCAGTTGAAGAGAGCTGGTCTCAATAGAGTCACCATTAGTTTAGATTCATTAAATCCCGACCGTTTTAAGCAAATGAACGGAAGGCATATTTCTATCCAAAAAGTGTTTGATGGTATTGAGGCTGCAGAAAAGGCTGGACTTGCTATCAAGATTAATATGGTTGTTCAAAAAGGTGTGAATGATCAGGATGTCTTACCAATGGCAGCTTACTTCAAAAAAGAAGGACACGTTCTCAGATTTATTGAATTTATGGATGTCGGTAATACGAATAAATGGAATCTAGAACATGTCATGACAAAGAAAGAAATAATTGAATTAATTGATTCAACATATCCTATCAAACCAGAACCTCCTCAATATACAGGTGAAGTAGCCAAACGATTTTTTTACAAAGATGGTTCAGGAGAGATAGGTATTATTTCTTCCGTTTCAGATGCTTTTTGTGGAACATGTAACAGAGCAAGGCTGTCTGCAAGGGGGGAATTGTTTACATGTCTGTTTGCTTCATCGGGTTTTGATCTGAAACAGATGATTCGTACGACAAAAGATAATGAAGAATTAACGAACAGGTTAAAGGAATTATGGTCGAATAGACATGACCAATATTCAGCCGAGAGAGAGCAGAAAAAAGATCAGAAAAAGGTTGAGATGTCATACATCGGTGGTTAATGACAACAAAGTATCATGATCATGTATTTTTGAAAAGAAGAAAAAATGTCATAATCGTTGCTGAAAATCCTTTTTTGAAAACAGGCCATTTTATCTTATGAACTCAGTCATTATAAAAACCAGCAGAATCTCTGCTGGTTTTTAAATTGCTATTTTGCACTTCAAAAAGATTGAGATAAGATTGGAAAATAGATTTTCTCTCATTGTGTGCGGCTTTACTTTTACGAGTGCTGTGATAAGATCAAATCATTCTTTACCAGCTCGACTTTTTCACTCCAGGGATATGACCCTTATAGGCAAGCTCACGAAAAGCAATCCTAGACATTTTGAATTTTCGTAAATAACCTCTGGGACGGCCCGTTAATTCACAGCGGTTTTTTAAGCGGGTAGGGGAAGAGTCTCTAGGTAATTTTCGTAAAGCTTCATAGTCACCTTTTTCTTTTAACTCTTTTCTTAATTCTGCATATTTCAATACAAGCTGCTGTCGTTTTTTTTCTTTAGCAATCTTAGATTTCTTTGCCAATTAAAACCCTCCTGGCCTAATTTTGTATTTTCCATTGAAAGGGGTCCTCAAATGTAGTCCAATCTTGATCAAATTCCTCAGGTGTAAGCAAGCATTGATCAAGAGTACGAATGATTTCTGCTTTAGGTAAATCTACACCGATAAACACAAGTTTTGTATGGCGATCACCAAACTCTGCGTCCCACTCATCTAGAAGCTCTGGTTCCTGATTTAATATCCGTGCTTTTTCTTGTTCAGGCAAAGCAGCAATCCAGTATGCAATTGGTTCAATCGCAACAGATTTCCCAGCTTGTGAAATTAAAATGGTTAAATCATGATGTGTGGCAAGCCAAGTAAAACCTTTCGCACGAACGATCTGCTCAGGCATTTGATCTAACCAAGCATTCAGTCTGCCAGTATGAAAAGGGAGTCTTCTTTCGTAAACAAAAGATGAAATTTGGTATTCCTCTGTTTCCGGTGTATGCTGAACATGTCCTGCGTTGATTTCTTTGATCCACCCAGCAGAAGCACTTGATTTTTCAAAGTCGAATAAACCAGTATTCAAAATGTCATCTGGCTGTACTATACCTTTTGAGGTTCTGATGATAGATGCTTCTGGTTGTAGTTTGTTCAGCACATGCTCAAGTCGATCTAATTCAGAGGGAGATACTAGATCACATTTATTGATAATAAGCACGTCACAAAATTCAATTTGATCAATGAGTAAATCGGAAATTTCTCGCACGTCGTCATCGGAAACCGCTTCTTTACGATCTAATAAACTCTCTCCTGACTGGAAATCAGTCCAGAAACGATTTGCATCTACTACTGTGACCATCGTATCTAGACGGCAAAAGCGGGTCAAATCTATACCCATTTCTTCATCAATATAAGAAAACGTTTGAGCGACGGGAATTGGTTCACTAATTCCGGTTGATTCAATGACAATATAATCAATATTACCCGCCTTACAAAGGCGTTCTACTTCGATTAACAAGTCTTCTCTCAAAGTGCAGCAAATACAGCCGTTAGATAATTCAACGAGTTTCTCATCTGATCGAGAAAGCTCGCCGCCTTGTTTGACTAGTTCTGCATCAATATTAATTTCGCTCATGTCATTGACGATTACAGCCACTTTTAATCCTTTGCGATTTTGAAGAACATGATTTAATATCGTTGTTTTTCCTGCTCCTAAAAAGCCGCTTAATACTGTAACAGGTACACGCTTATTCATTTGTTTTTGTCCTTTTGAAAACGATCATTTTGTTTTCCGCCTCACTTAAAAAGTAATCATTACGATTTATAATATAAAAAATTTATTTTGTTTCTCTATGAAGGGTATATTTCTTTAATCGAGGAGAATATTTTTTTAACTCCAATCGGTCAGGATTCGTTCTTTTATTTTTTGTTGTGATGTAGTTTCTGTCACCTGTTTCAGTACAGGCCAACGTAATATTCACGCGCATAAGTAATAGGATCCTCCTTTAATTCGTAATAGTTACGATTTGTATTTTAAAATGATCAAGACTGAATGTCAAGCATAGGAGAATGATCCAAGTCAAATGATAAAAACAAAAGGGGTATCGAATGACTATTGATACCCCTCCCCATTAATAAAAGTCACCGAGTTCTTGTTCGTAATCACCCTCATACTGCTGGACATCATAAGGAATTTCTTGGAGGAAGGCTAACCCGCCTAGTATAAGTATCAAAACGATGGCAATGAATGAAAGAATAACTGCGGCAATACTTGAAATGGCAAAAAGTGTTTGCATTTTCATCATCTTAGCGTACTGTTCTAATAATTCTTCGTAAGAAGTATCTGGAGCCTGAATCAAGTGTTCAGCCGCTTTTACAGATTTTTGTACATGGATCCCCATCATAATGAGGAAGACGCCAAGGGCTGCAGGAAGAACAAGCCAAAAACCAATAAGAATAGCCAGACCGCCTGAAATATAGAGAAAGATACTACCAACCTTTCCCCACTTTACGATTGAATGAAGAGATTGAATGATTTTCTCAGTTTGTTGCAATGGTGTTCACTCCTTTATGTATTCACTCTTTATCATACTTGAGTAAGTAGTGCTTTAGGAAGAGTGAATGTTGATTGATTCAATTGTTTCTCTCTTCACTTCACTTTTTTTACAGCTGTTACTTGCGTCATAAAAAAAGCGTCTCTTTTTCAGGGAGACGCTCGTTTTATAATTCTTTTCCTAGGATATCTAAATCGTATCTGCTGCCGTCCATTTCTGCGATGCGTGGCAGGTGGCCCCATGTCTCAAAGCCGTGCTTTTTAAATAGTCGAATGCTGGCTTCGTTGTGCCCGAAAATAAAGGCAAGTAACGTTCGAATGCCTAATGAGGGTGCTAAATCAATGGCTTCTTGCAAGAAAAGTGATCCTAAGCCTTTTCCTCGATAGTCTTGGTTTAAATAGATACTCATTTCAACGGTCCCGTTGTATGCAGGCCTTCCGTAAAACGTTTCAAAGCTCAGCCAGCCGTAGATATTTCCATCCTCATCTGTTTTCACATAGAGAGGTCTTTTCTCGGAATGATTCAAAAACCATTGCCGGCGGTCCTCGACAGAAACTGGTTCTGTATCAGCGGTCACTTCTCTTGAAGCAATGGTTGAATTGTAGATATCAACGATGGCTTTGAGGTCATCTTCTGTTGCTATACGGTTGAAAGTTTTCACAATTAAGTCCCCCATCTTTTTTTTCATTTATCATACATATTATTGATGCGATTGCGCAAAATAAAAAGAAAAATGATTTCGTGTGTATATATTTTTTGAAAAGTGTTCAGAATGTTGCTGAGGTGATGAAAAATGAGAGAGGAAGAAAAGAAACGTACTTCCAAAATCACAAAAGTTCAGCAATTTTTCCGTAAGCGCTGGGTATTCCCTGCTATTTACTTGGTCAGCGCAGCGGTCGTGTTAACAGCCGTTCTTTGGTATCAAGCTGTATCAAAAGATGTGAAAGACCAACTATCTGATGGAAATCAAACAGGGCAAGAACAGCGCGATGATGCCGTTGAAGTTGGAAAGCCAATTGAAAATGTCGCAATGCCGGTCCAGAATTCTGATAATGTTTCTGTCGTGAAAAAGTTCTATGAAGCAGATGCTGACCAAAAAGAAAAAGAAGCAGCACTTGTAAACTATAATAACACCTATACCTTGAGCAAAGGTATTGATCTTGCAGATAAAGATGGCAAAGTGTTTGATGTCACAGCTGCTCTTAGTGGAACAGTGGTTCAAGCGAAAAAAGATCCAGTCCTCGGTCACGTTGTTGAAATTGAACATGAAGATGGATTATCGACTGTTTATCAATCGTTGTCACAAGTGAGTGTCAAAGAAGGCGATGAAGTCAAGCAGAATGATGTCATTGGTGCTTCTGGTAAAAATCTATATGGTGCTGAAAGCGGCAACCATGTACATTTTGAAATTCGTATGGAAGGTTTAGCGCTTAATCCGCTTAGCTTCATTGACAAGCCTGTTTCTACAATTGAAAAAGCAGCGCAAGAAGTGACGGAACAAGCAAAAGAACCTGCTCAGCCAAAGACTGAGGAAAAAACGAAGGAACCTGCTGCTGAAGATAAAGCCAAAGAGCCAGCTGGAGAAAAATCTGAAGAAAAGTCTGATGAGAAGGGGAAATCCTCTGATCAAGAAAAGTCTTCTGATTCCTCTAAAGACAGCAGTCAGTCAGAAGAAACAAAACAATCTTAATGTTTTACAAGGTCCTCTGTGTATATAAATATGCAGAGGTTTTTTCTGCTTAAAAAGATCCTCCGCCACTCGGCGGAGGATACACTATAGGGCGGCAGGTCCTTCTTCACCTGTCCGAATGTTGATTGTATTCGCTATTTCATATATAAAAATTTTCCCATCCCCTGGTTCGCCTGTCCGAAGTACCTTTTGAGCTGTTTCAACGACCTGTTCGACAGGTACTTTGCTTAGGACGATTTCGATCTTTAATCGTTCGTACACGTTGCTTTCTTTTTTGACGCCGCGGTATAGCTCTGTATGTCCCTTTTGTAAGCCGCAGCCGTGTACATTTGAAAAGGTAATCGAGGTGACACCAATCTTTCCAAGCTCCACCTTTAATGTTTCAAAATTAGCTGGACGTGTGACAATCTCCACTTTATACATTTTGCTCATAGAGACACCCCTTTTTCTTTAATCTTGATAAGCTTTTTCACCGTGCATGGTTAAATCAAGACCCACTGATTCTTCTTCTTCGGTTGCACGAATTTTGAAGAAGACATTGACCACTTTGATGATCACGTATGTCACAACGGCAACAAAAGCGTACGTGGCAACAATTGCGACCACTTGCTTCCAAAGTAAGCTGGGATCTCCGTAAAATAAGCCATTGGCTCCGCCGTCATTGACAGAAGTTGTGGCGAAAAGTCCTGTTGCAATTCCTCCCCAAGTACCGCCAATTCCGTGAAGGCCGAATGCGTCCAGTGCGTCATCATAGCCAAATTTGGCTTTGAGTGAAAAGACTCCCCAGAAACAGACGATCCCGCCAATGATTCCTATTATAATAGAAGCAAACGGTGTAACAAAGCCTGCGGCAGGTGTAATGGCGACAAGACCTGCGATGGCTCCAGAGATCGCGCCGAGCATGGTCGGTTTTTTGTTGATCATCCACTCTACTAACAGCCAGCCGATGATTCCTGCAGCAGCAGCTGTATTGGTGTTAATAAAGGCATACATGGCCACGCTGTCTAATGTAAGAGCGCTACCCACGTTAAAACCAAACCAGCCAAACCAGATGACAGCTCCACCAAGAAGGGTGTAGATCAAGTTATGCGGAGAAGAGCTTGCTGCTTCTTTACGCTTCCCGAGCACAATTGCCACGACAAGACCTGCAACACCGGATGAGATGTGAACCACGTTTCCGCCTGCGAAGTCAAGCGCACCCATCTCGCCAATCCAACCGCCACCCCATACCCAGTGTGCGACTGGAGCGTATACAAATGTGACCCAAAGGAGTGTAAATACAACGACTGCTGAGTAGCGAATCCGTTCAGCAAAGGCCCCTGAGATGATGGCTGTTGTTAAGACGGCAAAGGTCATTTGAAACATCATGAACAATGAATGTGGAATGGTCTCACTATAGGAACCAGGCTCAAAGCCTACGCCTTTCAGGCCCACCCAGTCTAATCCTCCAATCCATGCATTGCCTGGTGCAAAAGCTAAGGAATAACCGAATACGATCCATACGATTGAAACGATTGCTAGTGACGTTAAGCTGTGCATGGTTGTGCTTAACACGTTTTTACTTCTCACGAGTCCTCCGTAGAATAAAGCTAAACCCGGTGTCATTAACCACACGAGTAGTGCGCAGAAGAACATAAATACTGTATCACCCATTTGCATGCTGCATTCCCCCGAATCATTCAGAATTATTGTTTTCTTAATTCTTCATTATAGAGAGAAAAGTCATATATAACATATACATGGAAGTTTATCTGACATGGTTTTTGGTTAAGTTCAATATAAATGGATGAAAAGTTCGTAAAAAATGAGCAAAAACGTAAGTTAAGCACTAAAAATGAAGGGCGTTTGACCTATAAAATGGAACTGAGAAACAGTTTTGTACGTTCCTCCCTAGGAGAATCAAACAATTCCGAAGGGACGCCTTCTTCGACGATGCGGCCTTCGTGCATGTAGACGACACGATCGGCAACTTCTTTCGCAAAGCCCATTTCATGTGTGACAATGACCATGGTCATGCCTTCTTTTGCGAGGCTTTTCATCGTTTGCAGCACCTCGCCTACAAGTTCTGGGTCAAGGGCAGACGTAGGTTCGTCAAATAACATGACATCAGGCTTCATGGCGAGAGATCTGGCTATGGCTACACGCTGTTTTTGGCCGCCTGATAGTTTAGAAGGATATACGTTGGCTTTATCCGCAAGTCCGACTTTTTCTAGCAAGGTGCTGGCTTCAGCGATGGCTTGCGCTTTCTTTGTTTTTTTCACCATAACAGGCGCTTCGATGATATTTTCAAGCACAGTTTTGTGCGGGAAAAGATTAAAATGCTGAAACACCATTCCTATTTTTTGTCTCATTTCGTTTAATTGATCTCGCTTTGGATGAACAGGGCTGCCCTCAATGATAATATCTCCATCATTTTTTATTTCTAAAAAGTTCATACAGCGGAGCAAGGTGCTTTTTCCAGAACCGCTTGCACCAATTAAGACGACCACATCATTTTCATAAACAGTGAGATCGATATCTTTTAAAACATGAAGCTCTCCAAAGTATTTATTGAGTTTTTCAACACGTATGATTTCCTTTGATTCTGTCATGCTTCTCCTCCTATTGGTCACTGGCTGATAGTTTCTTCTCAAAGGTTTGGACAGCGAATGTTAACAGCAGGACAAGAACTAAGTAATAGACGGCTACAACAAGTAAATACGTCATATTGTCAAAGCTGTTGGAGCCTTGCGTGGTGGCGACGTTAAATAGTTCATTGACACTGATAAAGGCGGCGAGTGATGAGTCTTTTAAGCCGATAATGAACTGGTTGCCAAGAGGGGGAAGAGCACGCCGCATCGCTTGAGGGAGAATGATACGCCTCATTGTTAAAAAACGACCCATACCAAGAGATCGTCCTGCCTCTTTTTGCCCCTGATCGATGGATTGGATGGCGCCTCTGAATATTTCGGCTATATAGGCGCCGTTATGAAAGGCGAGCGCAATGGAAGCAGCCCAGAAGTCGGGTATATTCAATTCTGTGAGGCCGAAATATAGGATGAAAATCTGAACAATAAGTGGTGTTCCGCGTACAAGAAAGATATAAGCATTGGCGATATAACCGAAAACGGCTATGCGGGATATTTTCAATAAAGCAAAGAAAAGCCCGATGAACATACCGATGAAGATGCTGATCACCGTCAGCTGTAAGGTGATCAGCATTCCTTCTAAGAAAATACCTCTTGAATCAATGAGTGTCTGAAAAAAGTGTGATAGGGTAGGCAAAACAATCATCTCCATTTGAAGAAAGTGCGCCTATAAAAAGGGCGCACAATCGTGGTTTTAATCTTGTTTGACCGTGATGTCTTCATCAAAGTACTTTTCGCTAATTTGTTTTAATGTTCCGTCTTTTTTTAGTGCGTCAATCGCATCGTTGATCTCTTTTATGAGCTGTTCATTTTCTTTTGAAACAGCAATTGCCTGCTCACTTTGTCCGAGTCTTTCCTGCGCTGTGATTTTTAATTTTTTCTTCATCGCTTCTGCGCCTGTGGCGAAATCTGTCACGACTGCATCGTGTTTTCCGTTGGCCAGTGCTTCTAAGGCGACGACATCACTATCATAATACTTTGGTTCTTGCCCGCTATGTTCCTTGGCAATATCAGCGTAGGACGACCCTTTGGATACAGCAATTTCTTTGTCTTTTAAGTCATCCGCATGTTGAATGTCTGATCCGGGTCTTGTGAAAATTTGCGGACCAGAGTAGTAATATGGCTTAGAAAAAAGGACGTGTTTTTTTCGTTCCTCATTGATGGTATGACTTGCAACTGCCGCATCAAATTTACCTGCTTTCACGCCTTCGACGATGCCTGCGAATTTATATTTTTTCTGTATAGGTTCGAGACCTAGTTTGTCACTAATCGCAGTGCCTACGTCGATATCAAAGCCGGACATCTGATTTCCATCCATGTAACTAAACGGATGAAATTCACCTGATGCTGCAAAAATAAATTTTCCATCCTCCAAAATTGGCGACCCTTTCGCTGTAGAATTACGTTTATCTCCGTTCCCATTTGTTTCATTTGAACCGCACGAAGACAGAAGTAATACTGCAACCGAGAAAAGGGCTGGGACCCAAAACCGTCTTTTTTTAATAATAAGCTTCTCCTCCTTTTCAGCCGTTCTCCATATCAGGAGAAAGTAGGCTTTTCAATATGTGTAGCATCTTACCATTTGTTCCTCATATTCTCAATTTTATATGTGTTATTCCAACAATCGTCCTTTTTAGAATGTATGTCTTGCTTTTCTAAGAGAGAACTTGAATTGATTAGGGTAAAAAAGGGAAATGAATCTCATAATAACGAAAGGATTGCAAAAAGGAGGTCAGTGTATGAACAAGTGGAGAGACAACCGAAAAGTTTTTTTAACCGCTATTGCCTTTGGAACGATGTTGAATCCACTGAATTCATCAATGATTTCTTTGGCCTTGCATCAAATTCAGCATGAATTCGGTTTGTCGTTTACGACCGTATCTTGGCTTATTTCTTCTTTTTATTTAGCCAGTGCAGTGACGCAGCCGGTGAGCGGCCGGATTGGGGATCATGTCATGAGCCGGAGAACCTTATTTTTATTCGGTCTGGTTCTTGTCGCAGTCTCAGCCATTTGCGCGCCGTTTGCCCCAACGTTTGCGGTGCTGATTGTGATCCGTTTGTTACAGGCGATGGGAAGCAGTGCCATTTATCCTTCTGGGGTCGGACTCATTCGGGATCATATTCAAGAAAGACAGGCTTCGGCGTTAGCGGTATTATCCATTTTTGCTTCAGCGATGACGGCGCTTGGGCCGACGCTTGGCGGATTTTTGATGACCATTGGCGGCTGGCCGGCTATCTTTTTAGTGAATCTGCCTTTTATTTTGATCAGTTTCTTTCTCGGCCTATTTTTGTTTCCGAAGGAGCAGAAGAAGAAAAAGCTCCGCATAGGCGAAACTGTGCGAACACTCGATTTGCCAGGGATGCTTCTTTTTACCGTCTGCATTGTTCTCCTGCTTTCATTTTTATTATCACTGGGTGATGGCATTCAATATGTTCAAGGTATTCTTTGTCTCCTGAGTGCAGGCGCTTTTATCTGGTGGGAGTATCAGGTGGATGAACCGTTTATTCAAATACGGATGTTCAGGGAGAAGCAGCGGCTGTCACTTGTGTATGTGCAATTTATCATTTTAAATATCTTTTTCTATTGTCTCTTTTTTGGTTTGCCGAGTTATTTTCAGGATGAGTTAGGCTGGCGTGTGGAGATGACGGGTCTTTTTATGCTGTGTATGTCAGGGGTGAGTATTATTGTGTCACCGCTGACTGGAAAGTGGGTGGATCGCGGGGATGAACGCCATCCAGTTTTAGCGAGTGCTGTATTGATGCTGGCTGGAGCGTCTGCCATGACTTTCTTTTTTATTCCTGCGCCATTATGGGGGAAAGGATTGGTTCTAGCTCTGCTTGGGCTCAGTTATGGGATTGGGAATGTTGCGCTCCAAGCTGCGATGCTCAAGGCAAGTCCTCAGCACATGATTGGCACGTCCTCTGGACTTTTTCAAACATGCCGCTACCTTGGTTCTATTCTGTCGTCTGCTGTGCTTGGTATGCTGTTTGGGGATGAAATTGCTGGTGCTCACTTTGCGCAGTTAGGCTGGACATTGATCATCATTTCTCTTATTGGCATTGGTGTCAGTCTTTATTTTTCGAGTATGGTTAGAGGGGGAAAGCCAATAAAAAAAGCGGCGCGATAAGTGGAAGAAGAATCTTCATCACGTTATCGCAAGTCCGCTTAAGAGTTGGACAGGTCTGAGCCCTGATCCTTTGTCTTCCTTCTGAAAATTTTCCCTACAATTGTCTCGTAAAATGTCACGATACGATCAATAGGAGAGTCAAAGAACTTCCATAATTTATTCATGATAAAGACAACCACAATCGATACGACCAAGCTGCCTAAAACATCAAATGGATAATGATGGCCGACCCAGATGCGGGAGAATCCTGTAAGTAATCCAAAGACGAGCAAGATGTTGCCAAGCTTTTTATTACGGGATCGAATGGCAAGTGAAAGAGCCAATGCACCTGTTGTATGGTCACTTGGGAAGGAAGCATCTGCTGAGTGCGGGATGAGTGTGTCGACTTTATGCGCCACAAACGGCCGCTCTTCATAATGAAACAATGTAATGGCAAAGTTGACGATAAGTGCTGCAATGCCTGTTACACCGGAAAAGAAGACATGCTTCTTAAATTTGTGATTCCCTAATAACCAGCAAATCAATAAGACAAGGGCGTACACAAGAATGGCCTTTTTCGTAATAAAGATCATGGCCTGATCTAAAAACTCAGAATGGTGAGCCATCCCGTGTATGACTTTAAACAATTCGTAATTCAAAACATCACCTATACTTTCGCTTAATGCTAACTATTTTTCAACAAAGCCTGTATGCTCTATTTGGAATATCCTATATTTTAGCATGTTTCCGGCGAAGTTTAAAATAGTACCCTTTTACTCTGAAAGGGAGACCTTTTGTGCTTTTGCTTCCTGAGGTTTTCGTTCGCTCCAATAAAAAACGCCCATACTCAGTAAGACCACAATACCCGCAATGAGGTACACATTTGAAAAGTCTGTGAAGCTGACAAGGAGTCCAAAGACAAATGAGCCGGCAGCAATACCTGTATCATACAGGGTGAAGAAAGTAGCCGTCGCATATCCCGTACGATGAGCTGGTGAGTGCTGAATCGCAAGTGTTTGTAAACATGGCACGAGCGAACCGTAGCCAAGTCCAATCACAGCGCCTGATAGAAGAAGCATTGTAGCTGAATGTGTCGCTGTCAGCATCCATAAACCAATGGCAAAAAGGGCAATCGAAGGATAGATCACAACGTGAGCTCCAACCCGGTCAAAAAGTCTGCCTGTAAATGGACGTGATCCAAGCATTGCAGCCGCAAATACAATAAAGAAATAACTGCTTGCACCCATCAAATGAAGTGAATTGGCATAAACTGAAATAAATGAAATAATCGGCGAATAACAGAAGGAAATAATAATGCCGACGGCCGCTGTTTTTAATGCGCCTTTTTCAAACAGGTGAGA
Organism: Bacillus safensis FO-36b; assembly: GCF_000691165.1. GTDB lineage: Bacteria > Bacillota > Bacilli > Bacillales > Bacillaceae > Bacillus > Bacillus safensis. Next base: position 357,776 of record NZ_ASJD01000002.1, on the reverse strand, counting down.
AAACGTGAATCGGAAGACAATGCTTCCACCGTTTTCAGGCTCTGGCTGTCTAATCAGCATCGTAAAAGCGGCTCCGATGGTCACGATAATGGAAAAGAGAAGAAATAATGAATGAAATCCTATTTTTCCTACTTGATTCAGTGCGATAAACGGACCGATGACAACAGCGAGGTTCATAGACATCACAAAGTATCCGAGTCCTTCCCCGCGTTTATGTTTCGGGATCATATCAGCTGCAATGGCACTGGTGACTGTCGTCAAAATACTAAAAAAGATCCCTTGTACGAAACGCAGCATAAGAAGCGTTTGGAATTGATCAATCGGGATGTATAAATAAGTGAGTAAGGCAAAGGCTGTAGAAGAGAAAATCGCCATCCGTTTTTTGCCGAATTTCTCAATAATGGCTCCAGAAAACGGTCTTGTCACAATAGCAGATAATAAGAAGACCGTCACAAGGAGACCGCCCTGTGATTCTGTTCCATTTAGTTCATCCATTGTGTAAATGGGCAGTAATGTCAAAAGGGCATAAAAAGAGGTAAACGTAAATAAATTCACCAGGACAATCATGATAAAGTCTTTTGTCCATATGCGTTCGTTCATGATGTATGTCACTTCCTATTCAGTTGATAATTTGTGTAAAAGTGTATGGAGGAGTTGTTTTTCTTCGTAGGTAAAATCTGAAAGACATTCTTCTTCAAATTGTTCCATCGTGCGTTTGATTTCTTCAAATCGGGCTTTTGCATCATCTGTCATCACGATCAGATTCTCACGTTTGTCTTTTCCTTGTACACGTTTCACCCAGCCGTTTGCTTCTAAACGGGTGACGGTTCTGGTGATGGTCGGTGCTTCGACGTTCAAATATGTCCAGATGTCTTTTTGGGTTTTCGGGCCGAATGTATCCAAACAAAAAAGCACAGTCCACTGGGACATGTACAAGTCATAAGCAGCAAGCGCTTCGTTCGCCTTTTTAGACAGCAGCCGTGCGCCTTGATGTATTTGATGTAAACACTCTCTATTTAACGTATCCATATGCTCACCTTTTTTAAATATTTAGCTAGGTAAATAAATTCACCTTTTCTATTTTACGTGCTGAACTCTTTCTTGTAAAGTGAAAATTTTCGCGCCTCGAAATGATTTTTTGTTTTGCCTTTTCTGATAAATCCCTTGTCCCATCTTCATTTTTAGCATATTCCCTATTCAATGCTAATACACTGTTACAAACCTGACAAAGAGAGTGTTTGAGGTGAGGGATCGTGTTTGGCATTTACTACCTAATGGATGAGAAATTACGACGAACAAGCGCCGCTGAAAATGGATAATCTTCATACGGATCTCATTTCACACTTCTCACATCCATTTTAGGGAGGTCGAGTGGTGTGCACGATTACATCAAAGAGCGAACAATCAAGATAGGAAAGTATATCGTGGAGACAAAGAAAACCGTTCGTGTTATTGCGAAAGAATTTGGAGTCTCTAAAAGTACTGTACACAAGGATCTAACAGAAAGACTGCCAGAAATTAATCCAGATCTGGCTAATGAAGTAAAGGAGATACTGGATTATCATAAATCAATCCGCCACTTGCGAGGAGGAGAAGCCACCAAGTTAAAGTATAAAAAAGAAGAAATTTTAGAAGGCGAACCTGTGAAACAGTAAGCTTAGTTCTTTGTTCATAAACATGATATATATATCTTCCTCATATCGGTAGTTTCTATCCACAAATTTTGTAAAGACTTTTGTAAAGAAATATCTTTTTTTCTGCAAATTATGATAGAATATATAATTAGGGCAGAATGTGGTATTTGCTATGGAAACAGATTTTCAAGGAGGATATATATAGATGTTTGCTAGGGATATTGGAATTGATCTTGGTACTGCCAATGTACTGATTCATGTCAAAGGAAAAGGAATTGTGTTAAATGAACCATCTGTGGTAGCTCTTGACAAAAACAGCGGAAAAGTTTTGGCTGTTGGAGAAGAGGCTAGACGTATGGTTGGACGTACGCCTGGGAATATTGTTGCGATTCGTCCATTAAAAGACGGCGTAATCGCTGATTTTGAAGTAACTGAAGCGATGCTCAAGCATTTTATTAACAAATTAAATGTGAAAGGGCTGTTCTCTAAGCCGCGTATGCTCATCTGCTGCCCGACAAATATTACATCTGTTGAGCAGAAGGCGATCAAAGAAGCTGCTGAAAAAAGCGGTGGTAAGCATGTATTTCTTGAAGAAGAGCCAAAAGTAGCAGCGATTGGTGCTGGTATGGATATTTTTCAGCCAAGTGGAAACATGGTCGTAGATATTGGAGGCGGAACGACAGATATCGCTGTCATCTCAATGGGTGACATTGTAACCGCCTCTTCTATTAAAATGGCTGGAGACAAATTTGATCTGGAAATTCTAAACTACATTAAAAAAGAGTACAAGCTGTTGATCGGTGAGCGCACGGCTGAGGATATCAAGATCCAAGTTGCAACGGTATTCCCAGACGCACGTCACGAAGAAATTTCGATTCGTGGACGAGACATGGTGACAGGATTACCAAGAACGATTACCGTCACAAGCAAAGAAGTAGAAGAAGCATTGCGTGAATCTGTATCTGCGATTGTTCAGGCTGCGAAACAAGTTCTTGAAAGAACACCGCCTGAATTATCAGCTGATATTATCGATCGCGGCGTCATCATTACAGGTGGCGGAGCTCTTCTAAACGGGCTTGATCAATTGCTTGCAGAAGAGCTGAAAGTACCAGTTTTCGTTGCTGAAAATCCAATGGACTGTGTAGCAGTTGGTACTGGCGTGATGCTTGATAATATGGACAAGCTGCCAAAGCGTAAACTCAGCTAATGATTTCCCTCATTCTTTTTAGAAAGAATGGGGGATTTTTATTAAAGAACCCTGCTAATCAGCCGATATATTTCATAGAAGATTGTGTTTAGGTCATGTGAAAGAATTTGAATGAGGTGAGCACGTGTTAAAAGGACTATACACCGCAACATCTGCCATGATCGCTCAAGAGCGGCGGACAGAAATGCTTTCAAATAATATCGCAAATGCGAATACCCCAGGCTATAAAGCGGATGAAGGGGCAATGCGTGCATTTCCAGAAATGCTGCTGAGCCGAATGGAATCAGGACGTTTCCAAACATCCTCAGGCAAAGGCTTTAGCGTTCCACTGCAATCGCCGATTGGTGGAATCAATACTGGGACATATATGCAGGAATTAATCCCTCAATTTACACAGGGAACTTTAAAAACAACAGATCAAACAACAGACATAGCACTAGTTGAAAATAATGTGCCGATCAATCCGGAGACCAATCAGAAATCAGCGCTATTTTATGCCGTCAACACACCAGAAGGCGTTCGTTATACGAAAAGCAGCTCCATTACATTGAACGCACAAAATCAATTGACGATTAATGGCCGTGCTCTTCTTTCCGTGACGGGTCAGCCGATTACGGTTCAGAGTGAGAATTTCAAAGTGAATGCAGATGGTACTGTGTCTGAAAATGGGCAAAATCTTGGTCAAATCGATGTACGTGTTGCGATGGATACAAGAAACCTAGCGCGTGAAGGAAATGATTTATACCGTACAGCTGATAACCAGCCCCTGCCAAGTGCAGTCAATAACGGTCAAATGTCCTATACGTTAAGCCAAGGCGTATCGGAGCTCTCGAACGTGGATGTAACGAAATCATATACAGATATGACAACGGCCTACCGAGCATTTGAAACAAATCAAAAAGTGGTTCAGGCGTATGATAAAAGCTTAGAAAAAGCAGTGAATGAAATTGGCAGAGTGTACTAATCAAGAAATGAAAAAGAAAGGAGGATTCTCATGCTTAGAACGATGATAAACGCAGCTGTATCGATGAATGAAGTGCAAAAGCAGCTTGACATCATCAGCAATAACATCGCGAACAGTGAAACAACAGGGTACCGCGCGAAAAACACCCGTTTCTCAGAGCTGATCAGACAGCAGTTTAATCAGGTAGATGAAAAAAATGAGCAGGTGGCAAACAGTCGTCTGACACCTGCTGGGTTAAGGCTTGGCACGGGGACAATGGTCAATGCGTCCATTAACTCGCTGCAAGGCTCTATTAAAGAAACAGGACGTGATCTTGATGTTGCCTTCGGAGCGCCGTCGCAGTATTTGCAGGTCAACGCCGGCGGTAATATCCGTTATACAAGAGATGGTTCACTTTACTTGCAGCCGGGCAATAATCGTAATCAAGTGCAGCTTGTCACGAGCGAAGGCTATCCGATTCTTGATGAAAACGGAAATGCGATCGTCTTAAATGCAAATTTCCGTGATATTTCAATCGATAAAAATGGGCGGCTTACGGCGATTTCAAGAGACAATCAACCCAATCAGCAAGTGAATCTGGGCGTTGTACAAGTCAATAATTCGTCAGCACTTGTCTCTGAAGGAGATAATTTGTTCTCAGTTGATGGAACCTATCAAGGTGCATTAACAGCACTAAATGGAGCAAACCGAGAGGCGATTCAGCTTCAGCAAGGTGCACTGGAAACATCAAATGTGGACATGTCGAAAGAATTAACAGACCTCATGACAACACAGCGTTCCTATCAGATGAATTCAAGAACAATTACGATGGGCGATCAAATGCTGGGATTAATTAATACAATTCGATAATCAGCAGGCTGGTATCAGCCTCTCATGATAAAAAAGGCGGCTCGCTCAAAGTCGCCCTTTTTTTTATAAAAATCTGAGACATCAGCAAGAAGATCCTCAAGATCAATCCAGGCTTCTTTTCGTTCAAGACATGTGACGAGCGTGGCGATCTGCTCATCTGCCTTTGGCGTTTGGCTGTAGAGAAGAGATAAGATTTGAAACTTCATTCTTAATATATCAAACTGGGAAGCAACAGCTTCTTTCAGACCTTTTTGAATATACTTCATCCCTTCATCGGTTAAATTTTCTTTAAAACAGGAACGCACAGTTTCGTATAGGCACGATACATAGGAGTGTGCTGACTTTCGGTATGCTGGAAGACGAAGCGCTTTTTTGAAGTATTCCAGCGCTTCCTTATGACGGTTTTGTCTTGACTGAATAAAGCCAGCATCATAATAAACGATACCGAGCAGCTCTTGATCATCAATCTTTTTCACGTAATCAATAATTTCAATGAAAATATCTTCCGCTTCCTTATATTTTTTTTGGTCGCTATAGTTAAGAGCGAGCACAATTTTACACCGATAGATGCTATGGATATCACCGTGCTTTGCAAAAATATCCATGGCTTTTTGAACATGACGAATCGATAACAACGAGTAACGGTTGTTATAATAAACACCGCTTGTACGGAAATGGAACTCTGCTTCCTCCAGCTCATCGTTAAGTAATGGCAGTCGTTCCTCAGCCTTTTCGAGATAATGAATCGCATCATTTTGATCACTTTTTAAAGATTCATATAATCCGAGAAAGAAATAAAAATAATATTGCAGTTCTTCGTTCATTTCATCTTTGTGGGGCAGCAGTTCATGTTTGAGTTTTTCTAAGTCCTCTGTCTGATTCATCCAGAGCTGGTGACGGAAAAGCATCAACTGATAATGGAAATAGAGTTCTTGTTTTTTTGATAATTTCCGTTTATATTTTAGCAGTGTTTTTTTGATTTCTTCAGCCTTCGAAAAATGTCGATGCTTTAGCATTGTATACCAGGAATGGAGAAGTTTTTTTACGGATTTATCGCTCATAAAATTCATTTTTACCCTCTTATTCAATCAATGATGTAATATATATTACCATATTTGTGAAAAAACATTGAGTGTAGTGTGGATTATATTTGATGACAATTGGTAATGGTAGATTCTATTTTTTACCATATGCATAAGGCGAATATTGAAAAATGCCAGCATTCATAATATACTTCTATAGGAATCAAATGAAGATCAGCGATATAGAAAAGAAGGAGAGATCAAGATATGCTTGATGCTCAGCAAATTCAAGACATTATTCCACACCGTTATCCATTCTTATTGGTCGACCGTATTTTAGAGGTTGAGGGAGAAAAAAAAGCGGTTGGAATTAAAAATGTCACAGTGAATGAAGAATTTTTTAATGGCCATTTTCCTGGTTACCCAGTCATGCCGGGTGTGCTTATAGTAGAAGCACTCGCACAGGTTTTTGGTGTGATTATGTTAGGCAAGGAAGAAAACAAAGGAAAAATCGGTTTGTTTGCAGGGATTGACGGATGCCGCTTCAAAAGACAGGTCAAGCCTGGAGACCAGCTTCGTTTAGAGGTTGAAGTGACGCGCCTCCGCGGGCCGGTTGCAAAAGGAAAAGCAGTAGCGACGGTAGATGGCGAGGTTGCATGTGAAGCAGAACTGACATTTTCTATTGGTCCTAAAGTATCATGATTTTTCTGGCGGTTCATCAAGCATGAATCGCTTTTTTATTTAGAAACGTTCAGTTAGAACGGATAAGGACTTGCAATTTTGACAAAAAAACGTCATATTAGACAAAAAAAGATGAAGGTGATAAAGGATGCTGAAAGAATTTAGAGAGTTTGCCGTCAAGGGCAATGTCATTGACTTGGCTGTAGGTGTCATCATTGGGGGAGCATTTGGCAAAATTGTCACTTCTCTTGTGAATGATTTAATCATGCCGCTTGTCGGTATTATTATTGGAGGGCATGATTTTAGCGGTTTATCCATTAAAATCGGAGCCGCTCAAATTTTATATGGGAACTTTATTCAAACAGTGGTTGATTTCTTAATTATCTCGTTTTCCATTTTTATCTTTATTCGTTATTTGAATAAGTTAAAACGGAAAAAGGTTGAGGAAGAAGAGGTTGTGGAAACGCCGGATCAAACGGAAGTTTTGCTAACTGAAATTAGAGATCTATTGAAAAATCAAAGCCAGTCTAAAGATGTGCAATAGAAAAAGAGCGGCTGATCCCGCTCTTTTTTATGTGTTTTGTTTAAAAGCATCCAGTAGTTTTTCTCCTGACAGCCCCTCTTTGACGAGGTCTTTTAATACTTCTTCAGTTTCTGTTCTGTAACGATTTGTAATCATTTTACCATCGAGTAACACAGAAATGTTTTCTTCTAAGGCAACGATGTTTTTGACTTGGACAGATAGATGAACAGGGCGGTTGTTTTCTTTAGTGATCGTTACAAGAATCTTCACTTCTGTGTGCTGCTGAAAGAGTACCTCAAACACCTGTCTATGTTTCTTTGGAATGAGTGCCTCGATCATCCAGTGATTTTCACCGTCTTCTTTATTAATGATTAAACCGTCACGAAGGGGAATGCTGGACATTTTATCTTGCTGTGGATCAAGTTCAATTTTTAAATCAATCAGCCTAAAGGTTTTCATATTTATCACCTCACAAGCGTTCATTATTCGTAAGTATTATTATAGCATACAACATCTGTATAAATGAAACCGCTGCCTGCTTAGAACTAGCTGCACATGAGTGAAAGGAGATGTTTTATGGAGTCCTATCAATTGAGAAACATTCATATTGGCGACGACAAGGCAAAGAGTGATATACGTGTTTATTCGTGGGGAGATATTCTTTCATTTTGTGATGTGTATATGGAAGAAGGAGAGTCACTCACGTTTCAATATGTCACCGAGGATCAAATGGACTGTTTTGAGTTTCAGTTGTCGGTTCATGATGGCCGGCTTTGTTTTTATTGGTTTGCGTGGGATGGATCTGATTATATTCACATGCCTTCTAGTAATTGGATTCATTCAGATATTTTTTATCAATTTATGAAAAATAAGTATTTTATCAAACAAAACAAGATGATGTTTTATACGCAAGCGGTAAAAAACAGAAATTAATGAGGATATAGAGAATTTGAAGGCCTATTTTGCTATTTTCCTGTTTTGTCACATACGGCCTTTCTCCGTAGACTAGGGGTAGCTGAAAGGAAAGGAGGCAAGTCCCGAATCAAAAGGTAATGTCTATCATCTGACAGCCCCCCTCTAGCTAAAGCTGATAGATGCTGCCTTGTTCATATGAACACTGCGTAATATAGAACCAATGCTTCTTTGTATAGGTCATGTGTCCCCTTGTGAATCCCCTTTGTGTGTATCCGGTCATATTTGCGTGGCCGGATACCCTTTTATTCACTGTTTAACCGATCAGCTCTTGCAAATAGTGGATACTCATTTCATAATGATGATGGATTTTGTTAACGGTATGTCGGTTGAAAATAAAGACAAAAAGGAGAGAACGATGACAAACATTCAATTAATCGCAACGGATTTAGATGGAACTTTATTGAACAGTGAACACAAAGTGAGTCAGGAAAACGAGCAGGCATTAAAGGAAGCAGCTGCGAATGGAATTGAGGTTGTCGTGTCAACAGGGAGAGCGTATTTTGATGTGAGGTCTATTTTTGACCAGCTTGGTATGAATACATGGGTGATTAGTGCCAATGGAGCTGTGATTCATGATCCAACTGGACAAGTGTACCATTCAGCTGCTTTACAAGAAGAAAAGGCTAAACATATATTGTCATGGCTTGAAGAACGTGATTATTATTATGAAGTCTTTACAAACGAAGCCATTTTCACACCAAATCGCGGAAGAGAGCTTCTTGCGATTGAAATGGACCGTTTAAAAAGTGCAAATCCAGAAACGGATCAAAATGTCTTAAAACAAGCGGCAGAAGTTCAATACAGCCAGTCGGGTTTTTCTTATATTGATACATATAAAGAATTGTTTCGTGAGGATCGAAAACTTTCATTTTACAATATCTTAGGTTTTTCTTTCTTTCAGGACAGATTGAAAGCTGGATGGGAGATGTTTGGTGATGATTCAGATGTAACATTGGTCAGTTCGGCTGATCATAACTTTGAAATTGGTTCAAAGGACGCGTCTAAAGGGCAGGCATTAACAAGGCTGGCAGAAAGACTAGGTATTCCTTTAAGTAGGGCAGCGGCTGTAGGAGACAGTTTAAATGATGAATCAATGCTTCGAGCTGCTGGTGTTGGGGTTGCAATGGGGAATGCGAGACAGGATATAAAAGAAATCGCTGATCACGTGACGTTATCAAATGATGAACATGGTGTCGCGCATATGATCCGTCACCTTTTGAAATAGATGAATCAGATGTCGTGGTATAAATCACATAGGATGAAGCGCATTCTACAAAAGAGGAATTCAGAACCACTTCTATTTACACATGATGTGGAACATCATATAATTTAATTATGAATATAACCCGCTTGTAAGGAAAATAAGGAGAGTAAACGAATGGCGCTGGAATCTTATAAGTCCGAAAATCTGCATTTAATCAAGGAAGCCTTGGACTATACTCAGGTTGGCCTGACGGTGACGGACCCGTCTTTACCTGATAATCCTTTAATATATGTGAACAAGGGCTTTTTAGATATGACAGGCTATCAAGAAACCGAAGTATTGGGGAGGAATTGTCGTTTCCTTCAGGGAGATGAAACTGAGCAAATCGCTCTCAAACAAATTAGAACAGCCATTGAGAACAAAGAGGCTGTCACGGTTCAGCTGAAAAATTATAAAAAATCTGGACAAATGTTTTGGAACGAGTTAAGTGTCGCTCCTCTTTGGATTGACGAAAAGGAAGGAAAACGTCTTTATTTCGTTGGTCTGCAAAAGGATGTCACGAAAGAGAAGGAACAGCAGGAGCTTCTTGAGCAATCAATTGATGAAGTGCTGAATATTTCGGTCCCAATCGTTCCTGTGAAAGATGGTATCTCTGTGTTACCGATCATTGGTACGTTAACAGCGCCTAGATTTGATAAGATCATTTCAACGGTCTCCACCTATATCTCTCAATCCAAGGATGATTATTTTATTGTCGATCTGTCCGGATTATTAGCAGTGGATTCATTTGTGGCAGATGCGATCTTTAAGCTGAATGATTTGATTTTAATGACGGGTACTGAACTCATTGTGACAGGAATTAAACCGAATCTTGCAATGAAGATGGGAGAAATGAGAGAGGACTTCCGTGAATTAAATACGTATATGAATGTGAAATCTGCATTGAAAAAACTGAACATTTAGCATACGTTTATATGAAATAAAAAAGAGGACTTTTCATTAGGCTTGAGAAAAGTCCTCTTTTTGCTGTGATTAAGATGATTGAGCGGCGGCACTTAAGGTAAATAAGTCTTCTAGTTCGTTTGTCGATAGCTCTGTAATCCAGCTCTCGCTTTGGATAATTTGATCATTTAATGTTTGTTTTGTTTCGAGCATTTGATCGATTTTTTCCTCGATTGTGCCCGTTGTGATCATCTTATGGACGTGAACAAATCGTTTTTGTCCAATCCGATAAGCTCGGTCTGTCGCTTGGTTTTCCACAGCAGGATTCCACCATCTATCGTAGTGAATGACATGGTTTGCAGCGGTTAGATTGAGTCCTGTTCCTCCTGCCTTTAAAGAGAGAATTAAGATGTTGAATTCTTTCTTCTGGAAGCGGTCCACCATTTTGTCCCGCTCTTGTTTTGAGAGGCTGCCATTTAAAAATTGGACCGGTTCTCCAAACATCTTTTCTGCCAGCTGCTTGATCATGTTGCCCATTTCAATATACTGCGTAAAGATGAGACAGCTTTCTCCTTGCTCATGTATCACTTTTAACAGCTCTGCGAGTTTATCCATTTTTAACGAACGTTTCAGCAGTTTCACATCTGTTCCGCTCTCTTTTAAATAGAGCGCAGGGTGATCACAAATCTGTTTGAGTCTGCCAAGCATACTTAAAATAATGGCTTTTCGATGCATCCCTGTTAATGATGCCATGTGTTCAAATGTATCCTTCACAAGCTGTTCATATAAAGACGCCTGCTCAGCGGAGAGCGGAATGAATTCTTTTTCTTCGAGTTTCTCAGGCAGGTTCAGGGCAACCTCTTCATCTTGTTTTGTTCGTCTTAATAAAAATGGTTTGATCAGCTGCTGGAGCTGTTCAATTCTTTTTTCTTCACGGTCTTTTTCAATCGGAAGGACGAACTTTTTATGGAAGCTGGTCAGGCTGCCGAGATATCCTTTGTTGACGAAGTCGAATATGGACCAAAGCTCTGTCAAACGGTTTTCCATTGGTGTCCCGCTGAGGGCAATGTGATGCTGTCCTTTGAGCTGTCTAATCGCTCTCGATTGTTTCGTATGGGCGTTCTTGATGTTTTGGGCTTCGTCTAAGCAAATGGTATTCCACTTTGCTGCCGTTAATTCATCACGATCAGAATGTGAGAGTCCATAAGACGTCAGAACAATATCTGTTGACTTGTATGCTTTTGTGAAGTCCTCTCCCTGTGGACGCGATGGGCCATAATGCAGGGCAACCTTCAAATGTGGTGCGAATGTTTCGAGCTCTCGCTGCCAGTTTCCTAAAACAGAGGTCGGCGCAATGATGAGAGATGGAGCGGCATTTTGCTCCTGCTCCTTCAAATACGTGAAATACGCGATCATTTGAATCGTTTTTCCAAGACCCATATCATCTGCTAAACAAGCCCCAAATCCATGAGATCTTAAAAATAAAAGCCAATTCACGCCATGCTGCTGATACGGACGCAGTGTGCCTTTGAAGGACTCACTCATTTCGTAAGAAGGCAGCTCGTGCGAATCATTTAATTGGTGGACAAGCCCTCTTAATTGCGATGAAAGTTCAAATTGAATATGGGCAAATGCTGAACTGTCTAGTAGTTCTGGAATCGATTCAGAGGAAGCTTCTTGATCTGCCAGTTCGCGTGACAAAATATCAGACATGTGAAGCCCTTCATTTTCGGCACGCTCCATCCACTTTTTCATTTGCTGAATGAAGGTCGGGTCTATTTTGATCCATTGTCCTCGAATGTTGACAAGGCGCCGTTTGCTTTGGACAAGTTCGTTGAACTCATCTTCTGTTAGTTCAATGCCGTTTGTAGCAAAGCGCCAATTAAAGTCCATTAATGCGTCCATTCCGACATGCGATTCGCCTCGCGGTGTAGAAGAAATCCTTGCTTTTAACATCATCGTGCTGTCTTTAACAATTTGCCACCACGATGGGAGCAGAATCTCAATGCCCATATTGACAAGTGTTTCACTTGCTTCAGATAGGAAGAGCCATGCTTCTTCTTCTGACATAAGTGTGGTGCCAGATGTGAAAGAAAGCCAAGGGACGATTTGACTGAATCGTTCCAGCTCTCTTGAAATTTTATCTTGATACGGATGCCAAGATCTTTTCAATGAACGAATGCCTTCAAAAAAGTGAAGGTCACTGTTTTTCTTGTCCCGCAAAAACAATTCGATTTTCCAATCATCTCCGTCAAAATCCGGTTCATTTAAGCGCAAGCCGACAGTGAACGGCGTCTCATCATCTATCCAGCCAATCGTCTCCAAGAAATCCTGCTCATCTAGAAAATGTCCTTGGAAGGTTGAGAGCGCAGGCGATTGTGCGTTCATGAGTTCCCATTTGTGCTGCAAGGCATCATCATACTGAATGTAATCCTGTACAGCAAAGGAGAACCAATCAGCCGTATAACCATCTAATAGGCCTTCTTTATCTTTAAACCGAAGCTCGCCTTTTGTCCACGCCTCATAATCGGGCACGAAATCTTCGTCCTCGATGAATTCGTAAATGGTGGAGGCAGTCTTCATCAGTGGTTCCGTTTCATCCGTTAATGTCACATGACTAAACGTATTAAATGAATTTTTTCCTAGCAATTCAACGGTCATCCAAGGGCTTAACAGAAAGGCAGGAGTGCCAATAAAGCTGACATCTTCTAAAAATGTTCCGTAGAAAGAAGATTCGTGCCATTGGAAAAGCTGCCTCTTCATTTCATTAAGCGGAACAGGGTGTCCGTCCTCTGCTTGCGCTGAAATGGTGAAAGAGAAATCTTCAGTTTGTTCTGCATGAATGACAATTTGTTTATGGCGTGTCATCAATCAATTTTCCTTTCTTCATTTCCTCTTGGAACGCACGCAGCCGTTTTGTTGAATCTTGCAGCTGCTTTACATACCTTTCCCAGATCACGGTTTTTTTCGTTTTATGATAAAGCGTACGCAGTTTCTTCAGCATTTTCACAGACTCTCGATAAGCACTTCGATTCTTTTGATCGAGAAGCAGTGAGATTTCACGGTGGTACGATGGAATGAGGGCTTCCGGCTCCTCTTTTGCAATCTGTTTGATCAAATCCTTCTCCAGTTCACTAATGGAGAAACCAACAAGGCTGTGAATCTCAATCCATTCCGCATAACGCTGCTGTGCATACAAAAGCTGACTGTATTCTGTAAACGCATAGGGCATACAGATTTGGAGATAACGTTCATATAAATGATGATCCTTCGTTTGCTTAAAATATGCATCTAAATAAAAGAAGAAATCACTGACGGCTCCTCGCAGTTCTCTGTAGGAAAGGTCGAGCTGGCAATATTCCTCTAATATATAGGTGATTTCATGATACCAGAGCTTGAGCCGCTTCCAGTCCTTTCGGTTTGTGAGATCCTTCAGCCAATTGAGCACATTAGGCAGCATATCCGCATTGAGCAGCTGTAATTGCTGAAAGAGGCTTTCGTCTTCTTTCAGTAAATAATCCATGTGCATCAGGCCGATGGTACGTTCAACCGTTTGTTCTTTCTTCTGGGCGTTCTTTAGTATTTCTGTTTCTTTTTTGACCCATTTCCCTCTATTTAATATGGTGCCCCAAATCTCCATAAAGACCGCTACTCGTTCATGCTGGAAAGGTCCATTGATTTGAAGAAGTGTGCGAACGGCAGTTGGTGTGTTTTCAAGAAACGGATCGAGGGAAAAGGAAAGGGCGTATGTCTTCAAATGATCCACTGAATCGAAAATGGTGTTCATGAGCTGTTCTACATATGGATTCATGGAATAAAAGTCCTTTTCGGCATCAAGCCGGCCGAGGTCGATGAGTTCATGAAGCCTCAGCCATACATCGATCGACGTATGAATCGCATACAAGCTCTTGAATTCAGGTGAAGCAGGTGCGTGTTTTTTTAGGATCGATAAATAGCCGTAATACAAATGCTGCGGTGTTTGCTGATGCTTCGGTGTCCGTTTCAGCCAGAGGTTAAATTCCTCTTGGAAAAAAGTCAGCCAGCTTTGGAGTGATTGTTCGTCTGGGCGCTTCACTTGGAAGTGCTGGCGAATCAGTTCTTTGCTGCGCTGTAATTCATCTTTTTCTGACCAATTTTCTGTAAATCCGGTCACACTCTCTACTTGAGCGTATAGCGAAAAGAAGACAGCAAGAATGTGTTTACAAAGTCCATCTGCTGGACATGAGCAGCTGCTTCTCACAGGAAACAGCACATGAAGGTGGACTCTTGCTGCCACGACATCATGTACGTAAGCTGACCATTCGGTATCAGACTCTTGCTTGAGCCGATATACGCTGTCCTGTCTATAAGTAATCAATGCTTTTTTGATGAGTTGTTTGTTTTCATCTGTTGCAGGAAGAAGTTCTTTGATCTGTTCGGCTGTTTGTTTGATTTCTTCTTCGTTGATGTTGTGCTGAAGCATTTGATCCGCTCCTAACCAAGTAAAAGATTCCAATTCTTTTATTATAGCTCAATGGGGATTTATAAAAAAGTTTTTCATGAAAATGGTCATAAATTTCAAAAGCTGTCGAATGATGTATTAGAGTATTGCATAAACCAACCTTAGAGCATATAATAATGAAATTAGTGGATTCGAAAGGATACAGACATGGATAATAAGGGTTTAAATCAAGAAGAGTTTTTAAAGATTTTGATGTACGCTCATGATATTGGTGAAAATTCAAATGATGTCACAACAAAAGAAATGCTTGAAAATCTGATTGCTCATATTCGAAATGGTCTTGTTTCATAAAAGTGACCCCCTGCTAGTGATGGCAGGGGGTTTTTGTATGCTTTTAAGAATGGAATGAAAGCTCCCGGCATACGATGTCATTACAAGCATAAGGAGTATGGGGAGCTGATGGTGTCATGAATATTGCGATTGCAGGCTGTGGGTATGTGGGGCTTGTGACAGGTGTGTGTTTAGCGGAGGCAGGTCATGATGTCGCGTGTATTGATATTGACCGCCGAAAGGTCATGCAGCTGAAACAGGGAAATCCCCCAATGTATGAGCCAGGGTTAAAAGAGCTATTGAAACGCAATCTTGAGCAGGGACGAATTCATTTTCACATAAATGGAGCGGAAGTCTACCCGCGGGCAGATGTGTTAATGATTGCAGTCGGCACCCCGCAGCAGGCAGATGGCCAAGCTGATTTACAGTATGTGTTTCAGGCTGCAAAAGAGATGGGGATAAAAGCAAAGTCAGGGGCGATCCTTGTGGTGAAAAGTACGGTGCCTGTTGGAACGGGTGATCAAATCGATCAGTTGATCCATCAAGAATTAGGACGGAAGGAGCCGCTAGCGATTGCATCTAACCCAGAATTTTTACGGGAAGGCTCTGCCATTTCAGATACATTGAGGGCGGACCGGCTTGTGATTGGAGCTGAAACAAAAGTCGTATTAGATCAGCTGGAGGAGATGTATGCTGATTTCCACCTTCCAATGGTCAAAACAGACCGTAAAAGTGCTGAAATGATCAAGTATGCATCAAATGCATTTCTTGCGACAAAAATCAGCTTTATGAATGAGATTGCCTCCATTTGTGAAAAAACAGGTGCTGATGTTGAATGGGTGTCGCAGGGAATGGGGCTTGATCAGCGGATCGGTTCGTCCTTTCTCAGAGCGGGCATTGGCTACGGTGGTTCTTGTTTTCCAAAGGATACAAATGCACTTGTCCAAATTGCAGGGCATGTGTCCCATGATTTTGAGCTGCTAAAGGCTGTCATCAAAGTAAATAATGAGCAGCGGGCAGGTTTTATCCGAAATATTCAGGAGCGGCTGGGGGCAGCTCTTGAAGGGAAGCGAATTGCGCTTCTTGGTCTGTCCTTTAAACCGAATACAGACGATATGAGGGAGGCGCCATCTATTCCGATCGCTCATGAGCTCCATCAATTAGGTGCGGAGCTTGTGGCATATGATCCTGTTGCTGCCAGGCATGCAGCTCGCGAGCTGCCGCATCAAGTCTTATTTGCTCAAACGATTGAAGAAGCGATCAAGGATGCTGATGCAGTCTGTCTATTAACAGAGTGGGCGGATATTCAGTCGTTTCCACTTGCTTCCTATAAGAAATGGATGAAGCGGCCGCTTATTTTCGATGGACGAAACTGTCATACACTTGAAGCGGCAGAACAGGCTGGGGTCGAGTATCATTCGATTGGGCGCAGATCAGTTTCTCCAATTTATATGTGAAAGAAAACCGATAACAGTGAATGTTATCGGTTTTTATGAATGCGGCAGAATGAATCCGCCATATAAGAAAGCAGCCACAATCAGAAAGGCAGGGTGCAGCTTGAATTTGGTCATCAAGAAAAAGGAGACCGCAGCAATGGCGAGCGATTGCGTCCAGCCGATGGCTTTCACTGCATCTCCGCCGATTTCCCATGTTAATAAAAGCATCATCATCGCAATGACAGGCTGAACGGATAAGGTCATGCCTTTAACGACGGGAGATTGACGAAAGCGGTCAATCAGCTTGAGCAATAAAATCAGCCCAACAGCAGACGGCAGTACAGTGGCAAGCAGTGCCACGATAAAGCCTGGCCAGCCCATGACGTCATAACCGACATATGCTGCAATCTTCGTAGCGATTGGCCCCGGCAGTGCATTGGCTAAAGCCAGCATATTGGAGAATCCTTCGTTCGTCATCCAATGAAAATGATTGACGATTTCTTCATAATTGAGCGGGATTGATGCAGGACCACCGCCATATCCTAATAGATTGGATAAAAAGAATGCCCAGAATAAAAAGAGAATCAGGATCATGAAGACACTCCTTTCTCTTTATTTGGCCGATTCCAATGATTTTTCAGTTTAAAATGAAAAGCGCCATAAAATAAAAAGATCATCACGATGATTCCTGGATGAATGGACAGCACTTGCAGTCCAATAAAGGCAAGAAGGAATAGAGCGATCCCGAAGATCATGCCGAATCCTTTCAGCGTTTTTTGTCCAAATTCATATGCCATGAGGCCTAACAGAACCGCAATGACAGGGGTCACAGCGCCAATCATATTTTGAATGATTTGTGAGGAGCTTAAGACGCTGACAAGTGTGACAAGGGCTACCATGGCGAGACAAGTAGGTAAAATATGAGCAGCTGTTGCAACAATTGCGCCAGATACACCCTTTAATCGATAGCCGAGGTATGCTGACATTTTTGTTGCGATCGGGCCTGGTAAGGCATTGGCGATGGCGAGTGTTTCTCCGAATTCGTCATCGTTGATCCATTGGTATTTCACCACCGCTTCATGGCGAATAAGCGGTATGACGGAAGGGCCTCCGCCAAAACCGAGAATACCGGTTCGCACCATAGCGATAATGAGTTCGATATATGATTGCAAGTGGTTCAACTCCTGTCTACAATTTCATGCCCATGCGGCTTTTGTATCGTTTAATGAGCATTTGGCAGTCCACACTGACAACGCCTTCTAAGGGGTATAGCTTTTTTGTCAGGAAAGTCTCCATTTCCTGTTCATGTTGAAAAATGCCATGCATATGCAGCTTGCTTGGTCCTGTCATGTGATAAAGACTTGTGACAGCCGTTTCCTTTTCAAGCTGAAGGGCAACCGCTTCTAAAAATTTTGGCTCTACCTCTACATTAAAGAAGACAGAGACATGAATGCCAACCTTCGCGGGGTTAATTACAGCGGTGAATCGTTCAATGACCCCTGCTTCAATGAGCTGCTGAATGCGGGCTTGTACGGCTACACGTGACAGACCGACCTGTTTGCCGAGATCTGTATAAGACATGCGCCCGTCCTCGTGTAATAGGGATAGAATTTGTTTATCTCTTTCGTCTAATGTTAGGTTTGGAATGCTATAGTCTTTTGACACCGTATAACCACCTTTCTTCTGTTGATATTCTATCATATTTCATTACGAATAGACTGGATAATTTCTATTTTGCTATCGAAACGAAAACATCACGTGCAAGAAATCATCTTTGTGCATAAAAAAACACCCCGGAATCAACGGGGTGTCTTCATTTATTGATCCGGGCTGCTTTCTGCACTGGCAATTTGCTGTGCAAGGTCAGCTCGATCAATGTCTGCTTGGAAGAATTCCTGCGTATTTGGCAGGTGTAAATTCATATGGCGTTTTTGAGAAATGCGGATGGTGACTTGATCAACGGTGTAATCAAATACGTGTCCGCCAACACTTCGATCTTCATCAATAAAATGAAGATGATATCCACTCACCGCAATGCCGTGTGCGTACTGCGGTGTACGGAAGCCTGCGATCGTACCTTGAATATCCTCAAAGTCGAAAATAGGCTGAGACTTGACTGCTTCTACCATCGGAACGTAAGGTTTTTCCTGTTTTTCAACCGTACGTGTTTGAACCTTTTTGAATGATCCATCAATGCGGACCGCATAAAAGATATTCTTACTTGGTAAAATGCGGTCGATTTCATCTTCAAGTTCTTTGGACGTCATAGGTGCATCAATTCGATGAACGATATCTGTTTCAAAGAATGCTAGAGAGCAGAATGGTGAATAATCTTGATTGGTGACCGGTGTCGCTGTTCCATCCGAGCGCAGCCGGTAGAATGCGCCGTCAAAGCCGATCAGCTCTCCATCTAATTGATTGAATGTACCGATGCCAAAATCACCGTGTTCAGGAATATGTGCGAGGGAGAAATCTCCATCATATACGGCTTCCAGCAGGGAGGTCATTGTCGATACTTGATAGACCTCTTGCTGTTTGTCATGCTGTCTTGTGTCATTCTGTTGATTCATTGGGTGCATCATACCCATAACCGCTCACTCCTTTAATGTAATGTATCGAAGTCTTATCTGACGTTCATTGCATGTTTTTTGCGAAAGACTTCTGGCCATTTTTGACTGGCGAGGTCAGGGTTGTCTTGATAGTCAATCGGAATATCAATAATCACGGGTCCTTCTATGTTTATACCCTTTTGAAGGACGGTTGAAAGCTCCTCAGGTGAGTTGACCCTTAGTCCAGTTGCTCCAAAGCTTTCCGCATATTTCACTAAATCGATCTGCCCGAATTCAACGCAGGATGTGCGGTCATATTTCATTTCCTGCTGGAACGCGACCATGTCGTATGTGCTGTCGTTCCAAACAAGGTGAACGAGGTTTGTTTTCTTCCGGACTGCTGTTTCTAACTCCATTGCGGAGAAGAGAAAACCGCCATCACCTGAGACCGAGATAATCTTTTCATCTGGATTCATGATAGAAGCCGCAATTGCCCATGGTAATGCGACGCCTAATGTTTGCATGCCGTTACTCACCAGGAATGAGTTCGGTTCATAGACGCGGAAGTGACGGGACATCCAAATCGCGTGAGATCCGATATCACACGTGACCTTCGTGTCATCAGGAATCAGACGTCTCAATGTATGAATGACATCCAGTGGATGAGATCGATGACTTTCTCTTTCTGGTGTCTTTTCGATGTCGCTTAATAGCTCCTGTAATTCAGTGACTAATTCTATGTTCTCTTTGCTTAAAGAAAGGGGAACACTGTCATGCGCGAGATGTTTGACGGTTTCAGAAATATTGCCTACAAGCTCAAGCGCTGGCTCATAAAAATGGTCAATATCTGCCTGCATGTCATCAACATGGATGATCTGACGCTGCTGCGGCTGAAGATTCCAATGCTTCGGATCATATTCAATTGGATCAAAGCCAATGGTCAAAAGGACATCTGCATGTTCAATGAGAAAATCACCCGGCTGATTACGGAATAAGCCGATTCTGCCTACATATTGAGACTCGAGCTCTCTTGAGAGAACGCCGGCTCCTTGATACGTTTCAACAAATGGGATACCAAGTGTTTTTAATAATGCTCTTGTGGCATGTGCAGCAGATGGACGACTAGCTTTCATTCCCACAATCGCAATAGGTAAGTGTGCATTTTGAATTTTGGCGATAGCCGAACTGATGAGAGCATCTGGTGCAGGACCTAATTCTGGAGAAGGGTGAGCAGACACTGGTGTTTGTGTGGTGTGTTCTGTCACGACATCTTGTGGAAAGCTGATAAATGCTGCTCCAGCCTGCCCTTTTTGTGCCGCGCGAAAAGCATTTGTTAATGCTTCTGGTATATTGTTTACGTCTTGTACTTCAACGCTATATTTTGTGACTGGTTTGAATAATGCCGCATTGTCGAGTGATTGATGTGTTCGTTTCAGACGATCTGCACGAATGACGTTTCCAGCGATTGCGACAACAGGATCACCTTCTGTATTGGCTGTTAATAGACCTGTTGCTAAATTAGATGCACCAGGACCTGATGTGACGAGACAAACACCTGGTTTGCCAGTTAAACGTCCGACAGCGGCTGCCATAAAGGCTGCATTTTGTTCGTGTCTGCATAGGACAAGCTCTGGACCTCTGTCTTTTAATACATCAAATACAGCGTCAATTTTTGCACCTGGAATCGCAAAAACATGGGTCACACCTTGAGCAATCAGCGTATCAACAATCAACTCTGCTCCTCGTCTTGTTAGGGGTTGTGCTTGAGATTTCATTTACCCCGCACTCCTTTCGGCAAGTAAAATTTTTTATGAAAATATATTTTCATGATATGATTTACTATACATTTCATAAAATAAATTTTCCAATATATGTTTAACGTGGTTTTGATATGTTTCACGAATAAGTGTGTGAGGAGTGAAAGGATGGAACTGAGACATTTGCAGTATTTTGTCACAGTAGCGGAGGAGCTGCATTTTGGCAGAGCAGCCGCGCGGTTGAATATGACACAGCCTCCACTTAGTCAGCAAATTAAGCAGTTTGAGGAAGAATTGGGTTTTCCTTTATTTCACCGGTCGAAGCGGGTGGTGGAGCTAACAGCAGCTGGAAAGGTCTTTTTACAGGAGGTTCGGGGAGTGCTGCAGCAGCTTGATAAAGCCGTTGATCATGCACGTCATACAGCAAGAGGAGAGCTGGGGAAAATCATCATAGGCTTTGTTGGAACTGCGACATATGATATTCTGCCGCCCGTTGTACGTGAATTTAGGGAGCTGTATCCCTCTGTCAGTATTGAGCTGCAGCAGCTTTCCGTTCCGCAGCAGCTAGAGGCACTTTTAAATGGTGAGATTGATATCGGTTTTTTACACCCTACATCGCCGCATGAAGAGCTAGTCAGTCGTTTGATGAAGCAGAGTGAATGTATTTTTGCGATTCCAAAAAATCATCGATTGGCTAAAAAAGAGACGGTCACAATTGAAGATATCCGTCATGAACCGATTATTTCTTTATCACAGGAATCATGGCCGTCCCTTTATCAGCACTTTATCCTGCTATGTGAAAAGTACGGGTTTTCTCCAAATATCGTGCAGGAAGCAGCGGAATATCAAATGATCATTGGCCTTGTCACAGCAGGGATCGGTATTGCAGTGATTCCACAATCAGCCCGGCGTTTATTTAATCTGGATGTTGTATATCGCTCCATTGAGGATGAACAGCTTCTAGCGGAATGGACGATTTCCTATAGGCGTGAAAATCATAATCCTGCTTTATTTCATTTGGTCCACCATATCCTGCATCGCACCGAGCTGGAATAAGAGGTATAGAGAAAGGGGTATGGTATGATGTCGTTACATTAAAAGGAGGCGTACCTGAATTGATTACATTGCTACTGGATCAGCTGTCACGAAAAGAGGCATATAAATTATTATCTGGATCTATCGTTCCAAGACCGATTGCATTTATTACAAGTCTATCTAAAGAAAATGTCGTCAATGCCGCACCATTTAGTTTCTTTAATGTCATCAGCGGACACCCGCCGCTCATTGCGGTTTCTATCGGACGACGTGATGGTCAGATGAAAGATACTGCGCAGCATATCATCGATAAGAAAGAGTTTGTCGTTCATGTGAGTGATGAAGACATGATAGAAGATATTAATGAAACAGCTGCTACTCTGCCTAGGGAAGAGAGTGAGCTGGATCGCACCGGACTTCACCAAGTAGAGAGTCATGTCATTTCGGTGCCGGGGATCAAGGAAGCACGCATTCGTTTTGAATGTCAGCTGGAAAAACATCTGACATTTCAAAATGATGAAGGGGAGATCACAGTTGATCATATCATTGGCCGGGTTGTATGTGCACATTTAGATGAGGCTGTTTATGATGCAGAAAAAGGCTATGTTTCTACTAATGAACTGAAACCAGTCGCTCGCCTAGCAGGTAATGATTATGCCCATTTAGGCACGTCATTTGTGCTGAAAAGACCACAGTAATAGAAAAATACCCCCGAGGGATATCGGGGGTTTTCTGTTTATTTCTTCTGTTCTAGTTTGAGTGGAGCTGCGATGTTCTTTTGTACTTTTTTCCCTTTTAATACGTCGTTTGCAGCACCGACTGCCAGTTGACCGATCAGCTCTGGCTGCTGCGCAACCGTTGCAGAGAGCTTTCCTGCTTTGATCGAGCTGAGTGCATCTTCGTTGCCGTCAAAGCCAACGACAAGAATGTCTTTCCCAGAGCTTTGAATCGCTTCTAGTGCGCCGAGAGCCATTTCATCATTGTGGGCAAAAACGGCTTTGATGTCAGGGTTTCCTTGAAGAAGGTTTTCCATGACATTCAGTCCTTTTGTCCGGTCGAAGTCAGCAGCTTGTTTTGCAGTCACTTTTAGATCTTTATCCGCTATTTGATGGAATCCTTTTCCACGCTCACGTGTAGCGGAAGCGCCTGGTACGCCTTCTAATTCAGCGACTTTTGCTCCTTTGCCAACCTTGTCAATGATAAATTTAGCTGCCATTTCACCGCCTTTGACGTTATCTGAGGCGACAAGTGCTTCTACCTTTCCACTTTCGGCTGAGCGGTCTAATGTGATGACAGGTATATCTGAAGCGTTTGCTGATTCGACAGCGGTTGATATGGCAGATGAATCCGCTGGGTTGATGAGCAATGCGTCGACTCCTTGCTGAATTAAATCTTCTACATCACTTGTTTGTTTAGCAGAATCATTTTGTGCATCTGCAATCACGACTTCAATGCCAAGCTTTTTTGCTTCTTTTGTCACACCGTTTTTCAGAGAAACGAAGAATGGGTTATTTAATGTCGAGATCGACAGACCGATTTTGATGTCTTTTTTCTTGCCATCCTTAGATGACTTGGCCCACTCCGGCGGTTCAAGCGAGCAGGCAGAAAGCAGAAACAAAGAGAGAGTCAGGATGAGAATAAGATATTTTTTCATAGCAGCTGCCTCCTTAAGCAGATTTCTTTCTGTCTAGCAGGACTGCAATCAAGATGACAATCCCTTTCACAACAGATTGATAGAATGATGAAACACCAAGTAAGTTCATACCATTGTTCAGGACACCGATAATGAGCACCCCGATGAGTGTGCCGACAATTCGTCCTCTTCCGCCGGACAGGCTTGTCCCGCCAAGTACGACGGCAGCAATGGCATCAAGCTCATAGGACGTACCAGCTGTTGGCTGCGCTGAATTTAGGCGAGATGTTAAGATCGCACCTGCTAAGGCAGACATGAAGCCTGCTAATGAATAGATCATAATTTTCACGCGCGGTACTTTGATTCCTGAGATGAGAGCCGCTTTTTCATTCCCGCCGATGGCATATGTTCTTCTGCCGAAAGGTGTTTTATGAAGCAGTACCCAAAGTACGATAAAGGTGAGAAGCATCGTGATCGCTGGAACAGGAATGCCTAAGAAATATCCGCGGCCGAATAACTGAAAGGCATAGTTAGAGCCAAGCCCAGTAATCGGGTTTCCGTCTGTATAAACGAGTGTCAAACCTCTGAAAATCGTCATCGTGGCAAGCGTTGCGATAAAAGGAGCCATTTTTCCTTTTGTAATTAAAAGACCGTTGATCATCCCAAGAACGGCACCGATGATACAGCCGACAATAATGGCTAAAATCGGGTCCATGCCAGAAACGATAAAGCCGGCAGTCAGGGCACTGGACAGTGCAAGAATGGCACCGACAGATAAATCAATGCCTCCAGTTAAAATAACAAATGTCATCCCAAAGGCAATGAGGGCATTAATGGAGATTTGTCTCAGTAAGTTTAAGATGTTTAATGGCTCTAAAAAGGCCGGGTTTAAAATAGAAACAATGGCGACAAGGATGATGAGTCCTAAGAATGGCCCAAGCTTTTGCATGATGTGATCAAATCGTCCATTTGAAGTAAGTGGTTTCATGTTACTTCCCTCCTGTAGCTAGTGTCATAATTCGTTCCTGTGTTGCTTCTGTTTTTTCTAATTCTCCGCTGATGGTTCCTTCATGAATGACGAGCACTCGATCGCTCATCCCGAGTATCTCTGGGAGTTCAGAGGAGACCATTAAAATGGCAACGCCTCGATCGGTCAATTCATTCATTAACTGATAGATTTCTCGTTTCGCTCCGACGTCGACACCTCGTGTCGGTTCATCTAAAATCAACACCTTTGGCTGTATGCCGATCCATTTGGCGATGACGACTTTTTGCTGATTTCCACCAGACAGGCTTCGGGCAGAGATGTCAGAGGAAGCCGTTTTAATCGTCAGTCTTTTAATGAGCAGGTCGACAAAATCCTGTTCAGTTTTCTTATCAATCAATCCCTTTGGAGAGAAGCTTTTTAAGTTTGGCAGACCGATGTTTTCTCGGATGGATGCATCAAGCATCAATCCTTCATCCTTGCGATCCTCTGTGATAAAGCCGATGCCGAGCTTGACGGCATCACTTGGTTTTTTAATAACAGCCTTTTTCCCATGAACCCAGATTTCTCCTTGGTCAAGAGGATCAAGGCCAAACAGTGACCGCATCATTTCGGTCCGGCCAGCACCCATTAAGCCTGCAACACCAACGATTTCTCCAGCTTTAACTGAGAAGCTGATATCTTGAAATTGTCCTTTTCTCGTTGCTTGTTTCACCTCAAGGACAATGTCTCCTGTTGAAGGCGTTCGCTCAGGATATCGATCTGTCAATTCACGGCCGACCATTTTCTTGACGACTTCATGGAAATTCGTTTCAGGTATGGCTTTCGTATCGACCGTTTTCCCATCACGCATGATCGTAATCCGGTCACAGATTGCAAAGATTTCCTCCATACGGTGAGAAATATAGACAATGGAAACGCCTTCTTTTTTGAGAGATTCAATGACCTGGAAGAGCTTCTCGATTTCCCGTTCCGTAAGAGCTGCTGTCGGCTCATCCATGATGATGACCTTTGCATCGGTCATTAATGCTTTTGCAATCTCAATCATCTGTTTTTGTCCAACAGAACAGCTGCCTGCCTCTTGTTCAAGTGAGAGATTCACAGACAAACGGTCCAGCTGCGTTTGGGCGAGAGTCTTCATTTTCTTAGTATCTAGCAGTCCGAGTTTCGTATAGATTTCTTTCCCGATGAATAGATTCTCCAAGACGGTCATATCCGGCCATATGTTGAGCTCCTGATGAATGAAGGCGATGCCGTGCTGTTCCGCTTCCTTCGGATTTTTGAAAGCGGTCTCTTTTCCGTCGATTTGTATCGTTCCTTGATCTAAAGAATAAAGACCTGTAAGCAGATTCATTAAAGTTGATTTTCCCGCACCATTTTCACCCATGAGTGCGTGGACTTCACCTGTGACGAGGTCAAAGGAGACCCCGGAGAGAACGGTGTTTTTTCCAAAAGCCTTATGGATGTTATGCATCTCTATGTTCATATCTGGCTCCTCCTTTTAAAAGATGACACCGGCATGAAGAATGCAGTTTGCGTATGGGGTGGCTTCACCCGTTCGAATGACTGCTTTTGCCTGTTTGGTCATGTCTTTGAACGTCTCGTGGTCTACTTCATGTAACGATTTTGAGAGCGCTTTCTTAAGAAATAAATGATCTCGTTCATTGGCTTCTTTGATTTCACTAGCTACAGTGATGTTTTCAACGGCCATTTCCTGAAGAAGGAGGGAGGTGACCTCCTGAAAGGATGGTGTGCCGATTGATAACGCCAGGTCGATTTTGACTGGACCTTCTGGGATAGGGAGACCACAGTCTGCTATGACGATTGTATCTGTGTGGCCAAGGTCAGCAAGCACCTTGGCGATATGGCTGTTTAGGATGCCGTTTTTTTTCATTTCTTTTTCTCCAATTCTTCTCTTGTTGGCATGCCGCCTTGTGCGCCAAACTTTGTGACGGACATTGAAGCTGCAAGGTTGGCAAAGGCAAGTGCGTCATAAAGGGATTTGCCTTCTGTTAGAGCGACAGCCAAGGCTCCGTTAAAGGTATCGCCAGCTCCTGTTGTATCGACTGCTTCGACAGGAACGCCTGGAACCAACACGTCTTTCATTCCATCAAAATATCGAACCCCATTTTTTCCTTCTGTGATCAATAATTTGTTAGGGTATTGACGCAAGGCATCACTGGTTGGCAGACCATCAAACATCAGAACAGCTTCATGTTCATTCGGTGTAATGTAAGCAGCCTGCTCTAAAACCTGCTGCGATACTTTGCGGGCTGGTGCAGGGTTTAAAATGACAGGGATTTCTTTTTCACTGCAAATGGCGCAGACCGCTTCGACCGTTTCTTCAGGTATTTCCTGCTGGATGAGAACCATCCCGATATTATCAATTGTAGAAAAGGCCTCTCTTACATAGTCAGGAGTGACCTCATTATTTGCCCCTTTGACCACAACAATGCTGTTATCACCTTCTGCTAAAATGATATGAGCTGTGCCGCTCTCCATTTCAGTAACCGGTTTCATATATGAGGTGCGGACACCTTGTGTTTCTAAATTGCTGAGAATATCCTGACCATAAGCGTCATCACCAACTCGGCCGACCATGTATACATCTGCACCGAGTCTGGCGCTTGCGACTGCCTGATTGGCACCTTTCCCGCCTGGGACCGTTTTAAACGATTTGCCTAAAACCGTTTCACCGGCATTTGGCCGTTTATCTGATGTGACGACTAAATCCATTGAACAGCTTCCTACTACAACAATATGACTCATTGTGAATCCACCTTTCTTGTGGTCTCTCGTTCAATAAAAGAGACGGGCATTTGAATAACTGGTTCATCTATCGGTTGTTTCTGAATCGCTTTGATTAACAGCTGTGCCGCTTCTTTTCCCATCTCATAGGCGGGCTGCCTTATGGTCGATAAGGAAGGGAAGAGCAGCTCACTTTGCGGGATATCATCAAATCCAATGATTTGAACGTCTCCTGGAATGGCTTTTCCGATCCGAAACGCTTCATGGATGACCGCTGTTGCGACGATGTCATTGCTGGCAATGATCCCATCTGTTTCAGGGTACAGCTGGAAAAGGGCCTTGGCGCTTTTTCGGGCTTCTTGAAAGGAAAATGAAGCATTAGACATCACATGAAAGTCGACGCCTGTTTCCGTGAGAACATCGAGTGCGCCTTTGAATCGCTGCCGCGCTGTTTGCAGATGGGCAGGTCCTTTTAACAGTGTGATCTGCCGGCTGCCGCGTCTGATTAATTCCATTGCCGCCATTTTCCCGCCAGCTGCAGCATCTGCAAAAACAGAAGGCGCATGTGGGACCGTTCGATCTAAAAACACAACAGGTAGATCATCATCATTGTATATATCTGATTCAGGTTCATTTGTGACCGCGATGACACCGACTACTTGATTTTGTTTAAAGGTTTGTAAGTAAGCCATTTCCTTCTCTCGATCTTCATCACTGTTCCCGAATAATAACCGAAAACCGTGCGCATGAATCTCATCCTCAACGCCTCTAGCAAGCTGAGGAAAGAAGGGATTTGTGATATCAGGCAAGATTAAGCCGATTAAGCGTGATTCTCTTTTAAAAAGGGATCTAGCCACTTCATTGGGAAAGTAGTTCAACTCCTGCATCGCTTGTGTCACGCGGATTTTCGTATCTGAATGAACATATCCAGTATCATTGAGCACGCGTGAAACAGTGGCAACAGACACTTGTGCAGCTTTTGCAACATCTTTAATTGTAGCCAATGGAGAGCCTCCCTTCATGAATGTGTAACCGTTTACACACATAGATTATCATGAAAGCATCGAAATGACAATCTAAAAAAATAAAAAAAGAAAAGAAAGATGGCTTCTTCCTTTTCTTAACTAATGATACCTGTTTGTGTAATGTTCACTTTCACTTTTGGAATGATTTTCACCTTCGGATAATCGGTGACCCAGTTCATTTTCATATATTCATCATAGTGTCTGACCCGATATTTTCTGCCAAGGCTGAGGACGTCAGAATTCGCCTCTTGCAGGGCTGCAATGACTTTTTCGGCATCTTTTGTAAAAATAGCTGACAGCCTTTTATTTAACATTTCGATTTTCTTGTCTGTATCTAAATTGTCTTTCGGATATTCAAGAACAGAGGTGGTGAATTCATAGTCAAGAGAGAAGGTTACGTTTCGATGATCAGGATTGACGATTTTTATGTCTCTCTTTGAATCCGTTACTTGAATGGTGATGTAATTGTTCTCCTTTGATTTCATATCACTTCTTACTTTTTTCGTGAAGTTTGCATAACTGCCCATTTTTCCATCCATAATGGTGAGCAGAATGGCATCCTGTGCATACAGTTCACCTTTCTTTTTCTCATTATCAAATAAGGCAACCCCTCTCACACTCGTTAACTTTTTTGACTTATCGTAGTAGAGTAACGGCAGTGTGAAATCCTCGCCGGTTTGCAGCATTTTGGACCGGATATTTTGAATGTTCTTAGGTGCAACTTGAGAGGAGCGTGATGCGGAAGTGATCAGGTTGTTTAAATAGTCGCTCACAATGAGTTTTTCCTTGAGCAGAGAATTGATTAAGTCCACACAGCTCCCCCCTTGCACCACTGCCAAATTTGCGAGCAAAGGGCTTTTGGGATCGCGATAAAACATATCTAAGTAAGGAAGCAGCCGGTTTTGGGCAAATTCATCACCGATCAGCAGCACCCTCATTTTCGACATATCAATTTTTTGGTCTACACTCCGGCTAAAGTTGCTTCTTGCTTTTCTTAAAGTAGGCGCATCGGTTGTGAGAACAGTGGTTAAATAGCTGCCAGAATTCCCTTGCTGCATACTTTGAGACTGCTGCACCTTTCGATAGGTAATCGAATATCTCGCATTGTCATCCTCTCCTTGATCAACAGCTGAAGTTAATACGAGAGAGATGTCTTTTAATAGGTTTTGATCCCAGCAGCCAGGCATGAAAATGAGGGAAACACACATAAGCAGTGTCAACATGTACCTATGATGCATGTGATTTCACCTTCTTTTTGCGGTGTTTGATAAAGATGATAATGGCCATCATGATCGGAAGTGTGTAAATAAATGAATATTGTGCAACGGTGGTAAAGTCATTAAAGCGCTGAATTCTAAAGTTATCAGTTGAAAGAAAACAGCTTGCAGCATAAATCAAAATGGCAAAATAGTAGACATATTTTTTGTGATTTTTTTTCTTCAGCATACTGGACACACCATTTGCACAAAAGTACAGATAATTACTCAGTGTGGCTAAAATGACAAAGACCCAAAAGCTCAGAAAAATTAAATCCGTGCGCTCAATGACACCGAATGTAATGGTTTTTAATAGATACAAAACAGGATTCGGGATCACATCAAGCTCAGCTGGGCTGAAAAACATAAAACAAATTAATGTAATAAATAGGTAGTAAAGCGTCGTGCATATATTTGAAATGGTCATCACTTTATATCGTTCCTTAATGGTGCCCTTCATCAGTGGAGAGATGATCAAAATCATCTCAAATCCATTCATTGACAGCACCACGTCCTTCAATCCAAGCTGAAATTGAGAAATATCTGTTTGGAAAAAAGGCAGGAGGTAATCAATATTGGTTCCTTTCAATGCATAGAACATCAATAGAGAGAGCATGAGCAAAAAGGGAGTTAAAATAAAGTTTAACCTGACAATGGCTGTAATTTGCTCTTTTGCGATATAGATAATGCATATCATCAGTAATAGGTTAATCACCCAGTTTGGTGTGAGCGGGAGCACCCATATGCCAAGAATCCTTGTGAATATAGAAAGGACTACGATGCAAACCGAGGCAAAGTATAATGTATAGAGTACGACCAAGGCGCGTCCAATCCATTTTCCAAAGACGTCAATCAGCGCTTGGAAAAATGACGTTTCTGGATACTTGTAGATGATATAAAGAAAAATGGTATTGATAATCTGGATAAAAAAACACGCGACAATTATCGCCATCCAGCCATCGTGTCCCATGTCTTTCATCAGCAAATGGGGGAGCGCTAAAATTCCAACACCAATTTGAGACTGGATGATAAAAAAAACAGCTTGAGGTGGAGATATTTTATTTTTCATTTTTCTTTGTCCACCCTCTCAGTTGTTCAATTTGTTTGTCTTTTTGCGGATTTAAATAAACAGGGCGGTTTTTGTACATCCACATTGGGAGTCGAACTACCGTATCTTTTAAGTCCTGCCAGTTAAATGGAGCAACAGGTGATAAATATGGCACCCCTAGTGATTCTAGGCGGCATAAATTCATGAGAATAATGGCGAGCCCAAATGAAATGCCAATAAATCCAAACATCGATGCCATAAACATGAGCGGGAAACGGAGCATCCTGATGGTGGACGTCATTTCAAACGACGGAAGTACAAATGAAGCGACAGCCGTCACAGCGACTACAATGACTTGGACATTCGAAATAAGTCCTGCTTGTACAACCGCATCCCCAATAACCAAACCTCCTACGATGCCAATGGTCTGCCCGATTGGTTTAGGCAGACGCACCCCAGCTTCACGTATAAGTTCAATTGTGATCTCCATCAGTATGGCCTCTATCAATGGAGGAAAGGGAATGCCAATAATAGAGTTCTTCATCGTAATGGCTAGTTCATCTGGGACAACCTCATAATGAAACGCAATAACAGCAATATAAAAAGATGGCAATATGACTGCGATGATGCAGGCAAGATAACGAAGAATACGAATAAACGTAGCAGGAATCCAGCGGCTGTTATAATCATCTGGCGACTGAAAAAAACTAAAGAACGTGATAGGCAGAATGATGGCCATTGGACTGCCATCCATGAGTACGACTATTCTGCCTTCAAGAATCGCAGATCTTACCTTGTCCGGACGTTCTGTATCAATCAGCTGCGGGAAAATAGAATATGAATCTTCCTCAATTGCCTCAACGATAGAGCCAGGACTTATCAGTGTGTCTACTTTAATAGAAGAAATCCGTCTGTTGACTTCTTCGACCTTTTCTTGATTGGCAATATCAGATATATAAACCGTTGCAAGCTTTGTTTCCGATTTTGTACCGACCTTATGATATTGAATGGCGAGCTTCCGATCATTTAAATGCGAACGCAGTAAGTAGATATTGGTATCAAGGCTTTCAACAAACCCGTCATGTGCACCCGCGATAATACTTTCAGAAGAAGGTTCAGAAATAGAGCGAAGCGGCGGCTGTCCGACAGCAAACAGCTTGATTTGCGAGGAGTTTTCATCAAGAAAGGCAATACTTCCCGCAATAATACTGTCTGTGATCAGTGTCAAGTCGCCTGTTTCAAGTGTGCTAAGAGATTTTATATAATTCTGCTTTCCAGGAGAGCCTAACAAGTTACCGATAATGAAATCATTTAGTTTTCCTTCATCTATTCTTGTTTTAATAAAAAACAGTGCAGATTTCGTTTCATTAACCATCAACTCTCGGTACTCAAAGTCGCCGCTTTGCTGAAATGTTTTTTTTAGGATACGGATTTTTTCCTCGAAGCTGCCTGATAAAAAATGCAGGCGTGTCTGCTCATTGGTGTTTGGCATCTTTAGCCTCCTCTCACAGATTTTTTACCCATAGTGTAAGCGGAGAAGCGAATTTTATTCGTCTCCTTTGGGGAAAGCCTGACATAAGCTGACAACTTTCAACTAAATTCACATTAAAAATGTTAAGAAATGATGAATCTTGATAAAAACAAATGAATAATGTTTCATTGTTTAGGTCATAAGATGCGAATCTCGTAAAGAGAAGGTACACCAAAATGATCAAATATTTACATCTTATCCCAATTTTTCGTGACCTAAAAATAAGCAGATGACTTGATTTTTTTAGAGGTGACCTTTGTCATAGGTCAACACACAGCGATCTGACCAATGAGAATGACTTTCTAACCTGTTCATTCAAAAATATAAAACATTCCAAAACACGCACTATTCATTTAAAGCGCTGATATGACTGTTGTTATAGAGAAGAGCGGGCTTTAAAACATTGATTCAAAATACATCTTAATAATTGTCAAAAAATTTAGGGAGAAAAGGACAAAAGATTTTCGGATCATTGATGGTAACGCTTTCTCATGAATTCAGCGGAAATTCAGACTGATTTTTGTCCGCCTTTTGGCCTTTTCATTTAAAGGATGGGTAGGCAAAAAAGCCTTCTGATTAGAGGAATTTGGCATACGAGGAAGTGAAAGATTATGTTACATAATACCGATTGTGATTTTATGCTGAACAGATATACTGTTGATTGAATTTACATATCACACTCATAAAAAAAGGAGATGTAGATAGCGATGTGGTTAATCGTTATAGCCTGTGTCATCATGTTAGGGATTGGCTTTATTGAAAAGAAGCGTCATCAGAAAAATATCGATGCCCTGCCGGTGCGCGTCAATATTAATGGTATTCGCGGAAAGTCTACCGTCACAAGATTGACAACCGGTATCTTAATGGAGGCAGGTTATAAAACTGTCGGTAAAACAACGGGAACGGATGCAAGAATGATTTATTGGGATACGCCAGAGGAGAAACCGATTAAAAGGAAACCGCAAGGACCGAATATCGGAGAGCAGAAAGAAGTTATGAGAGAAACAGTTGAAAGAGGAGCAAATGCTATCGTCAGTGAATGTATGGCGGTAAATCCAGATTACCAAATTATCTTTCAGGAAGAGCTGCTTCAAGCAAACATTGGCGTGATCGTAAACGTTCTTGAAGACCATATGGACGTCATGGGGCCGACACTTGATGAAATAGCAGAAGCCTTTACAGCGACAATTCCTTACAATGGACACTTGGTTATTACGGATAGTGAATATACGGATTTCTTTAAAGAGATTGCGAAAAAACGCAACACAGAAGTCATTGTTGCAGATAATTCCAAGATTTCCGATGAGTTTTTAAGGAAATTTGAGTACATGGTTTTCCCAGATAATGCTTCACTGGCACTTGGTGTTGCCCAAGCATTAGGGATTGATGAAGATACGGCATTCAGAGGAATGTTAAATGCGCCGCCTGATCCAGGAGCGATGAGAATTCTTCCATTAATGGACGCGAAAACGCCTGGACACTTTGTAAATGGATTTGCGGCAAATGACGCAGCATCTACATTGAACATTTGGAAGCGTGTGAAAGAAATTGGATATCCAACAGATGAACCGATTATTATTATGAACTGCCGTGCGGATCGGGTAGATAGAACGATCCAGTTTGCGGAGGATGTACTTCCCTATATTGAAGCAAGTGATCTTGTCTTAATTGGTGAAACAACAGATCCAATTGTGAAGGCATATGAGGAAGGGAAAATTCCGGCTGACCACTTACACAACCTTGAATATCAATCTACAGAAGAAATTATGAATATGCTTGAGAAAAAGCTTCATAATCGAGTGGTTTATGGAGTCGGCAATATCCATGGTGCCGCTGAACCGTTAATCGAAAAAATTCAAGAATACAAAATTAAGCAGCTTGTCAGCTAGGAGGAAATATAGAAAATGTTCGGATCAGATCTTTATATCTCGTTAATTTTAGGTGTTCTACTTAGTTTAATCTTTGCAGAAAAAACAGGAATCGTACCAGCTGGACTTGTTGTTCCGGGTTATCTGGCGCTTGTATTTAACCAGCCAGTCTTCATTTTAGTCGTCTTATCTGTCAGCTTGCTTACGTACGTCATCGTTCGCTTTGGTCTATCAAAATTTATGATTTTATACGGACGCAGAAAGTTTGCTGCGATGCTGATTACAGGGATTGCTTTGAAACTGATATTTGATTTCTTCTATCCAGTGGTCCCATTTGAAATAGCAGAATTCCGCGGAATTGGAATCATCGTTCCTGGATTGATTGCGAATACGATTCAAAAGCAAGGTCTTACAATTACCCTTGGAAGCACGTTACTTCTAAGTGGTGCAACATTTGCCATCATGTATGTTTACTATCTATTTTAAGATAAGGTGTGTCCAATGATGAATAAAAAATTGAGCTTTCAGGAAAAGCTGCTGAAAATCACAAAGAATCAAAAGAAAAAGACGAATAAACATGTACTGATTGCTTTACCGATCGTTATTGCTTGTACATTTCTATTTACGTTTATCGGGCAAGCACAAGTGCCAACTGTACAAAAGAATCCAGAAAACATCCTGACCGCTTCGTTTGTCGGTGACATTATGTTTGGAAGAAACGTAGAGAAAGTAACAGACCGTTATGGAAAAGAGCATCTCTTTCGTTATGCCAAGCCATATTTTGATGTGTCAGATTATGTGACAGGCAACTTTGAGCATCCAGTCGCTTCAGATAAGGAGCAGGCAGCCCAAAAGAATATTCATTTAAAAACAGATGAAGATTCTGTCCAAGCGTTGAAGGATTTAAATTTCTCTGTCTTAAACTTTGCGAATAACCATGCGGCAGACTATGGTGAAAAAGGGCTGAACAACACGATCAATGCCTTTGAACAAGATGGCATGGATTATACAGGTGCAGGCCGTAACCTCCAAGATGCAAAGCAGAACATTTCGTACAAAGAAGTAAATGGTGTCAAAATTGCTACACTTGGTTTTACAGATGTATATGGGAAAGATTTCAAAGCAACGAATCGCCAGGCGGGTATTCTGCCAGCCGATCCATCTATCTTTATTCCGATGATTTCGCAGGCTGCTGAAAAGGCAGATCTCGTCGTTGTTCATGCTCACTGGGGACAGGAGTACAACAATGAAGTAAACGACAGACAAAGAGAATTGGCAAGAGCGATGTCTAAGGCCGGAGCTGATATCATTATCGGTGCTCACCCGCACGTCCTTGAACCAATGGAAGTCTATAACGGAACAGCGATTTTCTATAGCCTAGGCAACTTTATTTTTGATCAAGGCTGGTCAAGAACACGTGATTCTGCACTTGTTCAGTATCATCTGAATGAAAATGGAAAAGCGACATTTGAAGTTGTCCCAATGTACATCAAAGAAGCAACACCTGCACCAGTAAAAGCAGGATCTCTAGAATCAAAAGCCATTATCCGTATGCTGACCAATGGAACGAATGCGGATTGGAAAGAAAAAGACGGACACATTTTCTTTGAAGTAGATCACGCTGATAAAGTTAAAAACTTAAAAGAAAACGGAGGGAAAGAGAAGAAATGAAATTCCTAAAAGCAAGCTGGCCGTTTGTTGCGTTAATTTTAGTCTTTGTCTTTATGTCTGCTTTTAAATTTAGTGACAGTCTGACAGATCACGAAAAACAAAAGATTTCGGTTGAAATGCAGAAAATTGAACAGCAAAAGCAGTCAAAAGCGGAAGCAGGTAAATAACCTAAAAAGGATAAAGGGCACGCACATCGCGTGCTCTTTTTTTGTCGAAATACGGTGTAAAATGAAAGGTGTCATGTCGAAACTATAGAAGAAAGGAGGGAAAGGATCATGAAATGGAAAGGAATGTTAATTGGAGGGTGTGCGCTTGTAGGGCTGATGTTCATGTCTCAAACAGCGGTTTCTGCTCAAACACCATCTCTTTTGGAGCAAGCGGAAAAGCTGATTGGCTCACCTTATCATAAAGGAGGAACCGATCCAAAAACGGGCTTTGATGCATCTGGGTTTATTCAATATGTGTACAAGACATCCGAAACATTTGATTTGCCGCGGAAGGTCATCGACCAATATCAGATTGGAAAAAAGGTATCATGGGATAAAGCGCAGCCCGGTGACCTTGTGTATTTCCGAAGCCTTGAAGAAACAAAGGATATCCCAACACATGTGGCGTTGTACGCTGGGAACAATCAGGTTATCCACATCACGCTTAGTCAAGGTGTGGTGAAAACAGATGTCAGCAAAAGCAAATATTGGACTGATCGATTTTATGCGGTCAAACGACTGCCTGGCACACAAGAAATTTCTGATGACCCTCTTGTGAAAGATGCGATGACCTACTTGGGAATTCCTTATGTGTTTGGAGGAGCAGATCCAAAGACTGGTTTCGACTGCTCAGGATTTTTACAGTATTTATTTGAAAAATCACTTGGAATCTATTTACCTCGAAGTGCTGAACAGCAGTGGATCGTTGGAGAAAAAGTGGCATTAGACGATATCCGCCCTGGGGATTTTGTTTTTTTTAGTAACACATATAAGCCCGGAATTTCTCATGTAGGTATGTATATTGGAGGCGACCGCTTTATTCATGCGAGCCGTTCTGAAAGTGTGACAATTTCTTATTTGTCTGAATCGTATTGGCGCGAAAAATGGACAGGTGCGAAACGATTAACAGATCTGGAGCTTGCGAAAGAGGACCCTATCGTATCAAAAGCCGCTACGTATATTGGTGAAGTCCCTTATGTCAAAGGCGGTACGAACCCAAAGGAAGGGTTTGATACAGCAGGGTTCACGCAGTACGTGTATCAAGAAGTGCTTGGCATTGAGCTGCCCCGCTATGCATCAGGTCAAATCAAAGCAGGTACACCTGTGAAACGTTCTGAGCTTCAGCCGGGAGATCTTGTCTTCTTCAGCGGAACATCATTGATGCCGGCGATATATGCAGGATCCAATCAAGTCATTCATGTGACTGTCTCAAACGGTGTTGTCTTAACCAATATGAAAACAAGTACGTACTGGAAGGACAAATACGAAACGGCAGTTAGAATCAAAAAATAAAGAAAAAGCCCGATCAATACTTGTATCGGACTTCTGCACTTCTCTCTAGGCGCTGATCAGACAAGCGTCTTTTTTTCATGGAATTGATTTTGTAAAAGAAGATCAATAAAATAAGCGACACCATCTTCATGATTTCCTTTTGTGATGAAGGTGCTCTTTTCTTTAATGACATCTACCGCATTTCCCATTGCAATGCGGTGGCCTGCTTCTTCAAACATAGAAAGATCGTTTGGGCTGTCACCAATTGCATAAATATGTGAGCGGTCTACACCATAATGGGCTGCGAGCTTTTTCAGGGCATGTCCTTTTCCAGACTCTTTTGGCAGCACCTCAATAATATGTTTACCAGACGAGGTCAATGAAAGCTCGGGCATGTCTGCCAGAAGATTTCGTGCTTCGTTCAGTTTGTTCATATCAAACGAGAAGCAGAGTAATTTATAGGTCGGTTCGTTCGACTCAAAAATCTCACGGATATCATCCACTGGTTTGATGCCAAATTGTTTAAATTGCGTCATGGCTCCTTCCCATAGATCAGCGAGATCCTCATTTGGGTTTGCGCTTTTGATCAGATCAAATTCTGCTTTCAGCTTCTCTTTTCCATCAAAAGGAGAGAGGAGAGCATCATCTGTATAGACTTCAAAGTAAATGTTTCGTTCCACTAATGCCTTTGCAGCCCGCTTGCCCGCTTCTTGGTCCAATGTGATACGGCTGAAGAGCTCGTATCCTTCTGTATGGACAGTCCCGCCGTTTGCCGCAATAATGGGGATGTCCAAATCGCCAAGCAGCTCCTTTACATCAAAAGTTGCCCGCCCTGTACAGATGGTCACAATATATCCAGCTTCCTTTGCACGAATCAATGCCTCACGGTTTTGTGCGGATATTTCACTTTTTGTATTTAAGAGTGTACCGTCTAAATCAATTGCAATCATTTTTTTCATCGCTGTCAAATCCTCCTTCATTCATGCAATAGCCTCTTCAAAGTATGTACGATTTCCTTCATTCTCATAAAAAAGGAAGGTTGATTCCTCTCTATCAAGGCTAAACAAAAATGAGTGAATGATCAAGGAAATAAGAAAAAGCGCCCCATAGGGACGCTTTTATTTATGATAATTCAAGCTGCTTCTTCAATTCAGTTTTCACTTCGTTCAGCTGGTTTTGATCCAATTGGAAATAATAAACACCGTTGGGCTGGTAATCAGATCCTTTAAGCTGAATGGTATCGACCGATTTCAATGATGTCAGAAGCGGGAAAAGACCGACTAACTCCTTCATTGAAAGGGTGGTTGACACATTATCTCCGAGTGTATCAATGATATTGTCGTATGACGGAATAGATGTTAATGATTTTGATTTATCAAAAATGGCTTTTAACACTTCCATTTGACGCTGTCCACGCATTAAATCACTATCTGCTTTTCTTGTTCTCACATATGCGAGCGCTTGATCACCATCTAGTGTATGAGTTCCAGTTTGAAGCACAACCTTGCCTTTTGTATCCTTTTTAATCTGTTTCACAAGATACTCATCCTTGATGTTAATAGGAACACCGTTTAATTCGTTGACGATTTCTTTAAACGCTACGAAATTACTTTGAATGACAAAATCGACCGGAATATCTAGTAAATCTTCAACTGTGCTCACTGTTAAATCTGCACCGCCAAATGCGTGTGCGTGAGTAATTTTATCAAAACCGTGGCCTGGAATATTAACGTATGAGTCCCTAGGAATGCTTAATAATTTAACGGTTTTATTTGTGCGGTTAATGGTTGCCAAAACCATTGCGTCACTTCGTGCTTGTTTCACTGTTTCGCCCGGTCTGCTGTCAATTCCAAGCAGCAAGACAGAAAAACTGTCTTTTCCTGGATCGAATGCTTCAATTCGTTTCACAGATTGTGCGCCGCGATCAAGAGATACTTGAGCCTTTTTAGCAGCATTGGTTATTTTATAGTAGGCATAGCCTGTGACTGAAGCCGTTGTCAGTAAAAGAATACTAATGATAAAAAGAGTGACTTTCACCCATGGTTTTAAACGCTTTTTTCCTTTGCGTTTACTTCGTGATTGATCCATATATGTTAAACCCTCGCTATGATTTTATAGTAAAGATGTCCTTCTTTCTGCTTACAAACTAAAACAAATATACCTTAAAACGGGATATAGTGCGACATTTTTTTCACTAACGCTTAATTGACGTTTCCTTCTCGTAAAAAGTTTCAAAGATACACAAATGAAATATATTTGTCATAAAACATCGAAATGTTTGAAATGACAGGAAGTGAGGAAAATGACTTTTCATAGAGTACAGAGACAAAAGTGGGGTTATGTATATGAAAAATCGGAATGGATGGCTTTATTTCTTCGGCGCCCTTGGCGGTGCTTTATATGGCTATGATACAGGTGTCATCTCTGGCGCCATCTTATTTATGAAAGAAGATTTAGGTTTAAATGCGTTTACAGAGGGGCTTGTCGTCAGCTCGATTTTAATCGGGGCGATGCTTGGTTCCTCTCTTTCTGGAAAGCTGACAGACCAATTTGGGCGGAAAAAAGCCATCATCGCCGCAGCTATTTTGTTTATTATCGGTGGATTTGGTACAGCTCTTGCCCCGAATACGGAAGTGATGATCTTATTCCGAATTGTACTAGGGCTCGCTGTCGGGTGCTCGACAACGATTGTTCCATTATATTTATCTGAACTTGCGCCAAAGGAATCACGAGGGGCACTGTCCTCTTTAAACCAGCTCATGATCACATTTGGTATTCTTCTTGCCTATATTGTGAACTACGCTTTAGCGGATGCAGAGGCATGGCGCTTGATGCTTGGAATTGCGGTTGTTCCTTCTGTTCTTTTATTATTCGGGATTTTGTTTATGCCGGAAAGTCCCCGCTGGCTGTTTGTCCACGGACAGGCTGACCGTGCGAAGGAGATATTATCTAAACTCAGAAAAAGTAAGCAAGAAGTGGCAGAAGAAATTTCAGATATTCAAAAGGCGGAAAGTGAAGAGAAAGGCGGTTTTAAGGAATTATTTGAGCCATGGGTACGCCCAGCATTGATTGCTGGTGTCGGCCTTGCCTTTCTGCAGCAGTTTATCGGTACAAATACGATCATTTACTATGCACCAAAAACATTCACAAGTGTTGGCTTTGGGAATTCAGCAGCGATTTTAGGAACTGTCGGAATTGGTGCAGTGAATGTCATCATGACGTTTGTTGCCATTAAAATCATTGACCGTGTAGGGCGTAAAGCGCTGCTCCTATTTGGGAATGCAGGAATGGTCCTTAGTTTAATTGTCCTGTCAGTCGTCAACCGATTTTTTGAAGGATCAACAGCAGCAGGATGGACAACCGTTATTTGTTTGGGTCTCTTTATCGTCATCTTTGCTGTCAGCTGGGGTCCTGTCGTTTGGGTGATGCTCCCAGAGCTGTTCCCAGTACATGTCAGGGGAATCGGTACAGGTGTCTCGACCTTCCTTCTTCATACAGGAAATTTAATCATCTCGCTGACATTCCCAGCTTTATTAAGCGCGATTGGCATCAGTAATCTCTTCCTCATTTATGCGTTCATTGGCGTAGTCGCCTTCTTATTTGTAAAATACTTGGTGACCGAAACGAAGGGGAAAAGTCTTGAAGAAATTGAAGAAGATTTAAAAAAGAGAAATCGTGCCGTCACAAGTGGCGAAGGAAAAACGGTATGAACGATGGCCAGCTGCCGTGTGCAGCTGGTTTTTCTATGTTAAACAAACGTTTAATCAAGAAAGGACATTCCCTCATCTTCTGAACGTGCTGCCTATCACATACATATGGAACAGGCGGGAGAAAGGTGGAAATGAGATGAAAGGGAAAACAAGCATTGTCATGCTGACGTACAACGAACTGCATTTAACGAAAACATGTATCGAGAGCATTAAACAGCATACGAACAGCGACCAATATGAACTCATCGTCGTCGATAATGCGTCAACTGATGGCACGAAGGAATATGTAAGAGAGCTGGATGATGTGATTTTCATTGATAATGAAGAGAATAAAGGTTTTGCAAAGGGATGTAATCAAGGGGCAAAAAAAGCTTCAGGAGACAGCATTCTCTTTTTAAATAATGACACGATCGTGACGGAAAATTGGCTCCCTCCATTAAAAGAGGCGCTATTCGCTTCAGAACAGATTGGGATGGTGGGGCCCGTCTCTAATTATGTAAGCGGCCCTCAGATGGTCCAGCCATCGTATACAGATGTGAAGGAGCTCCCAGCCTTTGCTAAGGAGTATACGTCTAAGAGAAAAGGTCAGAGAACTTATGTGCACCGGCTTGTAGGGTTTTGCTTGCTCGTGAAAAGAAAGCTGATCGAGGATGTGGGATTATTTGATGAGCGGTTCGTATATGGATCATTTGAGGATGACGATCTATGTTTGCGTTCATTACTAAAAGGATATCAGCTGCAAATTGTGCATGATTCCTTTGTGCATCATCATGGTCATGCTACCTTCAATGCCAATCAAGAAACGAACATCTCTACACTGTTTACTGAGAATAGACTTCGATTTTTAGATAAGTGGGGCATAGATCTAAATTTGATCACTCCTCATCCGTATTTTGCGGAATTACTCCCTGAGGACGCTGCTCGCGTGCTGGATGTTGGGTGCGGAGCTGGCGCAACTGGGCTTGAACTGATGAATCGGCAGTCTGTACACATGTACGGGGTAGAGGCAGATACATTAAAAGCAGCGGTCGCAAGGGCGTATTATGAAGAAGTCTTCGAGGCAAATGCAGATGAATACCCATGGTCAGAAAAAGAGGCCTTTTTTGATGCGGTCATTTTTTCGTATGTTTTAGAGCATGTGTCAGATCCTTGGCACATCATTGAGCAAGCGCACGCCTCTTTAAAGCCAGGCGGCGTCATCATTTGCTGCCTGCCTAACATGATGCATGCAGAGGTGCTTCTTCCTTTGATGACAGGTGATTTTACTTATCAAGATGTAGGAATCTTAGACCGAACCCATATGCGGTTCTTCACACCAAACACCATGCGTGCGCTTTTCCCAGACCAATTATTTGAACGCGTGATCGAGCAGCGGATTAATGTGCAGATTGATCAAAACGTCCAATTGTTTTTTGACGAAGTGGCAAGAATAGGAGCATCACTTGGCTTTCAAACAAAAGCGTTGTCTGATCAAGTGACTTTGTATCAGCTTCTCATTGTCGTACGTAAAAAAGGCGGCTCTCTTTTGGGATAACCGCCTTTTTGTATTACCATTTGAAGCTTTTCGTTGCACCTTCTGCACCAAAGTTCAAGATGCTCACTTTGATGTCATACGTTATGTCTGCTTCTTGAAATAGTTTGTCCCATTCATCTCGATGCTGATCCCAATATTCAGGATACTTAATACGAAACTGCCGGCTAAAAAAAATAGGATCAACACCTACTTCATGTTGCATATGACTGACCGTTTTTTGTATGCGCTCTTTAATTTTATGAGAAAAAATCTTCTCAAATCGTTTAATGTACTGTTCATCGTATGAGTTTTCCGGGGGATATTGATCCTCTGACAATTTTCCATTTGTTTGTACACTAACGTTAAATGAAACCTTTCCGTCTTTCAGGTAGGGTTCAATCTTGGTTTTGGCTTTCTTAATTTCATACGTAATTGGAAAGCCTTTATAGGTGGCAGGTACAACGCCGCCTGCGATACGGTCCATCACCCAGTTTAAATATTGTACATCCTGTGCAGAGATGAAACCAATCAGCTTTCTTGTTTTTCCGTGAATGATACCTGCCCCATCATAAATAAGTTCACCGTCTACCGCATCTACACTTTGTACAAGGAAGCTAATGCCCATCTGAAAATAATCAGATGCCCGGCCAATACGTGTTGGCAGTGCGATCTTCCCGTTAAAGCTTCGGTTTTTGGATGTTTCGAAGATATGTTCAACCGGAACCTTTTGCTGTGATTTCAATTTTTGATTGATGACTTTTGACGCATCACCTCGTGACACGAGGAGATAGCTGCTGCGCCGAACCTCATCATCTCGAATAAAATGATTGAGTGTTCCTTGAATATCGTGATGCTCCGCCTGGGTTTTGCCGAACAAGAAGATTTTCAGGTGATCACTATAGATCGGCGGGTCCTTCAAGGCGACATTACTGACAGCCTCCAGCACATTTTTTCCCTTCGAGACGACATTCACATAGCCGGGAGAATCGGCTTCTTGTGTTCCGCCTGTTTTCGGTACAAGGTTTTGATAGGTCAGCTTAACTCCATTCTCATCTTGTTCATCAATGCCAACACCGCGTACAAACGATAGTTTTTCAATATCCTTTAAGTCCCAGCAGCCTGCTGATAGAAGGAAAAGAAAGCAGGATAAAAAGAATAAAAGTACACGTCTTCCTCTCATGCAGAACGA
Source organism: Bacillus safensis FO-36b (assembly GCF_000691165.1). Taxonomy (GTDB): domain Bacteria; phylum Bacillota; class Bacilli; order Bacillales; family Bacillaceae; genus Bacillus; species Bacillus safensis. The sequence goes on along the minus strand of NZ_ASJD01000002.1, from coordinate 314,572 downwards.
CCTCCCCATTTTTTGCGTATCATCAGCAGGGCAGCTGTAATAAAAGGAATGGCTAAAACCGCGAACAATGCGTAGCCAAGTAAAGTAGAGTAGTAAAAGACTTCATTGATATTTCTTGGAAAAAGTGAGAGTGCTGATGTAATTAAAAATAACAGCCATAGCAGTCTCGTTATATTGGTCGTTTTAAAAACGGTGAAGCAGCCTTTAATCGCAAATTGGAAAAAGCCCAGCATACAAATGAACTGCTGGCAGGTCCAGATCGTCAGTAAGAAAATATCAAATCGTTCGATAAACACCCCTTCAAGTTCAAGCGCTTGAATGAGGGAAACCGTTGGCCAGGTGAGAGATTTCGTTTCACCCACGGTCATGGAGCCAATCACTATAAAGAGGGTGAGGGAATATACAAGAGAAGTAATTCCAACCCCGATCGCAGCCGCCCATTTTGCCTTAGACCATTTGTCTTTATAAATGAGCGGTACGACAAACAAAATTACTTCAAACCCTGTAAATTGAATAAAGGTTTGAGAGAACAGGTTACTAAAATCTTTAAAACCATGCGCCATCACAGGGCGCAAATAATCAAAATCAAATATTTTTAAACAAAACAGCATAAGCGCTATGTAAATGACCATGGTGATCGGATAAATATAGGTCACCATTTTGACAACTGGAAAGATACCGCTTTTCAAATGATAGATCGCCACAAGTAGAAAAATCATGACAATCACTGCCATGGGAGTCGATTGCAGCAGGAAAAACTGGACCACTTCGCCGAGAACACGTGCCTCAAAGCCGACAATTCCTAGTAAATAGGCGACCAGCATTAAATTAAAGATCGTGCCGAAAAATGCCCCTGCTCCTTTTGTATTTGACTCAAAAATGGTGTCTGGTGCATTCTTTTCAGCAATCCAGCCCAACAAAAAAGCAACGAAAGCAAAGATGACTCCCTGTATTAATACAATGATCCAGCCATCAGGGACTCCTGAATTGGCAGAACTGCGAGGAATGGTTAAAATTCCAGCGCCTATCATTGTAGAGCTGCACAGAATGGTGACTTGTAACAATGATAGCTTTTCAGGTCTGTACATCGTTTAATCTCCTTGTCTTTTGAGATTTTTTATTTTTGCTGTTTTTGGTCTGGATTTAAATAGCCCGATTGGTAAACGAACGTACGTATCCTTTAAATCTGAAAACGGTGAAGAAAGCACTGGTGTGAAATAGTCAAAACCAAAAGTCTTTAACTGCATCAGGTGGCAAAGTACAAATAAATAACACATGATTAAGCCGTATAACCCAAACAATGCTGAACTAAAAATGGCCATAAACCGCAAAATACGCAGTGGGAAACTAAAGTCATATGACGGTGCTGTGAAGTCAGCCAGTGCGGTCAGCGACACAATAATCACCATTAAGGCGCTGACGATATTGGCTTGGACAGCCGCCTGACCAATAATAACGCCGCCAATGAGTCCAATTGTCTGTCCGATGGCTCTTGGAAGCCGGAGTCCAGCTTCCCGCAGCAGCTCTATCGTAAAAGACATGAGAATGGCTTCGACAACAGGAGGGAAGGGAACATTCTGCCGGCTGCCTGCGATGGTGAGTGCCATTCTTGTCGGTAATAAACCGGGATGATAAGAGACAAGTGCAATGTAAAGGCCGGGTAAAAAAATCGTGAGCAGCACGGCAATATAACGAAGTAAACGTAAAAGAGTCGCGCTTGTCCACCTCTGATAATAATCCTCCGGAGATTGCATCAAAGCTGTAAGTGTCATAGGTAAAATGAGGGCAAAAGGAGTGCCATCGAGCAAAATCGAGACTTTGCCTTCAAGCACAGATGCAATCACCCGGTCAGGACGTTCTGTGTTTTGTATTTGTGGAAAAATGGAGATGTGACTGTCCTCAATCAGCTGTTCAATATAGCCGGTTTCAGGGATATCATCCATTTTGATTTCGGTCATGCGTGATAGCACATCTTCTACTAGTTTAGGATCAGCAATATCACGAACATACACAAGAGCAGCGGATTTTTTATTTCGAGTACCTATACTCACCTTTTGAATTACAAGGTGAGGGTCGTTTGCCCGCTCACGGAGTAAAGCCGTGTTTTTTTCAAGATTCTCAATAAATCCGATCCGCGGTCCTCTTACAAGAACTTCAGATTGCGGCTCTTCTACTTCTCTAAATTGAAAAAGATTCGTATGGAGCGCAAGCGCTTGAGCCGCTCCATCTACAAATAAAATAGCCCTGCCGCTATATAACTGCTCGATGGCAAGGTTCATATCATCCAGCACATCACTTTGAATGCCAAAGAACGTTTTTGAAAGGGAGGAAAGTGTAGCAGAACCAACCTCGGTGATGTCGAGTTCCTTTTGCATAGGTGAAATGATTTGCTTAGAAAGCATCTCAAATTCTGTGAGTCCTTCAACGTACACGAGACATGCAGAAATAGTGGAAGGACCAAATGAAAAAGAGTGGAACACGATATCATCACTTCTTCCGGCAAAGCTTTTGACACGCTTAATGACGGACGCTATATCTTGTTCAATACGACTTTTCATAATACCTCACCCTCATCACATGTTTTTTATAGAGTGACTCGGAAGGTGGAGAATTATGCAAATAGAAAAAAGAGAATCCCCTAATAGGAATTCTCTCGTATATTTATCTTGCAAGCCAGCCGCCATCAACAGCTAAAATGTGGCCGTTCATATAATCAGAAGCTGGTGAGCTAAGGAAAACAGCCGCACCGGCTAGATCCTCAGGCTTTCCCCAGCGCCCGGCTGGAATTCGTTTCAGAATCTCTTCATTTCGATTTTCGTCGTCACGAATGGCTTGTGTGTTATTGGTCGCAATATACCCAGGCGCAATCGCATTCACTTGAATATGCTGGCTCGCCCATTCGTTGGCAAAAGCTTTCGTCAGCCCTGCGACAGCATGCTTACTTGCTGTATAAGCAGGGACAAAGACGCCGCCTTGAAACGATAGAAGGGAGGCGATATTGACGATTTTCCCTTGCCCGTTTTTCAGCATCTGCTGTCCAACCTTTTGCGTGAGGAAAAAGAGACTGTTGATATTCACATCCATGACTGTATGCCAATCTTCCTCTGAATAGTGAGCCGCCTGCTCTCTTTTGATCGTTCCAGCATTATTGATTAAAATATCAATCGTATGCTTCTTTAATATGGCGTCGACAGCCTGCTTTGCAGACTGAGGGTTAGAAAAGTCAACCTGAACCGCATGAAATGATCGGCCTGCCTGTTCGACAAACGCCTTTGTTTCTTCAAGTGGTGTATGGTGATATGTGCCGATGATATCTGCTCCTGATTTGGCAAGCGCCACGGCAATGCCTTGTCCAATACCGGTTCCAGGGCCTGTCACAAGGGCTGTTTTTCCTTCAAGGGAAAAGAGGGACGCTGCATATGAAGTTGTCATCACTTCGTTACCTCAGCTGATCCATTGGGACAAAGTCCATATCTTTGAATGTATAGTTTTCTCCCGCCATTGCCCAAATAAATGAGTAATTCGCTGTACCTGAGCCTGAATGAATGGACCAGGCAGGTGAAATGACTGCTTCTTCATTTGCCACAACAAGATGTCTTGTCTCAGATGGCTCTCCCATAAAATGAAAGACCCGCGCATCCTCTTCGATATCAAGATATAAGTACACTTCCATCCGGCGATCATGAATGTGAGCGGGCATCGTGTTCCATGTGTTATTGGTTTCAAGCTGAGTGATGCCCATCATGAGCTGACAGCTTTGGATGCCGTCTGCATGGATGACTTGATACAGGTTTCGTACGTTGGAAGCAGCTGCTTCCCCTAAGTGGTTTGGTGTTAATTCAGCGATAGCTGCTTTTTGCGTAGGATACGCCCTGTGAGCCGTGGCTGATACTAAATAGAACTTGGCCTGCTCGCCTGATGAACTAGCGAACTGTACATCTTCGTGACCAAGACCAATATATAAGAAATCTTTATGCTCCAGCACAAAGGCCTCACCATCAACAGTGACCGTTCCTTGTCCGCCGACATTTACAATCCCGATTTCTCGTCTTTCAAGAAAATACTCCGTCCGTAAAAAGTCTCCGGCATCTAGTGTGATCGGCTCTGCTACCGGCATGGCTCCACCAATCACCACGCGGTCCTCATGCGAGTAATAGAGCTTTAATTCACCACTGACAAACAGTGTAGGAATATGAAAATGACGACGAAGTTCCTCTGTTGTAAAACGTTTGACCTGCTCAGGATGTACAGCATAACGATTTTCCATTTGGATAAGCCTCCCTTTCCATCTGAAACAAATATTGATATTTATTTGGTATCGGTTTCAAGGAAAATTCTAGAGGAAAAAGAGAGCGCCGTCAACCGTTAATTTGAAATCGCTTTCTTTTTCTCTAGTTAGACAAATTTTTGCCATCATCATGCAAAAAAATCTTCTGAAATGCATTCAATTATGATATGCTTTTTTTAAGTTTATTTGAAATCGGTTTCGAACCAAATGAGAAGATCAATCGTGGGAGTTTTTTTGAATGAAAGAGAAAAAGCAAACGAAAGTCACCATTAATGAAGTTGCAGCTTATGCAGGGGTCTCAAAATCAACTGTATCCAGATATATCAATGGCAGAACAAATGAAATTTCTTCAGAAAAGGTAAAAAAAATCAAGAAAGCCATTGAGGAACTCCATTATCGTCCGAGTCAGCTTGCTCAAGGATTGAAAGTCAGAAAAAGCAAGGTCATTGGGTTTATTGTAGCCGACATTACGAATCCATTCTCTGTGGCAACACTTCGCGGGGTCGAAGAGATTTGTGATGAATATGGATACAGCATCATGGTGTGCAACACAGATAATCGTCCAGAAAAAGAACGGGAAATGCTCCTAAAGCTTAATGCACATTATATTGAAGGGCTCATCATCAATACGACAGGACAGAACAATGACATTCTGGAGGATTTTCAGAAAAATGGTGTGCCGATTGTTCTTGTGGACCGGAAGCTGCCTGAACTGAAAGTCGACACAGTGACCACGAATAACCGTGATATCACCATCCGGCTGCTTCAACAAATGTATGAGAAAGGCTATGATCATATCGCTTTCTTTACTGAGCCTGTCGATGGAATCAGCCCTCGTGAAGAACGAAAGGAAGCATATGAACAGACAGCTTTGAGTAAACATAAGAAGCCGATCATTGCAGAGATTGATTTAAAGCAAAAGAAACAAATGCGCGAAGAGATTGTCCGTTATTTACAATCAAACGAACAGAAAAAAGCGATTTTAGCCGGTAATGGATTACTCATGCTGAAGCTGATTAGTGAACTTGTAGAGCTTGGGGTGAAGATTCCTAAAGAGATAGGCATTGCAGGGTTTGATGATACAGAATGGTATAAGCTGATTGGACCTGGAATCACAACGGTTGCCCAGCCATCTCATGAAATGGGGAAAGCAGCCATGCAAAAAATCAAGACACGGCTAGAAGGGGATGAAAGTGCGCCCCAAACCATTCAGCTTGATGGAGAAATCATTGTGAGGAAATCTTTATAAACGATAGGCAGAGAAGAGTATACATACGTGCATGCTCTCTCTTTTTCAACTGATTTGAAACCGGTACCGAGGAAGGGGAGAAATGAGTGAAAGCATTGGATGCGGTCACATTTGGGGAATCAATGGCGATGTTTTATGCAAAGGAAGCCGGAGAGCTTCATCAAGTGCATACATTCCAAAAGGCGCTTGCTGGTGCAGAGAGTAACGTGGCTGTCGGCTTGGCGAGGCTGGGCTTTCATGTGGGATGGATGAGCAAAGTTGGAGCAGATTCACTTGGCACATTTATTTTAGAAGAGCTTCAAAAAGAGGGAGTCGATACAAGTGCAGTACTCCGTTCAAATGATGGGTCTCAAACGGGAATCTTACTTAAATCAAAAGTGATGGATGGAGATCCTGACGTCACGTATTATCGAAAAGGCTCTGCTGCAAGCACAATGAGTCCAAGCGACTTTCCCGCCGCCTATTTCAAACAGGCAGGCCATCTTCATATGACTGGTATTCCGCCTGCCCTATCCAGTGGAATGAGAGCGTTTTCTTTTCGTGTCCTTCAAGAAATGAAAGAAGCGGGCAAAACCATTTCATTTGATCCAAATCTTCGGCTTCAGCTGTGGGAAGAGGAGGAAGATATGATTCATACGGTGAATCATATCGCTTCGCAAGTGGATTGGTTTTTTCCAGGGCTTGCAGAAGGGCAAAGGCTCACGGGTTGTCACGAGCCAGAAGAGATTGCAGATGTTTATTTGCAAAAAGGTGTCAAGCTAGTGGTCATTAAGCTAGGGGCAGAAGGTGCCTTTTATAAAAGTGCAGCCGGTCAGGGGATTGTGAATGGATTTTATGTGCAGGATGTCGTAGACACAGTTGGAGCTGGTGATGGATTTGCAGTGGGGGTCATCAGCGGCTTGCTTGACGGCTTATCAGATGAAAAATCTGTGACAAGAGGCAATGCGGTTGGGGCACTTGCAGTGATGTCACCGGGCGATAAGGATGGACTGCCTACCCGGGAGGAGCTTCAGGCTTTTATGAAAGAAGCCAAGCGATATCAAAGGCGGGAGTACATGAAAGGGGATGAGAGATATGGGAAAGTCAGCAAGTTTGAGCGTTAAAAAGCAGCTAGCGTCTTGTAAATTGATCGCAGTGGTGAGAGCGGGTAGTGAAGCAGAAGGCATTGAAATGATTGATCGTTTAAAGAAAAAAGGAGTCCGTGCCATTGAAGTGACGTATACCACGCCAAATGCTGAACGCATCATCGCATCCTTCCAAGAGGAGCAGGACATCATTGTAGGAGCGGGAACAATTACGACGCTGGAGCAGGCACAATCAGCCATTGAGGCAGGCTCACAGTTTATCGTTAGTCCAGGATATCTTCCTATGATTGGTGAACATCTCTCATTTTACGACACACTCTATGTACCAGGTGTCCTCACCCCAAGTGAAATCATGCAGGCGAAAGCAGATGGCTACTGCTTGCTCAAGCTTTTTCCAAGCGACTCCTTCGGTTTATCTTATATGAAAAACCTGCAAGGTCCATTTCCAGAGATTGAATTTATCCCTACGGGCGGCATTCATCCAGCTGATGTTCCAAAGTGGCTCAAAGCAGGCGCGGTGGCTGTCGGTGTCGGAAGTCAGCTTGAAAGCAGTACAGCAGAGGAATTACAAGCCGTTCTTTCTTCATAAATACTTGTCAAACGAACAAACAACTGGCTCGTTGATGCCGGTTGTTTGTTCGTTTATCTGACATAACAGCAGATGAAATTTCAACTCTTCACGTACAATGATCGGGAAGGAGTGATTGAAAATGTACATTCTACAAGATGAACTCATGGATGGACGAATTGACCAGCTGATTACCGCACATATAGAAGAGATGAAGGAGCATTCGCCGCCAGAAAGCATTCATGCCCTTCCATTAACTGATTTAAAAAAAGAGGATGTCACGGTGTGGAGTGTGCGGGATGGAGAGGAGCTTCTTGGCTGCGGAGCGTTAAAGGAGCTGTCAAGTGAACATGGGGAAATCAAATCGATGAGAACCGCAGCCCTCCATATGCGAAAAGGTGTAGCGAGATATATGCTGAATCATCTTCTCCAAGAGGCAAAACGTCGCGGGTATACACGTGTCAGCTTAGAGACAGGGGCAATGGCTTTCTTTGAACCAGCAAGAAGACTATATGAGAGCGCTGGGTTTCAGTATTGTCAGCCTTTTGGTACATATCAAGAAGATCCAAACAGTTTATTTATGACAAAGGAATTATAGAGGTCGAGAGAGTATGCTTATAAGCAGCTCTTTTTTTTATGCGGAAATAGTGGGAAGGAGGAGGACACGGTGAAATTATCTAAGTGGATCGGAATGAGCGCATTTCTCACATTTTGTGTGGTATCTGTCATCTTCTTAACGTTATTAGGTCAAGATTTATTTAAAATTGAAAGCGCTTCCGATGAAACGGCGTCAACGTATCAATACCATTTTGTCCTTGTACCGGAGGAACTTGATAACGAATATTGGCAGCTTGTACAAAAGGGAGCTGCGGATGCGGCAGACGTTCATCACGTATATCTAGAATATTTGGGCCCAAAACAGGCGGATGTAGACGATCATCTGAAAACTATTGATATGGCGATCGCTGGGCATGTTGATGGCATTATGACGCAGGGACTTGATGCTAAGAAATACAAACCGCTTTTTCAGAAGGCGAGGGAAAAAGGCATTGATGTCGTCACCGTCGATACGGATGCAGAGGGGAGCAAGCGTCAAGTGTATGTAGGGACGGACAATTATTATTCAGGTTTTATCGCAGGACAGGCACTCATCGCAGATACAAAAGGTGAACAGTATGTAGGAATTGTCACAGGCAGGCTGGATGCCATTCATCAAAAGCTGCGCGTCAAGGGCTTTCGAGATGCCGTCTCTGCTGAAAAACGCATTCATATTGCCGGAATAGAAGAATCAGCCATTACGAAGTCAGGTGCCTCAGGTGCCGCTTATAAACTATTAAACGATCATGCAAAGCTCACCTCATTTTATGGCACAAGTGCATTAGATGGTGCAGGCATCATCCAAGCAATTGCACAGTATCGATCATCCACTGATTTTTATGTGCTTGCATTTGACACATTGCCTGATACGATTCAGGCGCTTGATGATGGGACAATTGATGCCGTCGTCGTGCAGCATCCTTATGAAATGGGCTATCAAGCGGTTGAATCGCTTGTTCGTTTGCAGAAAGGTGAAAAAGAAGAACCGCTCCAGTACACGGGAACGAGTGTGATCCGGCGCGGGGATCTGCCTCTTCAGCAAACAGACAGAAAGCAGGGGATGCAGCCATGAGAAAGATTCGAAGTAAGCTGTTATTAGCATTTTTAATCCTTGTGCTTCTTGGCAACGTAGCCGCTTTTTTTGTCTACTGGAGCAGTTCAAAAATCATATCAGAATATAGCCGGAGCTTCCGTTCTTTTCTCCTGCTCAATGATATATCAACAGAGGCGAAAACGATGTATGAAAAGGTCAATGCCTATGCCATTGAAAAGGATCGGAAGTTTGCCAAAGAATATCTTACGTCAAAACAGAAAATGAAATCATACGATCAAGCGCTGCGAAAGGATGCCGGTCTTCATGCGGCAATTCCTTCTATTGAAAAATATCAATATATGATGCGGACGCTCATCAATGAAAGTGATGCGACCATGACACATGTGAAAGCAGGGAAAATCGAAGAATATGCTGCAAGTGTGAAGGAAGTGAGAACCGTCTCCTCCTATATACAAGAGCAGACGATGACCCTGCTTGATGATGAATTATCTGAGTATCAGATACTCTATCAATCTCTTCAAAAAAGGCATCAAACCTATGCGCTCTTTACCTTATGCCTGTTTACGTTATCAATCGGGGTCGCCTTATGGATGGCGTATATGATTGCTGGCGGGATCTCAAGACCCATCGTTCATCTGTCCCGAAGTGTAAAAGAAGTATCAGAAGGAAATTTTGATGGAGCGAATTTGCATGTTACCACAAAGGATGAAATCTCTGTTTTAAATGAAGCCTTTCAGCGAATGCGGCAAGAGATGAAAATGATGATTGAAGAGATCAAACAAAAGGCAGCATTAGATCAAAAAATCAAAGACATGAAGCTAAAAACGCTGCAAAACCAAATGAACCCGCATTTTTTATTTAACACATTAAACATCGTTTCACGGATGGCTTACTTAGAATCAGCAGAAGCCACATCGAGGTTGATTCAATCCGTTTCCACGCTGATGCGATATTCGCTGTCTGCTCTAAGTACATCCGTTACATTGGAACAAGAAGTGAAAGTGGTGAAAGAATATTTTCATATACAAGAAACGAGATTTGCCGATCGTATTACGTGCAAAACCTCCATCGATGAATCATGTTTATCTGTGCATATCCCAAGTCTTACCTTACAGCCGCTTGTCGAAAATGCCTTCATTCATGGCGTTGAACCAAAGGAGGAAGAGGGACTTGTTGAGCTCTCGATCTATCAAGAAGGCGGCTATGTGATGATTCAGATTCAGGACAATGGGATGGGCATCAATGAACAGGAGAAAAGAAGATTGCTGTCAGAAAAAGAAGAGGAAGATCCGAACATACTGAGTAAAGGCCACTCGACAGGAATCGGTCTTCGAAATGTAATGTCAAGACTGCGCTTGTTTTACGGGGTGCAAGATGCCCTTCAAATTGATTCAAAGCCAAACGAAGGCACCACCATACAATTGGCTATTCCGATAAAGGAGGGACCGGCATGCTGAACGTGCTGATTGTCGATGATGAAAAAATAGAACGGCTAGCGATGCGGAAGTTCTTAACCGAATGGCTTCCAGAGTGTCATATAGCAGGAGAAGCGGAAAATGGAAAGAAGGCGGTTGAATTCGTGCAGTCTGAGCCCATTCATCTTGTGCTCATGGATATTCAGATGCCTGGCATGGATGGACTGACAGCGATCAAACAGATCAAAGCAAGCAGTCCTCATACAAAATTCATTATGCTGACAGCCTACGACACATTCGATTACGCCAAGCAAGCGATGCAGGAAGGGGTGAAACAATACCTCGTCAAACCAGCTGACAAGGATGAAACCATCGCAGCCATTCGATTTGTAGCAGCAGAGATTCAGCAGGAGGCGTCTCTGCGGCAGGAGGCAGCGGCCGATCAGCAGTCAAAGTGGCTTGAAGCGCATGTCATGAACGGTCAATCTTATACCGAAATGGAGTTTCAACAATTATTTTCCGAATATGAAGCAGGTCTTATCATTGCTGTGCAGCGGACAGAAGGAGATCAGCTGTTGATCGATTTACAGAAATCTGCACGATTTCATACGGTGCCGATTCAGATGGGGGGAGAACTGTTTACATGTCTCATTTATAGTCAGCAGGGACCAGGTCAGCTAAAGGCAGAGGTGCTGCAAGCCATTCGAGCTGCCATGACAAACGGTCAGCCTTCACCTGTCGTTGGCATAGGGCATCCAGTCTCAAACCCGCTTCATCTTCAGAAAAGTGCAGCAGAGGCGAAGCTTTCCTATTATCAGCGAAAAAAGAGTGACGGCGTTGTTCGTTATGGCTTTTACCAAACAGAAGTGAAGCCCCGCCCATTGATTCATCTGCCGGAGCTTGCAGACAGCATGATGCAGGCGCTCGAGGAAGGGAGAAGAGAGGATGCGCTGGCTTTATTTGATGCCTTTGAATTAGAGGGGGCGGCGATTTCGCAGGTAAAAGAACTGCTGATTCTCTTCAAATCACGCCTCCGTACAGATCTATCGATATTGACAATCAGCACCGCAGCTGAATGCCGCCAGTGCTGTGAACACCTATTTGACGTGTATGAAGCGAGAACACAGACCATCAATGACATCGAGCGGGCAAAACGTTACATCAAAACGCATTATTGTGAACAAATCACACTTGAGCAAACGGCCGCTTATGTTGATTTAAGTCCAACCTATTTCACAAAACGATTTAAAGACGAGACGGGTCTGACATTTAAAGAGTATGTGACAGCCTGCCGGCTGGATAAAATCAAAAAGCTCCTCAAAGACAGCACGCTTAGCTTAAAAGAAATTACCTTTCAGGCAGGATATACAGATCCTAATTACGTCAGCCGTGTGTTTAAGAAGATGGTCGGCTGTTCACCGAAGGAATATCGAAAACAGGCCGTAAAAAAATGAAGAATTTCATAAAAAAGTGAAGAAGTTTGCCTGAAAATAAGCAAGGATCTGCCATTATACTTATTTTGATAACGCTTACAAAATGGGGATAGGGGGATCAATTATGAAGTTCAAATTAGGCTTTACACTGCTGGCACTCTGTATGCTTATCGTCACTGCCTGCAGCTCATCGACGAACTCAGAGGCAAAAAAAGAAGGCGGAGCAGAGAAGCTCGAAATTTTCTCTTGGTGGACAGGAGCGGGTGAGGAAGACGGGCTGAAGGCACTCATTCAATTGTTTGAAGAGGAGAATAAAGACATTCCAATTGAAAATGCAGCCGTCGCAGGTGGTGCTGGTACAAATGCAAAGGCTGTCCTGACTAGCCGGATGCAGGGAAATGATCCGCCTGCTACGTTTCAAGTGCATGGCGGGGCGGAGCTGAATGAGAGCTGGGTCGCGGCAGGCAAAATGGAGCCGCTGGATGATTTATATGAAAAAGAAGGCTGGAAAGACAAATTTCCAGAATCACTGATTGATCTTGTCAGCAAAGATGGGAAAATCTATTCCGTACCGGTGAACATTCACAGGGGCAATGTGCTTTGGTATAACAAGAAGGTATTTGATGATGCAGGCTTAGAGCCGCCAACGACATTTGATGAATTTTTCAAAACAGCAGATGCATTAAAGAAAAAAGGAATCACACCACTTGCACTTGGAGATAAGGAGCCTTGGGCAGCGACTCATTTGTTTGAAAGTGTTTTGCTGGGTGTATTAGGGGCAGATGGTTATCAAAAACTTTGGGCTGGCGAGATGAAAATGGATGACCCGAAAGTGAAGGAAGCGGCAGACATCTTTGGACGTATGCTCGAATACGTCAATGACGATCACAGTTCACGTAACTGGCAGGATGCCTCACAGCTCGTGGCAAAAGGAGAAGCGGCAATGAATGTCATGGGCGACTGGGCGAAGGGGTACTTTGTGAATGATCTTGATTTGAAGGTGAATCAAGACTTTGGATACGCGGCGACTCCTGGAACGGAAGGAAGCTTTATGGTGATCACCGATACATTTGGACTGCCAAAGGGTGTGAAACAGCCAGAAAACGTGAAGAAATTCTTATCTGTTTTAGGATCTGTTGAAGGACAGGATGCGTTTAATCCGCTAAAAGGATCGATTCCAGCACGTGTGGATGCAGATGTATCAAAATATGATGAATACGGAAAATCGGCGATGAAGGCATTTAAAGAGTCAAAACTGGCGCCGTCTCTTGCTCATGGCTCAGCTGCTGAAGAAGGGTTTGTGACAAAAGCGAATCAAGCCGTCAATATCTTCGTGACACAAAAAGACAGCAGTCAGTTTGTTTCATCTTTAAAAGATGCAATGAAATAAAGACGAAGGAGGCGGCTAGGCACCGCCTCTTTTTTAAAAAGGAGTGTAGCTTCATGCGCATAGACACATCGCCGATGACAAAAACACCTGTGCCCAAAGTTAAACGTATGCGGAAAAAATGGAATGGAGACCAGCTGCTGGCGCTGCTCTTTTTAGCCCCGTCAGCGGTATTATTATTCATCTTTGTTTACGGTTTTATCGGCTGGACAGGATATGTGTCATTATCAAACTGGACCACGCTTGTTCCTGATTTCTCTTTCGCAGGTCTTCGCAATTATGTCATGCTGTTTCAAGATTTCCGCTTTCAATCAGATCTTCGAAACACGGTCTTTTTCACTTTATTTTTTATTGGGGCTGTCATTATCTCTGGTCTTGCACTTGCGATTTTACTAGATCAGAAGATCAAGGGGGAATCTCTTTTTCGGAATTTATTCTTCTTTCCGATGGCCCTTTCCTTCGTTGTCACAGGAGTCGTATGGCAATGGATTTTAAACCCGTCAACTGGGGTAAATTTATTTTTGAAAACGCTTGGTATCCAGCCTAAGTGGTATACGGATACGAATATATTGGCCGGATTTGTCTGGGGGAAAATTGAGTTTGGTGTACCTGCGGCCATGATTGCTGTTGTGATTGCAGCTGTTTGGCAAATGACAGGCTTCTCTCTGGCGATGTATTTGGCGGGTCTGCGAGGAATTCCAGAGGAAGTAAGAGAGGCTGCTAGAATGGATGGTGCAACGGAGTGGCAGATTTACTGGAAAATCATTTTCCCTCTTTTAAAACCGATTACTGCAAGTGTTGTCATCATCATGGCTCACATTTCTTTAAAGATCTTCGATTTGATTTACTCGATGACAGGGCCGGGTGCGAACTTTGTCACGGATGTTCCGGGCGTGTATATGTTTGAAATGACCTTTAGAGGAAACCATTATGCAGGCGGTGCCGCCATTGCGGTTGTCATGCTGATCTCTGTTGCGGTCTTTATCGTGCCATATCTCCTGTCGAGCCGGAAGGGGGCTTCATCATGACAGCCAGATGGTTTGTCCGTCCAGTTCTTTATGCTTTATTGATTTTGTGCAGTCTCTTTTTTCTGATGCCTGTTTATGTCATGCTCGTCACAAGCTTGAAGCCATTAGGTGAAGTCACCCTTGAGCGAATGTGGTCGCTGCCATCTACTATTGATTTTTCAAGCTATCAAATCGCGTTTGAAAAGCTAGCGCCCAATTTAATGAATTCTCTTTATCTAGTCATTCCTGCTACCTTATTGTCAGCTGTATTAGGTGCAATGAATGGCTATGTATTATCAAAATGGCGTTTCAAAGGATCAGAAGTCGTCTTTACGCTGATGCTGTTTGGGATGTTTATTCCATATCAAAGTATTCTGATCCCGCTCATTCAATTTTTGCGTGAAGTCGGATTGTATAATTCAATTCCAGGGCTTGTGCTTGTCCATGTCGTATACGGGCTTCCGATCACAACACTCATGTTCCGAAATTTCTATGTGAGCATCCCAGATGAAATGATTGAATCGGCGAAAATGGATGGCGCAGGGTTTATCGGGATTTTCAGACATATGATTCTGCCGCTTTCGATCACAGGATTTGTTGTGGTGGCCATTTGGCAGTTCACAAATGTGTGGAATGAATTCTTATTTGCAGTCACGATGACCACTGCGGAGCATCAGCCGGTGATGGTTGCCTTGCAAAATCTATCAGGCAGTCAAATTGTGCAATGGAACGTCCAAATGGCAGGGGCGATATTGGCTGCGCTGCCGACCCTGCTCGTCTATATACTTCTTGGAAAATACTTTGTCAAAGGGCTTCTCGCAGGCTCTGTCAAAGGGTGAAATATTTTTTGTGTTATCGTTTTCATTCGGTGTACTGAAAGGATTGACTTCTCTTTAGATAGCGTCATAATAAAAGTTGAGACTTACTAGTTTTCATCAAGCTAGGTAAGGATTATCAAAGGGTAGCAAAGGGAGGAGTCATCCTGAATGAAGCAGTCACCAATTTTTTTACTGCCTGAATTGAAGGAGAGAATATGGGGAGGTACAGCCTTAAGGGATCAATTTGGCTATGATATTCCTTCTGATCAAACGGGAGAATGCTGGGCAATTTCTGCTCATCCAAACGGGCCAAGTGTCGTGCAAGACGGTCCATATAAAGGGAAAACGCTGATCGAACTTTGGGACAATCATAGAGAATTGTTCGGGGGGATAGAAGGCGACCGCTTCCCGCTGTTAACCAAAATTTTAGATGCAAACCAAGACTTGTCCGTGCAAGTACATCCAGATGATGATTATGCGGAAAGACATGAAAATGGCGAGCTTGGAAAAACAGAGTGCTGGTATATCATTGACTGCAAAGAAGGAGCAGAAATGATCTATGGGCACAATGCAAGAACAAGAACTGAGCTTGTCACCATGATGAATAGTGGAGATTGGGAAGGTCTTTTGCGGCGGGTGAAGATTAAGCCTGGTGATTTTTATTATGTGCCAAGCGGTACCATCCATGCGCTTTGCGAAGGAACGCTTGTCCTTGAAACGCAGCAAAGCTCAGATACAACTTATCGCGTATATGATTATGAACGAAAAGACCAGGATGGCAATGAACGTGAACTTCATTTTGCGCAAGCGATTGATGTCACAACGGTTCCTCATGTAGATGGGTATGCAGATGAATCAGTTGAAACACGCCGGGGAGTGACCATTCGTACATTTGTCGAAGCAGAATATTTCTCTGTGTATAAATGGGAAATTGATCAAAAAGCAGAGCTTTCGCAGGATTATCCGTTTTTGCTATGCAGTGTGATTCATGGAGAAGGGTCTTTAGAGCATGACGGACACACATATCCACTGCCAAAAGGCGCTCATTTTATTCTGCCGGCTGAAACAGGAAGCTTCTCAATTGAAGGATCTTGTGAACTGATTGTGTCGCATATATAAGGAAAAGAGGACTTCGAGGGGGTCCTCTATTTTTCTATTGCATAAATGACTTGAAAGAGTACTTGTTTTTGTCGATAAAGAGATTAGTAGACTATTATGCAAAGTTAAGAGAGGGACAGGGAACGTGAAAAAAACCATCAAGATTATGTTACTCGCAGCTGCCTTTGGTATGACATTACACACGGGTAAAGAAGCGCAAGCAGCCTCCTATGTCGATCAATCCATTTATACGATGAACACCTCAAAAGTATTTACAACAGAAGCAGAAGTGAAAAAAGCAGTGGAAACACTGAAGAAAGACAAAAAGTGGACAGCCACTTATCAAACCTCAGGAAATAAGTCGACCTATCAGCTCACTGCTTCAGGATATGATTCGCAAGCAGCAGCGAATGCAAGTGCAGCTGCATTAAAAAAAGAAGTGGGCATGAGCGGTACGGTGTCTCCAGTAGGTGACCGCCTTCCTTTACAAAAGGTCGTATCTGATCCAGTTAATGATGAAAGTCAGGCGAAAAAGCTTTCACTCGAACTAACGAAAACATCAGGGCTCAATAGCTCCTATGAAGTCATCAATCAAAGCAAACCTTCTTATCAGGTCATATCAGGAGCCATTGATTCTGAAACGAAAGTGAAAAATATTCAAACCGAGCTGCAAAAGCAGGCAGGCGTCACCAGTACATACCAAACCGAAACGAAAGCTGGCACTGTGTATCAGCTGATTTCAAGCGGTATTGTTGGACAAAGTAAGGCGAATACCATTCTGCAAGGCTTTCAAAAGGCATCCGGCTTAACAGCAGTGCTTCAAACGGTGACAGCAGGTAAGCCGTATTACATCGTCACATCCGCTGCACAAGCGAACCAGTCGAAAGCACAGACGCTTCTTACTCAACTGCAAAAGGAAGCAAAGATCAGCGGGAAGATTCAAAAGACAGGTGCTTTAAAAAATGTCTACAGCTTGGAATCAGGCTATTTTAAAGACAACAAACAAGCAGCTTCAGCTGCAGCTCAGATTAAGAAACAAACCGGTGCTGCAGGTACTGTGCAGCGCGTGGGAAAAACAAAAAATTATATCGTGAAGCTCAATCAACTGAACGATACAGCTTACACAAAAACAGTGGCCTTTTTCAAGAAAAAGAAATGGCGCTACACGTCCAAAAAGATTTCTTCTACAAAGCCATATCAAGTCGTGACGGGAAACCTTTTAGGAGATGACCAAGTCAAAAAAGCAGCGGCTTTCTTCCAAAAGAAAAAAGTATCTGCGACAACGAAAAAAACTGGCAAGGTATCAGACAGCACGTATCGACTCGTCGTCAATCAAGCAGTGGACCAAGCGAAAGTGAATAAAGGGGCCGCCTACTTAAAAACGCAGAAGCTGACAAGCAGCATAACCACAAGTAAGGGACAGGCTGTCAGCAAAACGTATAGTCTCAAAACAACGCCTGTATTTGAACAAAGTAAAGTGAAACAGGCTCAAGAGATCATCAAGAAAAATGGCGTTGCCAGCAGTACAAAAACGCTGACAGAAGCGGTCAAGCAATACCGTATCACGACAGAGCCGACAGTGAATCAGACAAAACTGAATCAAGCACTCAGCTATTTGACGAAACAAAAAATGAAGGCCGCTGCTCAAAAAACAGGCGCAGCCGATTATGCTCAATATCAGATCAAAACAGGTGCCATCTCAACCGCTGCACTGCGTGACCAAGGCTTGGCATTTTTCAAAAAACGGAATGAAACCGCTGCGTATACAACCACAACGAAACCAACTTACAAAATCAACATTACGCAGCAATTTACAGGATTACCAACTGTAAATGAAGCCATTGCTTTTGTGAAAAGCCAATATGGCTGGACCGCCACAGCCGTAAAAATTAAAAATGGCCCAATGGTTATGCAAACGAACTACAACCTTACTGTCAATGAGATGGTCAACAAACAAATGAAGGTGTCACCACAAACAGATGGTGCGGCCTATGTCTATGCAGCATATGTAGACCAAGCAACATCGACAGTGAATACGGATGGCTTAAATGTCCGTTCTACACCTGATTCGAGCTCTGCAAGCAACATTGTGGCACAGCTCAATAAAGGAGCAAAAGTGAAACAGCTTGGGAAAGAAGGGAACTGGATCAGGATCAACCTCGGCTGGAGAAATGCAAGTGCAGCAGAGGTGCAAAAATATGTAGATCCAGCTAATATTGCAGAAGGCACGCAATCTTATTTTCAATTTCTGAAACTCTCTGAAGCTGCGAATCTCAATCCAGCAGAGGTCAATTCAAAGATTTTAGCAGGAAAAGGGATTCTTGCGGGTAAAGGACAGGCCTTTATTACAGCAGCAAAAACGTATCATATCAACGAAATTTATCTTATTTCTCATGCGTTGCTTGAAACGGGTAACGGAAGTTCCATTTTAGCGAATGGCACAATGTATAATGGAAAGAAAGTTTATAACATGTATGGCATTGGCGCATATGACAGCAATCCGAATTATCTTGGTGCAAAGTATGCGTATGAACAGCAATGGTTCACGCCAGAGGCTGCCATTATTGGCGGAGCAAAATTCATTGGCAACAGCTATATCAATAATGCCACATACAAGCAAGATACAATTTATAAAATGCGCTGGTCGGCTGCAGCGACTCATCAATATGCAACAGATATTGGCTGGGCTTCTAAGCAAGTCACTCGCATGTATAGTTTGTATAACCTGCTTGATGACTATACGCTGTATTACGATATCCCGGTGTATAACAAATAAAAAAAACGTCCGTGCTTCCTAATGAGAAGCCGGACGTTTTTTGTGTAGGAGCAGCTGCTGTTCAATGAATGAGAGGAGCTGCTGACTTGATTGTCCCTTTGAATATTGGTTCCATTCCTCAGCAAAGGTTTTGATTCGTTCTTTATTGTTTAATGCGTTTAGGTGCAAAAGCTCCTGCAAGAGCATGTCTTGAGTGACGCAAGCCTTACCAGGAATGATGTCTTCATACCGGTCGACTAAGCCGCGTTTCTCCCGATAAGTGTCTAAGTCATAAGTGAAGAACAAGACAGGCTTTTCGAGCAGTGCATACTCAAACACAATGGACGAATAATCTGTCACCAGGACATCACAAGCACAAAGCAATGGATAGAGCGGCTGATCGGACACATCAAATATCCATTCACCGTCTGTTTCTGCTTTCGCTAAATGTTTGACCGCAGGATGAAGCTTGATGAGCAGAATGTAATCGCCATTCAGCTCAGTTTGCAGCTGCTCTTTTGAAAAAGGCAGCACAAGACCGTCCATTGCAAAGTCTCGATAGGTCGGTGCATAGAGCAGGATCTTTTTCCCTTTTGGAACATCATTCAGCTTCAAGGAAGGCTGGTGCTGTTCATAGTACACATCCGTCAGTGGTACACCAGTTGGTAAAAAGCGTTCATCTTTGACCCCAAACGAGGTCTTGAAAATCTCACGCATGTGATCTGAGCCTGTCACGATGTAATCGAAAGACGCATAAACGCGTTTGAAGCGTTTGATATCACGTGGACTCCGGTCAGAATTTGAAGCATCTTCAAGCCCGAACTTTTTCAAAGCCCCATTGGCATGCCAAACTTGAATACAAGTTGTAGAAGGCCGTTTTCTTAGCACACTCGTCATGAGAAAGTAATTATCCGTCACGACAACCTTGCTTTTAAACATCGTATATATACATTGAATGAGATGGAGAGGATTTTTTTCATGAAAATAGCGAAATGACAGATGAGGCCCGTCCTTTTCTATCGCAGAAGCATGCTTCGTATAGAGGATAGTGAGCTTCATTGTCATGTTCGCCTGTTGTTGATAAGTATGAATGAGAGCAGCCGCATTCTCTTGGAATGAAACAAGCAGCGTCACCTGGTTTTCACGAGGTTTCACGCCGCTCATCAGCCATCCAATGAAAGAAATAAAAGCTGCGTAACATGAAATCATCATTGAGCGTATATTCATCATTTATCAGTCTCTCACAGCTGCTTCGTCTGATCCTTTACCTGCTCAGGATAGTAACGTTTTTTTCCTTTGCTTTCTTTCAATACGGCAAAAGCGTACTTAGGAATATTGAGCATTCGTTTCCATCTCCATGGATTCACAATCAATCTGTACAGCCATTCTGTATTTGTTTTAATCATCCAGCGTGGTGCACGCTTCACCGTTCCGCTAAATACATCAAAGCTTCCGCCTAAACCGATGCAAACAGCCTGCGGGAATAAATGGCGGTATTTGTAAATAAAGTTCTCTTGATTTGGATAACCTAATGCAACGAACACCATATCAGGTTTCGAGCGCGCGATTTGCTTCGCTACGAAACGTTTATCGGCTTGATAGCCGTCACAGCTTCCAGCGAGGACCACATTTGGATATTCCGTATCAATTCGCTGTTTCACAGCCTCAAGCACTTCTTTTTTTGCACCATATAAAAAGATTCTTTTAGACTGCTTGTTTGCTAGGTCAAGCATAGACATGAAGACATCAAAGCCGGCAATTCTTGACTTAAGCGGACTTTGGGTCATGCGGGACATCAATACGACGCCTACGCCATCCGGCAGTACATAATCCGCAGATGAGACGACTTGATGGTACGCATGATCCTTCATGACGGCATAGCCTATCTCTGGATTGACAGTCGCAATCATGGCGCCTCTTCTCTGAGAAATATGATGCTGGTTCATATAGCTGATAAATTCATCTAAGTCGCCGTTTACATAAGAAAGGTTAGAGACCACTTCTGTTTGCATTGTTTAGACCTCCTTTTTAACTTGTTATCTATGAACGTTCATTGTAAATTCATTCTTCGCCTACTCATCATTTTATCACAGATGCTCCACGAAATATTAACAATAACTTTACAAACCTTTAAATTTCATGACATTTTCATCATTTCATCTCGACGATCCTTTGTGAAACATTGATTCTTCGGACTTTTCCTCCTGCGCCCAATAAATTGGAAATAGTTTGTCTTTACATTTTCTTAACCTTTCATAGGCGTTGTGATATAATGAAATTCCGAAGAGCGAAAAATGATCGATGATAATAAGATTACGGATAACATTACTGCTTGAAGCAGACGAATAAGGATGAAAGAAAGGAGTTTATGTTTGCAATGAAGAAAGTTATTACTTACGGTACATTTGATTTATTACACTGGGGGCACATTAAGCTGCTAGAACGTGCAAAGCAGCTCGGAGATTACTTAGTGGTGGCCATCTCTACAGACGAGTTTAACTTACAAAAATCTAAAAAAGCTTATCACAGTTACGAACATAGAAAGCTGATTCTTGAAACCATTCGTTATGTTGACGAAGTCATTCCAGAAAACAGCTGGGATCAAAAAGTCCATGATGTGCAAGAGCATGATATCGATGTGTTTGTTATGGGAGATGACTGGGAAGGCAAATTCGATTTTTTAAAAGAACATTGCGAAGTCGTATACTTGAAAAGAACAGAAGGTATCTCGACAACACAAATTAAAGAAGAAATTGCTGGACTTTAATAGATCAAAAAAGTACTTCTTATCTTTTGGTAAGAAGTACTTTTTCATGTAAAATACAATGAGTAAGCAATCAATATTATGAAGGAGAGCTTCCTTTGTTTCAAAATTGGATGAAGAAAAAAGTTGAAGACACATTGGATCAATCTGAACAACATGAAACAATGGCATCAATGGACGTGCCTGATATGGACTATTACTTTATTATGGGTGATGTGCCAAAACAGGATGAGAGCTTAACAAAATCTTTAAAGACAAAAATTAAGCCTTTGGCTGATCAACATAAACGTACTGCAATTTTAACTTTGAATTATGATGCAAATGTGAAGGAACGTATTCACCGCATGGAAGAGATCTTTTCTTCTGAGATTGACATCTTGAATGTATATGAACACTATATTCTACCGGAAAGTGGTAGTAAGAGACGTTACTCGGAATTTATTGTCGGTGAATCATCGCATTCGATCAATGAAGCAGTGATTCCGGCAGATGAATCCACGATTCAGGTGACGAGATATGAACGATCTTCTTCTCCCATTTGTTATATTGAACAATATAATGAAGAGCAGCAATTGGTGAAAAGGGAAGAATATAATTGGCAGGGCGTTTTATGCAGAGTACAAAGCTTTGTTCCCCATACAGGTGCACTATACTTAGAGGAATTGATCAATGACGATGGCAGTATTTATATGGAGTTCATCTACCATGGAGATGTAAAAAAGAATCCAGTGCGACATATTAATTGGTATAAAAAAACAGGAATTCAAACATTTACAAAGAAGACCGATATTAAACAATTATGGCTATCCAGCATTCAATCACAAAATGACCGTTTGAAACTGATGATCACAGAGGACCGTGATCAAGACCGCCACCTGTTTAAAATCGAGCAGCCTGAAACAACTTATTACGCTGCATTTGTGCATCACGCACATTATGAAGAAGATCTGCATCAAGTCAATTCTCAATATGGAGAATTATTTAAACAAATAAGAAAGCAGCAAGTGGATGCTGTCTTTTTTGGGGATACTAAACATAAAGAAGATGTCGAAAAATTATTGGGAGAACAAGCCTATTTTTATCTTGTTCCTTCTGACGAAGAGACTGTTTGGAATACGGCGATTCATCATATGCTCGAAAATCGTGAGCATAAAGATGAACTGAGAGGGATCGTTGACAGCATGAAATGGGTCTTGCGTGATCTAAGCTCTGAGCATCATGTTCTTCACCTTCAACTTGAGTTAAAAGATGAAATGAGTCATGCGGATCATGTGCAAATTGATTTCGCAGGATATGATCGAGTGAATGGAGCTGAAATCATCTCTCAAACAATCGATGAGAACCATCAAGTCAGCTTCCCAATCGGCCATTTTCAAACAAAGAAAAACATTGAAATCAACCAAACGAAATTTGTGGATTTTTACATTCGTTTTAAAACAGAAGAACTTCAAGAGGTTTTGCAGCGTCTAGAAATAGAAGGTGAGCTGCTTACGAATAAACCATCATCGATCGATGGATGGTCATATCAAACGAAACAAGGCAACTATTCTTGGAAAGTAAAATAGTGATATAACACAACGGTAAGATTTCTGAACAGAGGAGATTAACGATTAATGATTGAAGAGGGAATTCATAAGAAGAGTGTCGTTGAAGGGTTAAAAAATCACCATGAGAAACTAGAAATGCTGATTCGCATCAACGATGACATGCCATTAACAGATAGAGAATTTTATTTGTTTATGAGGGAGAGAGTTTCGAAACAAGAACTTTACCTTCCGCTTGTTCATCAAGAAGAGAATCTATTCAAATTGGTATTGAATGAAGCATCGCTGCCGCTTGCGTTAGAGCAAGGCCAGACATATAACTTGTATGTCACGGACTATTTGAGCACAAACAAAGAAGAGGATGAGGACGAGCTTGAGGACTCGGCTTATGATTCTGATTCCGAAGAAGAGGAAGAAGAAGTAAAAGAAGCGGATATCAAGACAGATATTGAATCTGAAGAGAAAACGTCAAACTATAAACGCCGCTTAAAAATGGAAATAGAAAAGCCTGAGCTGACTTTTTTAGAAAATAAAGACGCCATGCTGTATATCATTCCATACCGCACTGACAAAGGGAATGCTTCTTTGAAAATCAAGCGTGAGCTAAAGGTTGTGAAATTCAATCATATCGAGCTCAACAAAGGGTGTATGTTATCTTTATCCGGGTATGCAGGTGTACTAAGTGCAGAACATCCGTATGAGATCAAAGAAGCAAAGCTTCTATTGAAGAAAAATGGTGAAGAACCAATTGAACATCGTTTTCCGGTCAATATCACCCATATAAAAGACGAAGTGATCGAATACCGTGATGATCAACATGTACCACAGCTTTATCAATTTTTAGCAGAAGTCCCTTTAGAGGAATTGACCTATTCATTAAACAAACGCTTTGTATATCGCTTCTATCTTGAATTTATCTGTGATGTAAACGGAGCAGAGGAAACATTAACAACCACTTCTTTAGTGCTTGGAGACCGCTCGAACAAACTCAAAGGACTTGTTCAAATTCATAAACGAAACGATGTACCGATTCGATATGAAGTGTACCGAAAGAAAAAAAGACAAACGCTTGGCATCCGTATTAATGATTACACAATGAAAACACGTGCCAAGTATTACGTCAAAAGCAAGTGGAAGAAATTCAAAAAGAAGATCAGTAAAATCAAAAAAGTCCGTAACCGCCTTGTGACAAGAACGTTTAAAACGACCTTTAAACTGGCGAGTAAGCTGTCTGTGAAAAAGAAAACGGTTGTTTTTGAAAGCTTTAATGGAAAACAATTTAGTTGTAACCCGCGTGGGATTTATGAGTATATGAAAGAACATCATCCTGAATATACGCTGATCTGGAGCGTTAAAAAGGGTCATGAAGCACCGTTTAAGGAAAAAGGCATCTACTATATCAATCGTCTGTCATTGAAATGGATCTTTGCGATGGCAAGAGCTGAGTATTGGGTCGTAAACAGCCGTTTGCCGCTATGGGTTCCAAAGCCAGATCACACAACATACTTGCAGACTTGGCATGGTACGCCGTTAAAACGGCTGGCAATGGACATGGACGAGGTGCATATGCCTGGAACAAACACGAAGAAATACAAAAAGAATTTCACAAAAGAAGCATCGAATTGGGATTATCTCATTTCTCCAAATGCCTACTCGACTGAAATCTTTACACGTGCGTTCCAATTCCAAAAGACCATGATTGAGTCAGGATATCCGAGAAATGACTTTCTTCACAATCAAAACAATGAAGAAACGATGAGAGCACTGAAACAAAAAATGAACCTGCCGCTCGATAAAAAATTGATCTTATATGCACCGACATGGAGAGACGATCAATTTTATAAAAAAGGGCAGTACAAATTTGATTTAGACCTTGACCTGCATGAGATGAGAGCTGCTATCGGAGATGAGTATATTATCATTCTGCGTATGCACTATCTAGTTGCTGAAAACTTTGATTTAGGGCCTTATGAAGGCTTTGCCTATGACTTCTCTCATTACGAAGACATTAGAGACCTTTATATGATTTCAGATCTGCTCATCACAGATTACTCATCTGTGTTCTTTGATTATGCAAACCTCAAACGTCCGATGCTGTTCTATGTGCCAGACATTGAAACATATCGTGACAAGCTCAGAGGCTTCTACTTCGACTTTGAACAAGAAGCACCTGGACCACTTGTGAAAGAGACAGCAAGTGTCATTGACTGGGTGAGAGAAACAGAACAGCCAGACTTTACACTACCAGAATCATTTGCACCGTTTTATGAGAAATTCTGTTACTTAGAGAGCGGGGCGTCATCGAAGCGGGTGGTTGAAGTAGTTTTTAATTCGCAACGCTTTTGATTGTTTTCTTATAGATGGAAAAACACCTTTGGAAGGTATCAAGTTCAATACTTGACCATTATCCAAAGGTGTTTTTTAATACATATAATTTTATTCTATATATAAGTGGTTAATTAGTTTTTGTACAGACATTTTTGTAGAAGAGGTCTAGCGCCTCGCTATTATACTTTTCGTAATCAAAGGATTTTTGTTCCATACTATTCTGGATAAAATCAGACATACCATTAAATAGCGCAGTTTCATTATTATCAACTAATAATCCATATCCACCCTCTAAGACGGAATGTACTCCAGTTACATCGGTAGCTATAATTGGTTTCTTTAAAATCATTGCTTCCATGAGAACCAAGCCTTGCCCTTCATAATCTGAAGATAAGACAAAACAATCACATTCATCTAGTAAAGAAAATGGATTTTCGAGTTGTCCAACAAAAAACACGCAATGTTCTAGATGTAACTTTTTTGTGTGATCCTTTAATTCTCTTTTTAAAGGCCCTTCACCCACAATATACAATACAGCTTTTGGGTATTGCTTGTGTAATTGTGAGAAAGCAGAAATTAATTTCTTTTGCCCTTTTTCAGGAGATAATCTTCCTACAGTAATAAAGTTGATGTACTCCTTATTTGGAAGTGGAATCGCAGATAGATTAAGACCGATGGATTCGTTTTTATCATTTTGATAAGTAATTAAATATCTCTCATTATTAAATTCTATAATCTCTTTATTTTCTTTCATTTGAAGGACTTTGTTAGGCGAGATTACATTATTAACAAAAACCATTTTCTCTAAAGCATTAGGAATATAAGGGCTTAAGTTCAAGTGATTTTCTATGTTAGTCGATTCGGCAACTGAAACAATTCTATCGAAGAACTTGTACAGTGAGAAAATTACTTTTAGGTTACCACGATGTTTATATTTGTGGTTCACTTTCTTGTTATACTCTTTCATCATGTCGGCATGCAGGAAAATACTTTTGACTTTAAAATCTCCGAATGCGAAAAGAAGAGTCCAAAATTTGTTATACCCTCCAAAATCTATTCCTACATCAAACTTCGTATTACCAATAATTCTCTTTAATTCTCTCTTGTATGAGTTTACTGGAGTGTATTTTAACATTTTGTTATTGTATAAACCACGGCGGAAAATTAGATTCTGTTTATATGTTTCTTTTAATGTTCTATTAACAAAACCTGGTCTATAAATAATATGAACATTAGGATGAAGCTTTTGTATGTTCATCCATTTATCTTTATGATAATTTGAGTTATCAATGACGACAACTTCATATTTGTTGTAATCAATCTGATCAAATAAATTAGTCGCTGAAACGGTTATACCATTATTGTAGAAGCCCCCACAATAAAAAAGTAATTTTTGTTTATTGCTTTCAACCTTGATTAATTCATCTTGATTTTTCCCTTTAAATATTATGTCAATGAGTCGATTAGTAGCATTTCCGTCATCATAAGAGCAGTATTCATCTAAAAACTCTTTGTATTGACTTTCAAACTGTTTATTGAAGTTATTTAAACTGTTTAGTTGGCCTAAGCTGTCAATTAAATCAACTATATTTTCACAGATAGGTCCTGGAAGTTTTGTTATATCTAAATAAAAACCTCTTTCTGATTCATATTCACGTAAGTCAGGCATATAGAAAAAGACAGGTCTTTTTAAAGGTAGGAAATCGAAAAAGATACTTGAATAATCTGTAATCAAAATGTCTATAGCTGATAAAAGTTCATTTGTATCAATCCAGTTTGGAACACAAAGATGTTCAAGACCACTCTGTTTAAAAAATTTATAAGAAAAGTAATGAGATTTTAAAAGTACTAAGTAATCATCACCAAGCGCCTGCTGAATTTTCACCACTTCACTATGCAATGTATAGCAAGTATCCTCTTCGGCCCCTATTGTTCCTCTCCATGTTGGAGCATAAAGTACAATTTTTTTATTAAAAGGTAAGTCTAATCTTTCTTTAACACTTTCACTGTTAGTGTTTAATGTTAAATCTACTCTAGGATAACCGATATTTGCAATTTCCCCGGCAAATATCCCAAATACATCATTTGATTTTAGTAATTTTTCATACGTAAAAGTATTCGGGCTAATAAGGTAATCACAATGAAGCAAATTTCTTTGGATATTTTTATGACCAGACATTGATCTTTTATTAATATCCTTCCCTAAAGTTTTTAAAGGAGTTCCATGCCATGTATTGATATAAACTTGCTCTTCTCTTTTAATAAAGTAAAAAGGAAATGACGTATCATTAACTAAATATTTTGAAGTTGCTAAATATTTTAGATATTCGTTGCTATCAACTTTAACAAAGGAAATATTAGAAGTTTTCTGCTTTAATTCTGCAATCATTGGATCATTGAAATCATTAATGACCCAAACATGATGTAAATCTTTAAAAGTACTATCTTTCATCAAGCCTAGAAAAATTGCGTAACAATTTCCAGAAATACTTTTGCCATGATAAGCTTCATATAGAATATAATTACTTCTAACCGGATTTTTCTCTAAATAGGAGGTGTATTTACTTCTAATACGAAGTCGTGAATCTCTGGAAAACTCAATTAGTGGATTTAAAATAAATTTAATCTTTCTTGTAACGATTTTTTTGAATTGCTTGATTCTCATTAATGTTAAGCCCCTTCATGTAATATATATAATAGGAAAATGATATTTATTTTGGAAATGCAATTATCCTGATAATTATATTCTAATGACAATTATAAAGCAATGATATAATAAGGTAATTAGTAACCTAGAATAGCTGAATATACCAGTGTTTATTTTGATCAAAATTCCCTACTATTTAATATACTTATTCGATTTGAAAAGTGAAATATTTCTCAACATCTGTTACAATTATGAGCGGTGATTTTTTTAAAGAGGCAATCCCAAAAACTTATATCTAAGGAAGATTAGAATGAACGCATTGTTTACAATATTAAGAGAGCAAATCAGCTCACTTCCGCTGATTATGCGACTTGCTGTTTATGAAACAAAATCAAAATATCAGATGAATTATTTGGGTGTTTTGTGGCAGTTTTTAAATCCATTAATGCAGATGCTCGCTTACTGGTTTGTTTTTGGTATGGGCATTCGCGGAGGGCAGCCAATTGCCATTGGAGACATGGAGGTTCCATTTATCATCTGGATGCTTGCCGGTTTAATCCCTTGGTTCTTCATTAGTCCGACCATTCTTGATGGATCAAACAGTGTGTTTAAACGCATTAATATGGTATCGAAGATGAATTTTCCGATTAGTGCGCTGCCGTCTGTGGTGATTATGTCCAACTTGTTCAGCTACTTTGTTATGATGGGTGTCTATCTGATTGTGCTGATTTCCTATGGCATCTACCCTGACGCGCATTGGCTGCAATATATATACTATCTTATTTGTATGATCGCGTTTATGTTTTCGTTTAGTTTGTTTAATTCCACGATTAGTGTACTCGTGAGAGACTATCAATTTCTTTTACAATCTGTGACACGATTACTTTTCTTTTTGCTGCCGATTTTTTGGAATATCTCAGAGAAGCTCACTGGAGACAAAGCGTGGATTGGGGACATATTAAGACTGAATCCTCTTTTCTACATTATTGATGGTTTCAGAAATAGCTTATTAAAGGGAGAATGGTTCTTCCATGATGTCAAATACACACTTTATTTTTGGCTGATCACGCTTCTTCTTTTAACAGTCGGTTCATTGCTTCATATGAAATTTAGGGATAAATTTGTCGATTTTCTTTAAAAAGTAAGGAGATTATACGATGAAACTAAAGGTTTCGTTTCGAAACGTATCCAAGCAATACGTCCTATATAAAAAACAGTCGGATAAGATTAAAGGGCTGTTTTTACCTAATAAAAATGAAAAAGGTTTCTTTGCTGTTCGTGATGTGTCCTTTGATGTCTATGAAGGCGAGACAATTGGTTTTGTAGGGATTAACGGATCTGGGAAATCGACAATGTCGAACCTTCTAGCGAAAATCATTCCACCAACAAGTGGTGAAATTGATATGGACGGCCAGCCATCGTTAATTGCCATTGCGGCAGGGCTGAACAACCAATTAAGCGGGAAAGACAACATTCGTTTAAAGTGCTTAATGATGGGGCTGACGAATAAAGAGATAGACGAGCTTTATGAAAAAATCGTAGAGTTTGCGGATATTGGTGACTTTATTGACCAGCCGGTTAAGAGCTATTCAAGCGGAATGAAATCACGCCTTGGCTTTGCCATTTCAGCGCATATCGATCCAGATATCCTGATTATTGATGAAGCACTGTCTGTTGGAGACCAAACCTTCTATCAAAAATGTGTTGACCGCATAACAGAGTTCAAGGAACAAGGAAAGACGATCTTTTTTGTCAGTCACTCCATTAGCCAAATTCAAAAAATCTGTGATCGGGTAGCTTGGATGCATTATGGTGAACTTCGCATGTTTGATGATACGAAAAAGGTCGTGAAGGAATATAAGGAGTTTGTTGATTGGTTTAACAAGCTTTCCAAGAAAGAGAAACAAAAATACCAAATGGAACATAAAGAAGGTAGAAAAGGCGTACAAAAGACAGAGAAGGTGTCTCGTTATCAAGAGAACGGAAACCGCCGCTCATTGTTAGGACCCGCATTTCAAGTGACAGTTTTAGCGGTCTTAACGCTATTACTAGCCTTATCGATGTTTTCAGATCGCCCGCTTCGTACATTGGCGACATTTGGTGCAATCCCATCAGATAAGACAGAAGCGCCTCAGTCGAAGAACCCGCAGACCAAAGGATCGCCTGATATGAAAAAGGTGGATCAACAGGCGATTGTCACGGCTGATCCACTCAAGGTTTACAAAGACCAAGCCATGAAAAAAAAGGCCGATGTCACTTTGCCATTTGGACAAGAAGTACAGGCTGTGGCTGAAAATAAACAAACCGTTCAAATTAAAACAGCGTCAGAAACGTATTTTGTCAAACCCGATGCGCTTCAAAATGCAGAGGATTTAAAGTCATTATCCATTGGACCAGGACAGTTTAATTCCTATGTATCGCCTGCATCGGCAGGTTCGTATGAGTATTTACTTTCTTTCCTTGGAAAAGAAGAATCTGTGCTGAAACAGAGAATGCAGACGCTGAGTTCAGTGAAAAATGACCAAGGAGATACGATTGAGCGATTGACCACAGAGAAAACCGACTATGTCATTCAAAATGGTCAGGCAAACACGATTGTGTTTCGCGGCATTATGTCAATCTCTCCTTCCACACTTGGGCTGACAGAACAAAATGTCTGGATGAATGAGAAACGAACAAAATTCGCAGTGAAGGGCGAAAACAACCTGTTTGTCATTGATAATGAACAGCATACACTGACTATTTCAGTCATTAAATAAAAAAGCTGCCGAGGCCGGCAGCTTTTTTTAATTCACTTCTTCTTTTTCGAGAAGCTGTTTCATAAATGGAATGAGTTTCTTTTTCAATTCTTCATCCTGAAGAGCAAACTCAAGCGTCGTTTCAATGAAGCCTTGCTTCTCGCCGACATCATATCGTTTTCCCTCGAAATCATAGGCGAAGACGCGCTGGATGTCATTCAGCTTTTGAATGGCATCTGTCAGTTGAATTTCTCCCCCTGCACCAATCTCTTGCTGATCGAGGTACATAAAGATCTCTGGCGTGAAAATGTAGCGCCCTAAGATGGCTAGGTTCGATGGTGCTGTTCCTTGCGGCGGCTTTTCAACAAAGTTTTTGACTTGGTAGCGGCGTCCTTCTTGTGTAAGAGGATCAATGATCCCGTAGCGATGCGTATCGCTGTCTGCTACTTGCTGAACACCGATGACAGATGAAAGGGTTTTTTCGTATTCATCCATCAGCTGGCGAAGCCCAGGCGTTTCGGCTTGCACAATGTCATCACCTAATAAAACAGCAAAAGGCTCATCACCAATAAAGTTGCGTGCACACCAAACGGCGTGTCCAAGTCCTTTCGGCTCTTTTTGACGTATGTAATGAATGTCAGCAATGTTAGAGGATTTTCTCACTTTTTCTAAAAGCTCGCTCTTTCCTTTTTCCTCAAGGTTGCGCTCTAACTCTGGTGCAAAATCAAAATGATCCTCAATGGCTCTTTTTCCTTTTCCGGTGACGATAATAATATCTTCAATTCCTGATTCAACAGCTTCTTCAATAATATATTGAATGGTTGGTTTATCAACGATTGGGAGCATTTCTTTAGGCATCGCTTTTGTTGCAGGGAGGAAACGTGTCCCAAGACCTGCAGCTGGTATTATGGCTTTACGTACTTTTTTCAATGAACTTTGCACCTTCCTTACATATAGAAAAAAATGATTTGGCTTCATTTTTCATCTTTCATAAAGTGTAACTTACAAATGATAGAAATGACAAATGATTTACGATAAATGCATGATTTGATTCATTATCTATTGTAAAGAGTTTGTGTAAATTTTTATGTTGAAAAGAGTAAAGGCGATGTAAAAATTGAAAATAGAATGATTAGGATTCGTTCCTATTCTTTTGTATAATACACTTATGATAAATGAGAAGGAAAGAGGCATCGACTATTGAAAACATTACATGTAATGACTGTATTCGGGACGAGGCCTGAAGCGATTAAAATGGCACCCCTTGTCCTTGAGTTGAAAAAACATCCGCAAATCAAATCCTCAGTCACTGTGACTGCACAGCATCGGCAAATGCTTGATCAAGTGTTGAAAGCCTTTAACATTCGTCCGGATCATGATTTAAACATCATGAAGCAGCGTCAGACATTATCTGAAATCACATCAAATGCACTCTTGAAACTAGATCAACTATTTCAAGAGGAAAAACCTGATATTGTCCTTGTTCATGGAGACACAACAACAACCTTTGCAGGAAGCTTGGCCGCATTCTACCACCAAATTTCAGTCGGTCACGTTGAAGCGGGTTTAAGAACACACAATAAATACTCGCCGTTCCCTGAGGAATTGAACCGACAAATGACAGGTACGATTGCCGATATTCATTTTGCTCCTACAAATGAGGCAAAGCAGAATCTTTTAATTGAAAATAAAAAAGAAGAGACGATTTGTGTGACGGGGAATACTGCAATTGATGCATTGCAAACAACGGTTACAAAGCAGTATCAACACCCTATTTTAGAGAAAATAGGCACAGATAAAATGATCTTGTTAACGGCTCATCGCAGAGAAAATCTCGGCCAGCCGATGAAAAACATGTTTAGAGCGATTAGACGTATTGTAGAAGAGTTTGAAGATGTCCAAGTTGTATATCCTGTACATTTAAATCCTGCCGTTCGTGATGCGGCTCAAACAGAATTCAGTGATCTGGATCGTGTGCACTTAATTGAGCCGCTTGAAGTCGTTGATTTCCATAACTTCGCTGCTGCCTCACACTTTATATTAACGGATTCTGGCGGTGTCCAAGAGGAGGCTCCTTCTCTAGGGAAGCCAGTATTAGTTCTGCGCGATACAACAGAACGCCCTGAAGGTGTGAAAGCTGGCACGCTGAAGCTCGCGGGTACAGATGAAGAGACCATTTACAACATGGCAAAACAGCTGTTAGTCGATCAGAAAGAGTACGACAACATGTCGAAGGCGTCTAATCCATATGGTGATGGACAAGCGTCAAAACGAATTGTCGAAGAGCTTCTCCATCGTTTTGGATTAAGTGAAGAAAAACCAGTTCCATTTCAATCATAAAAAAAGAAGACTACATTTCTGTAGTCTTCTTTTTTACTGCTCCAAACTTTCCTTCAATTCCTTCTTCACATTCGCAAGGCTGCTGTCATCAAGCTGGTAGTAATAAATGTTATTGATACGTGTGCCTGATCCTTTCAACTCGTGCTGCTTCACATGCTGTCTTGCATCACGATAATCATTCATCATCGTCCACATATCATCAAATGACATGTTTGTCTTCATATTATTTTCTACGACTTTGAACATATCGCCGAATTTCGTAATAGATGAAATGTTGGCACCTTTTGCAATGATGCCTTCAATGACCTGACGCTGTCTTTGCTGACGTCCGAAGTCACCTTTTGGATCTTGCTTTCTCATTCTCGTATACGCAAGGGCTTGATCCCCATTCAGGTTAATTTCTCCTGTACCAAATGAATGGCCGTCATAACTAAATGCAAACGTGCTATTTACTGTAATGCCGCCAAGTGTATCAACAATATCTTTGAAGCTTTCCATGTTGACTTTGACAAAGTAATCAACAGGTACATCAAGCAGTTCCTCTACAGTATCTGCTGCCATTTGTGTACCGCCGAATGCATAGGAGTGGTTGATTTTATCCATTGTGCCTTTTCCGACAATCTTCGTATACGTATCACGCGGGATGCTCACCATCTCGGTCGTTTTCGTTTTTGGATTTACTGTCATGTATATTAATGTATCTGCACGGCCTCGATCATTTTTTCGTTCATCGACACCCATGACTAAAATAGAAATCGGGTCTTTCTTACTTAAATCGACATCTTTGTCACGCTTATCTGACTTCTTTAAATTCTCCTGAATGCCTGCAACGGTCGATGCTGCTGTGTTCCAAAGATGATATGCGTATCCGCCAGTTGCTAATACGAATAAGCCAATAATCGATAAAACAATCCAAAGAACCTTTTTCTTCTTTCTTTTTCTTTCAGCTCTCATAATGTCCCTCACCTTTTCTATGATTCTTCCATGATTATAGGTTTACGAATCTTGATAAACAAGTTATTTTTTTACTCTGAACCTAGATATAGACGTTGTAACAAAAAAAAGGTTTCAAAAAACCTTAAATTTACCTTAAAATAATAACTTATAAGACGATACAAAGACATGAGGTGAAAAAAATGAAGAAAATCGTCGTTTTACCGTTCTTAATACTGCTACTAGGTATCGTGCTCACAGCATGTGGAACGGCCGAGCAGTCCTCAGGAGAAAACAAGACAAGCAGTTCAACTCCTCAGGTACTGGAAGAGAAAGCTGAATTTATTGGAATGGCTGATGCACATACAGTCGAAGTGAAAAAAGTGAATACGACCCTAAGCTATGAATTTACGGATAATTTTAAAGATGTGTTAAATGAATTTAAACCAGGAGACACAGTAGAAATCTCTTACTTTATTAATGACAGTGGTCAAAAGGAAATCCAGAAGATTGAAAAACAGAAGTAAAAAAGATGGGCGGGATGAACAAAATTGAAGAAAACAGGCGTTACACTAATCGTTCTCATGATACTGACTCTACTAGTTGCACCCTTTCAGTCTGCCATGGCAAGCTCGGCAATTTCAGTGAAATTGTCTAATTATATCGGAAACAAAACAAGTATGGATATCTCAACAACTGGGGAATACAAGCTATCAGGATCAAATGTTGCTGTGACAAAAAGATATGACGGCAAAAATAGATACGAAGTAGCCAACAGCATCGCTTCTGCTGGCTGGAAAAACCCATCAACTGTTGTCATTGTCAGTCGTGATGCATTTGATCATGCAATTTCTGTATCGCCGTTAGCATACAAACTGGGCGCACCTATTTTGTATACGAATATTGAAAAACTGACGAAAACAACAGAAAACCAGCTGAAGAAAATGAAGCCGGATAACATTCTGATTGTCGGAAATACGAAAAGCATTTCAACAGCTGCTGAGAAGTCTATTAAAAAGTATGGCAAAGTCAGACGTATTAGTGGAAAAGATAAGTTTGAAATCTCCCAAAAAATCGCAAAAGAAATGGGTAACTATAAGCAAGCTGTCGTTGTCGGCGGGAACTCATTTATGAATGGGATTGCCATTGCATCCTACGCATCGAGAAAGGGATACCCTATCCTGTTAACAAAAAAAGATTCCATTCCGTCTTATAGAATGCCAAGTAAAGTGATCATCATCGGCAGTACGAAAAGTACTGGACAAAAAGTTGAAAATCAAATCAAAAAAACCTCACAGGTGACAAGAATCAGCGGGGCCAATCGCTATGAATTATCTGTGAATATTATAAAGAAATTAAATATTAATGCAGATAAAGTTTATTTGGCAAAAGCCTCTAGCTATATTTATGCGATGCCGCTGTCGCAATTGGCTGCAAAATCTAACAGTACGGTTGTGTATGTGAAACCCGATTCTGTCACAGCGTCTTTAAAAGCACTGCTGAAGGAAAAAGGTACATATGCTTATCATCTTGCTGGCAGCACAAGTGCAATTAAAGATAGCTTGAAAAATTCATTAGCCAAACAAGTCTATCTGAAAAAAAATCAAAACTACCAATTGAATATTTCTAACGGAAAAATTTCATTAAAAGGCATAAAGACGTATAACACAGTAAGAGTTGTTCCTGAGAAATATTCAACAAAAAATGTCCTTCAAATTGCAGGAAAGCCGTATTTAGGCAGCGTAAACTTTGCAATTGAATCAGGGTATATCAGGCCGACTCTCGAAAATATTCCATTTGAAGACTATTTAAAAGGTGTAGTGCCAAATGAAATGCCTGCAAGCTGGAATGTTGAAGCGTTAAAAGCACAGGCAGTTGCCGCTAGAACGTATTCGGTGAAAAGTATTGGAAAAGTCGTCCCTGATACAACAGCCTTCCAAGTATATGGAGGATATAACTGGTACACAAATTCAACAAAAGCTGTCGATGCTACAAAAGGAAAGGTTCTGAAATACAACAATCAGCTTATTTCAGCAACCTATTACTCTAGCAATGGCGGTTATACAGAGGCAAGTGAAGAAGTATGGGGAAATGCACTGCCATACTTAGTGGCCAAAAAGGATCCAAAAGATCCAGTCAATCCATGGACACTGAAACTTTCTAAGAAACAGCTGGGCACGACATTGACTGCCAGCACAGCAGCATCTGAGTGGTCTAAAGCAAAAGAGACAAATGCAGCTGACCTTGCCGGCCTGAAATCATGGCTGCTCAAAAACAAAGAAACTGCTGCATCTGATATGAAAATCGCATCGATCTCAAGCCTGACGTTCTCAGGGAAAACAAAAGGCCAGCGTGCGAAGACGGTATCGATCAAACTGACATACCATCTGAAAAACAAAACAGGCACATATTCGGTAAACAAAAGCACAACGGCAAGTATGAAGATGACCGAGTTTCGATCAGTCATGGGCGCAACAAAGGTGAAAAGCACGTTTGCGTCAGTCAAAAACAACACAAATGACTTCACGATTTCAGGAAAAGGGTATGGCCACGGCATTGGTATGAGCCAATACGGAGCCAAAGCGAGAGCTGAATCTGGAAACTCGTATTCTTCCATACTCTCGTTCTACTATCCAGGTACAAAACTAACAAACTATTAAAAGGTAAAAGGAGGACATAGAAGATGCGCTCATTGATGAAAACAGCCATCCTCAGCCTCATCGCCATTTTCGTTATCGTTCCAACAGCATTGGCAGACAATTCAGTCTCAAGAATTGATGGCGGGAGCAGATATGCTGTAGCGGCAAACGTAGCGAAAAAAGGATGGGGAACTGCAAGTACAGTCGTTTTAGTAGGGAAAACTGCGTATGCAGATGCAACAGCAGGAATTCCACTTGCATACCAAAAAAATGGACCAGTTCTTTACACAAACAGTAAAAGCCTTTCGGGTGATACAAAAAAAGCCTTAACTTCATTAAAAACAAAGACGGTGATCGTTTTAGGCAGCACATCAAGTGTGTCAAACAATGTGGTCAACCAAGTGAAGAAAATGGGCATCTCCACACAGCGTATTTCAGGAAAAAACCGATATGAGCTATCTGCCAATATCGCGAAAAAAATGAAAAAGCCAGCAGGCGTCGTTGTCGTTGAGGGTTCTTTCTATGCACATGGGATTGCGATTGCACCTGTAGCAGCTCAAAAAGGATTCCCAATTCTATACACAGATAAAAAGGGACTTCGTTCTGAAATCGCTTCTGTTGCAAAAGCAAGCAATGTGAAACAAACCATTGTAGTCGGCGGAGAGAATTACGTCACAAAAGCAGCTTATAACCAATTGAAATCACCAACGCGGATCAAAGGCTCGACTCGTTATGATGTCGCGGCAAATATTGTGAAAAAGTACAATATGAGTGTCAATAATACCTATGTAGGAAGAGGATTTGGTTACGCCACTTCATCTTCTGCTGCAGGCATTGCAGCGAAGCAAAACAAAGCATTGCTTCTAACGAATGAAAAGACGCTGCCAAAAGTAACGAGAGCAACAGTGAGCAGTAAGAAAATCACCAAATTTACTGTCGTAGGCAGTACAAATACAGTGACACCAACTGTTGTGAACCAGCTGAAAAACCCGGCTGTTGGGAAAAAAGTATTCATTGATCCAGGTCATGGCGCGCATGATTCAGGAGCTGTAGGATACGGATTATATGAAAAGAATTTGAATTTAGATGTAGCGAAGCGTTTAAATACGAAATTAAACAACGCTGGTGCACTTGTGACCATGTCAAGAACATCAGACACATTTGATAGTCTTCAAACACGAGTGAGCAAAGGTGCGTCAGCAAATGCAGATATCTTCATCAGTGTCCATGCGAACTCAAATGATAACAGCAGTGCAAATGGAACAGAAACGTATTATGACAAAACCTATGCGGCTGCAAACAGCCTGAAGCTGGCGCAAAACATCCAGCCTAAAATGGTCAGTGCACTTGGTACAAGAGACCGTGGTGTGAAAACAGCTGGCTTCTACGTCATTAAATATTCTAAGATGCCGAGCGTTCTTTTAGAAACTGGTTTTGTTTCCAGTCCAGTTGATTCAAACATCTTGAAATCTGCTACGTATAAAGATCGATTAGCGTCAGGCATTTCAAGCGGTGTGTCAGGTTATTTTAGATAAGAAAACACAAACCTGAGGGGTGCCTCAGATACTCCTCTTAGGCTGCTCGAGAACGTACTCGGCAGCCTTTTTTCAAAAGTCCATGAAGCATCCTAGGTGAAGGGTTCAAACCAAGGAGGTTGACTTCATGCGTTTTGATATCAAATGTATGTTACTGATTACTGTTTCACTATGTTTATATACACCATCCGTTTTTGCCCAGCACGCTGTATCGAGGATAGAAGGAAGCAATCGATATGAAGTGGCTGTAAATACCGCGAAAAGGGGCTGGCAGGAAGCGCCTGCTGTTGTTCTTGTGGGCGGTGATGCTTATGCAGATGCCCTGAGTGCTGTGCCTTATGCTTACCAGCAAGGGGCCCCAGTCCTGTTAACGAATGCTGGCAGTCTTTCAGGTGCTGTAAAGACAGGGTTGCAGCAGCTGAAAACGAAGCGTGTAACGATTCTTGGCGGGACTGCAAGTATTTCTGAAAAAGTCGTGAAGCAGCTAAAAGCAATGAATCTATCCGTTTTCCGTATTCAAGGAAAGAACCGCTATGAATTGGCGGCAAATGTGGCTAAGCACATGAAGAGTGCTAGTGCGGCTGTCGTCGTGAATGGTTCTGCTTATGCTGATGCTGTCGCGATTGCTCCGTACGCTGCCAAACAAGGCTACCCCATTTTATTAACAGATGCGAAAGGACTGCGCGAGGAAACAGCCAATCTATTAAAAAACAAAGCAGTCAAGCGGACCATTGTGATCGGCGGAGAAGCAAGTATCAATAAAACTGCTTTTCAAAAGCTTCCCTCACCAGTCAGAATAAGCGGAGCCAATCGGTATGAGGTGGCTGCCCAAATTGTTAAAACGTATCCAATGAAGACAAGCCACACATTTATGAGTCATGGGTATGCCTATGCAGATGCAGCCGCTGCGGCAAGTATAGCAGCGAAACAGGGACAAACCCTTCTTCTCACAGATGCTCAAACGGTGCCGGATGCTATCAGAAAAGTCATTGGGGCCAAACAGATGTCAGCATTTTCTGTGGTAGGCGGAACATCAACCATTCAATCAAATGTCATCACACAGTTGAAAAATGCGGTGTTAGGCGAAACAATTTTTATTGATCCAGGTCATGGTGCGCAGGATGCTGGAGCGATAGGGAATGGGCTGCTTGAAAAGAACATCAATTTAGAAGTAGCATTAAAGCTGCGGTCGAGACTTCACCAAGCGGGTGCCCTTACTGTCATGTCAAGAACTTCTGATACATTTGACTCCTTGCAGACACGTGTCAGTAAAGGAGCGCAGGCAAGTGCTGATATATTTATCAGTATCCACGCCAACGCAAATGATAACAGCGGTGCGAATGGAACAGAGACGTATTATGATACAACATATGCGGCTGCTCATAGTGTCAAGCTGGCACAACAGGTGCAGCCCCGAATGGTCAGTGCCCTTGGAACAAAAGATCGCGGAGTGAAAACAGCAGGGTTCTACGTCATCAAATATTCTAGAATGCCGAGTATTTTGCTAGAAACCGGCTTTGTAACAAGTCCAATCGATGCGAGTATTTTAAAATCTACCGCTGCAAAGGATCGGCTGGCTTCTGGAATTGCAACGGGTGTGTCCAACTACTTTGACGTAAAATGAATCATGAATGATGTGTCAAGTTAAAAATACATTTCATTTTTGGTTATGTTTGTTATAATTGAAACATAGAAGGTGAATGGTTTACACATAAATCTTCAAACGACAGCAAACCGACAAATCATGAAGAGGTGACGATCTTGAAAAAATTAATCACAATGCCGTTTCTAGTATTGCTTCTAGGAGTATTGCTCACAGCGTGCGGCACAACAAATCAATCAAGCGATAACAAAAAGGATGACAGCAAAAAAGAAACAACTGAAGCAGCCGATCAAAACAAAGATAAGGCTGCGGACGAAAAATCAGAAGATCAATCATCAAATGAAAAAGCAGATGATCAAAGTAAAGAAACAGCTGCTCAAAAAGAAGAGCCGGCAAGTCAATCTGATGAAGAGGCAAAAGACAGCTCAAGCAAAGAAATTACAAAAGAAGAACCTGCTAAAGACCAATCAAAAGCTGACTCAAAAGCTGACTCAAAAGCTGACTCAAAAGCTGACTCAAAAGCTGACTCAAAAGCTGACTCAAAAGGTGACTCTAAAACAAAGAAAGAATCAACGGCTAGTAAGAAAAATGAAATCACCAAAGAAGGCACATATGTCGGTTTGGCTGATGGACATACAATTGCTGTCAACATTGACGGCAAAGAAGTAGCTATTCAATTCGGAAATACATTTTCTAAACAAGTGAACAGCTTAAAAGAAGAATCAAAAGTGAAAGTAACCTATACAAAAGATGCAAACGGAACACTTCGATTAAAAACGATCGAATCTGTAAAAGCAAAATAAAGAAAAGACCCGGAGACCCGCAGAATTGCGGGTCTTTTTTACGTTCAAAAGGGCATAACTTGATATAAGTGCATATTCTTAACACAGTTTTACAAGACTTAACAGCGCATTTACATTTGCTTAATGTTGCTCTGCTAAACTGACTTTCATAGAACATCTCTTTACACAACAACTACTTTGAATGGTGAGGTGCAGGTCAGTGAGTGCAGAGAAAGCGATGAATCTTTACAGAGAATATGAAGTGAGACGAAATCACTCTTTTGCCTTAACAGAACATATGGTTCGTTATTTATTTGCAAAACGTTTCATAGATTTAATGTTCTCGTTCATCGGATTGATGTTGAGTACGCCAATCATTTTGCTGTTTGCTCTTTTGATTAAGCTGGAAACACCAGGGCCAGCCTTTTATATGCAGGAAAGGGTCGGGAAAGACGGTGTTTACTTTAAATTATGGAAGCTCAGATCGATGAGAACTGACGCAGAAAGCGGAGGAGCGAAATGGGCTCAAAAAAATGACCCGCGTATCACCAAAGTGGGGGCATTCATCCGTAAAACAAGAATTGATGAACTTCCGCAATTTATCAACGTGTTAAAAGGAGAAATGAGTATCGTAGGCCCTCGTCCAGAAAGACCGATGTTTACCGCAGAATTTAATCGGACGATTCCAGGCTTCACAAAAAGGTTGGCGGTAAAGCCGGGGCTGACAGGTCTTGCTCAAGTAAATGGCGGATATGAAATGAGTCCAAGTGAAAAATTAACACATGACTTACAGTATATTCAAAACTTGACATTTTCTCTCGACACGAAGATTATGGTAAAAACGTTAAAAGTCATCATGACTGGTGACGGAGCCAGATAAGTAAAGTAGGGAAGAGAAATGGCAAGTATGAAAAAACGCATGCTAGGCGGGGCAAAATGGACAAGCTTGTCCGCATTGATCATCACCATTATCCAAATCGCACAGTTCGCCTTTTTAGGGAACGTGATGACACTCAAGGAGTTTGGACTTGTTGGCATGATCACAACTGTCACAATATTTACGCAGATTTTACTAGATCTAGGAATTGGGGCAGCAATCATTCAAAAGGAACAAACGACAGAACGTCAATTATCTACATTATATTGGATTAACCTGCTCACAGGGATTATCTTGTTTTGTCTGCTCATTCTGCTAAGCCCAATGATAGCCGCTTTTTATAACCGGCCAGAGCTAGAGGGTCTGCTCAAGCTATTATCGATCATGTTTCTAATCGCACCGATTGGCCAGCAGTACCAGTATATGATGCAAAAAGACTTAGCCTTTAAAACATTAAGCACCATTGAAGCCATTGCGACCATCATATCGCTGCTCGTTTTACTTGTTTTCGCCTTCTTCATGAATCCGATTATCGCCTATGTCATCTCTCAAGTGCTGCTGCAATCAGGAAAAGGTCTCATGTATGCAGCAGCTTATTGGAAGAAGTGGCGTCCAGCACCTGTTTTTGCATTAGGAGAAGTGAAGGAATTTTTCTCATTCGGTGCCTTCCAGCTTGCATCCAGACTGGTCAACCGAGCAGGATCGAACATCGACATGATTTTAATCGGCCGGTTTCTTGGAGCGGAAGCGTTAGGTATTTACAGCTTGGCGTATCAAATTGTAACAATACCCGTGCTGAAGATAAATCCGATTGTGACGAGAGTGGCTTTCCCAGTTTTCGCAAAAAGTCAGCGGGATCACTCCATGCTGCGAGAGGGCTTCCTAAGTATGACGAATATGCTCGCATTGGTTAGTTTTCCATTATTAATCGGCCTTGCTGCCGTATCAGACAGCTTTATTGAAGTCGTGTTTGGAGAGAAATGGCTAGTAGCGGTTCCGGTTCTAAATATATTGTGCATTGTCGGCCTGCTGCGTGTGCTGATGAATCCAAACGGTTCAATACTTCTTGCAAAAGGGAGAGCGGACTTAGCCTTTTATTGGGATACGGGGATGCTTATCGTGTATGGCTGCGCATTATATGCAGGTGTCACTACAGGCAGTCTGCTCACAGTAGCTTGGATCTACTCAGGTGTCAGCCTGCTCAACTTTATTGTCGGCAGATGGCTCATGGCATATGTCATTCAGCTTGATATGAAGGTGTATTTGAAATCACTTGGAAAACCTGCTGTCATGACGCTGCTCATGGCTGTCTGTGCGGTAGCTTTACATCAAGGGATGAAGCTGACGACAGCAGATATTTCACTTCAATTACTACTGACTGTTTGTGTCAGTGCTGCATTGTATGGCTTGCTGCTCATCAAAATGTATCCGCAGGCTGCAGGCAAATTATTGAGAAGAGGTCGTTCGTCATGAAGGTGCTATGGCTGACAAGTGTATATCCTAGTGAAAAACATCCGAGTGAGGGCGTGTTTCATGAAACGCAAGTGCAGGAGCTGCTCAAACAAGGAATAGAAGTGACTGTCATTTGCCCAAATCCAGTGAATCCGCCGGTTTTACGGATGCTGAAGGCATCCTATCGGCAGAAAAGGGATCTGCCTGAACAGGAAGTGAGAAGCGGAGTGACGGTTTACAGACCGCCTTATCCAGCGCTCCCAGGACAGCTGAAATGGGCGCAGCCGAGTAAACGAATAGCGGCTTCCGTT
The DNA here is from genome assembly GCF_000691165.1 of Bacillus safensis FO-36b. Classification (GTDB taxonomy): domain Bacteria; phylum Bacillota; class Bacilli; order Bacillales; family Bacillaceae; genus Bacillus; species Bacillus safensis. The sequence continues at coordinate 271,325 of NZ_ASJD01000002.1, read as the reverse complement.
CTCAGAGCAATGCAGCGTCATCAGCTGTCACCAGATTTTATCCATGCGCACTTTGCCATGCCGTCTGGCGGAGCGGCGGCTGTTATTCAGAAAGAAACGAAAATCCCTTATCTTCTGACCTTGCACGGCAGTGATGTGAACGTATATCCGAGCTATAGCAAAGGGGCGAAGGCAGCCTTTGAAACGGCGGTGAGGCAGGCATCTGCTGTTCTGACAGTGAGTGAGGAGCTGGCTAAAAAGACAAATGAGATGACGAAGGTAGAAGCAAAATGTCTTCCGCTTGGTATTCCGCTCCGATCATTTTCCAGAACGGAAGAAGGTCAAGAAGGCATCAGAAAGCACTTAGGTTTACCGCTTCAAGATAAGCTCGTTGTTTTCGTCGGGCGTTTAGTGAAAGAGAAGGGCTTGCTTGAATTAGCTGATGCTGTCAGCAGCATGGATGGAGTGAAAGCAGTCTTTGTTGGAAAAGGCCCCCTTGCAATGGAGCTCACAGAACGGGCGGGAGCATCTATTATACTCCCAGGCCAGGTGCCGAATGAGCAGGTGAGAGACTACTTAATGGCAGCTGATCTGTTTGCACTCCCTTCCTACAGTGAAGGAATGCCAACCGTCGTTCTAGAAGCGCTCGCTTTAAAGGTACCTGTCATTGCAACAAGGGTTGGTGGTCTCCCATCCTTATTTTCAACCTATCAACACCTGCTCGTTGAACCGCGTTCGACGCGTCAGCTGAAAGAGGCGATTCACGCCTGCCTTTATGAAAACAGCTGGAATGAAGAAGTGAAGAACGTTCTTCATGAAATAGTTCATACAGAATATTCATCAGAACATAATACGAAGCATCTCATTCAGCAATATGAGAAGGTGCTCAATCAATCAACATCCATCGTTTAAACAAGATGAAATGTGCAAAGAATGATAGATAGATAAACAGCTTGGAACGGACAATATGCTTTTACTGAGAGGATGAAAAATGTTGAAGAAAATTGCTGTGATTGGAACAGGTTATGTCGGGTTAGTATCGGGTACTTGTTTTGCTGATATCGGAAATCGTGTCATCTGCTGTGACATTGATGAATCAAAAATCAACAGCTTAAAAAGTGGTGTCGTTCCCATTTATGAACCAGGTTTAAAGGAATTGATTGAAAAGAATACAGAAGAAGGAAGACTGTTTTTTACAACGAATATTCCTGCAGCTATTAGGGAATCAGAGATTATCTATATTGCCGTAGGGACACCGATGACACCACAGGGGGAAGCAGATTTAACGTATGTGAAGGCTGTCGCTCAAACGATCGGTGAACACATGAATGGATATAAAATCATCGTCAATAAAAGCACAGTTCCCGTTGGAACAGGCCGTCTCGTTCAAGCCATTGTGGAAAAGGCATCGCGCAGCAAATATCCTTTTGACGTCGTATCCAATCCAGAGTTTCTCCGAGAAGGCTCAGCGATTCAAGACACGATGAATATGGAGCGGGCGGTCATTGGTTCGACTAGCACTCATGCCTCTACCATCATCAAAAGACTGCATGATCCGTTTCAAACAGAGGTTGTAGAGACCAACTTAGAAAGTGCTGAAATGATTAAGTATGCTGCAAATGCCATGCTTGCCACAAAAATCTCATTTATTAATGACATTGCAAATATTTGCGAAAGGGTAGGCGCTGACGTTGAAAAAGTCAGTGAAGGAGTTGGATTAGACAGCCGAATCGGGCATAAATTTTTAAAAGCAGGCATTGGATTTGGAGGTTCTTGTTTCCCGAAAGACACGATGGCTCTTCTCAAAATTGCCGAAACATCCGGATACCGGTTCAAGCTGATCGAATCTGTCATTGAAACGAACAACAACCAAAGAGCCCACCTTGTCAGCAAATTGATGAGTGTGTTCGGTGATATTAAAGGAAAAACCATTTCTGTCTTAGGCCTCGCCTTTAAACCGAATACGAATGATATGCGTTCAGCGCCTGCACTAGATATTATCCCAATGCTGAGAGAGCTGGGGGCTTTTGTGAAAGCCTATGATCCGATTGCTTATGTAGAAGCTGAACGTGAGCTTGGCCCGCAGGCGATCTTCAGCAATGATCTGTATGAAACAGTAAAAGATACGGATGCCTGTCTCATCCTAACAGAATGGGATGACGTACAGAAGATGGATAAAGACCAGATCAAGCAGCTGCTTCGTTCACCGATTGTAATTGATGGAAGGAATTTGTTTGATCCAGCAGAAATGAAAGAGAGGGGATTTATTTACCAGTCTATCGGCCGCCCGAGTGTATGGGAAGCAGAATTGGTATCGAAGGCACAATAACAGGGGGAGCTTGGATGAAGAAAGTATTGGTTACTGGGGGAAGCGGATTTATTGGATCACATACGGTAGAGGCTTTACTAGAAAAAGGCTATGAGCCCATCGTTCTTGATAACTTTTCAACTGGATCTCGAGAAAATATTGCCCATCTTTCCGTGCAATGCATCGAGGCAGATGTTACAAAGCCAGCGACGATTGATTTGATCAAACAAATCGCACCGGATTATATCATTCACCTTGCAGCACAAGTAAGTGTAGCCGTTTCCGTTCAGGATTTCGTATATGACGAAGAAGTTAATATAAAAGGATCTCTGCACGTCATAAAAGCCGCGGCTGAAGCAGGAGTGGAGAAAGTGATCTTTGCCTCATCAGCAGCTGTCTATGGAGACCCGGTGTATCTGCCAGTGGACACCGCTCACCGGCTGAAGCCTGGTTCACCATATGGCTTAGCAAAACTGACAGTAGAGCGCTATTTAGAAATGGCAAAATCACTCTATGATGTGGACTATTGTATTCTCAGATACAGCAATGTATATGGTCCGCGCCAAGACGCACTTGGAGAAGGCGGTGTTGTCTCTATTTTCTCTGATAAGTTTGCAAAGGATGAGGCCCCTTTTATCTTTGGAGATGGGGAACAAACAAGAGACTTCATCTATGTGGGTGATCTAGCGGCAGCGAATGTTGCGGCTTTAACAGCCCACTCAAACGTTTGTTTAAATATCTCGTGTGGTGATTCCATCACTGTAAATGAACTGTTTCAAACGATGAAACGGGTAACGAGATCACAGCTTGAACCGATTTACAAGCCGCAGCGTGCAGGAGATATCGTGCATAGTACATTGGCAAATGAGGAAACGAAACAAGTCTTAGCATGGGAGCCTGTTGTGAGTTTACAGGAAGGTTTGGCTCGTACCATTTCCTACTATAAACAGGAAGTCAAGGCTTAATCCCTCAAATCGGATGGGTTGCTTAGGAGGAAAATGGGTATGAGTGTGAAACAAACAGCATGGCAAATCATGATCGGTTGTATATTATTTGCAGCAGGGCTAGGACTTGTACAAATGGCGTCTGCGCAGCCCGCCGGGTTAAAAAAGATCGTCGCCATTCCGGTCCTGCTTTTGGTTCTGACAGCTTTTCTCGTGTTGATGAAGCTATACATGAACGGTGAGCAAGTGTTCATGTCAGCCATATATCTTTTAATTGCATTGACCTTTCTCAACAACGCTTTCTTTTCAATTAGTGCCGGGTTCTTTAGTCTTTTTCTCTACCGTATCATGCTCATTGCCGCCTTTGCTTTATTTATATGGCGGATGAGAGATAAGGGAACGTACATATCGCAGTGGCAGCAGATTCGTGTAAAAGGAATTCTTGGTTTTTTCGCTGCATGGTTTCTTTACGGGCTCATCTCACTGCTGTGGGCCCACTCGGTGACAGACGGTCTCAAATATATGTCCCTGCTTGCTATGGGGATGGGTTTTGTCTTTCTTGTGGTCATGTACATTCAGCGAATGGATCAAGTGGTCACCTTTTATAGCATTTGGCTCGTCATGACTGTATTTGTCATGGGGATAGGGTTTTATAATCACTTTACTTTGAACCATTTACCGAATACTTCACTGTATCTTGGGCCGGCGTATAAACAGCACTATCCTACAGCTGTCTTTTTTAATCAAAATGACTTTGCGACGTTTTTATCGATTAGCTTTTTCTTGTATTTAGCGTGTATGCGGCAAATGAAAAATGGTTATATCAAAGCATTTGGATTATTTGGCGCCATCGCAGCACTGTATCTCATTTTGTTAACAGAATCCCGCGCGAGCCTGCTTGGCATATTTGCAGGAGCGGCCATCTATGTGTGGCTGCTCATGCCGCGCTTTCTCAAAAAGTGGTCACTCATCGCAGCAGGCGGACTTGGTGTCATCTGTATCGCTGTTTTTTCAGCCAAGATTTATTCAGTTTTTTATGACTTGTTTCTCGCTTCTCAGGTCGCGCATTCTTTTAGTGAACCACTCCCATCCAACATTGCGAGAGCGAATTTGATCAAAAATGCATGGCATTTCTTTACGGATTCATACGGGTTTGGTGTCGGAGCGGGTAATGTGTCTTACTACTTAGCCCACTTTTCGATCTTTGATACAGATCAAGTCGTTGAAGTGCACAATTGGCTGCTGGAAGTGATGACGAACTTTGGATTTGCGGTCATGCTGGGCTATATTTCAGTCTACGCTTATCTCATGTTCACGCTGTATAAACAATACCAATGGGCGGACACAAGATCAGCAAAAATGATCATTGAAGGTTTGTTTGCTGCCATGCTGAGCTTTCTCGTTTCAAGTATCAGTCCTAGTTCGGTCTCGAATTTATATTTCCACTGGGTCTTTTTAGGGCTCGTAATCGTAGCGGTGAATATGTTGAAAAACAAACAGCTCTTGGTAAACCGTGTGTGATGCTGCGCTGGTATGGCTACACTAATGAAAAAGCAAATACGTCAATGTTGGGAGAATGAACATGTCTGGTTTCATATCTAGAATAGGGAAGCGAATCAAAAAGTATATCGTATGGCTCGTGCTGCTGCCTGTCGTATTAGGCGCTTTTGGATTCTTTTTTGCTAAAGGAACAGCGCAGCAGTCTAGTTACACAGCTGCCGTTACCCTCACACTTGGTAAATATGATGACGGAGTGTATAACAATATCGCAGAAGTGACATCTCTATTAAAAAGCGATGCATTTTTGAATGAAGCACTCAGTGATGTTAAAGAAGAAAGGCAGGATGTGAAAAGCCGCCTCATCCTCACCAATCAATCAGATACACAATTACAGCTGTCTTTCACAGATGCTGATAAGGATCATGCTTTAGCTGTCGTGAAGCAGGTGTCGGATACATTTCTGAAGCAAGACAAAGCATTATTTACAAAAAGGCAGCAGGTGATTGAAAGTAGATTATCTGCTCTAGAAGACGAATCTGTCAGCAACGATTCCAAAGTAGATAAAGAACGATTTTTATATGAATTGGAGTCTACAAAGCTTGGAATGAAGCAGGCGAAGATTGTTGATCCTGCCCAAGTTCTTGATGAAGGCAATAAAGGCATGTCAGCGAAAAAGCGGGCACTGCTTGGACTTGTCATTGGCTTTAGCATCTCGCTCATGTTTGTGGTCTTACCCGAAGTGTTCAAAGAATCTTAATGATGAACTGGAGATGAGTCTTAGGTGAACAATCAACCGTTAGTATCAATCATTACACCGGCCTATAATGCGGAACGTTATTTAACGGATACAGTTCATTCCGTCCTTGCCCAAACCTATTCTAATTGGGAACTGATCATCGCAGATGATTGTTCAACAGATGGAACAAGGAAGCTGCTTGGGGACTTAAGTGAAGCAGACGACAGAATCAACGTCATTTATTTAGAGCAAAATGGGGGAGCTGCCATCGCCAGAAACGCAGCCATCAAACAGGCAAAAGGCCGCTTTATCGCTTTTTTAGACAGTGATGATAAGTGGAAAGAGACGAAACTCGAAAAGCAGGTAGACTTCATGCTGACAAACGATTATGCCTTTACATTCACGGCATATGACATCATTGCAGAAAATGGAGAACCGTTAGAAAAAACTGTCACTGCACCAGCAAGATTAACTTATGATGAAGCTTTGAAAAATACCATTATCGGCTGTTTAACGGTGATGCTTGATGTACAGAAGATAGGACATGTAGAAATGCCGAACATCCGCACAAGACAGGATTTAGCTACATGGCTGTCCATATTAAAAAGAGGATTTACAGCCTATGGCATGAGTGAACCGCTCAGTGAATACCGCATCGTTGGAAACTCGATCTCTAGTAACAAGTGGAAAGCAGCGAAAAAAACGTGGTTCGTCTACAGAGAAATTGAGCAGCTTCATTTTGTCAAAGCATCTTGGTGTTTTATGCACTATGCGACAAATGCTGTGAAGAAGCGCTTATAAACAGAAGGGAAAAAAGGTGATAAAGGTGAAAGCAGACTCGATCATACATGTTATCGTAGCGACGGGAGAATGGGGACAGGACGGCCTGAGGTACAGACGGCATCGACTGGCGGAATTTCTAGCATCTGATCCAGAAACGAAAGAGGTCATCTGGGTATGTCCATCTGCATCCCGTCACACAGCTCCCTTTCAGCCCATAACCGATCGAATGAAGCAATTGACCATTCCTGATGTGCTCAAGAGCAAATTTTTCCGCTTTGGCCGATATCAAGACATGTTCTATATTCATAAATTGTCCCCTCTTCTTGAGCATTTGCGGCAGGAGGAAAAGAAGGGAATCGCTGTTTGCTTATGGTATACGTTTCCGGGTTTTCCGCTCTTATCTTCTTTATTTGAATGGAAACATATTGTCTATGATTGCAGTGACCTGTGGGGAGAGCCGATAAGCGGCAAAAATAATTTGCTTTCTTATATGAGGCAGCGTGTCATTGTGAAAGCAGAAAATCGAATCATCAAATACGCACACAGCATTACATGTTCTTCTCAATACTTACACGATCAAATCAAAAGGCGTCTCATGGGTGAACCGAAAGATGTCTTTACAGTTGAAAATGGCGTCGAGTACGATGTGTTTGCAAAAAGCAATCTTCCATGTAAGGAGGATGTGCTGCAAGGTAGAGAAGGAACTGTTCTTGGTTTTATTGGAGGCATCAAGCCGAAGCTGGATTTTGACATGATAGCAGAAGCTGCCCGCATGCAGCCTGATTGGACATTTTTATTTGTCGGTCCGGATGGAACAAATGGTGACCCATCTTTTCAGCATGCACTTAAACTGCCGAATGTGATTTGGACAGGTGCTGTTGCACCAGAAGAAGTGCCTGCGTATATGAAGCTGATTGATGTAGGCATGATGCCATACAAACAATCTCCTTACAATCAAGCTGTGTTTCCGCTCAAGCTATATGAATTTTTAGCCGCAGGAATACCGGTTGTTGGTTTAAATCTTCCGTCAACGGAAAGGCTAAAAGAGAATGATGTGTATGAATATTTAGAAGGCGAGGATCCTGCGCTCTTCGTAGAAGCCTGCCAAAAAGTGATCAGCAAAAAAGACGACATGACCTATAGACATCTAAGACAAAGCCGTGCGAAGAAAAAAGATTGGCACGCGCTGTTCACAAACATGGTGGAACTAACGAATATTAAAGAAAACGCATAATTCATCAGGGATTGTGCGTTTTTATTTGTTTCTTCTTCACAGGGGGAGCTTGTGATCATCCTCTATTCAATTGTATAATGGAAAGAGCGGCCAATATACAAAATACAGATTTCAATTTAGAAGGAGACTGACCTATGGATTACGAACGCGCCTTATTAGCGTTTTTTGTCTCTCTGGCTACAGTTTTAATTGTGACACCAATCGTCAAAAAGTTTGCAATTAAGATTGGTGCAGTGGACCAGCCGAATAAACGAAAAGTTCATGATAAAGTAATGCCTCGAATGGGCGGTTTGGCAATTTTTATTGGGGTAGCGGCTGGAGCATTAGCAGGCGGGCTGTTTCTACATAATAAAATTACAGCAATTTCAGTTGGTGCCGTACTTATCGTCATTCTAGGTATATTTGATGATAAATATAATTTAAGTGCAAGATTTAAATTTCTCGTACAAGTTCTTGTTGCTTGTCTGATTGTAAGCACAGGCTTAAAAATGGACTTTTTCTCTGTTCCTTTCTTAACAGATCGAATTGAGTTAGGCTGGATGGCATATCCCCTAACCGTGTTATGGATTGTCGGAATCACAAATGCTATTAATTTAATTGACGGCCTTGATGGACTGGCTGCCGGTATTTCTGTCATCGGTTTATCAACCATTGCCGTGATGGCATTTTCAGCTGATAAAATTTTGATTCTTTCATTATCCCTTGTTGTCATTGGCAGTACCATCGGCTTTCTCTTTTACAACTTTCATCCAGCGAAGATTTTTATGGGTGACACCGGTTCGCTTTTTTTAGGCTATATGATTTCGGTACTGTCACTATTAGGGCTGTACAAAAGTGTCACTTTGTTTAGTGTTGTTGTCCCAGTGATCATCTTAGGTGTCCCTATTTTCGATACCACTTTTGCCATCATTAGACGAATATTAAACAAACAGCCGATTTCAGCACCTGACAAATCTCATATTCATCATAGACTGATGGCCTTTGGCTTGTCCCATCGCATGGCTGTCATCGTGATTTATATGATTGGCTTAGTCTTTAGCTTAAGTGCCATTTTGCTGACAAGTGCCACCATATGGTTATCACTGATTATTATCTTTTTACTGGTCATGTTCATGCAAGTGATTGCGGAAGTCACAGGCTTGGTGAATGAAGAGTTTAAACCATTTACGAAATTTTATAAACGAATGGTCAAAAGACAATAAAAAACAGCCCGTTCCTAGGAACTGGGCTGTTTTTATTATTGTCCAGGTGTGCTGGTCGAAGAGTTAGGTGTATCACTTGTCCCCGTTTCACCAGAGGACGGATTGGTTTGTGAATCTGTTTCAGTTGAAGATTCAGCAGGCAGCTTTAAATGCGTGCGTAATTCATTTTGTACGTTAGCTAAATTGGTCGGATCTGGCTCAAAGTAATACGTGCGATTTGGCCCTAAATAAAGGTCTGATCCCTTAATAGAAAGAGTTTCTGTGTCGTCTCCTTTAAATCCGCTGTAGATTTGCTGAAGCGCAAGACCTTCTGTGATACGGAAATTGGTCGTAATGTGATCACTGACTTCTTTCGCAATGTTATCGACGTTCGCAATGTTATTTGGCTTCGCCATTTGATCAATCATTGCACGTAAAATTTGTTTCTGACGATCGTTACGTCCGAAATCACCGCGTGGATCTTGTTTTCTCATCCGTGCGTAAGCAAGTGCTTCTTCCCCGTTTAAATGCATATTGCCTTTTTTGAAGTAAATCTTTTTCGATTTTTTAACATCACTTTTTTCATTGAAGTCAAATGGAACATCGATATCAATTCCGCCGACTTCATCAATGACATCCTTGAATCCGTCAAAATCAACGGTTGCATACTTATCAATCGGAATATGCAAGAATTGTTCGACAGTTTCGATCGTTTCGTCTTTACCACCTTTAGCAAATGCTGCATTGATCTTTTCTTTACTTCCTGTTGTATCACTTGCAAGCTGTACGCGTGTGTCACGAGGAATACTAACCATTTTCATCGTTTTGTCTTGGGGGTTTATCGTTGCGACAATGAGTGAATCTGAACGGCCATGATCACCCTTTGTGGCATAATCCTCAATTCCGACAAATAGTACAGAGAAAGGTTTTTTCTTAATATCAATGACAGCATCACGAAGATTCGATTTCTCTCCACGGTTTAGTTCATCATATGTTTTGTCAGCAGCTTGAAGAGTATTGACGATTTTATATACTGCAAATCCGCCCATGCAGATGATAAGAAGCAAAAATAAGACCAGAATACGTTTGATAATTCTCTTCTTCTTACTCTTTTTCTTTCGTACACGCACTTTTACTCGTTGTGCCATTCATCTGTCTCCTTTATCGGACCAATGTCCTTTTCTAAATAAATAAGTTCGCCTTCTTTTGTAACACTCTTTCCATTTGTCAGCTCAGTCATCCACTCAATGAACTGCTCTGTTTGTGTTTCTTCGACATATGTCTCAAAAATAACATCTTCTGCATAATGGATTTCTTTTAGCTGAAAAGATGAGGCTCTAAGCTCATTCTCTACCTTTCCAAGCCATGTATAATCTATTGTTGTGTGCATTGTACGCATTAAACAGCGCTCTACCATTCCAACATGGTTGATAGCTTCTGATACAGATTTTCCGTAGGCACGAATCAATCCACCGGCACCAAGCTTGATACCGCCGAAATAACGAGTGACCACAACGACTGTATCTTTCAGCTTCCGTTTTTTTAGCACTTCAAGCATTGGCACACCTGCTGTACCGCTTGGTTCACCATCATCATTCGCCTTTTGAATCAGGTCATGTTCACCAATGAGATAGGCTGAACAATTATGTGTGGCATTCCAATGTTGTTTTTTAATGGATTGTATAAATGCTTGTGCTTCTTCTTCTGAGACAGCACGCTGTATATGACAAATAAAACGTGATTTTTCAATGACGATCTCATGCTCGCCACGACTTTTTACTGTAAGATAGCGATTCAGCAAAAGACATACCCTCCTGACAAGCAAATTGTAAGACTAGTGAAAATTTGCATTGGTTTTAGAATTTTACAGCGTATTTTGTTATGATGATAGGAGCGGAAAAAGGGTCGTCATAAAAACTTCATGATTATACGCATTCTTTCATTATAATTCGACATAAAATGCAGATCAATGACATTTATAATAAAAAAAGATGACATCACTGTTACGGGAGGGAAAAGCCATGACAACACCCAAAATGGATCCGAAATTATTGGATTCAATCATCATGAAAATGCTAAGTACAGTTGATGGCAGCAAGGACGAAGTATTTAGAATAGGCGAACAGTCCCGTCAACAATATGAAAGCCTAGTAGAAGAGCTGAAGCAAATCAAACAGCAAGTAAACGAAGTAATTGATTTTGGGGATAAGCTGGAAGTCCATACAAGACATGCTAGAAACCGCTTATCTGAGGTCAGCAGAAACTTCAACAAATTCAGCGAAGAAGAAATACGTGAGGCCTACGAAAAAGCACATAACTTGCAAGTGGAACTCACCATGATCCAGCAGCGTGAGAAGCAGCTGAGAGAAAGAAGAGACGATCTGGAAAGACGATTATTAAGCTTACAAGACGTCATTGAACGTTCTGAAACGCTTGTGAGTCAGATTACAGTGGTTCTCAACTATCTCAACCAGGATTTACGCCAGGTCGGCGTTTTACTTGAAGATGCTCAGGCAAAACAAGATTTTGGTCTCAGAATTATTGAAGCCCAAGAAGAAGAACGCAAAAGAGTGTCTCGGGAAATTCATGACGGCCCTGCTCAAATGCTGGCCAATGTGATGATGCGTTCCGAATTAATTGAACGGATTTTTAGAGACCGCGGTACAGAAGAAGGTTTTAAAGAAATTAGAAGTCTCAGACAGAATGTGCGAAATGCACTGTACGAAGTGAGAAGAATCATTTATGATTTAAGACCGATGGCTTTAGATGATTTGGGTCTGATTCCGACACTGAGAAAATACTTAAACACAATTGAAGAATATGATGGAAAAACCAAAATTACGTTCCAATGCCTAGGTGATACAGAAAGCGAAAGAATTGCTTCTCAATTTGAAGTAGCACTGTTTAGACTAGCCCAAGAAGCTGTCACAAATTCATTAAAACATTCTGAAGCTGAAGAAATCTCTGTCAAAGTAGAAGTAACGAAAGACTTTGTGACCTTAATTATTAAAGATGATGGAAAAGGCTTTGATATGAAAGATGTGAAAACAAACAAAAACAAATCCTTCGGTTTACTTGGCATGAAAGAACGCGTAGACTTACTGGAAGGTAAAATGACCATAGACTCAAAAATAGGTCTAGGGACATTCATCATGATTCGCGTGCCATTAACATTGCAAAATAAAATTGTAAAATAGAGTCAAAAGACATATTGACCATAAAGTTCAGGTGTAGAACAATAAACATGGGGAGGCGTAGCTTGTGACTAAAGTAAATATTGTAATTATTGATGACCACCAATTATTCCGTGAAGGTGTCAAACGGATTTTAGATTTTGAACCTACTTTTGAAGTAGTTGCAGAAGGAGACGACGGTGACGAAGCTGCACGTATCGTAGAACACTATCATCCGGATGTTGTCATTATGGACATTAATATGCCGAATGTAAATGGTGTTGAGGCTACAAAGCAGCTTGTTGAGCTTTATCCCGAATCAAAAGTCATTATTCTATCTATTCATGACGATGAAAACTATGTAACACATGCATTGAAAACAGGGGCGAGAGGCTACCTGTTAAAAGAAATGGATGCAGACACACTCATCGAAGCAGTGAAAGTTGTAGCTGACGGAGGCTCTTATTTACACCCGAAAGTCACTCATAACTTAGTAAATGAATTCCGACGCCTAGCGACTAGCGGCGTTTCAGCACATCCACAGCATGAGGTATATCCTGAAATTCGCAGACCACTTCATATCTTAACTAGACGTGAATGTGAAGTTCTTCAAATGTTAGCTGACGGAAAGAGCAACAGAGGAATCGGTGAATCGCTCTTTATTAGTGAGAAAACAGTTAAAAACCACGTGAGTAACATTTTGCAAAAAATGAATGTAAACGACCGTACACAAGCTGTTGTTGTAGCTATTAAAAACGGCTGGGTAGAAATGAGATAGTGTTCCGGACAAGTACTCCTTTTTCGCCTGTTTTTATTCTCTCACATTTTAGGTGAAGGGAAATGATAGACAGGGTAAGGATTCTTTTTCGGATATAGAGGGCTTGCCTATTGATTAGGCAGGCTTTTTTGATTACTATTATAAATCTAATGAAAAAATGATCATTCTTTTAAAATAAAAAAGAGTAACTTAACGAATAAGGAAGGTATTTAAGAATGAAAATAGCCGTTGTAACAGACAGTACTGCTTATCTACCACAAGAGCTGCGTGATAAACATAATATTCATATGATCCCCCTTAACGTCATCTTCGGCAGTGAATCATACCGTGAAGAAATAGAAATGGACTGGAAGACATATTATGAAGAAATCAAAAAACACAAAGATCTTCCAACAACCTCTCAGCCTGCTTTCGGTGAATTAATAGCCTTATATGAAAAACTAAGTGAAACATACGACGCCGTGATTAGTATCCACCTTTCAAGTGGAATTAGTGGAACGTATAATAGTGCGGTCTCAGCGAATGATCTAGTTGACGGGATTGATATTTACCCGTTTGATACAGAAACAAGCTGTATGGCACAAGGTTTTTATGTGTTAGAAGCTGCTGAAAAAATCCAAGAAGGTGCTTCTTTAGAAGAAGTGTTAGCACATCTAAATTACCTGAAAGAAAGTCAGCGGGCGTATTTTATGGTAGACGATTTAACTCATTTGCAAAGAGGCGGCAGATTAAATGGTGCTCAGGCTTTTATTGGAAGCCTCTTAAAGGTAAAGCCTATTTTGCATTTTGACAACAAGCTAATTGTTCCTTTTGAGAAGATTCGCACACGTAAAAAAGCCATTTCACGTATTTTTGAATTATTTGATGAAGATGCATCACGTGGTGTTCCGATGAGAGCAACACTGATACATGGTAATAGAGAAGAAGAAGCAGAAGAATTAATTGCGCACTTATCAGAAAAATATCCTCATGTTGAATTTTATAAAAGCTACTTTGGTGCCGTAATCGGCACCCATCTAGGTGAAGGCTCTTTAGCTCTTGGCTGGGTGATTAGATAATTCCTAAAAAACCTCTTTTCGTATGGAAAAGAGGTTTTGTTTTTTGATTTTAACTGTTGGACGAAAGGTCATGTCTTTGCGCATAATAGCCAAACATCAATTGAAAGGTGTTTGGTGAAGATGAATATGGACAAAGCAATGGAACTAATGGGGCAGCTGCATTCACGCCATCTGCTCACCGTTGAAACAAAGTGCCCGCAGTCCAATTTAGATTGGCTGGAGGAGAAGGGCTTAGTCAATCGGTCTCCAGCCATTGAGAGGAAAGCAAATGGTTTTACATGCTGCCGGTGCGGTGTATCACACAAGCGGTATTTCGCTCATTCTCCATGTGAAGTGTGTCAAAAGGATTGTGTGTACTGTAGATCATGCATCATGATGGGAAAAGCAGCAGAATGTGGGTTTCTTTATGAATGGACAGGTCCACAAATGGTAGAAACAGGTCGAGCCGAATTAACATGGCAGGGAGAGCTGTCTAAAGGACAAAAAAGAGCGTCAGAAAGAATGATTGAAGCTATTAAAAACAAATTTGATCTACTTGTTTGGGCGGTTTGCGGAGCAGGGAAAACGGAAGTGCTTTTTCACGGAATCGAATATGCATTAAATCAAGGAATGAGTGTCTGTATTGCGACACCTAGAACAGATGTTGTGCTTGAACTCGAACCGCGGCTTAGAAAAGCATTTCAAGGGGTGATAATTACCGTACTTTATGGAGGCAGTTCTCAAAGGTTTCAAATAGCACCGCTTGTGATCACCACAACCCACCAGCTGATGAGATACAAAAATGCTTTTGATGTGCTCATTGTAGATGAAGTCGATGTCTTCCCTTATTCAATGGATGAGCGACTCCAATTTGCTGTTCTAAAGGCGATGAGAAAGAACGGAGGGGTTAGGATTTATTTAAGTGCGACACCCTCTAAAAAAATGACGAGAGAGGTTTCTCGCGGAAAACTGGAAGCGATAAAAATTCCTTTGCGTTTTCACGAGCACCCATTACCCGTACCGACCTTTCATTGGATCGGACATTGGAAAAAGAAATTAAAAAAGAACCAACTGCCCCCTAAAGTGATGAATTGGATGCAGAGACATATTGCAAATAAGAGAAGAATATTACTTTTTGTTCCTTCAATTGCTGTCATGAAGAAGGTAACGAAGATTCTTCGAGAACAATCCTTAAACGTGGAGGGAGTATCTGCCGATGATCCGGATAGGAAACAAAAGGTTCAGCACTTTAGAGATTACGTATACGATGTACTAGTTACAACCACTATTCTAGAAAGAGGCGTAACCATTCCAAATGTTCAAGTGGGGGTACTAGGTTCGGAATCTACTATTTTTACAGAGAGTGCACTTGTTCAGATTTCTGGACGGGTAGGCAGACATCCGGATTATTGTACAGGAGATGTTTTCCTTTTTCATTTTGGTTTAACGAGAAGTATGAAACAAGCAAAGAAGCATATCGCAAAAATGAATGATACGGCTGCAAAAGAGTTTTCTGAAAAACAGTGTGGGTTCAACTAAATCATGGTACATTATATTCACAATACACAAATGGCAGGAGAGACAAATATGCTACTCAATGCAAAAGAAATACTACTCAAGGAAATTCTCAATCAATATCTCAACCAATTAAACATGATTTGTCATTGTGAAAAGTGTATGGAAGATGTATTAGCGATTTCACTGAATCAAGTGAAACCACAATATATAACAGATATCGATAAAATATCTTACAGTAAATCTGAGATGGTGGATAAACAGAAGAATACTGCGATGCTGGTCATTCTGACAGAAGCAGCTTCCAAGGTTTCCGCATTTCCAAGGTGTGAAAATCGTCTGCTGCTGAACAAGGAAACCAATTGATTTGTCAAATTTGCGAGGGACATTTTGTGCCTGCTTTTACATGGAAATCATTCCTACTATTAAATGATGATCGTCTTTGTGTAGCATGTAAGAATCACTTAGTAAAGATTGAACGTCCTATTTGTCCAACATGCGGAAGGGCGCAGTCAAATGACCAATTATGCCAGGACTGTAATAGTTGGAATGAACGCTCTGATTCTATTAAAGTCCTTGTAAAAAATAGGTCAGTTTATACTTACAGCGAGTTGATGAAAGATGTCCTTGCCCGCTTTAAATTTCGGGGTGATACGGCTTTAGCTGAGCTGTTTAAAAGAGATGTACAAGCAGCATTTAAACATTCCTTCTGCATAAAAGACCCATTGCTGATACCGATCCCTTTAAGTCATGAAAGACTAAAAGAAAGAGGATTTAATCAGTCCGTAATAATCGCTTCTTTGCTAGATAAGCCAATATTGCAGCCACTCGTGAAAATACATCAAAGTAAGCAGTCTAAAAAAAAGAAAAATGAACGCCTAGATCAAAAAGGATTGTTTCAAATCAAGCAAACAGATGCGGTTGTTCAAAGGGATATTATATTAGTTGATGATATCTATACAACGGGAGCAACCATCTATGATGCGGCAAGAATTTTGAAAGACGCAGGTGCTAAAAGTGTTTCTTCTTTTACGTTGATACGTAGTTAAAAATCATGATAATTAACCGATAATAAGAAAAGAAAATAACGTAAGGGGTTTTGGTTATGAATCAATTGGCAAACTGTCCACAATGTAATCAGCTATTTTTAAAAACCACCATCCAAACGGTTTGTAACAAATGCTTTGAAGAAGAAGAACGTTCTTTTGATATCGTATATAAATTCTTGAGAAAACAAAGTAATAGACAATCAACTATTGCTGAAATAGTAGAAGCAACAGACGTTGATGAAGAATTAATCTTGAAATTTATTCGTTTGAAAAGACTGCAAATTAGTCAATTTCCAAATATTAATTATCCTTGTGAAAGATGTGGCAAAGCGATCAGGAAAAACAAGCTATGCAGCCAATGTGAACAGGATATTCATTCGCAAATCAGCCAAATGAACCAAGAAGAGGAGCGTAAAAGGGAGATTGAATCTAGGAAAAAAGACACCTATTATGCCATTAATCCTAAAAACGACTGATTCCCTAAACTAAGTTGCAGTTTGGTCGATAAAATGGATAGAATCAAGACAGACTGTAACGGAAAGCGAGAGGAATCCCGTGAAAATTAATCGATATGGAACACAACCAGTAAATCCTTACAAGAAAACATATGAGAAACAAACGTTGCAATCGAATCAAGCTAAATCAACTGATAAAGTCGAAATTTCTAAAAAGGCAATCGAAATGCAAAAGGTGCCGAATATTATGAGAGAACGCCAAGATAAAATTGACCAAATTAAAAAAAGCATTGAAGCCGGAACATATCAAGTAGATACAAAAGGCATTGCAGATAAAATGCTGAATTTTTATAAACAACAATAACAAAAGGGAGCAGCGTGAATGTCAGTTAAAATAATTATTGAAGAACTGCATCGTCTCTATGGATTGCATGAACAGCTTTTAAAGTTGTCTAAGGATAAAACAGAAATGCTGAAAAGCAATGAGATTGATGCTCTTTCAGAGGTCCTGAATTTAGAGCAAAAGTATATTCAGGCCATTTCTCAATTAGAAGAAAAACGAATTGAAGCGACCGTTCAATTTTTACAAAGTGATCAATCACCAACCATCACTGCATGTATCGAAAAGGCTGAAGGTACAGATCAAGAAGAGCTCATTTCATTATATGAGAAACTAAATGACATCATGGTGGAACTAAAAGATGTAAATGAACTGAACAAGCAGCTTATTCAGCAGTCACTTCAATTTATTTCACTGACATTCGATCTCGTTAACCCTAATAAAGAAAATATGAATTACGGACAAAATGGTCTTGAGAGTTCAAAGCCTAAACAGCAAAGGGCTTTGTTTGATTCAAAGGCGTAAACAAGGAGGATACCAATGGGTTCTACATTCATGGGACTAGAAACGGCAAAAAGAGGCATCACAGCCCAGCGTGCAGGGCTTTATGTCACATCAAACAACGTCTCCAATGCAAATACGGAGGGCTACTCAAGACAAAGAGTGACCTTTAAAGCAGAAAATCCTTATCCAGTCATTTCTGTTTATGACGGCAAAACGTATGGCCAAATGGGGACAGGTGTACAAGTTGGAACCGTTGAAAGAATTCGAGACAGCTTTTTAGATCTACAATACAGAGATCATAATAATAACTTATCTTACTACTCAACGAAGTCAGATGCCCTTTCACAGATGGAAGGGGTTATGAATGATTTGACGGATGAGGGCTTGAACAGAGCTTTTGATAATCTATGGAAATCATTACAGGTCTTATCGGAATCAAAAAATGCTGATACGGCTTCTGCACGTACAGTTGTTAAAACAAGTGCACAGGCTTTAGTTGACCAATTCCGTCTGCTCAATTCTTCTTTAACAACGATACAAAAGAATTTAAAAACGGAACTCGATTCAACAGCCAAAGATGTAAACACTCTTTTATCTCAAATAGATGAAGTGAACAAACAGATTGCAGCAGTTGAGCCAAATGGATATCTTCCAAATGATCTTTATGATACACGTGATACTTTGGTCGATCAATTATCCTCACTTGTTGATATTAAGGTCAGCTACAATCCACCTGGCGGTAATGCACTCAAAATTGCTGAAGGAACTGTCAACATCGACATTATCGGTGCAAATGGACAATCTGCTGGAAACATTTTGAATGGTATTACGAACGAAAAGTCTGAACTGCAAATCTCTTACGATAATACAACGGGACTTGTTAACTCACTTCAGTTCGGAACAACAACAATTGCAGCGGATCAATTACAAGTGAACGGTAAAGTAAAAGCACTTGTTGAAGCTTATGGCTACATGTCAAACGGTGCTGAAAAAGGCATGTATCCAGATATGCTTGCAGAGCTGGATGAAGTAGCAAAAGTATTCATGGATACATTTAACGATGTACATAAGCAGGGGTACACGTTAAATGGTGTAAGTGGACAAGACTTTTTTGATATCGAAAATAACAATGAGTTGAATAAAGGTTTGGCAGCTCGTATTAAAGTGAGCGATGTCATTTTAGCATCAACAGATAATATTGCTGCATCTCTCAATCAAACACAAGGTGACGGTTCGAATGCTACGAAATTAGCTAATATACAAGACTTAAAGTTACCAATCGGCGGAAATACAACGACAATTCAGGATTATTACCAAAATGTGATTGCTGAGATGGGGGTACAAGGGAAAAAGAACATGACGCTTGAAAGCAGTTCAGCTGCTCTTGTCAATTCAGCCAATGAACGTAGAATGTCGACTAGCGCTGTCTCCATTGATGAAGAAATGACGAATATGATCCAATTTCAGCATGCATATAATGCGGCTGCGAGAATTATGACATTACAAGATGAAGTATTGGATAAGGTCATAAACGGCATGGGTGTCGTAGGAAGGTAGGGATAACGGATGCGAGTCACACAAGGGATGATTTCTCAAAACTCACTTCGAAATATTAGTAAAAGCTATGAAAAACTTTCTAAAATTAATGAGCAGGCACAAACAGGCAAACGTTTTACAAAAACGTCTGATGATCCTGTTGCAGCAGTAAAAAGCCTTCAATATAGTACTGCCTTGTTTCGAAATGAACAATATAAAAATAACTTAAATGAAGCACAAAACTGGATTGATACATCTGAAACAAGTGTCACGGAAATCATTGATATTATGTCAAATATACGAGATAAAGTGCTTGATGCGGCAAATGGAACAAAGCAGCCCGAAGATTTAGCAGCTATCGGAGTGGAAATTGGCCAGATGAAGAATCAAATCATTGATGCAATGAACACTCAAATGCTAGGTAAGTTCGTATTTAATGGGACAAATACAAATGTTAAACCAGTTGTTGAGAATGCAGACGGAACGTATACATTTAACTTCGAAAATTATACAGATGCGAATGCTGTTCAAGCGAATATTTCTGATGGTATCACTTTAAATGTAAACTCAAATCCAATCTCAGCGTTTGGCGGACAGGCTAACGGTCAAAATGTCATTGAAATGCTGACTGATTTAGAAAACTCATTGAAAAATGGAACGTTTGCGAATTCTGATGATGCATTAGGAAGTATCGATCAGTTTAAAGAAGTAATGAGTGCTGAGCGATCTGACCTAGGAGCGCGTTCGAATCGTGTTGACTTAGTAGGAAGTCGTTTGACTTCACAATTTCAAGTACTGAAAAATGCTAAATCAGATAATGAAGATGTTGAAAGTGAAAAGGCAATTCTTGATCTTCTTCAACAAGAGACGGTGAATAGAGCTGCTTTAGCGACAACAGCTAAAGTCATTCAGCCATCCCTTGTTGATTTCTTAAGATAATAAAAAGCATCCGATGGGTGCTTTTTTGCATCATGGAGGTGAACATATGCAAATCCCTAGATTGTTAATGCAGCAAACCTATGCAAAACTTCAAATGTCGACAACTCCTTCCCGGCAAGAAGTAGAGCAGCCACGAGCTGATCTTGAGATTCAGCAGCCACGAGCTGTCATGAATATCAAAAGGACACCGTCGAAATTAACCATTGATCAAACCGAGGCGTTTGCCGATATGGACATCAAGTCAATTTTTAGACGTTCTGAGGAATGGGCAGCTGAGGGGAAGCGTGCTGTTGGAGAAGGAATGGGTCGCAGAGCGGAAGAAGGAAGTGAACTCATCAAGATCGAGAATGGTGGGAATGCGATTGCTGAGTTTGCCAAAATCAATGGCAGTCCCCCAGCAAAACAATTCACCATTGGTGTGATACCTTCATTCTTTAGTGTGAAAATTCACTATCAGCCTTCTGAGCTTCAAATTGATGTGGAGCCGCAAAAAGCTATCATAGAGGCCACACCTCATAAACCAATCGTTAACTACCAGCCAGGTAAGGTCAATATTGATATGTTACAATACCCAGAATTAAAAATAGAAGTTGACGAAACGGGCCAAAATGGTGATAAGGTATAGTTAAGAAAAACGAAAAAGGTCGTGAATTATGATCATTCAAACAAAATACCATGGTGAAGTGACAATCAAAGAGGAGCAAATCATTCACTTCTCTAACGGGATACCAGGATTTCTGGATCAAAAACAGTTTGTCATTTTGCCTTTATCAGAAGAGTCTCCATTTTTAGTTCTTCAATCATTAAATAACTCGGCATTAGGTTTTATCGTCAGCAGCCCGTTTTTATTCTTCAATCAATACGAATTTGATTTAGACGAAACGGTTGTAGACATTCTGGAAGTAGAAGATGCTAATGATGTGGAAGTAATGGTTATTTTAACAATGGAATCATCTATTGAAAAAACAACAGCCAATTTAAGAGCGCCTATTATTGTGAACCGGAAAAACATGAAAGCCAAGCAGGTGATTTTGCATGATTCAGCCTATCATACAAAACATTTGTTAGAGGTGGCATCCTCATGTTAGTGCTGTCTCGTAAATTAAACCAGTCGATTCAAATAGGCGATGATATTGAAGTCAAGATTATTTCAATCGAAGGCGATCAAGTGAAAGTCGGGATTGAGGCTCCTAAGCACATCGATATTCACAGGAAAGAAGTGTACCTGTCAATTCAAGAAGAGAACAATCGTGCTGCGAGTTTATCCTTAGATCTCCTCTCTCAATTATCCTCACAAAAAAAGTGAGGATTTTTTTATCGCATTCAGCTGTCCTTCTCCGTGTGAAAGCGTTTCGATACAGATGTTCATGATCTATAGGAAACTTTAACAAATCGGTCCATCTATATTTAATTTGCAAATTCAAAGCCGATATAAAAGATAGATTAAAGCACAGGAGCTGAATAACTATGTCTGTTGGTAAGTTGACATCGCTAGAGCCAATTATCGATGCATTTCAAACCCGTGTTTCTAATAACCAGAATGACAATGTAAACTCTGACTCACAAGCAAATGGCAGGGCTGTTTCAAAAGAAGAAATTGAAAAAACGCTTCAAGGGGCAAACAAGCTGATTGAACCTACTCAATTTCATCTTCAATTTGAATTACATGAAAAACTCAACGAATATTATGTCAAAGTCGTAGATAACCAAACAGATGAAGTCATTAGAGAAATTCCTTCCAAGGAATGGCTTGATTTCTATGCAGCAATGACAGAAATTGTCGGTTTATTTGTAGATAAAAGAATGTAAATGAAGGGAGAACATAAATAATGGTCAATCGTATTACTGGATTTTCAAATGTGTTCGATATTGATGAAATCGTATCAAAGCTGATGAAAACGGAGCAAGCACCACTTGATACAATGACGCGTCAGAAACAAACGCTTGAATGGCAAAGAGACAGCTATCGCGAGGTTAACTCGAAAATTAAAGAATTAGATGATTTGATTAACAGTTTAAACTTAACGCGTCCAAGTACATATGGCGCCAAAAAGGTGACAAGCTCTAATGAATCTGCTGTCACAGCAACTGGATCAACAAATGCGACCTCTGGCTCTATTCATGTCACTCAGCTAGCGACAGCTTCCGTCTTCAAATCCTCTGGTACATCTGGATTTACACCAACAAACGGAACGTTTACGTTTGAAGTGACGACACCAGATTCGACAAAACCAAAAACGGTGACAATCAATACTTCTGATACCGATACAATTGATGACATCGTGAAAAAGCTGAACAGCGCGCAATTAGGTGTGACGGCTTACAAAGGCCAAATCTCTGATGGCACTAACTACGTGGATACCATCGCTCTTACTTCTCGAACAACGGGTGAAGGCGTCAGTATTAAAGCAGCTGATGGCAATTCGGCTTCATTTTTAACGCAATTAGGCTTCCAAGTAGATGGAGATAACAAATTAGTTGCGACCACTCAAGGACAGAAGGCGCAATACGAGATTAATGGTCTGAAAATGGAAAATAACAACAATACATTCACGCAGGCTGATATTACGTACGAGCTTAAAGCAACCACAGATAAGCCCGTCAGCTTAAACGTTTCAACAGATGTGGATGCAATATATGATAAAATTAAACAATTTGTTGATAAATATAATGAACTCGTTGAGCAGATTAATGGAAAAGTCAATGAAAAGAAAAACAGAGACTATCATCCATTAACGGCTGAAGAGAAAAAAGCGATGTCTGAAAAAGAAATAGAGCTATGGGAAACGACCGCGAAGTCTGGCTTGCTGAGAAGTGATTCCATTTTACGATCTGGTGCCTCTAAAATAAGAAGTGATTTGTATGCTAATATTACGACAAGTGATGCGAATAAAATCCAACTCACACAAATCGGTATTTCGACATCATCCAGCTATAAAGATGGTGGGAAGCTTGAATTTATTAAGGATAGTGATGGAGTAGAGAAATTAAAAAAAGCCATTGAAGAAGACCCGGAGAAGGTCAGACAAATGTTCATCTCGGGTAGTTTAAATGTGGATTCAAAGGATAAAGACAAAGCGCAGCAGCAATATCAAGAACAAGGAATCATCTATCGTATCAAAAATTCCTTATCAGACTTTTCGAAGAGCATTCAAAAAAAGGCTGGCAGCATAACAATGGAATCAAAGGAATACGGACTTGGTAAGGACCTTGATTCTTTGACAAAACGAATGAGTACATTCCAAGATCGTTTAAAAATGGTTGAAGCCCGTTACTACAAAAAGTTTAACGCCATGGATAGTGCAATTCAAAAGCTAAACAACCAATCTGGCTACCTTTCTCAACTGCTTGGACAATAATTGGAGGTTTATAACATATGGCAATACAGAACCCTTATGCCGCCTATCAGAAAAATTCTATTGAGACCGCAACACCTGCCGAGTTGACGCTTATGCTTTATGAAGGCTGCTTAAAGTTCATCAGAATAGCGAAGCATGCCATTCAAAAAGAGGATGCAGAAACGAGAAACTTGAACCTAAAAAAGGCTCAAAACATCATTCAAGAATTAAATGTCACCTTAAATCGTTCCTATGACGTATCAAAGAGTATGGCAAGTATGTATGATTACATTTATCGCAGACTGATAGAAGCCAATCTTCAAAATGACGAAGAGATATTGAATGAAGTAGAAGAGTACGTAACTGATTTCCGTGATGCGTGGAAGGAAGTCATTCAAACCGATCGAAAAGGCCGTCACCACTCTATCGGGGGTTCTCTATGAGTATTGTGGACCAGCTGCATGATCAAACATTAAAAATGGCAGCCGAAATAGCGGAAAATCCGCAAAGTGAGACACTTGTTGAAGACTTTGATGCCTTTTTAATTGAGAGAGACGAATTAATGAGAGATATACAGCATGAATTGACGGATCAAGAAAAAGAGAAAATTCGAGAAATCATCCAAACAGATCAACAGATGGCGCAACAATTAACGGTTATCCAAAATGGGATAAAAGCAGATATTCAAGCCATTCAAAAAAAGAAAACAAAACAGCTGAATTATCAAAATCCATACCAGCCCATAACGAGTGACGGCGTATACTACGATAAACGGAAATAAATAGGTGAGACCTGTGGCGTATCGTTCAAATGACTATATTTTATTAACCACATATTATGAACTTCTATACACGATAGAAGAGAGTCTAAACTATTTAGATGAAATTGAGAAGGATTTTGACAAAACAGAAGGGGATCGGATCTTTAATGATCTGATCCATGCCTTCTTTCATTTAGACACAACACATCCTCTTCTGCTTTCAATTATTGAAAATGAACACTTTGCCAAAACGATTCGTTCGTTTGATCAAATATTTTTAAGTTTTGATATACTAGCTTTCTATACATTCCCTTCAAATCACTTCCAATCATTCCTGAAAACATACTTTATACCTGAATATAGAAAGTGGATGGATGAAATACATGCCTGTATGAGGCCGTATGTCATTCATTAATTTTTGTCCAATTCAGACCATTCGGAGGAAATTATGAGACTAAAAAATCAATTTTTATTTGGGCTTATTGTCATATGTGTATTGTTTGTCAGTATGTTAGGATTCTCAAGCTTTCTCTATTACAAAACAGATCAATCCTATAAAGCGCTATTAAGCAAGGAAGTGAAGCTTTATCAGACCTCGCTGGAATTAGAAGCGCTTCTTCAAAAGCAGGAAGCACAGATTAAAACATATGTCGTCGTGCAAGATGCTGAAAATTTGCAGAAAATTGAGCAAACATATGAAGATATTAATAAGAAAACAGCAGAAGCTTCGAAAATGAGTACGGTCAAACAAGCAAAAAATCTATTAGATCAAATCTCAGAAAAAAATTATCTCTACTACACCTCAACAAATCGATTATTTAATTCATTAAATATGCAAAATCAAAAAGAATTCAACACCCGCCTCAGTCAAGAATTACAACCTATCGAACAAGAAATACATACCTTTACAAAAGAGTTCGCTCAAAATCAGCTAAAACAACGTGATCAAAAAATCAATCAGCTCAATCAAGATAGTAATCAATTATTGCTTACACTCATTTTGGTCAGTGCAGCGATTGTTGTTGGCCTTTTGGTGATTGGAATCAGATTTGTTCATCGCATGACAAAACCAATTGTTTCTGTCACAAATGCCGCAAAAAGGATGGCAGATGGTGATCTAACCCTTGAAGAGATTGAAGTGACCTCTAAAAATGAGATTGGTCAACTCGGCACAGCCTTTAATCAAATGACGGCTCATTTGCGTCAGCTTATTTTGCAGGTGCAAAGCGGATCAAGACAGCTTGCTGATTCTGCTGCTCAATTTGAGGAAACCATCAGTCAAACGTTATCGGCTAGTGAGCAGACATCTAGCTCGATTGAACAGGTCAGTGAAGCTTCACGTGAACAATCAGATGCGGTCGGAAAAGTAGCATCCGCCATTCAGGAAGTGTCGACTGGCATGCAAAATGCAGCTGTACACACATCCGATGTTTCGGGTCACTCAATTTCAGTGACTGAAAAGGCTGAAGAGGGCGCGGCCCTTATTCAACAGTTTGTGAAACAAATGAGTTCTATAAAAGAGTCTGTGAATGAACACCATTCTACAATGACCCATGTGCAAGCGCAGTTTACAGGCATTCAAGATCTGTTAGGTCATATCCATGCCATTGCTGACCAGACGAATTTGCTTGCTTTAAACGCAGCTATAGAAGCAGCAAGGGCAGGAGAGCATGGAAGAGGCTTTGCAGTTGTAGCAGATGAAGTGAGAAAACTGGCAGAAGAATCTAGTCAGCTGACAGATCAAATTAGTCAATTACTCGAAAACGTGAACAAAGATACAGAAAAGTCATCACAATCGATGACGAAGGTCGAGCGGGATGTAGCAGAGGGTGTAAAGGTATCACAATTATCTGAACAGAGCTTCCATGAAATATTGGAATCTATTCGTGATATTTCAATGAAAGCAGAAGAGCTGTCAGCCACTGCAGAACAAATTTCTGCTAGTACAGAGGAAATTTCTCAAACAGTTGGTGTCATTGAAGAAGGTGCGAAACGAAACTCAGAAGAAACAGAGTACATGTCAGCTGCTGTTGAAGAATCATTGGCGGCCAATGAAGAGATGAAAGCCGCTGCGGAGGATTTAAAATCCTTATCTCAATCGCTGAAAACATCGATTTCATCTTTTACCATTTAATGTGCGCTGGTCTTTTTCAAGAATCAGCCGAATATATATTCATCACCTATCAAGCAACAGTTGAAGCACCGCAAAATTCGACAAATTTCAATAAATATTCACATTTTTTTTACGTTTGAGCAGGAGAAAAGGAGGGAAAAGTAGAAATAGGTTTACATATCCTTAATTTTAAAGGAGGCGTTCTTTACATGAATTACAATGTCAGAGGAGAAAACATCGACGTAACACCTGCACTAAGAGATCATGTCGAGAAAAAAATTGGAAAGCTGGAGCGTTATTTTGAGACAGATGTAGATGCTTCAGTCAACGTGAACTTGAAGTTTTACAACGATCAAGAATCTAAAGTTGAGGTTACCATTCCAATGACTGATCTAGCACTTCGAGCTGAGGTGCATAATGAGGATATGTACAATGCAGTAGACCTAGCAGCCAGTAAATTAGAACGTCAAATTAGAAAGCACAAAACAAAAGTAAACCGTAAATTCCGCGAGCAAGGTGCCAAAAAGCACTTATTTGCTGGAGGAAATGGTACGGCTGAAGTAGCAGTTCAAGATGACGAAGAGATTGATGAAACAGAAATCGTCAGACAAAAACGTTTCAACTTAAAGCCGATGGATAGTGAAGAGGCCATTCTCCAAATGAACATGTTAGGTCATAGTTTCTTCGTTTTCACAAATGCTGAGACAAATTTGACCAATGTGGTTTATCGCCGAAATGACGGTAAATATGGACTCATTGAGCCAAACGCTTAAATATCAGTTGATGCTGATTTAAAAACAACCTAAATAAAGTAAACCCGTTCCCTTCATTAGGGGCGGGTTTTTTGTGCGAAATTATGGCAAATTCTTTGGAAATGAAAGAAGGTATGGTATGATAAATGCAGGTAAATATGGACCTGTCAAACTTTTGGACATGCCGAAAAATTGCATGAAATAGAGGAGCGTTATTATATGCTTGGAATCTTAAACAAAGTGTTTGATCCTACGAAACGTACGATCAGCCGATATGAAAAAAAGGCAAATGAAATCGAAGCTCTCGCTCAAGATTTTGAAAAATTATCTGACGAGGCTTTACGAAATAAAACGATTGAATTTAAAGAAAAACTTGAAAAAGGACAATCCGTGGATGACCTGCTGGTTGAAGCATTTGCAACGGTTCGCGAAGCATCCCGCCGCGTAACAGGAATGTTCCCGTTTAAGGTGCAGCTCATGGGGGGCATCGCGCTTCACGAAGGTAACATCGCTGAAATGAAAACAGGTGAAGGTAAAACATTGACATCAACAATGCCTGTTTATTTAAATGCTCTTTCTGGAAAAGGCGTCCACATCGTGACAGTCAACGAATACTTGGCAAGCCGTGATGCGCAGGAAATGGGCAAAATTTTTGAGTTTCTTGGTTTAACAGTCGGCTTAAACTTAAACAGCTTAGACAAAGATGAAAAAAGAGAAGCGTACGCCGCTGATATCACGTATTCAACAAACAATGAACTCGGCTTTGACTATTTACGAGATAACATGGTGCTTTACAAAGAGCAAATGGTTCAGAGACCGCTTCATTATGCCGTGATCGATGAGGTTGACTCCATTTTAATTGATGAAGCGAGAACACCTCTTATTATTTCAGGACAAGCTGCGAAATCAACAAAGCTTTATGTACAAGCCAATGCATTTGTCCGCACATTAAAAATCGAAGATGATTTCACGTATGATATTAAAACAAAAAGTGTGCAGCTGACTGAAAGCGGAATGACGAAGGCGGAAAAAGCATTCGGCATTGAGAACCTGTTTGATGTCAAACATGTCGCGCTGAACCATCACATCGCTCAGGCGCTGAAGGCACATGTTGCGATGCAAAAAGACGTGGATTATGTGGTAGAAGAAGGCCAAGTAGTCATCGTTGACTCCTTCACAGGACGTTTAATGAAAGGACGCCGTTATAGTGAAGGTCTGCATCAAGCCATCGAGGCAAAAGAAGGTCTTGAAGTGCAGAACGAAAGCATGACACTAGCAACAATTACGTTCCAGAACTACTTCCGTATGTATGAAAAATTATCTGGTATGACTGGTACAGCAAAAACGGAAGAAGAAGAATTCCGTAACATATACAACATGCAGGTTGTGTCAATCCCGACCAACCAACCAGTGGTTCGTGATGACAGACCTGATTTAATTTACCGCACAATGGATGGTAAATTTAAAGCAGTGGCTGAGGATGTTGCGCAGCGCTATATGACAGGGCAGCCAGTTCTTGTCGGAACAGTAGCAGTTGAGACATCTGAGCTTATTTCTAAGCTGCTTAAAAATAAAGGCATTCCTCATCAAGTGTTAAACGCAAAAAACCATGAGCGTGAAGCACAAATTATTGAAGAGGCTGGTCAAAAAGGTGCTGTGACCATTGCAACAAACATGGCAGGACGTGGTACAGACATCAAGCTTGGAGAAGGTGTAAAAGAACTTGGAGGTCTGGCTGTTATCGGGACAGAGCGTCATGAATCCCGTCGTATTGATAACCAGCTTCGCGGACGTTCTGGACGTCAAGGAGACCCAGGGATTACCCAATTCTATCTCTCCATGGAAGATGAATTGATGCGCCGATTTGGTGCAGAGCGGACGATGGCGATGCTTGACCGCTTTGGCATGGATGACTCTACACCAATCCAAAGTAAAATGGTGTCTAAAGCCGTTGAATCATCTCAAAAACGTGTAGAGGGGAACAACTTTGATTCCCGTAAGCAGCTTCTGCAATATGACGATGTGCTTCGTCAACAGCGTGAAGTAATCTACAAACAGCGTTTTGAAGTCATCGATTCTGACAACTTAAAATCAATTGTCATCAATATGATCCAATCTTCAATTGAGCGTGCGGTGGGATCTTATACGCCAAAAGAAGAGCTGCCTGAAGAATGGAAACTAGATGGTCTTGTTGAATTAATCAACACGAACTATTTAGACGAAGGTGCCATTACGGTCAAAGATATCTTCGGTAAAGAAGCAGATGAAATCACAACCTTCATCATGGATCGTATTAAAGAAAAATACGATGCAAAAGAAGAAACATTTGGCGAAGAACAAATGCGTGAATTTGAAAAAGTCATCGTTCTTCGTGCGGTGGATTCGAAGTGGATGGACCATATCGATGCAATGGATCAGCTGCGTCAAGGGATTCATTTACGTGCGTACGCACAAACGAATCCGCTTCGTGAATACCAAATGGAAGGATTTGCGATGTTTGAGCATATGGTTGCTTCAATTGAAGATGACGTGGCCAAGTATGTCTTGAAATCAGAAATCCAAAACAACCTAGAACGTGAAGAAGTGGTTCAAGGTCAAACAACGGCTCATCAGCCGCAAGAGGGCGATGAGGAGAAGACAGTGAAGAAGAAGCCGGTACGTAAAGTCGTAGACATTGGACGAAACTCCCCATGTCACTGCGGAAGCGGCAAGAAATATAAAAATTGTCATGGGAAGACAGAATAAGTAATGGAAAGAGGTGAAAACCTCTTTCTATTCATGTCAGCCCCCATACATCTATGAGGTGAAGGATATGGAATTAGTAGAAATTAGACAAGAGCTTGAAAATATGGCTAGCAGGCTAGCTGATTTTAGGGGGTCTCTTTGACTTAGAAACAAAAGAGGCCAAAATCGCAGAGCTTGAAGCGACGATGTCAGAGGCTGATTTTTGGAATGATCAGCAAAAGGCTCAAGGCGTTATCAATGAAGCCAATGCACTGAAGGATTCTGTGAATTCCTACCATGAGCTCAGTGAATCACATGAAGAGCTGCAAATGACGCATGACTTATTAAAGGAAGATTATGACGAGGAGCTTCATGCAGAGCTTGAAAAAGAGCTGAAGAACTTAACGAAGCAGTTTAACGAATTTGAGCTGCAGCTTCTTTTAAGCGAACCTTATGATAAAAACAATGCCATTCTGGAGCTTCACCCAGGTGCAGGCGGTACTGAATCACAGGACTGGGGTTCTATGCTTCTGCGAATGTACACTCGCTGGGCAGAGCGCAGAGGCTTTAAGGTCGAAACGCTTGATTACCTTCCAGGTGATGAGGCAGGGATTAAGTCTGTGACTTTGCTCATCAAAGGGCATAACGCGTACGGTTACTTAAAAGCTGAAAAAGGTGTCCATCGTTTGGTTCGTATTTCTCCTTTTGATTCTTCTGGCCGCAGACATACATCCTTCGTTTCCTGTGATGTCATGCCGGAATTCAATGAAGAAATTGATATTGATATACGGACAGAGGATATCAAGGTAGATACGTATCGTGCAAGCGGAGCAGGTGGGCAGCACGTTAATACGACGGACTCTGCTGTTCGTATCACACACATTCCAACGAATGTCGTCGTGACGTGCCAAACAGAAAGATCACAAATTAAAAACAGAGAACGTGCGATGAAAATGCTGAAATCGAAACTTTATCAAAAACGGATCGAAGAACAGCAGGCAGAATTGGATGAAATCAGAGGAGAGCAGAAAGAAATTGGCTGGGGAAGCCAAATCCGCTCTTATGTATTCCACCCTTATTCTCTTGTGAAAGACCATCGAACCAATACGGAGATGGGAAATGTTCAAGCGGTGATGGATGGAGATTTAGATTCATTTATCGATGCGTACTTACGTTCGAAATTATCATAAAAACTCGGCTTCTTGCCGGGTTTTTTTAATTGTGAGAAAATATAATGAATATAAAGGTATACATACGACATACTGATTCTATATCCTTTGTATGATGAAATTAGCAAATAAAGGGGGAAATATTTTGGGATTAACACCATTGCAAGAAACGTGGGATTTAGATGCCTTTTTTAAAGGAGGCAGTTCTTCACCAGAATTTAAGACATACCTGCAAAACATTCAGCAGCTACTAGATGAATTACGACAAAAGGTGGATGCCTTTTCAAAAGAAGATACACACATTGAAAGCCAATTAACGTCTGTCCTTGACGCGTATGAAACTACATATAAAAAATTGTCTCAAGCAAGTTCATTTGTATCCTGCCTACAAGCTCAAAATACGAAGGATATGAAGGCAGGCAGTCTTCGAGGTACGATTGCCAACCTAGAAGCTGATTTAGGAACCATCCTTGCACTGTTTGATCAAGCGCTAGCTGCTATCCCTGCAAACAAGTGGGAAGAATTGATGAATTCAGCAGCCTTTTCAGATGTCCGCTACATATTAAATGAGCGAAGAGACCGTGTGAAGGATCAATTACCTGTTGAACAAGAAACGCTGATTCAAAAGCTGGCTGTAGATGGGTACCATGCGTGGGATGAGCTTTATTCCAGCTTAGTCAATAAAATTACCATTCCGTTTGAACAGCATGGAGAAACGCAGATGATCTCTGTAGGCCAAGCAGAAAATGCTATGGATGATTCAGATCGTGAAGTCAGAAAGGCCGTTTATCACAACCTAGAGCATGCATGGAAGCAGGATGAACATTTATTTGCTAGTACGCTCAATCACCTTGCTGGTTTTCGTTTGCAAGTGTATGAAGCAAGGGGCTGGGATCACATTTTAAAAGAACCGCTTGAAATTTGCCGGATGAAACAAGAAACCCTTGATGCAATGTGGTCTGTGATTGATGAACATAAGCAGCCATTCATTGAT
Organism: Bacillus safensis FO-36b; assembly: GCF_000691165.1. Classification (GTDB taxonomy): domain Bacteria; phylum Bacillota; class Bacilli; order Bacillales; family Bacillaceae; genus Bacillus; species Bacillus safensis. Next base: position 239,484 of record NZ_ASJD01000002.1, on the reverse strand, counting down.
TATTTACACCGAAAAGCTGACATGCTTGGAGTGGATAAGCTGAGCTGGTTCGATGTTGGGGCTCCTATCGGCAGTGAGACCAAAATCTATCCTTATCAAGAAGCAGCTGCTTTTATTGTGAAACATTTCGCAGGATTTGGAGAAGAGCTCGCTGCTTTTACAGAAAAAGCCTTTAATGAACGCTGGGTAGAAGCTGAGGACCGTCCAAACAAACGGGTAGGCGGCTTTTGTACAAATTTCCCTGACAGCGGAGAATCACGTATTTTTATGACCTTCTCAGGAAGTCCATCCAATGTGGCGACACTAGCGCATGAGCTCGGTCATTCGTTCCATCAGGAAGTGATGCAGGATGTTCGCATTCTGAATCGCAAATACGCAATGAATGTAGCTGAAACAGCGTCGACATTCGCAGAAATGATTGTAGCTGATGCCTCATTAAAAGAAGCGGCAAATGAAGAGGGGCGGCTCAGCCTGTTAGAGGATAAGCTGCAGCGCAGTGTAGCTTTCTTCATGAACATTCAATCTCGTTTCTTATTTGAACAGCGCTTTTATGAAGAGCGTAAACAAGGAGAAGTGCCGGCTGACAGATTGAATGAATTGATGGTCGAAGCGCAGAAGGAAGCGTTCGGTGACTCATTAGATGAATACCATCCGCATTTCTGGGCTTCTAAGCTGCATTTCCATATCACGAATGTTCCATTTTATAATTTTCCATACACCTTTGGATACATGTTCTCGTTAGGAATTTACGCAAAAGCATTGCAGGCTGGTACATCGTTTGAAGAGAAATACATTGCATTATTAAAGGATACTGCTTCAATGACAGTAGAAGATTTAGCCAAAAAGCATCTAGGCGTTGACCTTACCCAAAAAGCATTTTGGGAAGAAGCCATTCGTTTGGCTGTAGCAGATGCTGAAGAATTTTTAGAGGTGACAAAAAAATAAAAAATGAAAAGCTCCTATTATGGGAGCTTTTTTGATCGATTCATCCAGTCAAGCATTGTCTGGATGAGATCATTTTGCTGCGATAGGGCTGGAATGTCCGCTGGCTGATCCCCTTTTTGTTTGCCATACATGCCAAACTGCGCATGATTTCCGCCTTTTATTTCATGAAAAACGGTTTGAGACGGCAGATTTGCTTTCGATTTTTTGATTTTTTCTTGTGTTGCCAGCCCATCCTTTTCACCTGAAATAGAGAGGATTTTTAGTGACGATTGTTTCAGGTCATCTGATGCTGGATAAGATGCTAGGAAAAAAAGTCCATCGAGCTTGCTCTGATTTTTTTCTGCAAACATAGCGGCAGCTGCCCCGCCAAGTGAATGTCCGCCAATATACCAGTGTTTGATCGATTGGTGATCTTTGATGATGTCCTGCGCTTTGTTTGGATTGAAGATCGCAAAGGAAAATGGCATGTCAGGGATAAAGACAGAGTAGCCTTTTTTCATCAGCGTATCCCCGATATAGGCATATGCAAGTGGTTCCACCTTTGCCCCAGGATAGAGAATGATGCCAGTATCACTTTTTGATGTTTCAAATGTATAAACATTGTTTTTATGTTCCACTTGCTCCATGTTCACTTGTTTTTTTAATTCTTCTGATGGTCCATATGTAAAGCGGCTCCATGTATAGAAAGCACCAAAAGCTAAGATGATCAGTGCAAGTAATGTCATACCTGTTATCTTCAGTATTTTCTTCATCGCATGCCCCTTCTTTCTCATGTACATATTAAATATACCATCAATTCATCTTATGCCAACCGGCAAGTACGCTGATCCGTCTGTGTGATAAAGTGTTAATCCATTAGCACTGCATTTGGCTGTTATTTACAATCGTTTTAAGAGGGATTAAAATAGGTGTGCATTCAGAAGTAACGGAGGAAGACAGACATGAAGCAGGGACATTCACAATTTTGGATCGAAGTGAAAAATTATTTGTTCATTTTAATCGGATCTGCCATCGTGGCGATTGGTTTTAATACGTTATTATTACCGAATCAGATTGCAGCAGGCGGTGTGAGCGGCATTAGTACCATTATGCAGTCATTCGGCTTTGAAGCGGCGTATGTGCAATGGGGGCTTAATATTCCCCTGTTTATCGCTGGCTTTTATTTATTAGGCGGTACATTTGGAGTGAAAACACTCGTTGGCTCGATTTTTTTACCTTTCATGGTGTTTGTCACAAGACATATTGCACCTGTCACACATGAAGCACTGCTGGCGGCTATATTTGGCGGTGTGGTCATTGGGATCGGAATAGGGCTCGTGTTCCTTGGGAATGGATCAACGGGTGGAACAGCACTCGCTGCCAAAATCATCAATAAGTACACAGGACTCACGCTAGGCACCTGTTTAGCGATGATGGATGGCTTGATTGTTCTGGCTGCGATGACGGTCTTTGGAATTGAAGAGGGGCTGTACGCGGTCATTGGTGTGTTTATTTCTAGTAAAACGATTGATGTGGTACAGGCTGGCTTCAGTCATTCAAAAATGGCAATGATCATTACAGGGCATGAAGATGAGGTCAGACAGGCGGTTTTTGATCAAATTGACCGCGGTGTGACGAAGATCTCAGCAGTCGGAGGATATACCGATCATGACCGCCCAATTTTGATGTGTGTCGTTGGGCAGTCACAATTCACAAAGTTGAAACAAGTGGTGAAAGCAATCGATGCATCAGCATTTGTCATCGTGATGGATGCAAAAGAGGTGCTTGGTGAGGGTTTTAAAAGGGCATAAACAAGGATATAATAGCGTTGACCAAATGATTGTAAGGGAGGGAAATAGATGAAAAAAAGCGGATTAACGATGCTATTTGCAGCGATGCTTCTTGTTCTCGCGGCTTGTGGAGGAAATTCAAGCAGCAGCGACAAAGAAGGCAGCAAAAGTGCATCATCTGTGAGCAGTGGTGAGGAGATCTATCAGCAAAACTGTATCGGCTGTCATGGGAAAGACCTATCTGGCGGAGGCGGTCCAAGCCTGAAGGAAGTAGGGAAGAAATATAATGAAAGCCAAATCGCAGATATTGCGCAAAACGGTAAAGGCTCTATGCCAAGCGGTATGGTAGATGAGAAGCAGGCAAAAGAAGTAGCAAAATGGCTTGCAGAGAAAAAATAAAACCTTTGTCTAATCGACAAGGTTTTTTTGTTTTTTTATATGTAGAAAAAGACTTTTGGATAGTATGAAAACGCATTATATTAAATTTTATTTAAAAAATAAGGGTATAAAGGCATGTTTTTCGGTTTTGATTGTTCTATTTACCTTTTATTTATAAGTTTTGAAATATAAATGTAATACCATTGCGTCGATTCATGACGTATAATTGGAGTTGTTGAAATTTAGACGATTCAATTTTTTCATCTTTTTGGATGAAAAGGACATAAATTGTTAGTAAGTATCGAAGGGTATGTGCGTGACCATACATAACGTTTTTTGACGAGAAGTGTCAAAACATCATGATAAGCTGTTAGTCAGCGAATAAGAAAAGATTAGGTGATTACATGATTCAAATGAAGGAAGTCTACAAGATCTATCCTAATGGCGTAAAGGCGATCAATGGAATCAATGTCTCTATCCATCCAGGAGAGTTTGTGTATGTTGTTGGTCCCAGCGGTGCTGGTAAATCCACTTTCATCAAAATGATGTATCGTGAAGAGAAGCCAACCAAAGGGCAAATCTTAATTAATAACAAAGATTTAGGCTCAATGAAGGAAAAAGAAATTCCTTACGTAAGAAGAGAAATTGGCGTAGTATTCCAAGATTTCAAGCTGCTCCCAACTCTTACTGTGTTTGAGAACGTAGCATTTGCTCTTGAAGTGATTGGTGAACAGCCTCATATCATTAAGAAAAAAGTGCTTGATGTTCTCGATCTGGTTCAGCTAAAGCACAGAGCGCGTCAATTTCCTGACCAGCTGTCCGGCGGTGAACAGCAGCGTGTGTCTATCGCCCGCTCGATTGTTAATAGCCCTGAGGTCGTCATTGCAGATGAGCCGACAGGAAACCTTGATCCAGACACTTCTTGGGAAATCATGAAGACGCTCGAAGAGATTAATAACCGCGGAACAACAGTGGTTATGGCGACACACAACAAAGAAATTGTAAACACCATGAAGAAACGCGTCATCGCAATCGAAGATGGAATGATTGTGCGTGACGAAGCAAGAGGGGAGTACGGAATTTATGATTAAAACTCTCTCGCGGCATTTACGTGAGAGCTTCCGTTCACTTGGAAGAAACACGTGGATGACATTTGCATCAATTAGTGCGGTTACTGTCACATTGATTTTAGTTGGGGTTTTCCTTGTGATTATGCTCAACTTGAATAACATGGCATCGAACGCTGAAAAAGAAGTAGAAGTAAAAGTATTAATCGAATTAACGGCGAATCAAAAGCAGCAGGATGAATTAAAAGCAGAAATTGAAAAGATTCCTGAAATCAGTAATGTGAAGTACTCATCTAAGGATGACGAACTGAAAGCACTGATTAAAAGCTTTGGAGAAAATGGACAATCCATGGGACTTGTTGATCAAGAAAATCCATTAAACGATGCGTTTATTGTGAAAACAACAGATCCTCACGATACACCAAAAGTAGCGAAGAAATTAGAAAACCTAAAGGGTACATATAAAGTAACCTATGGGAAAGAAGAGGTCAGCCGACTCTTCAATGTAGTTGGAGTAGCGCGTAATGTCGGCATTGTGCTCATTATTGGGCTGTTATTTACAGCTATGTTCTTAATCTCCAATACGATCAAAATTACGATTTTTGCTAGACGTAAAGAAATTGAGATTATGAAGCTGGTAGGTGCAACGAACTGGTTTATCCGCTGGCCATTCTTCATTGAAGGATTATTGCTTGGTGTATTTGGTTCCATTATACCAATTGCCCTATTGCTTGGCACGTATCAATATGCAGTTGGCTGGGTCGCACCGAGAGTACAAGGCTCATTTATTTCAATGCTTCCATACAATCCGTTTGTCTATCAAGTATCACTGGTCCTGCTAGTGATCGGTGCAATCATTGGTGTATGGGGAAGCTTAACGTCTATCCGTAAATTCTTAAAAGTATAAATATATTTTGATGGCAGCATTCGAGGATTCTATAGAAGATGTGACCGGTTGACCCGATTCATCCGGTCGGCTCTTCATGTCGACAGTTGTCATGGGAGGGGAATATCGTTTTGAAAAGAAAGCTGATGATGGCTGGAATGGCAGCGTTTATTGGAACAACGTGGCTATACATTCCAGGGAACGAGAATCGTGCATTCGCATACGAAGACCTAGATCAAAAACGTCAACAAATCGAAGAGAAAACATCGAAGACTGAATCAAGCTTGAAGAAGAAGAAGTCAGAGCTGGCAAAGCTTGAAAAGAAAGAATCAAAGCTCAAGAAAGAAATTGAACAAATTGACCAAAAGGTAAGTACTGCAACTGAAAAAGTCGCTGAAAAAGAGAAAGAAGTTAAAAAAACGAAGCAAGAGATCAAGAAGCTAAAAAAAGACATTCAAGTCATCAATGAGCGAATTGAAAAAAGAAAAGCCATTTTCAAAGACCGAATTCGTTCAATGCAAAAAAGCGGCGGTACGATCAACTATTTAGATGTGCTGCTAGGTGCTCGCAGCTTTAGTGATTTTGTCGGTCGTGTTGGGGCTGTCACAACGATTGTCGAAGCAGACAAAGACATGATTACAGAACATGAAAATGACTTAAAGCTGGTGGAGCAAAAAGAAGCAGAGCTAAATAATCAGCTAAGCGGACTTGAAACATCTCTGAAAGAGCTAGAAGCACTGAAAAAAGATTTATCTAAGAAGCACAAAGAAAAAGAACACATTTTAGGTGATGTGACAGATAAAAAAAATCATGCACATGATGAACTAGGCAAGCTTGAGAATGAACAAGAAATCCTAGCGAATCAAAAAGCGGCTGTGAAATCTGAGGAAGCACACCGACAAAAGGAAGAAGCGAAGAAAGCAAAACAAGCAGCTGAAAAAAATGCACCTGCATCTCACAGCGGCGGCTCAGATCAAGTGTCTGATACACCAGCAAGCAGCTCTGGCTTTATTAAACCAGCTGCAGGACGTTTCTCATCTGGCTTTGGCGGACGTTCTGGCGGAAACCACTTCGGATTAGATATTGCAGCAAAAGGCACAGTTCCTGTCTATGCAGCAGCATCTGGAACAGTCACGAACTCCAGCTACTCATCGAGCTACGGAAATGTTGTGTTCATTACGCACAATATCAATGGACAGACATATCAAACTGTATACGCCCACCTGTCTACAAGAAGTGTGTCAACAGGACAGAGAGTCGAACAAGGACAATTCCTTGGATATATGGGAAATACCGGCCAATCGCATGGTCAGCATCTTCACTTTGAAATTCATAAAGGATTATGGAATGGCGCAAAATCAAATGCAGTCAATCCAGCGCAATATATCCGCTAATCAAAAAGCCGATAACATGATGTTATCGGCTTTTTTGATCTAGTTAGAATTAAAATAACAGCAGTAATCCGGCAATAATAGGTGTTAACAGAACAGCTGATTTCAATAAGAGCTTCGGTGCAAGGCGTGTGAATTTCGCGCCGATAAATGCGCCTAATACGGTGCCAATTAATATTTGGATCAGCAAGATAAAATCAACATAGCCCTCTGAAATATATCCAATTCCACCGCCGATGGAAATCGGAATAATGACAAGCATGGTCGTGCCAACGGCTTGCCTTATCGACAGCTTCAGTAAAATCAAAAGTCCTACTTGAATGAATGGTGCAGACCCGATACCAAACATGCCTGACAGCATCCCAGACACAAGGCCTAAAATAATGCCTCTTGTCATCAGCTGACGAGAAGAAAGCGGCTGCTGCTCAGCCTCTTCATTAAGAACAAATAGTTTGATCATCATAAAAACAGCGGATAAAAAAAGCATCCCTGCTGTTAAATAGTGCAGACTCTCTTCTGGAATAAAAGGAGCAACCTTAGCCCCGGCAAAAGAAGCGATACAAGCAAGTGCCCCGACAATCAAACCAGATTTCAGCTGAATGTTCCCTTCCCGGTAGTGGCTGTATGCACCTGATAGTGTCGTAAATGCCATAGCGGCTAATGACGTCCCGAGTGCGGTATGGATAGGGATATCAAAAATTAACGTAAGCAATGCGATGACAAATCCTGCCCCGCCTGCTCCTACAAAACCTAATAAAATTCCTAATAAAAGCATCGTCAAGATAATATACATAGCGAAGACTCCTTCTCAATCATAACAAAATAAAAATTACACCTAATAAAATGATTCGTCAAGCCTTCACGAGAGAATGTCTTTACATGAAATCCCTTCTTCTGGCATATAATAACTCAGGTCATCAGGAAGAGTTGAAGAAGGAGGCCAAATATGAAAAAACAAATCGCATCTATTATGGCAAGTGTCGTTCTCTTAATAAGTGCAGGTGTGATGACGCATAAAGAGGGAACTCATGCGGAGTCACCGCAAGCAGCAGCTGCAATGGCTGGACAAGCTCAATCAAGTGATAAGGCGAAAGAGAATGGGATGGAAAAGATCGAGAAAGCCTATGACCTTATTTCAAATGAATATGTAGAGGAAGTGGATCGGCAAAAGCTGCTTGAAGGCGCGATCCAAGGAATGCTTTCGACGTTAAACGATCCGTATTCAGTATACATGGACAAGCAAACCGCAAAGCAATTTTCTGATTCGCTTGATTCTTCCTTTGAGGGAATTGGGGCAGAAGTGGGGATGGATGAAGGAAAGATCATTATCGTCTCCGCCTTTAAAAAATCCCCTGCGGCAAAAGCAGGTCTAAAGCCGAAAGATGAAGTCATCAGCATAGACGGTGAGCCGATGAAAGAAAAAAGCTTAAACGATGCTGTACTGAAAATAAGAGGAAAAAAAGGAACGTCTGTCGCCTTAACAATCAAACGAAACGGGATTGAAAAAGAGCTAACGTTCCATATCAAACGAGAAGAAATTCCACTTGAAACAGTGACTTCCTCTGTAAAAGAGGTAAATGGTCATAAAACAGGCTATATTGCGATCTCCAGCTTCTCTGAAGATACGGCGAAGGATTTCACTTCAAGCTTGAAACAGCTCGAGAAAAAGGGCATAGAAGGCCTTGTACTGGATGTGAGAGGAAACCCTGGCGGCTATCTGCAAAGTGTGGAAGATATTTTGAAGCATTTTATTACGAAAGATCAGCCTTATATTCAAATCGCAGAACGGAATGGCGACCGGAAACGATATTTTTCAAAACTGAAAGAAAAAAAGCCTTACCCAGTCAATGTCTTAATTGATAAAGGCAGTGCTTCCGCTTCGGAAATACTTGCTGGAGCCATGAAAGAAGCTGGAAAGTATGAAGTCGTCGGTGATGTCTCCTTTGGAAAAGGAACTGTGCAGCAGGCGGTTCCGATGGGAGATGGAAGTAATATTAAATTAACGCTGTATAAATGGCTCACGCCAAAAGGCAATTGGATTCACAAAAAAGGCGTCGTACCGACAATTGCGATTCATCAGCCGGATTACTTTACCGCAGGTCCGCTTCAGCTAAAAGAACCGCTTCAGCGTGATATGAACAATGAAGAAGTGAGACAAGCGCAGACGCTGTTAAAGGGATTGTCATTTGACCCTGGCAGAGTAGATGGATACTTTGATGAAGAAACGAAAAAGGCCGTACTTGCCTTCCAAAGCACATACAATCTCGATAAATCAGGTGTCATTGATTTGAAAACAGCGGAAATGATGAACAAAATGGTGGATGAAGTGAAATCATACGAAAAAAATGACCTTCAATTACAGACTGCACTAAAAGCACTATATCTTAAAAAATAAAGAGGCGAATAATAGCCTCTTTTTTTTGGTTCATAAGTGTCATGAACATGTAATAATTTATGATTAAAAATAAATTATATCGAGAAATATATTCATTTATTTTACAAAAAACATAACATTCCTTCAATTTTACCCGATAACATATGTATATAAGAGACTTTCTGTTGATTTAAACATGTCATGAAAATGAAACTTTTGAAAGTTGTATGTTACATAAATAATTCTTACAATAAAAAGTAGCACTCATTTTAAATATTTTATTTTTTGCGGATATTCAGCTTGAGCATGAAGCTGTACCGAGGTTTGCGCTTTTCTTAAAAGAACTAGTAAATGGGGGTACACAATTGAAAAGGGCAAGTATTGTGAGAGAGAAAAAATATTACGAGTTGGTAGAGGAACTTAAGAGTCGTACGAAAGATGTGACGTTTTCCGCTACAAAGGCATTAAGTCTGCTCATGCTGTTAAGCAGGTACTTGGTCAATTACACAACGGTAGAATCAGTCGACGAAATCGATGAAGACTGTGCTGAGATATACTTCAATTATTTAATGGATAATCATAAGAGACTTGGTATAAACTTAACCGACATCAAGAGGTCGATGCAGCTGCTCGGCGGCATACTAGATGTAGATGTCAATCACTACTTAAAAGATTTTTCACTGTCGAATGTCACACTTTGGATGAATCAGGAGAAATAAACCTGATGTCAAGCATCGATTTATTTGATAGAATAAGAGAAAATGCTTGACTTGGGCGGTGAACGATAATGAGCTCGGAGTGGATGGGAGCTGGATTAAAAGCGGTCGGTCTGTTTTTAATCCATCCTCTTTTTTATTTCATGATATTAATCAGCCTATTGCATGGCTACATCCGCGTAAAGCGGGAGAGAAAAGCGTTTCAAACAAGAATAGAAGATGTATACGATGAACTTAAATTTACATATTCAAAGGGATGGATTCTAGGGATTTGCCTATCCGTTATTTCAGTAGGCTTAGGGATTGCCCTCCCCCCTGGATTCATCGTGCTGATTGCAGCGATGACCATCGTTTTCTCTTTATTCTTTAAGGCGAGTGCGCTTTCGTCTGCATACACACTCGGTTTCAGTTTTATTGCGGCACTTGGACTGATGCATTTCCAAGTGAGTCATTCTTGGCTGCCGCAGCTCTCAATGATGAATGCATCAGCCGTTGTCATTCTGCTAGGACTTCTATTAATGACGGAGGGGATTCTAGCCTATCGAACGGCGCATTTACGTACATCGCCTGCTATGGTGATGAGTGCGAGAGGACTTTTAATTGGTCAGCAGCGGGCAAACCGTCTGTGGCTTTTACCGCTTGTTTTGCTGATGCCGGCAGGTGAATTCACTTCTTCTCTGCCATGGTGGCCGGTGCTTCAAGTACATGATCAAAGCTTTTCATTTATTTTGATTCCATATATCATCGGATTCGGTCAGAGAATTCAAGGCTCACTGCCAATTGTTAGTATTCAAATTACAGCGCGGCGTATTCTCATGCTCGGACTCGCTGTCGCCTTATTAGGGGCTGCAAGTATTTGGTTTGAACCGATTGCTTGGGGAGCTGTATTGATTGCGGTGATAGGAAGAGCCTTTCTCTCATGGAAACAGAGGGTCAATGACAATGCTGCCCCGTTCTACTTCTCTAAGCGTAATCAAGGGCTGATGGTGCTGGGGATTATTCCAAATACACCAGCGGCTGATTTAAAGCTTGAGATCGGAGAAGTCATCACAAAAGTGAATGGAATTGAAGTCAAAACCGTTTCGGAATTTTATGAAGCCCTTCAAACCAATCGTGCTCTAACAAAGCTCGAGATCATTGGCTTAAATGGTCAGACAAGATTTGAGAAACGTGCTTCTTACGAAGGGGAGCATCATCAGCTTGGCATCCTGTTTGTAAAGGATGATCCACAGCAAGAACCAACGGCAATTTCATCTTAAAAAAAGCTGCTAGAGATGGCAGCTTTTTTCTTTTGGGCGCGCTTCTTTCCCGTAGGATTCGCCCCATTCACGCATGGCGAAGATGATAGGCTTTAATGTATTTCCGAGAGAAGTGAGGGAATATTCGACACGAGGGGGGACCTCCTCATAGACTTCTCTATGGACAACGCCGTCTTGTTCAAGCTCACGCAATTGCAGTGTGAGGACACGCTGAGAAATTCTTGGCAGCAGCCGGCGCAATTCATTGTAGCGTTTTGGTCCGCAAGTCAAATGATAAAGGATCACTCCTTTCCATTTCCCTCCGATGACACTTGTCGTCACTGAAACGGGACAGCCATGATTGACAATACTGACTGGATTGGATGGTGCACTCATCTTAACACTCCTTTCTAAGACAAATTTGGTGATACACGAACAAGATGGTACCTAACGAACAAAAATGTGCGTACTTGAATCACTCGAAGCTTTTCTTATACCATAGGGATATCACATCACACATTCGGGCTGTTGTTTTTTTATCATAACAATTTCTATATGGGAATGGAAAGGAATTGGATTGATGAAACTAACGCCCTAATTGGTTAATAGAAAGGATGAATACAATGCAAGACAAAGAGCAATTAAAAAAAGAAATCATTGAGGCGTATGAGTTCCGCCATGCGACAAAAGAGTTTGATCCAACGAAAAAAATATCAGAGGATGATTTTGCATTTATTTTAGAAACAGGAAGACTTTCCCCAAGCTCTGTAGGATTTGAGCCTTGGAAGTTCCTCGTTGTTCAAAATGAAGCATTTAGAGAAAAATTAAAAGAGTATACATGGGGAGCGCAAAAGCAGCTTCCTACTGCCAGCCATTTTGTGATCATCTTGGCAAGAACAGACGCCCGTTATGATTCAGCATATGCAGAATACATCAACAAGCAAATCAAAGGAATGTCAGACGAAACGTTCGAGATGGTGAAGGGACGCTACCAAGAATTCCAAGAGAATGATCTTCATTTGTTAGAAAATGAACGTACGCTCTTTGACTGGGCTTCAAAACAAACGTATATTGCCCTTGGAAACATGATGACAGCTGCTGCACAAATTGGCATTGATTCATGCCCGGTCGAGGGATTCAGCTACGATGAGATTCATCGCATTCTAGATGAAGAAGGGCTGCTTGAGGATGGTCAGTATGATATTTCTGTCATGGCAGCCTTTGGTTATCGTGTCACCGAGCCAAAGCGCGGCAAAACGCGCCGTCCGATGGATGAAGTAGCTGTTTGGATTCGTTAAAAGAGAATGTCTGAAAAAGGATGTTGACAATTGCGTGGTTAGTCAGTATATTTAAAAAATAAAATCTTTGATGAATATACAAATTGACTATAAACGCTTTGACTTGAGAATAGTAGATGAACATCCGTTTTTTTAAGAGAGCTGCGGGTTGGTGCAACGCAGTAAAACGAATCATTGAACTCGCTCAAAGAGCGGTAAGACTGAATGAATAGTAAGTCTTTACGTGTGACCTCCGTTAACGGGTTTTAAGTTGGATTCAGCTATGGCTGAATCAATTAGAGTGGTAACGCGGTTGCAAGGTCAGTCGTCTCTTCAAGGAGATGACTGGCCTTTTTATATGTTTTTATCCTATATTTGTCTGAAGATTCAAATTTAAAGGAGCTATAGAAAATGGAAAAGGAACATGTGCAGTTAAAACGAACAATGACGTCAAGGCATATTATGATGCTCGCACTTGGTGGTGCAATAGGTGCTGGTCTGTTTAAAGGAAGCAGCTCCGCTATTGATATCGCAGGTCCTGCTGTCATTTTGGCATATATGATTGGTGGTCTTATTTTATTATTTATTATGCAAGGACTTGCCGAAATGACGGTTGCACGACCTGGCGCAAGAACATTCCGTGATTTAATTGAACCGGTGTTAGGGAAATATCCGGCTTATTTCTTAGACTGGATATACTGGAAAATGTGGGTGCTGAACATTGCAGCAGAAGCAATCGTATCTGCGATCTTTATTCAGTACTGGTTCCCACAGGTGCCGATTTGGATACTTGTGTTAATCATTTCACTTGTTGTGACATTGATCAATGTTTGTTCTGTTAAAATGTTTGCTGAGACGGAGTACTGGTTAGCTTCTATTAAAATTGCTGTCATTATTTTATTTATTATCATTGGGTTAACCATGCTGTTTGTCTCATTTGGTCAGCATGCTGCACCGGGATTATCCAACTTAACCGACCACGGAGGATTTTTCCCGAATGGAACAGGCGGCTTAATTGCGGCCATGCTTGTGGTGGTGTATTCATATGGCGGGACTGAAATGATCGGGGTCACATTAGCAGAAACAAAAAACCCTGAAAAAGTCATCCCAAAGGCCATTCAAAGTACATTTGTACGAATCATCGGTTTCTATGTACTGCCGTTCTTCATCATCGTCAGCTTGATTCCCTGGAATCAAGTAAACAATGAGCAAGTGAGTCCATTCGTCACCGTGTTTGCAACGATTGGCGTGCCATACGCAAGTGACATCATGAACGGTATCATTTTATTAGCGATCTTGTCTTCTATGAACTCTGGGCTGTACGCATCCTCAAGGGTACTTTATACGCAAGCGATGGATGGGCGTGTATGGAAGGGCTTCTCAAAGCTATCAAAACAGCAGGTGCCTGTCAGAGCGATCCTAGTGTGTACATCTACATTGTATGCCGCTGTGTTGATTTCTCTTTTTGTAGGAAGTCAAACCTTTAATTATTTAATGGGATCTTTAAGCTATACGGTCTTATTCATTTGGTTTATTATTGCTGTCGGGCATTTAAAATCTCGAAGTGTAGCAGAACCAGGAGGATATCGTGTGAAGCTGTATCCTTTCACAACATGGTTTTCTGTGATTGCGATCATTGCCATTTTCATCGGCGTTGTGTCAACAACTCCAATTGTCCAAACGATGGTCACAATGGGCATTTATCTGATTATTACTCTTTCTTTCTTCATCAACAGAAAGCGGTTTGAAACAGCTGTTTGATTTAAAAGCGTGCAGGACGTTCTCAAGAAGGTCTTGCACGCTTTTTTTGTGATAGTATTTCGTGAATGAAGCATTCAGCTCTCCCTTTTGAAAAATAGAATATGTGATGAAAAAGGGATTAAAAATAGTGGTTGTTAAGAAGACTGTTCAAATGTAGACAGCTGATTCTCATAGATAGTCTTCATCTCATTTGTTATTTGGTTGGCACGTCTTCAGTGAAAGGAGTATTTGGCAGCTGAATGATGGCTGTCGTACCAATGCCAGGCTCAGATTGAATGTCGAATGTTCCATGATGTTTTTTGATGATTTGATAGACAACGGCTAGTCCAAGGCCAGAGCCGCCATCCTTTCTTGTTCGTGCTTTATTTACACGATAAAATCGCTCAGAAACATGTGGAAGATCTTCTTTTGGAATACCGCTGCCTTCGTCGGTCACTTTCAATTCAGCAACACCTTGGTGAACTTGTAATTCAATCGATATTGATTTCCCAGATGGCGTGTAATGAATGGCATTGTCCAGTAAATTACGTATCACTTGTTGGAGACGGTCGCTATCACCATAAACAATACAATCCTCTTCTAGCGTTCGTTTGAAAATAATGCTTTTTTTGTCAGCGATGAATGCCATTTGATCAAGAACATCGTGGATGAGCTGTGCAAAGACGACTGGCTCCATCGTAAGTGGATAAGAGTCACCTTCTAACTGTGCAAGATCTAAAAGGTCGTGCACAAGCCGGCTTAAACGTGTGGCCTCATCTTGGATGATTTGCATCCCCTTTTTTTGATCAATGACCCCTTCTTCAATTCCTTCTGCATAGCCTTTCATATAACTTAAAGGCGTTCTAAGTTCGTGAGAGACATTCGCAAGAAATTCCCTGCGGTGCTGCTCAACTTTTTCGAGGGTTGAAGACAGTTTATTAAAGGAGCGGCTAAGCTGGTTTAACTCGTCTCCTTTTTTAGTTACGGCCATTCGTTTTGAGAAATCGCCAGATTCCATTTCCATTGCAATTTCTTTCATTTTATTTATTGTCTGTACAATGTGATTGGAGCTCTTATATCCGATTAAAAATATCAGGAGCAGAATCAATGAGATGGATATACCCAGCGTCAATCTAATTTGGACAAAGGGTTCATATACATCTGATAATGGCATGGAGAGGAAAATAGTTCCCGATAGATCATCATTGCTTGAGAAAACAGGGATGGCGATGCCAAGAATATCTTGGTGAAACTGTGGGTGTTCTCTAATTAACACGACGGTTTCACCTTGAAGGAGCTTTTGGCGTTCCTTGAACGTAATGAGATTATCATTTGTGTTCGTATCAAAAGGAAGACCACTTGAAAGCTCCATTGGATCATCTGTAAAAATAACGTTCGCCTGACTTGAGTCATTTGCCCATTTCATTCTGTCGGTAAAATACTTGTCTTTCCCGTGTGTGTGATAGATTTCTGCAAGCTTCTTACCTTGCAAACTTAAGGAATCAATCTGTTTATCAATATATAAGTGCTGGTATAAGTAAAAGGTAAGGGCAAGCGCTGAGGCTGCAACGATTCCGATCACTGCAAGAATTAAGAAGAGTACTTTCTTTTTAATCGATAATGGCTTCATTCTTCCTCCTCAAACTTATAGCCGACACCCCAAACGGTTTTAATATATCGTTCTGCTTCCTTTAACTTTAGTCGCAGCGTTTTGATATGTGTATCGACTGTTCTTAAAGAGCCGCTCATTGAATGTGATTCCCACAATTTTTGATAAAGGTGTTCTCGTGAAAACACTTGTCCTTGGTTGAGCAAAAGAAACATGAGTAAATCAAATTCTCTTCTTGTTAAATTAACGGGCTGTTGATGGAGGTAAACTTGTCTGCCATCTTGATCAATCTCCATGTCACCAATCTGTATTCGGCTGCGCTTTAGCGAAAGACCTCTAATTCGTCTCAGGGTTGTTTCAATTCTTGCTGCAAGCTCACGCAGACTGAAAGGCTTCATGATGTAGTCATCCGCTCCAATTTCAAGTCCTCTAATTCGGTCCTCTTCATAACTCCTCGCTGTTAAAAATAAAATCGGTATTTGAGATGTTTGTCGAATACGCTGACAGACTTCAAATCCATCCATGTCAGGCATCATGATATCTAATACAACAAGATCAACAGATTCCTTTTCAAGCTGATGCAAGGCATCTTTTCCATTATTCGCAGTGATAATGTGAAAGCCATGTCTCTTTAAAAAAGATCCGATTAACTCAAGCATATCAAGCTCATCATCTACGATTAAAATACGCATTTGTTCCTTCATTTCTTTTCCTCCAACACGATAGCGTAAGGTCCTGATGGGACATTCAGTTGATTTTTCATGATAAATGAGTGTTTATCGATGATGGATACTGAATTGTCATCCAAGTTACTCACATAAATTGATGACGTATCAGCAGTGATATAATTCGGATTTTGACCAGTTTCAACAGAAGCAAGCTGTTTATTTGTTTTGGTATCTACTTTGTATAGCGTATGATCTCCATGACATAGTACATATAAAGTAGAAGAATTTTTCTCTGGAAAAAATGCAACAGGCATAACGCCTAGCTTTATTTCTCGCTGTTTCTTGCCTGTTTTAGGGTCATAAGCAAAAATACTCTTATTTAAGGTGCCTTGTTTACCATGACCGCCGATCCAAATGGACTGTCCATCAAAATGAATCCCAGAAGGCCGTTCAAGTACAGAAAACGTACGTATATTTTTTTCCTTTTCAATATCTATGACGGAGACAGTATGACTTTCTGCATTTAAAACAAATAAAATACCTGACGAAGAAAGAGTCATAGAAGAAGGTAATTTTCCAGTTTTTACAGTCGATTTTATTTTTTTGCGCTCCGTATCAATAAAATAAACGACATTTTTCTGTGAGTTGGCAGCGATTAATGTATGAGAAGCTGCATCATATGTAAGGGAAGTCAGTCCTTTATCCACATTCATATAATCTGTTGCTGTCCCGTGTTTTAGATTAATTTCGATAAGGGATTCTCCCTCTTTACTAGTAGCGATGATGACGTCTTTATTGATTTGAATAAGATCAGTGAGTGGGTGTTTTAAATCCACAGAAGAGAGCATTTTATTTTTTTGTATATCAACTATTGAAAAGGAGGCTTTTTTTAATTGAGAGATGACAGCGATGGATTGAGAGCTGCCTGGCGGCGTAAATTGCTGTTCTTTTCCACAGCCTGTAACGAATAAAAGTAGAGCTGATAAACAGATCAAAACATATTTCACACGTACCATTCTTCCGCTCCTTTGCGTTCTCTATTTTCAAAATCATACCACAAAAATTGTGAAAAAAAATTGAAGTTATCTATGCTGAAAGAATGAAAAAAAGCTTTTAGGTAAGTGAGGGAGACCATTTGTACCTGAAGTTCCTTTTTTGTCTGGATCATATGCCATTTTTTCTTTCTTAAAAGATGATTTTCAGGATTTGATGGATGCACTCGCTATAGTTTACAGTGATACAAATGACGAAAACTCCCCGCTCTAAAGAAACATAGAGCAAGGGAGTCATTAGGCGGAATGTTCGGATGATGGGGAGGTGGATTTGGTTCTTACACGTTGAGATAAAAAGAAACCAAGAATGCCTGCACCCATTAATACAATAAATAAAGATTGAAAACCACTCATGATCCCAATCAATGTAGACGAAATGATACTGCCAAAATATCGAAAGGTAGAGAAAATGCCAGATGCTGAACCAGATAAGCTTTGATCAACAGACGTTAAAGAAGCCATCTGCATACTGGTCATCCCAATACCTGATGAAATTCCACCTGCGACAAGTGTCACGATAAGCAGTGGTAAGGTAGGGAACTGACTGAGTGTGATTAACATGATTCCTGATAAAGTGAGACAGAGAAATGAAAAGCCAATCATTTTTTTCGCGCCTTTTTTCGGATGGAGTCTTGCCCCTAACAAGCCGCTAATAGACATGCAAAGAGAAAATACTGATAGAATAATACCGCTTTGTGTATGAGAAAGTGCAAGTTGTTGTTCCATAAACAGCGGCATAATTAGAAGAATGGCATACATCACAAAATTACTCAGCATGATCGACAGGTTTGCATTTGTAAATGAACTGTTTTTAAAAAGCGACAAATCGATGATCGGATTCTTTACTTTTCGTACATGTTTAAAGAATAAAGGAATGACGATCAACGCTAGAATTCCATAGATCAAGTATTCATTTAGCAATTGGCTTTTAGTGCATAGAATGAGTGTGGCAATCCCGATGGTTAAGTATATTGAACCAGTGATGTCTACATTTGCTTGTAAGCGTGTATGCTTTGTTTTCGGAATGAGTAATACGCCGGTAACAAGTGTAAGGAACAAGAATGGGATATTGACAAAGAATATAGAGTGCCAATCAAAACTCTGAATAAGAATCGAACCAATAAAAGGTCCAAGTGCGGCACCAATACCGGCTCCAAATCCAAAATACCCCATTGTTTTAGACAGTTTTTCGGGGGATACTGTTGCACGAATCAATGCAATGCTATTCGGTGTTAAAATAGCACCGCCAGCTGCTTGAATGGAACGAAAAGTGATGAGAAAAGCTAGATTAGGAGCTAAAGCACATCCAATTGAGCCAATTAAAAAGAGCATGACCCCAATTAAATACATTCGCCTGTGTCCGTATATATCTCCTAACTTACCAGCGATAGGTTGAGTGACTGCCATGACAATAAGATAAATTGTGACAACCCAAGTGATGTTTGCAAGAGATTGATCATAATAAGTTGATATGGATGATAGAGCGACAGCGATCATCGTTGAATTGACGGGAACTAGTATAGCTCCAAGCAACAAAGAATAGATGACGAAACTCTCTTTTTTTAACCTCAATGTGTATACCACCTTTTGTAAAAAAGAAGAATTCCACCCTTTAAGCGGGAGAAATTCCTCTCATGAAAATGTGTGTGCATATTTCAATAAAATCTTCTTTTTGTGTGAGAACGAGTTGAAAATCTTGCTCTAGCTGCTGAATGAAAAATCCGAAATACGTACTAATGAAGATGTCTGCATAAATGTCTTCATTTCCTTTTAATACATGATGCTCGGCACCCATCTTTTTGAAATATTGTATGAGCATTTCTCTCAGTTCTTGAGGGTAAATCTTTTCATGACTGGTTAAATCCTTAAACATAGCCGGTTCTCGCATGCTGATATAAATAAATTCTTTTTTGGAAGTCAAATCTTCAAGGAAATAGGTACCGAGAAACTTCAAATCGGTGTATAAATCGCCTTTGAATTCTGCTTCTAGGATTTTTGTCGGTGTTGATTTCATTTTCATAATGGCAGCAATGACGCCGCGTTTGTTTTTAAAGTTGCGAAAAATAGTTGCTTCACTCACATTCGCTTTTGTCGCTATTTCTTTGGTTGTTGTTTTTTGATAGCCCTTTTCAGTTAATAAATCCATTGTTGCGCGAATGATTCGTTGATTTGTAGATTTTAACAAGCATACTCACCTCAGGTTATGAATGTGTTTGCAACAAAGTAAGTATACCGATAAAACCTATGACCGCCAATATCATCCAAAATGATAAGTTTATACACGCGAATGCTGCTTTAAAATCTGAATGCGTCCATTGCTGCCATCTACTGTCACAAGGTCACCGGATTGAAGTGTTTCAGTTGCTATTCTTGTACCTAAGACAGCTGGCATCATATACTCTCTTGCGATAATAGCTGAATGAGATAAAATGCCTCCAGCATCGGTGATGACTGCTTTTGCATCTCTAAATAAGCTCGTCCATAAAGGTGTGGTCGTTTTACAAACTAAAATATCATCCTTTTGAAATTGTGAGAATTCGTCAGCACATGTAATGACTTTTACTCTTCCAGAAACAATACCGCTGGATGCGCCAATTCCATGGATCACATCGTGTGTGTTGTTTTCATTTTCTCTTAATGAACCAAGCATTCTTTCTACTTGCTGCAGTTCAGCTTCAGTTGGTGTGCCAATGTAAGCCGGTGGTTGAATGTCTTCATTTTCCTTCATTTCTATCTTTCTTTGCTGGATAACCGAATTAAATGAGATAGACGTTGTGAGCGCTTTTTGTACCTCTTCATCGTAGAGATACCAAAGATCTTCTTGATGAGGAATGGCTCCTTTTTGTACAAGAAGTTCACCAATTTTTAATAGATATACCCGGGCCTTTGCATCTAACATGGCATCAATGTAGAAGTGGTGGTCATCTCGGATATTCGCTGCTTGAAGGGCAAATTGATACAGCGTCTCAAATTTTGTTTTAAACGATTCATCCTTCACTTGATTCATAAAATGTTTATACGTCTCTTGTCTTTTGATAACTGCTTTTGCAAATTCTTCATCAAAATCACAATGGCAATGGATATTATTTCTGATGATATCTAATATAAACTCTGGGTTTTCTGCCCAAGTCTCATCTGTAAGGTCATGACTTTTAATAGATCGCCAGCCGTAAACTTGGAGAAAACCCTCCAATTTCGAAATGAAATGCCTTCCTTTTTCCGAGTGATTGAGCGCATGTAACAGCTCCGAGTTCTTTTCATGATGAATAAATGCTTGGTGAAGTTCTGGATCTTGAAGGACATCCTTTGCGATATCAGATAGCACCTTGTCTGTTTCAAGAGATTTGTTCATCACACCTATCATCATTTCATGAAGCAAGACGACTTGGGTTTGGTCACCAGTATACGTGACAAGCATGTCTTCAATGATGGCTGATAGAATGACTTGTGGTATGACGATATCAAAATGATCATCATATGCTTGGATATAAAAATCCTTTAATTCTTCAAAGCCAATGATGGCTTTTTCAATGGTCATAGGTTCATTCATTTGGCGATCGAGTTTTTCGTAAAATGGAAAGAAATTTTTCTCTAGAATCTCATACATCCGTTCACTTAAATGTGGAAATAACTCAAATATACTTTCATCAAAAACGGGTGCAGCTCCCTCTTCCGCTTGTGGCAGATCCGGTGCTGAGTATAGGTGGCCTCTGTAAAGCTTAATATCTTTGATGTTCATATCAGGTACTTGATACTTTTCTCCATTTTTCTTCATCCCGCTTTTTAAGGCTGGTATGATCAGACTTGAGAAAAGAGGGCTCGTTGGACCAGGCATATGATCATCCATTGAAATCCAGAAATCCTGAAGCTCTTCTGGTTTCATTTGTAAAGAAGCACCTGCTGTTTCATTTACTGCTTTTGGAAGAGCTGTAGTAATCGGCCTTGCTTGAAGTAAATAAAACGACCCACCTGCAATTCCAAATTCGATATCGACTCCATGTCCGTAAAGTTCTTCTACTTGTTTCGTGATTTGTGTGATTTCTTTCAATTGATCATCGTTCAGGCAAAACTGGCCAGCCATTTCCTCCGATACTGGCTCCTCGATGACACCCTCTTGGAAAGGAACAATTTGCAGCTCTTTCGCCCCAAGTGTTTTTTCAATCGAAAAGTTCTCTTTATCTACAATAAACGTGTCTGGTGTCACAAGACCGGAGACAATTGCTTCTCCCAATCCGTAGCTTGCGGTCAGCATCATTTCATTTGTTTTCCCCGATACGGGATTCTCACTAAAGATGACACCGGAGACGTCAGAATGGATCAATCCTTGAACGACAACGGCCATGAGCGGCATCTCTTCCTCGTTTTCATTCATCTCTTCCTTATATTCTGTGACCCTCGCTGCAAAATAAGAAGACCAGCATTCTTTGACTGCCTGTAAAAACTCTTCATTTGTTTTGATATTTAAATAGGTCTCGTACTGTCCTGCAAATGAGGCGCCTTCGAGATCTTCAGCAACAGAAGAGGATCTGACTGCAACTGAGGGGTAAGTCTTCCGCAAGGATTGAAAGGACGAAAGCAGCTCTGCTTCCATTTGTAAAGGAAACGATGCTTCTTTGATTTTTTGAGAAAGGTTTTGTTCTGCTGGCTGCAGATTGTGATATGAAAGAAAGCTTGCAAAGCTGTTGGTTTTGATAATAAATCCATCTGGGACTGGCAGGCCGTGATTGTTTAATTTGATTAAATTCAGGCCTTTTGCCCCTGCGAGTGATGCGGATTCTTCAGCCGCATGAAATAAAACTGAATACATGGGAATGCCCCCTTATCCAAATAGCCAATGGTTTGTATGTCTCTCTATTTTTCAAAATGATAGTGCGCACTATCATTTTAATCATAGAATTGATTGGATGTTATTGTCAAAGACGGAAAGACCTATCTTTACAAAGGGGACAATCTCACTAATTTCCTTCTTCTTCTACAACAAAAGTCTCCGAACATGAAGAAAAAAGGCGAAATTGAAAACTGTGAATTGTTCAATATGCCAATCTTTACTATAATCAAGGAAGTAGACCATGAAGAGGGAGGGTTTTTGTGATTACAAAAGCCATATTTGCACTAGTTTTTCCTTTCCTGCTCGTTATTTTATTTTCAAAGGTTACTTACAATCATTACGTGGGCATTGCGTTAACAGCAGCGCTTTTATTTGCTTCGTACATGAAGGGATATACAGAAACCTACTTTATTGTGGGATTAGATATTATTTCTTTAGTAGCTGGGGCTTTGTTTATGGCTAAGAAAGAAATCGAAAAAAGAGAGAAAGCTGAAAAAAATCAATGATGTCATCGCCATCAAGAGCATGATGGCTGAAAAATGACATGTTTTAAACAAGAGCTGTGCTTACGATTTCTAGTAAGCGCAGCTTTCTTTTTCTGCTCATCGAATATCTCACTCCAAAATGTTCCATACTGAAAGGAAGGTTTTCTTAAGAGGGTTATTTGCCATGGGAGAGAGGGTATGACTGTATTGGAAATAAAAATCAAGTAAGAGCCGAACTTTAGTTCGTATTTTTGTGTTCTTTTATGATAATATATTCATTAGATAGATTTCGTAAACGAAACGGAGGCTTTGATGTGAGTGACCGCTTTGAATTAGTTTCTAACTATCAGCCCCAAGGAGATCAGCCAAAGGCGATTGAAAAGCTTGTTGAGGGGATCCATCAGGGGAAACAGCATCAAACGCTGTTAGGTGCTACAGGTACGGGAAAGACCTTTACTGTCTCCAACCTGATCAAAGAAGTGAACAAACCGACACTTGTCATTGCGCATAATAAGACACTTGCCGGTCAGTTATACAGCGAATTCAAGGAATTTTTCCCTAATAACGCTGTTGAATATTTTGTGAGTTACTATGATTATTATCAGCCAGAGGCATATGTGCCTCAGACCGATACATTTATTGAGAAGGATGCCAGCATCAATGATGAGATTGATAAGCTGAGACACTCGGCTACGTCCTCGTTATTTGAGAGAAGAGATGTCATCATCATTGCCAGTGTGTCCTGTATTTATGGCTTAGGTTCGCCAGAGGAATACAGAGAGCTTGTGCTGTCTTTGCGTACTGAAATGGAGATTGAACGCAATCAGCTTCTTCGTAAGCTGGTGGATATTCAGTATTCTCGTAATGATATAGATTTTCAGCGCGGAACCTTCCGAGTCCGAGGAGACGTCGTTGAGATTTTTCCTGCTTCACGAGATGAGCATTGTATCAGAGTGGAGTTTTTCGGTGATGAAATTGAACGTATTCGTGAAGTGGATGCGCTGACTGGAGAAATACTTGGTGATCGTGATCATGTGGCGATTTTCCCAGCATCTCACTTCGTCACAAGAGAAGAAAAAATGGAAAAAGCAATTATCAATATTGAACAAGAGCTAGAAGAACAGCTTGAAAAGCTTCGTGAAAATGGAAAATTGCTTGAAGCGCAGCGCCTTGAGCAGCGGACAAGATATGACCTTGAGATGATGAGAGAGATGGGCTTTTGTTCAGGAATTGAGAACTATTCAAGACATCTGACCTTGCGTCCTCCTGGTTCAACACCTTACACACTGCTTGATTATTTCCCAGATGATTTTATGATTGTTGTCGATGAGTCGCATGTGACGATTCCGCAAATCCGCGCCATGTACAACGGGGACCAAGCTAGAAAGCAAGTGTTGGTTGATCACGGATTCCGCCTGCCATCAGCACTTGATAACAGACCGCTCACCTTTGATGAGTTTGAAAAGCATATCAATCATATTGTGCATGTATCAGCAACGCCTGGTCCATACGAGCTTGAGAAAACACCAGAGGTTGTGGAACAAATTATCCGTCCAACAGGATTACTTGATCCAATTATTGAAGTTCGTCCGATTGAAGGACAAATTGATGACTTAATTGGAGAAATTCATGCACGAGTTGAGAAAAATGAGCGTGTGCTCGTGACAACACTGACGAAGAAAATGTCTGAGGATCTCACAGATTACTTAAAAGAAATCGGAATCAAGGTGAATTACCTGCATTCAGAGATTAAGACCCTTGAGCGGATTGAGATTATCCGTGATCTGCGTCTCGGTAAATATGATGTGCTTGTTGGAATCAACCTTCTTCGTGAAGGACTGGATATTCCAGAAGTGTCGCTCGTGGCCATTTTAGATGCGGATAAAGAAGGCTTTTTACGCTCTGAAAGATCCCTCATCCAGACGATTGGCCGTGCAGCGAGAAATGCAGAAGGCCGGGTCATTATGTATGCAGACAATATGACGAAATCGATGGACATTGCGATTCAAGAAACGAAGCGAAGACGAGAACAGCAAGAAGCATATAACGAGAAATTCGGGATTACACCGCAAACGATCCATAAGAAAATTCGAGATGTCATTAAGGCGACAAAGATACATGAGGATTCAGAAGAATATGAAACAAAAGCAGCACCAAAACTTTCGAAAATGAGCAAAAAAGAACGAGAAAAAGTGATCGAAAAAGTCGAGATGGAAATGAAAGATGCAGCAAAAGCGCTTGATTTTGAAAAAGCAGCAGAATTAAGAGATCTACTGCTAGAGCTAAAAGCGGAAGGATGATTGCCTGATGGCTATGGAACGAATAGAGGTGAAAGGTGCTAGAGCCCACAACCTTAAAAATATTGATGTCAATATCCCGCGTGACCAGCTAGTGGTCATTACGGGATTATCTGGTTCAGGAAAATCGTCGCTTGCCTTTGATACGATTTATGCAGAAGGTCAGCGCAGGTACGTTGAATCTCTTTCAGCGTATGCACGCCAATTTCTTGGGCAGATGGATAAACCGGATGTAGATGCCATTGAAGGTCTTTCTCCGGCGATTAGTATTGACCAGAAAACGACGAGCCGAAACCCTAGATCAACAGTTGGTACTGTTACTGAAATTTATGATTACTTGCGTCTTTTGTATGCTCGAGTCGGAAAACCTATTTGTCCTATACATGGGATTGAAATTACGTCACAAACGATTGAGCAGATGACAGATCGTATTTTAGAGTATCCTGAAAGAACGAAATTACAAGTGCTTGCGCCAGTTGTATCCGGCCGCAAAGGAACACATGTGAAAGTGCTTGATCAAATTCGGAAGCAGGGCTATGTACGAGTGAGAGTCGATGGAGAGATGGAAGACCTTTCAGAAGATATCGAGCTTGAAAAGAACAAGAAGCATTCCATTGAAGTAGTCATTGATCGAATTGTCGTGAAGGAAGGCGTTGCTGCTCGGCTGTCTGACTCCCTTGAAACGGCTCTGCGGCTGGGCGAAGGCCGAGTGATGATTGATGTGATTGGACAAGAAGAGCTGTTATTCAGCGAACATCATGCTTGTCCGCATTGCGGGTTCTCTATTGGTGAGCTTGAGCCGAGAATGTTTTCATTTAATAGTCCTTTTGGTGCCTGCCCGAGCTGTGATGGGCTCGGTTCAAAACTGGAAGTCGACCCTGAGCTTGTCATTCCTAATAAGGATCTGACTTTACGGCAGCATGCCATTGCACCATGGGAGCCGCAAAGCTCGCAATACTATCCGCAGCTTCTTGAGGCTGTTTGTACACATTATGGCATCGACATGGACATTCCAGTGAAAGATATCCCATCGCATTTATTTGATAAAATTTTATATGGAAGCGGATCTGAACGGATTTATTTTAAATATGAAAATGATTTTGGTCAGGTACGTGAAAATGAAATTGAGTTTGAAGGCGTTCTTCGTAATATTGAACGGCGTTATAAGGAAACCAGCTCTGATTATATTCGTGAACAAATGGAAAAATATATGGCCAATCAGCCATGTCCGACATGTAAAGGATATCGTCTGAAAAAAGAAACGCTGGCGGTTCTCATCAATGGCAAGCATATCGGAGAAATCACCGATTTGTCTGTCTCTGATGCCCTTGATTTCTATGAAAAAATTGAGTTGTCTGAGAAAGATTTGCAGATTGCCCAGCTCATTTTACGTGAAATCAAAGAGCGTTTGTCCTTCTTAAATAATGTGGGATTAGATTATCTGAATTTGAGCCGGTCCGCTGGCACACTATCAGGCGGAGAGGCGCAGCGGATTCGCCTGGCGACTCAAATCGGGTCAAGGCTGACAGGTGTTCTTTATATATTAGATGAACCATCCATTGGTCTGCATCAACGCGATAATGACCGGTTGATCGGGACGTTGAAAAACATGCGCGACATCGGGAACACACTAATTGTCGTGGAGCATGATGAAGATACTATGCTAGCCGCTGATTATTTAATAGATATTGGACCTGGAGCAGGAGTTCATGGGGGAGAAGTGATTTCAGCTGGAACGCCAGAAGAAGTCATGAAGGACCCGAAATCCTTAACAGGACAATATTTATCTGGTGAGAAATTTATCCCGCTGCCAATTGAGAGAAGAAAGCCTGACGGCCGCTATATTGAGATAAAAGGTGCAAAAGAAAACAACCTGAAAAACGTGAATGCGAAGTTTCCTCTTGGCGTTTTTACAGCTGTGACCGGAGTATCCGGCTCAGGGAAAAGTACGCTTGTGAATGAAATTCTATTAAAATCACTTTCGCAAAAATTGCACAGAGCGAAAGCGAAGCCAGGGCAGCACAAAGAAATTAAAGGAATGGATCATTTAGATAAGGTCATTGATATTGATCAATCTCCAATTGGCCGTACACCAAGATCCAACCCTGCCACGTATACAGGTGTCTTTGATGATGTGCGGGATGTGTTTGCACAAACCAACGAAGCAAAGGTACGAGGCTATAAAAAAGGCAGATTCAGCTTTAACGTCAAAGGCGGCCGCTGTGAGGCGTGCCGCGGGGATGGCATCATTAAAATTGAAATGCACTTTTTGCCAGATGTGTATGTGCCTTGTGAAGTGTGTCACGGGAAACGTTATAACCGCGAAACACTCGAGGTCACATATAAAGGAAAAAACATTGCTGATGTGCTTGAAATGACCGTGGAGGATGCACTCCAATTTTTCGAGAATATCCCGAAAATTAAGCGGAAGCTTCAAACGATTTATGATGTGGGGCTAGGATACATTACACTTGGACAGCCTGCAACGACATTGTCCGGAGGAGAGGCGCAGCGCGTGAAATTGGCATCTGAGCTTCACCGCCGTTCAAACGGAAGGTCTCTTTATATTTTGGACGAGCCGACAACAGGTTTGCATGTGGATGATATTGCCCGTTTATTAAAAGTGCTTCAGCGTTTGGTTGAAAATGGAGATACGGTGTTGGTCATTGAGCACAACCTTGATATTATCAAGGCTGCTGATTACCTTGTTGATCTCGGACCAGAAGGCGGTGCAGGCGGCGGAACGATCATTGCCTCTGGCACTCCTGAGCACATTGCAAAAGAAGAAGCATCTTACACAGGAAAATACTTGAAGCCTATTTTAGAGCGTGACCGTAAACGCATGAAACAACTGGTTAAAGAAACGGAAAGTGTAACTTCTTCATAAAGAAAACCCCTCGATAAGAGGGGTTTTCTTTTATTGCACATCTTCCTTCGGCATTAAATTACTGAGGTGCGTTAAATCCTTTAAAATATGGGTGCTGCTGCTGTCGAGCAGTACCTTTAAATAACGGATATCACCATACTTTGGATGAGACGGATGAATGGTCTCAAGCTCCTTGATCATATCGCTGTTCATGCTTTTTTGTTTCTGTATAAGGTCTAAAAGCGTTTGAGCCGTGTGGTTTGAATTATGATGATCTGTCAAAATAATTACCCCCTATAATGATAATCACCATCTTTTCAACATATTTTAAAGGGTAATCTGTGAAGAATCTACTCTTAGGTGCAAAAAGAAATAATTTGTGTCTAAGGTCATATGTAAATCGAATGATTTTGAAACTTTTTATACGCAATAAACGTATGAGTTAGAAAGGAATTTTCGTTATGAAGGAGCGAATATATATGAATAGAGATCAGTCGATTATTGCTTCTATTTGTTATTTTAGTGTATTGTTTATGCCGTTTATCGTACCGATCGTGGCGTTTTTTGTAGTAGATCAAAAGGAAACGAAGCGGCACGCATTGCGGGCATTATGGTCACATCTTTTGCCGGTCGCAGCGTGCATTCTGTTGATTTTTGGGTCTATTCCATTTTTATTGACGACCCAGGCAGGTGACTCGCTCATTCCAGTCATGACGGTGTTCATCTTGTCTTTTTTAGTAGTCATTGGCTTTTTGATCTCTGTCATTTGGAATATCATTCAAGGGATTAAAGTACTTCAATCCATCAAATCTTAGGGGGGCTTTGTATGAATGAAAAAGAACGAATTTTAAAATTAGTAGAAGACGGAGTATTATCAGCAAAAGAAGCAATTACGCTGCTGGAAAAACTAGAAGAAGGTCAGTCAGTCTCATTAGAAAAGTCTACGGCTGATCACAGCTTTCATGAAGAAAAAGCTGGAGCAGAGAGCAAAGGAAATGGTACCGAAAATCTTGGTGCAAAGCTGTTTGGCTGGTTAGATTCTGCGGTGAAAAAGGTAAAAGACGTGGATCTTGATTTGAACTTTGGACAGTCAGTTGATGTTGAGCACATTTTTCAGTTCAAAGATGCATCGCTTTCTCATTTAGATATTCAATTGGCGAACGGTAGTCTCAACGTGATGCCTTGGGACGATCGAGATATTCGAGCTGAGTGCCATGCGAAAATCTACCGTGCAGAGGATGGAGAGCAGGCAAGACAGCAATTTCTCAATCAATTGGACTGCGGGCTTGAAGGAGATAAATTTTTTATTCGAACCGAAAAGAAGACGATGAAAGTCAATGTTACATTATACGTACCGCGTATCCAATACGATAAGATTAAGGTCAAGCTGTTTAATGGACCGATTCGCGGGGAAAAGCTAAAGACAAAAGAACTTGCCGCGAAAACGACAAATGGGGTTGTCTCTTTTGCTTCGTTACAAGCAGAAAAAGTCGGAATTGAAACAGCAAACGGACAAATCAAACTGGCAGATCATGAGTGTGGTATGATTGAAGTAGAAACCATCAATGGGCTCATAGACCTGCGCGGGAAAAGTGAATCAATTGATGCCCAAAGCTTTAATGGAAATATTGCTGTTCAGCTGTCAGATGAAAAGTGCCGTTCCATCTATGCGAAAACGACAACAGGCAGTGTGGACGTTCAAATCCCGCGTGCTTGTGCAGTGACCGCTGAGCTGAAAAGCAATCTCGGGTCTATCTCTCACGATTTACTTGATGCAGAGATGATTAAAGAGAAAAATGAAACATTACAAAAAGAGAAAATGATCAAAGCCAATCAACAAGCGGTGCACAGTATATCCATTTTTGCAGAAACAAAAACAGGCTCAATACAAGTAAAGCACCAATCAGACAAGGAGTGATTCTACATGAAGAAGCTTTATCGTTCAGCAACAGATAAAAAAATAGCGGGTGTTGTTGGTGGACTTGCGGAATATTTAAGTGTGGATGCATCCCTGCTTCGCATTTTAACCGTCATCATCGGATTTTTGACAGCATTTATGCCGATCTTCCTGATCTACTTCATCTGGTATTTTGTTGTTCCGGAAGAAGGCACTAAATAAATGCTTAGATGGATCGTCAGTATTTTAGTAAATGCATTACTTTTAATCGTCATTGCTGGATATTTTGATTCGGGCATTCTGCCTGGGCTCGGGAGCGTGTATATTGAAGGTTTTGGCGCAGCCATTGTGGCAAGTATCATTTTGTCTTTGCTCAATATTTTAGTGAAGCCGTTTTTGATCATTTTAACGCTTCCAGTGACCGTTCTTTCACTAGGATTGTTCTTATTTGTCATCAATGCGATTACACTCATGATGACATCGAGCTTTATGGGAGATAGCTTTAACATTGATGGATTCGGAACGGCCATTTGGATGGCTGTCATTTTATCCATTTTCCATCTGTTGATACAAAAAGGAATTGTAGAGCCGTTAGCGAAAAAAAGCTAACGGTTTTTTTGTGCAAATTTGCATCGTTTCTCCGTTCCATCTGACATAAAAACGACCTTCAGGAGACACAATATCCGAAGGGAGGCGGTGCAAGATGGTGAACGTGAGCAGACAAATCATGCTTTTATGTTTTTTTATCATTCTTTTTTGTTTCAGTCAGCCTGCTTCAGCAGGACCTTTTCTTCAAACAGAAGTGAATGTACCGGACAAGCCTTTTTCGCCTTTTATCTTTGACCAATTTCATGTGGACGTCCGCCCGGTTCTAGGAAAAAGCCATGATCTACAGTTTCGTGCGTCCATTAGTGACCAAGAACAGATTTTGTCTGCGAACTTGTATTATAAACAAAGTGATGAACTGGGGTATCGCTTGATTCCAATGGAACGGCTGCCAGGGATGAAGCCAGAATTTACAGCGAAAATTCCGCCAGATCAATTATGGAATCCAACCGTTCGTTACTATACAGAGTTCCTTACGCAAAAATCAGTCATCAAAACGGCTGAGAAATCGGTTCATTTAAATGGATTTGAAGAAGATCTTTCACATATTCCGGATTTATTCATCACAGAAATTGTCGTCAATTCAAAAAACCGAAAAGGCAAAGATGCTTTTGAGTTTATTGAAGTGTATAACACGACACATGCGCCTATCTCTCTTAAACATTATCAGCTCCGCTACCGCAATCCTGCACAGGGAAGTGAAATGGATGATGTATATTCCTTTCACACAAATCCAGTCACCATTTCACCTGGAAAACCTTATGTATTCTGGCTGAGAAAAAAAGGGCAGGAGCATTTAACGGCAGCGGACTTTAATGCCATGTACAAAAGCCAATTAAAAGAGGGCGAGCATCTATCCATTATCGAGAGCAAAGGGCTGTCCAACTCAAAATCTCGTCTTGTTTCGATCACAACAAATATAGGTGAAGAGATTTCTTCTGCCGCATTTCGTTTGAAGCCATCATGGTTTAGCGAGCATAAATCCTTGCTGTTTAAGTATCCAATGGATGGTACTACGCAGACGAAGCTGATTTCGAAAATTGAGGAAGAACCCACTCCAGGTAAAGTGCTAAAAGCACAAATTCCATCTGAAAAAAAGGAAATTTCTCAAGATATCCATAAACCTGTGATTGAAGATATGACGGTAAGGAAACCGGTGAAACCCACTGAAAGTGTAGAGATTAAAGCAGATGTCCAAGATGATCAGGCCGTAAAAACCGTCAAGCTGCGCTATCGAACGAATCGAAAAGATCCGTTTAAGGAAATCCTGCTGCAAAAAGACCATAATGACCGGCTATTTCATCATATTATTTATTCACCTGAGTTGATTGGGAAAGAACAATTGGAATATCAGCTTGAAGCGTCAGACGGCGAAAATGAAGCCAAGACGTTGAAAAAAACGATTGATGTGGAGCAGGTCAGTAAAGCCCACGGTCTGCGATTCAATGTAGAAGAGGGAGATACGGTATCAGGTTTATTTTCATTAAAGGCAACGTCTGATCAGAAAAAAAGCATCGAATTACGGATAGATGGAAAACGGAATCAGCAAGTATCCTCTGCCCTTGAAGCAGATCCATATATCGCATTTGATGTCAAAGGAACAAATTTATATTTTAAAAATGGTGTGTATATAGGTAGGCGTTTACTTTCTATTTTTGATGATTCGACAAAAGTGTACCGTACCTATACAATGCCAATACCCGAAGAAGAGATAAAAAAGGCAGGTCTCCAAACGATCTCTTTTCACGCTGGTACAAAGTCTTCTCCGGTGGACCGGCTGCCTGGAGAGAATCATGATGATTTTGAATTGAAAAACGTCAGGATGATTTTATCAAATGGAACACAAATTCCGCCAATCAATGCGAAGCCGCTAAAAGAATGGAGAATGGGAGACAGCGGGAACGCAAAAAAGGTGAGAACGTTTCAATTTGAGATTCCAAAAGAGGCGTATGTCTCAACCTATATAAAGTGGGACACAAAAAGGCTGAAAGAAGGGCCGCACCTGATTGAGGCCAAAACCTCAGACGAGTACGCTTCAGTACGTGTGAAAGTTGATAACACTGGGCCGAGAATTAAGACCAACGTACAAGCAAAGGATCAATATAAAGGCGCCTTTACATTAAAAGCAAAAGTAACGGATCGCTGGAGTGACATAGAGGAGTTGAAGGCATATGTAGATGGCAAACCAGTTTCTTTGCCATATCAGACGTCCTCTAGTGAATTAAAGCCTGGAAAGCACACGTTTACAATTAAAGCAAAAGACGCTGCCGGGAACATGTCGACGTTGAAAAAAGAGTTCAAGACGGTACATGAGCATCCTGAAACACCAGAGCGGGTGGCAGATAAGACGAAAATGAAATCATCAAAACAAACTGTGCTAACCAAGGATCCAACGAATGATAAGTTAGATTACTCTTTTTATCGTGCCTATCAATATACATCGCTGCATCCTTCAATGAAGATTTTTAAGTATGCAGCAGAGACAGAACCGCCTAAGAGTTATCTCCAAAAAGGAGAAATGATTTTTTCTGATCAAGAAAGGAACCGCATTGCATTTGTTGATGGGAAGTCAGTTGAAACGAAGGATTTACAGCGCTTTCCTTATCATCGTTTTCAAATTAAGGTTCATCATGATGTACGTGAAAAGGATGTCGTCGAAGCTGTATGGAAAGGGAGTTCCTTGTCAGGGAGAAAGGTGACAATGTACGCGTGGAATCACCAGCAGGAAAAGTGGGATAAAATCACTCATCACTTTGCCAAGGATCAAAAGGAATTTTACCTGAAAGGGCTGCTGTCAGTGAGACAGTACATGAAGAATCAAACGTTTGATTTGCTAGTACAGGATGAAATCAGCAAATCGCAAAAGCCATATAAGATGATATGGATGTCTGATACTCAATATTATGCAAAGAGCTATCCTCATATCTTTAAACAAATGGTCGAATGGATCAGAGATCAAAGGGAAAAATTAAACATTCAATATGTGTTCCATACAGGCGATATTGTGGATGATTCAAAGGATAAGCAATGGCACCGTGCTGATACGTTTATGCGTGTATTAGATGAGAATCACATTCCCTATGGTGTTTTAGCAGGAAATCATGATGTTAGACACAAGGATGGTTTATATGCGGAATACGGAAAATATTTCGGGGAAAAACGCTTTGCGGATAAGCCTTACTATGGTGAATCCTATCGAAACAATAAAGGTCATTATGATCTCATCTCTGCCGGCGGCAATGATTATATGATGGTGTACATGGGCTGGGGGATTAAGCAAGATGAAATTGATTGGTTAAACCGTGTCATTTCTGAGCATCCAGATCGTATCGTCATTTTAAATTTCCATGAGTATTTGTTAGTGAGCGGCAACCGAAGCCCGATTGGCGACCTCATCTTCCACCAAGTGGTGAAACGTCATCCTAATATTGTGGCCGTATTTAGCGGCCATTATCATGGAGCAAGCAGGAAAGTAGATGAGCTTGATGATGACCATGATGGAAAAGTAGACAGGAAAGTATATCAAATACTCGCCGATTATCAGTCAGGACCTGAAGGTGGTCAAGGGTTTATGAGGGTGATAACAGCCGATCAAGAAAAAAATCAGCTTCACTTTACGACATACTCACCTTACTTGAATCAAGAGCATTTTTATGATCCTAAAACGTATGGAGATCAAGATGAATTTTCAATCGATGTGGATTTGACACCGAAAATGAAATCTGTCAAAACCAATTATTTTGAACTCAATGTGTATACGAATGTTCTTCTAGGAGAGGCTCGAGGCATAAAAAGCGGCAAAAAAGCGAGCTTTGAGTGGAAGGGCTTAAAGCCAAATGAAGATTATTATTGGTACACTGTAGCAAAAGATCGTTTTCAAGGAAAAGCCATTTCTCCAATATGGAAAATTCATACAAAAGATGATGACGAAATAAAATTTCTTAGGAAATAAAAAAACAGTGCTCCGTGTCAGGGGCACTGTTTATCTTTCCATTGTATGAATGAGCTTGTAACGATCCCCTCTATAAACGGAAACAACATACTCAAATGGAATGTCTTGTTGAAAAAAAGTCGTTCTTGTTATGGACAGCACAGGGTCTCCTGCTAGAATAGACAGCAAGTGTGCTTCTTCCTTTGAGGCAACATTGGCTTCAAGCTCCTGTTTGGCATGAGCAATGACATGGCCAGTGTGAGTTTCAATATATTCATATAAAGAGCCAGTTAAATGTTTCTTTGTTAAATCTCCTGCAAATCTTTCAGGTATATAGCTCGTTTCAATCGCCATCGGTTCATCATTTGCAAGGCGTATCCGTTTTAGTTCAAATACAGCATCACTATTAGTCAGCTGTAAGACGGGCAGCAAGTGCTCTGGACATGCGGTTTTTTTAAAGTCAATCAGCTGGCTTGATGCTTTGAGCCCACGGTGGCGCATATCCTCTGAAAAGCTTGTTAAGCCTTGAAGCGGCTGTTCAAATTTTTTCCGGCTAACAAAGGTGCCTTTTCCTTTTTGACGATACAAATATCCTTCGTTCACAAGATTCGATAAGGCTTGTCTGACAGTCATTCGACTAATACCAAAGCGTTCTGCATATTCTCTTTCAGAAGGAATGAGTGTATCAGGTGCTAATGTTCCATCCTCAATCTGCTTTTTCAAGTTCTCCATAATCTGATGGTACATCGGAATAGGTGACTGCTTATCAATAAACATGTGAAAATCCTCTCGTTTTTAGCGTAGTGATCCAGCTTCTCGATCAATCATAACCGTTACATCTTCATGAAGTTTCAGTGCAGACGCTGGGAAGTCCGGATGAATCTCTGCCCGTTCTAAATATTGTATCACTTTCGCTTTTGATTTTCCCGAAGCAAGAAGGAGAATCTTTTTACTTGAAAGAATGCTCGCGATTCCCATTGTGATGGCATGTGTAGGTACCTCATCAATAGAAGAAAAGTATCTTGCGTTAGCCTGTCTCGTGTTTTCATCTAACTGCACGACATGAGTCTTTGAGTTGAAAGGGGTACCTGGTTCGTTAAAACCGATATGCCCATTTTGACCGATTCCAAGGAGCTGAAGATCGATGCCGCCTACATCCTCAATGAGCTGGTCATATCTTAAGCATTCCTTTTCTAAATGAGCTGCTTTGCCATTTGGAAGAAAATACTGATCCTGAGGGAGATCAATATGGTCAAATAAATGACGTTTCATGTAGGTCATATAACTATTTTCGTGTTCTGGATTGAGTCCTGCATATTCATCTAAATTGATTGTTTTTGTTTGCTTGAAAGACAGTTGATTCGCTTGATGAAGTTGAATTAACTCTTTGTAAGTTTCAATAGGTGTACCTCCCGTCGCTAGGCCGAGTACGGCATCGGGTTTAGCAGCTATTGTTCTTGCAATAATGGCAGCTGCTTCTTTCCCTAATTGATCTTTGCTTTCAAATTCGATGATGTTCATGAGTGGTTGGCCTCCTTTTTTTCAAAGACGATTTGTCCACGGCAGATCGTCATCATCAGTTCACCAGATTCATCCCAAATCACCAAATCTGCTATTTTTCCAATTTCGATGGAACCGAGCTGTTGGTCAAGACCCAGTTGAGCGGCTGCATTGGTTGAGGTCATCTTCGCAATCTCTGTCCATTCACAATTTGTGAGCTGTTTCATCCGTTTGACGCCATCTTTCATTCGCAAAATTGATCCTGCAAGTGTCCCATCGTCCAGCAATGCTTTTTCGCCGCTGACTGTGACCGTCTGACCGCCAAATTCGTATGTTCCATTCCCAAGACCTTTTGCACGCATTGAGTCTGTGAT
This sequence comes from Bacillus safensis FO-36b, assembly GCF_000691165.1. GTDB lineage: Bacteria > Bacillota > Bacilli > Bacillales > Bacillaceae > Bacillus > Bacillus safensis. The sequence goes on along the minus strand of NZ_ASJD01000002.1, from coordinate 203,590 downwards.
CATGATCAAACGATCACTTCCTTTTGCCAAATACGCAAGCTTGATGGAAAGAGGGTGGGAGTGAATCCCATCTGTGATCAGCTCGGTATAAAGGTTCTCATTCGTAAGAGCAGCACCTACAGCATTCGGTTCACGATGCTGAAACGAACTCAGTGCATTATAAAGGTGTGTTACATGGCGTGCACCATGCTTAGCTGCTAAATTCATCATGTCATGATGGGCATTCGTATGTCCAATAGATGGGATCATGTTCATTTCCTGTAACATGGAAAGGAAAGCAAAATCTGTGTCTTCCTCAGGCGCAAACGTGACAATTCGAATGAGCTGTTCAGAAGCATCCAGCCATTTTTTAAAAAGCGGAATATCGGGCTGTTTAATCCATTGAACAGGCTGTGCCCCTGCCTTATCTTTAGAAATAAATGGACCTTCTAGGTGGATTCCTATACATTGTGCCTGACTTCCTGCTTGTTCTTCATTACTTTGTTTCCACTGAGCGACATTTTTAAGTGCCTGCTCAATCTCATGATGGTTTTGTGTGATGGTTGTCGCTAAAAAACTTGTCGTTCCTTCGGACGGAAGGTTGTCAGCGAGTGTATTCATTGCTTCTGCTGTCGCATCCATCATGTCTGCACCATATCCGCCATGGATGTGAATATCAATCATTCCAGGGAGTAAATAAAAGTTTTCCCGGGAAATATATACTTTTTCATAATTTCCTGTCGGTGGAGATGTTGAAATATAGTCAATCTTGCCATCGCGTAAACCGACAAAACCGTTTTCAATGATCTTTGTCTTTGTCACAATATGAATATTGGAGAGCAATAAAGAACCGCTCATGTTTGAGCCCCCTTATTCGTTATCTTTACTTTAAGTTTACTCTTTTTAAGTATAGTTGTCTATACCAGTTAGGGCGGTCAAACAGGAACAGGATAAAATACTGTTTTGGGTTCATCATTGAAAGTGATAAAATAGAGCTGTATTTCTGAATCGCCTGTGATAAAAGGAGGAAGAAGCGTGCCGAAAGTTCGTACGAAGGACATAATGGAACAATTTCATCTTGAACTGGTAAGTGGGGAAGAAGGGATTAATCGTCCCATTACAATCAGTGATCTTTCCAGACCAGGTATTGAAATGGCTGGTTATTTTACATATTACCCAAAAGAAAGAGTTCAACTTTTAGGGAAAACAGAGCTTTCTTTTTTTGAACAGCTCCCAGAACGCGAACGAAAGCAGAGAATGATGTCTCTTTGTACAGATATTACCCCTGCGATTATTTTGTCACGAGATCGTGATGTCCCGAAGGAATTAATCGAAGCATCAAATGAAAATGGCGTGCCCGTTTTACGATCTAGCCTAAAAACGACAAGACTTTCGAGTCGATTGACCAACTTTTTAGAAAGTAAGCTTGCACCAACGACTGCTATTCATGGTGTGCTCGTAGATGTATATGGTGTAGGTGTATTATTAATTGGGAAAAGCGGAGTAGGAAAAAGTGAAACAGCCTTAGAATTAGTGAAGAGGGGACATCGGCTTGTCGCAGACGATTGCGTGGAAATCCGTCAAGAGGATCAGGATACATTAGTCGGGAGCGCACCAGAGCTGATTGAACATCTTTTGGAAATCCGCGGGTTAGGTATTATTAATGTGATGACCTTATTTGGAGCAGGCGCTGTTAGAAGCTATAAGAGAATTACGATTGTAATGAACCTTGAGCTTTGGGAACAAGGCAAACAGTATGATCGTTTAGGACTTGAAGAAGAGAAAATGCGCATCATCGATACAGATGTGCCGAAGCTGACGATCCCTGTACGGCCAGGTCGAAACTTAGCTGTCATCATTGAGGTGGCTGCGATGAACTTCAGGCTGAAACGTATGGGACATAATGCAGCAGAACAATTTACAAGTAAACTTGCCGATGTCATTGAAGACAATGGCCAGGATGAATAGGAGTTGACTATATGAACGAAGCAATTCAGCCAATTGATCCGATTGCTTTTCAGCTTGGACCTATTTCGGTTCATTGGTATGGTGTGATTATTGGGGTCGGGGCCTTGCTTGGACTCTGGCTCGCACTGAGAGAATGTGAAAAAAGAGGAATCGATAAAGATATGTTTATTGACTTAATCTTATTTGCCATTCCAATAGCCATTATTTGTGCACGAATTTATTATGTATCTTTCGAATGGGATTACTATCAGCAGCACCCAAACGAAATCATTAAAATTTGGAATGGTGGAATTGCGATTCACGGCGGGCTGATCGGTGCCGTGCTGACAGCCATCGTTTTTACAAAAGTGAGAAAGGTATCCTTTTGGAAAATAGCTGACGTCGCAGCACCTAGTATTTTACTAGCGCAGGCAATTGGGCGCTGGGGGAACTTTATTAACCAAGAAGCGCACGGTGAGGCGGTTTCAAGAACCTTTTTAGAAAATTTGCATCTGCCTGAGTTTATCATTAATCAAATGTATATTGATGGGACCTATTATCACCCGACGTTCTTATACGAATCATTCTGGAATCTTGCCGGTGTTGTCATATTGATTTTATTACGCAGAACATCGCTGAGAAGAGGCGAAATCTTCTTGTCTTATTTAATTTGGTATTCAATCGGCCGTTTCTTCATAGAAGGGATGAGAACAGACAGTTTAATGCTGACAGAGCATCTTCGAATCGCACAGATGATTTCGATTGCGATATTCGTAGTGGCTGTTCTACTGATTTTCTTTAGAAGAATGAAAGGATACGCATCGATTCCGTATAAAGAGAACAACTCATCGAATTAAGCAGGGGGGATCATAAGAGATGGGAGAGACATGGAAAAACGGCTTGAAGGCAGGGCTATCGACAACTTGGACACTTGGCAAAGTCATCTTTCCAGTTACCATTCTCGTCAGTATCTTGCAGCATACGCCTGTAATGGGTTGGATCATACAATTCATTCGGCCATTTATGGGGGTGTTTGGTCTTTCGGGAGAAGCGGCTATTCCGCTTGTATTAGGAAACATGCTGAACTTGTATGCGGGGATTGCGGCCATTTTGACATTAGAGCTTCCTGTGAAGGAAGTGTTTATTTTGGCAGTGATGCTGTCCTTTTGCCATAACCTGATCATCGAATCGACAGTGGCAGCAAAGGTTGGACTGAGAGTATCTGTGATTTTGTTGGTCAGAATCAGTCTTGCTGTTATTTCGGCTATTGTCATTCATCTCGTTTGGCAGGGAGGCGAGGAGCCGGCGCAATATGGACTACTGACGGCAGCTCAGGCGGCTGATGTGCCTTCCAGCTGGTACATGATCGTCCTGCTTGCTTTACAAAAAGCTGTACTCGGTGTGCTCCAGCTCGCCTGTATCGTCATCCCTCTCATGGTCATCATTCAATTCATGAGAGATTTAGGGTGGCTTCATACACTGTCTAAGTGGCTGTCACCTTTTACTAGAATGCTTGGAATGAAAGAAAATACATCTATGACGATGGTGGCTGGATTAACGATTGGTCTGGCGTACGGAGCCGGCGTGATGATGAAGGCAGTGGAAGAGGACGGTGTGAGTAAAAAGGACTTAACTCTTGCCTTTATTTTCCTCGTTGCCTGCCATGCGGTGGTCGAAGATACGCTGATTTTTATACCACTTGGTATTCCAGTATGGCCGCTTCTTGTCATCCGCCTGATTTCTGCAATTTTATTGACAGCTGCTATTAGCTATATTTGGCGGAAGCGGGAACTTGCAGCTGTTAGAAAGGAAGCCATATGAACGAATCGACGATCAACACAGTGCTATTTGATTTAGATGGCACATTAATCAATACAAATGAATTAATTATTGCTTCATTTCAGCATACGCTGGATCATTATTACCCTGGTCAGTACAGCCGTGAGGATATTCTTCATTTCATTGGTCCGTCCTTGTTTGATACATTCTCTGCGATGGACCCTGATTTGACGGATGATATGATTCAGATGTACCGCACGTTTAATCATAAGCAGCATGATCTGCTTGTGACTGAATATGAGACCGTTATCGACACATTGAAAGTCCTGCAGGATCGAGGATTTAAGCTCGGTATTGTCACAACGAAGATACGGGATACGGTTTTAATGGGATTGAAGCTGACCGGTTTAGAGCCGTTCTTTGAGGTCATTGTGACGCTCGATGATGTGCAAAATGAGAAGCCGCATCCGGAGCCTGTTCAGCTGGCATTATCAAAGCTTGGCAGTGATCCGCATGAAGCGGTGATGGTCGGTGATAATTATCACGATATTTTGTCTGGTCAAGCGGCAGGGACAAAAACGGCAGGTGTTGCTTGGTCGATTAAGGGAGAAGAGGCGCTTTTAAAGCATCGCCCTGATTTCATGCTGAAGAAAATGAGTGATCTCCTGGCGATTGTTGGAGCTGATTAAGTTGAGAAAAACAGATCGTTATCCTGTAAAAGGGGTCAATTCACTGCGGCAAGTCTATCGGACAGTTCCCTTTTTCAAAGTGGTGAAAAACTTCATTTTTATTCAAATGGCAAGGTACACGCCTTTTATGGGAATGAAAAATTGGATATACCGAACCTTCCTTCGTATGAAGGTCGGCGAGGATACGGCGTTCGCCTTAATGGTGATGGTTGATCTGATGTTTCCTGAGAAAATCACTGTCGGTCGAAATAGTGTGATCGGCTATAATACGACCATCTTGTCCCATGAGTATTTGATTAAAGAGTACAGACTTGGGGAAGTCTATATTGGTGATGAAGTTTTAATTGGAGCTAATTCAACTATTTTACCTGGTGTGACCATTGGGGATGGTGCGATCGTATCGGCTGGTACACTTGTTCATAAGGATGTGCCAGCAGGCTCATTTGTTGGAGGAAATCCAATGCGCATGATTTATACGAAAGAAGAAATGGAAGCACGTCAATCTACGTCTGCTGAGTAGCTCGGCAGACTTTTTTGTTGACAATGTGACATGGTGTAACTATAATGATTACAACAGAGGTGAGAAAACATGAAAATCAGCAGCAGATTTACTGTCGCTGTCCATATTCTGGCCTTGCTATCACTTGAAAAAGGATCATTACAGACATCGGAGGATATCGCGGGAAGTGTGAATACAAACCCAGTGGTCATCCGCCGCATTATGAGTAAATTAAAAAAAGCTGGCCTAATCTCAACGAGTCTTGGCAAAGGCGGTTCTCAGCTGAACCGCAGTGAAGACGACATCACACTGCTCGATGTGTATAAAGCGGTTGAAGTCGTGGATGAGGGAGAATTGTTTCAAATTCATGAAAGCCCAAATCCTGACTGTCCGATCGGTGCAAATATTCAAGCGGTGCTTGAATTAATTTTATGCCGCGCTCAAAGTGCGATGGAGCAAGTACTTGCTGAGATCAAATTAAGTGAACTAACGCATGTGCTAATCAAAAAAATTGGATGATCTATTCAATTTTTTTTACCTCTGTTGTAACCGTATTAGTTACACCTTTCTTTATCAACATAAAACCATATTGCAGGAGGAGTTAACATGAAAATTGGAATTATTGGCGCAACAGGTAAAGCAGGACAAGAAATTGTGAAAGAGGCTCAATCAAGAGGACATGAAGTAACGGCGATCGTCCGAGATGCACAAAAGGTGACAGATTCATCACTAGCTGTTCTTGAGAAGGATGTGTTTCACTTGCAAGCAGAAGACATCAAAGGCTTTGATGTGATTGTAAATGCATTTGGCGCACCTGCTGGAAAAGAGCACCTGCACGTAGAAGCTGGGAAAAAGATGATCGATATTTTAAAAGAGGCACCTGAGACTCGTTTGATCGTTGTGGGCGGAGCAGGAAGTCTATTTGTAGATGAGGCGAAAACAACAAGACTAGTGGACACACCAGAGTTTCCTAAAGAATATGCTGCTACGGCTTCACAGCAAGGAGAAAACCTAAAAGATCTTCAACAGACAGAGGGATTAAAATGGACCTTCCTCAGTCCAGCTGCATTCTTTAATCCAGCTGGCAAACGTACAGGTTCTTACGTGAAAGGGAAAGACCATCTGATTGTCAATTCTAAAGGTGACAGCTATGTGAGCTATGCTGACTACGCCATTGCGCTGGTTGATGAGGTGGAGCAGGCAGCCCATGTTGGAGAACGTTTTACCGTTGTATCTGAAGCTGAATAAGCAGTTTCATGACCGCCTAAAAATGATAAATGGGGAGTCTAACGTATGAATGAGCAAGAATTGTCTTTCATCTATGTATGGGATGCATATTGTGGCTGGTGTTATGGATTTTCAAACAGTATCCGCACTTTGCATGAAAATCATCCGGAGATATCATTAACACTTGTGTCGGGTGGTTTATTTGTAGGGGAAAGAAGTCTTCCAATAAAGGATTATCCACACATTTCAGAAGCAAATCAGCGTATTAGTCAGCTGACTGGTGTCGAGTTTGGTGAACGTTATCAGGAGCTGCTAGCAAACGGAACGTTTCTTTTAGACTCTGAAGCTGCGGCCATTGGTTTTTCTGCATTAAGATCCATCGCACCTGAGCGCGCATTGCACTTGGCTTCATCGATGCAAAAGGCTTTTTATCAAGACGGAAAAAGCCTGAGTGATGAAGAAACGTATCGGGAGATCGCTTTGGCGCATCATCTTGATCCTGACGCAGTCATTGAACGCATGAAAACAAAAGAAGCGATGAATGATGCGTATGCCGACTTTGCGAAGGTTCATCAACTTCAGGTGAACGGCTATCCTACACTTTTATTAAAAAGAGGGGAAGAATACTTTAGCCTGGGCGGAGGTGCGATGACAGCTGAAAAGCTTGAAGACCGCCTGAAGGAATTACTAGAAAAATAAATCATTCAAAAACAACCTCTATGCGGATAGAGGTTGTTTTTTTACGCTTTAATGATAATCGCCTGACTGCCCATCTGTTCCCAAGAATCTTCAAACTGATCACGGTCGACTTTTTGATTCTTTTCTCCATAGGGGTTATTCAAGTAGACATGCTCCTTGTCATAGCCTGTGATGACCACGCTATGCATATTAAAGCTTACATTTATTTTGCCATTCGGTGTATTCCAAGTTTCGATGTTATCTGTTTTGTCAAAGGTGGATGTCGTAATCACCCAGACAGGATAGCCCTTTTCAAGTGATTGATAGATGGCCTTTTTAACAGGCTTTCCGGTTAAGTCGACAACTTGATCGCCTGCATATTTTTTCGCAAGCTGATAAATCGGTTCGTGGTAAACACCAAGACCCGGCCCATTCTCCATATCGCCTACAAACCCGTCATGAGGGTCTCCTTTTAAGCCATTTTCATAATTGAGCGGAACACGTTTTACTTCATTTGCCAACTTGTTTTTCGTTACATGCTCATAGCCGCTGTAATGAAGCAGCATCGCTAAGCTCGTGACTTCGCATCCGTTATAAAGCCTTGGCGCATCCATTTGATTGTAGAGGATGACGTCCATGGCTTTTTTGCTTCCTTTTAATGAATGATGTGTGGTTTCTGCTTTTTTCGTTGAACGAGTTTCTTCAGCTGCAAGTGCCGTATCGTTTTCTTTTGCTGCTTTTTGCGGCGAAGCTGTTTTCTTGACTTGATCGATTTGCGAAACGTATATAAAGCCGAAATAAACAAGACATGCGCACAACAAAGTTAAGATGAATGTCTGGATGAACTTCACTGTTAATCTCCTGTGTTATTCAATATTTTTAAGTATTATAGCACGTTCTTTCTTCGAACATACAGAAAAGGCACAGGTGTCACTCGAATGTAATAATTCCAGAATATGTTGATGAAAATAGGGGGAAATAAAAATGATTGATTTAATCGCTTTATTTTGTTAGCATATTATCATATTAGCGAACTAAAGGATTCGGAATTTTTTGTTTTAATGTGTTGGAGGTGCGGAAGAACATGTTTATGTTTGAGAAACCATATGGTATGCGGGATTCATTACCTGGATTGTATGAGACGAAGAAAAAAGTGAGACATTCTTTAACAGAGGTCATGACTGGTTGGGGTTTCCGTTTGATGGAGACACCAACGCTTGAATTTTACGATACAGTCGGTGTTCAATCGGCGATTACAGATACACAGCTCTTTAAGCTGCTTGATCAAAACGGGCAAACCCTTGTACTGAGACCTGATATGACGGGGCCGATTGCAAGAGTGGCGGCTTCCAAGCTTCACCAGCAGGCGTATCCGCTTCGTGTTGGGTATGCAGCCAACGTGTTCCGAGCGCAGGAAAGAGAAGGCGGAAGGCCGTCAGAATTTGAGCAGGTCGGAATTGAATTGATTGGTGATGGTTCGATTAGTGCAGATGCTGAAGTCATCGCGCTTGCCGTATTTGCCTTAAAAAATGCCGGGCTAAGGTCCTTCAAAATCGCGATCGGGCATGTCGCTTTAGCAGAGACGTTATTTGTCGATGTACTCGGAAATACAGAGCGTGCAAATGTCCTTCGCCGCTTCTTATATGAAAAGAATTATGTGGGATACCGTCAGCATGTGAAACAATTACCGCTCTCCTCCATCGATAAAACGAGGCTGTTACAGCTTTTAGAGTTAAGAGGCGGCCAAGAGGTAATAGGGCGGGCAGAGGAAATCGTCGTTTCACAAGAAGGAAAAGAAGTGCTCGCACAGTTAAAGTCGCTTTGGGAGACACTTGAAGATTACGGCTGTACAGAATATATCCGTTTAGATTTAAGCATGGTGAGTCATATGAGCTATTATACGGGTATTTTGTTTGAAGTATTTGCAGATCATGTTGGGTCGGTCATCGGAAGCGGCGGGAGATATGATCAATTGCTTGCTCATTTTGATGCACCTGCACCAGCTACAGGGTTCGGACTTCGACTAGACCGTCTTCTTGAAGCGCTCGATGCAAAAGAAATTGTTGAGCCGCAGGAGGCTGTGATTTTTAGCAAAGAACAAAGACTGGAAGCTTTTGCTTTTGCAGAAAAGGAGCGGTCAAAAGGGAAAAAGATCGTCCTGCAAGACTTAGCGGGGATTGAAAATATTGACGCGATGACCAAGGCATTTGAGCAGGTGACTTATTTTATCGGTGCTAGAAAGGAAGAGCAAAATGGGTAAAGTGTTGACGATGGCGATGCCAAAGGGTCGGATATTTGAAGAAGCAGCAGGGCTGTTAAGACAGGCGGGGTACCAGCTGCCAGAGGAATTCGAGGATTCAAGAAAATTAATCATTGATGTACCAGAAGAAAACCTCCGCTTTATTTTAGCCAAGCCAATGGATGTGACCACCTACGTAGAGCACGGCGTGGCGGATGTTGGCATTGCAGGGAAGGATGTCATGCTTGAAGAAGCTCGTGATGTGTACGAAGTGCTCGATTTAAACATCAGTAAATGTCATTTAGCTGTTGCTGGCTTGCCAGGAGCGAGCTGGGGGGGTGTCGCACCGCGTGTGGCGACAAAGTACCCAAATGTTGCATCGTCCTATTTTAGAGAGCAAGGGGAGCAGGTGGAGATCATTAAGCTGAATGGTTCCATTGAATTAGCACCGCTCATTGGGCTTGCCGATCGCATTGTGGACATTGTCTCCACAGGTCAAACACTAAAGGAAAATGGCCTTGTGGAAACGGAGCATATTTGTGATATCACGTCACGTTTTATTGTGAATCCTGTGAGCTATAGGATGAAGGATAAGGTGATCGATGAAATGGCGCAGCGTCTTGCAAGAATCATTGAAGGAGAAGGGGAGGAATCATCATGAACATCACCTGCATACAAGAAGGTGAGACAGATACTCTCTCACTCAAACGGTCTTTAGATACAGGAACAGAAGAGCAGCGTCAGGCTGTTCAGCGCATTATACAAGAAGTAAGAACAAATGGTGATGAAGCTGTACGGTCTTTTACAAAGCAATTTGACGGGGTGTTGATTGAAGATCCACTTGTCACAGAGGAGGAAATGGCAAAAGCCTGCGACCGCTTGGATAAAGAGATGATTCAGATTATCCAAACGGCTATCAAGCATATTCGCACATACCACGAGCGCCAGCTGACGTCCTCTTGGTTTTATCACCAAAAGGACGGCTCAATGCTAGGACAAAAGGTAACACCGCTTGATGCAGTAGGTGTGTATGTCCCCGGTGGAACAGCTGCCTATCCATCATCTGTATTAATGAATGTGATCCCTGCGCTAGTCGCAGGCGTTGAACGAATCGTTCTTGTGACACCCCCTGGGAAAGATGGCTGTCTCTCTGACGCTGTCTTGGCTGCGGCGAAGGAGCTTGGTATTTCTGAGATGTATAAAATGGGCGGTGCACAGGCGGTTGCGGCACTTGCCTATGGAACGGAAAGCATCAAACCTGTTGATAAAATCACAGGTCCAGGCAACATTTATGTCGCGCTGGCAAAGCGGGAAGTATTTGGTCAGGTAGACATTGATATGATTGCAGGGCCAAGTGAAATTGCAGTCCTAGCAGACGAAACAGCAGTCGCGCATGAGGTAGCGGCGGATTTACTTTCGCAGGCAGAGCATGATGCGCTGGCATCTAGTATTTTGGTGACACCGTCTAAGACACTTGCTGAAAGCGTGCAGGCTGAAGTAAGAAAGCAGCTTGATAGTTTACCGAGAAAATCAATCGCAGCAAAATCTATACAAGATCATGGCCGTATTTACGTGACAGAATCAATCGATCGTGCAGTAGACGTCATCAATCAATTAGCACCAGAGCACTTAGAGGTGCTGACAGCATACCCAGAATCACTTCTTGGTCAAATCAAGCATGCTGGTGCGATTTTCTTGGGACGATATAGTCCAGAGCCGGTGGGCGATTATTTTGCAGGACCGAATCATGTGCTGCCAACAAACGGAACAGCTCGATTCTCCAGTCCGCTTGGTGTGACTGATTTTCAAAAGAAAACGAGCATTATTTCATATAGTCAAGAAGCCTTTGAAACACACCGGGAAAGCATTGCGGCTTTTGCCAGATTAGAAGGGCTTGAAGCACATGCAAGGTCGATTGAAGCGAGAAAGCGGGAGGAATCGTAATGAGACAGGCGGAAACATCGAGAAAAACAAATGAAACGAACATTTCATTAGCGCTAGAAATTGATGGAGAAGGAAAAGCGGATATTCAAACAGATGTCCCTTTTATGACGCACATGCTCGATTTATTTACGAAGCATGGACACTTTAATTTGACCGTCGATGCGAAAGGAGATACGGATGTTGATGATCACCACACAACAGAAGATATCGGCATTGTACTTGGGCAAATGTTTAAGGAAGCGTTAGGCGATAAAAAGGGAATTAAGCGGTATGGATCAAGCTTTGTTCCGATGGATGAAACACTTGCCCAGGTCGTGGTCGACTTAAGCAATCGTCCTCATTTGGAAATGAGAGCGGCCTTTCCGAGTCAAAAGGTTGGTACCTTTGATACAGAGCTAGTGCATGAGTTTCTGTGGAAATTTGCACTTGAAGCCCGGATCAACCTTCATGTCATTGTTCACTACGGAACCAATACACATCATATAATTGAAGCCATTTTTAAAGCGATGGCACGTGCCTTAGATGAAGCAACAACTATTGATCCACGTGTGAAAGGAATTCCTTCAACAAAGGGGATGCTCTAATGATCGGAGTCATTGATTACGGAATGGGAAATTTGTTCAGCGTATCAAAAGCACTGGAACGAGCAGGTGCCCGCTATATCGTCTCCTCTGATGTAGAGGAGCTGAAAAAAGCAGATGCTTATATTTTGCCTGGGGTCGGTTCGTTTCATGATGCAATGCAGCTGTTAAAAGAGACTGGACTTGAGGCGTTTATCCATCAAGTCGTAGAGGAAGGAAAGCTGTTATTCGGCATTTGCCTTGGTATGCAGCTGTTATTTGAAGAAAGCGAAGAGGCAGGACACACAAAAGGATTGGGTCTGTTAAAAGGGCGTGTCGTTCTTTTAAAGGATCGTGATCAGGACGGGCAAAGGCTGAAGGTACCTCATATGGGGTGGAATGAGCTCACGTTTCATCAGCCCTCCCCATTGTTTGACGGTGTGCCAGAAGGATTTGCGTACTTTGTTCATTCTTATTATGTGAGTGATATGAATCCAGATGAGCAATTAGCAAGCGCGGACTATGGTGTTCAAGTACCAGCTGTTGCTGGCAAGGGAAATGTGCTTGGAGCACAGTTTCACCCTGAAAAAAGCAGTACAACGGGAATGGCGCTGCTCAAACAATTTATTCAATTAGCAAACGAACAGAAGGTGAACAAATGAGTGAGTTTACATTATATCCAGCGATTGATATGAGAAATGGCAAATGTGTACGTCTTGTGCAAGGAGATTATGATCAAGAAACCATTTATGGAGATTCACCGCTCGACATGGCCGCGCAATTTGTAAAAGAAGGAGCTAAATGGATTCATCTTGTCGATCTAGATGGTGCAAAAGCAGGGAAACGTGTCAATCATGAGCATGTGCTGGCGATTGCTTCCTCCTTAGATGTGAAGGTACAAATCGGCGGCGGTATTCGGTCGGAAGAAGACGTTGCCTTTTATTTAAAGAGCGGCGTAGATAGAGTGATTCTCGGCAGCTCAGCTGTTTCGAACCCAGTCTTTGTGAAAAAAATGCTGGCGCAATATGGAGAGAAAATCGCAATTGGGATTGATGCGCGAAATGGCTTTGTATCAACTGAAGGATGGCTTGAAACGTCTAAAGTGAAGGCAGAGGAACTCGGCAGGGAATTGGCAAAGGAAGGCGCAGAGGTCTTTATTTTTACCGATATTCAAATGGATGGCATGCTGTCTGGTCCCAATGTAGAAAGCACGGTTCGCTTAGCAGAAGCAACCGGCAAACAAGTGATTGCTTCAGGTGGTGTCAGCGCAGTAGCTGATCTTCAAAAGCTGTCAGCGCAAAAACAGTCTGGTGTGTCTGGTGCGATCGTTGGAAAAGCACTTTACACAAAGCAGTTTACTTTAGCAGAAGCATTTGAAGGGCTTGACCGCATATGATGACAAAACGAATCATCCCATGTCTTGATGTGAAGGAAGGGCGTGTTGTCAAAGGGGTGCAATTCCTAGGCTTAAAGGATGCTGGTGATCCGGTCGAATTAGCGCAGATCTATGATGAGGAAGGGGCGGATGAACTAGTCTTCCTTGATATTTCCGCTTCTCATGAAGGCCGGAAAACGATGGTGGATGTGGTCAAACAAGTCGCGTCCACTCTTGCGATACCATTTACGGTGGGAGGCGGGATTAACCATCTTGATGACATGAAGCGTATATTAAGAGCGGGTGCAGACAAAGTATCTGTCAACACAGCAGCTGTGTTAAGGCCGGAACTGATTTCAGAAGGTGCTGACTTTTTTGGCTCCCAGTGTATCGTTGTTGCAATTGATGCAAAATACGATGAAGAGAAAAAAGCATACATGGTCTATACACACGGAGGACGCCGTCAAACAGATTTAGAGGTCAGCGACTGGGCGAAGGAAGCTGTGCAAAGAGGGGCAGGAGAGATTTTGCTGACAAGTATGGATGCCGATGGTGAAAAGACAGGCTTTGATCATCGATTGACAAAGCTTGTATCAGAGGCAGTCAATGTGCCAGTTATTGCTTCTGGCGGCGCTGGCAATGCCCAGCATATGCTAGAGGCCTTTACAAAAGGAGAAGCTGATGCAGCATTAGCAGCATCTATTTTCCATTATAAAGAAACCTCCATTCATGAGGTGAAGACATATTTGAGAGAACACGGGGTGAAGGTCAGATGAAACAGGCAAATGAATTAACCTTTAATGAGGCAGGCCTGATTCCTGCGATTGTACAGGATGCTCAAAGTAAGGAAGTATTGACGCTTGCGTATATGAATCAAGAATCCTATGAAAAAACGCTGGAGACAGGTGAAACATGGTTTTATAGCCGGTCGAGAAACGAGCTTTGGCACAAAGGCGCCACCTCTGGACATACCCAGCAAGTGATTTCTATTCGATATGACTGTGACAAGGACGCTCTGCTTGTCCTTGTCGCGCCGGCGCCACCTCTGGACATACCCAGCAAGTGATTTCTATTCGATATGACTGTGACAAGGACGCTCTGCTTGTCCTTGTCGCGCCAAGCGGCCCAGCCTGCCATACTGGCAGCTATAGCTGTTTTTCAGAAGAAGGCGTGAAGCGCCAAAGCGAAGAGCAGGATCGTTTTGCGATATTAAATGAACTTGAACAGGTCATTGCAAAGCGTCAGGCGGAAATGCCAGAAGGGGCTTATACAACCTATCTATTTGAAAAAGGGGTCGATAAAATCCTGAAAAAGGTAGGGGAAGAGGCGTCTGAGGTGATCATTGCAGCGAAAAACCGGGATCAAGAAGAATTGAAATGGGAAACTGCTGACCTCCTCTATCATCTTCTTGTATTATTACGTGAACAGCAATTGCCGCTTGATGATGTATTAAAGGTATTAAAAAAACGTCATCAAGGTGAATGAAAAGCCGGGGGATATCCCTGGCTTTTTTATTTTAAATGAAAAACAAATCCTTCCTTTCTTTTTGTTCTATGTGACGACTGGTGAAGTATGTTATACTACACACGGTACACTGTTCGAAATGGAGGGTATCGGTGAGTAAATACACTTCTCAAAATAATCACACACAAGTCGTCCAGCTATTTCAAGATGGGCATTACTTTTTTCATAAAGGTCTTAAAGCATATAGAGAAAGAAATCTGTCCAGAGCAAGTAAGCTGATACAGCGGGCCATCGTACTTGAGCCTGAAAATGTAGAAATGCTGTCACAGCTTGCCATTATCTATACTGAAATGGGTCATTACCAGCAATCAAACGAACTGCTTGATTTTATCCTTGAACACATCGATGAAAACATGTCTGAGTGCCACTATTTTAAAGCCAATAATTATGCGAATCTCGGACTGTTTCAAGAGGCATATAAATCAGCTACTGCTTATGCCGCGCTGGAAGAGAACGGGGAATTTGCGGATGAAAATGAAGACCTTCTTGACCTGCTCGATATGAGCGACGAAGAGGACGAAGATTTTCCTTATGATCAGGATGACCTGATTGTGAAGCAGGATCAAGCAAACCATTTGCTAGAAAGCGGCAGACTCGATGAAGCCATTGAGATGCTGGAACAGATGATTGTTGAGTATCCAGAATTTTGGTCAGCGTATAATAATCTTGCTTTGGCCTATTTTTATTCTGGCCGAATCCATCAGGCGAAAGAAATGTTGAACCGGGTCCTTCTTGAAAATCCCGGTAATCTGCATGCCCTTTGCAATCAGCTAGTCTTCTACCATTATGAAAAAGAAGAAGAAAAGGTCAACGTGTTAGCAAAGCAGTTAACGCACGTGTATCCAATACTAAGTGAACAGCGTTATAAGCTTGGCGCAACATTTGCCCTTGTGGGAGAATTTGAATGGGCCTTTAAATGGCTTTATTCTTTGTACAAAACAGGTTTTCAGGGAGATAGTACATTTTTATACTGGCTTGCAAGCGCAGCCTATCATACAGGCCACAAAACACTCGCCCAAACGGTTTGGGATAAGATGGTTGAAGAAGATATCGACGCAGATGAAATCAAGCCGTGGCAGGATAAACCTGAGGAGACTGAGCCAATGGTCTCGATTGAGGAACGGCTGACTGCATACTATGTCAGTAAACAAAAAGGGGAACGTGACGTACTGCAGTCTGTCCTTGATGCACGCGCAGCGAAAACGGCCTTTGAACAGCAATTTATAGAACTGCTTTTGTATGAAGATGAAATGAAAGAAAAGTCTTTTTCAGAAGATGCTGTTTTTGCAAAACAGGCGGCATCCAGTCTGGAGGAAGCGGTTCAGCCTGACAGCCATATGCCTTATTTTTGGTTATTCCATATTATTCAGCAGGCACGTGCTTCTGGTATTGATAAGAAAAATGCGCCTGCCTGGGCAGCAGCATCTTATTATCTATGGATGAATGAACAAGAAGAAGCAGCTGTCAGCAAAAAAGACGTTGCGTCCGCTTTTCAGATCAGTGTTCAAACACTGTTTAAATACGAACGAAAGATCTGTACGTTAATCGATTAAATAGGTAAATAGATTCAGAACATCCCAGCATGGCCGAAAAGGTCATGCTTTTTTCTTGGATAAAAAGGTGTGATTTGCAAGGAATTGGCGAAGTATGACAATCACGACATGTTTTTGAAACATAAATGTAATAAAAATATTAGCTCATTTTGTCGATGTCTCATGTATAATGAAAATCGTGGATTAAAACAAAGATAGATATTTAAATATTTTACTATACATAATGAAACACCTAGTGATAGAAACAATCTGGTCAACATCTGACTGAACAATCAGGAAGAAAGACATAGAGAGCACAGATTGGTCGCAGAGAATTTGCTGCTTTCTAATGTCGCTTGGGAAATTGTCAAAGGAGGAACTATTCGTGAAAAAGTTTATTACTTTCGGTTTAGCTTCGGTGATCGGAGCGAGCGGTTTATTTATTCCATTTACGCATGAAGCAAACGCACAGAACTTTGAACAAAAGAAACAAGAACTAGACAGCAAGCAGTCTGAGGTAAACAAGAATCTTCAAAAGAAAAAAGAAGAGCTTTCAAAGCTTGAAGCAAAACAAGAGGCACTTGCACAAAAGCTTAAGGATATTGATGAGAAAGCTTTAAAAACAAGTGATCAAATCGAAGAAAAACAAAAAGAAAATGAAAAAACAAAAAAAGAAATCAAAGCACTGAAAAAAGAAATTGCCGATACAGAAAAACGTATTGAAGAAAGAAACGAGTTCTTGAAAAAGCGTGTACGTGCCCTTCAAGAGAGCGGCGGTTCTACGAAATACATAGATGTATTACTAGGAGCAAAAAGCTTTAGCGATTTCATCAGCCGTGCAGGTGCAGTATCTACACTGATCAACGCAGACAGTGAAATCATTAAAGAGCAGGAAAAAGACAAAGCAGAACTTCAAAAGTCTGAAAACGAATTAAACACAAAGCTTGAAAATGTGCAAAACACACTTGCAAAGCTTGAAACGCTTCAATCAGACTTGAATAAACAGCTTGATGAAAAAGACAAGCTATTCAAGCAAGTGAAAAAGCAAAAAGGAAGTGCTTTTTCTGAAATCAGCGAGTTAAACAGTGAGGCTAACAGCATTGCATCTGAAAAAGACGCAACAATCGCTGCACAAAAACAAGCTGAAAAAGAAGCAAGAGAAGCAGCTCAAAAAGCAAAAGAAGAAAAAGCGCAAAGACAACAGCAGCAGCGTCAAGCTAGTGTTCAAGCGGAAGACAACAGCTCAAATAACGATAGCAGCCCGTCTTCAAGTAACAGTGGATCATCTAATGACAACAATAACAGCAACAGCAGTTCACCAAGCAAGAAGCCATCTTCTGGCGGTGGATCACCTGTCAGCAGTAACGTAGGCGGAATTGAAGGTGCGATCAGCACAGGTTCTACGATTGTTGGACAATCTCCATATAAATGGGGCGGCGGCAGATCACAAGCCGATATTGACGCACGTCGTTTTGACTGTTCTTCATTCGTTCGCTGGGCATTTGCATCAGCAGGCATCAACCTTGGACCAGTTGGCGGTACAACAACAGATACGCTTGTAGGTAAAGGAAGAGCTGTAAGTGCATCTGACATGAAACGCGGAGACCTTGTGTTCTTTGATACGTATAAAGTAAATGGACACGTTGGTATTTACTTAGGAAACGGTTCATTCTTGAACGACAACAGCTCTCGCGGTGTTTCAGTTGACTCAATGAACAACGTATACTGGAAAAAAGCTTTCAATGGCGTTGTAAGAAGAGTCGTTGAATAAATCATTACTTTTTATATAACCGTAAACAGGCTTCCTTAAACAGCAGTTTAAGGAAGCTTTTTCTTTTTTGAAGATATGAGCAAATGATTCGCTTATTCCCCGCAGATTTAATAGGATATGGGTAAGGAATAAAAGCTAAGAGTGGAAATGATGCTCTCTGTCATGAATGGAAGCATCACCCAAGGGCATTCTAATAAGAAATGCGAGCAGCAATTGAAGAGGGAGTGACAGTTGTGTCAGAAGAAAAAATCTACGATACGATCATCATTGGAGCGGGTCCTGCCGGAATGACAGCCGCTGTTTATACATCACGGGGAAATCTTTCAACATTAATGATTGAAAGAGGAATTCCAGGCGGACAAATGGCGAATACGGAAGATGTCGAGAACTATCCTGGCTTTGAAAGCATTTTGGGGCCGGAACTTTCAAATAAAATGTTTGAGCATGCGAAGAAATTCGGTGCAGAGTATGCATATGGCGATATTAAAGAAATCGTGAACGGTGAAGAATACAAAATCGTCAAAGCCGGCTCAAAAGAATACAAAGGACGCTCTGTCATTATCGCGGCAGGGGCTGAATACAAAAAAATCGGGGCACCAGGTGAAAAAGAACTTGGCGGCCGCGGCGTATCATATTGTGCAGTATGTGACGGGGCTTTCTTTAAAAACAAAGAACTTGTCGTCATTGGCGGCGGTGATTCTGCGGTAGAAGAGGGTGTGTATCTCACACGCTTCGCTTCTAAAGTAACGATTATCCATAGACGCGATAAACTTCGTGCACAAAGCATTTTACAAGCGCGTGCCTTTGATAATGAAAAAATTGACTTCAAGTGGAACAAAACCGTCAAACAGATCAATGAAGAAAACGGGAAAGTCGGCAGTGTGACATTGGTTGATACGGTGACTGGTGAAGAAGAAGAGTTTAAAACAGACGGTGCCTTCATCTATATCGGAATGCTGCCGCTGTCTAAACCATTTGAAAATCTCGGCATTACAAATAAAGAAGGCTACATCGAGACAAACGAAAGAATGGAAACAAGAGTGGAAGGTATTTTCGCAGCTGGTGACATTCGTGAAAAAACACTTCGTCAAATTGTGACAGCAACAGGTGACGGAAGTATTGCAGCACAAAGCGCACAGCATTATGTAGAAGAGCTTGCTGAAAAACTCAAAGCAACGAAATAAAAGGCTGTCGTAAATCCTTAATATAGCGTCATGGGCTTTTAACTGGAATGTAACACGGGTGAAATAATTTTCCGTTATGATGAAACTAGTAATTGACCCCCTTTTATAAGGAATACATGTTTGGCACGGATGTGAATCCGTGTCCTTTTTTTTGCCTGAAATGAGAAATTCACGAGATGTTCACAAATGACGCATGGAGAACCATTAGATGCTGTAAAATAAAGAGTAGAGAAATTGCCCGTTACACGATCCAAACGAAAACCGGTCTGTTTTCGGGGAAGAACGGGCATGTTCATTGTGGGAGTCAGGTTGAACCTGTATAATAAGTTAAAGACATAAAAGAGTAGGTGACAGCTGATGCAACGAGTAACCAATTGTGTGCTGCATCACGAAGATCAAGTTCTCTTGCTGCAAAAGCCAAGACGGGGCTGGTGGGTAGCACCGGGCGGCAAAATGGAAAGCGGAGAATCGGTCAAGGATTCAGTCGTTCGAGAATATAGAGAAGAAACAGGTATTTATATTTTAAATCCGCAGCTGAAAGGTGTTTTTACCTTTATCATAAAAGAAGGCGATCAAATCGTTCAAGAGTGGATGATGTTCACCTTCATGGCAGATTCATTTACCGGAAAAAACGTAACAGAGTCAGAGGAAGGCGTTTTAAAATGGCATGACGTAAAGGATGTGCCTGATTTGCCGATGGCCCCAGGAGATTCCCATATTCTTGATTTCATGCTTAAAGGAAAAGGACTACTGCACGGCACTTTTACGTATACACCCGACTTTGAGCTGATTGCTTATCGGTTAGATCCTCAGGGAGAATAATACATGAACCGTTTTCATAAAGAAGGAGAGGAAGCAGGCATGAATACACACAAACAAGAAGATATTCAGCTTGTGATTATTACAGGAATGTCAGGTGCGGGGAAAACCGTCGCCATTCAAAGCTTTGAAGATTTAGGCTACTTTTGTGTTGATAACCTGCCGCCATCACTTTTACCGAAGTTCTTAGAGCTCATGAAGGAATCGAATTCCAAGATGAGCAAGGTCGCTCTTGTGATGGATTTGCGCGGACGCGAATTTTTTGACAGCTTAATTGCCGCCTTAGATGAAATGAGTGATCTTGACTGGATTACGCCAAGAATTCTATTTTTAGATGCAAATGATAAGGTGCTTGTCTCAAGATACAAAGAAACGAGACGTTCGCATCCCCTTGCGACAACAGGTTTGCCGCTCGAAGGAATTGAAATGGAGCGCGAGCTGTTAGAGGAGTTAAAAGGCCGGTCTCAAATGATTTTTGATACATCGGATTTAAAACCGAAACAGCTGCGAGAAAAAATTGTCACGCATTTTGCCACCAATCAAGGACAGGTGTTTACAGTAAATGTGATGTCCTTTGGTTTTAAATACGGCCTGCCGATTGATGCTGATCTTGTCTTTGACGTGAGATTCCTGCCGAATCCTTACTATATTGAGAGCATGCGTCCACAGACTGGAAACGATGAAGAAGTGCGCTCCTATGTGATGAAATGGAGTGAAACGCAAAAATTCACAGAGAAATTAATCGATCTCCTCAGCTTTATGCTTCCGTCCTATAAACGGGAAGGAAAAAGCCAGCTTGTGATTGCCATCGGCTGTACAGGCGGACAGCATCGATCTGTGACACTGGCCAACTATTTATCGGAGTATTTTAAAAACGATTACTATACACATGTCACTCACCGGGACATTGAAAAGAGAAGCAGAAAATAGATGACGACACTACCAAAGGTGGTCATTCTTGGCGGGGGCACTGGCTTATCTGTTTTGCTCAGAGGGCTTAAAACGAAGCCAGTGGACATTACCGCTATTGTAACGGTTGCTGACGACGGGGGCAGTTCAGGCAGACTGCGGCATGATTTGAATATTCCCCCTCCAGGAGATATTCGAAACGTCCTTGCGGCTCTCTCTGATGTGGAACCGCTAGTAGAAGATCTATTTCAGCACCGTTTTAACAAAGGGAATGACTTAACAGGCCACTCACTCGGCAACCTCATTCTTGCGGCCATGACAAATATAACCGGTGATTTTTTTCATGCCGTCACTGAAATGAGTAAGGTTTTAAATGTGAGAGGAAAAGTATTGCCAGCAGCAAATTCAAGTGTTGTTCTTCATGCTGAATTAGAAAATGGGCAAATGGTGACAGGAGAATCGAAAATTCCCACCTATGGTGAGCGAATCAAACGAGTGTTCCTCACACCCGATACGATTGAACCGCTGCCAGAATCCATTCAAGTCATTCGTGAGGCGGATTTGATCGTCATTGGGCCCGGCAGCCTGTATACAAGTATTTTACCAAACTTGCTTGTCCCGCATATTGGAGAAGAAGTGATTCGCTCTAAGGCGAAAAAAGTATATATTTGCAATGTCATGACGCAGCCGGGGGAAACGCTTTCCTACAGTGCAGCTGATCATGTTCAGGCATTAAATGATCATATGGATCGTCCATTTATCGATACGATTTTTGTGAACAATAAAGAAATTCCAGAAGAAATCAAAGCAAAATATGCAGAAGAACAGGCACAGCCTGTCCAATTCGACACAGATGCACTGAAAGCAATGGGACTAGAAGTGATTCCTGGAGAAATCATTACATATGACCAGCATGTCATTCGTCATGACACGCTGAAAGTAGCCTCGCTGCTTGTCGACCTGCTGCATCAGAAAAAATAGGAATGGGGGTGGCAAGGATGTCATTTGCATCCGAAACAAAAAAAGAGCTGACTAATCTGGACGTGAAGGACTGCTGCACAAAAGCAGAGCTTTCTGCCCTCATCCGTATGAACGGTTCATTATCTTTCTCTAATCGAAAATTGATTTTAGATATACAGACAGAGAACGCAGCCATTGCAAGACGGATTTATACGCTGCTCAAGAAGAAATACGATGTGACAGTCGAACTGCTCGTCCGTAAAAAAATGAGATTGAAAAAGAATAACGTGTATATTGTCAGACTGGTAGAACGAGCGAGAACCATTTTAGAGGATTTAAAAATATTAGGTGAGCAATTTGTATTTGAGCGCAATATTTCAGAAGAGCTTGTGAAGAAAAGATGCTGCAAGCGCTCCTATATGAGAGGTGCTTTTTTAGCAGGCGGTTCTGTGAATAACCCAGAAACGTCCTCCTATCACCTTGAAATTTTTTCACTATATAAAGAACATAATGATGCCCTTTGTGAGCTGATGAATCAATTTCATCTCAATAGTAAAACACTTGAGCGCAAAAAAGGGTACATTACGTACATGAAGGAAGCAGAAAAAATCACGGAATTCTTAAGTGTTGTGGGCGCTCATAACTCACTGCTCCGCTTTGAAGATGTGCGGATCGTCCGAGATATGAGGAACTCCGTCAACCGGCTCGTCAATTGTGAAACAGCAAACTTGAATAAAACGATTGGTGCATCACTGCGTCAGGTCGAGAACATTCAATTCATTGATGAAAAAATTGGACTTGATGCCCTGCCGGAAAAGCTTCGTGAAATTGCCAAACTGCGAGTCGACTATCAAGAGGTCACGCTGAAGGAACTTGGGGAAATGGTAGAAAGCGGCAAGATCAGCAAGTCAGGGATTAACCACCGTTTAAGAAAGCTAGATCAAATCGCAGAACAATTACGAAACGGACAAGCTGTTACACTCAAATAGGAGAATGAAAAAGGGAGGCAGATCATATGGTGGAAAAAACGGTCACCATCCAGCTGAAAACAGGCTTGCAGGCACGTCCAGCTGCTTTGTTCGTACAAGAAGCCAATCGCTTTGGTGCTGATATTTTTCTAGAGAAAGATGGGAAAAAAGTCAATGCGAAAAGCATTATGGGTCTCATGAGTCTTGCGATCAGCTCTGGGGTTACTGTCACACTGATCGCAGATGGTGCGGATGAGCAAGAAGCCATTGAGGCGTTAACGGATTTTATCAATCAAGAAAACTGAGTCTCTTCAAAGGCTCAGTTTTTTTAGGAGGGAATGTCATGATTCAATCAGCTTTTTTACAGAAGATCGAATATGAAGGCCAGTCCATCACCTTTGATGACTTGCCTGTAGTATTAAAAAAAATGGCCTTTACCTTTCCGTTTGAAAATAGAGCTGTTCTGAACAAACAATCCTACGCTTTGAATCAAGAAGGGTTGAAGCAGCATCTACTTGAAGGAAACAGAGGAGGTCTTTGTTACGATCTCAATCCTCTCTTATACTATGTGTTAAAAGAGGCAGGGCTCTCTGTACAGCTTCTTCAAGGCACAGTGTATAACAAAGAAGCGGGTACGTGGGCCATTGATGGCACGCATGTAGCCATCATGTTGAAGCATCACAACGAACGCTTCCTCATTGATGCGGGATTTGGTGTGAATTTACCTCTTCAACCTGTGCCTTTTACAGGAGATTGGGTGGAAGGAGGGTCAATGCGGTTTCGCGTCAAAGCTGAGGAAACCGAAAAAGGGACACATCTGCTCCAATTAGATAAGGGAGATGGCGCTGAAACAGGCTATGCTTTCACATTGAACGAGGTGGACGAGGCTGTATTGGCCCAAATGAGACACGAGATTTATGAAAATGAATCCTCTCCATTTAACAAAAGACCGCTTGCCTCAAAGCTCACGCCAACAGGACGTGTGGTCGTTACTGAGGATCATGTCACCACACATGAGCATGAAGAAGTGTCGAAAAAGCCGCTGCCGATTCCTTTTGAGGATTACGTGAAAAACCTGATACCGTAAACCACCATACGAAAAGACAGCCCCAGATCAAATAGGGCTGTCTTTTTTGATTATCGAATACGGGTGAAAGTCGCATAATGGTCTGTTGTTTTGTAAATGAGCCAGTCGCTTGAATACACAAGACGGTCAGCATTGCGGAAGCCTGAAACGTAGTTGATGTCTGCCTCACGCCATGTTCGGCCGCTTGCTGAAGGAAGACGTCCCTCCCGGTTTGAGAAAATATCTCCACCAATGCTTTTACCTGGCGCCACCTCGGCTAGATTTCCCTTAGATGCCACCCATCCGAGAGCACTTGCTTGTGATTTCGTAATGTAGTTATCAGGCAGTCGTTTGTAGCGAATTAAATAATCTGCTACACCATCAAACGTATTAATGACGGCAAGGGTACGCACATCCGGCGTGAGCTGAATAGAAGCAGTTTCAGTTGTGGCTGTTGGTGTAAGAGGTGTTTCTGCATGAGCTTGCTGCGGGACAAATCCAGAAAACAGAATAGCAGCGATCAGAGCGAACATAGTAAAAACCGAACTTAATCTTTTCATCTTCATCCTCCTATTAAGGAAATCGGATGCCGTCCTCTTGATGCTTGTCTAGCTCATATTATAGCACCCGAACATAAAGGAAATGTAAAGAATCAGGATATTTGCTAAAATGAGTCTTTTATCCTGATGTCTCCTAAAAGAAATAAATAAAAAGACGCAGTTTCTGCGTCTTTCAGCGTGTAGACAAACCCTCGCATTCTTTGTCAGTCCTGCGCGCTGGTGCTCACGAATGTCAAATTCGCTCCGCGCCAGTGCTCGTCCTTCCTAGACTGCAAAGGTTTTCTATCACGCTGAAAAGAAGACAAAGAGCTAAAATAAAGATCATTTTAGCCCTTTGTCAACAATCTGAAAGACGCAGTTTCTGCGTCTTATCTGTTCAAGATGAAGCAAGCTCCTTCACAACATCAACAGGCGCCTTCCCATCTATTCCATGAATCACATTATGAATGGCTCGTTTCAGCATGAGATCCCTTGTTGTTTCAGTAGCGGAACCGATGTGAGGGGCTAAGGTGACATTATTCATCTCTTTGAAAGGATGATCCTCTTGAAGCGGTTCCTGCTCATACACATCAAGACCAGCGCCTTTGATCCATCCCTCCTGAAGTGCTTGAATGAGGCTTTTTTCATCCACTGTTTTCCCGCGGGAAATGTTTACAAATAAAGCCGTTTGCTTCATTAACTTCAATTCTCGTTTCCCTATCATATGATATGTTTCCTCGGTCAGCGGTGTAATCAACACGATGATATCAGCTTGTTTTAAAAGATCATCAAGTGCACAATAGACAGCGCCATACGCCGTTTCAGCCTTTTCATTCCGGCTTCGGTTATGATAAAGAACGTTCATATCAAAACCATGTGCTGCCCGTTTGGCCACTTGTTCTCCTATACGTCCCATGCCAATAATACCGAGCGTTTGGTGATGTACGTCGATGCCAAAGATCTCTTCCTCCTGTACGAATTTCGTCCATTTTCCTTCACGGATAAAACGGTCAAGCTCGGCGATTCTTCGCGCAGAGGAGAGAATGAGCGAAAAGGCAAGGTCAGCCACGGTATGATCGAGGGTATAAGGAGTGTGCGTACCAATCACGCCTCTTTGCCTCATCGCTTCTATATCGAAATTGTCATAGCCGACAGAGTTATTACTCACCACCTTGAGTTTTGGTGCGTGATCTAACAGCTCTTGATCGATTTTTGTTCCAGACGTTAAAAGACCATCAGCGTGCTGCAGCTTCTCAAACAAAATGTCTCTTGGAATAGGGTCTTTGGATTGCCATATCTCGTATGTACAATGTTCCTTTAGCATTTCTTCAAAAGAGGCAGGTAAGGGTTTGGCGACAAAAATGTGTGGTGTCACAGTCAATTCGCTCCTTTCACATGGTCATCTTACTCCTTTTATTATATAGCAACGATTTCGGCAGAACACGTTTGAATGTTAGCAGCTCAATATTTAATATACTGAAATAACGGTAAAGAAAGACATTTTCTTAGTGAAAAAGTAGATTCTTATGCCATCTGATGCATTTTTTATCTATATAAAAATAAGCTGATAGTAGATGATACATGTGAAATTGCAAAATTTTACGAGAGATTATCTGACAAACTGGAAAATAGATCGAGACTTTTTGGTAGAAAATTTATTATATTTGAAATGTATTAAACGGGATGGTCATTTTCTACTAAACCATTTTATTGTCTTTTGGTGTGATGAGAACAATAGATTGAAAACAAACCCGCGAAGCCGTTGGGATGCAGCGTAAAATAGAGAAAATGATGATATTTCTTCTCATCGTTTTCTCATTTTTTTCTTTTTTTTCTATCATTTTTCTTCTCTATTCTTGAGAACACAAGAAAGAAAAGGAGGACAGGCACGAGCTTACGTTACTTAAAAAAAGATGGGAGATGGCAAAATGGAGTCAAAATTAGAACAGATTCTTCGGCACAATTCAGAGTTTGTGAATAAGAGACATTATGAGCCTTACAAAGCGGGGAAATTTCCTGAGAAAAAACTGGTTATTTTAACGTGCATGGATACCCGTCTTTTGGAATTATTGCCGCAATCTATGGGACTGCGCAACGGGGATGCAAAAATCATTAAGAATGCAGGCGCCATCGTGACACATCCGTTCGGCAGTGTGATGCGGAGTATCCTGCTAGCCATCTATGAACTAAAGGCAGAGGAAGTATGCATTGTAGGGCATCATGAATGCGGAATGGCAGGTCTTGCGGCGGACCCTTTACTTGAAAAGGCGAAAGCACGCGGAATCGAAGAGAAATGCTTAAGCATTGTGAAAAACTCAGGAGTTGATTTAAAGGGCTGGCTGACAGGCTTTGATTCAGTTGAAGAGAGCGTGGCCCAAAGTGTGAAATTAGTGAAAGAGCATCCACTGATGCCAAGTGATGTGGCTGTTCATGGACTGGTGATTCACCCAGCAACAGGAAAGCTGGATGTCGTTGTGAAAGATAAACTGATTGACCCGCAGTATATCTAAATCATCTACACATACTTGAAGGAGGCCAACACATACCATGCGTTTTTATGGAAGATTTGAAGGGTACAATTCATCAAAGTTTAGACGCGATTTAATCGCTGGGCTTGTCGTGGGGGTTGTGGCAATTCCTTTAGGCATGGCATTTGCCATAGCATCTGGTGTCGGACCAGAATATGGATTATATACAGTCATCGTTGCCGGCATTTTGATTTCATTGTTTGGTGGTTCAAAGTATCAGATCGGCGGGCCGACCGGGGCGTTTGTTCCCATTTTATTCGGGATCGTCAGCCAGTACGGTATTGAAAACTTGCTCATTGCCGGTTTTATGGCAGGCTGTATGCTTGTATTATTCGGAATATTCAAACTAGGAAAGCTCATGAAATTTATTCCTCGTCCGGTTATCATCGGTTTTACTGCTGGCATTGCTGTCATTATTTTTTCAGGACAGATTGCCAACTTCCTCGGATTAAAGGGTGTTGAAAAACATGAAAGCTTTTTCCTCAATATGAGAGAAATCGTGGTCCATCTTGGGACCTCAAACAGTCTCGCCATCATCACAGCCGTCATCGGGCTCATCGTGATTTTGGCGGCACAAAAATACATTCCCAAAATACCTGGTGCTCTATTAGGTCTATTGGCTTCTACGTTTCTAGCCGTTCTCTTTTTTCAAGGACAAGTTGAAACGATTGGCTCTGCATATGGTGAAATCCCTCGTCAGCTGCCAACCTTCGCTTTTCCTGAATTGACGATTGAAAAAATGATATACCTCCTGCCTCCAGCAATTGTCATTGCGCTTTTAGGCGGCGTGGAATCGATTTTATCCGCAATGGTCGCTGATAATATGAAAGGCTCTAAGCATGACAGCAATAAAGAGCTTGTGGGGCAAGGAATTGCCAATATGGCGGCACCGCTTTTCGGAGGAATTCCAGCGACGGGAGCTATTGCCCGAACGGCCACGAACATAAAAAATGGCGGGGCAAGTCCGATTTCTGGTGTGGTGCATGGCGTTGTCGTCTTGCTGATCTTAATGGTATTTGCGCCGTATGCGTCGATGATTCCACTTGCTGCAATGGCACCGATTTTAATGTTTGTTGCTTGGAATATGAGTGAGAGAAAAGAGTTTATCAATATTTTGAAAGTGAAAAATGCTGATTCGCTTGTACTGGTCGTGACCTTCCTGCTCACAGTCATCGGTGATTTGATTATTGGCGTCACTGCTGGTCTCATTTTAGCGTTTATCGCCTTTATCAAAAAAATGAGCCAGACGACCAATATTCATACCAATGTCGCTGTTCCTCAAATGGAAACAGCAGCTGCTTTAGAAAAACAGACAGAGGAGAAAGGGATCAGTATGTATTCCATTGAAGGGCCGCTCTTTTTCGGAACAACAGATTCATTAGAAAATTCGATATTGGATCATGTCCAAACAAAACCGAAAACGCTCATTCTGCTTATGAATAAAGTCAATTATATGGACACATCGGCAGAAGCGGTTCTAATGAATATCTCCAATCGGTTAAAGCATCATAATGGAAAGCTGATGATCGTTGGACTTCAATCACAGCCTAAGGAGCTTTTGCATCGAACAGGTCTATTCCATCATATCGGAAAACAGCATTTCTTTGAACGAACGGATGACATCTCACCACAGCATCTTTAAGGCGTAAAAAACACGTGACAGCTTGGTCACGTGTTTTTTACTGGCTCTTTTTCTCCAGAAAAGCGTTTGTTGAGTTTTTGTTGATGAGCGCTGAAGACCTCTTCTACTGTGACATCATATTGATCCGCTAAAATGAGGAGATTTGCTAAAACATCTCCCATTTCTTCAATGAGTTCTTTCTTAAGCTCAGATGATTCCTGTCTCTGCTCATCAGGCCGGTCTCGTCCGATTTCTATTGCTCTAACAGCGCGAGCGAGTTCTCCCGTTTCTTCCATTAAGAAGCCTAACCGGATAAACGGTCCGTATTCTGTCCAGTTTCTCGTTTGATAAAAATCCTTGATCCACTTCTCCATCTCAGTTGTTTGCATTCTCTCTATACAGCTCCTTATATGGTGTTCACTCTTTTGATTTTACACTATATATAGAAGAAACGGCTGTTTCTTTACAAATCATTATAGTAGAATGAGTGGGTGAAGAAATCATAGAGAGAGATGGAGCTGTTTTGATGAAAACGATTTGTGTGTTTGCTGGTTCGAATCCAGGTGTAAATGATGTCTACAAACAAAAGGCTGTAGAGCTGGGTGCTTATATGGCGAAGCAGGGCATTCGTCTTGTTTACGGCGGATCGCGTATTGGGTTAATGGGCGCGATTGCCGATGAGGTCATGAGACATGGCGGGCAAGTGATCGGGGTCATGCCTAAGGGACTTTTTAGAGGAGAAGTCGTGCATCACGAGCTGACAGAGCTAATTGAGGTAACAGGCATGCATGAACGAAAAGCGAAAATGAGCGAGCTGGCCGATGGGTTTATTGCGATGCCAGGCGGCTTTGGTACATATGAAGAATTATTTGAGGTGCTGTGCTGGGCACAAATCGGCATCCATCAAAAGCCGATTGGATTGTATCAAGTGAATGACTACTTCAATCCGCTCATAGACATGGTGAAATTCAGTGTACAGGAAGGGTTTTCGAATGAATCACACCTTCAATTGTTACATGCTTCGAGTGAACCGGAGGAACTAATCACGCAGATGGCTTCTTATCAAACACCGTCTCTTCAGCAGAAATGGACGGAGCTGTCTTAAAGTATGATGAAAACAAAAAACCGTCTGTTCAGGAACAGACGGTTTGTGTTGTGATGATTATTTTTGGTCTTCTGTATTACGGGTCAAGACTTTGTCAATGAGTCCGTATTGAAGTGCTTCTTCCGCTGTTTTGAAGTTGTCACGATCTGTATCGCGCTCAATGACTTCAATTGGCTGACCAGTACGTTCAGCAAGTACTTGGTTCAGTTTATCGCGTAAAGAAAGGATTCGTTTTGCCGCAATTTCAATTTCAGTTGCTTGACCTTGGGCACCGCCGAGTGGTTGGTGAATCATGACTTCACTGTTTGGAAGAGCATAACGCTTACCTTTTTCACCAGCAGCAAGCAGGAACGCACCCATAGATGCAGCCATACCAATACAAATAGTTGATACCTTTGGTTTAATAAATTGCATCGTATCGTAAATGGCCATACCAGCTGTAATTGAACCGCCAGGGCTGTTAATGTAGATAGAAATATCTTTTTCTGGATCTTCAGCTTCTAAGAAAAGCAGCTGTGACACGATGGAGTTGGCAACATTGTCATCGATCGCAGAACCAAGCATGATAATACGGTCTTTTAAAAGACGAGAATAAATGTCGTAAGCTCTTTCCCCACGATTTGTTTGCTCAATGACTGTAGGTATTAAATTCATAATGTTCCTCCTTCACCTTTTAGGTAAGTATGTAATTCAATGATACATTTTTGGTCAATAAAGGTCAAACAAAACGCTGACCTAAATTCAAATACCCCTATCCATTTTCCCCAAAATCATTCCACTTCAAACCAGCATATTATTCTATGTATCCAAAAGAAGAAAATACATCATCAAGACGAATGATTAATCATTGCTTTCTTGCAGCATTTCCCTTATAATTTGATATGCTGACGTTCAAAAAACATATCGTGCGCTCGTAGCTCAGTTGGATAGAGCGGTGGTTTCCGGTACCACGTCTGCCGGGGGTTCGAATCCCTCCGAGCGCGTACTTGACCTTGCTTACGATGTTAAAGGTCTTTCATGAACCCCTCTTCATATGGAGAGAGGTTTTTTTGTTTTCATTCGGGTTTATCGTTCACTAGGGTGAGGGAAGTGAAAAAATGATCTGATTGCATGCCAGCAACATCTATCCGGATATAATAAAATAACCCCCACTCTTAACATAAGAATGGGGGTTATTGCTATAAAGGAGTTACCTGCCTTTCTGGCCTTTCCTGTAAATAGCCGCAGGTATAATTGTTAGAAGAACGATGATACTTCCGATCACTGATACAGTATTTTTTATTGTATTGTCATTCACGGTGAAATTTGTCACAATCATTGCTGCCAGACAAAGAATGATGATTAAATAACTGTATTTCTCCAAGTCTTTCACAAAATATCCCTCCAATATGAAGCTGAAAATAATATTATGACTAATTATACAAAAATAAATAATAACGGGTTATATTGGATGTTTGCTCATGAGAAGGCGTTATGTTCATGTCCCTCCATGAAATACTGGACGTAAGCCTCATTTTTTCCCTTTTCAGGCGTATTTGTTGAGCCGGCTTGCTGTATATGATTAACATGGAAGGGAATTGACAATGAGGAGGAATTTCTTGTGGCGAAGATTTTATTGATTACGTTTCCAGCTGAAGGACATGTGAACCCTATGTTAGGAATGATTAAAGCATGGGCTGATCGAGGCGATGAAGTGCATGCGGTCACAACTGTACATTATGAGGAACGAATCAAACGCTTAGGCGCTCACGTACATATACATCCAGACTATATTCGGACATTACATGTGGAAGAAGGAGATTTAGATTCTATGCAGCCGTTCTTTCATGCCATGCTGCAAACATCCTATGATATTTTAGAGGTGGTGGAAACACTTTCCGAGAAGCATTCATTTGATTTGGTCTACTTTGATATGTTTGGGGCAGGGGAGCTTGTTCGAGATTATTTGCACATTCCAAGCATCGGTTCCAACCCATCTTTTGTGCTGCAAGAGGCACATTTTGATACACCGCTATACAGAAAGGATGAGAAAGCCGATCATCTGTTAGAAAAAATACAAGAGCGTTTTGGCGTTCAGCCGACGCGTTTGATGCAATTTATGAAAAACCGTGGAGAACTGAATATCGTCTATACAAGTGAATATTTCCAGCCTTCTGTTGATTCATTGAACGATTCGTTTGTTTTCATTGGACCGAGCTTTCTAAAAAGAGCCGACCAGCATGATTTCCCGCTGGAAGCACTTGAGCAAGAAAAAGTCGTTTTCATTTCCATGGGCACCGTTCTTGGGGATACAGAAGCATTTTTTAATATGTGTATAGATGCTTTCGAAGACTTTGACGGAAAAGTGATTATCGCAACAGGTGAAAAAGTAGATCGTTCTCTCTTAAAAGAGGCGCCTGCTCATTTTCTGATCGAGCCTTATGTGCCGCAGCTTGAAGTGCTCGAACTGACAGATGTGTTTATAACGCACGGCGGGATGAATAGTGTCAATGAAGGTATTCATTACCACGTTCCGATGGTTGTCATTCCAGTCGATAAAGATCAGCCGATGGTGGCACAAAGACTGACCGAATTATCTGCTGCCTGTACACTTGATAAAGATCAGCTGACACCAAAGCAGCTAAGAGAAACTGTTGAGAAGGTTTTAGGCAGTGACTCGTACCGTGCGGGGATTGAGAAAATTGAAGAAAGCTTCCAAGCGGCAGGTGGAACAGAAAAAGCATTAAAGGTGATCGACCAATTTATACAAGCGAAACAGACTCAATCATGAGTCTGTTTTTTTATGAAAAGACGTTGTATTTCCCATTTCTGTATGCTAATATTCAATTCGTAATCATTTCGATTAATAATCGTAATGATTACGATAATGTTGAATTGGGGGAAGTACATATGAAGGATCAACCTGTTTACATAAAAAAGAAATATGAGAAAAGGCATCCCTATGTGACATACACCTTGATGCTGTTTTCAGTGATGGCTTGTTTTTTATTGGCATCATGCTCTGAAAACAAAGCATCTTCCAGCAATGATAGAGAAGAAGATGAGCTCGTGTATGCAAGTACAAAAGATATCAGGGACATCAATCCCCATCTATACGGTGGAGAGATGGCTGCTCAAAATATGGTGTTTGAATCGCTTGTCGTCAATACAGAGAAGGGCGTTCAGCCTGCCTTAGCGAAAAGCTGGGACATATCAAAGGATGGAAGGACCTACACCTTTCATCTTCGAAAAGGTGTGACTTTTTCAGATGGTGAGCCTTTTAATGCAAAGGCAGTGAAATTGAATATTGATGCTGTCGTCAAAAATATTGAAAAGAACGCTTGGCTTAATCTCGTATCTGAAATCAAATCCACAAAGGCGGTAGATGACGATACATTTGTTCTCACGTTGAAAGAGCCTTATTATCCTACGTTAGAAGAGCTGGGCTTAACACGCCCCTTCCGTTTTATTTCTCCAAAAAGCTTCATTGATGGAACGACTGCAAAAGGAGTTAAAAGCTATGCAGGTACAGGTCCTTATGTACTAAAGGAACATAAGAAAAATCAATATGCCGTTTTTGAAATGAATGACCACTATTGGGGGCAAAAGCCGAAAATTTCAACTGTGAAATGGAAAGTCATGCCGGATCACCAAACCATCTTACTTGCGCTTCAAAAAGGAGAGATTGATCTTTTATTTGGAGCAGATGGTGACATGATTGATGGAGACTCATTCCAGGCTTTAAAAGAAGCAGGGCAATATGGTGTCACCATGAGCCCTCCTGTTGGTTCAAGATCGATTGTGATTAATTCAAACCAGACAATCACAAAAGATCCGAAAATAAGAGAAGCTTTTCAATACGCCATTCAAAAGGACATGATCACTGAAGGCATTTTAAATGGAACGGAAAAGGTGGCACACACATTGCTTGCTCCTTCTGTCCCTTACGCAGATATTCCACTGAAAAAGAAAACTTATCAAAAGAAGAAAGCAGAGGCAATATTGGATGAGGCAGGCTGGAGGATGAAAGAAGACGGGTATCGCTATAAAAATGGCAAACTGCTGAGTGTGGCTATTTACTATAATTCCGATAATGCAGGGGAAAGAACGATCAGTGAATCGATTCAACAAGACTTCAAGCAGGTGGGGATCAAGCTGGATATTAGAGGAGAAGAAAAACAGGCATTCTTAGATCGCCAAAAAACAGGAAAGTTCGATCTGATGTACTCGCTGTCTTGGGGGCTTCCTTATGATCCACAAACTTATGTCTCTTCATTCCGTGTAGCATCCCATGCTGATTATCAAGCTCAATTAGGACTGAAAAAGAAAAAGTGGCTGGACGAGACGATTACGGAAGTATTAGTAGAACCAGATGAGCAAAAGCGGAAACAAATGTATCAAGAAATATTAACGTATATCCATGATGAAAATGTCTACCTCCCAATCTCTTATTCTGTGACAAAGGCTGTTTATAATAAGCGCCTGAAAGGCGTAGGTTTTCATGTGTCTCAGTATGAAATCCCATTTGACCGTATGTATTTTGCGTCATAAAACGGAGGTAGAGACATGACTCGCTATCTCTTAAAACGAATAATGATGCTTTTCCCGCTTATGATCTTCATCACCTTCTTTGCTTTTGTACTGCTGACGATGCGGGCAAGTGATCCAGCAGAGGTCGCTTTGCGGGTGAATCAAGTCACTCCAACAGAAGAAATGATTGAATCGATGCGGCAGGAGTTAGGCTTAGACCAGCCATTTTTCATCCGATATGCGACATGGCTTAAAAATGGATTAACAGGTGATTTTGGCAGGAGCTATGTCACGCAGGAGCCCGTTTTTGATCTTATCATGGAGGCGCTGCCTGCGACATTGCAGCTTGCAGGAGCAGCGCTCTTTTTTATCATAGTGCTCAGTTTATTGTTCGGGGGGATCTGTGCATATGCTGCTCACACTTGGGTGGACCGTTTATTGAGAGCCTTTGTGTTTATCGCCGCTTCAATGCCTAGTTTTTGGCTGGGAATTTTGTTGATTTGGCTTTTTTCTGTCAAATTCAATTGGGTTAATACGAGTGGAATGGAAGGGTTCAAATCGATTCTTCTTCCAGCTGTCACATTATCATTAGGCTACTTATCGACCTATGTGAGACTCATACGTAATCAAATTCTAAAATTTCAGCACGAGCCCTTTGTTTTTTATGCAAGAGCACGTGGTTTAAAGGAACGAACCGTTCAACTGAAAGTCATGAGGCATGCCCTGCAATTAGCGGTAACAGCACTTGGCATGTCTATTCCAAAGCTCATTGCGGGAACCGTCATTATTGAGAACCTTTTTGCTTGGCCAGGGGTTGGCCGGTTGTGTGTAACGGCTATTTTCCATGCTGACTTCCCTATTATTCAAGCCTATTTGTTTGTGATGGGGTTCCTGTTTGTTATGTGCAATCTCATCGCTGATATGATGCAAATGACCATGAATCCGCAATTGCGAAAGGAGGTATGACAACAATGATAGGGTGGCATCA
Source organism: Bacillus safensis FO-36b (assembly GCF_000691165.1). GTDB lineage: Bacteria > Bacillota > Bacilli > Bacillales > Bacillaceae > Bacillus > Bacillus safensis. The sequence continues at coordinate 168,651 of NZ_ASJD01000002.1, read as the reverse complement.
ATTAAGAAAAGACCGTATGGCGATTCTTTCAATCTGGCTGTTAGCGCTTGTCGCATTAGCTGGACTGTTTGCTCCAATGTTAGCACCACATGACCCAACAAATACGAACATTCTTCAAAAATATGCCGGTATCAGTCTTACTTACCCACTCGGAACGGATCATCTGGGGAGATGTGTATTATCGCGGCTTTTATATGGCATTCGGACAACAATGCTTGCGGCTATGCTGACGATGTGTATCACGATGCTCATTGGCAGCGCACTTGGACTCATGGCAGGCTTCTTTCGAGGAAAGGTGGATGGGGTTTTGATGAGGCTGTGTGATGTCATGCTGTCCTTTCCAGCAGAGGTGATGATTCTTGCGGTTGTGGGAATACTCGGACCTGGACTATTCAATATTATTTTGGCCAATGTCCTAGCGAAATGGGCCTGGTATACAAGAATGATTCGGTCGTCTGTCCTTCAATATGCGAATGAACCTTCTGTTCAATTTGCAAAGGTGACAGGCGGCAAACCCCTTTACATATTGAGGAGACATCTATTTCCTCGCATCTCAGGAGAAATGGCTGTTTTTGCGACACTTGATGCGGGCTGGGTGATCTTAAATATATCAGCACTGTCTTTTCTTGGATTAGGTGTGAGTGCACCTACACCAGAATGGGGCATGATGCTCAACGAGGCGAAGAATGTCATGGTGACACATCCAGCTCATATGCTTGCGCCTGGACTTGCCATCTTGTTTGTGGTCATGGCGTTGAGCTTTTTAGGAGACAGCCTTCAGCATGCCGCGAATCCTGCCATGCATCATACCAGAAAGAAAGGGGTGAGGCCATTTGCCTTTAATCGCCGTAAAAAATCTGTCCGTACATGATCCACAGCAGCAAAAGAATATAGTGACGAATATCACATTTTCTTTACATCAACAACGCTGTTTAGCCATCATTGGGGAAAGTGGCAGTGGAAAATCAACTGTCGCCAAAGCGTTAATTGATCTTGTCGCTCCTTCGCTAGAAGTGGAAGGAACGATCATTTTTGACGGCAAAACATTAACAAATCAAGAAGCGCATCAATGGCGGGGGAAACGAATAGGTTTCATCTCACAGGATGTCATGAATGCATTCAACCCTATCGAAACGATTGGTCATCAAATGGTGGAAACATTTCAGCAGCATTTGGGCTTACGAGGGAAAGAAGGGAAAGCACATGCTATGGCTGGGCTTACACGTGTCCATTTAAAAAATCCATATGATTTGATGAAAAAATATCCGTATGAACTGTCTGGAGGAATGCTTCAGCGTGTGATGATTGGCATCACGATGATGCTTTCTCCAGATGTGATCATTGCAGACGAGCCAACTGCATCACTTGATGCCTTTAATCGGCGTGAAGTCATCAGACAATTACACAGTTTAAAGGAAGAAACGGGTGTTACCTTAATCGTCATAACGCATGATCTAGGCATCGTTCAGGAAATCGCTGATGAATTGATGGTTATGCACCAAGGAGTAATGCTTGAGCATGGGTCAGCCAAGGAAGTGTTCACATCACCCGAGCATCCCCAAACAAAGCATTTACTTGAGACGAGGCTTCGATTATCTGCCCCTACTGAAGCACTGCGGCAGCAGAAGAGAGTGGAGGCGTTTCCATGATGATCACAGCTATCGATCTAGTCAAACACGGTGAGAAGAAAGGTCTTTTTTCAAATCAAAGGAAATCAAAAGACCGCATATCAAATGTTTCGTTTCAAATCGAAAAAGGACAATGTGCCGGATTAGTCGGTGAGAGCGGCAGTGGCAAAAGTACATTGGCACGTATCCTGCTCGGTTTAGAAAAAATAGATGGAGGAGAGGTACAGATTGATGGTATGACAGCTGACAAATGGCGGAGGGTGAATCGGGGGAAAATGAGTGTTGTCTTTCAAGATTATCTATCTTCTGTTCACCCTTCCTTTACCGTGAAAGAGATCATAGCAGAACCGATGCGTTTGTTAAAGCAGAATCAGAATCTGGATCAGAAGGTTTTGTCATTACTTGAGCAAGTCAGACTGCCCTCGTCTGTACTGAATCAATATGCTCATCAGCTAAGCGGTGGTCAGCTCCAGCGAGTGTGCATCGCACGAGCCATATCGACGCATCCAGCCATTCTCATACTAGATGAAGTCTTGAACTCACTGGATGTCTCTGTTCAAGTACAAATATTGGAGCTGCTTGAGACATTAAAACAAGAGCTAGACATGACCATGCTTCTCATTACTCATGATGTAGAAGCAGCGGTGTATCTATGTGACCGCCTCCTATTTTTACATGAAGGAAGCCTAGTGGAAGAATGCAAAAAGGACGAACTGTTTGAAGTGTCCCATCCATTTACACTCCAGTTAATTGACTCACTTATGCCATTTCAGCTTGACAAAAAATAACCAATCTTTTATCGTATATGTAACAAACGACGGAAGGGTGACCCAATGCAATGAAGTACTAATCCTATGACCTGTAAGCAAAATGAACGAACGAAGGCAGTGAGCAAACGATCCGTTTGCCATGTTTGCTGCGTTTTCATTTTTTAGCTTCGGAATAGGATGGTACAGCTTGGGAATCAAAAAATGAAGTGATTGATACGCGGGATGTGTGTGTTCAAATAGGAACAGCCCTCCATACTGGATCAATCCGCTTATTTTTGTACACCATTTTGCCTCCTATTCTGAGAATGGGAGGCTTTTTCATGTCTCCTGATATGAAAGGAGAGGATTGGATGTTATTAAAAGCCAATCAGTTAAAGGTATTTCGAAAAGATCGCTTGTTATTTGATATTGAGGAGCTCGCCATCCATCAAGGTGATCGCATTGGTCTTGTAGGGACAAATGGCAGCGGAAAAACGACTTTATTGCATGTGCTGGCGGGGCAGGAAACACCAGACAGCGGCACGGTTGCCGCCACAGCGGTCTGTACGCTGCTTCCTCAATTGAAACAAGGAGACGGCAGACAGAGTGGCGGTGAAATGACCCAGACTTATATTGAAAGAGCATTAAGCCGGCCGTCTGCTCTTTTATTAGCAGATGAACCGACCACTCATTTGGATACGGAGCATATTGAGTGGCTGGAAGATAAGCTGCGTCATTATCAAGGAGCTCTCATTGTTGTTTCACATGATCGTGCTTTTTTAGATGCAATATGTACGGAGATTTGGGAGCTGGATCATGGGAAGCTTCATCATTACAAAGGCAATTACACACATTTTGCACAGCAAAAAGAGCTGGCACATCGTCAGCAGGTGGAAGCGTATGAAGCCTATACACAAAAGAAAAAACAGTTAGAGCATGCACTGGAAAAGAAAAAGAAAAAGGCGGACAAAGCGACAAAGCCCTCCCAAAAGGTGAAATCCTCAGGGCCTAAAATTGCAAAGCCCTACTATGCAAATAAGCAAAAAAAGCTGCAAAAAACAGCCAAATCCATTGAAACAAGGATGGAGAAATTAGAAAAGGTGGAGAAGGTAAAGGACATTCAGCCGATTCAAATGTCTCAGCATACGATGAAGGAAGTAGCAAGCCGTACCATTTTGCGAGTGGAAAATGTAGATGGCAAGGCGGGCGATAAAGTGCTTTGGAAGCAGGCGAATGTGGAAGTGAGGGGCGGAGACAAGGTTGCCATTATCGGAAAGAACGGGAGCGGAAAAACGACATTTCTCCGCATGTTAGTGAATGGACACCCCGGAGTTACTCGTTCAGAGGCTGTCAAGCTAGCCTATTTTCGTCAGGATCTTTCAGGACTGAAGGCAGATGAATCGATTTTACAAAATGCGCTCAAAGAGGCGGTTCAAGATGAGACAGTGGTTCGAACGGTTTTGGCGAGACTAGGATTTAGAGGGGATGATGTGCACAAGCCTGTTGAGGTATTAAGCGGGGGAGAACGGGTGAAGACGATGCTTGCGTCCTTACTCGTCAGTGATGCCAATGTTCTCATGCTGGATGAACCGACGAACTTTTTAGATCTGGCGGCAGTTGAAGCACTTGAAGGTCTATTGAAGGATTACCCTGGTACCGTTGTGTTTGTTTCCCACGATCGCAGGCTGATTGAGGAGGTTGCCACTCGTATTTTCCATATTCACGAGGAACGTATTGAAGCTTTTGACGGCACATATGAAGCCTATAAACAAAAGGAAGAAAAACCAGCTGTGACAAATCGAGAAGAGGAGCTTCTGTTAATTGATATGCAGCTGTCTGAAGTGCTCAGCCGTTTAAGTATTGAGCCGTCGCAAGAGCTTGAAGAGGCATTTCAAGCATTATTGAAACAAAAAAAGTCTTTGGAGTCATAAAAGAAAACCCCTGTTTACTCTACAGGGGTTTCAGCGCGCGGACAAACCCTCGCATTCTTTGTCAGTCCTGCGTGCCGGTGCTCACGAATGTACAATTCGCTCCGCTCCAGTACTCGTCCTTCCTAGACTTCAAAGGTTTTCCATCACGCTGAAAAGAAGACAAAGGGCTAAAATAAAGATCATTTTAGCCCTTTGTCAACAATCTGAGACCCCTGTTTACTCTACAGGGGTTTGTTCATGTCGTTCTTTTTTTAATTGTTCAAGTTCACTCACTGTGACGAGCTGGTAGCCTTGTTTGGTGAGTTCATGGATGATCTTTACGGCTGCTTGGGCTGAGCTTTCATAAATATCGTGCATTAACACTGTTCTGCCATCGGCTGCATGTGAGAGAACGCGGTTTGTGATCTGCTGGCTGTTGCGGATTTTCCAATCCTCAGGATCAACATCCCACAAAGTGACCTTCATCCCAATTGCATGATTGATATCTTGATTTGTACCGCCATATGGCGGTCTAAAGTGCGTAGGTGTATATCCGCTCGCTTTCTCAATCAGCTGCTGGGTGTCCTTCACTTGTTTCACCGCTTCATCTAAAGACAGTCTTGTTAATAAAGGGTGATTGTAGGAATGGTTTCCGATCTCATTCCCGCCTTTTAAAATATCGGCAAGCATTCCAGGATAATATTGCACCCTGCTGCCCAATACGAAAAAGGTGGCATGTCCTTTATTTTTCTTCAGCGCATCTAAAATTTTTGTGGTTGTCGCTGGATTCGGTCCATCATCAAATGTGAGTGCGATGGCTTTTTTATTCGGGTCAAGCTTTGATTTTTGCGGCAGCTTGACGGCTTTTCTTTTTGGATTCGGTTCTTTCATTTCATTTTTATTTTTGAGTTTATCCATATATTCTGGCTTTAATATGTCCTTCAGCAATGTCTTTTTGATTGCGAGTGTTTGCGGACCAAGATCCTCTGCGGCTACTTGAGATGCAGGGAAATAAAATTCTACATATTTGTCTTTCAAGGCAAATTGACTGAAGTTTTGAGCATCAGGGGCTGTCCCTTTCTGAAGGAGAGGCTGATCCTTAGATAAGGTTTTGTCCTTCCGAAGCTCTGTATATGTAATATAGGATAATTTCTTTAAATAATTGGTTTTAGGCAGAAATAAATCTTTGGTGTCAAGAAAGGCTTTTTTCTGAAAATCAAAGTTAATCGTGAGATGATTGGTGGTTCCATTTTGCTGGCCAGTATACGTATAGGTCGTAAAGCGAATGGCAGCAGACTGCTTCGCATAATGCACCATTTCATAATCAATATTCAGTTCATAGCGTTTATTTTCATCAATATCCTTTGCTTCACTGAATGTTTTTTTGAAATGCTCTAATGCTGAATTGGCATAGCTTTGAATCTTGTCATCTAGCTCTTTTTGATGAAAAAGAGGATAGTTGACTGCATATCTCATAAATTTCCCGTCATTTACGAGAGTGACAATTTCTACGTCTTTATAGTTCGTATCCTGCTTTACATTTTTCTTCTCTGTACCGCTTGCTTGTTGATTTTGAAAGAAAGCAACTGCTCCAATGACGACTGCAAGCGCAAATAGGACGATACTCCATTTTCCCTTTACTGACACAACTTTCAAATCTCCTCTCATGACGGGTCATTCTTTATTAGTTTGACATCTGTTTGTAATATTTTTATAACATTTGACTTACTTTTGTAATTTTAGGGGATATTCATGCGAACTGTCAACTATTTTCCTATTAAACTATGAGAAAAAATGATAGGCCGTACTGAGCGGCAAAAAGAACCTCCCACCTCGATGCTCCGCACATACCTTCATTAATTAAAAAAAGGGGTGTACATTGATTTTTTAGAGGCTGACGGCTATAATTTTGTTGATTATGATTCTCATTTTCAAACTGACTTTTAATGAAGAAAAGGATGACACCGATTTTGCAGGATAAGCGAAAACCTCAACAAAAACGATCATCACATATTCTGTTCTTTTTGATATTTTTTCTCGCCGTCATTGGTTTAGCGGCTGCCATGTTTTTTGCTGTGTCATACGGTGCAAAAACATTGTCTCTGCAAACGGTTTGGACAGCTGTATTTGACTACCAGTCAAATGTCACAGAGCAGCAGATCATCCATGAATTAAGACTTCCACGTGTTTTAGGGGCAGCTCTAGTGGGAGCGGCGTTTGCCGTAGCGGGTGCTCTTATGCAGGGCATCACAAGAAATCCACTGGCAGATGCGGGGATTTTGGGCATTAATGGCGGTGCGATGTTTGTGGTCGCTCTCTGTTTTGCTTTTTTCCCAGGAATGCCTTATTCAGCACTGATGTTTTTTTCCTTTAATGGTGCTGTGCTCAGTACGCTGCTGATCTTTGCGATTGGAGCGGCTGGCGGCGTATTGACACCGCTGCGCCTCACTGTAGCAGGAGCGGTTGTAGCTGCATTGCTTCATGCGCTCAGCTCTGGGATCGCGATTTATTTTGACCTGAGTCAGGATCTGGCTTTTTGGTATGCAGGCGGGGTAGCTGGTGTGAAATGGCCGCAGCTGACGATTCTCGCCCCGGTTATTCTGATTGTGATCGTATGGGCCATGCTATTAGGCCGGTCACTTTCCTTACTATCGCTCGGTGAAGATACAGCGGCAAATTTAGGGGTGAAAACACGACAAGTGCGAATACTAGGAATGGCCGCTGCTGTGTTATTAGCAGGAGTTTCTGTATCAGCAGTTGGATCGATTGGGTTTGTCGGTCTCGTCATCCCGCATATTGCACGAAAGCTTGTTGGTGTAGACTATCGTTTCGTCATTCCAATGTCAGCGATATTAGGCGCCATGCTGCTTGTCTTTGCAGACCTTGCCAGCCGTACAGTCAATCCGCCAAGAGAGCTTGCCATTGGCGTGATGGTGGCACTTGTTGGTGTTCCTTTCTTCTTATACATTGCCAGAAAAGAAGGGAGGAACCTGTCATGAGAGAGAAACAGCGTGCTCTTGTCGTGACAGTCGTTTTGCTTTGCCTGAGTGCGGCTGTTGTGCTGTATAGTTTAAATACCGGTACGCTGAAACTAAACCCTGTCATGGTCGTCAAGACGTTATTTGGCTTTGGAGATTTTCAAAGTGAAACGGTGCTGTTTGACTATCGTCTGCCTCGAATTGTGGTGACGATGTTAGCTGGTATTGGTCTTGGCATTGCTGGCGGCATTTTGCAGAGCTTATCCCGTAACCCGCTGGCCGATCCTGGGATAATTGGACTGAATGCAGGGGCGGCATTTGGCTTAATTGTGTTTGTGACATATTTTCACGCACTTGAAGGCAATCCGTCTCTTCTTATTCCGCTCTTTACGTTTGGCGGCGGACTGCTCGCGGCAGCGGTCATCGTGCTTCTTGCATATGACCGGCATGAAGGGCTTGTTCCTATCCGGCTGATCTTAGTTGGCATTGCGATTGCTGCGGGATTTAGTGCACTCACCTTATATTTGTCATTGAAGCTGGATGAAGATACATATACGTTTGCTTCAAGATGGCTTGTGGGCAATGTATGGGGGAGAGACTGGATTCATGTGCTGGCGCTTCTGCCTTGGATTGTATGCCTTGTGCCGCTTACGCTGATGCAGTCAAACACGCTCAATGCATTGACATTAGGAGATGCTGTCGCCTCAAGTGTAGGTGTACGTGTCCAGCGTAAACGTCTCCTTTTGCTGACCTTAGCGGTAGGCCTCGCGAGTGCAAGTGTTTCAATGACAGGCGGTATTGGCTTTATAGGCCTCGTCGCCCCGCATTTGGCTAGACGGCTTGTCGGTTCATTGCATCAGTATTTTTTACCAGTTAGTGCGCTGCTTGGCTTGTTGATTTTGGTCAGTGCCGATACAATCGGACGTTCCATCTTTGCTCCAAATGCGATACCGGCGGGTGTGGTCGTGGCCTTTATCGGTGCCCCATATTTTCTTTATTTATTAACTAAAACGAAATAAACACGAAAGAGGAACTCATCATGAAAAAATTACTAGTGTTTGGATTAACGCTCTGTTTCTTGCTGCTTGCCGCTTGCGGCGGACAACAGGAAACAAAGAATACAACAAATGAAAAGACCAATGGAACACCAAAGATTGCTTCCTTGTCTATTCATTTAACAAATGACTTATTAGCACTAGGTATCAAGCCGGCGGGCTCTGTTGTAGGAGGAGACTTAAAAGATTTCCTTCCACATGCGAAAAAGCAGCTGAGTCAGACGAAGAAGCTCGGCATTGCAGCCGATCCAGATATGGAATCACTGCTTGCGTTACAACCAGATGTCATTTATGTTGATGAAGAATTAGCCGGACAAGACTTATCGAAATATAAAAAGATCGCTAAAACAGAAGTGTTTAATTTAAATGATGGCACATGGCGGGATCATTTGAAAAAAATCGCCAAACACGTCAATAAAGAAAAAGAAGCGGATCAATATATTAAGAATTACAATCAAGAAGCAAAAGAAGTCAAATCGCTCATCAAGAAAAAGATTGGAAACGGGAAAGTCATGGCGATCCGTGTGACAGCAAAGGAGCTTCGTGTATTTAGCATGAAGCGCCCAATGGGTCCTATTTTATACGAGGATTTAGGCCTAACACCTGTCGATGGTGTGAAAAAGCTGGACAGCAAGCGCCCATTTGAAGTGATTTCTCAAGAGGTTCTTCCTGATTATGATGCTGATGCGATCTTTGTCGTTGTCAACCGTGATGATAAAGCGCAGCAGGCATTCAAGCAATTAGAAAAGACTCCGATTTGGAAGGGTCTAAAAGCAGTGAAGAAAAACCAAGTCTATCCGATTGCCGATCAGCCGTGGCTCGATTATTCAGCTCTAGGCAATAAAATGGCATTGGATGAAGCAAAAGAGATGTTTTCTAAATAATAGCAAATGAAATCAGGCATCATTCCGCATATAGGAATGATGTCTCTTTTTTTGATTCGTTCTTCTATTCATTCGGCGGCTGCATACATATGAGAGAGAACAAGCAATACCGCCCGTAAGAAGAGGAAAGGGAGGGGTTACAGTTGGAGGTTCAAAAAATTAGTGCAGGTACAATTGCAAGGCTTGTGCTGCTTTTACTGGCGCTTGTTAACAGTGCGCTAACCGCTGCGGGAAAAAGCCCAATTCCTATTGATGAAGAAGGCGTTCAGCAATTTATCACGCTGGCTTTTCTGGGAATTACATCACTATGGGCCTATTGGAAAAACAATGATATAACGAAAAAAGCACGAACAAAAAAAGAAGAATAAAAGAAAAAAGAGCCTTTCATGAATCAAAGGCTCTTTTTCATCGAAGCGTCAAACGCCTCTCCCCGCAATCATTCTTCCTGAAAGGCTTACGCCCGGCGTTCTCCCATGTTGTTGAGGAAAGCTTTTACTTCCTCAATGCTTAAACCAATTGCCTTCGCTTCACTCATTAGACGCTTCCACTCTGCGATATTTGAATCGGTCAGCTTTCTATGGGTGACATGTAACGACTTTTCTTCCTGCTCCTTTCGGTACGTTTGGAGCAGCTGATAGAGCTCTTCTTTAGGCATGCCTGATTGGACGGCACTCACAATATGCTCCCGCCATTCGTGTTCACTACCCTCAGCGTAATGAAACATCATCGTCTCTGCATCAAACAGCTCTTGTAAATCAATCTCTAATGAAGAGGATACCTTTTTTAAGAACTGGACAGATGGATTTCTGTGGACACCACGCTCAATTTTGCTCAAATATGACTTAGAGACATGAGCATCCTCAGCCAGCTGCTGAATCGAGTATCCTTTTCTCTTTCGGTAAATGCGTATCACCTTGCCTATCATTCGATCAATGATCTCCCTTCTCCCCGGCGAATAGTTCTGCGACCTTTTCGTTCATTATAAGAAATAAATTGTTCTTTATAAAATTCAAAAACGTAAGAATCAGGAAGTAAACAAAAGAAAACGAACGATTTCGTTCTTTAAAAAGAACTATAAGACCTATTATGACATTTTTCTTTGCGGGTATTATCTTTTATAATCCAATCATTAACAAAAAGAAACCATATATAACCTTTTTATGATGAAATCGGGAGGTATCCATGAATGAGAATATAGGTTTTAAGCAGCTGTTTTCTGTCATTAAAGAGAAAATGGCCCTTCTGATCCTGATTGTCCTGATCGTAACGGGCATTTCAGCCTATTATCAGTTCTATGTCTCGACTCCTGTATATCAGGCAACCACTCAAATTCTTGTTCATAAACGCAGCAATGACGCACAAGCAGATTTAAACGATATTCAGATGAACCTTCAATATACACGTACCTTTCAAGTTTTATTAAAAAGCCCAATCGTCATTGAAAAAGTAAAAGAAACACTCCATCTCACAGAATCAGCAGAAGGACTAAAACACAAAATTGCCACAAGTACAGAAAATGAGTCTGAGGTCATCAATATTTCTGTACAAGATGAGGATCGCGCGAAGGCAGTCGCCATTGCGAATACCGCAACAGAGGTGCTGCAAGAAGAAATCAAAAAAACAATGAATATGGATCGCATTAATGTTTTGTCTGAAGCCAAGCTGTCCAACACGATTCTGATGAATTCAAGGAAATTCGTTCATATCGTTCTGGCACTAGGCGCCTCTTTATTAGGAGGCATGACACTCATTTTCTTAATGAATTTACTCGATGATACTGTAAAACGAACACATCAAATAAGAGAAGAGATCGGATTGCCGTCGCTTGGCAGTGTCTATCAGATGCAGGCAGACAGGAGGGCCAAAAAAGACAAGCAGTCCGTCATAACGGGAGGACAGAACATTGATCTTTAAGAGGAAGAAAAGAGAAAAGAGAGATTTATCCTGTATTTCTGTATTAAATCCTCACTCTGTCATTGCGGAACAATTCCGTACGATCCGAACAAACATCGAATTCACATCGATCCAAACAAGGCTGAAATCGATATTAGTGACCTCCTCCTTACCGAAGGAAGGGAAATCATTTACGGCTGCAAACTTAGCAGCTGTTTTTGCACAGCAGAACAAGCGGGTGCTGCTCATGGACGCTGATTTGCGAAAGCCGGCCGTCCATGAATATTTTGACCTGAGTCATCATACCGGTTTGACGAATGTGCTATTAAATAATTGCAGCTTGGAAGAAGCCATTTTACCGACACCGATTGAGCATTTAGAGCTGCTTCCGAGTGGAACCATTCCGCCGAATCCAGCTGAGCTGCTCTCCTCTTCTGTGATGAAGCAGCTCTTTTATGAGATTGAACAGCAATATGACATGGTGATTGTTGATTCCACGCCGCTTCTGCCAGTTGCAGATGCAAAGATCTTGGCCAACCGTACGGATGGGAGCATTCTCGTTGTCTTAAGCGGCAAAACAAAGATTGCTGCTGTGAAGAAATCAAAAGAAGTATTAGAAGGAACAACAAGTAAACTGCTTGGAGCTATGCTAAATGGCAAGAAAGAGAAAAAGGGCAGGCTGTATATGTATTAAAAAGATTGATAGGTGATGTCTCCTAATCTTTAACAATGGAGGCACTCGATCCTGCTGTGGGCATAACCGGTGCCTTAGATGCTCGTCATCAGTAGTGGGATGTGAGGACGGGTTTGATGCCCATGTTACGTAAGAATAGTGATGCTTTAAAAAGGGGGAGGAGCGTTGACTTACGCCCAAAGATTATCAATCATCGTAGCACTAGATTCATATCTCATCTTAGTTGCCGTCTTTTTTGGTTTTCAATTTGTCCAAGAGGCGGCTTTAACCGTTTATACATTTGAAATGCTCGCCATTTCTTCACTCAGTCTGCTCATTGGGCACCATATATTTGCCTGCATGTTTCATGTGTACAAGCAAGTATGGGCTTATACAGGAGTAAGAGAGTTATTTTCTTTAATGAAGACCTTTGTGTGTTCTTTTTTATTTTCGATGACGATGCTGTACCTTTTCGTGCAGACATGGCCATTTCGGTTTTTATTCATCGTGTGGCTTTTTCATATCTTATTCATCGGTGCATCTCGTATGGCCTCTAGGCTATTTCATGACGGGGCAAAACGGCTTCAGGCAGAAAAAGAGCGGGCATTAATTATTGGCGCCGGATCAGCGGGGACCATGCTCGTTCGTCAGCTTCAGCAATCGAGTGATGTACATATTGAGCCAGTCGCCTTCATCGATGATGACAAGACGAAACATCGGCTTGAAATTATGGGTCTGCCTGTCATAGGAGGAAAAGAACAAATTCAAACAGCTGTCGTCATGATGGATATTCAGAAGATCATCATCGCCATTCCGTCCAAAAGCAGCCACACCTTAAAAGGGCTGTATAAGGAATGTGTCGCGACCGGAGTCAAAACACAGATCATGCCGGAAATGGAGCAGATTTTAAAAGGAACCCATGCGCTGAATCAATTACGGGATGTACAGCCAGAGGATTTACTAGGGAGAGAACCGATTCAATTAGATACGAGCCGTCTATCTGCTCATTTAAAGGGAAAAACAATCATGGTCACAGGGGCAGGCGGATCAATTGGATCAGAAATCTGCCGTCAAATTTGTGTGTTTGCTCCTCAAGCGATTGTACTTGTGGGACATGGAGAATTTAGCATTCATTCTATTTTACTAGAGCTGAAAGAATTATATGGAGGCAGCATCAGACTCTATCCACAAATTGCGGATATTCAAGATAAACAGAAAATGAGTGAAATCGTTGGTCAATTTCAGCCGGATATGATTTATCATGCTGCGGCACATAAGCATGTTCCGCTCATGGAGATCAGTCCGAAAGAAGCCGTGAAAAACAATATTATCGGGACAAAAAATGTCGCAGAAGCCGCACACGAGCACGGCATTGAAACATTCGTCCTCATCTCATCTGACAAAGCGGTCAACCCTGCTAATGTGATGGGAGCTACTAAGCGGTTTGCTGAAATGCTGATCATGCAAATGGGGGCAAGCAGTGAAACAAAATTTGTCGCCGTTCGATTTGGAAATGTACTCGGAAGCAGAGGGAGCGTCATCCCTATTTTTAAGAAACAAATCGAGCAAGGCGGGCCGGTGACGGTCACGCACCCAGCCATGACAAGATATTTTATGACCATCCCAGAAGCATCAAGGCTTGTGATTCAGGCAGGTGCACTGGCAGAAGGAAGACAGATTTTTGTTTTAGATATGGGGGAGCCAGTGAAAATCGTGGACCTCGCAGAAAACCTCATTCACCTCTCAGGCTACACCACAGACCAGATTCCGATCACTTTCACAGGCATTCGTCCTGGAGAGAAAATGTACGAGGAATTACTCAACCAGCATGAAAAAGCACAGGAGCAAATCTTCCCGAAAATTCATATCGGCCATGCGCTGGATGGTGACCCATATGTGCTGAACCGCTTTATCCATGAATTTGACATGATGAGCGAAGAGCAAATGAGACAAGCATTATTTGCTGCCATTGAGTCACATGATATGTCGTCCGAACAGATGAAACGAGAGGAGGAGCCGCTTGTCAATGAAGAAAAAAGTCTTGTTTTGCGCAACGGTTGATTATCACTTTAAAGCCTTTCATCTTCCGTATTTCCGGTGGTTTCAGGAACAAGGATGGGAAGTGCATACAGCGGCAAACGGCCAGCTGAAGCTGCCCTATGTGAATCAAGCTCACTCAATTTCGATTCAGCGCTCTCCTTTTCATGTACGCAACCGGCTTGCGTATGTAGAACTGAAGAAGCTGTTAGCAAAAGAGCACTATGATTTCATCCATTGCCACACACCAATGGGAAGTGTCATTGGCAGGCTCGCAGCCAAAGGTACGCGCAAAAAAGGAACGAAGGTTCTTTACACGGCACATGGCTTTCACTTTTGGGAGGGGGCGCCGCTTCAAAACTGGCTGTTCTATTATCCAATAGAGAGATTTCTAGCCCGCTATACAGACGCTCTGATCACCATTAATGGAGAAGATTTTAAAAGAGCCGACCGTCTATCAAAAGAGCGGACATCTGTTTATTATGTGCCCGGTATGGGTGTGGATATGAAGCGGTTCGCACCTGTCGATGAAAAAGAGAAGCAGCGTCTTCGCGCAGCCTATGGCTTTCCCTCGGAAGATTTTATCGTGCTGTGTGCTGGCGAATTAAATAAGAATAAAAATCAAGGGATGCTCATCAAAGCATGTGCACAGCTGTCTAAGAAAATACCAAATATAAAAATCGTGTTTGCGGGGGAAGGGACAATGAGGCCGAACTATGAAAAGCTTACCCGCCAGCTCCATCTTGAAAAGCATATCCACTTTGCTGGGTTTTGCAAACAAATGGAGGAATGGATGCATATGAGCGATGTATGTGTTTCCACCAGCTTGAGAGAAGGGCTCGGCATGAACCTGCTTGAAGCGATGTCGGCAGAAAAACCTGTGATTGCAACGGAGAATAGAGGACATTGTGAGCTTGTCAAACATGGCGTCAATGGTTTTTTAGTTAAACCGCAAGATGTGAATAGTTTAGCTGATTACTTGCAGCAGCTCTACGACAAAAAAGATCAGCTGCCCCTCATGGGAAAAGCGGGACGCTCTATGGCTCATGCATTTGCACAGGAGCAGACGGTCAGTGCAATGGAAGAAATTTATACAATCTATATGGATCAAGCAGAGAAGGTGATACAGCATGCATAAACCAAAGGTGTCTATGATCATGGGCGTCTACAATTGCCAAGAAACAGTAGAAGAAAGCATTGAATCTATTCTTCATCAAACTTATGAAAACTGGGAGCTCATCATATGTGATGACGCATCAACAGATGGCACTTATGAGAAAGTGCTGTCTTATACAAAACGACATCCTGAAAGAATCCGCCTGATCCGCAATAAACAAAATCAAAGACTCGCTGCCAGTCTCAATCGCTGCCTGGCTGAAGCGAGGGGAGAGTTGATTGCAAGGCAGGATGGCGACGACATTTCTGTGCCTGTTCGTTTAGAAAAACAGGTTCATTTCCTCGATACATATCCTGAATATGATGTGGTTGGTACGGCGATGACAGTTTTTGATGAATCGGGAACAAAGGGTGTACGGGCACTTGTTTCAGAGCCCGATCGGAAGGTGATGGCAAGAGGGACTCCTTTTTGTCATGGGACCATTATGATGAGGGCTTCTGCTTACAAGGCTTTACATGGATATCGCTCTGTGAAAACAACAAGGCGGATGGAAGATATCGATCTTTGGATCCGCTTTTTTGCTGCTGGGAGAAAAGGCTTTAATTTACAAGAGCCGTTATATCTGGTGAGAGAGGATGATGCGGCTTTTCAGCGGCGGAAGTTTCGATATTCGATAGATAATGCCTGGCTCGTTTTGAAAGCATGCTGGCTATTAAAGCTGTCGCCGCTTGACTATTTATTTGCTCTAAAGCCGGTGGTCCGTGCCTTCTTGTCACCGAAGATCATGAAGCTTTATCATCGCCGGAAGCTGGCGTCGTCTATGCTGAAGAGGAGGGCGGTTCGGGATGAGTGAGCCAAAGCGCGTGCTTCATATTGTGGGCGGGATGAACCGCGGCGGAGCTGAAACGATGATTATGAACATTTATCGTGCACTCGACAGGAATGTCCTTCAATTTGATTTCATTACCCACCGGCAGGACGTCTGTGATTATGATGAGGAAATTCGCCGGCTTGGGGGACGCATCTTTTACGTCCCAAGTATTGGGGCGTCCTCTCCGGTTGCTTTTGTGAAAACATTGACCAAGACAATTAGGCAAACAGGGCCCTATCAGGCAGTGCATGCACATACGGATTTTCAGACAGGCTTCTCCGCACTTGCTGCCAAACTAGCGGGGGTGAAGGTGCGCATTTGCCATTCACATAATACAGCGTGGAAGCCGTCGCCAAACTGGCTGGATCATATGATGCTCAAAGGGTTTCGCCAGCTGATCTTTACATTCTCTACACAGCTTGTTGCATGCGGCGAGGATGCCGGTGTCTTTTTATTTGGACAGAAAAAAATGCAGAACGGGCAGGTTGAGGTGCTGCCAAATGGGATTGATTTATCCCTTTTTTTTCAGCCCAATCCAGAAGAAAAGGCGGAGATCAAAAAGCACCTCCATCTTCGCGAAAAAAACATGGTCATTGGTCATATTGGACGGTTCCATGAGCAAAAAAATCATGTTTTTTTTATAGAGCTGGCACAGACCTTAAAGAAGCAAGGAGTTTCATTTCAGCTTGTCCTCGTAGGGGATGGACCGCTGAAGCAAGTAGTCGAATCGTATGCGGAGAAGGCAGGCTTGATGGATGACGTTGTCTTTACAGGCGTCGTATCAGACGTTCCGCAGTATATGAAAGCATTTGATGTATTTGTGATGCCTTCCTTGTTTGAAGGTCTTCCGCTTGTATTAGTGGAAGCCCAGGCGTCTGGTCTGCCTTGTGTGATTTCAGATCATATTACAGAGGAAGTAGATTTAGGCTGCGGGCTTGTGAAAAGGAAGTCGCTGCGAGATTCCGCGCATGAATGGATGAAGGCGGTGCTTGAAGCATATCATGCAGAACCTCCTCTTCAAGAGACCATTACCTCTCAGCTTGAAAAAAGAGGATTTGATGTGAAACAGAATATTACACGTGTGATGAATCTATACGGACTGTAAGGAAGGAAGAGCAGATGGCGGTTTATTTGGTGAACATGATCATGGTCTATTTATGGTCGAGCTTTGCCGCATTCTACGGCAGGCGTGATGATACCATTCAAAGCGGATGGCGGCCTAATAAGCTTCTGGTGTTTTTTCCGTTTCTGTTTCTTTGTATCGTAGCTGGTATTCGGTATAAAGTAGGAACCGATTTTGTCACATATGGCCAGATGTATGAGTTCTCCATCAATTACGAAAAGCCTTGGCATATATTTGGATTCGGTGTGGATAAGGCCGCAACGGATCCAGGGTTTACGTTTATTTTATGGATGCTTAATCAACTGTCTCATGATCCGCAAATCATGTATATCTCAGTCGGAGCCATTACTTATTTTTTTATCATCAAGACGCTTATTCAATATGGCCGTCCATTTGAGCTGAGTATGCTGCTTTTTCTTGGGACCTTTCATTATTATGCGTCATTTAATGGCATGCGTCAGTATATGGTGGCAGCGATTCTTTTTTATGCCGTCCGGTTGGTGATCAATGGACAGTGGAAATTGTATTTTCCGCTCGTCCTTGTATGTTCATTGTTTCATTCATCCGCTCTCATCATGATTCCTGTGTATTTTATTGTGAGAACAAAGGCTTGGTCTTGGATGATGCTGGTCTTATGCCTGGTGTTCTTAGGCTTAACCGCTCTTTATGACCGTTTTGTCTCAGTGTTTGTCGTGATGCTGCAAGGCAGTTCATATGGTCATTACGAGGAATGGCTCACAACGAATACGAATGGAATGAATGTGACAAAAATCGGTGTCTTGATTTTGCCGCTTCTGCTTGCTTTTTTTTATCGAAAACGACTTCGTGAGCTGACGCCTGAGAGTGATTACATTGTGAATTTTTGTTTGCTTGGTTTCTTGTTTGGCATCCTTGCAACGAAGGATGTCATTTATGCAAGATTTCATATTTATTTTGGCTTGTATCAGCTCATTTTACTGCCATATTTCACACGCATTTTTGATCAGCGGTCTAATGTGTTTATGTATGTAGGGATTGCTGTTTGCTATATTCTGTACAGCATCATGCTGATGCCGTTTGATTCTTCGGTTTTGCCGTATAGAACGATATTTACAAAGTAGATTTGAAGAAAGGTGGGGCATGCTGTAATGCCAGCTATCAGTCTATTGGTCGCAGTTTACAATACGAGTCAATATGTGGAGCAATGTCTTCAATCAATTGCAGATCAAAGCTTTTCTGATATAGAAGTCATTCTTATCAATGATGGATCGACCGACCGCAGCGGTGAATGGCTTGAAGCATTTGCTGAGCGTGATGAGCGTTTCCGGGTAATCCATCAACCCAATCAAGGGTTAGGCGCTGTGAGAAACCGGGGCATCGAGGAAGCGAAGGGGACGTATCTCGCCTTTGTGGATTCAGATGATATTCTCGCTCCTCATTACTGTGAAGCTATGTATGAAAAAGCCGAAATGACCGGGGCAGATCTTATTGTGAGCGAGTATTGGATTCAATTTGAACAGTCAAAGCGAACGATAGGAACGACGCTGTTAGACAAGCGCTCAGCCGAAAAAACGGATTTAATCAAAGCGTTATTACACGGAGACTTGACTGGATTCTCATGGAATAAGCTGTATCGGCGTGCCTTTATGGAGGAACACCACATTCGATTTCCGCTGCGGGGTGAACTTGAGAACATTGAAGATCAATATGTGACGCTGCGCTGTTTTTCTTTATCACGCAGCATCGCTTTTGTTCATGAGCCCCTTTATTATTACAGGGTTCATCTGTCATCTATTGTGCAGCGATATCAGAAGCAGTATTTTCATCATGGACTGAGCTTTTATCATGCACAGCGCTCTTTTTTAAAAGAGCATGATGACATCTCTCTGTATGAGAAAGCATTAGACTTTTTTATCGTCAATCATACGCTTCATTGTATGCTCAACGAATGGAAGAGCCAAAATGATCTCTCTATTCAGGAAAAGCTTGATCACATGCGTGAAATGATCACACATGATGCTTTTCAGCATGCCGTCAAACAGGTGGAACTATCGAAGCTCACGGTTCGAAAGCGAATGATTTTATTTCTTGCTAAGTGCCGATTGGTTTATCCGCTTTCTGCCGCGGCTTCTAGCTATCAAAAATGGATCGAATATCAGACAAGGAAATAGGGGTGATGGGATTGACAGTGCAGCAATTGAAGGCAAAAACCGCAGAGTGGCTGCTTTTAAAGGTCAAATATCCGCTTGAGTATAGACTGAGCCGCCAAAGGCTGCCAGAGCTGAGTCATCAGAAGAAAATCATTCTCACGCTGCTGCCGGGCCATGATAATTTAGGGGATCATGCGATTGCCTATGCGAGTTATTATTTTTTAAAGAAACACTTTCCAGCCTATGACATCATAGAAGTGGACATGAAGGATATCTATCGCCTTGCCCGTCCGCTAAAGCGCAGCCGGCATCCAGAAGACATCGTCTGTATGATCGGCGGGGGCAATATGGGGGATTTATACCGGTACGAAGAATGGACGAGACAATTTATCATCAAGACCTTCAAGTCCTATCCCATGATCCAGCTGCCTGCTACTGTACATTTTACAGAAACAAAGAGAGGGAAACGAGAGGAGCGCCGCGCCATTTACACGTATAGTCAGCATCCAAGACTACTCCTCATGGCAAGAGATCAAACAACCTATGAATGGATGAAGCTTCATTTTCCTGATCAAGATGTGTGGAAACAGCCTGATATGGTGCTGTCATTAGACGAATCATCAAAGGATGAAACACGTGAAGGGGTTTTGCTTTGTCTGCGTGAGGATCAAGAAGCGTATCTCACAAAGAAGGAGCGCCAGCAGCTGCAGCAGCATATCCAAGAGACATATGATCAAGTCGGTTTAATCACAACGACAATTGGCAGACGAGTCGATCGAACGACTCGCTTGGAGGAGTTAACGTCTTTGTGGACGGAGTTAAAACAAGCGCAGGTCGTCGTGACAGATCGTCTGCATGGCATGATCTTTTGTGCGATCACTCATACACCGTGTGTTGTCCTTAGATCGTTTGATCATAAGGTGATGGAGGGATTTGAGTGGGTGGCTCACCTTCCGTTTATGACCCTTTTAAAAGAACCAAATGAGGCAGCTGTGAAAGAGGCCGTTCATCAGCTGATGAAAACAACCGGTCAAAAGGGAGAGGAAGCTGGATGAGGGCTCTTAAACGCTGCGTGAAAGCACAATGAATCGAGCGTTTCTTTACAATGCCAGTGCGAACTTAATCACGTTTGTCCTAATGATGCTTATGTCTGTATGTTTAACACCTTATATTGTTCATACGCTTGGGGTGGAAGCATTCGGCTTAATCCATCTGACACAAAATATGATCAACTATTTATCGGTCATTACGGCTTCGTTAAGTGCGGTTGTTGTGCGATTTTTTTCTGTAGCGGCTCATAAAGGAGAGATGGAGAAGGCGCAGCGCTATCTCGCTTCCTATTTCGTCAGTTCGTTTTTACTATCGATCAGTCTCTTTTTGTTTTGTCTTTTCATGTCTCAACAGCTGGTTGAATGGCTTCATGTACCTGTTCATCTCGCGAAAGACACACAGACCGCCTTTATTTTAGGGGGTCTTTTATTTATGCTCAATTTCGTCATGTCTGGCATTGGGTCTGCACCGTTTTATGCAAATAAGCTCTATGTATCAAGTGTTGGACAGGCGATTCAAATGTTTTTGAGGGCGCTGATGATTGTCATCCTGTTTACATGGACGACACCAGCCATTTGGCATATCCCGCTTGCGGCCGTCATTGGAAGCTTAGCGGCTATGGGAATCGGTATCTATTATTTTAAGAAACTCATCCCTTGGTTTTCGTTCAAGTGGCGGCACGTCTCATTATCGTCTAGTCTCACTCTTGTTCGATCAGGGGTCTGGCATTCATTTGAGCAAATGGGGATATTGTTGTTTTTACAAATTGATTTATTGATGACCAACTTGCTCATTGGAGCGGAAGCGACGGGCCAGTATGCGGCAATTTTACAGTTCCCATTATTATTACGCACACTGGCAGGGACACTGGCCGTTGTGTTTGCACCAACGATCACGAAATTTTATTCGAATCAGGACAAAGAGGGGCTCATTCAATATGCTGCAAACGCCATTAAGTGGAGCGGCTTATTTGTTGCGTTCCCAGCCGCACTTCTAGGAGGTCTCGCTGGTCCGCTTATGCTTTTATGGCTTGGGCCTGCCTTTGAAGAACTGAAATGGCTTCTTATGATTCATGCGGCTTATTTATGTTTGACCTTGATGTTTTTACCGCTCACATATGTGCCGACTGTGTTTAATCGATTGAAAATTCCTGCGGTTGTCACCCTTATATTAGGTGTCTCTAATGTGCTTTTTGCCTATGGATTGACTCATATGCTGCAGCTTGGTTTATATGGCATTGCATCAGCGGGGGCAATGGTTTTATTGATTAAAAATATTGTGTTTCTGCCATTTTATACAGCCAGGATCACGAATCAGAAACGCACTATCTTTTACAAGCATACTCTGGTTCCACTTGCTGGAGGGCTATTTATTTGGGGCATCTGTGCGGGGATTCAGGCGGTATATAACGTGACTTCATGGTGGGAGCTGTTTTGTATTGGCGGGCTTTGTTTCATTCTCTATATGGGCTACTTGTATCTGTTTGCAGGAACGAAACGAGAGCGGATGCAGCTGATGCGTAAGGTAAAACATGCGGTCTCCCGCTAATATGAAAAGGAGATGCAATGATGAAAAGAATGATAGATGTGACGGTGGCATTGACGCTGCTCATCGCAGGCAGTCTTCTTTTTCTTCTCATCTATGGACTGATTAGATGGAAAATTGGAACGCCTGTGGTGTTTCGGCAGAAGCGGCCTGGTCTGTATGGCCGGCCTTTTATGCTATATAAATTTCGGACGATGACCGATGAACGCGATGAACATGGGGTGCTGCTGCCAGATCATCTGCGATTAACAAAAACCGGCGCCTTGATTCGAAAGCTTAGTCTTGATGAATTGCCGCAGCTTGTCAATGTACTCAAAGGAGAGCTTAGTCTTGTAGGGCCAAGACCGCTTTTGATGGAGTATTTGCCTATGTATACAGAAGAACAAGCAAGGCGTCATGTTGTGAAGCCCGGCATAACAGGATGGGCACAGGTGAACGGCCGGAACAAGCTTACCTGGGAGGAGAAATTCACCTATGATCTTTGGTATGTCGAGCATCAATCGTTTTGGCTCGATATGAAAATTTTGTGGATGACCTTGCTGAAGGTCATGAAAACAGAGGGGGTGCAGCAGCCGGATCATGCCACAGCTGAAAAATTCAAAGGAACCGATATATAAGAAGAAAACCATTGGTTTAATTGGGGCCGGAGGACATAGCAAAGTCATCCAAGATCTCATTTTTGCACATGCCGATTACTCATTATGTGCGGTGTTAGATGATCAATTTGAAGAGGCGGTCACTCAAAGCGGGATTTTGTATGGACCGATCTCCATGAGTGAGCAGCTGAGAGAGACAATGCCTCATATGAAATGGCTGATTGCGATCGGACAAAATGAGATCAGACAGCTTATCAAGGAACGCCTCTCATTTGAAAATACAGCATTTGCCACACTCATTCACCCAGAGGCGGTGATGAGTCCGTCAGCTGTCATTGGAAGGGGGACTGTCGTGATGGCAAGGGCAGTGGTTCAAGCAGATGCAGCCATCGGTGAGCATACGATTATAAATACAGGGTCTATCGTCGAGCATGACTGCAAACTCGAATCGTTTGTGCACCTGTCACCAGGCGCGGTGCTGACTGGCGGTGTTTCCGTGCGGGAAGGTGCCCATATTGGGGCTGGTGCCGTGGTGACACCCGGTACAACGATCGGAAGCTGGACGGTCATTGGCGCTGGAGCGGCAGTGACAAGAGATATACATGATCATAAGGTCGCTGTAGGAATTCCTGCAATTGAAATCAAAGACCGGAGAGAAGGTGGGAAGTGATGAAAAAAAGGAAGCGAATTTACTTATCTCCTCCGCATATGAGCGGAAAAGAGTCTCTCAAAATAGAGGAAGCCTTCAAGAGCAACTGGATTGCGCCGCTTGGACCGCTTGTGAATGAATTTGAACAGGCAGTGGCGGACTATGCAGGAGTGAAGTCAGGAGCGGCTTTATCCTCAGGAACAGCAGCGATTCACCTTGCTTTAAAGCTGATAGGTGTACAAAAAGGAGACATTGTCTTTTGTTCCACCCTCACGTTTGTTGCAACGGCAAATCCGATTTTATATGAACAAGCTGAGCCCGTTTTTATTGATTCTGAAAGGGAGACATGGAATATGTGCCCGCTTGCTTTAGAGAAAGCCTTTGTTGAATCAAAACGTCTTGGTAAAAAACCTCGCGCGGTCATCGTTGTCCATTTATATGGGCAAAGTGCAAAAATGGACGAGATCATGGCTTTGTGTGAAGCATATGATGTACCAGTCATTGAGGATGCGGCTGAATCGTTAGGCGCGCTTTATAAAGGAAGAAAAAGCGGCTCAATGGGCAGGTTCGGTATCTATTCTTTTAATGGAAATAAAATCATTACAACATCAGGGGGCGGAATGCTTGTGAGTGATGATGAAGCTGCGATTGAACGATGCCGCTTTCTTGCTTCACAGGCCAGAGAACAAGCGATGCACTATGAGCATCAAGAGATGGGATACAACTATCGCATGAGCAACCTCTTAGCAGGGGTCGGGATTGCTCAAATGGAAGTGCTGGACGAGCGTGTTGAACAAAAGCGCCGCATTTTCCAGCGTTATCAGGACGCTTTATCAAAATCAGAGGGTCTTCATTTGATGCCAGAATATCAAGAAACGAAATCCAACCGCTGGCTGACGGCCTTGACCATTGAATGTGACACACAATTGTCTCCAGCAGATATCATTGGTGCTTTAGAAAAAGAACAAATCGAAGCAAGGCGTGTATGGAAGCCGCTGCACCAGCAGCCGCTCTTTCGTCATTGCCCTTTTTATACTGCGGAAAAAGGCACTCCTGTATCTGAGCTGTTATTTGAGCGGGGGCTTTGTCTTCCGTCTGGAACGAGCATGACAGATGCAGATCAGGAGCGTATCATCCATATACTCCATGACATGCTGCGAGAAAAAACATTTACCTCTTCACAGGCTGCTCATTCGTAAGCAGCCTGCCTCTCTTTCTATCAAATTCCTCAATTTATGGAATAAATAGGAATAAGTGTTGTCATTTCGTATCAAATATGATATTGACAACAGGTGCCTTCCTCCTTAAAATGAAAATGATTATCAGCATCAATTAGGAGGAACAACTTATGTCTATTTGGAGAAATTTTCCGAAAATTAAAATAAATTCAGCATTACCATTTCTGCTTATTTTCTTTTTACTTGTAGGATGCTCTCAAACAAACAATGGAGCAGAAGGCAATAAGGATCATCCTGATATGATCACAATGGCGTGGCCAAGAGATATTGGTGAAATGAATCCACACGTATACAACCCATCACAATTATTTGCGCAATCAATGATTTATGAGCCATTGGTCAGCTATCAAAAGAATGGTAAGCTGAAACCTGAATTAGCGAAATCATGGGATGTTTCAAAGGATGGCAAGGTGTATACGTTCCATTTAAGAGATGGAGTGACATTCTCAGACGGCTCTAAATTTAATGCGGACATTGTCAAAAAGAACTTCGATACGATTTTAAAAAATAAAGATTTACATAGCTGGTTAGGTGTCATTAAGAAAATCAAAAAGACAGAAGCCGTTGATAAAAAGACATTTAAACTCACATTAACAGCACCTTATTATCCAACTGTGCAAGAATTAGCTGTTGTTCGTCCAGTTCGTTTCTTAGGTGAAGCAGGTTTCCCTAAAAACGGAGATACGTCAAAAGGAATTGAAAAACCAGTGGGGACAGGCCCTTGGGTTTTAAAAACATATAAGAAAGATGATTATGCCATTTTCGAACGAAACGATCATTATTGGGGAGAAAAACCAAAGGTAAAAGAAATCAAGGTAAAGGTCATCCCAGATGCGGAAACGAGAGTCATGGCATTTGAAAAAGGTGATGTGGATTTACTTTACGGAGAAGGAACCATTAGCCTTGATTCCTACAAACAGCTTGAGGCAAGCGGCAAGTATGAAACGAAAATGTCAGAGCCTGTTGCAACGAGACAGCTTGTTATGAACACAAAAGTGAATCAGCTGTCTGATGAGAAAGTGCGTCATGCCCTTCAATATGCCTTCAATAAAAAATCAATGGTAGAAGGGGTCACCTCAGGTTTAGAGGATGAAGCAGATCACATCCTGCCGACTAACATGCCGTATATGTCACACATTCAAGTGAAGTCTTTCAAATATGATGTGGACAAAGCCAAAGCATTGCTGGATGAAGCGGGCTGGACACTTCCAAAAGGAAAATCCGTTCGTGAAAAAGATGGGAAAAAGCTTGAGTTTAGTATGATGTATGACTCAGCGGAATCGATTCAAAAAGCGATGGCGGAAACGCTGCAAGCAGAATGGGCAGCCGTTGGTGTCGGCGTTAAGCTTGAGGGTGTGGATTTGGCCACACAGGTTCAGCGCTTTAAAGCCAATAAGTTTGATATGAACTTCTTTAGCAACTACGGAGCGCCGTATGATCCGCATACATTTATGAACGTTCTCTCATCAGATGGTTTTGGATTCAAAGAAGCCATTTCAGCCTACCCAAATAAGGAAAAGCTGATCAAAGAAATGACGGAAATTCCATCCACAACAAATGAAAAGAAACGCAAAGCACTGTATTCGTCTGTTTTATCCTCTTTACAGGATCAAGGGGCAATTGTGCCAATCTCTTATTTTAAAAAGACAGCCGTTTATCAAAAAGCTGTGAAGGACTTTGAATTCCCTGCAAATCGTGATGAACATCCTTTCACAGGCATTAAGCTGAAGTAACAGAAGGAAGGTAAGGAAATGGGCCGCTATATCGTCAAACGAGTGCTATCAATTATTCCTGTATTTTTATTAGCCACACTGCTCACAACTGGTATGATTCACCTCTCGCCAGTTGACCCGGCTGAGGCATATTTAGCAGCGGCTCATATTCAGCCTACGGATGAAATATTAGCGCAAAAACGAAGTGAATTCGGCTTAGATGAGCCATTTTATATGCAGTATCTTCATACCATTGAAAAAGTCATTCACCTTGATTTCGGCCAGTCGTATATGTCCAATCAGCCTGTCGTTGATGAGGTGATTTATCGAATACCGGCGACAATTCAATTGGCGCTTACCAGTCTGCTGATCGCTATTTGTGTCAGCATTCCGCTCGGCTTTTTCAGCGGCATGAGGAAAAATGGTGCCGTGGATCATGTGAGCCGGCTCATTTCTTTCTTAGGAGCATCTATCCCGACGTTTGTCTTGGGGTATTTGCTCATCTTCTTTTTTTCAGTGAAGCTTGACCTCTTACCAGTTGAAGGGATTGGAACATGGGAGCATCTCATTCTGCCGTCGATCACACTGGCAGTCCCTTTAATTGCTACGTATACAAGGCTGTTACGGTCAAGTGTGAGTGAGGCGCTTCAAGAGCCTTTCGTTCAATATGCGAGAATCAGAGGATTGAAGGAACAATCGATCATGTTCAAGCATGTGTTCAGAATGGCGATATCGCCGATGCTGACCGGACTAGGGGTGAACCTTGGCAAGCTGTTAACCGGAACCATTATTGTAGAGGCCGTTTACTCATGGCCGGGGTTTGGCCGCTTTTTTATTGAAGCGATCTTTAACCGGGATCTGCCTGTCATTCAATTTTATGTCCTCATGTCGGCCTGTATTTTTATCTTGAGCAGCTTGATCGTTGACTTAGTTCAGCTGATCATTGACCCCCGTATTTCTAGAAAGGAAGGCCGCCAGCAATGATGACAAAAGTAAAACATCTCTTCTCTCATCAAAAGATGATCTCGATCTGCGCTTTGCTGCTCGGTCTCCTGCTGATTGTGACAATATGTGCACCGTGGATCGCTCCGCATGATCCGGCAGCTGTCAATCTAGCGATGAAGCTAAAGGGGTCTTCGTGGGAGTATCCTCTTGGGACAGATCAATTAGGGCGATGCAATTTATCTCGTGTTTTATATGGTGCGCGTGTTTCGCTTGGCTGTGCGCTATTAATCTTTCTTTCTTCGTTATTCATTGGTTTAATTGTCGGCCTGTTTTCAGGATACAAAGGCGGCTGGATCGATCACGTATTGATGAGAATCTGTGACGGCGTCATGGCATTTCCAAACCTGGTGCTGATCCTTGGATTAGTCGGCATCTTCGGTCCGGGACTTTCTCAAGTCGTACTTGCCTTGATGCTTGTGCAATGGGTGTATTATGCGCGCGTCTTCCGAGGAATGGTGCTCAGTTTAAAAGAACAGAACTTTATTGCAGCTGCGAAGATCAGTGGGACCTCGCACTGGAACATCATGAGAAAGCATATGATTCCAAATGTTCTGCCGCCATTAGCCGTCATTGGAACACTTGAAATGGGCTGGGCGATTATGGACATTTCTGCGATGTCTTTCCTCGGATTAGGGGTTCAGCCTCCTATGCCTGAATGGGGAGCGATGATTCATGAAGGAAAGTCGTACATTCAAACGAATCCTCAGTTAATGCTGTACCCAGGTCTTGTGATCATGGCTGTGGTGGTTCTGTTTAATTTACTAGGAGAAGCCCTTTCAGAGAAATATGGCATCAAACGCCGTGTGTAAAGGAATGATCAATGTGCAAGAGTCCATTTTACAAATAGAGAACCTGCATGTGCAGACGAAAACACCTCAAGGGACAACCCCTCTTATTCAAGAAGTCTCGTTTGAAGTAGGGCGTGGTCAAATTCTTGGATTAATCGGTGAGAGCGGCTGCGGGAAAACAGTAACAAGTATGTCGATCTTACGGATGCTTGATCGAAAAACAACTGAAGTCACTGGCAGTATCACATTACAGGGACGAGAATTGATCGGTATAAGTGAAAAGGATATGCGTTCCATTCGGGGCAAAGACATCTCGTATATTATGCAAAATCCAATGAACAGCTTTACGCCGGTATGGACAATCGGCCATCAGCTGGTTGAAACCATCCGCCGGCATACTGCTGTCAGTAAAAGGAAGGCACGATCACAGGCAATAGATGCGTTAGCGAAAATGAATCTGCCGCAGCCAGACCAGCTGTTCAATAAGTATCCTTTTGAATTAAGCGGAGGGATGCTGCAGCGTGTCATGATTGCCATGGCTGCCTGTATGCACCCGCCCCTCATCATTGCAGATGAGCCGACAACCGCATTAGATGTACACAATCAGAAACGGGTGCTTCAGCATCTGAACCAAATTCGTCATGAACATGGAACGGCCATTTTACTCATTACCCACGATCTTGGTGTCATTGCTGAAATGGCAGATCAAGTTGTCGTCATGAAACAAGGAGAAATAGTTGAAAAGGCGGGAGTTCTTGAACTTTTTGAACAACCAAAGCATGATTATACAAAAAAACTATTAGCAGCTCGTCCATCCATCCCAGCTGTTTGTCCGAT
This sequence comes from Bacillus safensis FO-36b, assembly GCF_000691165.1. Taxonomy (GTDB): domain Bacteria; phylum Bacillota; class Bacilli; order Bacillales; family Bacillaceae; genus Bacillus; species Bacillus safensis. Next base: position 140,184 of record NZ_ASJD01000002.1, on the reverse strand, counting down.
TTGAGGTGAGAAGTCCCTTGCATTTATTAGAAGTGAAAGCAGTCAGTCATGCATACAACAGCCGGTCATTTCTAGTGAGAAAAAAAGGCGCAGCCCCTGTTCTGAAAAGCGTCGATTTAACTATTGAAGAAGGCACCTGCCTTGGGCTGCTGGGACAAAGCGGTGCAGGAAAAAGTACACTTGGCCGCATCATACTTGGTTTAGAGAAACCAAGAGCTGGACAGGTTCTTTTTGAAGGTCAGGATGTCTATCGTGCAGATCAGCCAACACGTAAGCATTTTCGCCGGCATGTGCAAGCGGTGTTTCAGGATTCCTATTCGGCGGTAAATCCAAGGTGGACAGTCGAACAAATTTTATCTGAGCCGCTTGAAAACTATGAATCTATGAGCCGGAAGGAACGTAAAAACATACTGATTCACTGGCTGGAAAGAGTCGGGCTCGGTGAAAAGGATTTGTCTAAATATCCGCACCAATTCAGCGGCGGCCAGCTGCAAAGGATCAACATCGCTAGAGCCTTATTGCTCCAGCCAAAGCTCATTGTACTTGATGAATCTGTCAGCAGCTTAGACATGGTCACACAGGCTGTCATTTTAGATTTATTAGTAGAATTAAAGAAGGAGCTGGGTGTGGCTTACTTATTTATTACACATGATATAACAGCAGCCTATCACTTATGTGATCAATTGGCGATTCTTGATCAAGGAGAGCTTGCTGCCCAGTTTCAATCAAAGGATGATTTTTTTTCATCAGAAAAGGAAGCGGTGCGGAAAATGAGAAATGCAATGCTCGCAGACCATCCTTTGTCACGAACGATTGGCAGACCGGTTCGGTAAAACTTCATTTTATCAATACCTCAGCGTGTAGGTCTCAAGCTGAAAAAAAGACAAAGGGCGAAAAGAAAGATTTTAGCCCTTTGCGAGCAATCTGCGCCTCTTTTAGGAAAGAGGCTATTTTTCATGAAAGGAAGGCGGCAGCGATGAACCATCGAGCGTATTTGGCTTTGGCTATTCCTTTAACAATTTCAACGATGACCACTCCATTACTTGGAGCTGTTGATACAGCGGTTGTCGGTCAGCTCGCAAATCCCGCTTACATTGGAGGCGTTGCGGTCGGCAGTCTCATTTTCAGTACATTATATTGGCTGTTTGGTTTTTTGCGGGTCAGTACATCTGCTTTTGCCGCCCAGGCAAACGGAGCGCAGAATGAGGAACTAGGCGTTCTTGCTTTTCTAAGACCTTTTTTCGTCGCCGTCATCGTCGGACTTTGTTTTATTGCTCTGCAATGGCCGATCATTCAATCTGCTTTTCTAGTCATCTCTCCTGATGCTGATGTCCGTCAATTTGCCGCAGACTATTTTCATATTCGCATTTGGGGAGCGCCATTTACTTTAATGAATTATGTCATATTGGGCTGGCTGATGGGGATGGCAAAAATGAAAGAAGCTCTTTCATTACAAATCTTGATCAATGTCATGAATATGGCGCTCGCATTTCTGCTTGTTCATGTGTTTTCGTTTGCAGTCAAAGGAGTTGCGGCTGCGACATTGATATCTGAACTAACCGCTTTTGTGTTAGGGGCATGGATCATCATGAAGCATTCGTCAAACGGATTCCAGATGCCTTCCATTAAGAAAATCATGGATACACAGGCAGTGCAGAAAATGTTTCATGTGAATAAGGATTTGTTTATTCGTACGATCTGTCTGCTAGTGGTCATCAACATGTTTACCGCAAAAGGTGCTTCTTTTGGTACAGAGCTGCTGGCAGCCAATGCCATCTTATTTCAAATTCACTACATCATGGCTTATTTGTTCGATGGTTTTGCCAATGCGTCCAGCATCCTTGTTGGCCGATCAGTTGGTGCAAATGACCGCACCCTCTATGAAAGAACCTTAACCCTTTCAAGGCAGTGGGCACTTGTCATGGCATGTGTCATTGCGGCGGTTTATTTTTTATTAAAAGAGCCGATATTGAGCTTGTTTACAAATCTCCCTCAGCTGCTTGATGTGACATTACACTATGCAGACTGGCTTGTTCTTTATCCATTTGCAGCTTGCTTCGGATTGGTCATTTACGGCGTATTTACAGGTGCGACAGAAATTGCCCCTGTTAGAAACTCGATGCTGTTTGCGATGATTTTGTTTATCGTCGTTCAAACCGCGGTCACGCCTATTTGGCACAATCATGGCCTATGGTTTGCTTTTATCATCTATACTGTAGGGCGGTCTGGCTTTTTGATGATGTATAAATCGAGGCTGGATCAGAAACTTTTCGCATATGATAAACACCCTTTGCCATCTTGACAAAGGGTGTTCTTTTTCGTTCATTCGCTTTCTTTTTTCACCTTTTGATAGGCTTCATCAAGATGCTGAATTCGCTTCAATACAACCGCATTTTTGGTCAGCTGGTCTTGAACAAGCGTTGACACCACTGAGCGGTAATAGGCATTCATGGCATGAACCTTGTCTTCATTTTGGTTCATGGCGATGTGCTGCTTCAAGTTGTCGACAAAGTATGGAACGGAAAAAAGTTCAGACATAGAAATCACTCCTATTTCGTATATACGGTCCGTCAATCTTCATGTAAAATGATGAGAGGGAGGGGAGACAATGAGCCTTAAACTGCAACAAGAACAGGTATTAAAGCAGGTGCTCACACCAGAACTCAGGCAGGCCATTACGCTGCTGCAGCTGAATTGCACAGAGCTCGGCGAGTATCTTGACCAGTTAGCACTTGAGAACCCTCTGATTGAGCGGAAAGACACGGACAGCTACCAACCAGTTTATCATAAAAAATCACACGATCGAATGACAGAGCCGTATCGAACGCATCAAAAAGAAAGCCTGCAAATGTTTTTAAAGAGACAGGCGATTGATTTAAATTTAAGTGAAAAGAATCAAAGAATCTTCTACTTTATGATTGAGTCCATTGATTCCAATGGCTATCTAAATGAACCGATTGACGCAATGGCAGCTGTCTTAGAGGTCCCAGCTGAAGAAGTAGAAGCTGTCCTTCATCAGCTGCAATCCCTAGAGCCTGCCGGTATTGGCGCAAGATCATTGCAGGAATGTATCCTCCTTCAACTGAGAAGAAAAAAGGAACGCTGGTATGAAGCCGAGCTGATCATCGAAGAGCATTTCTTTCTTTTTGCCAGAAAGGCTTGGAAGGAAATTGCGGCGAAAACAGGTGTTTCAATGAAAACACTCCAAGCGGTACAAGATGTAGTGTCTCAGCTTGAACCAAGACCAGGCCTTCATTTCTCATATGATGAAGAGCATCTGTATATAGAGCCTGATGTGACGATTACTGTGATGCAGGATCACATCACATTTGAGCTGAATCAGCGCGCTTTTCCAGACGTTGAAATGAATGAAGGCTACTTCGCCATGATTCAAGAACAAAAGCGGCATGAAGCATACACGTATTTAAAGGAAAAAGAGCAGCAGTACAATTGGCTTGTCCAAGCGCTGAAGCAAAGAAAGCAAACGATGACTCATGTCGTTCGTGAGATTATCTCACATCAGACAGATTTTTTCCTAACAGGGAAACATAAAATGAAACCGCTTACGATGAAGCGGATCGCAGATATACTGCAAGTGCATGAGTCAACAGTCAGCCGGACTGTAAAAGGGAAAATGGTGCAAACCCCTTATGGTCTCATGGAAATGAAACAATTTTTCCAAGCAAAATTAGAAGGGCATTCACGAGAAGAGGCGTCCAGCTACACTGTCAAAACGCACATTGCAGAACTCATCCAAACGGAAAATAAGAAAAAACCGTATTCAGATCAGCAAATCATGACGCTGCTTCAGCAAACCTTTGGCATCCGGGCGTCACGCAGAACCATTGCAAAATATCGCGAACAAATGAATCTTCCGTCCTCTACGCTGCGGAAGCGATACGATTAAAAAGAAGTACTTGCCAGAACATGGCACGTGCTTCTTTTTTTGTTGAAAGCAAGGCAGCCCGAAGATTTCTTGAAAATTAAAGAGGGGAGACGTGTGATCGGAAATTTTGGGGTAAAGTATAAGATAGGGCATGAGCCGATAGGGATAGACAACAGTGATGAGGTGAGACCAATTGAAATATAAACAAATCAAAACGAAAAAAATATATGAAGAAATTGCGGATGCATTAATTGAATCCATTCGTACAGGTGAGCTTCTTCCGGGGGAAAAATTAGATTCGGTTCAAGCGCTCTCAGAAAGCTTTCAAGTCAGCCGTTCTGCTGTAAGAGAGGCGCTGTCTGCTCTCAAAGCGATCGGATTAATAGAGATGAAGCAAGGGGAAGGTACATATGTGAAGCAGTTCGATCCTGAACAGCTCACATTTAGTCTGTCTCCTGCATTTTTGATGAAGCAGCATGATGTCACGCAGCTCCTTGAATTAAGGACCATTATTGAGACGGGTGCTGTCAAAAAGGCAGCGCTGCTCCGAACGGACGATGACCTTCATCAGCTGCGTGAGGCACTCGAACAAATGAAACTCGCAGAAGCACATAAAGAAACTGGTGAAGAGGCAGACCTCTCCTTCCATCTCGCCATAGCCACAGCCTCAAAGAATGATTTATTAAAAGCATTAATGAATCAGGTCTCCACCTTGCTGGTAGAAACGATGCGTGAGACGAGAAAAGCCGTCTTGTTTTCAAAAAAAGCCTCCATTCGGCAGCTTTACAAAGAACATGAACACATTTACAAAGCCGTCTTGGCAAGACAGCCAGAAGAAGCAGAAAGAGCGATGCTCACGCATTTAAAAAATGTAGAAAAACTGCAGAGTGACGTGATTCAAGAACCGGCAAGAGAGTCAGAACCACAGTAAGCTGTGCCGAATAAGGGCACAGCTCTATTATTAACGAGAAATATGCAGCTTTTTCATGCGATATTGCAGACTTTGCCTGCTCATGCCCAGTATCTTTGCAGTCTGTGAAATATTATCGTCCATTTTTTCTAAGTAATGGACGATGTATTGTTTTTCGAATCGTTCCATTTGGGTTTGAAAATCAGTCGTATGTTCTTGGCTTGTATAAATAAACGTGTCAGCTGCTGCGGTATGCTGCAAAGGATTCGTCTGTAATTGCGCTGCAGGACGCCCTTCCCCATGCTTAAATCTAAAATGATATGGAAGGTGATGCAGGCTTAAGTAATCCTCATCCATCATCATATTCATCCCCGCTTCAATCACATGCTCCAGTTCTCGTACATTACCCGGCCAATCATACGCTTGAAAAAGGGCTAGTACCTCTTCGTCAGCCGCTTTCACCTTCATTTGAAACAGCTCATTATATTTTTGAATAAAATGACTGACAAACGTAGGAATGTCTTCTTTTCGCTCAGAAAGCGGCGGAATAAATAAGGTGACAATACCCAGCCGGTAAAATAAATCCTTGCGCATGCGTCCGCCTGCGATTGCATCTACAGGATCCTCATTCATATTGGCAATGACTCTTACATCAACAGCGATTTCTTTTGTGCTGCCAAGCCTTCTCACACGTTTCTCCTGTAATACACGCAGCAGTTTTGCTTGAAGACCAGGATTTAATGAGTTGATCTCATCAAGCAGCAGTGTACCTCCCTGCGCCTGTTCAAATAAGCCGGGCTGATCAGTTGCGCCTGTAAAAGCCCCTTTTTGTGTACCAAAGAGCAGACTTTCAATGAGATTATCAGGCAGTGCCGCGCAATTTTGGGTAATAAATGGTCCAGATGACCGGCTGCTGCCGTTATGAATACTTTGTGCAAATAGTTCTTTTCCTGTCCCTGTTTCTCCAACAATGAGCACATAGGAAGAGGTGCGTGTCGCTCGTTTTGCATGCTCAATCACCTCTAAAAACGCAGGGCTTTGTCCAATAATGGAATCAAAGGTAAAGCGCGTGCTTCCTTTTTTCTTCATATTGTGATGAATCAACCGTTCCAGCTTCGTCACATCATTCGAAATTTCAACCGCTCCTTGGATGAGGCCGTCTCGAACGAGCGGGTATGTATGATTAATCGTTGTGATTTCTTTTCCGTTGTAATTATGATACGTCTGCTTTGCATGAACGGTTTGTTTCCCAGTACGCAGCGCTTGGACAAGCGTACTGTGCATGTCGTCTTGGAAGACGAAGAGGTCTAATACATTTTTATGGAGAACATCAGAGCGTTTCAAAGACTCAATCTCCATCATTTTTTTATTATAGACAACAGTGTTGCCATTCTCGTCAATTGCATGAACCCCGACATCTATTAAATCGAGCATTTGTTTATACAGATCAATCTCATTTTCGAGCTTTGCAGTATACGAATCTTCTTTCATTGCGCCACCTCCAGACGTTACCTCTATTTTACATGAAAAATTTTGCGGTTTCCTCTAAAAAATTTGGCAGATGCAAAAATATTTTGCATAAAAAACCAGATCAATCACCGCCATAATGCAGGCAGAAAGTTGGCACGATCCTTGCATATCATATGTGTGTAGATGAACCTAATGAAAAAGAGGCTGCTTATAGAAGGAGGAATAGACGATGACACAGACAAATGAATTGATTCAACAAACCGAACAATACGGTGCGGCAAACTATCATCCACTGCCAATTGTGATTTCAGAGGCTGAAGGAGTTTGGGTGACAGACCCTGAAGGCAATCGATATATGGATATGCTGAGTGCATATTCCGCAGTGAACCAAGGGCATCGCCATCCCCGCATTATTGAAGCGCTCAAAAAACAGGCAGACCGGGTAACACTGACCTCAAGAGCTTTTCACAATGATCAGCTTGGTCCTTGGTATGAGAAAATTTGTCAACTGACGAATAAAGAGATGGCACTCCCGATGAATACTGGAGCTGAGGCTGTAGAAACAGCTGTCAAAGCAGCAAGACGCTGGGGCTATGACGTCAAGGGAATCGAAGACAATCGCGCAGAAATCATTGCGTGCGTCGGTAACTTCCATGGCAGAACGATGACGGCTGTTTCCCTTTCTTCTGAAGCAGAATATCAAAGAGGTTTCGGTCCAATGCTTCCAGGCATTAAACTGATTCCTTACGGAGATATTGAAGCGTTGCGTGAAGCCATCACACCACAAACAGCGGCTTTTCTGATCGAACCTATTCAAGGAGAAGCGGGAATTGTCATGCCGCCAGAAGGCTTCTTGAAGGAAGCGAAGGCGCTTTGTGAAAAGGAACATGTGCTGTTCATTGCGGATGAAATTCAGGTTGGATTAGCGCGAACAGGAAAGATGTTTGCATGTGACTGGGAAGACATTGAGCCAGATATGCTGATTCTTGGGAAAGCTTTAGGCGGCGGTGTATTCCCAATCTCGTGTGTGGTCGCAAACCGCGATATATTAGGTGTGTTTAACCCTGGATCTCACGGCTCTACCTTCGGCGGAAATCCTCTTGCGTGTGCGGTATCGCTGGCTGCACTGGATGTCTTAATCGACGAAAACCTTGCAGCGCGTTCTATGGAGCTTGGCGAATACTTAAAAGACAAACTCACGCGCATTCAAAGTCCTGTCATCAAGGAAGTGCGCGGCCGCGGATTATTTATCGGCATGGAGCTGACAGAGGCAGCGAGACCTTATTGTGAAAAGCTGAAACAAGCAGGGCTGTTATGTAAGGAAACCCATGAGACCGTCATCCGCTTTGCACCGCCTCTCACGATATCTAAAGAAGATTTAGACTGGGCGATTGGTCATATTGAAGCATTATTTCAAGCATAAATGTCAAAGGGGGAGAAACCTTCACTTTCTCCCTTTCTCTTTCAACGAACAGCGAATTTTGTCAAAGGATGATGAATAGAAGAGTGAAAGTGGGGAAGCGGATTTGAACCAAGAACAGCATAATGAACTAGAACGTTCCATGAAAAGCAGGCATCTCTTTATGATTGCCTTAGGCGGCGTCATTGGTACTGGTCTTTTCCTTGGGTCAGGACTCATTATCCATCAGGCTGGACCCGGGGGAGCCATTCTATCCTTTATCATTGGCGGATTGTTAATGTATTTGGTGATGCTCTGTCTTGGAGAATTAGCAGTGGCGATGCCAACAGCGGGTTCCTTTCAGGAGTATGCAACCAAATATATAGGTCCGTCCACAGGCTTTATGATCGGCTGGCTTTATTGGTTTAGCTGGGCATGTACAATAGGACTGGAGTTTACGTCAGCAGGCATTTTGCTCCAAAGGTGGTTCCCAGATATCCCTGTTTGGCTGTGGTGTCTTGCGTTTAGCGTGATTTTATTTGCCGTGAATGCCATCTCAGCTCGCAGCTTCGCTGAAACCGAGTTTTGGTTTTCAGCCATTAAGGTCGCTGCCATCCTATTATTTATTATCATTGGAATTGGCGCAATTTTCGGAATGATTCATTTGAAAGATGGAGAACCAGCTCCTCTATTTCGTCATTTGACGGATCATGGCGGACTATTTCCTAACGGCGTTTTTGCTATTTTATTAACCATGGTCACGGTCAATTTCTCCTTTCAAGGAACAGAACTTGTAGGGATTGCCGCAGGAGAGAGTGAAAACCCTGAAAAAACATTGCCTCGTTCTATACGAAATATTATTTGGAGAACGATGGTCTTTTTCGTTTTATCCATTGCGGTTCTGGCCGCACTTCTTCCATGGCAGACAGCAGGCACCGTCGACAGCCCGTTTGTCGTCGTGCTGGACAAGGTCGGTATACCGTATGCTGCAGATATCATGAATTTTATCATCATCACAGCGGTCTTATCTGTAGCAAACTCTGGATTATATGCATCATCACGTATGCTTTGGGCACTGTCGAAAGACGGGAAAGGACCTGACTTTACGAAAAAGCTGTCCAAGCGTAAAATTCCGATCAATGCACTATTGGTCACAATGGGCGTATCTGCACTATCTCTGCTGACAAGTGTTGTGGCACCAAAAACGGTGTATGTGTGGCTCATTTCTATTTCTGGTATGGTTCTTGTTGTGGTGTGGATGTCTATTTGCTTGTCCCAGTATTTCTTTAGAAAACAATTCATAAAGGCGGGCGGAGATGTAAAGGATCTCGTCTTCCGAACACCGCTCTATCCATTTGTCCCATTAGCAGGCTTTATCGCATTTGGCATTGTCCTCATCAGCTTGTTTTTTATCGAGGATCAGCGGATCGGTCTTTATTGCGGAATTCCGTTCATGGCTGCCTGTTACATCATTTATTATCTCAAAATCAAACCGAAAGAAGAGGCAAAACAGTTTGGAACCATCACAAAAACATAAGCAAATCCTGAAAAAAATGTGCATGCTGATCTCACCAGCATGCACATTTTGCATCGTGAATACATTCTATATAAAAGAAAATAAATATTTTGAAAAGAAATATCATAGCAAGAACCTTGATGACAAGCAGGTTATCTTTGAAAATGTGTCTATTTTTTGTCTAAATGTGTTTGTAAGAGTTGAAAATGCAAGATTATCCTGTTAAAATAATTAAAGAAAGCAGGGATTGATTTTTTTTGGCTGTGGCGGGACGTTTTTTGTCACAGTGGGACGTTTTTGGTCCAACGTGAAAAGAAAGGGTCGTTAGCCATGAATCATTTATTGGAAGCTCAAAAAAAATTATTGCCAGATCTTCTCATTGTTATGCAAAAACGCTACGACATTTTGCAGTACATCAGATTAGCTGAACCAATTGGCCGCAGAAGCCTTGCGACGAGTCTTGGTCTCAGCGAGCGCATCTTACGTGCTGAAGTTCAGTTTTTAAAAGAACAAAATCTGCTGGATGTCAAAACGAGCGGCATGATGCTGACGAGTGAGGGTCACGCTTTGCTTGAAATGCTTGAAGGAATGATGAAGGACGTTTTAGGTTTAACCTTTTTGGAAAATACATTAAAGAGAAAGTTAGGTCTGGAAGAAGTCATGATCGTTTCTGGTGACAGTGACGAATCCCCGTGGGTGAAGCAAGAAATGGGAAGAGCTGCTGTCCAATGCATGAAAAAAAGGTTTACTGGAAATAATATCGTCGCCGTCACTGGCGGAACGACGATGGAAGCCGTTGCCGAAATGATGACCCCTGATGCCAAAAACCGCGATATGATGTTTGTCCCTGCGAGAGGCGGTCTTGGGGAGAATGTAAAAAATCAGGCAAACACCATTTGTGCCCACATGGCTGAAAAAGCTTCCGGTACTTACAAACTGCTGTTTGTTCCAGGGCAGCTGTCAGAAGGTGCTTACTCTTCCATTATTGAAGAGCCGTCCGTCAAAGAAGTGCTTCAAACGATTAAATCGTCCACGATGCTTATTCATGGTATTGGTGAAGCAAAAACAATGGCGATGAGACGAAATACACCAGCTGAAGATTTAAAAAAGATTGATGAGCATGACGCAGTGACAGAGGCCTTTGGCTATTACTTTAATCGTGATGGTGAGGTCGTACACAAAGTGCACTCCGTCGGTATGCAGCTAGATGATCTAGAAAGCATTCCACACATCATTGCTGTTGCAGGTGGATCATCAAAGGCGGGGGCGATTGAAGCTTATTTCAAAAAACCGCGCCGAACGGTTCTCGTCACAGACGAAGGAGCCGCAAAAGAGTTATTAAGGGAGTCAATTGATCCCTCAATATAAAACATTGTGACCTATAAAAGGAGGAAACATCATGGCAGTAAAAGTCGGTATTAACGGATTTGGACGTATTGGACGTAACGTATTTCGTGCAGCATTAAATAATCCTGAAGTTGAGGTAGTAGCGGTTAACGATCTAACAGATGCTAACATGCTTGCACACCTTTTACAATATGACTCTGTTCACGGAAAACTAGATGCAGAGGTTTCTGTAGACGGTACAAACTTAGTAGTGAACGGTAAAACAATCGAAGTATCAGCTGAGCGTGACCCTGCGAAATTAAGCTGGGGTAAACAAGGCGTAGAAATCGTTGTTGAATCTACTGGATTCTTCACAAAACGTGCAGACGCTGCGAAACACTTAGAAGCTGGCGCTAAAAAAGTCATCATCTCTGCTCCTGCTAACGAAGAAGATATCACAATCGTTATGGGTGTAAACGAAGACAAATACGATGCAGCTAGCCACGATGTCATCTCTAATGCATCTTGTACGACAAACTGCTTAGCTCCATTTGCAAAAGTACTTAACGATAAATTTGGTATCAAACGCGGTATGATGACAACTGTTCACTCATACACAAATGACCAGCAAATTCTTGATCTTCCGCACAAAGACTACCGTCGTGCTCGTGCAGCTGCGGAAAACATCATCCCAACTTCTACAGGTGCTGCGAAAGCTGTTTCACTTGTATTGCCTGAACTTAAAGGTAAATTAAACGGTGGCGCTATGCGTGTTCCAACACCTAACGTTTCTTTAGTTGACCTTGTGGCTGAATTAAACCAAGATGTAACAGCTGAAGACGTAAATGCAGCACTTAAAGAAGCAGCTGAAGGAGAACTTAAAGGAATCCTTGGCTACAGCGAAGAGCCATTAGTATCTGGTGACTACAATGGTAATGCAAACTCTTCAACAATCGATGCTCTTTCTACAATGGTAATGGAAGGCAGCATGGTGAAAGTGATTTCTTGGTACGATAACGAGAGCGGATATTCTCACCGCGTTGTTGACCTTGCAGCTTACATTGCAAAACAAGGTCTTTAATTTCTCACACTGAAGGAACTCACTTGGTTCTTTCCTAGAGACACGATATAATGAAGACGGACAAGGGAAGGGGAAGCATCCCTTTCCCTTTTTCTCTGTTTTTATCCGTTCTGCACGATTTCTCGTTTTGATGAGGGCAAAATGGGAAAAGGATAAAGAGAGTCTTGTCCAATGCGTAAGGAAACCAGAATAAAGGAGGATCTCCTGACGAGCATGAATAAGAAATCAGTAAAAGACATTGACGTAAAAGGTAAAGTTGTGTTCTGCCGCGTAGATTTTAACGTTCCGATGAAGGACGGAGAAGTGACGGATGATACTCGTATCCGCGCAGCATTACCAACAATTGAGTATTTAACAGGACAAGGCGCAAAGGTACTGCTAGCTAGTCATTTGGGTCGTCCGAAGGGTCAAGTTACTGAAGAACTGCGTCTGACACCTGTGGCAAAACGTCTGCAAGAGCTTCTTGGAAAAGAAGTGAAAAAAGCAGATGAAGCTTACGGCGACAACGTGAAAAAGCAAATCTCTGACTTAAAAGAAGGAGATGTGCTAGTGCTTGAAAACGTTCGTTTCTATCCTGGTGAAGAAAAGAACGATCCTGAATTATCAAAAGCATTTGCTGATTTAGCCGATGTGTATGTCAATGATGCGTTCGGTGCTGCACACCGTGCACATGCATCGACAGCTGGTATTGCAGCTTATCTTCCGGCTGTTTCAGGCTTCCTCATGCAAAAAGAGCTTGAGGTTTTAGGAAAAGCCATTTCAAACCCTGATCGCCCATTTACAGCGATTATCGGCGGCGCAAAAGTAAAGGATAAAATCGGTGTGATTGAAAGTCTTCTTGATAAAGTGGACAACCTCATCATCGGCGGCGGACTTGCTTACACATTTGTGAAAGCATTAGGCCACGAAGTAGGGAAATCTCTATTAGAAGAAGACAAAGTAGATTTAGCGAAATCCTTTATGGACCGTGCAAAGGAAAAAGGCGTGAACTTCCTGATTCCAACAGATGTTCTGGTAGCCGACGACTTTTCAAATGATGCGAATACAAGCATTGTGCCAATCTCTGAAATTCCAAGTGATCTAGAAGCACTTGATATTGGAACAGAGACAAGAGAAAAGTATGCTGACGTTATTAAAAACAGCAAACTTGTTGTCTGGAACGGACCAATGGGTGTATTTGAAATCGATGCATTCGCTAAAGGAACAAAAGCTATCGCAGAAGCACTGGCAGAAGCAAAAGATACATATTCTGTCATTGGCGGTGGAGATTCAGCAGCAGCTGTTGAGAAATTTGGTCTTGCCGATCAGATGAGCCATATTTCTACAGGCGGCGGCGCTTCACTTGAATTTATGGAAGGCAAAGAACTTCCTGGTGTTACTGCATTAAACGATAAATAAGACCAAAACTGCTATAAGGAAGTGTCAATCATGAGAAAACCAATTATAGCTGGGAACTGGAAAATGAACAAAACACTTGGCGAAGCAGTCAGCTTCGTTGAAGAAGTCAAGTCATCTATTCCATCTCCTGACAAAGTGGAATCCATTGTCTGTGCGCCAGCTCTTTTCCTTGAAAAGTTAAACAGCCTTTCAAACGGAACAGACCTTAAAATTGGTGCACAAAACATGCACTTTGAAGAAAATGGTGCATTCACTGGTGAAATCAGCCCTGCTGCTCTAAAAGATTTAGGCATCGGCTATTCAGTGATTGGGCATTCAGAGCGCCGTGAATTCTTTGCTGAAACAGATGAAACAGTGAACAAAAAAGCACATGCTGCATTCAAGCATGGCATCGTTCCAATCATTTGTGTAGGTGAAACGCTTGAAGAGCGTGAAGCTGGCAAAACAAATGAACTTGTCGCTGATCAAGTGAAGAAAGCACTAGCTGGTTTAACGAAGCAGCAAGTCGCTGAATCTGTGATTGCATATGAGCCAATCTGGGCGATCGGTACAGGAAAATCTTCTACAGCGAAAGATGCAAACGACGTTTGCGCACACATCCGCCAAACCGTTGCAAGCGAATTTGGTCAAGAAGCGGCAGACAGCCTTCGCATTCAATATGGCGGAAGCGTGAAGCCGGCAAATATTAAAGAATATATGGCAGAATCCGATATTGACGGTGCTTTGGTAGGCGGCGCAAGCTTAGAACCTCAGTCTTTCGTTCAATTATTGGAGGAAGGTCAATATGAGTAAGAAACCAGCTGCATTAATCATCTTAGACGGGTTCGGTTTAAGAGGCGAAACAGTCGGTAACGCTGTCGCACAAGCAAAAAAACCGAACTTTGACCGCTACTGGAATGAATTTCCGCATCAAACCTTAACGGCTTCAGGTGAGGCAGTAGGCCTCCCAGAAGGTCAAATGGGAAACTCTGAAGTTGGGCATTTGAACATCGGTGCAGGACGTATTGTGTATCAAAGCTTAACAAGGGTGAATGTTGCCATCCGTGAAGGGGAATTTGAGAAAAACGAAACGTTCCTAGATGCAATGACTTATGCAAAAGAGAATGACAAGGCGCTTCATTTATTTGGACTCTTGTCAGACGGCGGTGTGCACAGTCACATCCAGCATCTTTTTGCCCTGCTGAAGCTGGCGAAAAAAGAAGGCTTAACAAAGGTATACATTCATGGCTTCTTGGACGGACGTGATGTTGGTCAGAAGACAGCCAAAGTGTACTTGAAACAGCTGGAAGATCAAATCAAAGAAATCGGTGTCGGTGAAGTGGCAACACTTTCTGGACGCTATTACTCAATGGACCGTGACAAACGCTGGGATCGTGTGGAGAAAGCGTACCGCGCGATGGCATATGGTGAAGGCCCAAGTTATCAAAACATTTATGATGTCGTTGATGACTCCTATGAAAATGGAATCTACGATGAATTCGTTATTCCATCTGTCATTACGAGAGAAAATGGTGAGCCGGTTGCCAAAGTAAACGACGGTGACTCTGTGATTTTCTATAACTTCCGTCCAGACCGTGCCATCCAAATCTCGAACACTTTCACAAATGCAGATTTCCGCTCGTTTGACCGCGGAGAAGCTCATCCGAAGAATTTACACTTCGTCTGCTTCACACACTTCAGTGAAACGGTTGATGGTTATGTTGCCTTCAAACCAGTGAATTTGGATAACACAGTAGGAGAAGTGCTTTCTCAAAACGGATTGAAACAGCTGCGGATTGCTGAAACAGAGAAATATCCTCACGTGACGTTCTTTATGAGTGGTGGACGTGAAGAAGAATTTCCTGGTGAAGACCGCATCTTAATCAATTCACCAGATGTGGCAACCTATGACCTCAAGCCGGAAATGAGCGCTTATGAGGTAAAGGATGCACTTGTTGCAGACATCAATGCTGACAAGCATGATGCGATCATTCTGAACTTTGCTAACCCGGATATGGTTGGTCATTCAGGTATGCTTGAGCCAACAATCAAAGCTATTGAAGCAGTAGATGAGTGCTTAGGAGCTGTAGTCGACGCAATCCTGGCAAAAGGCGGACATGCCATCATCACGGCAGACCACGGTAACGCAGACGTGCTCATTACCGAAGAAGGAAAGCCGCATACTGCACATACAACGAATCCTGTACCAGTCATCGTGACGAAAAAAGGTGCGACGCTTAGAGAAGGCGGTATTTTAGCCGATCTATCTCCAACGCTTTTAGACTTACTTGGTCTTGAAAAACCAAAAGAGATGACAGGAACATCATTAATTCAGAAATAAAAAAATTGATTCAAAAGGAGAGAAATTAAACATGCCATACATTGTTGACGTATATGCACGCGAAGTATTAGACTCTCGCGGTAACCCAACAGTTGAAGTAGAAGTTTACACAGAATCTGGCGGCTTTGGCCGTGCGCTTGTTCCAAGTGGTGCTTCTACTGGTGAATATGAAGCAGTAGAACTACGTGACGGAGACAAAGCCCGTTACCTTGGAAAAGGTGTTCTGACAGCTGTAAACAACGTAAATGAAATCATTGCACCAGAGCTTTTAGGCTTTGATGTAACAGAACAAGTAGCGATTGACAAAATGTTAATCGAACTTGACGGAACAGAAAACAAAGGGAAATTAGGCGCAAACGCAATCCTTGGTGTATCTATCGCTGTAGCACGTGCGGCTGCTGATTTCTTACAAATTCCACTGTATCAATACCTTGGTGGCTTCAACTCCAAAACGCTTCCAGTACCGATGATGAACATCGTCAACGGCGGAGAGCATGCGGATAACAACGTAGACATTCAAGAATTCATGATCATGCCTGTAGGTGCACCGAACTTCCGTGAAGCACTTCGCATGGGCGCTCAAATCTTCCATAGCCTGAAATCTGTATTAAGCGCAAAAGGCTTAAACACAGCTGTAGGTGACGAAGGTGGATTCGCTCCAAACCTTGGTTCTAACGAAGAAGCACTTCAAACAATCGTTGAAGCGATCGAAAAAGCTGGCTTCAAACCAGGTGAAGAAGTGAAGCTTGCAATGGATGCTGCATCTTCTGAGTTCTACAACAAAGAAGACGGTAAATATCATTTATCAGGCGAAGGTGTTGTGAAAACATCTGCTGAAATGGTTGACTGGTATGAAGATATGGTATCGAAATACCCAATCATCTCTATTGAAGACGGCCTTGATGAAAACGACTGGGAAGGTCACAAACTATTAACTGAGCGCCTTGGCAGCAAGGTTCAGCTAGTAGGAGATGACTTGTTCGTTACAAATACGAAGAAGCTATCTGAAGGAATCAAAAACGGTGTTGGTAACTCAATCCTGATCAAAGTAAACCAAATCGGTACATTAACTGAAACATTTGATGCAATCGAAATGGCAAAACGCGCAGGATACACAGCTGTTAT
This sequence comes from Bacillus safensis FO-36b, assembly GCF_000691165.1. Taxonomy (GTDB): domain Bacteria; phylum Bacillota; class Bacilli; order Bacillales; family Bacillaceae; genus Bacillus; species Bacillus safensis. Next base: position 123,753 of record NZ_ASJD01000002.1, on the reverse strand, counting down.
CTCTCACCGTTCTGGTGAAACTGAAGACAGCACGATTGCAGACATCGCTGTTGCAACAAACGCTGGACAAATCAAAACAGGTGCTCCGTCTCGTACGGACCGTGTGGCGAAATACAACCAATTACTTCGCATCGAAGATCAATTGGCTGAAACAGCACAATATCACGGCATTGCAACATTCTATAACTTGAATAAATAATGTCAGCTATGCGCTGCGTTCCGCTCTTTCATGAGAGCGGGACGCAGCGTTTTTTTTGTGTTGAGCGAAAATCCGGTGGCTAATTCATTTGGCTTATCCTATTTCTGTAAAAAATCCTCCTTCAGTTAGAGAAGAAGCCAAAATCCTCTCCATTTATAAGCACTAAATCATGAAAAATCGACTAAAAATATGATCTGAAATGAACTTATGCTTTTTGTAAGGAGGTGGTATCATTTTACATATATTAGGGGGTGATGAGATGCTGAATCCTTTTAGCCTTCGTTTTCCAGTAGGTGTGTATATGTATGTCCTTCACCTATTGGCGGCATATGATGAAAGGAAGCAACGAATTTTAACTTCTAAGAATGTACAGAAAAACGCATTTTGGATTTATGTCCTTGCCGCTATATTAGGCATTATTTCACTTGGAGCATTGATTTGGGCATGCAAGACCTTTGGACGGGGCTCGAAATTTTTAGGAGAGTTCAAATTATTAGGCATGTACGTTAAAATCCAGTGCGGTTTTTAACAGGGATGAGAACAGATGCAAGGTCATCTGTTCTATTTGAAACAAACGGAGGGATATGATGCTGACATTACGATTAAAAGAAAAAACATATAGCCGCACCTTCTCTCTCCGTAATATTCAAATGAATGTCGAGAAAGGGCAGATGCTGCTGCTTTTGGGGCATAATGGTGCGGGAAAGACGACGATGATCCAATCCATGTTTGGGCTGACACCATTTATAGGATGCGTCACTTTACACGGTAAACAGCTGAACCTTCAATCCTCAGAACATATCTCCTTGTTGAAAAAACATGTTTCCTATATTCCTGACGAGCATTCGTTGTTCGATTATTTATCACCGAGGGAATACTTTCAATTACTTCAGCTGCCAAATGAGCAAGATGTCACACGGGAGGAGACGTTCATCGAACTGTTTGAGCTGGGTTCATATATGGATCAGCCTATCGCTCAGCTGTCTCATGGCAATCAAAAGAAAACGCAGATCATTTCCCAGCTCCTCAGGCCATGTGATTATTATGTGTTCGACGAGCCAACGAACGGACTTGATCCAGATATGATGATCATCTTAAAAAAGGTGCTCATGAAGCTGAGAAATCAAGGCGCTGGCATTCTCATTTCAACCCATCATTTGAGCTTTGGTGATACGCTTTATGACCATCTCATGATCTTAAGAAATGGGGACGTCAAACTGGATATGTCCCGCCAAGAAACGAATCAGACATTTCCTCATCAGGCACTTGAAGAGATTTATAAAGAAGTGAATCGAGATTACTATATGCAGGTGGAGAGGTTACTCAATGATCTGGACACGACACGTTCTTCATAAAATAGAATGGGGAATGCTGACAACGAAAGGAAAGCAGCTCGCAAAAAAGTATCCTATACAGCTTCTCGCAGCCGCGGCTTTTTTCTTGCTCATGTACGCGATATACGTCGTTATCAGCCTGCGCTTTTTCATGCAGGCAGGAGAAAGTGAGCCGGCTGCTCTATACCTCCAATTGATGAAAATGACGCTTCTACTTTTAGGCGCAGCTATTTTGTTATCCCGCAATAAATTAAAGCGACAGGAATATCAATTCTACTTTTTGAATAGTGCGATACAAAGTGTGCCATTTGTCCTTTGTGTGTATTTCTTTCCGATGCTCTTTTGTTTTCTCATGGTAGGACTGCTTTTTTTACCGATTGTCTTAGGCCTTTTGATCAGCGGTGTTACGCCATCTTTGTATTGGATAACGGCTGTATGCATGACTTGCTGTGTACTGGCGCTGCTTGCACTTGCTTCTTGGATGGTGATGCGGATTGCTGTGAGCCATTTCGTATCTAAAACAAAAGAGCATTTGCTGCTGCAAACGCTAGGCTTTGCGGTGCTGAATCTATTGGTGTTTCTCCTTTTGAAAAAAGCAATGGAGATGATCCGTGTATGGCCATCAGTCTATCTCATATTTCTGGTGATCCTTCTAAGCGCTGGCTGGCTATGGCTGAAGGGGTTAGCGGCTTCTTATGTCCATCGGATGTTTTTGCAGCTGAAAACAGAGGTAAAGTCGTTTTCTTACAAGAAAATCAGAACGCAATCTTCCTTTCTGACGCACCTGCGGCAGGAATTGGTCTATTTCAGCCGGTCAGCTGTTTTTAAAGAACAGGGCATTTTGTTTTTATTTCTCGTTTGTTTGACGGCGGGGCTGCCATTTGTTTTTACACCGGTAGAAACCGGCTGGCTGTATGCCTTTATTTTGCAGTATGCATTAAAGGAAATATTGATCATGCTTCCGCTGATGATTGGCAGAGAATATCATATGAATCAAAGGGCTATTTTTATGTTAAATACATCAAAGAGTGCTTATTTATTGTCGAGAATTTTATTTTATTACGCTATTAATTTGTTGACATATTTTGTGTTTATTTGGCTTGCATCTATGGTGATAGGCATTGAAAGTGAAGGGCATGGCCTCGCAAGTTTGTCCATTTTGTTGATCACTGCCATGGCGGCCTGTACAGGGTTTATCGTGAAGATCAGTGAGTTCAATAAACTGTTTGTCATCGTGATGATGATTGCTGTATTCAGCTTCATCGATATGCTTTTATTGAAGTGGCTTTCATCAGATGTGTATCTTCTCGCCACCGCCTATCTGCTAGGTTCACTTGCATTCTTTATCTGTATATATGCTGTCATGTTAAAGAGGCCTGTCTTGCGATGATAGAGCTTGTGTGCAGTTTCCTAGCGGTTGTGGTGATACATGAACTCGGTCATATACTGATGGTCATGGTGTGTAACAAATTCGAAAAAAGGCCGCTCTTTGATTTTGTGATAACGATTGATCGGAAGCATGTGGCGGTCGTCCATGAAACGTTTGGCCGGCCGAGCTTCAATATGATGGTGGCACTTGCAGGGCCGCTCTTTCCGGTGCTTTGTTCGATTGTTCTTTTTATGATATGGAAGCATCCGGTCAGTCATCAGCTGCTGTTTTTTTCTTTACTAAATACGGTGATGCTGCATCCAGCTTGTCCAGACGGGAAAAATATCACAGCCAGTTTAAAAGAGATGAAGGAGAGAAAGAGATGATCAAAGTATTTCATTCGTTTTCCAGCGGTATAACACTTGCGATGCTGTATGTATTTGCTGTGTTTATGACCCCTGTTTTTTTATTGCTGCTAGAGGTCAATCATGTTGAATCAAGCCCAACATTGTTTGGCATGCCATTTTATATCATGAAAATTGAAGAGTATCAATTCAGCTCAGAGGCGACGCTCTTTGGATGTGTGGTCTGTTTTTTAGCTGGCGCCGTCCTTTATTTCTTCATTCAATATGTGAAGCATTTGGTAAAAAAGCGCAGAACATAAAAAAAGCAGACGGAACAAAACATCAGTCTGCTTGCAAAGTGAGTGACAGCCGTACCATATCCATACACTGAATGCCATTTTCAAAAATCGGTTCATCATAATGCTTAAGAAAGAAATCGTGGTCAATAGATGTCATGCGGAAGCCGCATTTCTGATAAAGTGCGAGCTGCTGAATGCTCGAGTTGCCTGTGCCGATTTCAACCGTGTGAAAACCTGCGGCTTTCGCTTCAGCAATGGCATGGCGGATCAGTTGCTTCCCAATTCCTTTTCCTTGCCATGATTCCTTCACGGCGACATTAATGATTTCGACTGTCTGCTGAGACAGAGATAAAAGCACATAGACGCCAATCACGTCCTGATCATGATACGCGGCATAACAAGAGCCGGATTGCACATAAGTAAGAACCTTTTCCTTGGAAGGATCAGCTAAGAGTAAAAGATCCATAGGAACAGATTGATCACCTGACAATGGCTGAATGTGTATCATGTTTTTCATCCTTTCTATTCTTTAATATACCCTTGTTTCACACCCCAATCATATTGATCCTGTACCCATTGTGAGGGCGGATTGTGGGTGACATTTGGGTCTTTTTTGACAGTTGGTTTCCTTGCAGCCTGTGCTCTCTGCTTATTCGCTTGAGCAGTGGCTTTCGCTGCTGTCAGCTCTTTTTGAAGCTGGTCAATTTTTGCCTCAAGCGCTTTTCGCTGCTTGACTTCTTTTTGATAGGCTTTCTTTTCGTTTTTGAGCTTTTTCGACATGGTCGACAGTTTCTTTTTTTGATCTTCGTTTTCATGCTTCATATCCGCTTGATCTGATTTTAACTGCGAAAGCTGCTCAGTGTTCGTTTTGCTTTCTTGCTGATGTTTTTCCTCAGCTGCTTGGATGGTCTGCTGCTGCCAAACCATCCAGCCGGCTGCGCCTAAAACCGCAACAGATAGAAGGACGATAGTGATTGTTTTCTTCATGTGTAATTCCCCTTTCAATAAAACCTCTATTAACATCGGTTAAATATATACAGGTTTTAACATCACAAGGGAATATTCACATCAGATTGGCAGACACTATGAAAAAAGGAGGGTGTCTGTTGATTTCCTTTATGATTCATGTCGTGGTCTCATTATTTGCTGTATCAAATCCCATTGGAAACGTGCCTCTTTTTATCACCTTAACAGAGGGATATACAGAGAAAGAACGCTCCCAGACAGCCAAAAAAGCCATTGTGGTCTCTTTCATCATTCTGATTGCCTTTCTATTGGCAGGAAGGCTTATTTTCAAATTGTTTGGGATCGATATTCATGCACTCCGCATCGCTGGAGGTATTTTTATTTTTGGTATCGCTTACAATTTACTGAATGCAAAGGAGTCACATGTCCAAAATCCACATTCTGAAGAAAAGGCAGAAAGCAAAGAGAAAGCGGATGTCTCCGTTACGCCGCTGGCGATCCCGATCATCGCTGGTCCTGGTACAATCGCTACAGTGATGAGCTTAACCCCGGGAAGTCAAGTGATGCTTCACATGTTTGCCATTGTAATTGGCATTGTCATCGTTCTGGCAATGACCTTTTATGCCTTTCATTATTCAAGTTTCATTATGCGGAAAATGGGGAAAACAGAGATGAATGTCGTGACGCGGTTAATGGGATTAATTCTTGCTGTAGTGGCAGTTGAGATGATCGGCGCAGGCTTAAAAGGGATGTTTCCAATGTTTATGCAATAAGTGTATATAAAAAAGCTGTTTTTTCTACAATGATGTAAAATAAAACAGCTTTTTTTAAGGTTTCGGCACATGCTTAAACACTTCTTCACTTTCAAAGAATTCAATTAAGCGGCTAATCCAATCATAGTAATCAAGACTTTCCTTGATTTCTGAAAGAAGCAGATTGATTTTATCCTCTGTCTCTTCTGGCAGGTCGTCCTGTTCAAGCAGCTCCAGCAATTCCTTGCACGTTTTCTTATGTGCCTTGCGGTTTTTGCTGACAACTCGGGACCAATTGGCTGCAAACAAGGAAATAAACGTTTGATATTGATCTTGCTCAACGTCATATAGATCTTTACGTATTCCTTTTTCATAAACCTTTTCCGCAATATTCAAATCAAGCATTTCTCGAACGACTTGACTCATTCTCGTTTTGCTCATGCCTGTCGCCTCTGATAGCTCCCCAAGCGTCATTGGTTTACGGTTCATGTGAATGATACCAAGCACTCTACCCACTGTAGAAGAAAGACCAAAGGCATTCATGTTCTCGGCAGCTTTTTCAATATAATGATCCTGTGCTTTTTGAATGGCGCCTAACGCTAGCTTGTCCACTCCCCGATTCATCCCTTCACGACTGACAATTTGTAACACAATATATCATATACCTGTTTGTTGATGAAAACAATAAATATTGAGTATTTGCTCGTAATTTGGAGGAAAAAGGAGAGATCTCTATCTATCGGGCCGTTAACTGAAAATTTTAAATAAATGTTATGCAATACAAACACATCGTAAACTTTTTATTTTATAAAGTTTGCACTATAATAAATAAGGTGTAAATTTTCTGAAAATATTGATCCGACTAATTGGAGGTGTCTCATTTGCTGAAACTAGAGAATGTATCTAAGACGTATAAAGGCGGAAAAAAAGCTGTCAAAAATATTGATTTAGAAATAGCAAAAGGAGAATTTATTTGTTTTATTGGACCGAGTGGCTGTGGTAAGACAACAACCATGAAGATGATCAACCGACTCATCGAACCTTCCTCAGGAAAAATCTTCATCGAGGGAGAAAACATTATGAAAAAAGATCCAGTTCAATTAAGAAGAGAAATTGGCTATGTGATTCAGCAAATTGGACTGTTCCCCCATATGACCATCGCACAAAACATTTCACTTGTTCCGAAGCTGTTAAAATGGCCGGAAGAAAAACGAAAAGAACGGGCGCGTGAACTGCTGAAGCTTGTCGACATGGGACCGGAATATTTAGAGCGCTATCCTCATGAACTCAGCGGAGGACAGCAGCAGCGTATTGGTGTTCTTCGCGCACTAGCAGCGGAACCCCCTCTGATCCTCATGGATGAACCGTTTGGCGCACTTGATCCAATCACACGAGATTCATTGCAGGAGGAATTTAAGAAACTGCAAAAAACGTTAAATAAAACCATCGTATTCGTCACACATGACATGGACGAAGCTATTAAACTAGCTGATCGAATTGTGATTTTAAAAGATGGAGAGATTGTCCAAGTAGGTACGCCTGACGATATTCTGCGAAACCCAGCCAATGAATTCGTAGAAGAATTCATCGGCAAAGAACGTCTGCTTCAATCAAATCCGAATATGGAACGTGTAGAACAAATGATGAACACGTCACCAGTCACCGTTACAGTTGAAAAAACATTAACAGATGCCATCTACATCATGAGAGAAAAGCGGGTCGATTCCTTGCTTGTAGTAGATGAACATCATGTGCTAAAAGGCTATATCGATATTGAAACAATCGATGCGAACCGCAGAAAAGCAGCTTTTGTTGGTGATATTTTAAATACAGAGTTCTATACCGTACAAGAAGGCGCACTTCTAAGAGACACTGTCCGGAAAATCTTAATACGCGGCATTAAATATGTACCGGTTGTGGATGCAGAAGGGCACTTAAAAGGCATTGTGACACGTGCAAGTCTGGTAGATGTTGTGTACGACTCCATTTGGGGAGACGATACGCCGGCAGCTGTCACTGAAATGAAGTAAGGGAGGTGTACACATGGATCAAATCATCGACTTTCTAGAGAAAAATGGCGGGGAACTCCTCACAAAAATGTGGGAGCATTTATATATTTCCTTAATTGCTGTTGTGCTCGGTATTCTTGTTGCCGTTCCTTTAGGCGTGGTACTCACACGAATGAAGCGAGGCGCAGGTTTTATCATCGGTATCGTGAATATCTTTCAAACACTCCCTAGTTTAGCGATTCTTGCCTTTTTTATTCCTATTTTGGGGGTTGGGAAAATACCTGCAATCGTTGCTCTCTTTTTCTATTCGGTTTTACCTATTTTAAGAAATACGTATGCCGGGGTACAAGGTGTGAACAAAAACTTGCTTGAATCCGGTAAAGGAATCGGGATGACAACATGGGAACAAATTCGTCTTGTTGAACTCCCGCTTGCTGTACCGGTCATTATGGCAGGTGTCAGAACGTCAACGATTTATTTGATTGGCTGGACAACACTTGCAGCCTTTATCGGTGGAGGCGGTCTAGGTGACTACATTTTGATTGGACTTCAGCTGTATCAGCCGGAATTCATTATTGCGGGTGCGATCCCAGTCACAATTTTAGCAGTCATCATCGACCTATCATTAATGAAGCTGGAGAAAAAAGTAACACCTGAAGGCTTAAAAGGATTGAAGGAAGTTTCATAAGGAGTTGGCTTATGTGAAGAATCGAAAAACAAAATGGATCAGTGCACTGCTTGCCGGATGCTTGCTATTGATAAGCGGCTGTTCACTTCCTGGACTAGCCGGCTCCTCAGGGGGCACGCTGCGAATTGGAGCACAAAACTTTACCGAATCAGAAATTATGGCCTATATGGTTAGCGATATGATCGAACATTACACTGATAAAAAGACGACCATTGTGAAAAACTTAGGTTCCAACACTGTGCAGCAGAAAGCAATGGAAAACGGAGATGTCGACATTTCTGCCACAAGATATTCAGGCACAGATTTAACAAGCACGCTTGGAATGGATGCGGAAAAAGACCCGGAGCGGGCGATGGAGATCGTCCAAAAAGAATTTAAAAAACGCTATGATTACAAATGGTTTGATTCTTATGGATTTGATAATACGTATGCCTTTGCCGTGACGCAAAAGATGGCGAAGGAAAATAATTTAGAAACGGTCTCTGATTTGAAAAAGAATGCGACCAATTACCGATTTGGGGTCGATAACATATGGCTCAAAAAGAAAGGCGACGGCTATGACGGATTTGTGAAAACATACGGAATCAAATTTGGCAGCACATATCCGATGCAGATTGGTTTAGTCTATGATGCATTAAAAAATAAAAAAATGGATATTGTACTTGCCTATTCAACAGATGGACGAATCAAAGCCTATAATCTCAAAATCTTAAAAGATGATAAACGGTTCTTCCCGCCATATGATGCATCGCCAGTAGTCCCGGAGAAAGTCTTAAAAGAAAATCCAGGGCTTGATAAGGTGATCAACAGGCTGATCGGAAAAATCGATACAGAACAAATGCAAGAGCTGAACTATCAAGTCGACGGAGAGCTTCAAGAACCAGCAACCGTTGCGAAGAATTTCTTGAAAAAACACAATTACTTTGAGTAAGATGGGGAGGTGTCACGGCTGATGGACACACTGCAGCAATTATGGACGTATTATCAGCAGAACGGGTCATATGTGTTAGAAGAATTTTATCGGCATTTTCTCATGTCGGCGTATGGGGTGTTGTTTGCGGCGATTGTCGGGATTCCAGTAGGCATCTTTGTAGCGCATTACCGCAAGCTGAGCAATTGGGTCTTTGCCATTACCAACGTCATCCAAACGATACCGGCATTAGCGATGCTTTCCGTGTTGATGCTTGTATTAGGACTTGGCGCAAATACAGTCATCCTATCACTCTTTCTGTATTCGCTTCTGCCGATCATCAGAAACACGTATACAGGCATTGTCAGCATTGAACATGCCTATTTAGAATCAGGTAAAGCGATGGGCATGACGAAATGGCAAGTGCTGAGAATGGTTGAACTACCGCTTGCTTTATCAGTCATTATGGCTGGTTTAAGAACCGCACTGGTCATTGCCATCGGAATTACAGCGATTGGAACATTTGTGGGCGCGGGAGGTCTTGGTGATATCATCATCAGAGGGTCAAACGCCACAAACGGAACAGCCATCATTTTAGCAGGTGCGATTCCAACTGCACTTATGGCTATTATCGCTGACCTTGTCATGGGCTGGCTCGAACGCTATTTAAGCCCGACAAACAAGAAAAAAGAAAGAAAAGCGTTAGCTGAAAAAAACATCACATCTGCTTAAGCAGTTGAAAAGACAAAACCTCCCTTACATCGCTGTAAGGGAGGTTGTTTTATGATGATCAGGCGGTTCGAATGCTGGTTTATGATTCAAGCGTGATCCATTCAGAGGACCACTTCGCAATTTCCTCAAAAACGGGTGCAAGTGAACGCCCCATATCTGTTAAAGAATACTCAATGCGCACGGGTGTTTCAGCAAAAACCTCCCGTTTTACAATACCTGCTGCTTCCAGCTCTTTTAATCTCTCAGATAATACTCTTCCGCTTAAATTTGTCAGAGCCGCCTCAATTTCACTAAAGCGCTGCTGACCTGAGAGAAGCTGAAAAACAATCAGTGCCACCCAGCGTTTACTCAATAACTCAACTGCTTTTTCAAACCGCGGGCACATGTCAGATTGATTCATCTTTCTTCACTCCAATCTGAACCCATTATACCGTAAATCTGTCATAAATCGGCGCAAAAAGCTTAAACATTTATGAGGACGAACGGCTGTTTAACATAAATAACAAATAGCGGTTGAGGTCCTCTATTTCTTTTTTCGAAAGGGTTGACCATATGTCACCATCAAATATTTCGAGATCACCAAGTTCATATTGCGCTGCGGCTTCCTTTATTTTGGATAAAGCAAGATCATCTTCCCTAAGCTGTTGGACAGAAGCGGCTTCCTCAATATAGCCCGCAGCCTGCATCATGTCTTCATAAGGTACCTTTAACGCACCAGCTAACTTTTTAATCGTAGGAGGTTTCGGAATGCCGCGTTTCCCGTTTTCAATACGAGATATACCGGCAGCGCTGACCTCAGAATACATCGCTAATTGGTTCACCGACAGCTTCTTTTCCTCACGTAATGCTCTTAAATATGCACCAAAGTTCATTAACGCAAAACCTCACATGGTTATAGATTAGATATGTCTATTTTACTTGATTTGTTGACTATTGGCAATAAGTGCACCATGAAAATATTGACATTAGTTAATGGTGGATGTACATTAGGTTTATGCCCCGCTATTTGTTCACCTTTTTTGGTTGATGAGCGTGAGAAAGTATTCATTCAGCTGGCTGATGTCTTGTGCGGAGAGCCTTTCCCATTTGTCCCCGTCAAAAATGGGGAGATGTTCTACATCCTTTTGAAGCGCCGTTTGATAGATTTTTAACATGGACTCATATTTCGGTTTCATTTCATGAACTTGTTCCTGTTCAATATGACCGGCAAGCAGCATTAAATCCTCATAAGGCACCTTCAAAGCGTGTGCTAATTTTTTTATGGTTAAAGGCTTTGGCACACCGCGCTTTCCATTTTCAATACGAGAAATACCAGCAGCGCTGACACCTGAATACATGGCAAGCTGATTGACCGACATTTTTCTATTTTCTCTTAAAATGCGTAATTGTTCACCAAAGTGATTCATGACATCGAACCTCACATTTCAGTATATGACTTATTTTAGTATGATCATTGACCAAAGGAAATAGCAGAGGGGTAAAAGTGTTGACATAAGTTAATGAATCTGCTTGATGTGAAAGTCTTACATGTTGTACATAATGATTCCATAGGAGGTTGTAATGATGGTCGAAAAGATTCAGATCAGGCGGGCTTTTGTCATGCAGTATATGATCGAGAACGATATGTCGTTAAATCAGCTCGCTGATGAAATTGGCATCTCTCCTGCCACACTTAGCAGGGTATTAAATGGTCACCGAAAACCGGGACAGCTTGTCATTGGCAAAATGATTCATTACTTTGATAAAAAATTTGAAGATCTATTTTACTATGAAAATGTTGACAAAAGTCAATGAGTGATATCATCATATCATCATCAAGGAGGAAATGTCATTGAAAAGGACTGGGATGGTCAGACATATTGATTCTCTCGGCAGAATTGTTCTGCCCTCAGAAATGCGCAAGGTACTCAATATTAAAGAAGAGCAGCTGTTAGAAATTTTCATTGAAGATCAAACCATTATGCTGAAAAAATATGATGCAGATAAGAGCTGCCTGCTGACGGGACAAGTGACGAAGTACAACAAAAGCTATGGAAATGGGAACGTGATGCTGAGTCCTGAAGGAGCTGAACGTTTGTTAGTAGAATTAAAACAGCTATTGAAGGAAGAAGCAACTCATTAAAAATGTGTTTTTAACCGAAAAATTGCATATAAAAATGCTGCAGCCAGCACTTTGGAACGAAATTGTATCAAAATAACGAATCAAGTCGACAATATATAGGAAATCTTTATTTTGATGTTTCGTGACATGCACCTTGTTTTCATGTAAAATAAAGTTATGTGTACCAGTTTGTCTGGAGGTGTTTTCATGCACGCATTTGTTATCACATTACTCGTAATTGTCAGTATCGCACTTATCATCGTTGTATTACTACAATCAAGTAAAAGTGCTGGACTGTCAGGCGCTATTTCAGGTGGAGCCGAGCAGCTTTTCGGTAAGCAAAAAGCGAGAGGCCTTGACTTGATTCTTCACCGTTTAACGGTTATTTTGTCAGTGCTTTTCTTCATCTTAACACTTGCATTGGCATATTTAGGCGTGTAAAGCGCGAGTAACAGAAGGTCTGATCTTTTTTCAGACCTTTTTTTATTATCAGCACTCTTTTGTGTTTGTTTCATACATACAAGTGGAAAATATAAACCATACCAGAAGGAAAGGAAGTCACATCATGAAAGTTGTTACACCAAAACCATTTACGTTTAAAGGTGGAGAAAAGGCGGTGCTTCTTCTTCACGGTTTTACTGGGAATACAGCCGATGTTCGAATGCTTGGCCGTTATTTGAACGATAGAGGATATACATGCCATGCACCTCAATATAAAGGACACGGTGTGCCGCCAGAAGAGCTTGTCCATACAGGCCCGGCTGACTGGTGGAAAGACGTTGAAGAAGGCTATCAATTCTTAAAAGATGAGGGTTATGAGGAGATTGCAGTTTGCGGACTATCCCTCGGAGGAGTTTTTTCATTGAAATTAGGTTACACTGTACCTGTAAAGGGAATTGTACCTATGTGTGCACCTATGTACATAAAAAGTGAAGAAGTCATGTACCAGGGTGTACTAGATTATGCCCGTAACTATAAGAAATTTGAGGGTAAGTCAGAGGACCAAATTGAACAAGAAATGGAATCGTTCAAGAAAACACCAATGGATACACTGAGGAGCCTGCAAGAACTGATTGCAGATGTTAGAAACAATGTCGACATGATCTATTCACCTACTTTTGTTGTGCAGGCACGTCACGATCATATGATTAATACAGACAGTGCGAATATCATTTATAACGAAGTAGAGACAGATGATAAGCATTTGAAATGGTATGAAGAATCAGGCCATGTTATCACGCTTGATAAAGAGCGGGAGAAGGTTCATCAGGATGTCTATGCATTCTTAGAATCACTTGATTGGTCAATTTAAATATATAGGGGGTTAGAGTGTGCAAAAAGAAGAATTTATGGATGAATTACTCGCTTTTATGAAAGAAGAAGCGTATAAACCGTTAACCGTTCAAGAGCTGGAAGTCATGATGGAGATTACCAATCCTGATGATTATAAAGAGCTCGTCAAAGCACTTGTGACGCTGGAGGATCAAGGACTCATCGTTCGCACGCGCAGCGACCGTTACGGTGTACCAGAAAAAATGAATTTGGTAAAAGGAAAGCTGTCTGCTCATGCAAAAGGATTTGCATTTGTGACGCCTGAAGAGTTTGGACAGGATGATATTTTCATCCCGCCAAATGAGTTAGGCACAGCGATGAATGGAGATACCGTCATGGTTCGTGTCAGCCACAAATCAACCGGCACGAAAAAAGAAGGAACTGTTATCCGTATTCTCGAGCGTAATACTCAGACGGTTGTCGGTACCTACACAGAAACGAAAAGCTTTGGCTTTGTCATTCCTGATGATAAAAAAATCACAAACGATATCTTCATTCCGAAATCCGCTAAAAACGGTGCGGTCGAAGGTCATAAAGTCGTTGTGACGCTGACAAGCTACCCTGAAGGAAGAATGAGTGCAGAAGGTGAAGTGACTGAAATCCTCGGTCATAAAAATGACCCTGGCATTGATATTTTGTCGATCATTCATAAACACGGTCTGCCAGGTGAGTTCCCAGAAGAAGCACTTCAGCAGGCAGCAGACACACCTGAAACGATTGATGAAAAAGACCTTGAAGGCAGACGCGACTTGCGCAATGAAACGATTGTGACGATTGACGGTGCAGATGCGAAGGACTTAGATGATGCTGTAACTGTGCAAAAGCTGGATGATGGCAAATATAAGCTTGGCGTGCACATTGCAGACGTTTCTCATTATGTCACAGAGAATTCGCCGATTGATCAGGAAGCTTATGAACGTGGAACGAGTGTGTATCTCGTCGACCGCGTCATCCCTATGATTCCGCATCGTTTGTCAAACGGTATTTGTTCATTAAATCCAAAGGTCGATCGTCTCACACTGTCTTGTGAAATGGTCATTGATCGAAACGGAAAAGTCGTCAAACACGAGATTTTCCAAAGTGTGATCAAAACGACGGAGAGAATGACCTATTCTGATGTGAATAAGATTTTAGTCGACCAAGACGAAGAGCTTTTAAACAAATATGAGCCGCTAGTGCCGATGTTTCAAGAGATGGAGAAGCTTGCAGAGATTCTTCGTGACAAACGAATGGAGCGCGGAGCTGTAGACTTTGATTTCAAGGAAGCAAAAGTACTTGTAGATGATGAAGGCGCAGCGAAAGACGTTGTCATTCGTGAGCGTTCCGTTGCAGAGAAATTAATTGAAGAATTCATGCTTGTTGCAAACGAAACGGTTGCAGAGCATTTCCACTGGATGAATGTTCCGTTCATTTACCGAATTCACGAAGAACCAAACCCTGAGAAGCTTCAGCGCTTTTTAGAGTTCGTAACGACGTTTGGTTACATTGTGAAAGGGACGTCAACGAACATTCACCCGCGCGCACTTCAAAGTGTCCTCGATGCTGTCAGGGATCAACCAGAAGAAGTTGTCATTCAAACTGTGATGCTTCGCTCTATGAAACAGGCGAAGTATGATCCAGAAAGCATTGGCCATTTTGGGTTATCAACGGAATTCTATACACACTTCACATCACCGATCCGCCGTTACCCGGATTTAATCGTGCATAGACTGATTAGAACCTATTTGATTCAGAAAAAGACAGATGAAGCGACTCTAGAAAAGTGGGGCCAGCTGCTTCCTGAAATCGCAGATCATGCGTCCACGATGGAGCGCCGCTCAGTCGATGCAGAGCGTGAAACAGATGATCTGAAAAAGGCAGAGTTTATGCTAGATAAAATCGGTGAAGAGTTTGATGGCATGATTAGTTCTGTGACGAACTTTGGACTATTCGTTGAACTGCCGAATACGATAGAAGGTCTTGTCCATGTCAGCTACATGACAGACGACTATTATCGCTTTGATGAACAGCACTTTGCCATGATCGGTGAACGTACAGGGAATGTCTACCGTATCGGTGACGAAATCACTGTCAAAGTTGTTAATGTTAATAAAGATGAGCACTCAATTGATTTTGAAATCGTCGGGATGAAAGGCACTCGCCGTAAATCTCCAAAAGATTTCAAGTTCAAAAAACGGACAGATCCACCAGCGAAAAAAGGGCGTGGAGGTCAAAAAGCCTCTGGGGAAAAAGGCAAAGAGGATAAAAGCGGAAGTGACTGGTTCACAAACCGTAAAAAGAAGAAAAAGAAAAAACGCGTATTTGAAAACGCACCGAAACAAAAACGCAAAAAGAAAAAGTAACGTGCCAAAAAGCAAATAGGGCATCCCGCTCTATTTGCTTTTTGACCACATGGCGTCAGCATTGTCGAAAGCTGGATTGTTTGATAAAATAATCCGTACGATTTGGACCGTGTTTGTGTCAAAAGGAGGGTGTACGCCAATGCCAAAGGGAGAGGGAAAAGTTGTTTCCCAAAACAAAAAAGCAAATCATGATTACTTTATAGAAGAAACATACGAAGCCGGCCTAGTATTACAAGGAACTGAAATCAAATCGATTCGTGCTGGAAAAGTGAATTTAAAAGATTCCTTTGCCAAAATCGAGCGAGGAGAAGTGTTTCTTCATAATATGCACGTGAGCCCATACGAACAGGGGAACCGTTATAACCATGATCCGCTGAGAACGAGAAAGCTGCTGCTTCATCGCAAGCAAATCAGCAAATTGATTGGTGCGACAAAGGAAGAAGGCTACTCACTTGTGCCTCTGAAACTTTATTTGAAAAATGGCTTTGCCAAAGTGCTGATCGGAATCGGAAAAGGGAAGAAGAAATACGATAAACGTGAAGATCTGAAGAAAAAAGATGCAAAACGTGAAATCGAACGTGCCTTCCGCGATCGTCAAAAGCAATTCTAGCCTAATGCAGATGGCTTGCTGAGAGCGGAAGCATTATGCTACAATATGTTATGCAGTAAACAATCATCGCTCTTTTTACAGAAACCACCAGTTGTTTCGAGCGATGAGATTGTTATAATAGTTATATACGGAAGCAGTGAAGCTGAACTTCCATCCCGTATATCCCTTTTACAAGGGGACGTTACGGATTCGACAGGGATGGTTCGAGCTTAGGCTGCGAGCCGAGAGGCGATCTCGTTAACACGCACTTAAATGTAACTGGCAAAACTAAAAGTTTTAACCAAAACTTAGCACTAGCTGCCTAATAAGCGCAGCGAGCTCTTCCTGACATCGCCTATGTGTCTGTGAGGAGCCCAATGAAGTAGGCTACGCTTACGTTTCCGTCTGAGGACGTAAGAAGAGATCCATCAGACTAGCTCTCCAAGCGCCCGTCAGCAGGCATGAGGATGAGTGAACACGTAAATATGTTGACTACGCTCGTAGACGCTTAAGTAATCGATGTCTCTGGACGTGGGTTCGACTCCCACCGTCTCCATAATTTTAAATATTTAAAAAGGCCCCTTTCTATAAAGGGGCTTTTTTTATCTAATTTAAGAAGTTAAGTTAGTTTTGATTTTGATATTTAATGTTTTTTGAATTTATTTACATTTTTGATTGGGTTATTCCTACAAGGAATAATCGGAGTTTCTTTAATTATTTACTTATGTACGGTTTCTCAAAGAAGACTGCACCAACCGAACAAACAAAGGAAAAACGACAACCACCGCAAGCATCATCAAAAATCCATCCGGTACAAGTTCCACAAACGTTGTCTGAATCACATAAACCGCAATCAGCAGTAAATAACTGATCAAAAATAACAATCCAGAACTTCTCTTTTCAAACGGTTTTTCTAAAAGAATCAACATAAACAGCCCCGTCATAATCATCCAAAAAGTCATATTCCTTTCGAGTCTCCTCTCCATTGATCTCCACATTGTACAGATATTTCTCCAGACGCAACATACTTCTCCCTCAAATTAAGCAAAAAGTAGTGAAAATATAAGGGATCACAAACAGATAACGCCTGAAATTTTACAAAAAACCTCCAACCAATTCAAAATCACATCTTCCCATTTGTGACTTCCTCATATATAGTAAGATTAGACTAGTTCTAAATAACTGAAATTGGGGCGTTTACATGGATTCGATTGTTTTACATTTTATTGTGATCATGAGTGTTTCTGGCATTCTGTCCGTGATATTATCAATCATTGCTCATGCGAACCGCCACCGGTATATTGGCTGTCAATTGTTTATGTACATGTCTGGAGCAACTGCGATTTATATCTTTGGGCATACGTTTGAATTATTGGCTCGTACCCCTGAAGAAATCATGTTCTGGGTTTGTTTTCAATACATAGGTCTTCCGTTTATCGCACCGCTCAGTCTGCTGATTGTGCTGCAATTTACGGGGTTCCAACAATATTTCACAAAGCGCCGCGTGCTTCTCATCTTATTGATTCCAACTCTCACAACCATTATGGTGTTCACCAACTCTTTACATTCACTCTTTTATCGAAGCATCACGATGAATCCAGTAGATGGGTTTTTATTGGCTGATTTTACGATTGGCTATTGGTATATCATTCATGGCGTTTATACGTTTGGCTGTTCGATGCTTGCTATTTTTATGCTGCTTTGGTTTTTACGTGTCACAAAAAAAGAATATTTAAAGCAGATTCTGATACTGTTAGTGGGAATGTCCTTACCAATTTTGACTTCTTTTATTTATTTATTAGGCGTTACACCCCTGCATATTGATCCTGTTCCTGTGGTGATGTTTATTACCAACGCACTCTATTTATGGGCAATTATGTCGTTCCAGCTGTTTAAGCTGTCTCCCATTGCAATGGAGCGTGTGTTTGAGCATATGTCTGAAGGGGTTTTGATTTTAGATCGATATCGAACACTCATTGATTACAATCCCGCTGCTGCATCGATCATTCCAGCACTTGCGAATAAAAAGGGAATTGGCTATAAGATCGACGATATTTTCTCAGCAATCATCAAAGATTCAGCGTTCATTCAATGGCTGCGCTCTCCGCAGGATCATTCGCAATATGATTTAATGTGGAAAAAAGAAAAAGACCAGTCCTATTATTATCATCTGACCGCTTCCTCTCTATTTAATAGAAGAGGAGAGATTGAGGGCAGGCAAATAGTGATCAGTGATGTTACAGAGCAGCGTTTGCTGCAGGAAGAGCTGGAGCGTCGTGCGTATATCGATGGTTTGACGAATATTTTCAATCGATCTTCTTTCATCGAACGAACGCAGTTGATCCTTGAAGAGGATGCGCAGGATACCGCTGTTATGCTGTTTGATATTGATTTCTTTAAACAAATCAATGACACACACGGACATCATATCGGGGATGAAGCGCTGCGTCATGTTGTCTCTATTTGTCAGGAGCATTTACAAATGGATGATTTATTTGGACGATATGGGGGAGAAGAGTTTGCCATTTGTCTGCCTCATCAGTCATTTAAAGAGGCATGTCATATCGCGGAACAAATAAGACATTCGTTTGAAGCAAGTTTCTTTACGAATGATAAGGAAAAAGTGCGAGTGACAGCGAGCTTTGGAATTGCTCACACAGCCAATGATCCTTGTGTATTAGAGACACTTCTATTTGAAGCGGACCAGGCCTTGTATATGTCAAAACGCCAAGGACGGAACCGGATTTATGCATCCACTGGTAAGGGCCATGTGCTGTATCAAGAGCAGGATCTTCCGCATTGACTGTTGTCCTGACATTCGATATGATAAACATAACATTTGAACGGTTTCCTAAAGGGGAGTAGCTTTTACGGTTTTGGTCGTCACTACAGAAACATTCGTTGTTTCTCGGCCATTCCGGCATGAACAATGTTAGCCAGACCTTTGCCTATCACACATGAGGCAAAGGTCTGGCTATTTTTAAGGTCTTTTTGCATCTGTGTGATAGGGAAGCGGAACAAATGATGCTTTTAATCCTACAGATGAAAGGATGATCGATCTTGAAAAAATACGTGATGGCTTGTCTATTTTCCGGAACGCTTGTATTAAGCGGTTGCTCCGGCTTGCTTGATCAGGTCAACGATACAACGACATATGTCACTGAGGCAAATGACTATGTGACGGACATTCAGCAATTTACAGAGGAATTTCCAAAGCTCGCTGAAGAAGCTGTGCAAAACGCCGCCAAAAAGGCAGAATTAACGCAGCAGCTAGAATCGTTGAAGGCAGACATTCAAGATTTTAATGAAGTCACAGCGCCAAAAATGGCAGAAGACCTTCATGCACAAATCATTGAAAAAAATAAAGTGCTGTCAGAGGAGATCCAAACATATATACAGCAATTGAAAGCAGGCGATATCGATGTTGCCGCCATACTGGAGGATCAGCAGGGATTGATGAAACAGCTTCAGCAATCCGTCAATCTTTTGCAGGATATCGAACAATTAACAAATTAGGACAAACACAGCTTTATATGCGGTGCTCAGCATATCTTTGCCTTTTTCGGTGGAGATATGCTTTAATTTAGGTAAAGACAAGTCATAATGAAAAAAAGGTGATCACATGACAGAACATGAAGAAAGACATATGGCTTCGCCTAGAGCCGAAAAGGAAAAGGACCAATTGATCAATCGCTTGAAACGAGTGGAAGGACAAGTTCGCGGGATCCAGCAAATGATTGAAAACGATCGTTACTGTATAGATGTTGTGAATCAAATCTCTGCAGTCAATGCGGCTTTGAAAAAAGTCAGTCTTCATTTGATGGAAAAGCATACACATCATTGTGTTGCAGATGCTATCAAGAGCGGCAATGGGGATGAAGCCATTGAAGAGTTAATGACGGTCTTTACGAAACTGACAAAATCGTAGCATTTATGTTTACATCGATACCCTACTAGGGTATAGTAAATTGTAGAAAATGATTGATGGAGGCGATGAGAAGTGGAACAAGCAACACTTCAAGTGCAGGGCATGTCTTGCGGACATTGCGTGAAAGCAGTCGAAGGAAATGTAGGAGAATTAGCAGGTGTGGAATCTGTGAAAGTCCATTTAGACAAAGGACAGGTGGAGGTTTCATTTCATCCGGATCAAGTCACGTTACACCGTATTTCTGATGTGATTGAAGAACAGGGATATGATGTCGTATAAATAAGTATACGTGCTGCAGTACAGCACGTATTTTTTTCAAAAAATAATACCCCCATGGAGTATGTGGAGAGGTGAGATCAATGAAAAAGGAAATTGACTTTCAAATTACGGGGATGACCTGTGCTGCTTGTGCAGGCCGTATCGAAAAGGGATTGAACAGGCTGGAAGGTGTGGAGGATGCCAGTGTGAATTTGGCGCTTGACACTTCCCATATTGTCTATGAAACAGAGAAACTAACACCAGATGATTTAAAGCGAAAAGTTCAATCGCTTGGCTATGATGTGGTGATGGAGCAAGCAGAATTTGATATAGAGGGAATGACGTGTGCGGC
This sequence comes from Bacillus safensis FO-36b, assembly GCF_000691165.1. GTDB lineage: Bacteria > Bacillota > Bacilli > Bacillales > Bacillaceae > Bacillus > Bacillus safensis. Next base: position 103,249 of record NZ_ASJD01000002.1, on the reverse strand, counting down.
TTGTGCAAACCGAATCGAGAAAAAAATTAACCGAATGGACGGTGTCGATCACGGGTCTGTAAATTTTGCGCTTGAGACACTTCAGGTCACATATCATCCGGGCCAAACGTCTACAAATGACATAAAAGATGCGGTGCAGTCTATTGGGTATTCTTTAATTGAACCAGCTGCAGATCAAGCAGAGGAAGGAAAGAAAGATCACCGCCAAGCAGCAATAGAGAAGCAAACGGCACGCTTTTTATTCTCGATGATTTTGTCACTGCCGCTTCTTTGGGCAATGGTCAGCCATTTTTCTTTTACGTCCTTTATTTGGCTGCCTGAAGCGTTTATGAATCCATGGGTACAGCTGGCGTTAGCAGCGCCTGTGCAGTTCATTGTCGGCTGGCCCTTTTATGTAGGGGCGTATAAGGCTTTAAGAAATAAAAGTGCCAATATGGATGTTCTTGTCGCTCTTGGGACATCTGCCGCGTTTTTCTATAGTTTATATGAAAGCATTCAGTCAGCGGTTCAAGGCACACATGAGGCAGCCCTCTATTATGAAACAAGTGCTGTCCTCATTACGTTGATCGTGCTCGGAAAATTAATGGAAGCAAGAGCAAAAGGAAGATCATCAGAAGCGATTCAAAAGCTCATGGGCTTACAAGCGAAAGAAGCGGTTATCGAGCGAGATGGCAAACAGATGACTGTGCCTATTTCTGACGTGAAAGTGAATGACCTTGTGTTTGTCAAACCCGGGGAAAAAGTACCGGTAGATGGGGAGATCATGGAGGGGACATCCGCAATAGATGAGTCCATGATTACAGGAGAAAGTCTGCCTGTTGATAAAACAGCAGGAGATATGGTCATCGGGGCAACGATCAATAAAAATGGATTCATCAAAATAAAAGCGACTAAAGTCGGGAAAGAGACCGCTCTTTCACAGATTATCCGAGTTGTAGAACAAGCGCAGGGCTCAAAAGCACCAATTCAAAGAATGGCAGATCAAATATCAGGAATATTTGTTCCCATTGTTGTAGGAATTGCTGTGCTCACATTCCTCATATGGTTTTTCTTTGTTGACCCAGGAAATGTGACGTCAGCACTTGAAACCTTTATAGCCGTCATTGTCATTGCATGTCCGTGTGCGCTCGGCCTTGCGACACCAACCTCTATTATGGCTGGCAGCGGCCGTGCGGCTGAATCAGGCATTCTGTTTAAAGGCGGAGAGCATTTAGAAGTGACTCAATCACTCGACACGGTCGTGTTAGATAAAACAGGGACTGTAACAAAAGGAGAGCCTAGTCTGACAGATGTACTGGCATATGCCAACTGGACAGAAGATACGCTGCTTCAGCTAGCAGGATCGGCAGAACAGCAGTCGGAACACCCGCTTGCCCGGGCGATCACAGACGGTATGAAAGAACAAGGTCTTGAAGCAGTCGAAATTGAAGCCTTCCAAGCAGATCCAGGTCATGGAATTGAAGCAAAGGCAGCAGGACACAAGCTTTTGATTGGAACGCGTAAGCTATTACAGAAACATCATATCCAATATGAGCAAATAGAAGCATCTGTCACAACGCTGGAGGAGCAAGGAAAAACGGCTATGCTTGTTGCGATTGACGGCGAAGTCGCCGGCATTGTCGCGGTCGCAGATACAATCAAAGTATCCTCTCCTCAAGCCATCGCTCGTCTGAAAGAGCAGGGGATTCACGTTGTGATGATGACAGGTGATAATAAACTAACAGCAGAGGCGATTGCGAAACAGGCAGGCATTGATCATGTCATTGCTGAAGTGCTTCCTGCAGAAAAAGCGGCTCACATTACGGCACTTAAGGAACAAGGAAAAAAAGTCGCCATGGTCGGAGACGGTATCAATGATGCCCCAGCTCTTGCAACAGCGAATATTGGGATGGCTGTGGGAACAGGGACAGACGTTGCCATGGAAGCAGCAGATATTACGCTCATGACGGGAGATCTCCATGCCGTTGCAGATGCGCTGGAATTTAGTAAAAAAACAATGAGAAACATTAAACAAAACCTATTTTGGGCGCTTGCCTATAACTGTATTGGGATACCGATCGCTGCATTTGGTTTCCTTGCACCATGGCTTGCAGGAGCAGCAATGGCCTTTAGCTCCGTGTCCGTTGTGCTGAATGCACTCAGATTGCAGCGATTGAAGCCAGTCAGAGAGGGAGTGGCAGAATGAAGATGAATGTCAAATGGGTTTGGACCGTTAGTGCATTGCTCTATGTTGCTCTTGTGCTCATTGGATATACGATTTATGATGAATTTTTTTCAAATCAACTTACACCAAGTGAACAGATGCAAAATCATTAAGACTTCGCCAAAAGCAAAGTCTCAGCGTGTAGACAAACCCTCGCATTCGCCCGCAGTCCTGCGCGCTGGTGCTCACGAATGTCAAATTCGCTCCGCGCCAGTGCTCGTTCTTCCTAGACTGCAAAGGTTTTCTATCACGCTGAAAAGAAGACAAAGGGCTAAAATAAACATCATTTTAGCCCTTTGTCAACAATCTGAGACTTCGCCAAAAGCGAAGTCTTTTTTTTACAATATTGTGGAAAAACCCACCTTTTTAAAGATTTTTCATAAAAAATTCACTTCTTTTTGTTCTTTTTTGTCGTTTTTTGTAGGTTCGTCGTTAAGATGCGATTAAGCAACAAAGAAAGCGTTATCAATAAAAGGGGGTTCACGTATGAAAAAGTTAGGGTTAGCTTCTCAAATACTCATTGCACTTGTTCTGGGTGTTGTCGTGGGAGCGCTGTTTTATCAAAATGAAACCGTTATTAATGTGTTAACGCCGATTGGCGATATATTCATCCATTTAATTAAAATGATCGTTCTTCCAATTGTTATTGCTGCATTGATTGTAGCAGTTGCAGGTGTTGGAGATATGAAAACGATCGGAAGACTCGGCGGAAAAACCATTCTGTACTTCGAGATTGTGACAACGATTGCATTAGCAGTTGGACTGCTTGCAGCAAACTTGTTCCATCCTGGTACAGGAATTGATATGAGCAACATGGAGAAAGGCGATATCTCTAAATATGAAGAGACATCTAAGGCTTCTTCTGAAAAAGCGACTTTCTCAGAAACGTTGGTGCATCTTGTACCGACAAACGTTTTCCAATCCATTGCAGAAGGTGATCTATTACCAACCATCTTCTTTACAGTCTTATTCGGATTAGGAATTGCCGCAGTTGGAGACAAAGGAAAACCAGTATTAGGATTCTTTGAGGGTATACTCGAAGCCATGTTCTGGGTAACCAATAAAGTGATGAAGTTTGCACCATTTGGTGTATTCGCGCTCATCAGTGTGACGGTGATCAAATTCGGGGTCGGAGCGCTTCTCCCGCTAGGCAAACTGGTACTTGTCGTTTACGGTACAATGGCATTCTTCGTCATTGTTGTACTTGGCATTATTGCGAAAATGGCTGGAACAAGCGTCTTTACACTATTTAAAGTATTAAAAGAAGAAATCATTCTTGCATTCTCAACAGCAAGTTCAGAAGCTGTACTGCCTAGATTAATGGACAAAATGGAGAAGTTCGGCTGCCCGAAAGCGATCACGTCGTTCGTTATTCCAACAGGCTACACCTTTAACTTAGATGGAAGTGCCATCTATCAATCCATTGCTGCGATATTTGTTGCACAAATGTACGGCATGCCGCTTTCCATCTATGAGCAAATTACGTTACTATTAATTTTAATGCTGACATCTAAAGGAATGGCTGGTGTACCAGGTGCTTCGCTCGTTGTTGTCATCACAACTCTTGGTGCCATGGGACTGCCGCTTGAAGGACTTGCCTTCATCGTTGGGATCGACCGACTTCTTGACATGGTTCGTACAACAGTGAACGTATTTGGTAACTCACTTGCAGCCATTGTCATGTCTAAGTGGGAAAAAGTATTTGATCAAGAGAAATCGAAGAAGTATATTGAGGAATTAAAACAACAAACAAAAGCAGCGTAAAAAAGGAGATCTTTTCAAATGACGAAGCTACAGGACAAGCAAGTTCGAATCGAACGAGACTTTCTAGGTGAAAAGGAAGTAGACACTCAAGCATATTATGGAATTCAAACATTACGTGCAGTGGAGAACTTTCCAATTACAGGCTACCGTATTCATGAGGAACTCATCAAAGCATTAGGGATTGTCAAAAAGGCAGCCGCACTTGCAAATATGGATACACAGCGACTATATTCTGGTCTTGGAGAAAAAATTGTTCAAGCCGCAGATGAGGTCATCGAAGGAAAATGGAACAATCAATTTATTGTCGATCCAATTCAAGGCGGGGCTGGCACTTCAATGAATATGAATGCCAATGAAGTCATTGCAAACAGAGCGCTTGAACTACTAGGAAAGGAAAAAGGCGCTTATACTGAGCTAAGTCCAAACACGCATGTGAACATGTCGCAGTCAACAAACGACGTTTTCCCAACAGCGATTCATATTTCAACATTGAATATGATTGAAAAACTACTTTATACGATGGAAAACATGCATCAAGTCATGACCGAAAAAGCGCAGGAATTCGATCATGTCATCAAAATGGGACGCACGCATCTTCAGGACGCTGTTCCAATCAGACTTGGACAAGAGTTTAGTGCTTATGCAAAAGTTCTTGCTCGTGATATTAAACGTATCAAGCAGTCTAGACAGCATTTATATGAAGTCAATATGGGTGCAACAGCAGTCGGAACTGGATTGAATGCAGATCCTAAGTATATTCGCCAAGTGGTTGGCTACCTATCTGACATTAGCGGATTACCGTTAGTTGGTGCTGAAGACTTAGTCGATGCAACGCAAAATACGGATGCTTATACAGAAGTATCGGCTGCGCTTAAAGTATGTATGATGAACATGTCCAAAATGGCGAACGATATTCGTCTGATGGCTTCAGGTCCAAGAGCGGGCTTTGGTGAGCTGCACCTGCCGCCGAGACAGCCAGGTTCATCCATCATGCCAGGAAAAGTCAACCCAGTTATGCCTGAGGTCATGAACCAAGTGGCATTCCAAGTTATTGGGAACGATCACACAATCTGTCTTGCATCAGAGGCTGGCCAGCTTGAACTAAACGTTATGGAACCAGTGTTAGTGTTCAACCTGCTTCAATCTCTCAGCATGATGAAAAATGTATTCGAGTCCTTCGTGGACAACTGCTTGCGTGACCTAAAAGCAGATGAATCTAGATTAAAAGAATATGTAGAAAAGAGTGCCGGTGTCATGACGGCGGTGAACCCGCACATTGGTTATGAAGCGGCTGCACGAATTGCAAGAGAAGCCATCCTTACAGGTGCATCTGTACGTGAGCTTTGTCTGCAAAATGATGTGTTAACAGAGGAAGAGCTTGATGTCATCTTAAATCCTTTTGAAATGACAAAACCAGGTATTGCTGGTGCATCACTTTTAGAAAAGGATCGTTTAGAAGATTAAGCGGCATCATGAGAAGCGCACACCGGCAAAGTTCCGGTGTGCGCTTTTTCATGGAGGTTTGTTTTTCTTTAGCTCACATAGTATACTATCGTCAATTATTAGGGATGTGACTGCGTTTGAATCTACTGAAAAAATGGCTGAATACAGAGCCTTATTTAATTGTGCTGCTCATTGTACTGACGCCGATTGGTGGAGAGTTTAAATTTTATCCATTTGAGGACAGCTTTCGGGTCAGCTTTGGAACCGTTGTCTTTTTCTTTATCCTGCTTCAAATGAAAAGATTTCCGGCATGGGCAAGCGGCATCATCGCTGGGATATCTGTTTTTGCGTTTCGCGTGCTGCTTGATACAGCTGTGACAGGGCATCTTCCGCTTGAAGAGGCAGTTTCATTAAGATTTCCTTCCCTGCTTTATTATGTTGTCTATGGCACACTCTTTTATTTATTGAAGGTCAGACGTTTCCGCGATCAGCCATGGCTGATTGGCGCAACAGGCATCGTCATGGAGCTGTGCGCAAGCGTTGTTGAAATCATCGCACTTCGAGGCACGATGGATGAAATGTTAACGGTGAGGACGCTGTTCCAATTATTTGTTTTAGCGATTTTCAGAAGCTTTTTCGTGTTGGCTTGTTATACAATGATTCGCTTATATGAAGAGCAGGCGAGAGAGCGTCAGATGAAAAAGGAAAAGGAACATCTGCTGATGCTCCTGTCCAACCTTTACACGGAATCTACATATTTTCATAAAACACTCGCACATGCCGAGCACATTACGGCTACATCCTATCAATTGTATCAATCCCTTCACCACGCAAAGGATGCGGAATCATTGGATTTGAAAAAGCTCGGTAAAACCGCCTTGCAAATTGCAGGAGAGGTGCATGAAATCAAAAAGGATAACCAGCGGATTTTTTCTGCCTTATCAAAGCTGATTCATGAGGAAAACTTCCAGGCTTATGAGAGTCCTTCTCATATCGCTGGGCTTGTCATTCGCATTCATGAAAATTACGCAGAATCTCTTAAAAAAAACATCGTCTTTCATTATGATGAAGATGGGAAGCATCCCGCCTATCACGTGTATACCATTCTATCTTTGTTAAATAACATCGTATCCAACGCTGTTGAAGCCATTCCTGTAGATGGAGAGGTGTCACTTTCTATTTCACAGAAAGAAAACCACGTGATTTTTCAGATCAGCGACAACGGGCCTGGCATAAAAGAACGTAATCATCATGTGATTTTTAAACCGGGCTTCACTTTGAAATACGACCAGGCTGGGAATCCATCTAGCGGTATCGGGCTTGCCTATGTAAAGGATACAGCGGAGAAGCTTGGCGGAAGTGTTGAGATGAAGAGTATCCCAAATAAACAAACGATTTTCACATTAACGATACCAGTAGATCAAGTCAGTAGAAAAGAGGGGATTGGGAGATGAGATTTTTTATAGTTGATGATGATGAAGCCGTTCGTTCTTCACTGGCTCAGCTCATTGAAGATGAAGAGCTTGGCATTGTGGCCGGGGAAGCAGAGGATGGCGCAGAGTTAACAGCCAGCTACTTAAATGATTTGCACATTGATATCTTATGTATTGATCTATTGATGCCGGAAAGGGACGGGCTTGAAACGATTCGAGCGATCAAGGATGAGTTTCATGGGAAATACTTAATGCTGTCACAGGTTGAAACAAAGGAATTAATCGGACAGGCGTATACGCTTGGCGTCGAATATTATGTGACAAAGCCGATCAATCGTGTAGAGGTCTTAAGTGTCCTCCATCTGATGATTGAACGTCTTCATTTAGAGCATTCAATTGAAAATATTCAGCACTCACTCAAATCGGTCATGCAATTTCAGCAGCGCGGTCAGACGAAAACGAAGCAGCGGGGGAAAAGTCTTGCAGAGGCAGGTCAGTTTTTGCTGGCGGAGCTTGGTATTGTTGGTGAGAAGGGGTCTAAAGATTTATTAGATATGATTCTGTTTACAGACCAGTATTTAGCGCTGCATGCTGATCATCATGATTCCTTTCCTTCTTTAAAGATCATTTTTACTGGGATTACGGAGGATAAGTTAAGTGAGCCCTACACATCGGCAGACATCGCAAGAGAAGCAAAGGCAGCCGAACAGCGGGTAAGACGTGCGATCAACCAATCATTAAAGCACATCGCATCACTTGGGCTAACCGATTTTTCTCATCCAACGTTTGAAAATTACGCATCTAAATTTTTCGATTTCACCATCGTACGAAAGAAAATGAGTGAATTGACGAAAGAGATGAGCGGAAGAGAAGAACACACCCGCATCAATGTGAAGAAATTTGTGCAGGTGCTTTACTACGAAGCGAAACGTATTTTTATGGAAGATTAAAAAAAGACATGCTCTCCAATTAAGGAGACATGTCTTTTTTTGTGATGGATTGCAGGTGCATCTGCAGTACGGAGCGTATGAGCTGAGGCGGTATACGTTCGGGCTGCACGATTCCATTCAATGCAAGTCCATTGATGACCGCATAAAGCCGTTCGGTTTCTAATAAAAGATCGATATCATTTAGCAGCAGCCCATCCTCTTTCAATTTCATTAAACAATATTGGACCGTTTGGAAAAGCTCGTCATACATCTTTGCATTGAGCGGCTGTAAATCTGGTTCAGTCAGCGCCTTGACTGCAAAAGCCTGCCACACCTCCATTTCAAATTTTCTTTCTTCATCAAGTGGAAGAAGCTGCTCCAATAAAGTGAGGACATTTTCCTCCGTTGAACCGTTTAATGAAAGCCCTGTAATCCGCTCCTTGACTCTTTCTTGAATTAAATTCATAGAGAATAGAAATAACTCTTGCTGTGTGGAAAAATAATGACGCATAGAGCCGGCTGAAATTCCAGCTTCGACTGCTATTTTTCGTACAGAAGCGCTTTCCAATCCCTCTTGTTTAATCACTCTCATTGCAGCTTGAGCGACCTTTTGTTTTTGTTTATGGTGATCGACGATTTTTGGCATACATTGATTTTAGCATAGCTGTTGTTTTTTTAACACATCTGTGTTATTTTTTATTTAATACAATTGTATTAAAAAGGATGTGGAAAAATTGGTCGGGTTATTGATTGTGGCATGTGAAATTGGTTTTTGGCTGTTTATTCTAATGGGCTTAACGCTGCGTTATGTGTTTAAACAGAAAAAGTTGGGTGCTTTCTTTCTTGTCTGTACGCCGATTTTGGATCTCATACTTCTTGCGGCTACTTATATAGATTTAAGGCAAGGGGCTGTGGCGAGTGTCATCCACGGGCTTGCGGCTGTTTATATTGGTGTGAGCCTTGCCTTCGGACATCAAATGGTGAAATGGGCAGATGCTAGGTTTGCCTATCGATTTGCAGGAGGTCCTAAGCCAAAGGGAAAACCAAAGTACGGGAAAGAGCGGTCTGTGTATGAAATGGTCGGCTGGGCGCGGCATTTCATTTCTTATGTTATTGGAGCGGGGCTGTTATATGGATTAACCTATCTCATCCAAGCACCAGAGCGGACGGAAGCACTGATGCAGCTTGTCAATACATGGGGGATGATCTTAACTATTGATTTCATCATTAGCATCAGCTACGTCATTTGGCCGAAAAAACATCCAGAAAATATAACAGGCTGACAAAAAAGACAGGCGGATTCACTCCACCTGTCTTTTCTTATGATGACAGCCCTTTGTAAATGGTGTCGATATTCCATTTCATCATCTTATAGTAGCTGTCTCCATCTTCACCTTCTTTTCCAATAGAGTCAGTGAAGACTTTTCCTTTGATCGGAACCCCGGTTTCCTCAGAGAGGCTTTCAAGGCTGCGTTTATCAACACTTGTTTCAAGAAAGAGCGCAGGAACTTGATGATCTTTGACAAAATGAATAATGCGCTTCATTTGTCCTGGTGTTCCTTCACTTTCTGTGTTGATCTCCCAAATATAGCCGGCTTTCAATCCATACGCCTCTGCAAAATACTTGAATGCCCCTTCACTTGTGACAAGGAGCTTTTTATCTTTTGGCAGCTGATCAAACTTGTCTTTTGCTTCATCGTGAAGCGCTTGAAGCTTTTTGATATAGGCTTCTGCATTTTTTTCGTAATCCTCTTTATGTTCAGGGTCTGCTTGAATGAGCGCATCTCGGGCATTTTGGGCATAAATGATCCCGTTCTCGACATTCAGCCATGCGTGCGGATCCTGCTGGCTTTCAAGGCCTTTTGATGACAAATGCTTCACTTTGACGCCTTTACTCAGCTCGGCTACAGGTGCATCATCCCCGTCCTTGCCGCTCGATTCAAGCAGCTTTTGAAACCAGCCGTTTCCTGTTTCAAGGTTCAAGCCATTATATAGAACAAGGTCTGCATCCGTCGTATACTGAACATCCTTTGGCAGCGGGTCAAATTCGTGTGGATCTGTACCAATGGGAACAATGCTGTGAATAGAGACATGCTGCCCACCTACTTCCTTCACAATGTCATAAAGAATGGAGTAGGTCGTGACAACTTTTAATGTGCCGTCATCTTTACCGGAATTACTTTGCTGGGTCGAACAGCCTGCGATGATCATAAGGGCAATGAATACTGCGGTCAAACGGATAGCAAATACCTTCTTCATATATGTCCTCCTTTTACATAGACGCTTCCTTTTTTAAGTGCGTTCGTTTTCGTTTAGATTTTAATGATCTCCATAGAATGCCTTGCTTTGGTGAAAAGATAAAGGCACTGCCGAATAAAATAGTCGCGACCAGCACGATGGAAGCGCCTGATGACAAGTTATACGTAAAACTAAGCCCTAGACCTACGACAGCAGAAACAGCACCGAAAAAAGCAGATAAATAAATCATGATCCATAGCCGGTCCGTTAAGAGATAAGCGGTGGCTGCCGGCGTAATCAACATGGCAACAACAAGAATAATTCCAACGGTTTGCAGTGATGCAACGGTCACAAGGGTCAATAAGGTCATGAGAAAATAATGAATCATACGATTCGGCAAACCGTAAACCGAAGAAATCACCGGATCAAATGAACTAATGAGCAGTTCCTTGTAGAAAACAATGACGGCTAGCAAAATAAATATACCGATTCCCAGTGTAATCCACATATCAGATGATCGAACAGCTAGAACGTTTCCAAATAGAATATGATATAGATCACTTGAACTTTTCAAAAATGTGATCAAAATAATTCCGATTGAGAAAAAGGCTGTGAAGACAATGCCGATGGCAGAATCATTTTTTATGCGGCTGTTTTGACTCACATAACCGATCCCAATCGCTGTTAACACCCCAGTTAAAACGGCCCCGAAGAAAAAGTTAATTCCCAGCATATAAGAGATGGCGACACCTGGCAGTACGGCGTGTGAAATGGCGTCTCCCATCAGGGCCATGCCGCGTAAAATGATAAAGCAGCCGATAACGCCGCAAATGATGCCTACCATGACAGATGTAAATAGCGCTTTTTGTAAAAAAGCATATTCAAAGAGTCCGGTTAAAAATTCCATTACACGTCTCCTCCTGCTGATTTTAAGAATGGCAGCTGTGTTTCATATGCTTCCAGCATGATTTCTGGGCGAAGGATGTCGTGTACAGGCCCTGCTTTGATGAGTTTTTTATTTAACAGAACAAGATGGCTGAAATAATCATCTGCCTTACTCAAATCATGATGGACAACCAAAATGGTTTTCCCTTCATCTCGTAATTCCTTCAAAATGCGAACCATCGTTTCTTCACTTCCCATATCAATCCCGACAAATGGTTCATCCAAACAGAAGAGCTGTGCGTTTTGAGCAAGTGCCCTTGCAAGGAAGACACGCTGCTGCTGTCCGCCGGATAACTCACCGATTTGTCTTTTGGCAAAGTCCTGCATCCCGACTTTTTCTAAACAGTGATACGCATATGCCCGGTCTTCTTTTTTTGGACGTTTGATTAGTCCGAGCTTCGGATATGTTCCAAGTAGTACGGTATCCAGTACATGAATCGGAAACGTCCAATCTAAATCATTTCTCTGCGGTACATAGGCGATCTGTTTTCTGACTTGTTTAAAGGGCTGCTCAAAAAAACGAATATCCCCTTGATCTTTTTCAATGAGATCCAAACATGCCTTGAGTAACGTCGATTTACCAGCACCATTTGGACCGATGATTCCTGTCATTGTCCCTTCCTGTATGGAAAGAGAGACATTCTCTAATGCATCCTGTCCGTGATATGAGACATGAAGACGGTCGATTGTTAAAGCATTTGACATCTCTTGCGGCCCCTTTCAATCATCATTGCACTTCCTAAAGATATATGCATACATTAAATAATTTTGACTAAAGGATGAAATGATTCACTAACGCTAATTTGTTTCCTTAGGGAAACTTTTATTTTATTCTAAGCTTATGTCCTTCTTTTGTAAAGAGAAAAACTGCAAATGATCGTTTTTATGTTATGCGGGGAGCGGGGGACATGAGCTTGGTTTATTGAAAATCCGTGTGACAGAATTGGACACAAAAAACCAATGATTTCTTCAGAAATGATTGACAGAAGACAAGAACTCCTCATATAATAAAGGTAATCTAATATATGAATATATGCTCATATATAAAGTTTTTGATTTTTAATAGGTTTCATCGATCCAGGGAACGTTACTTATCATATAGAAAAAAGGTGAGAACATGAAAAAAATGAAGGATGAATACGTATTAAGCGGTCTTGATTGTGGAAACTGTGCACGTAAAATTGAAACAGGTGTCAGCAAAATGGATGGCGTTGAAGCTTGTTCCGTTAATTTTGCGACAGGGACATTGACTGTCACACATGCAGATAAGCAAGAAACGATGTCAAAGCGTATTGAAAAAACGGTTCAGTCCATCGAACCTCATGTGAGTGTATCACCAAAAGAAGAGGGACATCACCACGATCATGATCATGGGACAAAGAATTTAAAAGCGATTGTGCTGAAATTAATTGGCGGTGCAGTTATTGGAACAGCAGCTTATTTTATACCAGAAGATGGCTTACTGAAATTTATCATGTTTTTCGCAGCGTATTTACTAGTCGGCGGTGATGTGGTTTTTAAAGCGCTGAAAAATATCGTGCGCGGCCAAGTATTTGATGAGAACTTCTTAATGACCATTGCAACAGCTGGCGCTTTTGTGATTCAGCAATATCCAGAGGCACTGGCAGTGATGCTGTTTTACCAAATTGGAGAGCTGTTCCAAGGGGCAGCAGTGAATCGTTCAAGACGATCCATTAGTGAATTAATGAATATTCGCCCTGAATATGCAAATCTCAAAGTAGGAAATGAAACAAAAAAAGTGAAGCCGGAAGAAGTAAAAGTCGGTGACCGTATCGTCGTAAAACCGGGCGAAAAAGTTCCACTTGATGGTCTTGTCCTTGAAGGATTTTCACTTGTGGATACCTCTGCATTAACAGGTGAGTCTGTGCCGCGGGATGTAGAAGCAGGGAAAGAAGTTCTTGCAGGATTTGTGAATCAAAACGGTATTCTTGAAATTGAAGTGCAAAAAGGGCTAAGTGAATCGGCCGTGACGAAAATTTTAGATTTGGTTGAAAATGCGAGCAGCCGAAAAGCACAGACAGAAAACTTTATCACAAAGTTTGCAAAATACTATACACCGGCTGTCGTTGTATTAGCATTGCTGCTTGCCTTTGTGCCGCCGCTTCTCATTCCATCAGCACAATTGTCTGACTGGGTTTACCGGGCACTCGTTTTCCTAGTGATTTCTTGTCCTTGTGCGCTTGTCGTGTCCATCCCATTAGGGTTCTTCGGGGGAATTGGGGCAGCTTCTAAACGAGGCATCTTAGTAAAGGGCAGTAACTATTTAGAAGCATTGAACTCTGTGAGTTATGCTGTATTTGATAAGACGGGCACACTCACAAAAGGGAACTTTACGGTGACCAATATCGTGACAACGAGCGACAAGTGGTCAGAAGAGGAACTGCTTTCTTTTGCAGCTTTAGCAGAAGCTCACTCCTCACATCCGATTGCTGAATCGATTAAAGCGGCATATGGTTCGCCGCTTGATGAAAGCCAGATCGAAGCCTATGAGGATATTGCGGGACATGGAATTAAAGCGACCATCAGTGGTTCACAAGTGTTAGCGGGTAATCATCGCTTGATGGAACGAGAAGGCATTTCGTATGAAAAAGAAAAACGAAGCGGAACAGTTGTGTACATGGCCATTAACGGTGAGTTTGCCGGATCGATCTTGATTGCAGATGAATTAAAGGATGATGCAATTGAAGCGGTCTCAGCTCTAAAAGCATCTGGCATTCAAACAGTCATGCTGACTGGTGATGCCAAGCAAGTTGGAACAGCGGTCGCCCAGCAAATTGGCATTGATGAAGTACATGCCGAATTATTACCGCAGGATAAAGTAACGAAATTAGAAGAAATTGATCAGAAAAAAGCGCCTCAAGAAAAATTATTATTTGTTGGGGACGGCATTAATGATACACCGGTATTAGCAAGAGCAGACATAGGAATTGCGATGGGCGGACTTGGTTCAGATGCAGCGGTAGAAGCGGCTGATATCGTCATTATGACAGACCAGCCGTCAAAAGTAGCAGAAGCCATCGCTGTCGCTAAACGAACAAGAAGAATTGTATGGCAGAACATTGCATTTGCTCTTGGAGTTAAAGGGGTTTTCCTATTACTCGGAGCATTTGGTATTGCGACCATGTGGGAAGCCGTCTTCTCGGATGTCGGTGTGACTGTACTCGCTGTTTTAAATGCCATGAGGGTAATGAAATAAAATTGTTAGGAAAAATTCATGAATACCATCTTTCATAATGAATCCCCTCTTGTTAAAATAGAAGAAGTTGGATAATGGCATTATTCTAAGCTATTATCCTTTTTCTTTTGAAGGAATGAAAAAGATAAGGTAGGTGCTTATGTGAGTAAAAAAAATAATCAATCATCATCCATTAAATTTGCTGTCATTTTAACCATTATCGCAGCTCTTCTCATCGGATTATTCGTCGTCATTGGAAATAACAACAGCAAAGAAGCACAAACGGTTGACAGTAAGCCTTCTATTAAAGGACAGCCTGTCATGGGAGATAAAAACGCAGCCGTACAAATTGTCGAGTTTGGGGATTATAAATGTCCATCATGTAAATCATTTGAAACAGACATTTTCCCAAAGCTGAAAGCGGACTACATAGATAAAGGCGATGTATCATTTTCGTTTATTAACTTGCCACTTCCTGTTCATGGAGATGGCGCAGTGCTGGCAGCACTAGCTTCTGAAGAAGTGTGGAAAGAAGATCCGAAAAACTTTTGGGCATTTCATGAAGCTGTCTATCAAGCACAGCCAGATAGTGAAGCAGAATGGGTCACGCCTGCTAAGCTGACAGAGCTAGCGAAAAAGACAACAAAAATAGATACGGACAAGCTTAAAGATCATCTATCAAAGAAAACATATCAGCCGCAGCTGAACACAGACGATCAGCTTGTGAACCAATATAAAGTGAATGCAACACCAACTCTTTTCATTAACAATAAACAAGTCGAAAACTTTTATGACTATGATGAAATCAAAGAATTAATTGATCAAGAGCTCAAAGGGAAAAAATCATGAAGAATAAGCTTGTTTACTTATACAGTGCTTGGATCGTTTCTATCGTTGCGACGATGAGCAGCCTGTATTTAAGTGAAGTAAAGAAGTTTATCCCATGTGATATGTGCTGGTTTCAGCGCATTTTCATGTACCCGCTCGTGCTTTTACTTGGAATTGCGACATTCAGAGGCGATGTGAAAGTGAAATATTACGTTCTGCCTCTGGCTGTGATTGGCGCTTGTTTTTCTATCTATCATTATATGGAACAAAAGATACCTGGCTTTGCATCGATCCGCCCTTGCCTGAGCGGTATTCCTTGTTCTGTTGATTATTTGAACTGGTTTGGTTTTATCACCATTCCACTGCTAGCCCTTATTGCATTTATTCTCATCATCATTAGTATGCTGCTGTTAAATGCAAAAGAAGATTGAAAGAGATAGCCTGCTTATAAGCGGGCTATTTTTTATTTTTGCAAAAAGATAAAATTTAAAGAAAATTTGTATTGCTTTTCACCTGTGTCAGATATACATTAAGGGAGTAGTGTTAGATGATCAGATAAAGGTAAGGAGATAAGCGGAAAATGGCATGGGAAGTCTTAAGTATCATTGGCATTGTCGCATTCGCTATTAGTGGTGCGATTGTGGCAATGGAGGAAGAGTACGATATTCTTGGTGTGTACATTTTAGGGATTGTGACAGCATTTGGCGGTGGAGCGATTCGGAATCTATTAATTGGTCTTCCGGTGTCTGCTTTATGGTCACAGGGCAAAATGTTTACGATTGCCCTTGTATCCATTACGATTGTGTTTCTTTTTCCAAAGCTTTTGCTCAAGCACTGGAGCACATGGGGAAATTTCTCGGATGCGATCGGTTTAGCAGCGTTTGCGATTCAAGGCGCATTATTTGCTGTGCAAAGAGAACTCCCGCTCAGTGCAGTCATTGTGGCAGCCATATTGACTGGAAGCGGCGGCGGAATTGTGCGTGATTTATTAGCAGGGCGAAAGCCGCTTGTGCTAAAAGCAGAGATTTACGCCGTATGGGCAGCCCTTGGCGGCTTATTCGTTGGACTCGGCTTAGCGCAAGGAGAGCTTGCTTTATATTTGCTGTTTGTCATCCTCGTCGTATGCAGGGTTTGTTCCTACTTATTCAAATGGCGCCTTCCCGCCAGGTCTTATTTTTTAAATAAAGGGTAAAACGAAAAAGGGCGATTCCGCTCTTTTTTTTTGTGTTTAATAAGAGCTGAATATCAGCAGATGATGGAGTTTTCGTGTAAAATAAAAGCAGGGTCTTTTGTTCATCATTTGAACAATACATATGATGAAAATTTTGTCAGCAGGCTGAATATCTGGATTCAGCCTTTTTTTGCCTAGATGGATTGTTATGTGTTGGTTTCACTTTTTGCGGAATACTAAAGAAGCACTTCTGAGCGGACGGATGTAATGAACACATCTTTGCATGTAAGCAAAACTTGACGAAAAATATACATAGGAGGGACATGTACTAGTGGAGATTTTTTTGGCAGTGCTCGTACTACTGGCACTCATTGCAGCATCTAATATTATCAATCGTTTTGTCCCCTTTATTCCCGTTCCGTTAATTCAAGTGGGCTTAGGAATATTGGTGGCAGCTTTTCCTTCAGGTTTACATATTTCTTTAAATCCTGAACTCTTCTTCGTTCTATTTATTGCGCCGCTGTTATTTAATGACGGGAAGCGTACCCCAAGGGACGAGCTATGGAAATTAAGAGCACCGATTCTTCTTTTAGCGCTTGGTTTAGTGTTTGCGACCGTCATTGTAGCGGGATATACCATTCATTGGATGATTCCAAGCATACCGCTTCCAGCCGCATTTGCGCTTGCAGCAATTTTATCACCGACAGATGTGGTGGCAGTAAGTGCTTTATCCAGCCGTGTGAATATGCCAAAGGGCATCATGAGACTGCTGGAAGGCGAAGGGCTGATGAACGATGCATCAGGACTTGTCGCCTTTAAATTTGCCATTGCTGCAACGGTGACCGGAGCTTTTTCAATTGCTCAGGCATCCTTTAGTTTTGTACTGATTGCAGCAGGCGGGTTATTGACTGGATTTATTCTATCCTTTTTTATCATTCGTTTTCGCTATTTCCTCCGCCGTTTAGGAATGGACGATGTCACAATGCATATCATCCTGCAAATCCTTACACCATTTGTGATTTATTTAGTAGCGGAAGAAATCGGTGTATCCGGCATTTTAGCTGTTGTGGCTGGCGGTGTGACACATGCCATTGAGCAAGACCGAATGGAAGCGAATTTAGCCAAGCTGCAAATTGCTTCATCAAACACCTGGAATATTATTTTATTTATTTTAAACGGCCTTGTTTTCGTCATACTTGGACTGCAGATTCCGGATGTTTCCACAGTTATTTTCCAGGATGAAGCCTTTAACAACATGCAGGTGATTGGCTACATCTTAATTATTACACTATGTCTCATGGTGCTGCGGTTCTTATGGGTATGGCTGTTCTGGGCAGGAAAATGGAGTGCAACGAAAAAGCAAAATGTGAAAAAGCCGAAGCTTCGCGCCTCGATGCTCATGACATTCTCTGGTGTCCGCGGGGCTGTGACATTGGCCGGTGCCTTCTCTATTCCATTTACGCTTGCGGACGGATCACCATTTCCAGAGCGGCACTTGATTATTTTCCTCGCAGCTGGTGTGATTTTATGTACGCTCATTTTAGCCAGTGTGTTACTGCCTCTTTTATCAGAGAAAAAAGACAAGCAAGTCGACGTGGACTTGGATACAAAGATTCAGCATGCAAAACGAAAGCTGCTGAGAAGTGCCATTAAAACCTTAAAAGAAGGAATGAATGAGGACAACAGGGAAGTGTCTCTTTCACTCATCAATGATTATAGAATGAAGCTGAGAAATATCCAGCGTGAACCATACCAATTCGGGATGAGAAAACAAGAGCGAAAAATCAGACTGCACGGTATCAAAGCAGAACAGATGAAACTTCAACAATTAATTGAGGAAGAGAAAATTGACAAGGAAGAAGCCTATGAACTGCAAGAAAGATTTCATGAGCTGGAAATGCTGTATTCAAACTCCTTCAAAATTCGCTTTTCAAAGGTGAAGTTTCTGCGCTTGCTTCAATGGCTGCAATTATGGCGGCCGAATCAGCACATTTCAAGCGGCATTTTAGAAAACGAGGAATCGTACAAACAAATCCGTAAGAAAACCGCTGAAGCTGCAGTAGATTCGATCAAACATCATATGACAGATGAAAACCAACAAACGTGCCACCAAGTCATTGGTTTTTACAATCAAGTGATTTTCCGCTGTGAACACGGTCCAAGCTTCTTCCAGCAAAAAGACCGTTCATTTGACCGGAAGAAAAAAGAGCTGAACTTCCAAGCTGTACAGACGATTCGAAATGAAATTCAAACCTTATATGAAGACGGTGAGATCAATCGTGATATTGCCCATCATTTAAGGGAGTATATCAATGACATGGAGGCTGTTCTGCTCACCAATACGTGATGTTGTCATCTTCTCCCCCATGTTTTATGATGAAGAAAGAGAACAAGCAGGGGGGATCAATGATGGCGTATTATGGAGCAATTGAAGCTGGGGGTACAAAATTTTGTTGTGCAATCGGCAATGAGCATGGAGACATCTTAGAGGAAATGACGATTCCGACAGAGCACCCGGAGAAAACAATACAAAAGCTCATTCCATTTTTTGAGCAGCATGACATTGCAGCATTAGGGGTTGGCTCCTTTGGACCCATTTGTGTTCAAAAGGATGATCCTTCATACGGTTATATCATGAACACGCCAAAAGTGGAGTGGAAGCATTATCCGTTCATTCCTGAGCTTGAGAAGCAATTAGGTGTCCCAGTATCCTTTACAACCGATGTCAATGCTGCAGCACTAGGTGAATTAACAAAGGGGGCAGCCAAAGGGCTAAGCAGCTGTTTGTATATCACGGTCGGTACAGGCATTGGTGCGGGAGCTGTTGTGAAAAATGAGCTTCTACACGGCCATTCACATCCTGAGATGGGACATATCCTTATCAGACAGGATGAATCGGATTCGTTTGCAGGTATCTGTCCGGCACATGGAAATTGTTTAGAAGGACTGGCAGCTGGACCAGCGATTGAGAAAAGGTGGGGGAAACCTGCCAAAGAGCTTACGAAGGAAGAAGCAGTTTGGTCACTTGAGGCGGATTATTTAGCGCAGGCGCTTATGCAGTACTCGCTCATTTTAAGCCCAGAGCGCATCATCATGGGCGGAGGCGTTATGAAGCAAAAGCAGCTATTCCCACTAATTCGTGAGAAGCTGGCTGCTTATGTCAATGATTATGTGGACCTGCCGCCGCTTGATACATACATTGTCTCCCCTGGACTTGAGGACAAGGCTGGCATGACAGGTGCGCTGCTCTTAGCCATCGAAGCAAAGAGAAACGCCTGATAATAGAGTTTTGAAGTACAACATGAGATAATGAAAGAGATGGAATCTATAAAAAAGGTGGTTGTTAAAATGGTCAAAAGCTTGAATGATACCGTAACATTGAATAACGGAGTCGAAATGCCTTGGTTTGGTTTAGGTGTATTCAAAGTGGAGGACGGCAATCAAGTGGTAGATGCCGTAAAAGCAGCCATACGAAACGGATATCGCAGCATTGATACGGCAGCTGTTTATAAAAATGAGACAGGCGTAGGAAAAGCGATTAAAGAATCTGGCGTGAAACGAGAAGACTTATTTATTACGTCTAAAGTATGGAACACAGATCAAGGCTATGACAAAGCGCTTGAAGCGTTTGACGCAAGCTTAAACCGATTAGGTCTTGATTACTTAGACCTCTATTTGATTCATTGGCCTGGACCAAATGCAGATACATTTAAAGACACATGGCGCGCACTTGAGAAGCTTTATAAAGACGGGAGAGTCAGAGCCATTGGAGTCAGCAATTTCTACATTCAGCATTTAGAAGAGCTGTTAAAAGATGCTGAGGTTGTTCCAGCTGTGAACCAAGTTGAATTTCATCCGAAACTGACACTTGTTGAACTGCGTCAATATGCAAAGGAAAAAGGCATTCAAATTGAGGCATGGTCTCCGCTGATGCAAGGGAAGCTATTAGATCATGACGTATTGAAAGACATTGCTGCACGCTACAACAAATCTGTTGCTCAAGTCATCTTGCGCTGGGATCTGCAAAGCGGTGTTGTGACAATTCCTAAATCAATCAATGAAGAACGCATTAAACAAAATGCAGACATCTTTGACTTCGAGCTTTCCAAAGAAGACATGGGAAAAATCGATGCATTAAACAATAACGAACGCGTCGGCTCAAATCCAGAGACAATGACGGTTGGGTTTGAATAAATAATAGAATCCTCTTTCTTATATGAGAAAGAGGATTTTTTACGTACTGCTTCGGCGCACAGCCAAGAGCATGATAAAAGATAAGATCACAATACAAATCGTCCAGGCCCAAGCGAGCTCCATTCGTCCAGAATCAATCGCTACATAGATAGCGGTTGGGAGAGTTTGCGTTTTTCCTGGGATGTTGCCGGCAAACATTAAGGTCGCCCCAAATTCTCCAAGGGCTCTGGCAAAGCTGAGGACGCTGCCTGACAAGAGGGAAGGCAGGGCAAGTGGTACTGTAATATAGGCAAAGACTTGGAATGAATGAGCACCATCTACTTTTGCAGCCCCTTCAATGTCTGACTCAATCGTAGAAAATCCAGCTTTTGCTGATTGATACATAAGCGGGAATGCCACAACCGTTGATGCAATTACCGCCGCCCACCATGTGAAAATGACCGGCTGGTGGAAGATCCATTCAATCGCGCCCCCGATCATGCTATGCCTTCCGAATATGACGAGCAATAAGAACCCTACAACCGTTGGCGGGAGGACAAGCGGCATCATCAGGAGTGTTTCTACGATCATTTTCCCTTTAAATGATGTTCGCGCCATCCAATAGCCAATCATTGTACCAAAAACAGTTGCCAGCAGCCCGCTCACAACGGCAACTTGCACGGACAGCCAGATGGGAGATAGAAATTCTTCAGTCAGCATGGGCATTATGTCACTTGAAAGCCGTACTTTTTAAAAATGGATTTGGCTGCTTTTGATTGAAGGAATTGAAAAAAGGACTTGGCTTCCTCTAAATGTTCTGTCCCTTTTACGATCCCTACTGGGTAAATGATCGGGGAATGCATGTCCTGTTTGGCTTCAGCCGCAATCTTTACTTTTTTGGAAACGAGGGCATCTGTCTTATACACAACACCTGCTTCCACATTTCCTGTTTCTACGTAGCTTAAAACCTGCCGTACATCCTTGCCGTACACAGTATTCTTTTTCACTTGATCCCAGATGTTCAGTTTTGTAAAAATCTCTTTGCCGTATGTACCAGCAGGAACGGATTCAGGTGTGCCAAGAGCAACCTTTCCTTTTATGTGCTCGACATCTTGAAAGCTTTTAATAGAGGAAGAGTGATCTTTTGGCACAATGAGTACAAGCTCATTTTGGATGGCATCCTTGATAAAATGTTGATCGATGTCTCCAGATTTCACAAGCTCATCAAAGGGCGCTTCAGCTGCAGAGAAAAAGAGATCCGCCTTTGCCCCTTGCGCAATTTGCTGCTTCAATGCGCCGGATGACCCGAAATTATTTGTTAATGTCACATTCGGATGCTCATCGTTAAAGGCAGATTCAATTTCTTTAAGTGCATCCTGAAGACTTGCCGCAGCTGAAATGACAAGCTCTGTTTTTTTGGTTGTTGTATCCGATGACTTCATCTCTGTTTGACACCCGCTCAGGAGCAAACAGATGGCGATGAAGGCGAAGAACGTATACTTCATGTTCACACCTCTTATTATTCAATATCATCTGTATCCTTTATTATAAGCAAACTTATTTGACCATTCATAGGCTTTCAGTAAAAAGAGAAAAGAAAAAGCCGCCAGAAGGCGGCTTTTATTGCTGATAAAAACGGAGCAAATTCCCATTGATCACTTTGTCTGATAAGGAAAGCTCTTTATTGGCTTTTTCGATATAAGGCTGACACACCTCATCCTGTTCAACAGGTTCTTTTGTTTTTTGATCATAGCAGGTGTTCTTTGTATAGAGATAATCATCTGTAATAAAGTTCCCGTTTCTCAAAACAGCAAAAGGCGTCCGTTCGTTTGAAAATAAATCATTGCCAAATTGAATGGCATCCTTCGTTTCAATACCGAGTAAGTGCAGGAGTGTCGGCTTCACGTCGATTTGCCCGGCTGTTTCAGAGATTGTCTGCGGTGCTTGATCTGTAACTCCCGGAATGTAAATCAAAAAGGGAACACGCTGCAATTTCACAGCATCATACGGTGTAATCTCATCTTTTTTGAGCAGCTCTGCCATTGCCTGATGATGTGCCTCGGAGATGCCATAGTGATCTCCCATGAGAACAAACATTGTATTGTCATACAGTCCTTCTTCTTTCATACGGTCAAAAAAGTTCTTAATGGCTTCATCCTGATAGCGGACGGTCGTCACATAGCGGTTTAAAATGGCGCTGGACGAATCATATTCATCAATCAATTGATCCTTTGGATCGATTTCAAATGGAAAGTGATTGGTCAAGGTAATGAACGTGCTGTAATAAGGCGCCTTCAACTTTTTTAAATAATCAATGGATTGGTCAAAGAAGTCGTTATCCTTTAAGCCCCAGCCAGTTGAATTCTGTTCATTGACCTGATACGAATCGACATCATAAAAGCGGTCAATCCCAAACGATTCATACATCACATCACGATTCCAAAACGTTTTATTATTCGCATGAAATTGGACGGATTGATAGTTCTCTTTTTTCAACTGCTTGTATAACGTGTCGTATTCGTTGTCACTAGCTGTGAAAAAGACAGCGCCGCTGCTAGATGGATAGAGGGAATTTGCGACAATAAACTCTGAATCTGACGTCTTTCCTTGCTCAGTCTGCTGATAAAATTCATCAAAATAAAAACTCTTTTTAGCGAGTTGATTTAAAAAGGGGGTGATGTATTGTCCATTCACCTTTTGATCAACGACAAATTGCTGGGTTGATTCGAGTGAAATGAACACAACGTTCTTGCCTTTAGCAAGTCCAAAATACTCTTCGTTTGGTGCACTGTAATCAGCCTTTGTGTAGTTTGCTACGGTTGAAAGTGTATCTTCATCTGCAAAGGCTTTTTGTCCAATACGCGCTGTTTGGGCAGCGCCGTCATACAAGTGGAACTGGAACAGCCCAAGGTTTCGAACAATCACTTCTCGATCATAAGAGCTTGTCAGAAAGCGAGGGTGATCCAGCATGGCTGAACTGACATGAAACAATAGAAAGCTGCAGCACACGGCATAATATGTTTTGATCGTCTTGAAGGAGGCTTTTGGCGCTAAAGGTTTGCGCTTTAACAGCCAAGCCAGCACCACGAAATCAATGAGCATCAGCAAGAACAGCGGGTGGAATAATTCTGTCATACTGCTGCCCATATCTCCCATGTTTTTCGCTTGGAATAATACAGGGATCGTAATGAAATCAATATAAAATCCATAAAAAATCGTATTCGATATGAGAATCGCCGTCAAAATCAAATTTGCGGTTAATAAAAAAACCTTTTGCTTCGTTTCATTTAAAAAAAGAGCAATCCCAAACAAGGGGAGCAAAAAGCTAAGTGGATTGATCAAAAGTAGCCATTCATGAAACAGATTGGCTGTTCGTATGTGAAATCCGAATTGATAAATGATGTATGTTTTCATCCACATGAAGAGGATGGAGTACACTAAAAACCAGTGATCTTTGAAAAACGCTTTCATTTATGTAGCTCCTCACCATTCTGTATTCAGCTGCAAGGCAAAAACACTTATCTTAAACCTACTAAAAAAATGAGGAATGATCAATTCATATCCTGTGTTTTTCGGAAATCTCTTTTTGATTCATTAGAATGGGATGGATATGCCGCAGATAACAGCGATGTAATAGCAGGTAACGACGGTAAGAGCAGCCAGTACGACTTGTTCTCCTGCGCTGCCTGTTTTGACATAGAAGGGAAGACGCACTTTAATGGAAGCTGGAAATAAAAATTTAATCCCGTTCACTGTTCCTGCATCCAGGATGAGATGACTTGCCATCCCGACTAGTAAACCGATACTTAGGCTGTCATTTGGAATGTATGTTGTCGCTAGAAAATAAATGATCAGCAAAAATAATAAACTGTGTGTAAACGTGCGATGACCGAACACACTGCTGATCAGTGCCGAGAGCAGCGGGAATTTTCTGCCGATTTTACTTTTTGTATGGCAAAGGTCAGGGATCAGGGCACCTGCTGATCCAGCGGCAGCCATTATCACTGGGTCGAATCCATAATAGTAGGCAACGGCTGTGGAGGCGGCAATTCCGCCCATGATGTGTGTTTTTCCTGTCATGATGCGTACTCCTGTTCTATCTTTAGTTCAAGTACTCACTATATCAAGGGTGGATTCATTCAGCAAGGCTTATTTCTAAAGAAAAAGAGGCCAAAAGGGTTGGCTGAATGGAAAAACATTCTATAATAAGGGGGAAGTCATGTTGATACTAACGATAAGGATGCGATTCGGATGGGTAATGCAGACATTTTAAAAGAAATTGTTCTTGTACATTATGAAGTCAGCCGTAAATTAAACCGCAAGTTACTTGAGTTAGAGAAAGACATCACGCCGCCGCAGATATATGCTCTTTCTATTTTGATACAAGGCAAAGTATCACATGCCGAAGAGCTGAAGCAAAGACTCTCATTAAACCCAGGTGCAGCCTCTATTGCGCTCAATAAATTATGTGAGCAGGGTTATATTCAGAGAGAACGGGACAAGGACGATTCATCACTTGTTCGTTTAGAAGTCACGGAAAAAGGGATGGCGATTTATGAAAAGCATACACGTCTTTTCGGAAAAGTGATTCAGCATATGATGTCAGACTTCACAAAGGAAGATTTAAAAACCTTTCTGTCGTACTTGCAAAAAATGAGACAGACCTTTCATGATGATTGAGCCTCTTCCCTTGAATAAGTCTGAGCGCTGTAGCACAAATTAAACAGGCAATCGCATTTTATGAAAAGGGAGGAAACAGCGATGTCATTTTTCCAAAAGGATAAAAAGGCGAAAAGTGAGAAAGACCATCAGCAGGTAGATCAGCTGTTAGAGGAAGCAAGTAAAGAGCTAGCAGGCGACCCGCTACAGGAAGCTGTACAAAAGAAGAAAAACAACCAACAATAAGCAGGTAAAGGGCAGAGAAACAGTTCTCTGCCTCAGCGCGCGGACAAACCCTCGCATTCGGTGTCAGGTCTGCAAAGGTTTTCTATCACGCTGAAAGAAGGAAGACAAAGAACTAAAATAAAGATTATTTTAGCCCTTTGTCAACAATCAGGGGCAGAGAAACACTTCTCTGCCTTTTTTCTATGTTTTTCCCTTTGACAGATGTGAGAATGTTTGATAACCTTCGTGTAGTAAAAATGAATAGAAATCCTCACGCTATGTCTCAGTGAGGTAGAGGTTGCGCGGATGATGAGTCACTCATAGGAGAGATGGAATCGTAGATCATGAGAAAAAAGGCATCAGCGCCGAAGTGTAAAGAGAGCTCCAACTTTCTTTATGCTGGGTCTGCATTGAATAAATGCAGGACTGCCACGTCTTTAAAGCGTGGAGGGCTATCCGGAGATCAAGGTGTATGTTTTGAAAAGCATGGACTTTTGTTCAGGCTTTTTTTTATGTTCTGAGTAACAAAAATAAGGGTATGCTGTGAATAAGTAATCCATGATGAACATAAAGAATGCAAGTCATTGCTTCACAAATATATCAATGAAGATACTGCCGGGTCTGGTCCAAAGTGAATAAAACGGAGGTACGGAAATGGAACAGACAAAAAAATGGGGTTTTTGGTTATTGACGGCCTTTGTCGTCGGAAATATGGTAGGTTCAGGCATCTTTATGCTGCCAAGTACGCTTGCCCAGCACGCCAGTCCTTTAGGTGTGACGATGGCATGGCTTGTCACAGGCGGCGGTGTGCTGATGATTGCGCTTGTATTTGGGCATTTGTCCATTCATAAGCCGCAGCTGACGGCTGGACCACAAAGTTATGCAAGGGCGCTTTTTAAAGATCCGAAAAAAGGGAAAGCGGCCGGTTTTACAATGGTTTGGGGATATTGGGTGGCAAGCTGGATTAGTAATGTCGCGATTATTACAAGCCTTGCTGGTTATTTAACGACTTTTTTCCCTATTCTCACCGTGAAGACTGAGGTTTTTACCTTTGGAAAAGAAGCGGTCACACTTGGCCAGCTCATGACGTTTATCGTATGTACCCTTCTTCTATGGGGAACACATACCATTTTAATCACAAGCTTAAGTGCTGCGAGTAAATTGAATTTTATTACGACCTTTTCGAAGGTGCTTGGATTTGTCCTTTTTATTGTTGCGGGATTATTTGCTTTTCAAACGGCATTATTTGAACATTATTACTTCCCGGTTGAAACAGGCGGGGAAGGAGTGCTCGGACTTGGAGGCCAAATTCATCATGCGGCTATTTCCACACTATGGGCATTTATTGGGATTGAATCAGCTGTCATTTTATCAGGAAGAGCATCCTCACAGCGTGATGTGAAACGTGCGACGATTACAGGTCTTTTAATCGCACTTTCGATCTACATGATTATCACATTGATTACAATGGGCGTTCTGCCGCATGATCAACTGCAAGGCTCTGACAAACCATTCGTGGATGTGCTTCAGCTTATTATTGGGCCGGCTGGCGGAATTGTCATGGCACTGCTGGCGATTATTTGTTTGTTTGGTTCGATGCTTGGCTGGATTTTACTTGGTTCAGAAGTACCGTATCAAGCAGCAAAGGCTGGTGATTTTCCAGCAGTATTTGCAAAAACAAACAAAAAAGGAAGCCCTGCTTTCGCTTTGACTGTTACAAATATTATGTCACAGCTGTTTATCTTCTCTGTGATGTCACGTACGATTAATGAAGCTTTTACCTTTTTAACCACATCAGCGACACTTGCGTATCTTATTCCGTATATTGTGTCTTCCATCTACAGCTTTAAGGTCATCATGCAAGGTGACACATATGAGCTTCAAAAAGGAAATCGAACAAGAGACGGCATCATTGCACTTGTTGCGATGGGGTATTCGGCTTGGGTCATTATTTCAGGAACAGCCGACTTGAAAACTTTTGGTCTTGGAATCGGTCTATTCTTAGTTGGTATTTTGCTTTATCCATTCATGTCAAAAGGATTTGCCAAAGAAACGGTATAAGATAAGGAAGACGTTTCTCCATCTCTGGAGAAACGTTCAGCGTGTAGACAAACCCTCGCATTCGTTGTCAGGTCTGCGCTCCGGTGCTCACGAATGTTCAATTCGCTCCGCTCCGGTACTCGTCCTTCCTAGACTGCAAAGGTTTTCTATCACGCTGAAAAGAAGACAAAGGGCTAAAATAAAGCTCATTTTATCCCTTTGTCAATAATTTGGACGTTTCTCCATCTCTGGAGAAACGTTTTTTTATGACGCAGATGTCAATCGGTCCACAATGAACTCTAGCTGACCTTCTAGTGACACTGGGTCATTAAAGAAGTAACCGACTGGATCTATTTCAAATACACGTTTATTTTTGACGGCAGGAAGTGATGACCAAATGCTGCTTTGATAGACTTGGTCACCATTACTTTTTGAGCCGCTCCATGGACCTGTGAAAATATAGTCGCCTGCGAATTCTGGCAGCTTCTCAAGAGAAATGTTTGCATAGCCGACACCGCTGTCGATCGCTTCTTTTTTGACGACTTTCGGTGCTTTTAATTTCAGCTCGTCATAAATGATTTCTCCCCCGCGGCCAAAGGTGTTTCCAAAGATATAAATACCTTTATCAAATGGCGATACGATCGAAACCGTTTTGCTGCCGACAGCTTTTGTTACCTTTGGTTTCACCTCAGCAATTTTAGTATCCCATTTCTTGATCCATTCTGTTGCTTTTTTTGGTGTACCTGTCATTTTACCGAATTCTTTTAGCTGGTCTTTGAAGGAATATTGGTTGTATTTAACCGCTACAGTTGGGGCGATTTTTTTGTATTGATCAAACTTCTCGTCTTCTCCCCATGCAATAATCATATCTGGCTTCAAAGCGGCTACCTTTTCGACTGATGGGGTCCTTCCGAGATTCTTCACTCCATCTGTTTTCCCTTTATAAAAAGGGTTTTTAAAGATGGGTGATGTCGTAGCAACCGGCGTCTTGCCGAGTGTAACGAGGTCCCCGTAATAGCTTTCTGCAAGAAGCACTATTCGCTTCGGATTTTTCGGAAGCTTCACTTCTCCTTTGGCATCCTGATATGTGATCATGTCATTCTTTTTCGCTGCAGATTGTTTATTTGAAGTGCTGCCGCAAGCGGCTGTAAAGATCATAAGGATGGATAAAGAAATCAAAAGAACTCCAGTTCGTTTTTTCACAAAAATTCTCTCCTATTCACTTTTCCTTGATAATGATTCTCATTTTCAATTTTATCGTACCATGATAGGAATAAAAATGCATCGGCTAATTTAGAACCAAAAGAAAAATGATGAAATTCTCACAGTTTTTTGCGGAAAATAAAGAAATTTATCAGAACAGTGATTTCAAAAAGAAAAGAAAGTGATATACTAGACTTCGAGATTGATAATCATTATCACTAATAGAGAATAGACATGAACGGAAAGGAAGAGACTGGTTTTGGGCTCACAATCGAATAAACAGCTGCCAGCCAGAGATGATACGATCGATATTGTCACGAAGCCTTTTGGAACAGCAGCTGTTATCATCATAGGAATGATCGCTTTAGCATTTGGTCTTTTTTTATCAGTATCATTAGGAGCGGCAAACATTCATCTACAGACTGTATGGGAAGCCGTTTTTCATTTTGATTCACATCAAACTTCACATCAAATCATTCGGGAATTGAGGCTGCCGCGTACAGTTGGAGCTGCCCTCGTCGGTGCCTTTTTAGCCGTATCAGGTGCCATTATGCAAGGAATGACGAGAAACGCGCTTGCGTCACCTGAGATTATGGGTGTGACAAATGGTTCCGCATTTGCGATTGCCATTGCACTAGCATTTTTCCCTGGCCAATCTTCTTTTACATTAATTCTTTGGTCATTTGTTGGAGCCGCACTCGGTGCCTCTATTGTATTTGGTGTTGGTACTATGTCAAAAGGGGGGCTGACTCCTGTAAAGCTCGCACTAGCTGGTACAGCGGTTGGAGCACTTTTGAGCTCCATCTCCTCAGCCATTGCCATCCGTTTTGACGTCGCTCAAGATATGAGCTTTTGGTATGCTGGCGGAGTGGCAGGTGTGAATTGGAGTAACATTCATATCATCATTCCAGTTGCCATTGCAGGGCTAATCATTGCAATGATCCTTGCCCGTTCGATCACGGTTTTAAGCTTAGGTGAAGAACTGGCGAAAGGGCTTGGACAGTATACGAAAACGGTCAAGGTGCTTGGTATAGTGGTTGTTATTCTTTTAACGGGTGCTGCCGTGTCGGTAGCAGGCTCTATTGGTTTTATTGGGCTTGTGATCCCTCATGTCACTCGGTTCTTGGTCGGAGTGGACTATCGCTGGATTATCCCATGCTCCGCTATCTTAGGGGCCACATTGTTAATTTATGCAGACATTGCTGCAAGGCTGGTCAATGCTCCGTTTGAAACGCCAGTCGGTGCCATTACGGCGATTATAGGCGTTCCTTTCTTCTTATACTTAGCTAGACGTGAAAGGAGCGGGATTTAAATGGAAATGGTGCAGCAAGCAAAGAAAAAGAAATATCAACGAACGATGCTCATGATTTTTTTCGCGATCGTAGCTGTGTTTCTCATTAGTTTAAATACCGGAGAAATTCGGATCTCTCCGATGGATACATTGAAAACACTTTTTGGATTCGGAAGTGAAATGGATGAACTCGTATTATTCGAGTTCAGGCTTCCAAGAATGGTCATCGCTTTACTTGTCGGCGCTTCTATCGCTGTATCAGGAGCGATTTGGCAAGGTGTTTCTCAAAATGGTTTAGCTGACCCAGGTATTCTTGGTGTCAATGCCGGTGCAGGCTTTGCCGTTGTGCTATTTATCTTTGCATTTCAAGGCACGATGACAAATTTAGGTGATCTTACAATTTTTATACTGCCGCTTTTCGCGTTCGTAGGTGCAGGCTTTGCTGCATTTCTCATCTATGTGTTAGCGTGGAAAAAAGGCATCACACCTGTTCGATTGATTTTAACTGGTATTGGTGTGAATGCTGCGTTTTCAGCAGCAATTGTGGTCATCCAGTTGAAAATGAGCCCAAATGATTTTAACCAAGCTATCGTGTGGTTATCTGGAAGCATTTATGGCTCGAGCTGGACATATGTCCTATCTGTTCTGCCATGGATGCTGATTTTCCTTATATTAGCGCTTGTCAGATCACGCTACTTAAACATTATGAATTTAGGTGATCAGCTGTCCTATGGATTGGGCATTTCTGTTCATAAAGAAAGAAGTCTTCTCATGCTGATTGCCGTTGCATTAGCAGGTGCGAGTGTTGCTGTTGCAGGAAGTATCTCTTTCCTAGGATTAGCCGCACCGCACTTAGCTAGAAAGCTTGTTGGGCCAAAGCATCAAGGAATGATACCGGCCTCCGCGCTGATTGGCGCGCTGTTATTATTACTGGCAGATACAATTGGCCGCGTCATCCTTGCACCATCAGAAGTGCCAGTTGGCCTTGTCGTTTCTGCTTTAGGCGCACCTTACTTCATTTACTTATTGATGAAATCGAACTAATGAGGAAGGAGAGACAACATATGAAATCGCTCGAAACAGAAAAGCTTTGTATCGGTTATCAAGACCGTTTGATTGTAGAAGATTTGAATGTCAGCATCCCAAAAGGCAAGGTGACAACACTGATTGGACCGAATGGCTGCGGGAAATCAACCATTTTAAAAACGATGTCTCGTATTATGAAGTCCAATCGAGGAGCTGTTTACTTAAATGGCAAGGCTATCCATGAGACGCCGACAAAAGAAATTTCAAAACAAATGGCGATCTTACCGCAAACGCCGGAAGCACCAAGTGGATTGACAGTGTATGAGCTCGTGTCATATGGACGTTTCCCGCATCAAAATGGGTTTGGCCGTTTATCAAATGAAGATAAACGAATCATTAGGTGGGCACTTGAGGAAACGGGAATGATTGCTTTTCATGATCGGCCAATTGAAGCACTTTCCGGCGGACAGCGTCAGCGTGTATGGATTGCGATGGCACTTGCCCAGGAAACAGAGCTGCTCCTATTAGATGAACCTACGACGTATTTGGATCTTGCACATCAGCTCGAGATTCTTCAGCTGTTAGAACGCTTAAATAGAGAGCAGGGCCGAACTGTGTTGATGGTCATCCATGATTTGAATCATGCGGCGCGTTTTTCACATTACATGATTGCCCTCAATCAAGGGAAAGTCATAAAAGATGGTACGCCTCATGAGGTCATGACCAAAGATGTACTCAGTCGGGTATTCCATATTGATGCAGAAATTGTGCTTGATCCAAGAACGAATAAGCCGATCTGTTTAACCTATGACTTAATGAATCATGAACGAAAGCTAGAAGCTGTGAATGGATAATAGATGTAAAGGAACCCGGTGCAGCTGCCGGGTTTTTTTGCATGTTTGAAACTTCCTCGTGCTGCCATTTTCTCCAGTTGATATTTTTTCGCTTTTATGCGGAAAAGAGGTACTTTTTTACTTTAGACAATGGTAATATACGGTTAGAGATCATAGCTAGAAAGGAAAGAGATGCGTGGAAACAGCAAAAATATTGATTGCAGATGACGAAGAAGCAATTGTGAAAATGGTTGAACGCGTATTAAAAAAAGAAGGATTTAAGCATATTTATAAAGCCTACCATGCAGATGAAGCATTAGATATTGTCAAAAACGAGGACATCCACCTCTTACTTCTAGATGTAATGATGCCCGGTAAGTCTGGTTTTGACGTTCTGCCTGAAATCAGAAAGTTAACGAAAGTGCCTATTTTCTATTTAACTGCAAGAACTTCAGATGTCGATAAACTGACGGGCTTTGCACAGGGGGCAGATGATTACATCACAAAGCCATTTAACCCGCTTGAGCTAGTGGCTAGAATTAAGGCTCACCTAAACCGAACTTATATCTCCTTACAGGAGGAGCAAGAAGACACTCAAAGCCAATATCATTATGCCCATTTCTCCTATCATCCTCATGCAGCCGAATTGAAAGTAAGAGGAGAGGTGACGGCATGTTCTGCTCAGCTTCTTTCTTTGCTGAAGTACTTTTGTGACCATCCGAATGTGGTTCTCTCAAAAGATCAAATCTATGAGAAAGTATGGGGCGTACCATCATATGGTGATAACAACACTGTCATGGTTCATATTCGAAAGCTGAGGGAAAAGATTGAATTAGATCCGAGTCAGCCAGAATATATTGTGACGATCCGTGGTATGGGATATAAATTTATACCGCACCCTGCAAAGGTCCTTCAATAATTTATGAATTTACGAGCAAAACTTTTCTTTCACTTTGTCGGACAAATGTTTATTGTGATTGCCATTCTGACGATCGGCAATACGTTCTCTGAGAACTTATATTTAAATAAATACTATGAGAACATGACCGAAACTGGTTTAACAAAAGCTGATGGAGATACACTCATGAGCTGGCTGTATTTTAACGAGGATGGAAAAATGGAAGCCGACGATCAGCTCAAGCAAGCAGTGGAAAAAAGAGACGGCTGGCTGCAAGTGATTGATTCAAAGAAGAATACCGTTTATAGCTATCACCGCCCTAAATCAATTCCAACGTCTTATCAAAAGGATGAAATGATCAAGATCTTTGAAAAAAGAGAATTTAAAGATTACAAGATGTACTTCTGGCCAATTGAGATTGATCAAGAAAGTTTTACTGTGTTATATGGGTTCAAAACGAACAGCACAAAGGTAGCCAATTATCTGAAACAGCACGAGAAAAATTTGGCTGCATTATCTCAATATTCGGTTGAAACAAAAGAATTCTTGAAGAGAATGAATGGATCGGTTCATTTGTTCAATGAAGAAGGAAAATATTTAAAAGGCATTCGGGCCAACACTAGTTTGAAACATAACGTAACAGATGTTGAATTGCTCAAGTATCAATCGAAGCCTTGGGAGTTTAGAAGTGACCTCACTTATATGAAGGTGAATAAAAACCTGTATATCATCGTCTCGGTACCAAATAAAGTATACAGCCCAGACGAGCTTTACGATAAAGAGAGGGACGCTTTAAATCAATATACAACCATCTTAATTGCAGGTCTTGCACTCACTATTATTATTGTCATGACATTGTGGTATTCGTATCGTTATGGGCTGCCAATTTATCACATTATTCGCTGGCTGATTTTCTTATCAAAAAATAAATTGCAGGAACCAACAAATAGAAAGGGAATTCCAGTCAGTAAAAATAAAAAAGGCCGTATTAAGCGGGAATACCGATTATTTGAGGATATCCTAAAAACAATGGATCAGCTCACGCTTACATTAAAAGAGAATGAAGCAAACCGAAGAAAAATTCAAACCACAAGGGAAGAATGGATTGCAGGATTGTCTCATGATTTGAAAACGCCTCTAAGTACGATTTACGGCTATGGACTCATGCTTGAATCCGATCAATATCAATGGTCCAAAGAAGAAGTCATGGAAATGGGACAGGTGATTCGTGAGAAATCAGAATACATGTCGACACTGATTGAGGATTTAAACCTCACGTACCGATTGAAGAATGGTGCCCTGCCTATTAATCGGAAACCGGTTGAACTCAGTGAATTTTTAACTTCCATTATGGACGAGTTTTCAAGAAGCTCTTCATCTGAGGATTATCCATGCTCCTTTGAAGATCAAACAGATGGTGTCATATTTGAGATCGATAAAGCATGGTTCAGACGAGTGATTGAGAACCTGCTGGCGAATGCAGTGAAGCATAACGAAAAAGGCACTCATATTACAGCAGTTTTATCTGAAACAGAGGAAGAAGTTCGGATCGAAATGAAAGACAATGGCCGCGGAATGGCACAGGAAACGGTGGATCACCTATTTAACCGCTATTACAGAGGAACAAATACAAATGATCCAACGAACGGAACAGGTCTCGGGCTTGCGATAGCAAAAGAGCTCGTCTTGCTGCATGACGGTGATATTCAAGTTGAAAGTGAACTAGGCACTGGAACAACTATTGCGATTATCCTAAAAAAATCATCACCTGTAAAATAGCCAAAAAACGATTTTCTTTTCTAAAGGAGATCGTTTTTTCCTGTTTTAGGATTGAAATCAATTTTGTGAACGATTACAATAAAATTGTTAACGTGAACAAATTATTTTTATCTATATGAGAAATGGGGGAGTTTGATGAAAGCCTTTTTAGATGAACAGTTTTTACTCAACAGTCAGACGGCGGAAAAGCTATACCATGAGTTTGCTAAGGACCTTCCAATTATAGATTACCATTGTCATTTAAGCCCCAAAGAAATCTATGAAAATAAAACCTTCCATAATATCACCGAAGCATGGCTTTACGGAGATCATTACAAATGGCGTGCCATGAGAGCTAATGGCATACCCGAATCGCACGTCACAGGGGATGCCTCAGACTATGAGAAATTTCTGGCGTGGGCGAAGACCGTTCCCATGACCATTGGAAACCCGCTCTATCACTGGACTCATTTAGAGCTGAGACGATATTTTGGAGTTGAAGAACTTTTAAACGAAAAAACCGCACACATCATCTGGCAAAAAGTAAATGAAAAGCTGCAAGGAGAGGGTTTTGGTGCAAGAGACTTCATTGTGAAATCGAACGTTGAAACAGTCGTGACAACAGATGATCCAGTCGACTCGCTTTGCTATCATCAAAAACTGCGGGAAGAAGGATTCACTGTGCAAGTACTGCCCGGATTTCGGCCTGATAAGGCACTTGATATAACGAATCACCTATTTACAGCGTATGTTCACGAACTGGCAGAGGCTTCATCTACTCCAATCCAATCCTACCAAGACTTTTTGAAAGCACTCCGTACAAGAATTGATTTTTTCCATGAACAGGGCTGCCTGATCTCAGATCATGCCATTAACGAAATGACGTTTGAAGAAACGACGGAAGAAGAAGTGGAAGCCATCTTTCATAAAAGAATGTCTGGGCATTCATTGACGGAAAAAGAGAAGATCAAATTTAAAACACAAACATTCATAAAGCTAGGTCAGGCTTACTATGAGCGTGGCTGGGCGATGCAGCTTCATATCAATGCGCTTAGGAACAACAATACGAAAATGTTTGAGCGGCTTGGGCCAGATACAGGGTATGATGCGATGAATGATGAAGACATTGCCAAGCCGCTTTGCCGAATATTGGACCGTTTAGAACAAGAACAGGCACTGCCAAAAACCATTCTTTATTCCTTGAATCCTAGGGATCATGTTGTGATTTCCACATTGGCTGGAAGCTTTCAAGACGGGACGACACCTGGGAAGATCCAGCACGGCACAGCTTGGTGGTTTAATGATACGAAACAAGGGATGACAGAGCAGATGATGGCTCTATCCAGTATTGGGCTGATCAGCCGTTTCATTGGGATGCTGACAGATTCACGAAGCTTTTTGTCGTATACAAGGCATGAATATTTTCGAAGACTGCTTTGCGATATCATTGGAGATTGGGTAGAAAAAGGAGAAGCCCCTTATGATCTTGAGCTGTTAGGGGGAATCGTGAAAGGAATCAGCTATGAAAATGCCAGGCAGTATTTCCAATTTGACCGAGCAAATCAGCTCAAGCATCACCCAAACAAAATGACATGAAGAAAATGAAAGCGGTTTTATGATAAGATGGTAAAAAATCATAAAAGGCGGAATAGCATGACAGTCACAATTAAAGACATAGCAAAATTGGCAAACGTCTCTCATACCACGGTATCAAGGGCTTTGAATAACAGTCCTTTTATTAAAGAGAAGACAAAACAAAAGATTTTGTCGATTGCAAAACAGCTGAATTATTCACCGAATGTCCATGCGAGAGGCCTAGTATCACAAAAATCATTCACAATTGGTCTGTTTTTTACGAGTTTAACAGAAGGCACATCTTCAAGCTTCTTTGTGGATGCGTTAAAAGGTGTCAACAGCGTCATGACAGAGTATTATAATCTCTTTGTAAGAGGAATTGACGACTTTCACGATTACACAACCATTCATAAACAACGCTACGATGGCATTTTGCTCATGAGTCAAAGCGAACACGATGAAGCATTTATCCATCATGTGAAGAAACAGGGCATTCCCATCATTGTGCTGAATCGCCGTGTAGAAAGTCATGAGGTCATGAATATATTAGCAGATGATAGTCAAGGAGCTTACCAGGCTGCACACCATTTCATTCAGCAAGGTCATGAACAAATCGCCATCATTGAAGGGAAAGAAGGCTTTAAATCAACTCAAGAAAGAAAAGCTGGTTTCCTGCAAGCGTTAATTGATCACCAAATACCTATGAAGAAAGAATATATGATGAAAGGCGACTATCACATGAAAAGCGGCTATGAATCAATGGAATCGCTGCTGGCCCTTGATGATCCGCCAACAGCGCTCTTTTGCTCAAACGATGACATGGCGATTGGTGCAATGAATGCATTGTTTGCAAAAGGCAAAACGTGTCCAGGTGATATTTCTATTATTGGTTTTGATGATATTGCCTTTTCATCCTATACCACACCTGCATTGACAACGGTGAAAAAACCGATTGAAAAAATGTGTGCACTTGGAGCAGAAGCTATCCTTTCAGTGATAAACGGTGAAGAGCAAGAAGAAGATCATATGGAAAAAGTGTATGTCCACACAGAGCTGATGATCAGAGATTCAGTCAAAAAGGTGCAGTAATCAGCACCTTCTTAGAAAAATGTTCACGTGTGCATAATACTTGGAGAGGGGAATCCATTTGAAACGATTATCAAAAGCCTTAATCCCAGCACCTGAGTATCCGGAAACGATTTTGCAGATTGGTGAAGGAAATTTTATGCGAGGATTTATCAATTGGCACATCCAGAAGCTGAACGACTGCACAGATTTTAAAGGAAGAGCGGTTGTTGTTCCTCCTCGAAAAGGATCGGTAGCAGCCTTAAATGAACAAGATGGCCTGTATACATTATGTATTCAGGGATATCATGACCAGCAAGAAATGAATGAACGTATGATCATTCAATCGATTAGCAGAGGAATTAGTACGTATACGGATTACGAGGAATTTTTACACGTAGCGGAAAACCCGGATCTCCGCTTTGTTTTCTCAAACACGACAGAGGCAGGACTTGTGCTCAGAAAGGAGGATCGTTTGGAGGATCGGCCGCAAGCCAGTTTTCCAGGAAAGCTGACAGCGTTCTTGTATCACCGGTTTAAAGCATTTGCTGGAGATGAGCAGAAAGGACTGATCATTCTGCCTTGTGAATTGGTTGAACAAAATGGTGATCGATTGAAGGAATATGTGATCAGTATGGCAGCTGAGTGGGAACTGCCGCCTGCGTTTTTTACATGGATTAAGGAAGCCAACACGTTTTGTAATACGCTTGTGGACCGGATTGTCCCTGGATTCTCTAAGAAAGCGGCTGACATCGTACGAAAGGAAGAAGGGTATATCGACGAATTGCTTGTCACGGCAGAATATTATCATCTTTTTGTCATTGAAGCGCCCGCTTTTGTGAAAAAGGAGCTCCCCTTTCAAGAAGCAGGATTAAATGTACTTTTTGTAGAGGATATTGCGCCTTATCGTATGAGCAAGGTACGAATTTTAAATGGTGCACATACGGCGATGGTGCCGATTGCCTATTCATGCGGTTTAGAAACTGTAAAGGAAGCTGTGGATGATGAGCATGTTGGTCCGTTCATCCGGCGTATGCTGGAGGAGGAAGTATTGCCAGGGCTTGAACTCCCTGAAGATGAGCTTCTTCTTTATACACAATCCGTTTGGGATCGTTTTTGCAATCCATTTGTAAAGCATCAATTGCTGGATATTGCGCTGAATGGGGTATCCAAATTCCGAACCCGTAATCTTCCGTCATTGCTTGATTATGTCGAGCGAAAGAAACAGCTGCCAATGAAACTTGTGTTTTCACTTAGCAGTCTCATTTATTTCTACAGAGCACATGCAGGAAGGGTAAAGGATGATGAAACTGTGCTAACGCTCATGAAGGAAGCATGGGACGAGGAAAACCATTCTAATGAAGGAGTTGCAGCGAAAATTCTTTCATGCGAGTCATTATGGGGCAGAGATTTAACAGATATAAATGGATTGAGTCAAGCTGTAGCTGATCAGCTTACCCTCATACAGACGCATGGGATGAGAGCAGCTGTTCATCGAATGATGCTTCATCAATATGAAAGTCAGGGGGAGAAAGCATGAAAGACTTTATTGTCATCCACCCTTCAGATAATGTCGGTATTGCTTTAAAAGGACTTGAGCAAGGGGAGGAGCTGCAGCATCAAGGACATACGATTATCTTAAAAGAGACCGTCGCCAAAGGTCATAAGTTTGCATTGGCTGAAATCAAGCAAAGAGAGAATATTATCAAATATGGCTATCCCATTGGTCATGCAGTGACTGCCATTTCTGCTGGAGAATGGGTGCATACGCATAATATCAAAACCAATCTATCTGGCAAGCTGGAATACGAATACCAGCCTTCATTATCAGAAAACCCCTATGAAAAAACGAATCTTACATTTAAAGGGTATAAACGAAAAAATGGCGGAAGCGGAATCCGCAATGAGCTTTGGATTGTTCCTACCGTTGGATGCGTGAATGGCATCGCCGATCAAATGATCCAAATATTCATCGCTGAAATGGGTGGAAACATCCATCCTTTTGAAACAGCCCTTGTATTAAAGCACAATTATGGCTGCTCACAGCTTGGGGACGATCATGAAAATACCAAAACCATTTTACAAAATGCGGTGAAGCATCCTAACGCTGGAGGAGTACTCGTTCTTGGGCTTGGGTGTGAAAACAATGACATTGAGGATTTTCAGTCCACATTAGGTGAATATGACCGTACGAGAGTGAAATTTTTAAGAAGCCAAGAAGTAGGAGATGAGATTGAGACGGGAGTCGCTTTACTCAAGGAAATTTATGATGCGGCGAAAGAAGATCATCGTGAAGACATTCCGTTATCTGAGCTGAAAATTGGCTTGAAGTGCGGAGGATCAGATGGATTCTCTGGTATTACCGCAAATCCGCTTTTAGGCAGACTGTCCGATTTTCTTGTCGCGCAAGGCGGAACAACTGTGCTGACAGAAGTGCCAGAAATGTTTGGTGCTGAAACGATTTTAATGGAGAGAGCGGAATCAGAAAAGACTTTCGACAATATTGTGCAAATGATCAATGACTTTAAACAATACTTCATGGATCATCGACAGCCGGTATATGAAAATCCTTCCCCGGGAAATAAAGCAGGTGGAATTTCGACATTAGAGGATAAATCTCTTGGCTGTACACAAAAAGCAGGTACTTCTGATATTAAAGATGTATTGAAATATGGAGAGCTGCTGAAACAAAAGGGATTGAACCTATTAAGTGCACCTGGTAATGATTTAGTTGCTTCATCTGCACTTGCTGCTTCTGGCTGTCAAATGGTCCTGTTTACAACAGGCCGGGGGACACCATTTGGTACGTTTGTGCCAACAATGAAGATCTCAACCAACACAGCCTTATATGAAACAAAAAAGCACTGGATTGACTTTAATGCCGGAGAACTGCTTGAAGATGTACCGGAAGATGTTGTATTAGAAAAATTCATTTCAACTGTCATTGATGTGGCGAGCGGGAAGCTGTTAAATCATGAAAAAAACAATTTTAGAGAGCTGGCTATTTTCAAAACAGGTGTCACACTTTAAGGCGACTGGGGGATGAGAAAGTGTCTAAAAAACGGGATTTGATGTATATCACAGCAGGAACGGTACTAACTGGAGTCGGAATTGCTCGTTTAGCAAAGCAAGTGAAGAAAAATAAGAAAGCAAACGGAATTGATCAAGTGCTAAAGCAGATAAAAGCACCGCAGTTCCAAGATCGTGAATTGAATGTGGTGCATTATGGAGCAGATGCGGAAGGGCAAGAGCTTTCTACAAATGCCATTCAGTCTGCCATTGATGATGCGCATCGGTTGAAAGGGGGACGGGTGCTGATCCCAGCAGGGACATTTTTGACAGGTGCTTTAGAATTGAAAAGCAATGTAGAACTTCATCTGCATGAGAAAGCCTATGTGACATTCAGCCAAGACCCAAAGGATTACTTGCCTCTTGTACTGACAAGATATGAAGGGGTTGAACTTTATAATTATTCACCTCTCATTTATGCACACCATGCAGAAAACATCGCTATAACTGGAGCCGGAACCCTTGATGGCAGAGGGGATGAGCATCATTGGTGGCCCTGGAAGTATGGGACAAATGGCCAGCCCTCTCAGGATCGGGATCGCCAGCTTTTGTTTGAAATGGCGGAAAAGAGAATACCGGTAGAAGAAAGGGTATTTGGAGAAGGTCATTATTTAAGGTCGAGCTTTATTCAGCCATACCAATGTCAGCATGTGCTAATCGAAGGAGTGACAGTGAAGGATTCACCGATGTGGCAAATTCATCCTGTGTTAAGTGATAACGTCATCGTCCGCGGCGTTAAAATCATTGGGCATGGACCAAACACAGATGGTGTCAATCCGGAATCTTGCCGGAATGTGCTCATTGAAGATTGTTATTTTGATAACGGAGATGATTGTATTGCCATCAAATCGGGCAGAAACGAGGATGGACGGAGAATAGGGATTCCATCTGAAAACATTGTCATTCGTAGAAATGAGATGCGGGATGGACACGGCGGTGTGACGATCGGGAGCGAAATCTCTGGCGGAGTAAGGCATGTTTATGCAGAAGATAATGTCATGGACAGTCCGAACCTTGACCGGGCACTGCGTATTAAAACCAACTCTGTCAGAGGCGGCACCATTGAACATATTTATTTTAAAAACAATACAGTCAAAAGTCTAAAGCATGAAGTGGTCTGTATCGACATGATGTATGAGGAAGGAGATGCTGGTCCGCATCGTCCTGTTGTACGTCATATTGAAGTGGAAGGACTCAAAAGCAGCGGCGGACGATATGGTGTGAAAATAGCCGCATACGCACATTCTCCTGTGACTCACTTTAAAATGAAAGATTGTGTCATAGATGATGTGACGTATCCATTATCTTTAGAGCATGCCGTTTCTCCTGCTTTTCAGAAAGTCGTCATCAATGGAGAACAAATCAATTCATTGAAGAGTGAAAAACAGTCTTTTTAGAGGCTGTTTTTTTGTTTTATGAACAGAAAAGACGCTTTTAGAAATCACATATACAACCTATCTGCACTGTAGTATAATATTCCCGAAATTAGAAAAGAATTGACGAAAGAGATTTCGTTAAGCAGTACATAAACCAGGGGGTTACTCATGAAAAAGTTAACAGCTATTTGGCTATCGTTATTGCTTGTGATGGGTGTTTTAGCAGGATGTGCAGGCGCTGAGACAGATCACAAAGCAAAAGGGTCACAAAATAAAGAAACGGCCACTGCGGCATTTCCCGTATCGATAAAAGATGCAGCTGGCAAAACAGTCGAAATCAAAGAACAGCCTAAACGAATTGTTTCGTTAATTCCAAGTAATACGGAGATTGCTTATGCACTCGGTCTTGGAGATAAAATGGTTGGACGATCAGACTTTGACAATTATCCAAAGGAAGTCGAAAAGGTAGAGAAGATTGGCGGACTGGAATTCAATGTCGAGAAGGTCATTTCCTTAAAGCCAGATCTTGTCTTAGCACATGCATCTCAGATGGGATCAAAAAATGGATTTAAACAGCTTGAAGATGCAGGGATCCAAGTGCTGACTGTAAATGATGCAACGTCCTTTAAGGATGTGTACAAATCAATCAATATGATCGGTGAAGCAGCCGGCGTGAAAGAAGCATCAACAAAGCTTGTAGACGAAATGAAAACAAAGCTGAATGACATCAAGAAACAAGCAGAGGGGATTTCGAAAGACAAGCAAAAAACAGTCTTTGTTGAAGTATCAGGAGCACCTGAAATCTATACAACTGGTAAAAATACATTTATGGATGAAATGCTTTCTGTTATCCATGCCAAAAATGCTGCAGGTGATCAAACTGGCTGGGTGCAAATGACGGAAGAATCGATCATCAAGCGAAATCCTGATGTCATCGTTACAATTGATGGATCAGGCTTAGCTGATTTGAAAAAAAGAGACGGCTGGAATGCAATGAAAGCAGTGAAAGAAAAACAAGTCTTTCAATTGAATACGGATCTCGCATCAAGACCGGGACCGCGATTGGTTGAAGGAGTCGAGGCTCTTGCGAAAAACGTCTATCCTGACACGTTCAAATAAATTGATCATCGCATATACACTAAGTGTTTTACTTCTTGTGATGAGCGTTGGAATGGGAATCTCCTTTGGAAGCTTAGGGATTCCCATTCCTTCTATTCTTCGTATATTTGTTCATGAACTATTCGGAGTGCAGTTTGGAACCATTGATTCCATCGATCGCAATATTATGATGAACATTCGGCTGCCAAGAGTCATATTAGCGGCATTAGTCGGAGCAGCACTTGCGTTATCTGGTGCAGCTTTTCAAGGTTTATTAAAAAATCCTCTCGCTGACCCTTATACGCTGGGGGTATCTCAAGGGGCATCAGTTGGAGCCGTAGCGACCCTGTTTTTCAGCTTGCAGCTCCCGCTTTTTGGCAGTTTCACACTGCCATTATTCAGTATGACAACAGCGCTTGTGACCCTCTGTCTCGTTCTCTTTTTTGCGCGTCTTGTTCATCGGGGGATGAGCATTTCTTCTTTAATTTTGACAGGAGTGATTTTCAGCTCTTTTTTGGGTGCGCTCATTTCATTGATGATTGCTTTAACAGGTGATGATCTAAAAGAGATCATTCATTG
Organism: Bacillus safensis FO-36b; assembly: GCF_000691165.1. Lineage (GTDB taxonomy): Bacteria > Bacillota > Bacilli > Bacillales > Bacillaceae > Bacillus > Bacillus safensis. The sequence goes on along the minus strand of NZ_ASJD01000002.1, from coordinate 60,231 downwards.
GCTGCTTGGCAGTGTGTCCATGAGGGGCTGGCGTTATATTGTGCTTTTTCTTCCTTTCTTTCTTATTGGGACCTTTGCGTTAATGTTGATGGGGCGGGATTTGAATGTGATGACGTATGGCGAGGAGAAGGCAAAGCTATTAGGTGTTCATGTGAAAAGGAGCAAATATATTGTGCTGCTGGCGGGCTCGATCCTGACCGGAAGTGCAGTAGCGGTATCAGGGACGATCGGTTTTGTAGGACTTGTGATTCCGCATTTTATCCGCCTCTTAACTATCACAGATCATCGGCATCTGCTGCCTTTATCTATGCTGAACGGTGCTTCCTTTCTTGTATTAGCAGATGTGTTATCCCGTACCATCATTGAGCCGACTGAATTACCGATTGGCATCATTACTGCGTTAATTGGTGCACCTGTATTTGGCATCATCCTCATTCGTAAATATAGAGGGGGGACGCACGTATGATTCAAGTGAAGGAAATCAGAGGTGCATATGGAGAGAAAGAGGTTATTCGAGGCATTAATCTTGAAGTAAAGCAAGGAGAATTTCTCGGTATACTCGGTCCAAACGGGAGCGGTAAGACGACCCTTCTTAAAATGATGGCAGGGATTTTAGCACCTAAGAGCGGAGAGGTGCGTATCGGCGGTCACCTTATTCAATCCTATCCGCCAAAGGCGCTTGCGCAAAAGGTGGCCGTTCTGCCGCAGAAAACGGACCAAGCTTTTTCATTTACGGTGGAAGAAACCGTCCAATTCGGTCGTTATCCATATCAAAAAGGGTGGCTGCAATCTGTCACGCGAGAAGATGTGCAGGTCGTCAGCAAAGTAATGGAACAAACGGGTGTTGCACAGTTTAAGAATCAATCCATCCATGAGTTAAGCGGAGGAGAACAGCAGCGTGTATATTTAGCACAGGCATTGGCGCAGCAGCCTGAATATTTATTGCTGGATGAACCAACGAGTTTCCTTGATTTAGCCTATCAAAAAGATTTGCTTGATTTAATTAAAGAAGAAACTGATTCCTCTAGGTTAACGGTCATTGGTGTATTCCATGATGTGAACATCGCTAGTTTATATTGTGATCGGCTGCTTCTGCTTCATGAAGGAAAGACAGACATGTTAGGACTGCCGCATCACGTCTTGACCACTGAACGAATCAACCGTGTGTATGAAACAAATGTGACACCGCTCCAGCATCCATTTAGGGCTAACCCCCAGCTGATGGTTGAGCCTGCAGCCCCTTCAAAAGCATCAATTGTAAACATAGCCGATGGCTGGAGGACTTATAGCTCAGAAGGAATGACGTTTTCCATTAATCAGCCTCTTCGCATCCTTTCCTCACATAAGAAAAACGGCGGGTTCTTTTGGAAAAGGTCTATTGGAACGGGAAAGAAGACGCTTCATGAGCAGCTAGAGTCATCTGAAGATATGCTGTTTTTCGAGCAAGCTAACGGATTAGCACAATTTGCCGCAGAAGACGCCGAAGACGATATGATCCTTTGCGGCATGCTTCAGCAAGAAGAGTTGGCCATTTGGCTTATCCTGAAACGATCTTTATCAGACGGAGCAGCTGTTCAGCTCATGGGGCAGCTTATGCACATCATGAAGCAAGAAACAAGCATTCCAATCCATCATCTTTGTATTGCTACACCCAATACGCATGAAACGGAAGATGCTGACCTTTTACACGAAAGATTAGGACAAAAGGTGCACGGGCTTCTTCAAAAGTTGAGTGCCATTCAAAAGTGAACCAAAATGGTTCGCTTTTTTTGTTGAAAACATCAACAGCTACATAAGAAATGAACTTAATATAACGAAAAATCAAAAAAGTGTTGCTAATTAAATCACAATCCTTTTATAATAAAAAATATGAAAGCGCTTAAAATATGACATGTTTAAAAATGCAACACATAAGAAAGGGAGGATTATTTGGACATTCAAGGGATTATACCAGCTATTTTGACACCGCTTACTGAGGAAGAACATTTTCATCCCGAAGTGGCAACGCAATTAGTGAATCGTTTGATCGAGTCAGGTGTACACGGCATCTTTGCTTTAGGCACAAATGGAGAGTTTCATTTGTTTTCAGAGGAAGAAAAGCTTCAAATTGCTGAAACTGTCGTGAATGCTGTTGACAGACGAGTGCCGGTATTCATTGGAGCAGGTGAAAATAGTACGGAGGCAACCATCAGGCTGTCAAACAAACTGGCAGATCGAGGGGTAGATGTTCTGTCTATCATTACACCTTACTTTGTTGCACCAACCCAAGAAGAGCTGTATGAGCACTTTCGTCACATATCTGAGAATGTAGATATTCCGATTCTGCTTTATAACATTCCATCTAGAACAGGAGTATCTCTAGCACCAGAGACGGTTGCACGGCTCAGTGCACTGCCGAATGTGCTAGGCATTAAAGATAGCAGTGGAAACATTGAAAATATCAAGGCATATCTGGATGTCACAAAAGATGAAGATTTTGTTGTCCTTGCAGGTACGGACTCACTCATTTTGGATACCTTGAAACTCGGCGGAGCAGGGGCGGTCGCAGCAACTGCAAATGTACTTCCTGAAACTGTCGTTGGACTCTATGAATCTTTTCGAAAAGGGAAGCTTGACGAAAGTGAGCACTTCCAGAAGCAGCTGCAGCCATTAAGAGCAACATTCGGTTTAGGGACATTACCAGCGCCTTTGAAAAAGGCAGCAGAGCTTTATGGAATTCCGGTTGGCCCGCCCAAAAGCCCTGTAAAAGAGCTGTCAGGTGAGGCATTAGAAGCTGTGGCACAAATGGTTGAAGACTATCGCAAACAAGGAAAAGCGGCAAAGGAGTAGTGAAGAGATGACGATCACGCATTATCACTTTCAGACGGCATCACACATTGTATCTGGCGCAGGTTCTTTAGACCTTCTTGGGGAGAAATTAGATAGTTTAGGGCTTAGCAGACTCACATCCATTTTTATATTAACGCAGCCATCGATCGTATCACTTGGTTATGCAGATCACATCAAAAGAGAACTTGCGAAAAAGGGGATAGCAAGTGAGATAAGTACAGAAATCAAACCTGAACCAACAGAAGAAAATATCGAGGATGTATTCCACACCTTTTTAAGAGGAGCGCATGACGCCATTATTGGAATTGGTGGCGGGAGTGTCCTTGATGCTGCAAAAATTTTAGCTGTTCTTAAGACAAACGATCAGCCGATTTCTGCTCTCGTTGGCACAAATCTTGTGGAAAAAAGGGGAGTGCCAACGATTCTCATTCCGACAACCTCTGGTACGGGATCTGAGGTGACACCAAATGCAATTGTGACTTTTCCAGAAAAGGAATTGAAAATTGGAATGGTTAGTCCGCATCTTTTGCCAGACCTTGTCATCTTAGATCCAGCACTTACTCTCAACTTGCCGAAATCTATTACCGCAGCTACAGGTATGGATGCTTTTACGCATGCGCTTGAATCTTATATTTCAAATAAAGCCAATCCATTCAGTGATATGTTTGCACTGGAATCGATGCGGCTGATTTCAGGAAGTATTCAGGAGGCATATCATCACGGGGAGAACATGAAGGCAAGAGAAAATATGCTTGTTGGTGCAATGTATGGAGGAATGGCGCTTACAAGTGCCGGAACTGCTGCTGTTCACGCTATGGCTTATCCATTAGGGGGGAAATACAAGATTTCTCATGGTGTTGCTAATTCCATGCTGCTTCCGCATGTCACTGCTTTTAATGCAGATCATATCATTGATCGGCTTGAACATGTGGCAAGAGCAATAGGACTAGCGGGAGCTCACACAAAGCAGGAGCTTGCAGAGCGTGTGATTCATCAAATTGAAGATTGGACAGCGGATTTACACATTCCACAGCAGCTCAAAGCTTTTGGCGTGTCCAAGGAGGATGTACCGGCACTTGCTCAAGCAGCTTCAGAGGTGAAGAGATTAATGGACAACAATCCAAAGCCAATGTCTGTTTCTGATATTGAACAGGTATACATGAAACTGCTCGACGCTTAACGCTTCATTGGGATGGGAATGAGAAGTTGCTTCACACGGCTTGCACACAAAGGGGGATTTTAAATGAATGTCTTAAGCAGTTCTGTCATCACATTTATTTTGATCGTCATTATTCTCTATATACTCTTTACGACTTGGCTGACGATGCGTTTCCGCAGTAAATCCAATTCAGAATTTAACAATGCTGCTAAGTCACTTCCAGCCATTGTAGTCGGTATTTTGCTCATGAGTGAATTCATTGGAACGAAATCCACTGTTGGAACAGCAGAATCTGCCTTTACGCATGGGCTTTCTGCTTCATGGTCTATTGTGACTGTCGCTATCGCCTTTTTTATCTTTTCCTTTTTCTTAGTAGGCAAGTTTTATCGAACAGGACAGTACACCATTTCAGGTATTATCGATCAGAAGTTTGGAAAATCAACGAAGCTAGTTGTTTCTGTTATTATGATTGCCGCATTGCTGCTTGTGAATCTAGGAAACTATTTAAGTGGTTCAGCTGCCATTGCATCCATTTTGGGGCTTCCTTTAATGACCTGTGCGATCATTACGGCCGTTGTGAGTACATTTTATTTTACATTCGGAGGAATGAAAGGGGTTGCATGGGTCACGATCCTTCATTCGATCGTGAAGTATGCGGGAATTTTAATTACACTAGGGGTAGCTCTTTACTTAACAAAAGGCTTTGAACCAATGAAACAAACGATGCCTGATCATTTCTTTACATGGGACGGGACAATTGGATGGGGGACGATAGGAGCTTGGTTTATAGGAAACATGGGTGCCATCTTTGCTACGCAGTTTATCATTCAAGCAATCACTTCGTCGAAAAGTGAGCGTGAGGCAAAGAAATCAACGCTTTATGCGGCTTTGCTTTGTTTGCCGCTCGCCATTGCAATCGGTGTGATCGGCGTAGCTGCACATTATTTGTATCCAGACATTGATCCTATTTATGCCTTCCCTGTCTTTTTACAGCATATGAATCCAATTTTGAGTGCCATTGTGGCAACATCGCTTGTGGCATCCATCTTTGTCGGTGTGTCGACGGTTGCGCTTGCGACAACAACCTTAATTATGGATGATTTTTATGTACCGAAAATGAAACCAACACCGGAGCAGAGAATGAAAGTCACGAGGTATGTGGCTGTACTCGTTGGAATTGTGCCTCTTGTAGGAGTAGCACTTGCGCCGGAGCTGCTGTCCCTTTCCTTTTTTACAAGGGCGCTTCGAACATCGATCGCTGTTGTAGCAGCAATGGGCTTTTACTTGCCGTACTTTAATTCAAATAGAGGGGCGACCATTGGCCTTGCTGCTTCAGGTGTTACCACGACGGTTTGGTATTTACTCGATAATCCATTCGGAATCGATAATATGTATATTGCCATTATCATTCCTTTCCTTGTGCTGGTAATCGACCGACTTTTCAGTCCGCCTGCTAAAAAGGATCAACCATTGAAAGGAGAATTGTCATGAAAAATGAAGAGACTGTGATAAAAATAGATGGAATTTTGCGACAAAATGAACAAGATACAGAGAGAAAAGAAGCCTTTCTGCCAACAGACTGTGTGCAGAATCATGCGGCCAATCTACTTGAGCTGGATAATGGAGATGTATTATGTGTTTGGTTTGGCGGAACGCAGGAGGGAATACCTGATATCTCAATCTATATGTCGAGACTCAAACGGGGAAGTAACAAGTGGACAGAGGCAGTGAAGTTATCTAACGATCCTGCACGCTCTGAACAAAATCCAGTTCTGTTTCAAGAGGAAAATGGCAGGCTATGGCTGCTGTATACCGCACAGCTATCTGGGAATCAAGATACGGCCATCGTGAGATACCGGCTATCAGAGGATAGAGGGGAGACATGGGGGGAGATTGGTACTTTGTTTGAACAGCCGGGTACGTTTATACGTCAGCCGATTGTTGTACTGGATAATCAAGATTGGCTGCTGCCGGTCTTCTATTGTAAGAGCATTCCAGGCGTCAAATGGACGGGGAACCGGGATGTCAGTGCTGTGAAGATTACATCCGACCAAGGAAAGACATGGGATGAGGTCATTGTACCAAACAGCACGGGCTGTGTTCATATGAATATTGGAAAGTGTGCAGACGGCTCCCTCATAGCCCTCTTTAGAAGCCGGTTTGCTGATTCGATTTATATTAGCCGTTCCGTCGATCATGGGCGGACATGGTCTGAGCCAAAGGCGACGGAGCTGCCCAATAATAATTCATCCATTCAATTTACCGTGCTCCAAAATGGGCATCTTGCCCTCGTCTATAATCATATCAATGCAGATGAGCAAACAGAACGAAGAGCTTCTTTATATGATGAAATTGAGGATGAAGGCGATACGCGCACGGCGGTTGATACAGAAGCACGTCCAGCCTTTTGGGGAACACCGCGTGCACCGATGACTTTGGCGCTCTCTGAGGATAATGGTGATACATGGCCTATCAGACGTAACCTTGAAGTGGGTGATGGATATGCGATGACAAACAATTCAAAGGATAAACTAAATCGAGAGTATTCTTATCCATCCATTACGGAAGGAAAAGACGGGAAGCTGCATATTGCGTTTACGTATTATCGGCAGGCGATCAAATATGTGTGTGTGACAGAAGAATGGGTCAATCGCACTTCTTAACTGCAAGAGGGCCCTGCTTCTGGTGAATTGTAACCCTCATTTGCTTCATTTATAATTGATGTTTGGAGGGTTGTCCCCATTTTCTATCGGCTGGACTCCCTCAAGCTATGTCTCGTGATGAAGAGATAAAAAATGGGGGTCCTTTTCATGAATATCAAAGTGTTAGGTGTTGCGCCGTATAAAGGGTTGGGCGATGTGTTAATCGACCTTGCCAAAGAAGAAGAAAATATGACATTCCAGCTTGTAGTCGGAGATCTCCGGTCTGGTGTTGCTCTTGCAGAACAAGCAGAAGCTCAAGGAATGGATATCATTATGAGCCGGGGCGGAACAGCTGCGCTCATTCAAAAACATGTGAACATCCCAGTAGTTGATATCCCTGTGTCAGGGTATGACTTGCTTCGTGCCTTAACACTGATAAAAGATTATCAAGGTAAAAAAGCGGTCGTGGGTTTTGAAAATATTACACAAGGTGTACGCACCATTGGGGAATTATACGGGATTAAAATTGATATTTACACAGTGCAGCAAGAGGAAGAGGTATGGGATCTCTTAAAACAATTACAAGAACAAGGGACTCAGGTCGTGCTTGGAGATGTCATTACTGATAAAGCGGCTAAAGAGCTGGGAATGCAGAGTATGCTCATTACATCAGGTCGTGAATCGGTCAAAGAAGCATTTCATCAAGCAAAACAAATGTATCGTTTATATAAAGAGGCGACAGCTGAACAGCGTCTCTTTCGTGAAATGATTGATCAAGAGCCGAAAGGGATGCTCATCATTGATCCGCACAACCAGCTACATTTTATGAACCAACAAATGAAACAATGGACAGAAAAAGGATTATTTGCACCGTCTACTTCTCATGCTGATGTGATTGCGTGGTGTCCAGCACTTGAACCGGCACTAAAGGCGATTCGAGAAGGGAAACAAAATGGCTATTCTCAAATATCCCATCAGCAGCAAGTGTGGCATGTCAAAGGAAGCATGCTATCGAAAGGCGAGTTGCTTGTCACGATTGAAAAGCCTTCGGCTGTGATGAATCAAGAAGGTCATCGTATTTGGACGCTTGCGTCGCCTATTCATTCAGAACATCCATTTGCTCTTTTTACAGATCAAAGCCCAAAAATGAAAGATGTGATCAATAGGGCAAAAGCGTTTAGTCAAACGGAGCGCTCGATTTGCCTGTATGGTGAACAAGGAACGGGTAAATCATGCCTTGCATTTGCTATCCATCAAATGAGCGAGAGGAAAAATGAGAGCTTTACGACAGTACATTGCAGACGTTTGACAGAACCGGAAGATATAAAATCAATCCCTCTGCATCAAAAAGGGACGATGTTTCTAAAGGATATTGAGAGCGTTCCAATGGATATACAGCAGCTCATTGCCGAGCAGCTGCATCATCATCAGAATATTCGCTGGATGGCTGCGTCTCAAGTGGATTTGTTCAAATTGATGCAATCTGGAGCGTTTAGTGAGGAATTATATACAGGCTTACAGGAGCTCACAATTCATGTCCCTGCGTTGTCTGAACGGCCAGAAGATATTGAGGACATGAGCAGGTTATTTATTGCGGAACTGAATTCTCTTTACGGGACGCAGGTGGTTGGGCTGTCAGCAGATGTGATTGAAGCCTTTCAACACCAGAAATTCAGAGAAAATGTCAGGCAGTTCAAGCGGATCATTGAGGAACTGGTACTGACAACAAAAAGTGGATATATCACGTTGAATAGGGCAAAGGCAGCAATTGATCAGCTTGCCTTTGAAAATGAAGAAAAACAGCTGTCCAGCTATTTGAATGGAACGCTTGATGAGATTGAAAGACGGATTATCAAAACGGTGCTGGAAGAAGAAAATATGAATCAATCAAAGGCGGCAAAGCGGTTGAATATCAACCGTACGACGCTATGGAGAAAGCTAAAGGAATAATATGTAATGAGGCCGAGGTGTCTAAATGACAAACGATCTATTAAAAAAAGGAGCGAAATTAGAGCAAAAGGTAATCATTGTGGCGGATGATTTGACAGGTGCCAACGATACAGGTGTTCAATTTGTCAAAGCGGGCTTAACAGCCTCTGTCCTGTTTCAGCCGTCATTTGAAGGCATTGACAGGTATAAAGAGGATGTGCTGATTGTGGATACCGATTCACGAAGTATGTCTTCAGAGAACGCCTACCATGAGGTCAGCCAAATGGTGCAGCCATTTCTCCAAGATGAATCGCACCTTTTCTTTAAAAAAATAGATTCAACGTTAAGAGGCAATATAGGAATTGAACTGCAAGCACTAATGGATATTGGCCCATTTGATGCGGCGGTTATCGCTCCTGCCTACCCAGATGCACAAAGAGCAACCAATAATGGCATACATTATGTGGAAGGAGTGCCTGTTCATCTGTCAGAGGCAGCAAAGGATCCGAAAACTCCAGTTTTGACATCCAGCATATCAGATTTAATTGAGGAGCAGACGAACGTCAGACCAAAAAACCTTTCTCAACAGACAATCGGCGAAGAGCTAAAAGTAACGAGTGATGAGGTATCATCCTTATTGAAGCATGGTCATCAATGGTTTGTGTGTGATGCAGAAACAAGTGATGATTTAGGGCGGATTGTGGAAGTGTTTATGAAGATGGATAAAAGAATACTATGGGTCGGTTCAGCGGGACTAGCTGGTGCATTATCTGCATATGTCGCTAAACATAGAAATACTTCTCGTCTTAAAAAACAGAGACCTGTCCTCATCGTATCTGGAAGTGCCTCTCAAAAAACAAATGAGCAGTTTGCTTATTTAAGAGAAACTCACGATTGTTTTGAGATAAAAGTGAACCCGCTGAATGTATTAAACGGCCGTGAAGCATGGGAACGAAAATCAGTTCTCGATCAACTGCGTAAGCGTCAGAACGAAGATATTCTCCTTTATACAGATGCACGGCCAGAGATGGTTGAAAAGATGCTGGTTTACGGAGAAAAGAAAGGGCTGTCAAGACAAGAGGTTGGAAGTGCTTTGTCCGTCTTTCTTGGAATGATCACAAAAGACATTGTCACATTATCAGGAATGAGACGACTTTTCCTAACTGGCGGAGATACAGCGCGGGCGATTTGCCAGGAGCTTGGAGCAGGAGGTATTCGGCTGCTGAAAGAAATTGAACCTGGCATCCCGCTCGGCCAGCTCGTTGATACGAATTTATATGCGGTTACGAAAGCAGGAGCTTACGGTCAAAAAAATTCAGTACTCCACGCGGTAGAAGTGCTGAAAAAGATAGAGGGGGAAGTCGAATGTCAAAACCAATCATTGCTGTAACGATGGGAGATGCGGCTGGTGTTGCTCCTGCAATTATTTTAAAATCTTTTCAGCAAACGCGTTTACATGAAGAAGCCGTTCTATTTGTGATCGGAGACACCAGTATATTAAATAGGGCGAAAGACTTTGTGAATACAGATGTGGAGATTGTAAGTATCATAGAACCAGAGGAAGCGGAGCAGGTGAAAGCCGGAGCTGTTCCCTGCTTAGACCTTAAGCTCTTAACGAACGAGATGCCGATTGGGGACATATCAAAAGAAGCAGGAAATGCTGCTTTCCGATATCTTGAAAAAGCCATTAGTCTTGCAAATGACCGTAGAATTGACGGCATTTGCACAGCGCCGCTAAACAAAGAGGCACTTCATAAGGCAGGTCATATGTATCCAGGACATACAGAAATTTTAGCTGACCTGACGGGTACAGAAGATTATGCGATGATGCTGGCGGCCCCTAACTTAAAGGTAGTTCATGTCACCACACATATTGGATTAATGGATGCCATTTTAAAGATTAATCCTGAGCGTGTATACACGACGATTAAGCTGGCACATGATACACTCGTCCGTTCTGGAATCTCTGACCCTAAAATTGCTGTATGCGGGATTAACCCGCATGCTGGGGAGAATGGGTTGTTTGGGAACGGAGAAGAAGAGGAGAAGATCATCCCAGCGGTTGAACTAGCACAGGAAGAAGGGATTCAAGTATTTGGGCCGCTGCCTGCTGATACCTTGTTCTTTAGGGCAGCAAGAGGTGACTTTGATATCGTTGTGGCGATGTATCATGATCAAGGGCACGGACCGATTAAGGTGCTTGGCTTAGAATCGGGTGTAAACATTACAGTTGGGCTGCCGATTATTCGTACAAGTGTCGATCATGGGACGGCATTTGATATCGCAGGAACAGGAAAAGCCGATTCTGCGAGCATGGAAGAAGCTATTAGACAGGCCATCATGCTTTCTGGTACGAGAGAAAATCAATATGAGAAGAAAAAGAGCCTTTAAGAGGAGGCTCTTTTTTTCTAGTTCATATACGTTCCGCCATTCATATTGATGGTTTCTCCTGTGATAAAATCCGACTGGTCAGAAGCTAAAAATGTCACAACATTTGCGACTTGTTCTGGTGTTCCAATCGTTTTCAAAGGAATTCTATCTAAAACCGAACGCCGGTATTCATCGCTCCACTGTTTGCTCATGTCTGTTTCGATTGGACCAGGGCAGACAGCATTCACATGAATGTGGTGCTCTGCTAATTCTTTGGCAAGATGCATGGTTAAATAATTGATGCCTGCCTTTGATGCACCGTATGCAGGTGATGCATTGTGGTGAGGGGTTTTGCCAGTTGTAGAACTCATATTGATAATCTTTCCGCCTTGTTGTTTGATCATGTCAGGAATGACCGCTTGGCACATGAGGAATGTGCCGGTCAAATTAATATCAATCAATCGTTTCCACTCATCAAGGGATGTCTCGACTGTGGATTTTCGTAAATTGATCCCAGCATTGTTGACCAGCAGATCAATCTGTCCAAAATGTGTTTTCGCTTGCTCCACGAGTGAAGAGGCTGTCTCTGGTAAACTAGCATCACCAGCAACATAAACGGCTCGTTTCTCTTTTTTATTCAGTGAGGAGCAAACCTCTTGCAGCAGCATGTCGTTCGTTCCATTGAGAACGACGTGCGCTCCTTCGCAGACAAGTGCCACCGCAATGGCGCGGCCAATCCCTCTGCTTGCACCTGTAATGATCGCTACTTTATTTTGTAAACTCACGTACATCCCACCCCATCTCTCATAATTAAAAAGCGCTTTCATTCATTATAAAACGGGATGTTTCATCATTCAACATATATAAGAGGGTTGGAGTGATTTTCAGTAAAAGTGTTTCATAATAAAACAAATACATTTTTTTAACTTCAGGTTATACTAGAAGGACAAAGCAGTAGAAAAGAGGGGAAACCGTTGAAACTTTATACGAAAACCGGGGATCAGGGCCAAACAGGCTTGATTGGCGGAAGAGCCGATAAAGATGATGTGAGAGTAGAGGCGTATGGTACGTTAGATGAGGCGAATAGCTTTATTGGACTCGCGCATGCAAATTTACGACAGCATGTCGAATTGTTTCCGGACCTTTTGTCAGAGCTGATCGTTATACAGCATGAGCTGTTTGACTGCGGGGGTGATTTGGCAGCAGTCAAACCACGTAAAGAAGGCAAATTAACAGAAGCCTCTGTGACAGTCCTTGAGGAAAGAATGGATGTCTATGTAGAAGAGGCTGAGCCGCTTACTAAGTTTATTTTACCGGGTGGTCAGGAAGGCGCTGCTCTCTTACATGTGGCGCGGACAGTCGTCAGAAGAGCCGAGAGGCATATTGTGACGCTTGCAAAACAGGAGGAGATTCCAGCCGCTGCGCTCACATACGTAAACCGTCTATCCGATTATTTATTTGCAGCCGCCCGAATCGTGAATTATCGGCTTGGTGAAGCTGATGTTGAATATGAACGAAGTGCCGACGTGTTTCGTTCTAAATAAGGAAAGCACTCTTCAAATAGAAGAGTGCCCAGCGTGTAGACAAACCCTCGCATTCTTTGTCAGGTCTGCGCTCCGGTGCTCACGAATGTTCAATTCGCTCCGCTCCGGTACTCGTCCTTCCTAGACTGCAAAGGTTTTCTATCACGCTGAAAAAAGAAGACCAAGGGCTAAAATTGCCCTTGGTCAACAATCTGAGCACTCTTCAAATAGAAGAGTGCTTTTTTATTAGGTTCTGCCGCTCAGTCTGAGCATTGTTACGACTCTAGTCGCAATCAAAGATCAATCTGTGACACGTTTTGCCGGCTTTCTTTTTTGACTATAGTTAAAGCAAGGAGCAAGAAAGGAGGCATGAAGATGAAAATAACAAGTAAAACCATTATCGGTTCAATTTTATTGTTTGTCGGTTTATCCATCTTCTTTGGTGGTTCATTTGGTGGACTGATCCCGGTTTTGATTGGGGCAGGCCTCATCTATGTAGGTGTTAAAAAATACGAAAAAGGCAGTAAAACCTTAAGTGTCATTCTAGCAGTCATTGGTGTATTGATCGTCGTGCAATTTTTGCCGTTTATACTTGGCATCGCATTTGCAGGGGTACTTCTTTATTTTGGCTGGTCGATGATCAATGGTGAATCTACCAAAAAATCATCAAGCAGAGCATATATGGAGCCAAACACGGCACCTAATACGGAAGAACCGCTTCACACGTCTTTTGATCAAGAATGGGAAGACTTTTTAAAGAAAAAATAAAAGGAGGAACATCAAATGGTATTAAGAAGAGTAAGAGATATGTTTGTTGCAACTGTCAATGAAGGCTTAGATAAATTGGAGAATCCGCGTGTCATGCTGAATCAATACGTTCGTGATATGGAGGATGATGTTGCGAAAGCGAAACATGCCATCATCAAACAGCAAACGATTCAGCAAGGCTTCCTGCGCAAAGCAGAAGAGACGGAAGCATTTGCTGAAAAGCGAAAGAAGCAGGCCGAGCTGGCATATCATGCGGGAGAAGAGGAGCTTGCACGAAAAGCGCTCACAGAAATGAAGTATTTTGAAGAAAAGCACAACGAATATCAGGAAGCCTACCAGCAATCTGTGAAACAATTGAAAGAGCTGAAAGAGCAATTGCAGCACTTAGAAACGAAGCTGCGTGATATAAAAGACAAGAAGCAGGCACTGATTGCAAGAGCCAATGCCGCACAGGCAAAGCAGCATATGAATGATTCCATCAATAAAGTAGACAGTGAAAGTGCATATAAAGAGTTTCTCCGAATGGAGAACCGTATTGAAGAAATGGAAACAAAAGCAGGCAGCTATGCACAATTTGCGGATCAAGGTGCATATGCTCATTTAGATTATGCCGACGAGGTTGAAAAAGAATGGCAGAAGCTGAAGCTCGAGAAAAAGCCTGAACAACAGCAAGCAAACGTATAGAGATCACATCGGAAGAAAAGCAGGCTTTTTCTTCCGATATTTGATTTCTTTCTGTTTCGCTTTTCCTTATAATGAAAAGGTCAGAAGATAAAGGGATGGTATGAATGAAGCGATTAATCGGTCTAATTTGTATACTTGTAGGTATCTTTTTAATGATTGGCATGCTTTTCAAAAATGAAGATCTCTTTCATTTAAGTTTTTCCCGTGAAAAACCAGTGACAAAAGCTTCAGCGAAAAAAGAGGAGATTGATCAATTAGATATTTCTCTTTCTGGGTTTCGCGTGAAGGTAAAACCTGAAAATCGTTCCGATATTTCCGTGACTGCTCTCAATGGAAAAGGGAAAATGTATGCGGAGCAAACAGGCGGTACCTTTAAAATTCGCGCTGAAAATAAAAGCTTCTTGTTTTTCACTCAATTTGAAAAAGGAGAGCTTTTAGTTAAAATTCCAACAGATTATCATAAAAATGTGAAGATTACGGGTGGAAGCGGAGTCAGCGAGATGAACGGAGAAGGAAAGCTGTCCCTTCAAGATGTGATACTCAAATCAACGAGCGGAAACCTCACAGCTGAGAATTTCTCAGCCAAAAATGTGGAAATCAAAGCAACCTCTGGCAGGCTGGCAGTGTCGCACATTGATGCGAAGGATAGTGATATTGGGGCAACTTCAGGGCGTGCCGATATTAATGATGTCAAAGGCGAGCTGCAATTGGGCATGACAAGCGGCCGGTTGACAGCAAGTTTTGATACAATTGAGTCACCTGTCTCCTTTCATATGACATCAGGGAGCGCGAAATTTAATTTGCCAGATGACGGAGATTTCAACGTTCAGGTGAAAAAAACAAGTGGAAGCGTCGATCACTCGTATGACTTTGATCAAGTGGATAGTGAAGGTCGAGGCTTTACAGGTACGCGGGGGAAAGGGACACATTTAGTCGATATTGAAATGACAAGTGGTAACCTCAAGCTGCGGTAATGATTGAAAGAAAGGAAGGAGGCGAGTCAACTGCGTTTTACAAGGAATCAAATTTTAGGCATCATTGTCGTGATATTTGGTATTAATTTATTTCTCAAAATTATTGGGATCGGAGCAGATTTGTTTTGGCCTGTGTTTTTTGCGCTGGCAGGTTATTGGCTGCACTCACGATCCAAACGTTGGCTCGGTTCAGTTTCCTATATTTTTGCCGGCTTTCTCTTCTTAAAATTTCTGCTCAATATTACATTTAGTTTAACAGGTTACTTATTTGCGGCCTTTTTGATTTATGCCGGCTATCGCTTATTGAAAAATAAACCTGTTTTTGATGTCGATAAAAAAGAAACATCAGACGACGGGAAGCCTTCATTGAAAGTCAATCTTGAAAAAAAGGACGATCAGAAAAAAACAAAAAGCCAGACAAAGCCGCGCAAAGAGCATGACTTTTTTATCGGTGAAGTCAGGCTGATGAAAAAGCCGTTTCAATTAAGTGATTTGACGATTTCAGGTTTTATTGGCGATGTTAAAATCGATTTATCAAAGGCGATCATCGCAGAAGAAGAGAGTACGATCGTGATTAGCGGGCTGATCGGAGATGTGGATATTTACGTACCGCAGGATATTGAAGTATGTGTGAGTGCTTCCGCCGCGATTGGTGATATGAAAATCATAGATGAAAAAAGAAGCGGGTTCGGCAGTAAAGTGTACGTGATGACCAACGATTACGATGAGAGCAAACGAAAAGTGAAAATCTCCATCTCTCTATTGATCGGAGATGTGGATGTGAGATACTTATGAGGAAATTCCATTTAGGCCTCCAGTGGCAATCTGTTCGTCTTGGCGTCGGTATCTCGCTCGGTGTTGTGACGATGACGACACTGCCGATGTTTTTTTATTATCAGCTTGATCCGATGATTCTGCTTTCTACCCGCTGGTTTGGCATACCGTTTTTTTGTATTTTACTCATCGTTAGTCTTGCGATTGGGATTTCTGCCGGGAGTGTATTTGGCTATCAGCATAAGAAGCGACTCGATCAGCTTGTAGAGTCGATTTTGAAATTTGAAAATGGAAACTTTGCATACAGACTGCCGTCTCTTGGCGACGATGAAATTGGCTTAGCCGCCGATCAATTAAATGAAATGGCGAAGCGGGTGGAAGGGCAAGTAGCCTCTTTGCAAAAGCTTTCAAATGAACGGGCTGAATGGCAGGTTCAAATGAAGAAATCGGTCGTCTCAGAAGAGCGGCAGCGGCTTGCACGAGAGCTCCATGATGCGGTCAGTCAGCAGTTATTTGCGATTTCGATGATGACTTCAGCTATTCTTGAAGGCATGAAGGAAAAGGACGAAAAGATATTAAAGCAAATGCAGCTTGTCGAACGAATGGCTGGCGATGCACAAAATGAGATGCGTGCTCTTCTGCTTCACCTAAGACCGATCACGCTAGAAGGAAAAGACCTGAAAAAAGGCTTAATTGAGCTGCTAAATGAATTTCAAGCAAAGCAGCCGATTGATATTGATTGGGAAATCGAAGATGATGTTCCGTTATCTAAAGGAGTAGAGGACCACCTCTTCCGAATTGTGCAAGAAGCCCTGTCTAATGTATTTAGGCATGCAAAGGCGACAAAGGTAACTGTGCGCCTGCTCATAAGAAACCGGCAAGTGCAGCTAAAGATTATTGATAATGGTATCGGCTTTCAAACAGACCATGTGAAGACAGCCTCCTACGGACTTGAATCGATTCGAGAGAGAACAAGTGAAGTAGGCGGTGTCGCAGAGATTATGTCATTTGAGGGAAAAGGCACACAAATTGATGTGAAGGTTCCCATTTTTGATGAAGGAAAAGGAGAGAACGTTCGATGATTCGAGTGCTTTTAATCGACGATCACGAAATGGTGAGAATGGGTCTTGCGGCCTTTTTAGAGGCGCAGGCTGATATTGAAGTCATTGGTGAAGCGTCAGATGGACAAAAAGGTGTAGAGCTAGCCGTTGAATTAAAGCCAGATGTGATTTTAATGGATCTTGTCATGGAGGGGATGGATGGCATCGAAGCAACGAAAAGAATTTGTCAGGAAATTGAAGATGCCAAGATTATCGTTCTGACGAGCTTTATTGACGATGATAAAGTCTATCCAGTGATTGAGGCGGGTGCTTTAAGCTATTTATTAAAAACATCCAAGGCAGGAGAAATTGCTGATGCCATCAGATCTGCAAGTATCGGCGAACCAAGACTTGAATCAAAAGTGGCTGGGAAGGGCATGAATAAAATCCGTCATTCATCAAATGGGTCCATCCTTCACGATTCATTAACGGCAAGAGAAATGGAGATCTTGAAGCTGATTGCGGATGGGAAATCGAATAAGGTCATTGCCGAGGAATTATTTATTACAATTAAAACGGTGAAGACCCATATTACCAACATTCTTTCCAAACTTGATGTGGAAGATCGAACGCAGGCGGCTGTGTATGCGCACCGTCATAAGCTGATTCAATAAAAAAACAGCTTTCAAGTGAAAGCTGCTAGAACATGCGTAAAATTAGTCCTTCTGTCCTGTGATCGGACGTTCGGATAGTTGATGGAGCTCAGGAACTGGAAAAGCCTCCTGCTCCTTGGCCGGTTTTTCTTCCAGGGTTTTCTTCATTTCGGATAAAAGCTTTACGCTCTCCTTTGCTGCTGCCGCTTTTTTTTCCTGCAAATCAATGATCTGTGAAAGTCCGACGAATAATCCGCCTCCCAACAGAAGGAGCGCAGGGGTTTGTCCATAATAAACCACGATCAAAAATGTGCTTGAAAAGCTGTCGGCTTCAATGAAGAAATCTTCTTTTGATTGCGTGAATACAACGATTAACAGAAGTATCCCTAGAATCAAAAATAGAATGCCGGCCGAAAGTAAAGCTCGTTTCATGATTGACACCCTTTTTTTCTTACCATTTTAACATACTCTATAAAGATTGTGTTGCGCCCTTAGTCCCGAAGTCACGGATTTTCACATTTGCTTTGTAACGAATGTCCGATTCACTAAATATTTCATCCCAATGCTTCGCTTCTTTTCGAAAGTCCTTCGGATACGCAATACCCGCTTTTTGATAAAACCCGCAAATATCTGCTTTGATCTCATGCTGTAATTCCCCAATGAAATCTTTTACGTTTTTCTCTAATCGACGCTCCACAACACCTTCAATCTCTTGGAGATACTTTTCATTAAATGCATTTTCCCGCTCATTCCAATCCTCAGATAATCTTCCTTCAAGCGCCACTGACACATTAAATTGATATTTTCCGCTGGCTGTTTTATTTGTTTCAATGTTGTGTTTCAGTTTAAAAATCTCAAAAGAATAGATGCTGTGATCATATTCAAATTCAATGACTCCGCCTTCTCCGTCTCCAGTCAACAGGTTATACGACTGCACGGCTAACGGAGAGATGTTGGTGAGAAATCGTCTGTTCTTTATAATAGAGGCTCCGTCCAGCATTAATTTCCCTTGATCCACACCGACTTTCGGAACAGCAAAAGATACGTTGTTTTGCATAGCAGAAGAAATATCTCCTAATGAAGCGGGCTTGAGCATACGTATAGTCGATTTAGTATTCCTAGAAATATCATATAATGTAGAAGAAGCTGGCTGTCCATCGTCATTGATTTTCAGCAAGTCCCCAGGCTTCTCAGAAGTCATAAAGACAAGGCTTCCTCTCCGTGTTTCATTGTCGCGAATAAATTGATTAATGACGAGGTCGAAATTATTCTCATTGATGAGCTCCTCAGAAAATAAATACACCCTCAGCTGCTGGGCGAAAATCCGGTGACTCTTGAGCGTTGTTGTTCGGAATATTTGATGTACGGAATCACCACTAGTTTCAATAATCTTTGTTGGGTCTTTTACGCTGGATTCTTGCTCAATTTTTTGAGGAACAAGGACTTGCATAGATATTTTAAGCTTATGACCGTCATCTCCTTTATCTAAGCCAAAACCAATCGCCATGTTGAGCTCCTCAATATTGGTACTATCCCAGCATCCACTTAATAGAACAAGGGCCAGGTATGCAAAGGCCGCCTTTTTTTTCATGCTGCTTTCCGCCTCCTTTTAAAAAACACGATGATAAATAAGAGAAACGGGAGGATGCCGAATAAAAGGAAAAATAAATGGTTCACATAGGTTAGATAATCACGCACTGTATCAACATCCTTTGGGAAAACGGCGGCAAAGTAGATGACAATTCCCATCAACGTGAGTACGACTTTTTTGGGTAATTTTGTTAGTTTGGATACCCCCATTGCAGCAAAAAACGTATATCCTACAAAGCTCGTATAAAGCTGAACAAGCCAAACGATAAGCAAAAAAGATTCAATTCGCTCAATAAAAATCCCCTGTATATCGAACGATTGAAATAAAGCAATCGTCGGCCAAGTCAACGTCGCAGTTTCTTTCACAGTGAACGCACCAACGACAAGAATATAGGTGAATATATAAATGATCGCAGGAATCAAAAAGCCGATTGCGCCATAAGCAAAGGTGTGTTTTTGCGTGTTCATATAGACAGGCATAAACAGCATCATTTCAATGCCGACAAACGAAATGGCTGATGCGTTAAGGGATTTGAAGACAGGGGAGAATCCCTCTCCTAAAACAGGCCGGAGGTTATCTAACTTAAATTCTTGAACACTGAGTCCATATGCAACAAATAAGATAATCAAGGTCACAATGAGGAAAAAAGGGCACAGTCTGGCAAAATCACCAATCCCGCCGACTACGAGATAAAGACCAACCAAAATAAAGCTGATCATTGTCACCGCTACAGGTGTGTTTTGAAGCAGAAAGAACTTCACCATTTCTGACATAGCCCGTACTTCATAGCTGGCAACGCCAAGAAAATAAACAATAATGAGCAGGTTAGCAAGAGCACCAATCCACTTTCCAAGCCCCTCATTTGTATAATCATAGTAAGAGGAGAAGGGGACTTTTTTCATCATAAGGACATTCACAAAAATAAATACAATGTAAATGACGCTCATGAGTAAGAGTGCAATCCAGCCATCAGGTGTAGTTGCAGCCTGTGCCATTGCTCTGGGCAGAATCATCATACTTGCACCTAATGTTGTATTGGCAATAATGGCACTTGCCTGATAGCTGGTGATCGACTCTTTATGATTGACCATATCGTTCTCCTTTCTTTTGATTTTTCAAAGGCAATCGAATGATGGAATTGTCTTCATTTTTATAGCTGAACACAAAGTCTGGCGAAAAATAAGGCGTACCAAAACTTTTTTGCCGTGTTAAATGGGTAAGGAGAACGAGCATGAACAGCACAATCCCATATAAACCCAAGGTAGCTGCCGTAAACATGGACACAAAGCGGAGCACGCGGAACGACATGCCCATCCCGTATTGAGGCACAGTAAAGGAAGCAAGGGCAATCACACTGACGATAATCACCATAATCGAGCTCACAATATGAGCCTGAACGGCCGCCTGCCCAATGACGACTCCGCCTACAAGTCCAATCGTTTGACCGAGCGGATTTGGCAGCCTTAAACCAGCTTCCCGCAGCAGCTCAATCGTTATCTCCATGATGAGTGCCTCCACAATAGGCGGAAAGGGGACATTTTCTCTTGTACTTGAGATCGAAATAGCCAGTGTTGTTGGTAAAAGTCCTTGATGGAAGGACACAAGCGCAATATAAATGGCTGATAAAAATAATGTCAGAAAGATAGAGGTAAACCGCAGCATACGAATGAGAGAGGCGGCGATCCACCTTTCATAATAATCATCAGGTGATTGCATAATCGTCGCGAGAGAAGCAGGTACAATTAACACAAAAGGTGAATGATCAACAAAAATGGCGACACGTCCATTATTTAAAGCAGATGCCACTTTATCCGGCCGTTCTGTGTTTTGGATTTGCGGGAAAGGCGAGTACACATTGTCCTCAATCAGTTCCTCAAGAACACCAGAATCTTGTATATCATCAATCGTGACCTGTTTGAGCCTTTTTTTCACTTCTTTTAAAACAGACGATTGAGCCATACCGTCAATGTACATGATGGTCACTTGGGTGTACTTTTTTTGACCAATTTTCATGTCGACGGTTTTAAGATTGGGGTTTTTCAAGCGCTGCCTCACAAGAGCTAAGTTCGTATCTAAATCTTCAATAAAGCCAATTTTCGGGCCTCTCACAATTGTTTCAGAGGTAGCATCACCTATACTGCGTTTCTTCGTTCCATGCGTTTCTAAAATATACGCATGCTGAAATCCGTTAATCAGTACCACACAATGCCCTTCAAAAATCGCATCGACCAATTCCTCGGTGGTCTTCACAGAACGGGTGGTCATCATCGATAAATTGGATTCCAGCTTCTCTTTTGTGAGAGACGTATGATCTTGGAGAAGCAGCTTTAAAAAGGTTTGAATCTCCATCGTTTCGTTCATTTCTTTTATGTATAAATAGTAAACCACCTGTCCGTGAGGCAGTGTTTTTTTCTCATGGACCAAATCGTCCATTTCTTTTAATTGCGGAAGGATGACGGAGAGATTATCGTATAAGTGCTCTTTTAATGGAGTTTGATTCATTTGGATCACCCGCCTCAAATCTTTTTCTTAGCATTACCTGCTTGAAAAAACAATATTCTGTGTTACATTATTTTGTGGTAAAAGAAAGAATGAGGGTTTTGGAGGAAACAAGATGGCACAGATTCGTTTAGCAGGAACAAAAGAGGAGATCGACCGTATTCTACAGTCGTTTGACAAGCATTATGAGGTGACCTATACATCAAAGGATTACGGAAAAACGAACCCAAAATACAAATATTCGAAGGATGTTCGCGTTTATATTGAACTAAAATTAAAATAAAGATAAAATTTTAATTGAAAACGCTTAAAGGATTTTCGTTTTTTGTATAGAATAGAGTTGAGTGATGAGAAGCTATGGAGGGATACATAATGACGGAATTTAGAATCGAAAAAGATACAATGGGCGAAATCAAAGTGCCAAAGGACAAGTTCTGGGGTGCACAAACACAACGAAGCAAAGAAAATTTCAAAATCGGTTCTGAGAAAATGCCAAAGGAAGTTGTGAATGCGTTTGCAATTTTGAAACGTAGCACAGCGATTGCGAACGAACGACTTGGCAACCTTGAAAGCGAAAAAGCAGAAGCAATTGCTGCTGTATGTGATGATATCATCAGCGGAAAGTATGACGAGCATTTCCCGCTTGTTGTTTGGCAGACAGGCAGTGGAACACAAAGTAACATGAACATGAACGAAGTCGTTGCAAACAGAGCAACTGCTTACTTGAAAGATAAAAATAGCGAGTTCAGCATTCACCCGAATGATGACGTTAACCGCAGCCAAAGCTCAAATGATACATTCCCAACGGCTATGCACGTGGCAGCTGTTTTAGCTGTGTACAAAAAATTGCTGCCTGCAATTGACCAGTTAAGAACAACTCTTGATGAGAAAGCAAAAGCGTATCAAGAGATTGTGAAAATCGGCCGTACGCACTTGCAGGATGCAACACCGCTGACAGTTGGCCAAGAGATTAGCGGCTGGGTATACATGCTGGATCGTTCAAAAGAAATGATTCTAGAATCAACTGAAAAAATGAGAGAATTAGCCATTGGCGGAACTGCTGTTGGTACAGGAATTAACGCACATCCTGAGTTCGGTCAATATGTTGCTGAGGAAATCAGCCAGCTGACAGGTCAAACTTTCAATTCTTCACCAAACAAATTCCATGCGCTGACAAGCCATGATGAAATTACGTATGCACATGGTGCCTTAAAAGCACTTGCAGCTGATTTAATGAAAATTGCCAATGATGTAAGATGGCTTGCAAGTGGTCCTCGCTGCGGAATTGGCGAATTGATCATTCCTGAAAATGAGCCGGGAAGCTCCATTATGCCAGGAAAAGTTAACCCAACCCAAAGTGAAGCATTAACTATGATTGCAGCGCAAATCATGGGGAATGATGCCACAATCGGTTTTGCGGCAAGCCAAGGAAACTTTGAGCTGAACGTATTTAAGCCAGTCATCATTTATAACTTCCTGCAATCAGTTGAACTACTTGCTGATGGCATGAACTCATTCCATGACAAGTGTGCAGTTGGAATCGAACCAAACCTTGAAACGATTGAGAAAAACTTGAACAATTCATTGATGCTTGTGACGGCACTAAACCCGCACATCGGATATGAAAATGCAGCGAAAATTGCGAAGCTTGCGCACAAAGAAGGATTAACACTAAAAGAAGCAGCACTTCAATTAGAGCTGTTAACTGAAGAGCAGTTCGAGCAATTTGTGAAACCAGAGGAAATGGTGACACCGAAAGCAAAATAAGAAACCAGGGGCAGCTGCCCCTGGTTTTTATGTGGGAAGATATTTGAGGTGAATAGTTGTGAGAACAATAAAGACAAGATTTATTAGATGGCTGCGGACACGTGATGTTGAATTCTTTCAAGTAATGTCCCCAGATACGGAGGAGTCAGCTTTTTTGTTATATATTGATCAAAGACGGCCCGAGGGTGTGAATCATATTGATATATTTTTGATCTCTCATTTTGAGCTGTCAGAAGAGTCGTATGAAGATGTTCTAAGTTTCAATAACGATAAGCTAGGCTTTAAACCAACCTGTTCGTATTGTATGGACACACTGTCGATAGAGGAAGAATTTGAATTTGATTTTCCTTGTGACATGCTTGCTGTTCAAAGATATGTAGATGACTTACTAAATAGAGTTCAAGCCAGCAAACTTCCTGAACTGACACATAAGGATTTTGATTTTTTATCACAACAATAAACCCAGGGCATCCCCTGGGTTTTACAAATGATCCTCTTTCAAAATACGCAAAAGTGAATCAGAATTGGTTTGAAGCGGCGCATATAATTTCAATTGGTACAGCATGCCTTTCACGATGACTTGTCTTGGTTTTTGTTTGTTTAATTCATTTTCCAGGATGCCAAGCGCTTCAAATAACTCAGGCTCGTCTTTCACTTCATAGTGTGCTTCAGCAATCTCTCTTAATTCCTTTAAAAGAGATTCTGTGAGCGGATCGAATGACCGTTCATAAATTGGACCAAACCAATCGCTCGCTTGATCTACAGAAATGAGAGGAAGATCATTTCGCTTCATCATACCGCCCATCAAATCATCGATACGATGAATCATGGTTTTGGCAAGCTCTTCTGCTTCCAGCTGAAAATCATATAAAATGGCAAGCTCGAAATAAACGTGGCTCATGCCCTCAATCGTCAAACATAAATCAGCCATATATGGAATAGCAGCGTCTCCATACACTTGTTTAATGTTATCGATGTGAAGCTGGATGGTTGCAAGCCTAATTTGTTTTGCGAGCTGCTGCGTTTCTTCATTCAATGGAAGCGCCCTGTCGCTCAGCTGCATTTTAATAAAATCCTTTTGCTGCAAAATATTATCGTAATAGACAGTGAGCTGTTTGCGGTAGGCTTCTTTTGGTGTGCCGCCCTCTGTTTGAACCTCATGAATCCGGGTAAATACCTTATCGTAATAGTAATGAAGGATCGAAATGAGCAGTGCTTCCTTTGATTTAAAATAAAGATAAAAAGCGCCCTTTGACATGTGGCATTCATCTGCAATTTCCTGAACAGACGTTGTGTTATAGCCTTTGCTGGCAAATAATTTCATGCCAGCCTCAATGATCATTTTTTCTTTCTTTTTCAAAATGAATGTCATCCTTTCTTACCGAGAGACAAATGTCTTAGGAAACGTGCGCAAAGAGATGTGACTTATCGGTCATAAACGACGAAAGTTTTCAAAAATTAATCAGATTGTAACTTGTTTTTTACAGTGTAATTCTTTATATTATAAAGTAAGGTGACCAACTGGTCAAAATATGTGAAAGGATGATGTTCCATGAGAGAAATCGATGATATGATTAGACGCCTGCGAACAAAAGGGATTCAAGTAGAAAAAGTCAAAATGCCGAAAGAGACAACCATTGAAAAGAAATGGATGTATCAAGCTGGCAAAAAGATCAAAGCCACATACCGTGATTTCAATGGGTATTCATTCATCTAAAAAAGACTGCGGTCAAAAACCTACAGTCTCTTCTTTGGAACCATAATTGTATAACGTACACCTAGATCATCATTTTCAATTGATATGGACGCTTGATGCATTGAAAGAATTCTTTTGACAATGCTTAATCCAATACCGAATTCGCCCTTTTTTCCCTTACTAAAAGGCTCGTATAGGTTGGACAGCATATGTTCTTCAATTGGAGGACCGTCATTACGAATGACAATGCGGATTTGATCCTCTTCCTGTTTCATCTGAATATCAATCTTACTTTTTGCGTACCGAAGTTGATTTTCTAGTACATTCTCAAATAATTTACTCCATTGTTCTGGATCGCCTTCAAGAGCAGCCTCATCATCTAAGTCCACGTTCCACTGCAATTCATTTTTCGACCAGCGTATTCGGTCGACCACTTCCAGCATCGTATTACTGAGTAGGAAGGAAGAATGTGCGGGATGTTGTTTTGATAAATAATCAAGCTTTGTTAAGTACAGCAGATCCTTGATTTTCTTCTCAAGCTTTTCCGCTTCACCTTCAATGACTTCCACCGTTTGTTCAAGATCTCCCTTAGGAAAAATACCATCTTTAATGGACTGAGTGTAGCCGCGGATGACCATGACAGGTGTCTTTAAGTCATGTGAAATATTCTGCAAAAGTGTCCGTTCTGTTTCATCTTTTTGAATGAGTTTTTGTCTCATTTCTTCAATGGTATGACCAAGTTTGCCAATTTCATCTTGCCGGTCAACGATGACAGGATCGTCCCAGTCCTCTTGTGCAATCCGTTTGACGTGCTTTTCAAACGCAACGATTGGTCGGGATAAATAGCGAGCAAGCCAAATCGATGGAATCCAGCTTAGTAAAATAACGGTGCCTAAGATAAAGATCAGCTGTTTAAACAGGGTAAAGGACAGGTCATCTCGATAAGAATCTGGTGCATAGGACAGAAGAATATATTGTGTATTGCCTGATGATACCTTTTTGATGACAAAGAAGATATGCTGGCCGTTCACCTCTTCAGAATACCGTTTCGTTGCGCTTTTTTGTTTTTTCACAAACGATTGGATTTTCTCAATAAAAGCATGCGGAAAAAACTGCGCCATTTGATCTAATTCATCTGATGGGATCAAAATGTGCTGCACGGAGCGGTTTTCCGGTGTCGATTTTGGCGAGCCGTCTCGGTTCAATGGATATTCTGTCAGCACTTGCTGTTCATTTTCAATATTTTTATAAATTTCATTTGTGAAGAAGTCACGTAATGTATTGGAAAATAGAATAATCAGGACAATGGAAATGGTGAGCAAAATGCCAGAGATCACGACCCAAATTTGAAAAGCGAGCGGTTTGTTCTTCATCCTTTAAGCATCCTATAGCCAAATCCATAGATGGTCTCGACCTTTAAGTCGGGCATTTTTTTGCGCAGCCGTCTGACAAGGTCATCCACCACACGATCTGTCCCGAAGTAATCGTGTCCCCAAATCTTGACGAGGATATCTTCACGAGAAAAAGCATGTCCCTGGTGATGTGTAAATAAAAGCAGCAAGTCAAATTCCTTAGAAGTTAAGTTAATGAGCTGTCCCTCTTCATAGACCTCTCTTACATCCTCATGAATGACATAAGAAGAAACTGAAGTGACGCTTTGCTGCGGTGTATCGCTGTTTTTATACACAAGCTCCAGCAGCTTTTGAACCCGAATGATCAGCTCACGCGGAAGAAACGGCTTCGCAATATAATCACTGCTTCCCAGCTCTAAACCGAGGACACGGTCGATATCTGCATCCCGGGCTGAAATGAAAATGACCGGTACGTCAGGTGATGCGGCTTTAATTTCTTTTATGAGGGTATAGCCGTCTGTATCAGGCAGCATGATATCTAAAATCCATAGATGCGGCGGCTTGTTCATTGCCTCGCGTGCCGCTTCTCCGGTTAAAAAAGAGGAGACATTCCAACCTTCACTCTCTAAATATTTGGTTAACAGTTCATTTAAATTTTGTTCATCTTCAACTAAATAAATGGTGTACGACAAAGTCTTCCACATCCTCTCAACGTCATTATAACGGGATACGAAGGCGGCATGTCAACAATCACACGCTTTTTTCACAATTTCACATATTCTTCTCATCATTATCCCATAATGTTTGATTATGATAAGGTCAAGGGAAAAAAGGGCATAGACAAAAGGCGGGTGAATAGGTGCTTTTCATCAATGTGCGCACCTTGCTTTTTTTCTATGAATAAGTATTATATAATTTGACATATTGCCATAAAGTATTTTTCAATGATCTTTCCATTAAGAGGACCTGAGTCCTATCTAGACATATGAATGAAACATGATGTAAAGGAGTGCAAGCGATGGATTTCCGAAGAGAAGATGAAGAGAATAAGATGAATCATCATGAAAACGCGAATCAAGACAATGAAATGAATCAGCAAAAAGATACCTATCCAGAGAATGAGAAACAAATAGACGCACCAGAAAAAGAGAAGGAACTTGTTTTTCATCAGCATGAAAACGAAGCATCTGCCACTCAGGAGAGTGTGACAAATCATTCTCCTCAAATGGTGGATGACCGTGCGTCGAAAAAAGAGAAAAAGCGGAAGGCGGCATGGCTGAGCCCGATTCTTGGAGGAATTATTGGCGGGGGTCTTGTACTTGGCATTACACCGCTTTTGCCGCAGTCACAGGATACAGCTGCCAACACGCAAACGCAGACAGCATCAAGCGAGCCGGCAGCCTCAGATAATTTCTCGACAAAACAAATCACCAATGCCACAAATGTGGCTGATATGGTAGAAGATTTAGAGCCAACCATTGTTGGGGTCTCAAACTATCAATCTACACAAAATTCGTTTGGCCTGAGCGGTGATCAAACAGAAGCTGAAGCTGGAACAGGCTCTGGTGTCATCTTCAAAAAAGATGGCAAAAAAGCGTACATTATTACAAATAACCATGTTGTCGAAGGTGCCAATAAAATCAAGGTCACCCTTTATGATGGAAAAACGAAAGACGCAAAGCTTGTCGGCAGTGATGTCATGACAGATTTAGCCGTTGTTGAAATGAACGCAGACGGTATTGATAAAGTGGCGAGCTTTGGTGATTCTTCTAAGCTTCGTGCTGGAGATAAAGTCATTGCCATTGGGAATCCGCTCGGTGCACAGTTCTCAGGTACTGTGACAGAAGGAATTATTAGTGGTCTTGATCGTACTGTAGAAGCAAATACGTCATCTGGTACGGTGGAGATGAATGTGCTGCAAACAGATGCAGCGATTAACCCAGGAAACAGCGGGGGGCCACTGATCAATACTGACGGTCAAGTCATTGGCATCAACAGCTTGAAAATCAGCGAAAGCGGTGTGGAATCACTCGGATTTGCGATCCCAAGTAACGATGTCAAACCGATTGTAGATGAGCTGTTGAAAAATGGAAAAGTTGAACGTCCATACCTTGGCGTACAAATGATTGACCTTGAGCAAGTGCCTGAGACATATCAGGAAAATACGCTCGGCTTATTTGATAAACAAATCGGCAAAGGCATTTACGTAAAGGATGTTTCAAAAGGTTCACCTGCACAAAAAGCAGGCTTGAAATCTGGAGATGTCATCATCAAGTTCAAAGGGAAAGACGTAGTGAACAGCTCTCAGCTGAAAGAAATTCTTTACAAAGAAACAAAAGTCGGCGATAAAACCACAATGACTGTCATCCGTGAAGGAAAGAACAAAAATCTAGATATTACCCTTGGACAATCAGATAGTGAATAAATAAAAAAACAGGTGGATGTCAACATGTCCGCCTGTTTTTTTGTGCTTATTTTTTTGAAGAGAGTGTCCGTAGAATGATGTGTTCCCACATGTTCCAAGGCAGAAGCTGCTTTGCTGTGAATGAAAGCCGTACGCCTTTTCCAACAAGATATCTCAGCCGTTTCAGCCGCTTCTTTTCTGCTAATCGTACAACAAGCTCCGCCACTTCACCAGGGTCTCCATAGTTGGATTTCTGGGCATCAATATGGGCCATCATCTTTAGATAGAGCTTTGTGTATTTCGATCCTTCTGCTGGCTGAATCATTTGCTCGTTCATGGAGGTGTTCCAAATATTCGTCTGGAAAGAGCCCGGCTCGATCAAGGCCGCCTGTATACCGAACGAAGCCAGTTCAATCCGCAAGCTTTCTGTATAGCCTTCCAACGCAAACTTAGACGATACATATGGAGAAAGTGCAGGCATCCCCATTAACCCGCTGATGCTGCTCATATTGAAAATCTTTGCACCACTCGTCATAAACGGCAGCACTGCTTGGGTCATTTCCATCACACCGAAGACATTCACTTCAAATTGCTGGCGGTACGTGTCGACAGGAACCTCCTCCGCAAAACCAGCAAAGGCTGTTCCCGCATTGTTCACAAGCAGGGTAATGGGTGCATAGGCATGAAGCTTCTTCTGAAATGCTTGAATCGACTGCGTATCGGTCACATCTAACGCTTCAATATGTATCATGCCAGATAAAGAGTCTTGATCAATTTCTTCAGCGAGCTTTTTGGCATTGGTTTCCTGTCTGACGCCGGCAATCACTGTATAGCCCCGCTTGGCGAGACGCATCGTGATGAGCTTGCCAAAGCCGCTATTGGCACCAGTTACAATGGCTGTTCTTTTCATCATCCCATTCTCCTTTTTGTTTCAATTTATCATAGTGCGATGTTTTATTGAATAACGAAAAGGAGCTTGGAGAAGAATAAAAAGCGATGCTGTGAAATAGGAGGAAACACATGATGTGTTGGAAGAAGGCGGGACGAATAGGAGTGCTGCTCTTTATGCTGTCCGGCTGTCAATCAGTTGAACCGTTACAACAAACACATGAAGCAGAAGCAGAAAGTCTGTCAGCTGTTCAAATGAAGGAACTGCCATTTCAGCATGTGCATCTGCATGTACAATATGGACAGAAAAACGAATTATACGAAGCGACTTATCGTCAGGCAAGAGGCAAAGAGGAGGCGATCATTCGTGATCATATGAATGGTGTCCGCTATGAAGGAGAAGAAGCCTTGCGCGAAATGAAGATGAAGCTGAATGATATGTCGATTCCTAGTGAAAAGATCAATGAAGTGTATGTAAAGGAACTATTAGCTGCTTTTAATTTAGATGATGATTATCAGCGGATACAGATCGATCTGAAGCTAGAAGATGGGACCAAACGTACATTCCAAAGGAAGAAATAAACGAGAGTTTCTCATTTTTTAATTGAAAATGATTTTCAAGATCACTTAAATCTGATACACTAAATTGAGATAAGTGATCTTTTACGTCTGTACATAGACGATATTTCATATAAAAATTTGGATGAGAAAAGGAGCGTTTGAGCGGAATGAGTGCCATTTCTACTGAAGGTTTAAGCTTAGGCTACGGAGAAACAATGATCATCGATGAACTAAATGTATCAATCCCTAAGGGTGAAATCACAGTATTTATTGGCAGTAATGGATGCGGTAAATCCACGCTACTTCGCTCTTTGGCCCGTCTCATGAAGCCAATGGGTGGTTCTGTCCTGCTTGAAGGTCATTCCATTGCAAAATTACCTACAAAAGAAGTAGCGAAACAACTCGCCATTCTTCCACAAGGACCAGAAGCGCCAGAAGGATTAACCGTGCATCAGTTAGTGAAGCAAGGCAGATATCCTTATCAAAATTGGCTGAAGCAGTGGTCGAAGCAAGATGAAGAAGCAGTGAACCGCGCATTAAAGTCAACAAAGATGGAAGACCTTGCTGACCGGACCGTTGATTCATTATCAGGTGGGCAGAGGCAGCGTGCATGGATTGCGATGACGCTGGCCCAAGAGACCGATATTATTTTGTTAGATGAGCCGACGACATATTTAGACATGACACATCAAATCGAAATTTTGGACCTTCTGTTTGATTTAAATGAGAAAGAGCAGCGCACAATTGTGATGGTTCTTCATGACCTCAATCTTGCATGCAGATATGCTCATCATCTTGTGGCGATTAAAGACAAGTCAATCTATGCAGAAGGCAGACCAGAAACAGTGATTAATTGTGATCTCGTGAAAAATGTCTTTGATATGAATTGCCAAGTGACAACAGATCCTTTATTTGGAACACCATTATGTATTCCGCACGGTAGAGGACGCTGTATTGTGCAGCAAGCGCAAGCTGAAACATTTCTTGCTGCAAGATAATCGTATGTCAAAAGCCTGACATCTGTATCTCACAGAGTCAGGCTTTTTTCTGAAAAAGGAGCGGAATATCAATGGGAAATGAATTAGATGAAAAGCTGAAAGGCTTGCTTGATAAATATACAGAGCTGCTGCTCGGTGAATCAACAGACGAGCTGAAACAAGATGTGAAACAGTGGGTGATCTACTCTCATATTGCAAAAAGCATGCCGCCGCTAGCAAAGCATTTCAATGAAACGTATCCAGAAGCAAAAGAAGAAATCAAACACACGATTCAACGGATCAAACAGTTGAACGAAGCTCATCGCGCCAATAAAGACCGTTAAAAAACTGCCAGCACTAGACTGGCAGTTTTTTTCTTATGACATTTGTGATGAACCGTACGGCGATTGATCTGTCAGTGTTTGCTGGAATTTCTGGTGTGCCTGCTGGAGCTTTTGCTGATCAGCGGCTTCAACAGAATACCAGCCATATCGGAACATGACATCATATAAATGTCTTTGTGTTTTCTGTGTTTCCAGTGCAATTCGCTGAATATCCTGATAAAGAGATTCATGACTGAATTCATTGAGCGCTGTGTTGTATCCGTTTGTCATATATTTTTCAGTCGACAAGAGATCTGTGACAAAATCACGATCGTTCATGTTGATTGTTGTGGGAACCGGAGTTTGTGGATTCCCGATTTTTTGTTGGTTTTGCTGTTCCATGTTTTTTCCTCCTATTGCATAAAGCCAGTAGACTGGCCTTGCCCTGAGCTGCCTAAATGCTGAAGAATTTGTGTATAATGCTGATGATGCATTTGCCCAACTTGATTCAATTCTTGTTTCAAGGTTTGATCCTGGCAATGCTCGGCCATAAAATGAGCCTTTTTCATGGCGATCAAGTTCCAGTTGAGCATATCCTCTAAGTACAAGGAATCCTTCACTGAAATGACTTCTGGGGGCATATTCATTTGCTGATTATTCAACATGTGTTCCTCCTTACGATTTTGTTTCCTTACTGATTCTTTTTATATTGCTGATTTTGACTGGTTTTTTTCCCGCCAAGGTCTGCTTCCTGTGATGGACCTGCGTTTCCTTTTACACTTGCAGCACTTACGCCTGCTTTCGATGGGTTTTTTTTCAAACGAGACATGTGGACATCACCTCCATTCTTACAATTCCCTCTCATCTGTAATTCATACGCCGCAAACGGAGGCACACGAGAATGTGTAAATTTTTGAAATCTGCTATTGAACTGTTTCGGAAAATCTTTTAAGATAAAGAAAGAGGCATTGCTTTTTTTTGGACAAAAAAATGAATGACTGTTCATTCAAAAAGTTTAGGGGGATATTTATGGGCAAACATATTCGCAAGGCGGCTGTCATTGGTTCAGGTGTCATGGGCTCAGGCATTGCTGCACATTTAGCCAATATTGGGATACCAGTTACACTGCTAGATATTGTGCCAAATGAACTGACAAAGGAAGAAACGGCGAAAAAGCGGACGCTTGATCACCCTAGTGTTCGGAATCGATTAAGTCAAGAAGCGATGAAAAAATTATTAAAGCAAAAGCCAGCACCTCTTACTTCAGCAAAAAACCTATCATACATCACACCGGGAAATCTCACAGACCACCTTTCCTTATTACACGATGCTGACTGGATCATTGAAGTCGTCACTGAAAAGCTCAGCATCAAACAACACGTATTCTCTCTCATCGACGAACACCGCAAAGAAGGAAGCATCGTATCAAGCAATACATCCGGTATTTCAGTTGAAAAAATGGCAGAAGGCCGATCAGATGATTT
The DNA here is from genome assembly GCF_000691165.1 of Bacillus safensis FO-36b. Classification (GTDB taxonomy): domain Bacteria; phylum Bacillota; class Bacilli; order Bacillales; family Bacillaceae; genus Bacillus; species Bacillus safensis. The sequence goes on along the minus strand of NZ_ASJD01000002.1, from coordinate 27,344 downwards.
TAAACGCCACTTTTTAGGCACACATTTTTTTAACCCAGCTCGTTATCTAAAGCTCTTAGAAATCATTCCTATTCAAGAAACAGATCCAGAAGTACTGTCATTTATGAAAACATTTGGCGAGGATGTACTCGGCAAAGGGGTGGTTGAAGCAAAGGACACACCGAACTTTATTGCAAACCGCATTGGCACTTATGGACTTCTTGTCACAGTGCGTGAAATGCTTGAGAACAAATACACCATCGGAGAAGTGGATTCTGTCACAGGACCCCTCATTGGAAGACCGAAAAGTGCGACCTTCCGTACACTTGATGTCGTGGGGCTCGACACGTTTTCTCATGTGGCACGAAACGTATATGAACAGGTGGAAGGAAAGGAAAAAGAGATTTTTCAGCTGCCTGAGTTTATTGAAAGAATGCTCGAAAAAGGATGGATTGGCAGCAAGGCAGGCCAAGGTTTTTATCAAAAAAATGGGAAGGTCATTTTAGAGCTTGACCCAGTGACGCTCACATATGGTGAACGCACAAAGCTAAAAGATCCAGGCATTGAGATGGCGAAACAGCAAAAGGGTGCAAAAGCAAAGTTGAAAGCGCTTATTTATCAGGATGACCGTGCAGGGCAATTGCTTTGGAATATGACAGCGCCCGTGCTTCTTTATTCAGCTCATCTAAAAGGTGAAATTGCGGATGATATTCTTTCCATCGATAACGCAATGAAATGGGGATTCGGCTGGCAGCACGGCCCATTTGAGCTGTGGGATGCAATTGGTGTCAAAAAAGCCGCCGAGCGCATGGAAGCAGAAGGCCGCAGCATCCCAGCGTGGGTGCAAGACATGCTGTCAAAAGGACACGAGACATTCTATCAAGAGAATGCTGAAGGAGAGCGAGCTTTTTATCATAACGGGGCTTATGAACAGGAAAAAGGGAACGACAAACATATTTCTTTAGCTAGATTGAAAAAGAAACACGACGTTATCTTCAAAAATTCTGGTGCGAGCCTGATCGATATTGGTGATGACGTCGCCTTGCTCGAATTTCATTCTAAAAGCAATGCCATTGGACTAGATGTCATTGATATGATCAATCGCGCTGTTGATGAGACGGAAAAGAATTATAAAGGGCTTGTCATCGGAAACCAAGGGAAGAACTTCTGTGTTGGCGCAAACCTTGCCCTGATTTTAATGGAAGCACAGGACGATAATTTCTTTGAGATTGACTTTGTGATCAGGCGCTTCCAGCAGGCGATGATGAAGGTCAAATATAGCGAGCGCCCAGTCGTAGCCGCACCGTTTGGGATGACATTAGGAGGCGGAACAGAAGTTTGTCTGCCGGCAGCAGCTATACAGGCGTCCAGCGAAACGTACATGGGACTTGTGGAAGCGGGAGTAGGACTGATTCCAGGAGGCGGCGGAAACAAAGAGTTATATCTTCGTCACCTGCAAGGGTCAATGAAGCCGTCGCAGACGGCTATACAGGATGCCACGCTGAAAACATTTGAAACAATTGCGATGGCAAAAGTATCAACTTCAGCTGAGGAAGCGCGGGATATGAACATGCTCCGCGTGAACGACCGGATCAGTATGAACGGGGATCACCTGATCTATGATGCAAAACAACTGGTGCTCTCTCTTGATGAAGCCGGTTATCGTGCGCCGCTCAAGCAAAAGGTGCCGGTCATGGGAGAAACAGGCTATGCAGCGATGATTTTGGCTGCTGAAAATATGAGACTGTCTGGATACATTTCAGAGCATGACATGACCATTGTAAAAAAATTAGCTCATGTCATTTCCGGCGGGAAACTGCCATTTGGAACAGAGGTAGAGGAGCAATATTTATTAGAGCTTGAAAGAGAAGCCTTTTTAAGTCTTGTAGGAGAAGTGAAATCACAGGCACGTATGCAGCACATGCTCGTCAAAGGAAAACCTTTACGTAACTAAGGGGGAGTCAAAATGAGAGAAGCAGTCATTGTCGCTGGCGCAAGAACACCAGTAGGGAAGGCGAAAAAAGGATCGTTAAAACATGTCCGTCCTGATGATATGGGCGCATTATGTGTAAAAGAAACGTTAAAGCGTGCCGGTGAATACGACGGACAGATAGATGATTTGATCATTGGCTGTGCAACGCCAGAAGCAGAGCAGGGGTTAAATGTGGCCCGAAATATTGGAGCATTAGCGGGACTGCCTTATACAGTACCTGCCATCACCATAAACCGTTACTGCTCGTCTGGTCTTCAATCTATCGCTTATGCGGGTGAACGTATTATGCTCGGGCAGGCAGACACGATTTTAGCCGGAGGAGTCGAATCGATGTCGCAGGTGCCGATGATGGGGCATTCCATTCGTCCAAATGCTCTCTTGGCAGAGCAAGCGCCTGAATACTACATGAGCATGGGTCACACGGCAGAGCAAGTGGCGCAAAAGTATCAGGTCACACGTCAAGATCAGGACGCCTTTGCGGTGAGGAGTCATCAAAAGGCAGCAAGGGCACTTCAAGAGGGGAAATTCTCAGATGAAATTGTGCCCGTTGATGTAACGGAACGACGGGTAGGAGAGCAATATCAATTAGAAGAGCATCAATTCACGTTCTCACAAGATGAAGGTGTGAGAGCAGGCACAACGGAGGAGATTCTTTCCACTTTGCGTCCAGCCTTTTCGACAAAAGGCACAGTGACCGCAGGGAACTCTTCGCAGACAAGTGACGGGGCTGCGTGTGTGATGATGATGGACCGCGAGAAAGCATCCTCACTTTCTCTTCAGCCGCTCGCTAAATTCAGAGCATTTGCTGTTGGCGGTGTACCGCCTGAAGTGATGGGAATCGGTCCGGTTGAAGCCATTCCGCGTGCGCTGAAAATCGCTGGACTTGAGCTGAAGGATATTGGCCTGTTTGAATTAAACGAAGCGTTTGCTTCTCAGGCAATTCAAGTCATTCGCCATTTAGGAATTGATGAGGAAAAGGTGAATGTCAATGGCGGGGCCATTGCGCTCGGACATCCGCTCGGCTGTACAGGAACGAAACTAACGCTGTCACTGATTCATGAAATGAAACGGCGAAACGAGCAATTTGGCATTGTCACAATGTGTATCGGCGGGGGCATGGGAGCAGCAGGCATTTTTGAATTGATCTAAAGGGGGAAATCAGGATGAAAGCATTGGAAGATGTAAAAAAGGGTGGAAGCTTTTTAATTGATGAGACGAATTATGAGCATATTTTTACACCGGAGGATTTCTCTGATGAACATCAAATGATTGGAAAAACAACAGAGGATTATATTTTACAAGATGTTGTTCCGCATATTGATCAAATTGAAAACCATGAGTTCGAGCATTCGGTCAGGCTTCTCAAAAAGGCTGGTGAGCTTGGACTTTTAGGAGCCGATGTGCCTGAAGAATTCGGCGGGCTTGGATTAGATAAAATCAGTTCAGCGATCATTACTGAAAAATTCGCTAGAGCAGGAAGCTTCTCACTTTCCTATGGTGCTCATGTCGGTATTGGTTCTCTGCCGATCGTGCTCTTCGGAAATCAAGCGCAAAAGGAAACGTACCTGCCTGGACTCGCCTCTGGTGAAACCATTGCGGCGTACGCACTCACTGAGCCAGGATCAGGCTCTGACGCTCTTGGAGCAAAAACAACCGCAGTTCTGAATGAAGCAGGTACTCATTATGTCCTGAATGGAGAAAAGCAGTGGATCACAAACTCCGCATTTGCCGATGTCTTTGTTGTGTATGCGAAGATTGATGGTGAACACTTCTCTGCTTTTATCGTCGAAAAGGATTTTCCAGGTGTCAAAACGGGACCTGAGGAGAAAAAGATGGGCATTAAAGGATCATCGACAAGAACATTAATTCTTGAAGATGCCCAAGTACCGAAGGAGAATTTGCTCGGTGAAGCCGGCAGAGGTCATGTGATTGCCTTTAACATTTTGAATATTGGGCGCTATAAGCTGGCAGTCGGCACAATCGGTGCATCAAAGCGCGTCATTCAATTGTCGGCAGAATATGCGAACCAGCGTAAGCAGTTCAAAACACCAATTTCTCAATTCAGCTTAATTGGTGAAAAAGCAGCCAATATGTCAGCAAAGCTCTATGCGATGGAAAGTGCAGTTTACCGCACGGTTGGATTATTTGAACAGCGGATGGGGCTCTTAAGTGATGAAGAGCAAAAAGACGGCAAACAAATTGCCCAATCCATTGCGGAATATGCGATTGAATGTTCTCTCTGTAAAGTGCTCGGCTCTGAAACGTTAGATTATATTGTGGATGAAGGCGTGCAGATTCACGGCGGATATGGATTCATGCAAGAATACGAGGTCGAAAGAGCCTATCGCGACTCACGAATTAACCGTATCTTTGAAGGGACAAACGAAATCAACCGTTTGCTTGTACCAGGTACATTCTTGAAGAAAGCGATGAAAGGAGAGCTTCCGCTGCTTCAAAAAGCGCAAACCTTACAGGAAGAGCTGATGATGATGATGCCGGAAGAGCCAGGCGATCAGCCGCTCGATCAAGAAAAATATTTGCTCGCCCATGCGAAAAAGATCGCCTTAATGGTGGCTGGTATGGCAGCCATGAAATACGGGAAAGCCTTAGACAAAGAGCAAGAAATTCTTGTGAACATAGCCGATATCGTCAATGAAATTTTTGCTGCTGAATCAGCGGTTCTGCGTACAGAAAAGGCAATCGCTGCAACAGGGGCAGAAAAGAATGAACAAAAGCTTGCTTACACACAAATTTTCACGCAGGAGGCTTTCTTAAAGATTGAAGCCCATGCAAAAGAATCCTTGATTGCGATGGAGGAAGGAGATTCACTCCGCATGAGCCTGTCAGCCCTTCGCAAGCTGACAAGATTTACGCCGATCAATGTCATCGCTAAAAAGCGCGAAGTGGCGAAACGAATCTTTGAAGCAGAGAAATATATCGTATAAGGACGGCTTAAAAGGTGCGGATATCACTCCGCACCTCAGCGTGTAGACAAACCCTCGCATTCGTTGTCAGTCCTGCGTGCCGGTGCTCACGAATGTTTCATTCGCTCCGCTCCGGTACTCGTCCTTCCTAGACTGCAAAGGTTTTCTATCACGCTGAAAAGAAGACAAAGGGCTAAAATAAAGATCATTTTATCCCTTTGTCAACAATCTGAGGTGCGGATAACACTCCGCACCTTTTTGTAAGCATACATTTAGGTTTTTAAAATATTTTGTGATAAAATGTTGTCACAATTTGCAGGAGGTGAAAATGGTGGCTTTAGATTTTTACGAATACCCATCTTGTGGTACATGCCGAAAAGCAAAAAAGTGGCTGGAAGCACACAATAAAGACATCAACAGCATACATATCGTCGAAGAGACGCCTGATAAAGAAACATTAAAAGCCCTTTACGAAAAAAGCGGTTTAGAGCTGAAGAAATTCTTTAATACAAGCGGGCAAAAATACCGGGAGCTGCAGCTGAAAGATCAACTTCCTGCAATGTCAGAGGACGAGCAGCTAGAATTACTCGCGTCTAACGGAATGCTGATCAAGCGCCCGATTACAACAGACGGAAAACGAGTCACGGTAGGATTTAATGAAGATACATTTAAAAGCGTCTGGAAATGATGTAACTTTCATTCAGATTGTGGTATCTTCAATATAGATTGTAAGAAAAGACTGGAGGGGTATTGAATGAGCACACCAAAAGATTTACGTTATTCAGAAGAACATGAATGGGTCAAAGTAGAAGGAGATAAGGTGCGTATCGGTATTACGCATTTTGCTCAATCTGAGCTGGGCGATATCGTGTTCGTTGAGCTTCCTGAAGTAGGAGACAAAATCACAGCGGACGAGCCTTTCGGAAGTGTAGAATCAGTGAAAACAGTTTCTGAACTTTATGCACCGATCAATGGCACAATTGTTGAAGTGAACGATGAGCTGGATGACAGCCCAGAATTCGTCAACGACTCTCCATACGAAAAAGCATGGATGATCGTGGTAGAACCAGCTGATGCATCTGAAATTGAGAACTTAATGACAGCTGAGCAATATGAAGAAATGACAAAAGAAGACTAATTCATGAGAAATTGGACACTCTACCTTTATGGGGGGTGTCCAATTTGTCTTTTCAAAAAGAACACGTGGATATAACAGAGCATGTCACTGGACGATTCAAAGAAAGCGGCATGGTGCTTTATCATCAAAATGAAGAGATTGGCACGATGATTAGTGAAAACCAATATGAGCTGAAATCGGGATATTCCTATGATCAAAATCGTTTTTATCGTTTAACGGACACATTAACCGATGGGACAGAAAAATATGTTGACTGTGACGATGAAAATGGCTGGTGCTAATCACAGATGAGACTGCAGTGAACAGAAGCTGCAGTCTTTTTGATGACGAGGCGCCCAATCTTTACAACCTGAATGAAAGATTGTAATCTAAGGAAGAAGTGAATCAACGTCAAAAGGGCCGGGTGATCGTGATGAATGTCGAGATAGAAAAGGTCATCATTGTAGAAGGTAAAACAGACAAACAAAAGTTAAAAGAAGTCATAAGTGAACCTGTTACCATCATTTGCACCAATGGCACGATCAGTACATCGAAGCTGGATCAGCTTGTGGACGATTTATTGGGGAAAGACGTTTACATATTAGCTGACAGTGACGATGCAGGCGACAAACTGCGGAAGCAATTTCGAAAAGAATTCCCTGAAGCACTTCATCTTTTTGTCGACAGAACGTACCGCGAAGTGGCCGCTTCACCGTCAGCCCACATTGCATCTATCCTATTAGCTGCAAACATTGATGTTCATTCGAAATATTTATGAGGGTGGACGTATATGAAAGAGATTGAAGAACACGAATTCAAGGAGATAGAGGACGATTTATTTCTTTTATACTTATATACACCGTTTTGCGGAACATGCCAGCTGGCAAAGAAAATGCTGGCAGTCGTAGACGCCATGCAGCCGGATGTACCATTTTACGAAAACAATTTAAACTATTCACCAGGCTTTGCGAAAGCATTTGAAATTGAGAGTGTTCCTTGCTTTCTCCTGTTTAAAAAAGGTGAATTGGTGCAAAAAGGCTATGCCTTTCACTCAGTTCCATATCTTCATGAAATGATTGAAACCGCTAAATAAAGCGGTTTTTTGTCATATTTCAAGAAATTCATTTGAAAATTTGTCGAGTTATTTATAAAGGACAAGAAGATGTTTGTAGAGAAATGTTATGTATAACCAAATGACAGGGAGGTTATACATGTGGAAAATGTGAAAGCCCATGGTAACACAGGGCAGCGTTTATTATTAAAGCCGCTGCTCTCATCATCATCCTTGAAGATTACATTTGAGGCGGAAACTGACTCTTGTACATTGATTGTGGATGAACGTGGTGAAGTGAAGAAACTACCTGCAATTGAGTTATCGGATCTCATCTTTTATGGTGAGAGGAAAGAAATTCTTCAATTATTAGACGGAGATATGTCCTTACAGCAGTTAATCAGCAGGGGACAAGTCAAAGTCAAAGGGTCATTCCGTGCGCTCCTTAGACTAGAGGCAGTGCTTTGGCTGACGAACGGTTTTTTTCGAAAAATGATAACGTAGTTGTTTACTTGGAAATTAACGATTTACAGCGTTGACATATCTCGGGTAGCATGATATTCTACGTTAGTAAAAACATGAACATCACATAAAACAACATATTTTCTCTTATTAAGAGAGGTGGAGGGACGTGCCCTATGAAACCCGGCAACCGTCAGCATAGCTGAAATTGGTGCCAATTCACTCAAAGCCGCAGCGCTTTGAAAGATGAGAGAAAGGCGTAATTGACATAAAAGGCCTTTCTGCTTGCGTTGCAGTTAGGTCTTTTTTACTGACCTGGCGTCAGGCTAGAGTCATGACAGAAAGAAGAATAAATAATGTATGTGATGGCAACCTATAGATTCAGCAAGAAAGCAGGTGATCAGACTGTGATTTATTTACAGAATGTATCAAAAACGTACCATTCAAAAAGCGGAAATGTTGATGCCGTGAAAGACGTCAACCTAGATATTGATAAAGGTGAAATATTCGGAATTATCGGGTATAGCGGTGCAGGGAAAAGCTCGCTTATTCGCCTATTAAACGGTCTGGAGCTGCCAACAGAAGGAATTGTTGAAGTGGCAGGCAACCGGATCAATGAAGTATCGAATGCGAAACTTCGGAAAGCAAGACAAGAAATCAGCATGATCTTCCAGCACTTTAATTTGCTTTGGTCAAGAACGGTGAGACAAAATATTATGTTCCCGCTTGAGATCGCAGGTGTACCGACATCAAAACGGAGAGAGCGTGCGAATGAACTGATTAAATTGGTCGGTTTAGAAGGAAAAGAAAATGCGTATCCGTCTCAGCTGAGCGGCGGGCAAAAACAGCGTGTCGGCATTGCGAGAGCATTAGCGAATGATCCAAAGGTTCTTCTATGTGACGAAGCGACATCTGCGCTAGATCCGCAAACGACCGATTCGATCCTTGAGCTTTTGGCGGATATCAATAAACGATTAGGGCTCACGATTGTGCTCATTACACACGAAATGCACGTCATTCGCAAAATTTGTCATCGCGTTGCGGTCATGGAAAATGGACGCATTGTCGAAGAAGGCGAAGTATTACGCGTCTTCAGACAACCGAAGGAAGAAATGACGAAACGATTTGTGCAACAGCTTGCAGAACCAGAGGAAGCGAAAGAAACAATTGAGCATGTGCTAGAGCGAGTAAAAGAAGGTCAGGTCGTACGATTGTCCTTTATCGGAGATTCTGCCGAGCAGCCGCTGATCACTGAAATCATTCGATCCTTCAACGTCGATGTGAATATCCTTCAAGGGAAGATTTCTCAAACGCAGGAAGGCGCGTTTGGAACACTCTTTATCCACATTAATGGAGAAGAGACCGAGGTAGAAAAAGCCATCGCCTATATCCAAAGCAAACAGGTTGAAATCGAGGTGATGACACATGTTTGAGAAATGGTTTCCGAACGTTGATTTAGACGTCATCTGGAGTGCAACAGGTGAAACAGTGTATATGACACTCATTTCATTGGCATTTGCTTTTGCCATTGGTATCATCCTTGGACTATTACTCTTTCTAACGAGTAAAGGCGGTCTTTGGGAAAATAAACCGATTAATGCTGTCATCGGCGCTGTCGTCAACATTTTCAGATCGATTCCTTTTATCATTTTAATTATTCTATTACTAGGGTTCACGAAATTCTTAATGCATACGATTCTAGGCCCAAATGCAGCACTCCCTGCCCTTGTCATAGGGTCAGCTCCATTCTATGCACGTCTTGTCGAAATTGCACTGCGTGAGGTAGACAAAGGAGTCATTGAAGCAGCACGATCAATGGGAGCGAAAACGTCGACAATCATTTTCAAAGTATTGCTGCCAGAATCATTGCCAGCCCTTATTTCAGGTATTACCGTAACAGCAATTGCTCTGATTGGCTCTACTGCGATTGCAGGTGCAATTGGAGCAGGCGGACTTGGTGACCTCGCCTATGTGGAAGGGTACCAATCTGGTAATACAGATGTCACACTTGTAGCTACTGTGTTTATTCTCATCATCGTCTTTATTATTCAAATAATCGGTGATTTGATTACAAATAAAATTGATAAACGTTAAGGGAGGATTTATTCATGAAGAAATTGATATTAAGTGCACTATTTCTAGCATTTGCAGGTATTTTAGCTGCGTGCGGTTCATCAAATAACGCAAGTGAAAGCAAAACCATTACGGTTGCCGCTTCAAAAACGCCTCATGCCGAAATTCTTGAAGAAGCAAAACCACTTCTAAAAGAAAAAGGCTACGATTTAAAAGTGAAAGTGCTTAGCGATTATAAAATGTACAACAAAGCGTTAGCTGAAAAAGAAGTGGATGCGAACTTTTTCCAACATATCCCTTACTTAAACGAAGAAAATAAATCAAACAAAGATTATAACCTAGTGAGTGCTGGTGCGGTTCACCTTGAGCCTTTCGGTATCTACTCTAAGAAATACAAATCTGTAAAAGATATTCCAAACGGCGGCACAATCATCATGACAAACAACGTAGCTGAACAAGGCCGTATGCTTGCCCTGCTGCAAAATGCTGGTGTCATCAAGCTTGATCCAAAGGTTGATACAATCAACGCAACAGTAAAAAACATTAAAGAAAACCCAAAGAACCTAAAATTCAAAAAAATCGCGCCTGAATTAACTGCGAAAGCTTATGAAAACAGTGAAGGCGATGCTGTATTCATCAACGTCAACTATGCGATCCAAAATAAATTGAATCCGAAAAAAGATTCAATTGAACTTGAGCAAACAAAGAACAACCCATATGCAAACATCGTTGCGGTTCGCAAAGGTGACGAAAAATCAGATAAGATCAAGGCACTAATGGAAGTTCTTCACTCTGATAAAATCAAAGAATTCATCGACAAAAAATATGACGGTGCAGTATTGCCTGTATCTGAATAACAACATTTCAACCTCGCTTCTATCAAAGCGAGGTTTCAGCATGTAGACAAACCCTCGCATTCTTTGTCAGTTCTGCGCTCCGGTGCTCACGAATGTCAAATTCGCTCCGCTCCGGTACTCGCCCTTCCTAGGGCTGCAAAGGTTTTCTATCACGCTGAAAGGAAGATAAAGGGCTAAAATAAAGATCATTTTAGCCCTTAATCAACAATCTGCAACCTCGCTTCTACCAAAGCGAGGTTTTTTGTGTATTTTTTCAAATCTCGCTCATAATAAAAACGTACAAATGACCTGAAGGGATGGAATCAAGATGAATGAACAGCATATGAGCGGATCCATGCAGCAATCACTGACTGATTATAAAACCGCAATGGGTGAATTCCAGAAGAAAATGCCGGTGTTTGGAAAGAAATTCAATGAATTTACGGAGCAGTGCTTCCAAAGCGATTCATTAACGCAAAAGGAAAAACAAATGATTGCCCTCGGTATCAGTATTCATGCGCAGGATGAATACTGCATGATTTATCATACAAAGGGAGCGCTCGATCAAGGGGCGACAGAAGAGAATTTGCTGGAGGTTGTCAGCGTGGCGGCAGCTTTTGGCGGCGGAGCAGCACTAAGCCAAGGAATCACTGTCGTTCAGCAATGTATTGATGAATTTGGAGGACAGACGCATTAAGGGAAGCATAACACGGTATTTTTCCATCTCAGGGAGTTGAGCGCTTCTCATCCGTTTGTGTGAGAAAATATGCCAGCATAGGGTGTCATATCCCTTTTGAGTGAAGCCGCATACGTTTGCTACAATAAAGCTACACTCAAGGAAGGGAATGGTTTATTATTTGTTCGGACCATAGTACACTAGGATTGGATTATACCGCCGAGATGGAAAAGGCCATGCATCAAGCTCATGGCATGAGCTATGCAGAGTACGAAAGAGACCATGACTTACGGATGAAAGTGGAATATAAACGAGAGCAGTCCTACCGAGATGAGAAAAGACAGCTCGCAAAAATGAATATACGAGGCTAATAATAGCTGAGGGGCGGGGAGAACAGTTTCCCGCCCTTTCTTTATGAAAACAGTCTTTTCGACATAAATCCTTTTATCTACCTGCTTTTTTTGTTAGAATTTTGAGAGCATCCTCTCACGCTTATCGTGAATGTGTTGTATTCAGTTTTAATTTGTTATAAAATTAGAATGAGAATAAATTGAGAATAATGATTATTTTGGAGGTATCGATATATGACTGCTTCGACATTAACAATTAAGGACTTGCACGTTGAGATTGAAGGGAAAGAAATCTTAAAGGGTGTAAACCTCGAGATAAAAGGTGGAGAATTCCACGCAGTAATGGGACCTAACGGAACAGGTAAATCTACTTTATCTGCTGCCATTATGGGTCACCCAAAATATGAAGTAACACAAGGCAGCATCTTGCTTGATGGCGAAGATGTCCTTGAAATGGAAGTAGATGAGCGCGCTCAAGCTGGTCTTTTCCTTGCAATGCAATACCCGTCTGAAATCAGCGGTGTTACAAATGCTGACTTCCTTCGTTCTGCAATTAACGCACGCAGAGAAGAAGGCGATGAAATCTCTCTTATGAAATTCATCCGCAAAATGGACGAAAACATGGAGTTCCTTGAAATGGACCCAGATATGGCACAACGCTACTTAAATGAAGGTTTCTCAGGCGGGGAGAAAAAACGCAACGAAATTCTTCAATTAATGATGATTGAACCAAAGATCGCCATCCTTGACGAAATCGATTCTGGTCTTGATATCGATGCCCTGAAAGTTGTTTCTAAAGGAATTAACAAAATGCGCGGCGAAAGCTTCGGCTGCTTAATGATCACTCACTATCAGCGCCTGCTGAACTACATCACACCAGATCACGTTCATGTCATGATGCAAGGCCGTATTGTGAAATCTGGCGGACCAGAACTTGCGCAGCGTCTAGAAGCAGAAGGCTATGACTGGATTAAAAAAGAGTTAGGAATTGAAGACGAAACTGTTGGTCAAGAAGCGTAAGCGTTAGGAGGATTATTGATGACATTAGAAACGAAATTATCAGTAGATCAAGATTATGTCAAAAGCTTCTCCGAGAAGCATCAGGAACCGGCATGGATGAGCTCCCTTCGCTTACAGGCTCTTGAAAAAGCAGAAGACCTCCCAATGCCAAAGCCTGACAAAACGAATATTTCAAAATGGAATTTAACGAATTTCAAACAGCATACAGTCGAAAGTGCGCCATTTGGATCATTAGAAGAGCTTCCAGAAGAAGTGAAATCTCTGATTGATTTAGAGGACACAGATAAGACAGTTTACATTCAGCGTGATCAAACGCCGGCCTATTTGTCTCTTTCAGCTGAAGCAAAAGACAAAGGTGTGATCTTCACTGATCTTCATACAGCGATTCGTGAGCATGGAGATTTAGTGAAACAATACTTCATGACAGATGCAGTGAAAGTGGATGAGCATAAACTAACAGCTTTACATGCTGCTTTAGTGAATGGCGGAGCTTTCCTCTATGTACCGAAAAACGTAGAGCTTGAAGCACCAATTCAAGCTGTTTATCTTCATGAAAATGACGAAACGACTTTGTTCAACCATGTCATCGTTGTAGCAGACGATCATAGTGCTGTGACATATGTAGAAAACTACATCAGTACAGCAAAACCGGAAGAAGCGATCTTCAATATCGTTTCTGAAGTGTTCACAGGCGCTAACGCCCGCGTCACATACGGTGCTGTAGATAACCTTGCAGAAGGAGTCACAGTATATGTAAACAGACGCGGTATGGCAAATGGTCGTGACAGTAAAATCGAATGGGCGCTTGGCCTGATGAATGATGGAGACGTCGTATCTGAAAACATCACAAAACTGATGGGCGACGGTACATTCGGTGATACGAAATCAGTTGTTGTCGGCCGAGGAAACCAAACAGAAAACTTCACAACAAGCATCATCCACTTCGGTAAAAACTCTGAAGGATATATCTTGAAGCATGGTGTGATGAAGGATCAAGCATCCTCTATCTTTAACGGGATTGGTAAAATCGAGCATGGCGCAACGAAGTCAAATGCAGAGCAGGAATCACGTGTCCTCATGCTGAGTGAGAAAGCACGCGGTGACGCAAACCCAATTCTTTTAATTGATGAAGATGATGTGACAGCAGGGCACGCCGCTTCTGTTGGACGTGTCGATCCAATTCAATTGTACTACCTCATGAGCCGCGGGATTTCCAAAGAAGATGCAGAAAGACTTGTGATTTACGGCTTCTTAAATCCAGTTGTAAAAGAACTGCCGATTGAAGGAGTTAAAAAGCAGCTTGTTTCTGTGATTGAAAGGAAAGTAAAATAATGAATATCAAAGACGTTCGTGAGCAATTTCCAATCCTTCATCAGCAAGTGAACGGACATGATTTGGTGTATTTGGACAGTGCAGCGACTTCTCAAAAACCAAGAGTGGTCATTGATGCAATGAATGAGTATTACCGGTCTTACAACTCGAACGTCCACAGGGGTGTTCATACCCTTGGCACAAGAGCAACGGACGCATACGAGGGTGCGAGAGAGAAAGTTCGTGCATTCATCCGTGCTTCATCTGTTCAGGAGATTATTTTTACTAGAGGTACAACAACTGCACTAAACACAGTGGCGATCAGCTATGCTAGAGCCAACCTCAAAGAAGGCGATGAGATTGTCATTACGCATATGGAGCATCATGCGAATATCATCCCTTGGCAGCAAGCAGCAAAAGCAACTGGCGCCACATTGAAATACATTCCGTTACAGGAAGACGGCACGCTATCGCTTGAAGATGTGAAGCAAACGATCACACATCAAACGAAAATCGTCGCTGTCACACATGTCTCAAACGTATTAGGAACCATCAACCCGATTAAAGAAATCGCCAAAATCGCCCACGATCATGGGGCAATCATTGTCGTCGACGGTGCGCAAAGCACCCCGCACATGCAAATTGATGTTCAGGATCTAGATTGTGACTTTTTCGCATTCTCTGGGCATAAAATGTGTGGACCGACTGGCATCGGTGTGCTTTACGGGAAGAAGGACCTTTTGAATAATATGGAGCCTGCTGAGTTTGGCGGTGAAATGATCGACTTTGTGGATCTATATGATTCCACATGGAAAGAGCTGCCGTGGAAATTTGAAGCGGGAACACCGATTATTGCTGGAGCAGTTGGACTAGGAAAAGCAATTGACTTCTTAAATGACATTGGTATGGAGGAAGTCAGCCGTTACGAGCATAAGCTTGCGACTTACGCGCTTGAGCGCTTTAAGGAGCTTGACGGTGCGACTGTTTATGGACCGCAGCACCGAGCTGGGCTTGTGACGTTTAACTTAGACGATGTTCATCCGCATGATGCATCAACTGTTCTGGATACGGAAGGTGTCGCCATTCGTGCTGGACACCACTGTGCACAGCCGCTCATGAAATGGCTTGGTGTATCAGCGACTGCAAGAGCAAGCTTTTATCTGTATAATACAGAAGAAGAGATTGACCGGCTCATTGCAGCGCTCCGTAAGACAAAGGAGTATTTTACGAATGTCTTTTAATGTAAACTTAGACACACTGTACAGACAAGTGATTATGGATCATTATAAAAATCCGAGAAACAAAGGTGTGCTAAACGACAGCATTGTCGTCGATATGAACAACCCAACGTGTGGTGACCGCATTCGTCTCACGATGAAAATCGAAGACCAAAAAGTCACGGATGCGAAATTTGAAGGAGAAGGATGCTCGATTTCTATGGCATCTGCCTCGATGATGACGCAGGCGATTAAAGGGAAAGATATTGAAACAGCTTTGAAAATGTCTCAGATTTTCTCCGATATGATGCTAGGAAAAGAATACGACGATTCCATTGATCTTGGTGACATTGAAGCGCTGCAGGGAGTGGCAAAATTCCCAGCCCGCATCAAATGTGCAACATTATCCTGGAAGGCGCTTGAAAAAGGCGCATCTGCCGAAGATAACGGCAAATCATAAGATTGGAGTGAAAATGGATGGCTAAAAAAATGCCAGATGTTGGTGAATATAAATACGGCTTTTCTGATAAAGACGTTTCCATTTTCCGTTCAGAGCGCGGACTGACAAAAGAGATCGTTGAAGAAATTTCTCGTATGAAAGAAGAGCCTCAGTGGATGCTCGACTTCCGTTTGAAATCTCTTGAGCACTTTTACAACATGCCGATGCCACAATGGGGCGGAGATTTAAATGCATTAAACTTTGATGAAATTACGTACTACGTAAAGCCATCAGAGCGCTCTGAGCGTTCTTGGGATGAAGTACCAGAAGAAATCAAACAAACCTTTGATAAGCTTGGTATCCCAGAAGCAGAGCAAAAATATTTAGCTGGTGTATCTGCTCAGTATGAATCTGAAGTTGTGTATCACAACATGAAGCAAGACCTTGAAGATCTAGGAATTGTGTTTAAAGATACAGACAGCGCATTAAAAGAGAACGAAGACATCTTCCGTGAGCACTGGGCAAAAGTCATTCCTCCGACTGACAACAAATTTGCTGCGCTTAACTCGGCTGTATGGTCTGGTGGTTCATTTATCTACGTACCAAAAGGCGTAAAAGTAGATACTCCACTTCAAGCATACTTCCGTATCAACTCTGAAAACATGGGTCAGTTCGAACGTACACTGATCATCGTTGACGAAGGCGCACATGTGCATTACGTAGAAGGCTGTACAGCACCAGTTTACACAACAAACTCACTTCACAGTGCGGTTGTTGAAATCATCGTGAAAAAAGGCGGCTACTGCCGTTATACAACGATTCAAAACTGGGCAAACAACGTCTTCAACCTTGTGACAAAACGTACGATTTGTGAAGAGAATGCAACAATGGAATGGATTGATGGAAACATCGGTTCTAAGCTGACAATGAAATACCCAGCGGTCATCCTAAAAGGTGAAGGCGCTCGTGGTATGACATTAAGTATTGCCCTAGCAGGTAAAGGTCAGCACCAAGATGCAGGTGCGAAGATGATTCACCTTGCACCAAACACATCTTCAACGATCGTATCGAAATCGATTTCCAAACAAGGCGGTAAAGTCACATACCGAGGAATCGTTCACTTCGGACGCAAAGCAGAAGGTGCACGCTCAAACATCGAGTGTGATACACTCATCATGGATAACAAATCAACGTCTGATACGATCCCTTACAATGAAATCTTAAACGACAACATTTCATTAGAGCACGAAGCAAAAGTATCAAAAGTATCAGAAGAACAGCTATTCTACTTGATGAGCCGCGGAATTTCTGAAGAAGAAGCAACAGAAATGATCGTCATGGGCTTCATCGAGCCATTCACAAAAGAACTGCCAATGGAATACGCCGTTGAAATGAACCGTTTGATTAAGTTTGAAATGGAAGGTTCAATCGGTTAACCGTTGATATAGCGGGGATTAAAGGTGTTTAGATGTTATATTTATATTAAGCACCCACAAAGCGCCCACAAAATTTAATTATTGAACATACCGCAGATACATTTCCTTTGGTCCTCAATTTTTGGGTGACATGGAGATACGTGTCTGCGGTTGTTTTTTATACTAGAATGTCTTAACCTTTCCCCATACATAGTTCTTATTCAAAATGTTTACAGCATGGCTATGTCTCAATGCATGTCTTTTACAAACTTCTTTGAAATACTCTCTCACAACATTTGTTATGAACCTTTTAAAGGAGAAATGATTTTACCTTTAAGGCCGCAACAACTTCGAGGTTCAGATCAACTTTATTCAAAATAAATACTTGCAACATTTAAATTAGTACTGTATAGTTCTAATTATGACAAAGGCAAAATTAATGAATCAAAAGCGTGTACTTGAAGTAGCTGCAACATTATTTTTGGAAAAAGGGTTTGCTTATACAAGTATGGATGAATTGGTACGTGTAAGCAAAGTATCAAAGTCGAATGTGTATTATCACTTTTCTAATAAGGAGGAATTATTAGAAGGGGTCGTTGATTATTGGATTGATATG
This sequence comes from Bacillus safensis FO-36b, assembly GCF_000691165.1. GTDB lineage: Bacteria > Bacillota > Bacilli > Bacillales > Bacillaceae > Bacillus > Bacillus safensis. The sequence goes on along the minus strand of NZ_ASJD01000002.1, from coordinate 9,865 downwards.
TATCAAGCTGCAATTGATGACGTAATGTCTCAGAATCAATTTTTGGTTGAAGAGCGTGTCCAAATGTTTTTAAAGCAATTATCACAAGGCGTTCAGTCGAGAGAGTATCAGGGAGGCTGTCCATTTATTACTCTTTATATTCAAAGTCCTGTACAGGCCACGCAAATAAAAGAAAAAATAGGTTTATTTTTTACAGGATTACAAAAGAAAGTTTCTCTATTACTGAAACAAGGTGTAGAGAAGGGGGAATTCAGAGATACGATTCAGATTGATGAGGTGGCATCACTTTTTATTACAAATCTTGAAGGAGCGTTATTTATTTCAGAAACATTGAAGGATGCCACTGTCATCACAAAAACAGCAGATCATTTATTTAACTTGCTTCGATAAAGAAGCATTTTTTTTACATCAAATTAGTACTATGTAGTACTAAAAAGGAGCCTTCATATGAAAACAGTATTTTTAATTGGTGGAACAGGCTTTATCGGAAAGCAATTAGTCGAAGAATTAGCCAAAGAGGATGTGAACATTCTTCTTTTAGTGAGGTCGAAAAGTAAAGCGACACGCATTTTTCAAGAAAGAGGCATTTTAAAAGAGTCAGTGATGCACTTTGTTGAAGGTGATTTGACGAAAATATATTTAGGTCTAAGTGCTGAAGATAAGGAAAGGGTATTGAAAACGGATGTGATCATTCACGCAGGAGGCCCCATGGATATTCAAGCGACAAGTAATGAGGCAGCTTCCGTCTTTTTAAATGGCGCCAAACATATGAGTGAATTAGCTAAAAGTATTCATCAATCGAAGGGCTTGCATCAATTTATTCATGTTGTCGGTTATATGAGTCCCTTTGATGATCAAAATAGCAAGGTTACAATTGATGTGTTTAAAGAAGGAAACAACTATTTGAAAATAAAAAATCCATATGAGAGAACAAAATTTTTAGCAGATCTTTATATCCGTCAACAGGCATCAGCAATAGGTTATCCGCTGTCTGTCATTAATCCGCCAACTGTGGTCGGTAGTAGTAAAACAGGGAGTACAGAGCAGATAGCAGGATTAGGTTTGCTTGTAAAGAGTATGCGAAGAGGGCTCATGCCAGTGATTCCTGGAGGTAAAGGATATAGGCTGCCACTTATTTCAAACGATATGTTTGCGAAGTTTATTGTGCAGGTTTTCAGGATGGAGCAGCCGGCTATTCAAACATTTACACTTGTTGAAGACAAAGAGCATGATCAGAACATTGCTGAATTATTAAGTGTGATGTCGGAAAGTATGAATATGAGGGCACCAAAAATCTCTGTCCCAATGCCACTAATGAAAGCTGTTATGAATAGTGGCGTAAGCAAAATCACTAAAATTCCTTCTGACGGACTGAATTTTATGACAAAACGAACATTCTCAAATGTTTCAGCGAAAAAAATAATGGGAGACGATTGGTTTAAGAAGACGAGTGTCATGAACTTTTTCCCTGCCGTAGCAGCTGATCTAGATTATCGAATGATGGATCAACATGGTGAGCATCATCATGTATTTGAGCGAACATTATGCGATAACAATACCCTTTACCAACTAAAAGGAGAGGGGAAACCATTTATTTTATTACATGGTTTATTGAGTGATGGAGAGGATTTATTTCCTTTAGCACAAGAGCTTCATGAAAAAACGGGTCAACCGGTATGGATCTTGGATCTTCCAGGTTTGGGACGTTCTCCATTTAAACGAGAGAAACATCTTCTAGATCTCTATTTGAATGTAGTGAAAAAGGTATTGGAGAAAGCGGCTAATGGTGCACATCTCATTGGCCATTCATTTGGTGCGTTTATTTTACTAGAAGCATTGGGACAAGGGTACATAGATAAGAAGTATTCAATCACTTTACTTCAGCCGCCTGTTGCCAAAAAAAATGCTAAATCGCTAAATGTTCCACAATGGATGAACAAATGGTCTTTAAAATTAGCAACTCCTAAAATGATAGAGCGTTATTTATTAAGTAATGGTTTGTTTGAAAGGATGGAGAGCATCCCTGAACATTATATTGAAAAAATCAGAAACAGCTTTACTTCTCCTAGAATTTTAAATACGACGGTTCAGCTTAACCAGTTACTATTGAAAAACGATCAAGGGGAATTCAACGACGTAAGAAAGGATAATCTTCATATTATCTGGGGGGAGTACGACAGAGGCTATTCTGCTCCATCGCATTTTGGAAAAGTTGATGTTGTCCCATATGGTCATCATTTCCCTCTTAGCCATCCGAGTGAAACGGCAGCATTGGTTATAAAAAATAGTCTTATTAGCAGTTGAGAATGTGGGATAAATAAAGTATGTCGTAATTGAAAAATCGCATTGCTTGTGGTCCCGCCGTTGCACACCAACTGAAAGATTTTATAAAACACCCCAAAACGAAAAATGAGATTTATATGACAAGTTAGCACAATTTTTCTTTTTGGGGAGTTGTTCTTAGATTGATGATGATGTGGGCTCACCTACAGAACACTAACAAGCTTCTGACAGTTCAAAATGTTATAAGACGCATAACAAATATAAAACGTGGGAATCAAGTAGGATGGCTGCATGGCATTTTTAAATTGTAGCGGCATGAAGAAGCAGCATTGCATTTCATAAAAGCTGGAGATTATTTATTTAAGATTGTACAGGAAGTATCATGAAATTGCTTGTTCATGATGGTTCTAATCATTCACTATCTCTTAGTGAATGAATTACTATCTTGGTAGTTGAAAATATGGATTTACTAGACTTTGGGGAACGTATAGAAAATTTCGCGAAGTCACAATTAAAATCAAGTGCGGTCATGTTTGCGCTTGGTAAGTTTTGCGAGCTTTTTGGAATGAATGTAGAAGAAAAAACAGCGGAATTTATTGATGAAGCATGGATATTTACAGCTTCACCACAGGGTAAAAAGTAGAGCTTCAAATGAGACGTATTGGGTGTTCTTACAACAATGCTGTGTTCTTTGTCTCTCAATCCACTAAGGACGCACTTCATGAAGATGACACTGGGAACTTTGGTGTAGCATTCGCCTTTGACGAACCAAACGAACGTGAAGAACTTGAAATGGATGAACCTTGAACCAAGCGAGGAAAACAAAATATGCTTGAATCCATGTTTCAAGGTCAACGCTTATTTAAGGACATTTATGGGCGTACAGCTAAAATATCCATTGAATGCTTGTTTGATGAGTGGAAGGGTGCTTTCGAGACCATTAATAAAAGTGATGTTGCGTATGCTGAAGAAATGTATTTGTAATTCTTGAGTTAACGACCTTAAACTTGTCACTAATTAAAAAATTACACATACCCATCTACATGTATATAGATATATGTTATTTGTGTTTTTGTGTTATAATCCAGATATACGTCATTTAACATAATACTCGTTAATCTGCAATTATGTTAAATGAATCTTACTACACTTTTTTAAAATAAAACCATTGCAATGAATTAGAGCATTAAAATAAAAATTATCCATAAAACACAGCATAATAGATTAAACAAAAGTATTGCAATTAAAACACATCTTCTCTTGTATTTCTGTTCATTTTCCATCGATAAAGGGCGGAGAGAAGGCGGGAGCATGGCGGTATTAAACGAAAGATTATACTCGAGGCGCAACAAATAATTACAAAATGATGCCTTTACAGTTTGTTTTTTGAAGCTGGAGGTGAAATAAAGCGTAAGTATTGCTTTAATAAATAACAAATAACATATATTGAGACTAGTGAGTCTTATCCGATGATGTCTTCTAATTAGAGAAGGCGGAGGACAAACAAAAAATGGCCCAATTAAGGACCATTTTATGAAGTGTAGCTTACTTGATTAGAGTGATTAAACTCACAATCAAGTGAGCCAAAGCTATCACGATGAGGATAATAGTGGATAGCTTCATATTTTTCACCTCCTTTGAGGTGGAACGAGCTTGGGCTAGTGCAATAGCCTAGGCTCTTTTTTGATTATACCTTAAAACATCCATCAATTGGTGTGTTTTATGTAATATTGCTAAAAGCATCTGTGGTATTAGGCACGACAAGGAATTGATGATCGTCAGTTTAGAACATTGGCTCTTGATATGATAGAAAACAAATATTTTTGATAGAATGTTCAAATGACTGGTTGGCAAGGCAATAGCTTAGGGTGTTGTGAATATGGCATTGTGGGAAGGACAATGTTATCACTGTGTGAATCAGAATCAAAGTATGAACGTGAATAACAAACAATATTGTCGAAATGGATAATTGTAAAAAAGACCCAAAACGTTGACAACATACGTTTTAGGTCTTTTTGTTTTTGAAAAATAGAAATTAATTAGGTGCATAAAACTTCTCTAAGGTTTTCGTCATATCATCAGATGCAGATTGTAAGATCGCATCTTGTTCTAAAATCGCTGTTCCTTGTGCTCGGACAATATGAAATTGATGAAACCCCATCAAGTTTTGAAATATTTCTTTTAGGTAATAATGTGAAAATTCCAGAGGTGTATATCGATCGTTATTTGTGAAAATTGAGCCGCTTGCTTGAAGTAAAAGTACACGATAATCGTCAGTCATCAGACCAACAGAACCATTTTCTGTATATTTGAACGTTTCTCTCGCAATAAAGATATTATCTATATAATCTTTCATTCGTGAAGTCACATTGAAATTATGAACAGGTGACACGATCACAATTCGATGATGTGCTTTGAATTGAGCCAATAAAGCAGATGAAGCAGCGGCGATTTTTTCCTCGGCAGCCGTTAATGCTTGTTTGGATGCTTGCTTATCCCAAATTCCTAGCAGCTGTTCTTTTTCGATACGAGGAATTTCAGTTCCATATAAATGTAAAATGGTTGGTTCCTCATGAGGAAACCTTTCTTTAAATTGTTTTAAAAATAGTGTTTGCAGTTTGTTTGAATAACTTTCTCGATGAGTGAAATCTGGGTGCGCGTTAATGATTAATGTTTGCATGTACATGCTCCTTTTCTTTTGATAAGCTGAGTATAAATGATAAAGGTGACAAAAGAAGGCACCTTTTTAAGAGGGAAAACAAATGAAAAAATCAGAACGATTAAACCAAGAACTTATTTTTTTAAGCGATAAACACTCTTTTCAGTTAAAGGACTTACAGTCCGAATTCGGCATTTCTAAAAGGACGGCTTTAAGAGATATAGAAGAGCTGGAGTCAATGGGTTTAGCTTTTTACGTTGAACCTGGCAGACACGGAGGATATCGACTGGTGAATCAATCTCCATTGGTTCCTATTTATTTCAATATTGAAGAAGTCCAAGCTATTTTTTTCGCTCTTAAAGCGCTAGACCTGGTGTCAGCAACACCATTTAAAAAATCCTACTCACAAATTCGGCAAAAGTTGTTTGCCACAATGTCTGATGAGAGAAAGCAAATGATTACGGAGACTTTGGATGTGATTCATTACTATAATGTCGCACCAGTTAGTGAACAAAATCATTTGGAATTGATTTTACAGGCAATGATGAAAGATCAAATCGTGAAGATGACGTACACTCAATATGAAAATAAATGGATCAGGCTGCAATTTCTTGAGTTGTTTTATCGAAATGGCATTTGGTTTTCTCAAGCATATGATGTTCAAAATAAAAAGTGGGGCATCTATAGATGTGACTTTATGAAGGACATGATGATTGAAGAAGAAATGAGAGACACATTTACGAAGGATGAATTAAAAGAACTGCAGCTCGAGTACGAAAAAACTTATCATGATATCTCATTTAAATGTCGATTAACGGAACAAGGAAAAGAAAAGTTTTTGAAGCATCATTACCCAAATATGAGATTGGAGATCATTGATCAGATTCCTTATATTGTGGGTGGGTACAACCAAGAAGAATTATCGTATATGACACACTATTTGATGTCTTTTGGGAAACATGTGAAAATTGAATATCCAGATGAATTGAAAGAAAGTTATTTGAATCAATTACGAGAAGTGATTGATCAGTATTGAAAGTAAACGAATTGTCTCTGAATCACAAAAACTTCACATATTAAAAGAGGCGAATTATAGCAATTCGCCTCTTTTTTTTACTTCGCCGCATGAAATGTATTTGTTTTCGGTTGATCATCAACCTTCCCATATGTCAGCTGCCGCCAAATAAATTCCATCGGTCCATACTTAAACCGCTTTAACCATAATGTACTAAAGAGCACGAGGAAGACATAAACCCCGAGTCCAATCATAAACGTGCCAGCCGGCTGAAGATGATCGGCAAGTCCGGCTCCATATTTCAGAAATAGCATTGTGCCAATGATGGAGTGAAGCAAATAGCAGGTCAATGACATCCGTCCAACTTTGGTAAAGACCATCAAAGCACCACGCAGCTGAGGGACATGAAGAAACAGCATCGCAAGTGTACTCATATAGAACATACTGCCCGTTAATCCGCCGTTTTGTTCAAGGGCAGAGGCTATGTTCATCCAGAGTGTATTTTCAAAAGGATTGACCGCTGTTATGATCGTACTGCCTTGGGTGATGAGAAAAGCGATAGCAAAAATGATCCAAATGCGATTCCAAATCGCTTTTTTCGCCTCCATGTTTTTGAAAAACTTCATTTTCACAAAATACACACCAAGTAAAAACATGAAAAACATAGAATAGACGGTGGAAAAAGAACTGGAAGCCATTGTGACCATATCTGTCCACCGATCACTAATTGATGCTAAATAAGTCAGACTGTTGTGGCTGGTCAGCTCGAAATCAGCAAAATCCGGCTTGGCTGATGATGCTGTGTTCATGGTATTGAACAGCATCGTGAAAAAAGGTGTAAGCAATTGAATCACAAATAGTGTAATCAGCCAGTATAGGATGGTTTTAGCTGTGCGTTTGTAAAAGAAAAGCAATAAAAAGCCAGCGACTGCATAATAGGCCAAAATGTCACCAATCCAAACAAAGGTCAAATGCAGAAGGCCAAATCCTAAGAGAATGGTTAATCTGCGGGCAAACAGCTTGTTCGGGCTGTCCACCTTCTGAGCAGCTCGGTCCATAAAAATCATAAAACCAACCCCGAATAGAAAGGAAAACAGTGTAATGAATTTCCCTGAGGCGAACCAATTCACCACATTGTGAAAGACATCATTTGACAGCATGTCAAATCCCTTGGCTGAATCCACGATCAAAAAGTAATTGACTAGAATAATCCCCATTAAGGCGAATCCTCGTACGATGTCCAAGAAATGAACCCGTTCGCGCAGACTCATCGGTTGTCCGTGTGCTACTTTGTTTGCATTCATATCCATGCTCCTTTTCTTGTTATGATAAATGTAATGCGGATCAATTCATCGATCCTTACAATGAATCAATATACGGCCAAATTCTTAACAATTTATGAAGATCCAATTTTTTGAAAATGAATGTGACGAATTGATGGCAGATGATCAAATTCATAAACTGTTAAGGTTTATGCTGTATCTTTTCACATAGCTAGATGATATATAGTAAAGACATAAAAGAAAGAGCATCACATTACATGAGGTGAGAGACATGACCCATCGAATATTAGTCGTAGAAGATGATCAGGATATTGGTGACCTTCTGCAGGAATCCCTTACACGTGCAGGATATGAGGTGCTAAGAGCGATGAATGGCGAGCAAGCATTGAAGCTTGTGGAGGATTCGCTCGATTTGGTGATCTTAGATGTGATGATGCCGGGGCTCTCAGGCATCGAAACATGCCAACACATAAGAGCCTCATCTAACGTTCCGATTCTATTTCTGACAGCCAAGTCGAGCACATTCGATAAAACTGAAGGATTACTTGCCGGCGGGGATGATTATATGACAAAGCCCTTCTCAGAAGATGAGCTTCATGCTAGAGTCATTGCACAATTACGCAGATATACCATTTATCAGGAAAAAAAGGAGCAGGAAGATACGTTTCTTGTCGGGGGCAAGCTGAGGGTAAGTGAAGAATTTAATGAAGTATGGAAAGAAAGCCAGCAAATTAAGCTTTCTGATCTAGAATATCGGATGTTAAAGCTGCTCATGAGCAGGCGAAACAAAATATTTTCTGCTCAAAATATTTATGAAAGCGTGTGGGGGCAGCCCTATTTCTATTGTTCCAACAATACGGTGATGGTGCATATTCGAAAGCTTCGTGCCAAAATTGAAGATGATCCATCAAGTCCTGTATATATCAAAACTGAATGGGGAAGAGGATACCGGTTTGGCACATCGTAAATATACACTGGCCAAAAAGCTTGCACTGCTGATTTTGGCGGCTGCAATTGTGAGTGGTATTGTCTTTTTGACGCTGCAAAAGATCACCAATGATTTGATCGATGGATATTTGAGTTCAGACGAGTATTACGAGCAGGAGTCAGCCAAGTACATTCAAAAATTCAGCCGCTATGTGTCTGAGAATGAGCTGTCCTCAACGGATCGAAAAGCGTTTGGCGAGTGGGTGAAAAAAGAGAATTACATTAATTTGACCATCTTCAAGGATCAAGTGCTGCAATATGACTCTATTTATTCCGCTGACGATGAATCGGCGTACGGAAAAGAAAGGATGACCCAGTACGCTGAGCATCATTCATATCCGGTTCAGTTTAGCGACGGTAAAGGCTGCGTCATGGTGGACGGTTTCTATTCATCTCGCTACCACGATCTTGCCTTTACACTCGAGCTGCTCGGGGCGACGCTTATTTTTCTCCTCATTGTTCTTCTCGGTATTCGCAAAAGTCTGCGCTATCTGCAAACGATTCATCAAGAGATTCATATTCTTGAAGGCGGAGAGCTGGACTATGAAATGACGGTAAAAGGGCATGATGAATTAGCGATGATTGCCAAAAGTATTGAGGATCTGCGTAAAGCCTTTTTGGACAAGCTTCAAGCCATTGATGAGCTGCAAGAAGAGAGCCGCAGCTTGGTCACCGAAATGTCCCATGATATGAGGACACCGCTGACGTCGCTGATGATGAATCTGGAGTTTGCGAAAAAAGAGGAGACTGGAGCGGATACCCGTAAGGATCAATATATAGCGAGTGCCTACGGGAAAGCACTGCAATTAAAAAATCTGTCTGACAATCTGTTTGCCTATTTTCTGCTGGATAAAGAACATGAATCTGAGCTTGAGACCGTTGCAGTCAAAGAGGTGATTTACGATCTTCTGTCAGATCAGGTGGCCATCCTGCATCAAGAGAACTTTAAGGTTCATCTTTTAGGAGAGCTGCCTGACAGCTATATCAATGTGAATGTCGAACTGCTTGGCCGAGTATTTGATAATGTGATGTCCAATTTACGGAAATACGCAGATCCTAAAAAGGATATCAATCTCACGTTTTTATCCGATCAAGAAATCTTTGAGATCCATGTCAGCAATGCGATAAAAGAGACAAAGGTTACGCCGGAAAGCAATGGACTTGGTGAACGAAGTATCAGACGAATGATGACCCGCATGCACGGGCAGTTTGAAAGTATAGAAAGGAACGATGTTTACTACATCGTGCTGCGATTTTGGAACATCAAAATGTAGAAAACAAATGAATATACTGGAATGGAGAGACAGCCCAATGAAACGATTCAACAATTTCCAAAAGATACCTGATCTCTTGCAAGGCCTTCTCAATATCTGTTTGTTCTTTTTGGCCATCGCTTTAAGCGTTCTCTTAATCAGTGAAACATGGTACATTGTCCAATTTGTTTATAAGACACTGTTCAACAAAGGAGAAAGCTATTATGGAATGCTTGGGGAACTGCTGATCTTCTTTATGTACTTTGAGTTTATTGCCTTAATTATTAAATACTTTAAATCTAACTTTCATTTTCCGCTTCGTTATTTTATTTATATAGGGATCACAGCTGTCATCCGTTTGATTATCATTGATCATGAAGAGGCA
>NZ_ASJD01000001.1 GCF_000691165.1 Bacillus safensis FO-36b | reverse complement strand
GATCTACCGGTCCTACTGGTGCCACCGGTATTAACGGATCTACCGGTCCTACGGGTGTCACTGGTATTACTGGACCTACCGGTGCCACGGGTATTACTGGACCAACAGGTCCTACTGGCGTGACAGGTGTCACTGGGGCTACTGGAACAGGTGGTTTTACAGATACAGCACTTTATGCTGCTAATAGTTCTGGCCCTACCATCGTTACTGTAGCAGGAGGAACGAATATTCCTTTGCCAAACTTTCAAAACATTACTGGTTTTACAGCAAACGGCACAAGTACTGTTTTTACCGTTCTGCAAACTGGTAAATATTATATTACGTATCAAATCAACACCACTACAGCTCTTTTGATTAATACACGTTTGCTTTTAAATGGAACAACTACTATTTCTGGTTCTGTTCAATCACCTGTTATCTCAACTTCATTAATCAACAACACTGTTATTGTTAATTTAACAGCTGGTAATACCATCTCACTGCAGTTTTTTGGGGCGGTTGTCACAGCTATTTTAGTTGGCGGAGGTGGTGCTGCTGGAGCAGCCTTGACCATCATACGTCTTAGCTAAACTAAAAAAAGAAAGGCTTTTTCAGCCTTTCTTTTTTATGTCTTCTATTACATTTATACACTGTTCAATATCATACGATTGCAAAAGATGAAAAATAGATTGGATGATTGAAAACTCTAAATTCCACCATTCTAATAACTGCAGTTTTTCGATTATTTCGGATGAAAATCGATATTTCATGAGCTGCTGGGGATTTCCTGCGGCAATTGCATATGGCGGCACATCTTTTGTGATCACACTATTTGCCCCGATCACGGCCCCGTTTCCTATACATACTCCTGACATAATCGTCGCACCATATCCAATCCATACGTCATGTCCAATATGAACATCTCCCTTCGATTTGGGATGTCCTTTAATATGGGCAGCTTCTTTAAAAATTTGATTAAACGGATACGTTGTGACCCAATCAGTACGGTGTTCCCCGCCTAGAAAAATTTTCACTTCGTTTGCGATAGAACAAAACTTTCCAATATGTAATGTCGTTCCTTCCCCCCACGTCAGCACTTGGAAATCTGGTCCGGCATAAGAAAAGTCACCGATATTGTGCGAGCTCAGTTCATTTCTTTGATTCAAAAACATAGAAGATTCGGCCTCCTTAAAAGTGAGAGATCTTCGTATGTATATGCTGTCTTACACCTTTACATTATGATTGAACAAGCGCTACAATTTGTTTTTTCTTCCATACGAGCTGATAGTAGCTGTATTGGAGGAGTAAGTTTACAAAGAAAGCTGCAGGGTAGCCAATCCATATTCCTTTAATGCCAAGGGATGTATAGTGTGATAGCACATAAGCGACTGGTACTTCTACAAGCCAAATGGAACAAATACTAAAGATCGTCGGCCAAAGAACCGTCCCGCTTGCTCTCATTGTGGCTGCAACAATTTGGGCCGTTCCAAAAATGAGATAGCTCCATAGTGTAATGACGACCAAACTATAGGCGATGTCTATCGTCCCAGGATCTGTTAAAAAGATCGATAAAATCTGAGGCGCAAAAATATAAACGAAAATGATGATGCATCCGCCTATGGCGAAGTTAAGCCCTAACCCAATTTTAATGACATCTTTCAGTCGATTCATATTTCCTGCGCCAATGAATTGAGCTGCAAAGATCGAGACCGCAATGCCAAGGCTCACTGCCGGCATCTGCACATAACTCACGACTTGATTGACAACACCATAGGCAGCTGTTGCCTGTGATCCATAATCGTTGACGAAAGAAATAACGGCAATTTCTGATAAAGAAATGAGGATCATATTAATGCTTGATGGGATACTGAGCTTTAATAACGTTTTTAATAGATCTCCTTTCATCAATAAATGCTTTCTCACCGATGCATCAATGCGAAGCGGGTGCTTTGTCTTATATAAGTAGATGTGTAGAATGATAAATGTCACAATTGTTGAAATCACAGAAGCATACGCAGCGCCGTATAAGCCGAACGCTGGCAGTCCCAGCCATCCAAATAATAAAATGGGCAGCATCAAAATATTCGTTGCCGTACTAATCATTAAGAAATAAAATGGCGTTTTCGAATCCCCTGTCCCTCGCAAGAAGGTCGTATAAACAAAATAAAGAAATAAGATCGGCATTGAGATGAATAGAATTCTAGCATAGCCCGCACTTTCCTCCACGATATTGGCGGGTGTTCCCATAAGGTTTAAGATGTCTGTTGCGAAAAAACCTCCAATGATCGCTAAAGATACTCCGATCAAAAAAGTGAATGAAAGCGTTGTGCCAATAATTTCTTTTAATTTCTGTTCATTTTTTGCTCCATACGCTTGTCCAATAAGGATCGAGCTTCCCGATCCAATTCCAATGGAAAAAGAAACGAGTAAAAAGAAAAGCGGAAAGAATGCAGAAATGGCAGCTACTGCATCCTCTCCAATCCATCTTCCGACAAGAACAATAGACACTAATTGTCCGATCGATTGCAAAATATTACTTAGCAAAAGCGGGATGAGAAAAATGGACATGGTTTTTACTAAAGATTGATTATTATCTAACGTCATGATGGTTCTCCTTCTCTCTCTAAATCTAAAGATTCTCAGCTAGTATGCTGACAATACGGTCTTCTATCTCTTTCCCATTTTCGTCATCAACAAGGTGATTTAATAAGATGGAAAAAGCGAGCGTTTTCCCGCCCTGCGTGTCAATATATCCAGAAAGTGTGCTGACCGTTGTTAACGACCCTGTTTTTGCACGTACTTTTTCTAGTGTAGCTGGTTCCTTCAATCTGTTCCTTAACGTTCCCCCCACCATTCGTTCACTTGCCCCTGCTAAAGGGAGCGCATGTTCATAGGTTTTAAACCATTTTTCCTTTTGAATGTTTGTCAAAAATAAAGTGAACTGGTTAGCAGAGACAAGGTTAATAGGTGATATGCCCGATCCGTCACGCAGCACTGCAAGCGAAGGATCGATGCCAAACGCAGGAAGCCGTTCATTCATGACGTCCAGCCCAGCTTCAAAGCTCCCTTTGTTCTTCACTTTTTTCCCTAGTTCCTTTAGCAAAATTTCTGCATGGGTATTGTTGCTTAATTTCATCATAGGAACAAGCAGCTCAGATAATGGCATCGATGTATGGGAGGCAATTTTTTTGGCTTTTTTAGGAACTTGTTTTGATTTCAGCGGTCCCTTTACTTGAATCCCTTCCGCCTTTAACGCTCGTTTCATTAAGTCTAAAGCATAGGCGGACGGATCCCATAAAGCTACCCATTGTTTAGATGAGCTCGCTTTAACCGGAATAGTCCCAGTCAACGTAATCTTGTTGGTTCCGTGAGAGCGCTTAAAAGAGATTTTCTTTTTTTCACCTTCTGGAACTGTTTTCACTTGATTGATGACTTGAGCGACATCCGTCTTTGGGATCATATCATATGCGGCTTTCTGTCCTGCTTTTTTTCCTGGTTTTACTTCGAGAATCACGGTCCCTGCATCATAATCTTGATTCGGTGAAGCCGTGAGAGCAGAAATTTGTGCCCCGTAATATTGATCCTCATCACTCCAAGGCAGGTCAATGGAGTATCTCGTGTCATCAAACCAAGTGTCATCTGCCGCAAGCTGCCCGCGAATGGTATGTATTCCGGCCTTTTTGACTTGTTTGGCAAGTGCTGCAAAATCCTCCTCTAATAAAGTCGGATCGCCGGTGCCGCGAAGATAAAGGCTGCCATGTAGCGTTTTCTTTTGAATGGAACCATCCATCCAGATGTCTGTAGGGAATGTGTGTGTTTCTCCAAGTATATCAAGTGCGATGGCTGATGTGAGCAGTTTCATATTAGAAGCAGGAGTAAGACGAATATCGGCTTGATGTTCATAAAGAAGAGAGGTGTCAGAAGTATCGCGGACGCTGATGCCAGAGATCGCGCCCTCTAAATCAGGTGCTGTTCGTATGAATTCGTCTAAAGCTGTCATCCATTGAAGTGAATCGTCACGAGCTTTGAGTTGTTCATCTTTCGCTGAAAAAGGGAGAAATAAAATCGACAGGATACATATTTGTAAAAACATGAGCTGTGAAAAACGCTTCACGCAATCCCTCCTTTTTGTTGCAGCCAATTTTAGAAGAATATGTTCATTATACACAAAAGAACGTTTGTTCTCAAAGGTTTTTTAAACAGAAAAGTCAGCTTTCTTTGACGAAAACTGACAAGCCCCTTACCTCTTTTCTGGATTCCAGCCATCGGTTCCGCGAAGAACAGCCTGAACCGTGATTTGACTTGCTTCATTTTGGGTTAAAATGGTTGACCATTTTACGCGGTTTGCTGGACTGCTTCCCGCTCCTGTCGATCCAAATTCTTTATATCTGGCCGTTCTTTCATTGTCACGGTTATCCCAGTTATGCCATCCCTCTGCTTTCACATGATCATCCATTTTTGTATGAAGGAATGTTACAGCCGAATGAGGTCTCCACGGACGTCCTAAATAAACCGATTGCGCAGCTGCCGTCCCCTTTTTCAGCGTAGAGTCCATGAATACATAGCCGTACCTTTGCGCTTCTGTTGTGGATGCTGCAGTAATATACCCATTTCCAAGGCTTTTTATTTCAGCTCTTTTAAACACAGCTGTGGCTGATCCAAAAATAAAATCGACCGTGCCCTCAATATAGCAGTTTTCATAATATTGCCGCCCTGTGCCTGTTGCATAAAGTGTATCTTGATAGCCTAACACGCGTATTTGCTTGAACACAGCCCGGTCGCCAGACACATACAGCGCAACTGCCTGACCAGCATGTCTGCCAGCTGTATTTTGAAAGGTGATATTTTCTGCATAAAAATCGTTTGCACGAATCATTGTGCTTGAGCTGTTTGTTGTACTCCCAGTGCTTGCGTTTGTATCATCATACGTAAGGATCGTCTTGTGCTGGTTTTCGCCAATAAAGGATACGTGTGGTTTATTTTGCGGAAGCAAAATTTTTTCTTTATATACGCCATTTTTAATATAGATCGTTGCCGGTTGTTGATTGTTTGCTGGAATCGCATCAATGGCAGACTGAACGGTGCGGTATGTCCCGCTTCCCTTTTGATCAACGACAAGAACGCGGTTATGCCCGGCTTCTGCTGCTTGAAGTGAAGCGAAGTCAAAAAGAAAGAAAGACAAGACCATAACAATCCATACGTTTCTATATTTCATCACATATCTCCTCCTCGTTTTGTGAACGTTTTCATCAAACATTCTTTTTGATCCTATTCCATACACGCACAAAAAAACACCCACGTTTTTATGTTGTGGATGTTTTTTTAGACTTTTCATATTGCATCGCATAAATCCCTTCATTTTCAATCCATTCACAAAATAGAACGTCTCGATAAGAGGAAATATGCTGCTTTTTTAATTGCTTATTCAGCCAGAATTCATCAAAGCCGGCTTCTTGTAAATCATCTTTTAAGATTTCGCCGTCAATAATAAATGTTCTAGGCAATTTCACTTCTTTTCCCTTCACGTTCACATCTTCTGCTGTGGCTGGCGCGTATTTCATTTTCGGAAGAACACTGACAGAACCGTCCGTTTCCAAAATGGCATATTCAATTTCATTCAGTGCAAAATGGCCTTTTGCGCGAACCAGTGTCTGCAGCTGATTGATATCAAGCATATTCTTCTTTAACCGATTGTAGTGAATCTTCCCCTTATCAATCACAAGAGTAGGTCTTCCTTCTAAAAAAGCGCGAATGGATTTAAAGCGCTGTGAAAGCCATTCAACTGTATAAATAAGTACGCCCCATACCGCAACAGCAAATAAAATGTGCTGAACCCTGACTTCTGGGTCAAAAATGGCGTTTCCGACCATTTCGCCTAAAATTAGTGCAGAAATAAAATCAAACGGTGTGATTTGTGCAAATTGTGTTTTCCCTAATAATTTTGTAATAAAAAATAAAGCGAAAAATCCGATTAAGAGTTCAATCAAAATATTAACGAACGGCACAAAAATTCCTTCCTTTCTTGCTGCATTTATATACAGCATATACATGAAAGGAAGGATCTAAACCATTTATGAAGGCAATAAAATAAAGACATTGTCCCCTTCAACGAATGTTTCATATGTTTTAACGCATCCGTGATCTGGTGCTTGCACGTTTCCTGATGAAAGATCAATTTTCCAATCATGCATTGGGCAGAAAACGTGATTCCCGCTGACCATGCCTTCAGCCAGAACGCCGCCTTTATGAGGACAGCGGTTTTCAATGGCTTTGAACTGCTTATTAGAAGTTTGAAAAACAGCTAATTCAAGTGTACCGGCTTCAACTGTTTTACCTAGCTGGAGCGGAAAATCTGATAGGGTGCCAATGTGAACTTTAACAACTGAAACTGTCATATGATCTCATCCCTTCAATTGATTTATACGGAAGCCGTCGCTTTTTGAAATAATTGTCTCGTGTCTTTTTGACTCTCGCGAAGCTCCTGCCAAGGCTCTTCATATGTTGAAAGCGCAATGTCCATTCTTTCGATTAAGGCTGCTCGTTTTTCATCATCCAGGAGTACTGATTGAATATGATCTAACCCAAGTCGCTCAACCCAAGCAGAGGTTCTTTCTAAATAATTTGCCGTTTCTCTGTAATATTGCAGGTATGCTGCGGCCATTTGCTCTACTTCTTCTGCTGTACTGACCTTCATTAATAAATCTCCAGCCCGCAGGTGTGTGCCGCCATTTCCGCCGGCGTACAATTCAAACCCCCCATCTATCCCCACAATACCGAGGTCTTTAATTCCGGACTCTGCACAGTTTCTCGGACAAGCAGAGACGGCCATTTTTACTTTATGCGGTGTCGCAAGACCTTCAAATTTCTTTTCAAGTGCAATTCCAAGAGCCATGGAGTCCTGCGTGCCGAACCTGCAAAATTGTTCTCCAACACATGTTTTAACTGTTCTTAAAGATTTTCCATATGCATAACCCGATGGCATATCTAGATCCGCCCACACTTTAGGTAAATCTTCTTTTTTGACACCTAGAAGGTCAATACGCTGACCACCAGTCATTTTCACAAGCGGTATTTCATATTTGTCGACGACATCGGCTATTTTTCTCAAGTCATTTGCATTGGTGACGCCGCCGTACATTCGCGGAACAACTGAATAGGTGCCATCGTTTTGAATATTGGCGTGCATGCGTTCATTTACAAAGCGTGAGCTCTTTTCATCTTTGTATTCAAGTGGATGAAGCATGCCTAAATAATAATTCAGTGCAGGGCGGCATTTTGAACAGCCCTCTTCTGTATTCCAGTCAAGTACATTCATCACTTCTTTGACATGCTGCAGCCCTTTCTCTTTGATTTCATGAATGACTTCATCTCGTGAAAGGGTAGTGCAGGCGCAGATGGTTTCTTTTTGGGCTGTCCGGCTTGCATCCTCACCTAGCGTATGCCAAAGAATCTCTTCGACAACAGGCTGACAGCCTCCGCAAGATCGTGAGGCACTTGTACATTGCTTGACTTCCTGAAACGTTGTTAAGCCTTCTTTCTGAATGGCTTCCACAATCTGCCCTTTTGACACGCCATTACAGCCGCAAACGATATGGTCGTTTGCCATGCTGTCAATCGTGCTTTCTTGCGCCGGATCATTGGAGGTTAAGACAGATACCTTCTCCATATCCGACATATCTATTCCTTCTTTAATGTACGAGAATAAACGAGGTCCGTCGCTTGTTTCTCCAAACATGACGGCGCCTACTAATCGGTTTTGCTGGAAGACGAGTTTTTGATAGATGCCTTTTTGTTCGTCAAAAATCTTAATCGCTTTTTTCTCATCGTTTTCAATAAAATCACCAGCTGAAAATACATCAACTCCTGATACTTTCAGCTGTGTTGACAGAACAGAGCCTTCATATGGAGCAGGGTTCAAGCCGCATACATGCTTGGCAAGTACAGTCGCTTGATCGTATAAAGGAGCAACTAATCCGTACGTTTGTCCCCTGTGTTCCACACATTCTCCGACGGCATAAATGCCCGGGACACTTGTTTCCATAAAATCATTGACGATAATCCCACGGTTCACTTCAAGCCCGCTTATTTCTGCAAGCATTTTACTTGGTTTAATTCCCGCAGCCATGACGACTAGGTCTGTCTCAAGTGTAGTGCCGTCTGAAAATGATAATCCTTCTACTCTTGTATCTCCTAAAATCTCATTTGTCTGTTTTCCTAACAGGAATTTCATCCCCTGTTCCTCTAATGCTTTTTGAAGAAGCTGGCCTGCAATAGGGTCTAGCTGGCGTTCCATTAAATGAGAGCCGAGGTGGATGACATTCACTTCCATGCCTAAGTTTAATAGACCGCGTGCTGCTTCAAGCCCAAGGAGTCCACCTCCGATGACTGCTGCTTTTTTGTACATAGTAGAGGCATTGACCATTTCCTCAGTGTCTTGCAATGTACGAAAAGCCGTCACGCCTTTTTTATCACTCCCTGGAATTGGAAGGATGAATGGAAGTGACCCTGTTGCTAAAATTAATCGGTCATAATGCACGGTCCGTCCTTGATCACTGGTGACTGTTTGGTTCTCTGTATCGATCTTCACTATGGTCTCGTTTGTAAACAGCTGAATATCATGCTCATGATACCAGTTCCAATCGTTTAACGTAATATCTTCGACCTTCGTATCCCCTTGAAGCACTTTCGATAAAAGAATTCGGTTATAGTTAGGATGCGGTTCAGTCCCAAATACCGTCATGTCGAAACGTTCGCCGTCTGTTTTTAAAATGTTTTCAAGGCTTCGAATGCCGGCCATACCGTTCCCCACTAATACGAGTTTTTCTTTCATGATAAAACACCCCTCATGTGATCATTTTTTAGAAAGTACCATAATCTAAACATAGATGGAAAATACATGTTAAAATTTCTCACATAGTTTTTCATTCACGCCGGCTGACAGCTGTACAGGACAATATTTAAAGCCTGGCATTTTACTTTGCGGATCTAGTTGATCATCAATTAATTGATTAATTGATTGATGTTTGCTCCAGTGAAATGGAACAAATACGGTATCTTTTCGAATGGTGTCTGATATGCGGCATCTGATGATGACACTTCCTCTTTTTGACTTGATGGTCACGAGCTCCCCGTGCTGAAGTCCATACGTTTTCGCTGTGTCAGGATGAAGCTCTGCATATGCTTCAAACTGTCTGGCAACAAGAGAGGTGCTCCTTCTTGTTTGAACGCCTGTTTGGTAATGAGCCATCACCCTGCCTGTCGTTAAATAAAGAGGGTATTCTTGACTGACGGGTTCCTTTGCAGCCTTTTTTCCATGTGTGACGACGGCAAACTTCGCTAAACTGTCAGAATGTGAGAATGCATGTTCAAATAATCTTTCAGTTCCCGGATCTTCTAAATGAGTACAAGGCCACCTTATGCCTTGTTCCTTCCTCAGCCTTTCATAGGTTATGCCTGAATAATCAGCCTTTGCACCTTTCGTTACGGCTCTTATTTCCTCAAAGATCTCTTCTGCGGATGAAAAGGAAAAATGGCTGCCTTTGCCTAATACAGCTGCTATTTCACAAATGATTTGCCAATCGTGCTTTCTTTGGTGTTTAAGTGGATATGTTGCTTCTCTAAGCGTAACGCGCCCCTCTATGTTTGTCACGGTACCTTCATCCTCTAAATATGACGAAGTCGGTAAAATTACATCTGCCAGCGCAGCTGTCTCAGACATAAATAAATCAACGGCAACAAAAAAGGACAAGTTCTTGATGGCTTGCTGAATCAAGTGCGCGTTCGGCCCTGACTGGACAGGGTTTGAGCACATTAAAAAGAGCGCTTTGATCTCACCTGCCTCCATTTTTTCAAACATCTCAAAAGCAGACACACCCTTTCCTGGGAGTTCTTTTTCATCAATGTTCCATCGTTCAGCCATTTCTTTTCTGTGACCAGGGTTTGAGATATCTCGATATCCTGGAAGCTGATCTGCTTTTTGCCCATGCTCCCTTGCTCCCTGGCCATTTCCCTGGCCGGTTATTGCGCCATAGCCGCATCCAAAGCGGCCGATCTTCCCAGTAACAAGCAGAATATTCAGGAAATTACGCACAGAGGCTGTACCGTCTATTTGCTGCTCAATGCCTCTTGCTGTAAAAATCATGCCTGTCTTTTCTTGTGCGAATTTCCTTGCTATTTTCTGCATCACATCAATCGTCACGCCGGTTTGCTCAGCAATGTCTGGCAGGGAGATGCGTGAGATATGCTCCTTTAGTTCTTGGAAACCTGACGTTCGTTGATGAATAAATGATTCATCGATTAAATGCTCATGCAGCATGATGTGCAATATGCCGTTTGCCAGTGCGGCATCTGACCCTGGTTTTAGGCTGACATGTAAATCGGCTAATTGGGCAGTCGGAGTTTTGCGCGGATCAATGACGATGAGAAATGCGCCATTGTTTTTCGCCTCTTCGATGTAGGGCAGGAAGGTTGGCTGACATTCCGCTATATTCGTTCCAACCAATATCAACACTCGTGCATGCTTGATGTCGCTGAGAGGAAAGGTCAGGCCACGGTCAAGTCCGAATGTTTGATTTGCGGCAGTTGCTGCCGAAGACATACATAGTCTCCCGTTATAATCGATGTATTTTGTTTTCAGCGCCACTCTTGCAAATTTCCCGAGTAAGTACGCTTCCTCATTTGTAATTGATGCGCTTCCGTACACACTGATCACATCATGGCCATGTGACAGCTGAAGGGATTCTATGTTTGTTTTGATTTCCTCAAGAGCCTCCTGCCATGTCGCTTTTACAAACTGTCCGTTTCTTTTGATCAGCGGGTGATTCAGGCGATCTTTATGGAGCGCGTGCTGGTGGGCATGCTGTCCTTTCATACAAAGTCTTCCGTGCGTAGTTGGATTGTGTACACCAATCGTTTGGTAGCGTGTTCGCCCTTCCACATGCTGCTCGATTAATTGCATTTTGCACTGCATACTGCAAAAAGGACATTGGGCTGGGAACACTCGCTTTTGTTCTTCCTGCTTTGATTTTTGCTGGGCATATTGTAAAAAAGATTGACTCATACCTTCACATCCTTATGACTTACATTTTCTTGTCTGCTTTGGTCAAATTGCGCACAGAGCTCTTCTCTTATTTCCTCATCAAGCAACTTTTCTCGAATAGAAATGTTTCCATGCCGGGAAAGCCAATCGCCAATAGATTCTTGAAAGTAAGCATTTTTCCTATACTCTTCAAGCAGCGCTTTAAAAAAAGGGATAAGCTCACTTGAATGAGCCAAGGTGTAAAAAAGATGGCCTCCTATATAAATATTCCATTCACCCAGCTGCTTTTTCAGACAGATGTCATCAATTAGAGCAAGTTTACACGTGCAGGAAGCACCGGTGATATGAATGGAGGTGACAGCTGGTAAAAGTGTATCTTCCACTTGTCTTTCCAGCTCTATCACAAGTGACGTGACTGCTGGATCACTGCAGTCGCATGAAAGGATATGAGATAGTCTTCTTTTCTCATTGGGCATAATTGGCCAATGATTTTTGACGATTTGTGCCGCCTGTTTTGACACACCGATAAGCCGTATTCGTTTATGCTTTGTCAGCTCTGCCTGCTCAATCAGCCTGTTCTCTAACAAAGACGTAATGATTTTCAAAAAATCCAAATCAAGCCGGCCTCCATATAATTGAGGAATCAACATGTCTTCCTGCTCAGCAGCGCCGATTTTTTCCACCGATCCTTGAAATTGCTCGAGATAGTATTGAATGGCCGGCCGGCAGATGCCGCAGCCGTGATTCGTTTTCCATTGAAAATGTCTTCTTATTTCTTCAGCATTCACCGGCTGCTGCTTTTTAATAAACGAAAAAATGTTCTGCTCATCTGCTTCTGTACATGGACAATAATAAAAGGCCTGCGATTCCGTTTGTTCATGTGATGATAACTGGCAGCAAGCACGGACGAGCTCTTGACACCCGCCGCACCCGGTTGCTGCCCCTGTCTGTTTTTTCACCTCTTCTAAGTTTGTCAGCTGATGAACCGAAATGCTTTTTAAAATCGTCCCTTTTGTAACGGTTTGACATTGGCAGACGAGATCTTCCATTTTTAATGAATCTAGTGGGGATGCTTGCTTTTCATAAAGGGATTTCATGACCACACTTTTATCACGTCCCACTTTCACATCTTGCAAAAGCTGATCGGCATGCTCCAGCTCTCCGACGAATAAAATGCCTGCCAGCGCCTCACGTTCAAAGACGAATTTTTTATATACCTCTTGCTCTTCATCTAAATAAGTCACAGCTGACATAAACGGAGAATGATGTTCAATACATCCAGCAGAATAAATCGGCAAATCAGGTACTTTTAATTTTGTTGAGTAAATGGGCTTGGGTGTATGTGTGATTTTTTCCCCTAAAAGATGCTTAGCGAGCACGCTTGCTTGTTCATAAATGGGCTGAACAAGACCATGCACCATCCCTTTGTGCTCTGCACATTCTCCAATCGCATAAATATTTGGGATATTTGTCTCCATCACGTCATTGACAACAATGGCTTTTCTCGTGTGTATGCCATGATTCTCTGCAAGCTGTATATTCGGACGGATACCTGTTGTAAAAACAACAAGATCAGCCTCCACGATGTCGCCATTTTTCAATAGAACGCCTTCTACCCTCTCACCGCCTAAGCATGCAATGGTATGGGCATTTGTTTTCACCTGAATCCCTTTTCGTATAAATTGTCGCTGTAATAATCCGGCGGCTGTTTCATCTAATTGTCGCTGCATGAGCCGCTCCGTATGATGAATGATGGTGGTTTCCAGCCCCGCCATCTGCAGACCAGCTGCCACCTCCACACCAAGCACGCCGCCTCCGATCACTGCTGCTTGTTGATAATGCACCGCATCCGCACAAATGGCCTCATAATCATCAATTGTCCGAAAAGCGTATATCCCTTTTTTGGACACACCCTGAATAGGAAGAAAATTCGGCGATGAACCCGTTGCAATGACGAGCTTGTCATAGGAAATTTCCCGGCGCGCATCTGTCATGACACATTTTCGATTTGTATCGATATGTATAACTGATTCTCCTTTGTACAATGTGATGTCATGCGCGGTGTACCATTCTTTATCCTTTAGTTCAATTTGAGCTAATGATTCGCTTTTTTGTAAAATGGGCGAAAGTTTTATTCGATTGTAGGCAGAGTGCTTCTCTTTTCCAATGACTGTTATGGCGTAATGTTCTGGATGCTTTTGAATGATCTCTTCGATACATTTCATACTCGCCATGCCGTTTCCGATAAACACAAGTTTGCGTTTTGTCATCTGAAATCAACCTTTCTAAGCCTCTGGCTCGAGCACTTTGTATGGATTGATTATGGCACACACTTGTAAAAAAGTGTTTATTCATGTCAATTTTTCTCACATAATACTTTCATTACATAAGTGAACTCGCTATCTTTAAGTCAGAAAATTCAATAGAGGAGGCGTTTTATGAAACTCTCAGAATTAAAATCAAGTGGTCATCCTAAGACATTGTTTGGTTCCTTTTTATATTTTGATGTGAGCTTTATGATCTGGGTTTTGTTAGGGGCGCTGGGTGCTTTTATTGCGCAAGATTTTGCTTTATCAACCGTAGAGAAAGGCATGATTGTCGCCATTCCAATTCTATCTGGTTCTTTTTTTCGGATTGTGCTCGGTTTATTCACCGATCGAATAGGACCTAAAAAGACTGCAGTGATGGGAATGCTTTTAACGACCATTCCGCTCATTTGGGGGTTCATCGCTGGTACAACCCTTTCAGAGCTCGTACTGATTGGGATTTTGCTTGGAGTAGCAGGAGCAAGTTTTGCTGTTGCTCTGCCAATGGCAAGCCGCTGGTATCCTCCTCACTTACAAGGAGTAGCTATGGGGATTGCAGGCGCCGGGAATAGTGGAACACTGATCTCCACATTATTTGGTCCAAGGCTTGCGGAGATTTACGGGTGGCATGCCGTAATGGGGCTCGCTCTGATTCCGTTAAGTCTTGTCTTTTTGTTCTTTATTTTCACTGCAAAAGATGCACCAAATCAGCCCGCTCCTCAGCCGATTCGGTCGTACTTTTCAGTATTTCAAGTGAAATCGACATGGTTTTTCTGTCTGCTTTATGCGATCACATTCGGAGGGTTTGTCGGGCTTTCCAGTTTCCTCAGTATTTTCTTTGTGGATCAATATGGGGTTTCGAAGATTCATGCTGGTGATTTTGTGACCCTTTGTGTGGCGGCAGGCAGCTTCTTTCGTCCTGTGGGCGGTCTCATTGCCGATAAAATAGGTGGAATGAAAGTACTGCTTGGATTATTCGGAATCATCGGCATCTGCTTAGGAGGAGTGAGCAGTCTTCCAGCTTTACCTGTGGTCATTGCGCTTTTATTTGCCGGGATGATGTGCCTTGGGATGGGGAATGGCGCTGTTTTTCAGCTGGTGCCTCAAGTATTTCATAAAGAAATTGGGATTGTGACCGGAATTGTTGGGGCTGCTGGAGGCATTGGCGGATTCTTTTTACCTAATATTCTTGGCAGTTTAAAAGAATTGACTGGCTCATATACGTTTGGCTTTTTGACCATTTCTCTTTTTGTTCTGATTGTCTTCCTCTGTTTAGTCGTATCGCAGCTTAAACGTAAAAAAGTGTTGATCAATCATACCATTTCTGAATCATAAAAAGCCATGACCACACGTTGGTCATGGCTTTTCTTTATATTGTAACACCCTTTGTTTGACCTATTTTGGCAGAACCGAACTCCCCATTAAATAACGGTCTACCTCGTGCGCCACTTGTCTGCCTTCATTAATTGCCCAGACAATCAAGCTTTGCCCGCGTCTTGCATCTCCCGCTGCAAATACGCCTTCTACATTTGTTGTATATTCCCCATATTTTGCGTCAATGCGATTGTTTTTGCTGTTCACGCCAAAGTGTTTCACAAGCGGCTGTTCAGTTCCCTCAAAACCAATTGCAATAAAGACGAGCTGAGCAGGCCATACCTTCTCTGTTCCTGGAATCTCATGAAATTCAAACTTCCCTTGTTCGTTTTTCACCTTTTCCATTTGAATGGTATGAAGCTCTTTTAATTTCCCATTTTTATCTGCCACAATTTTTGTGGTTTGAATTGAATATTGACGCGGATCTTCTCCGAATTTGGCTTGTGCTTCTTCATAAGCATAATCCAGCGAGAAGACATAAGGCTGTTCTGGCCACATGTTATCCCCTACACGTGTATCCGGAAGCTTTGGATGCTTCCCGAATTGAACAACACTTTTTGCTTTTTGGCGAAGTGCAGTTGCAACGCAGTCTGCACCTGTGTCTCCTCCGCCAATCACAATTACGTCTTTTCCTTTTGCATCAATGAAGTTTTTGTCTTTAAATCCTGAATCAAGCATGCTTTTCGTTGCCAGGGTTAAATAATCCATCGCAAGGTGAATCCCTTTTGCTTCCCGGCCTTCAATCAATAGATCACGCTGCTTTTGTGCACCTGTACAAAGGATAACGGCATCAAACTGCTCTTTCAGTTCATCAGCAGTAATATCCACACCGATTTCTGTGTTCGTCACAAAGTCAATGCCTTCTTGTCTTAGAAGTTTGACTCTTCGCTCGACCACTTCTTTGTCGAGCTTCATATTCGGAATCCCGTATGTCAGCAGTCCGCCAAGGCGGTCAGAACGCTCGAACACTGTTACAGCGTGCCCTGCTTGGTTTAATTGATCAGCACTTGCAAGTCCTGCTGGTCCTGAGCCGACAATGGCAATTTTCTTCCCTGTACGGCTTGAAGGGATTCTTGGTGTGATCCATCCATTTTCAAAGCCTTTATCAATGATCGTACGTTCGATATTTTTAATCGAAACAGCTGGATCATTGATAGCGACTGTACATGACCCTTCACAAGGTGCCGGACATACTCTCCCAGTAAACTCTGGGAAATTATTTGTTTTTTGAAGTCTTTCGAGAGCTTCTTTCCATCTTCCGCGATAGACAAGATCATTCCACTCTGGAATTAAATTGTAGATCGGGCAGCCAGACACGCCGCCCCTGATCTCCATCCCAATTTGACAAAACGGTGTTCCGCAATCCATACATCTAGCGCCCTGCTTCTTCAATACGTCATCTGTATAAGGAGCTGAATATTCTTTCCAGTCATTTTGACGAGTGAGAGGGTCACGTTCATTTGGCTTTTCTCTTTTATAATCCATAAAACCTGTTGCTTTGCCCATTGTCCTCTCCCCTTTCTTAATGAGCGAGGGCTGCTTTTTGCCCGTTTGCCGTTTCTTGATTTTTCGGTTTTGTGTTTGCTTCAAAGGCATACATCACCGCTTCTTCATGACTGAGGCCCGCTTGTTTTTGTTCTTCGATGCTTTGAAGCATCATTTTGTAATTTCTCGGAATGACTTTGATGAATTGATCCTTTTCTTGCTCCCAGTTTTCAAGAAGTGCTGCTGCTTTTGAGCTGTTTGTATAATCAAGGTGTTCCTTGATCATTTGTTTCACTTCTTGTTCTTCTTCATGATCTGTGAGCTTTTCAAACATGATCATTTCCATATTGCACATTCTTTTGAACTGTTTTGCATCCGATGTATGGATGTAAGCCACACCGCCAGACATACCTGCACCAAAGTTTTTCCCAACGTCTCCTAAAATAACGACACGTCCGCCAGTCATGTATTCACAGCCGTGATCTCCGATTCCTTCAACAACCACATGTACACCTGAATTACGAACAGCAAATCGTTCACCAGCACGCCCGTTAATATAAGCTTTTCCGCTAGTTGCACCGTAAAATGCGACGTTTCCTACAATGACGTTTTCATGTCCATTTTGTACAAAATGATCAGACGTTTTAACAGCAATTTTGCCTCCTGAGAGTCCTTTGCCGATATAGTCATTTGAATCACCTGTTAAATAGAGAGACATGCCTTTTGGCACAAATGCGCCGAAGCTTTGTCCAGCTGAACCAGTGAATCTTAGTGTGATGGTATCCTCTGGCAAGCCCTCTTCCCCGTAGCGCTTAGACACTTCACTGCCAGTAATAGTTCCGGCCACACGGTTGATATTGCGAATGTTCAATGATAGATCAACCGGTGTTTGATGATTCAGCGCTTCTTGCACATAAGGAAGGATTTCATTCATATCCAGCGATTCATCAATTTTATGATTTTGCGGTGTTCTGAATGTCCGCGCTCCTTCTGGCTGATAAAGCAATGTTTCAAGGTTTAGCTGCCCTGCTTTCCAGTGAGCTTTTGCTCGTTCACTGACCGCTAGGACGTCCGTGCGTCCGATTAATTCATCCATTGATGTAAAGCCGAGTTCCGCTAAGATTTCTCTTACTTCCTCTGCAATAAACATCATGAAGTTCACAATGTGATCGGGGTTACCCATGAATTTTTTGCGGAGCTCTGGATTTTGTGTGGCTACACCGACTGGGCAAGTATCTAAATGACATGCTCTCATCATCACGCAGCCCAGCACGACAAGTGGAGCTGTCGCAAAGCCATACTCTTCTGCTCCTAAAATCGCAGCCATCACAACGTCGCGGCCAGTCATTAACTTTCCGTCTGTTTCAAGAACGACTCTCTCGCGAAGACCATTTAACACAAGGGTTTGATGCGCTTCTGCCAATCCAAGCTCCCAAGGAAGCCCTGTGTGTTTAATACTCGTTTTCGGTGAAGCTCCAGTACCGCCGTCATAACCACTGATGACAATGACATCCGCAGTTCCTTTTGCTACACCTGCTGCAATCGTGCCAACGCCGGCTTTAGATACAAGCTTGACACTGATGCGGGCATCACGGTTCGCGTTTTTTAAATCATGAATCAGCTGTGCCAAATCCTCGATGGAATAAATATCATGATGCGGCGGTGGTGAAATCAATCCGACACCTGGCGTAGAACCACGTACATCGGCAACCCAAGGATACACTTTATTTCCTGGCAGCTGTCCGCCTTCTCCAGGTTTTGCTCCTTGCGCCATTTTAATTTGCAGTTCATCTGCATTGACCAAGTAATGACTTTTCACACCAAATCGGCCAGAAGCGATTTGTTTAATTGCACTTCTGCGGTCATCACCATGTTCATCTACTGTAAAGCGGGCAGGATCTTCTCCGCCTTCTCCGCTGTTACTTTTACCGCCAATTCGGTTCATCGCAATCGCAAGTGCCTCATGCGCTTCTTTACTTAAAGATCCAAATGACATGGCACCTGTCTTAAAGCGGCGCACGATGGATTCAGCAGATTCAACCTCTTCCAGACGAACCGGCTTTTGTTTTGGCTGAAATGCAAACAAGTTTCTGAGGAAGCCGATTCTTTCTTCATCCGCTGCTTTTGTATATTGTTTAAATAGATCGTAATCTTCATTACGGCATGCCCACTGGAGCGTATGGATCGTTTTTGGGTTAAAAGCATGATGCTCTCCATTTTTTCTCCACTGGAATTCACTGCCTGATTCAAGTGTCTGGTCAGTTGCTGCTTGATACCCTGCTTCATGGCGGAGTTTTGCCTCATGAGCAATGGTGTCAAGATCAATTCCGCCAAGCTGAGAAGCTGTTCCTGTGAAATACGCTTGAATGACGTCTTCACTAATCCCGACTGCTTCAAAGATTTGCGCGCCTCTATAGCTTTGCACAGTGGAAATCCCCACTTTGGACATGACTTTGACGACACCTTCTGTCACGCTTTTACCAAACTTTGTAACAGCTTCATCAAAGCTGATCGAAATCGCTTCGTCTGCAATCAGCTGTTTGTACGTTTCATAGACAAGGTAAGGGTGAATCGCATCTGCGCCGTAGCCAATTAGTGCGGCAAAATGATGGACCTCTCTCACCTCTCCAGATTCAACGATCAGACTGACCTTTGTCCGCAGGCCTTGACGCACAAGATGCTGATGAAGTGCACTTAGCGCAAGAAGTGGTGGAATCGGTACTTTTTGTTCTGTCATTTCACGATCTGAAAGGATTAATAAAGAGACACCTTCTCTGATCGCTTTTTCCGCCTCTTCAAACATCGCATCCAGTCCGCGTTTTAAATCATCGGTGAAAAGTGTATGGATTGTTTTGCTTTTAAAGGCATTATGAACAATCGTTTTCAAGCCGTTAAATTGCCCGCTCGTTAAGACCGGTGTATAAAGTTTAATTCTTCGGCATGAATATTCATTCGGATGTAAAATATCGCCTTCGGCACCTAACCAAGTCATGGTTGATGTCACGAGCTGCTCACGAATGGCATCAATCGGCGGGTTCGTGACTTGTGCAAACAGCTGCTTAAAATAATGAAAAAGAGACTGCGCACGATCTGATAACACAGCAAGCGGTGTGTCACTTCCCATTGAACCGATTGGATCCTTGCCTTCCTCTAGTAAAGGAATTAAATACTTTTGAATGTCTTCATACGTATAATGGAACGCACGCTGACGCGTCAATAAATCATCCATTATACTAGAATTTTCTGAATTTTCTTCCGAGCGATTGACGTGGACCATTTCTTCATCGAGCCATTTTTGATAAGGCAGTTCATTCGCAATGGTCGATTTCACTTCTTCGTCAGAAATAATTCGTCCTTCTTCTAGATCAATGAGCAGCATTTTACCAGGCTCAAGTCGATCTTTATACTTAACATCTTCTTCATTTGTGTCGATTACGCCAACCTCAGAAGAGAAAATGATATGATCATCATTCGTGACATAATATCTTGCCGGTCTTAATCCATTTCGGTCTAAGATGGCCCCGATTTGTTTCCCGTCAGTAAAGGAAATGGCTGTTGGTCCATCCCACGGCTCCATGAGAGAACTATGGTATTCATAAAATGCCCGTTTCTCTTTCGACATGTGCGTGTTTTCCGTCCAAGGCTCAGGAATCAGCATCATTGCTGTATGAGCAGGTGTACGGCCTGCAAGCACAAAGAATTCAAAGGCATTGTCTAAAATGGATGAATCACTTCCGTCTGCATTCAGCACTGGCAAAATCTTGTCTAAATCGTCTCCGAAGGCTTCAGATACGAATTGTTGCTCTCTTGCTCTCATCCAATTGATGTTCCCTCTTAATGTGTTGATTTCTCCGTTGTGAATTAAGTAACGGTTTGGATGGGCTCTTTCCCATGTAGGAAATGTATTTGTACTAAATCTTGAATGGACAAGTGAAAATGCAGAAACAAATGTTTCATCCTGTAGATCAAGATAAAAAGCATCGACTTGATCTGATGTTAAAAGCCCCTTGTATACGATGGTTTGACTCGACAGGCTGACAAAGTAAAATTGTTTTTCTTCTCTTGTTCCCCAGTTCTCAGCCTGTTTACGGATGACATATAATTTTCGTTCAAATGACAAACGATCTGTGATCTTGTCGTTTGCTCCGATAAAGACCTGTCTCACAACCGGACAGCTCTTCGCTGCGACAGTACCAATTTTTCCTGGATCGACAGGAACCGTTCTCCAGCCAATTAATGTTTGGCCTTCTTGTTTAATGAACCCGTTGATTTTCTGTTCGATGGCTTGACGCGTTTTTTCGTCATCATCTTTTGAAAAGAAGACCATTCCTACCCCGTAACGGCCTTTTTCAGGAAGTGCAAATTCTTTGCAGTTCTTTCTAAAGAAAGCGTCTGGCAGCTGTACCATTAAACCGGCACCATCACCTGTATACGGATCACTGCCTTGCCCGCCGCGATGATCAAGCTGGCACAGCATTTGTAATCCCTTTTTGACGATGCTATGTGTCGCCTCCCCTTTTAAATGGGCGTACAGTCCGATTCCACATGCATCATGTTCAAATTCAGGACGGTAGAGACCTTGTGGTTGTGGTAGTTGATTATAAGTCATCGTTTCTCTCCCCCGTTTAAAAGATCCGTTTTTTCACAGTAATAAAATCTCACAAACTCTGTAACTTATTTTAAGTTTTCAAATTGATATAAACAATATATAATTTAGATCAAAACAATCTCTTTTTGAGATAGATGGGTGTGAAGTGCAAAAATGGAGCTTCGTCAGTTACGTTATTTTGTAGAAGTCGCAGACCGTGAACACGTGTCAGAAGCGGCTGAAAACTTACATGTTGCCCAATCTGCCATCAGCCGGCAGATTGCGAATTTAGAAGAAGAACTTGGAGTGGCCTTATTCGAACGAGAAGGACGAAATATCAAATTAACGAAGATCGGCAGACAATTTTTAGATCATGTCAGAACTGCACTCAAAGCCATTGATTATGCGAAAGAGCAAATTGATGAATACTTAGATCCGCACAAAGGAACGGTGAATATTGGCTTTCCTACAAGTCTAGCAAGCCAAGTGCTCCCTTCTGTCATCTCCGCCTTTAAGCAGGAATATCCAGAGGTCGATTTTTTACTTCGTCAAGGATCCTATAAATTTCTCATTGAAGCGGTCAAAAATCGAGATATCGATCTCGCCTTTTTAGGACCCGTACCGACAAACGATTCTCAAATAGAAGGAAATATTTTATTTTCCGAAAGCATATATGCCCTTTTACCGGTTAGCCACCCCTTTAGCGGACAAAGAAGTATTCATTTAAGTGATTTAAGAAAGGATCATTTCGTGTTATTTCCTGAAGGATATGTGCTGAGACAAATTGCGGTTGATGCTTGCAAGCAGGCAGGCTATGAGCCTACCATTTCATCTGAAGGAGAAGATTTGGATGCCATTAAAGGTCTCGTATCTGCAGGTATGGGCGTTACCTTATTACCCGAAAGCGCCTTTTATGAAACAACACCGCGATTTACAGTGAAAATTCCGATCGATTTCCCTCAAGTGAGAAGAACGGTTGGAATTATTGCATCTAAAACGCGCGAAATGTCTCCTTCTGCCCATGATTTTTATGTGTTTGTGAAGGATTTCTTTTCTAAAATTGAACAATATAAATAATTCACTAAAACAAGACATTTCATTTGTAGAAAAAATCCCACTTTGTATATGATGGGTTACAGAACAAAAGACTATATGGAAGAAAGGTATTCATATGAAATCAATTTTATCGTTTTTAAAGCCGTATCGGCTGTCCGTTGTGTCCATTGTCATTCTCACCTTTTTAAGCAGTATGCTCCAGCTGTATTTACCGACGTTAACAGCAGATATCGTTGATGTCGGTATCGTCCAGGGAGATATTGCTTACATATGGAAGGTTGGCGGCTGGATGGTGGCTTGTTCTTTACTCGCCATTTTGCTCACCATTTGGAAGTCTTACTTGTCATCAAAAACAGCACTTGGCTTCGGGCGTGATATGAGAAGACAGCTGTTTGTACATGTCGAAAAATTTTCATTAGAAGAATTTCAAAAGATCGGCACGTCTTCCTTTATTACAAGATCAACAAATGATGTGAAACAAGTCCAAGATGTGACGATTATGATTTTACAAATGATGACGCGGGCCCCGCTCATGCTTGTAGGCGGAATTATTTTGGCTGTTTCCAGGGATGCTGTCCTGTCTCTTATCTTTTTAGCGGCCCTCCCCCTTCTTGGCGGATTTATCTATTTGGTGTCAAGAAAAGCCATCCCGCTATTCGGCCAGCTTCAGAAAAAAACAGACCGGCTGAATTTAATTATGCGAGAATCTCTTTCAGGCATCCGCGTCATTCGCGCCTTTAACCGTGTGGATGATGAAAAGGAGCGATTCCAAGAAGCCAACACGTCCTATAAGGATACTGGTCTTAAAGTCAACCGATTAATGGCTTACTTGTTTCCATTTATGCTGATCATCATGAACTTCACGAATATCGGTATTGTCTGGCTTGGCGCAAACCGAATTGATGCCGGAGAAATGGAAGTTGGAAATCTCATTGCCTTCATTCAATATGCGATGATGATTTTAATGGCGCTTATTATGCTGTCGATGAGCTTTATTATGGTCCCAAGAGCACAAGCGTCAGCTAAACGCATGAATGAAGTGTTAAACATGGAACCAAAGATTAAAGACAAAGAAGAGTCTATCACTGACCTTCACGAGCCCGCCCAATCCATTCGCTTTGAGGATGTGTCATTTTATTACTCAAATGCTGAGAAACCAGCCGTTCAAGGTATCACGTTTGAAGCCAAAACTGGTGAAACGACAGCCATCATCGGAAGTACGGGTTCTGGGAAAACAACACTTCTCCAGCTGATGACGCGCTTTTATGAAGTGACTGAAGGCCGGATTACACTAGATGGTGTAGACATTAGAGAACTGCCTCAGGAGAAACTGAGAAACCAAATGGGCTATGTCTCTCAAAAAGCTGTTTTATTCAGTGGAACCATTGCCGAGAATGTGCGCTTTGGCAAGCAGGATGCAAGCGATGAAGACATCTGGCAGGCGCTGCGAACTGCGCAGGCCGAAGAATTTGTTTTGCAAAAAGATGGCGGAATTGATGCAGAAATTGATCAAGGTGGTTCCAATCTATCCGGCGGCCAAAAGCAGCGGCTTTCCATTGCAAGGGCGCTAGTGAGAAAACCATCATTCTATCTGTTTGACGATAGCTTTTCAGCACTTGATTACAAAACAGATGCAAAGCTGCGGGCATCATTAGAAGCAGAAAAAGCTCATGCAGCCCTCATCATTGTGGCTCAACGAATCAGCACAGTGAAGCATAGTGATAAAATCATTGTACTTGATGAAGGAAAAATCGCAGGTATCGGAACACATGAACAATTAATAAAGGATAATTTTGTATATCAAGAGATTGTCGCATCTCAGGAAGGTCAGGAGGTGAGCGAGGATGAGTAAGAAAATGTCTTCTGGCATGGGCCATAAAGGCGGCCACCCTAAAGGGCCAGCCGCAAAACCAAAGGAATTTAAGAAAACACTGCTTCGTTTGACAGGCTATTTAAAACCAAGGAAATTTCAGCTGATCATCGTCCTTATTGCAGCGATTGGTTCAACTGTCTTTAACGTCATTAGTCCAAAGCTGCTTGGGGATGCCACCTCTTCCTTATTTGACAGCTTTACGAATGGAACAGGCGTTCAATTTGATGTCATTTCACGAATTCTTTTGCTGCTTGTCGTGCTGTACGTCGTTGCCTCCCTCTTTTCATTCGTTCAGCAATATGTCATGGCTGGTGTCTCTCAACAGACCATTGCTGAATTACGGCAGGAAGCAAATGACAAGCTCACACGTCTCCCCCTTCGTTATTTTGATAAAACAACCCACGGGGACACGCTGAGCCGTGTGATGAATGATATCGATAATATTAATACATCGCTTCAGCAGGCGCTCACCCAAGTGATTACATCTGTGATTACAGTCATTGGGATTGTCGTGATGATGCTCTTCATCAGTCCGCTGCTTACATTGCTTGTTTGTTTGACGCTGCCACTCAGCCTGTTTGCGATTCGCGGCATTACGTCATTTTCTCAAAAGCATTTTAAAGCGCAGCAAAAAGAGCTTGGCACGATCAATGGACATATTAATGAGATGTTCACAGGACATCAGACTGTTCGTGCGTATGGCTACGAAAAGAAAGCAATCGATACATTTGATGAATTAAACGAAAAGCTGTATGAATCTTCAAGGAAAGCGCAGTTCATTTCTGGTTTAATGATGCCAATGATGACCTTTATCGGGAACCTTGGCTATGTGGCAGTCAGTGTAGCCGGCGGGATTCTAGTCATTAACGGGAATATTCGTGTCGGGGATGTGCAGGCGTTTATCCAATACACACAGCAAATGTCTCAGCCGCTTGTGCAAGCATCAAGCGTCGCAAACTTAGTTCAATCGGCGATCGCTTCTGCTGAAAGGGTCTTTGAAATCCTTGATGAGGAAGAAGAAAGTACCGAAGAAGATGCGGCAATTGATCTTGCATCACTCTCAGGCGATGTGAGCTTTGAACAAGTTCAATTCGGATATGAAAAAGATCATCCGATTATTAAAGATTTGGATTTAGATGTGCAAGAAGGTCAGACGGTTGCCATTGTTGGGCCAACAGGTGCAGGAAAAACAACCATCATTAATCTTTTAATGCGTTTTTACGAATTAGATCAAGGCTCCATACGCATTGGCGGTGTCAAAACAACTGACCTCAGCCGTCAGCAAGTACGAGAATTATTTGCGATGGTTCTTCAAGATACATGGCTCTTTGAAGGAACGATTTACGACAACATTGCCTATGGCAGGCAGCACGTTTCCAAAGAGGATGTCATCAAAGCCGCCAAACATGCCTATGCAGATGATTTCATCCGCACGCTTCCAGATGGATATGACACACTGTTAACAGAAGATGCAGGCAACCTATCTCAAGGTCAGCGCCAGCTGTTAACCATCGCCCGTGCCATTTTATCTGATCCAAAGATCTTGATATTAGATGAAGCAACAAGCAGTGTGGATACACGGACAGAGATGCATATTCAAAAAGCAATGAATGAATTGATGAAAGGCAGAACGAGCTTCGTGATTGCACACAGACTTTCAACGATTAAGGATGCAGACCTTATTTTAGTCATGAAGGATGGAAGCATCATTGAAAAAGGATCGCACAGCGAACTCTTAAAACAAAAAGGCTTCTATGCAGACTTATATATGAGTCAATTTGCCGAAAATCAAGTGGGATAACATCAAAAAAGAGGATAGACACGCATGTCACATGCTGTCTATCCTCTTTTCAATTGTCATCTGCTCGCTTCTTCACTTTTACACTGAGCTTCGTTATATACTCTGCTTCATCTTTAGACATGAGCGAATGAAGTAAATACTCCTCAAATACATCTCCATCCAGCATCATGCCCTCTTTCTCGATTTCATCTAACAAATGCGAATAAGCAGATTCGATCTGATCAAATGTTCCTTGATCATACATCACCGCATAGAGCCCGCCAGGTTTTTTGACTGCCCCCGGGCCATCCATTCGGCAGAACAGCTGATCTGACTGATGATAGTGCCGCTTACGGAACTGCTCCTTTTTTAAGACTGAACCATTTGCCGCAGCCCCTTTTATGCCAACTCCCTTTAAAAATTCCCCTACAATACGTGATATTTCTTCTACAGGTGTATTGAAGTCGATCGGGTTTGATGCATTTAGTACAACGGGTTCTTCTGGCAGCTCTTGAAACAGGACCTCCCCTATTTTCACATTTGCTAATTCAAGTGTCGTCTCCATCACCCGCATAAGAAAAGCCTGGATGTCTTGAAGTTTTTCAATCTCTTGTTTGACCTTTTTTATTTGGTCGGCCGCTAGGCTTTGCAGTCTCTCGCGGGAAGGCTCTGTGAAGTATTGTTTTAACTCTTTGATCGGAAATTGAACAGCTCGCAAAGATTGAATCGCAATAAAATGATCAAATTGCTCGAGTGTATAGTAACGGTATCCATTTTCATGAACACCAGCCGGCTTAAATAAATCGATTTTATCATAATACAGAAGCGTATCTTTTTTGACATCAAATAGCTTGGCAAATTCTCCAGTGAAAAACGTTTTTTGCACATCATTGATCATGATGAAGGCTCCTTTCTTGACTATGGAGTAACTCCATCCTTTATCATAACATGCAGAAACACCACTACGCAGGGAAAGGATAAGAAAATGAACAAAATAATTCAACATGAAGTGACATTAGCACATGCAAATAAAGAGGATTTCCCTTCTATGAAAAAAGAGCTTCAGAAAGCTTTTACAGCTGGCGTAATCGACGCATTTGGCGATGCGCAGAATGGACCAATTCCCCCAGATGAAGTGATTGATGAATCTTTTCATTCCAATGACCACATTGTTTATCATATTATGCTAAATGGTGAAAAGGCAGGCGGCGTTGTGATCAAAATCAACCAAGAAACACATCACAACTCGGTTGATTTGCTATACATCTCATCATCCTCTCACGGCCGGGGCATTGGTCAGGCAGCATGGAAAGCCATCGAGGCGCAATATCCAGAAACGATTGTATGGGAGGTTGTGACTCCATACTTTGAAAAACGCAACATTCATTTTTATGTCAATAAATGCGGTTTTCAAATAGTTGAATTTTATCACTTACACCATCCAGATCCAAACGCACATCATGAAG
Source organism: Bacillus safensis FO-36b (assembly GCF_000691165.1). GTDB lineage: Bacteria > Bacillota > Bacilli > Bacillales > Bacillaceae > Bacillus > Bacillus safensis. Next base: position 841,275 of record NZ_ASJD01000001.1, on the reverse strand, counting down.
CACATCACGGCAATGAACCTTTAGCACCTGAGGAATTTGAATTTTTTAAATTTGAGAAGGTCATGAAGAAAAATTGTGCAAACGTAGGATAACGTGTATTTCTTTTAAATAAAGTTAAAAACACTACCTCATAAAAAGGTAGTGTTTCTTGAATCTTTCTAGCTTCTAATCTGACCGTCACCACACAGAAGCAGCTTAGTTGTCGTAAGTGCAGGAAGTCCCATTGGCCCTCTTGCGTGCAGTTTTTGAGTAGAGATGCCGATTTCAGCTCCATAGCCAAGTGCGCCGCCGTCTGTAAAGCGAGTCGATGCGTTATGGTAAACGGCTGCCGCATCGACTTCGTTTAGAAACGTGAGTGCATTTTTTTCATCTTCTGTCACGATGGCTTCTGAATGCTTTGTGCCGTACTGATCGATATGGCTGATTGCTTCCTCAATTGAATCGACTACCTTTACTGCAAGATCCAGACTTAAATACTCATCTGTCCAATCCACTTCTCCAGCAGGAACCGCGTTTGAGAAGTAAGACTCTGCTGCCTGATCGCCATGTACAGTGACACGGTGCTCCTGCAAAGCTTCATTTAATGAGACTGCATTCTCTTTCAGCCAATCGCGATGAATAATCAGCGTCTCAAGTGCATTACATACGGCCGGACGATTCGTTTTCGCATTGATTACAATCTCAATGGCTTTTTTCACATTCGCGGTTTGATCAATAAAGACATGACAGTTTCCTGTCCCTGTTTCAAGCACTGGGATAGTGGATTCTTCTACCACTGTTTTGATTAAAGATGCTCCGCCTCGCGGAATTAAAACATCGATCCATTCTTTTAGTTGAAACATCGCCTGAACCGATGAACGGTCTGTTTGTTCAATTAATTGCACCGCATCACGAGGAATCTTTGTTTGATCCAATGCTTCATGAATCACGCTGACGATGGCTTTGTTGGAAGAAATAGCGGAGGAACCGCCTTTTAAAATCACTGAGTTGCCTGCCTTAAGGGCAAGGCCTGCTGCATCGACAGTGACGTTCGGTCTCGCTTCATAGATCATCCCGATCACGCCGAGCGGTACTCTTCGGCTTTTCACGTGTAAGCCGTTATCAAGAGTCCATTCATCCAATATTTCTCCAACAGGATCTGTTAATCTCGTCACAAGCCGCAAACTGTCAGCAAACTCGTGAATTCTTTCTTCATTTAACATTAATCGATCCATGAGTGCCTCTGAGAAGCCCTTTTCTTTCCCAGCATCTAAGTCCTTTTGATTCTCCTGTAAAATAAAGCGGCTGTTTTGCTCTAATGCTTCTGCCATTTTAAGAAGCGCGTCATTCTTTTCCTCTGTTTGAAGTAAACTTAGTTTTTTTGAAACATGCTTTGCTTTCTTCGCTTTTTCTTTGACCGATGTGACAACTTCAGCTGTCAGTGTCATGGAATTCCTCCCTTTTGGTTAACAAACTGGAATCGATAAATCTAAATGACAAACAAATGCTTCAAGATCAACGACATGCACGATTTCATCTTGTAACAAGTCACTCTTACGTGCGAGTTCATCTGATGCATAATTCACAACGCCAAGCCCTATTTCTCTTCCATCTTGATCTAAAATACGGACAACATCGCCTTTTTTAAATGAACCTTTCACATTGACAATCCCATCAGAATCAAGACTTCCCTCACGGTGCATGAGAAATTCCTGTGTTTTCTCTTGAACCACGATCTCACCCTTTGGCCCAGAATGAAAGGCAATCCACTGCTTCTTATAATTGAGCGGCGCTACATTTTCGTCAGCGGTAAAATAAGTGCCGTCCTCTGTCCCATTGATCGCTTTGTCTAAAATGTGAGGCGTATCTGCTTTTCCTAAAAAGCCGTTGATCCCTGCGGCCATTGATATTTTAAAGGCATCGAGCTTTGATTTCATTCCGCCTGTACCTACGCTGCTGCCTGCGTCTCCAGCAGCTGCTTCGATGTCTTCTGTGATATCAGTGACTTCAAGAATTCTCTTCGCATTTGGATTAGTATGAGGATTATCTTCATACAAGCCATCAATATCAGATAAAATAGCAAGGAAATCCGCATCAATGAGTCCAGCTACTTTTGCAGACAATGTATCGTTGTCTCCAAACTTCAACCGATTGATCGTCACTGTATCATTCTCATTAATAATTGGGATGATGCCTCGATCCAATAACACGTTCATTGTGTTACGCACATTTTGATAGCGCGTTTCATCAGAAAAATCACTTCTTGTGATTAAGAGCTGTGAAGCAATATAACCATGTGATAAAAATAAAGTAGAATATGATTCCATTAATAGCCCTTGCCCAATTGAGGCAGATGCCTGCTTTTCCGGCAGTGTTTTGGGTCTATCGATAAATCCTAGTTTTCGGTAACCAGCTGCAACCGCACCAGATGAAACCAAAATGACTTCGTGTCCTTCATCTTTAAGTTTCACAATTTGATTGACGAGGTTTTCTAGTTTTTTCAAACTAATCTCACCTTGAAAGCTAGTAAGAGAGCTGCTTCCGATTTTCACAACAATTCGTTTTCTCTCTTTATCTGCGTACACCTAATCACTCCTGTACCTGAGCTCTATTTATATAGATACTTTTTGTTTTTGCTGATTGCTTATCTCTTTTGAACGATTGGCCGCATGTTTGACAGCCTGCTTGATCGCTTCTCCCCCGCCAAAATCATCTAATGCATTCAGTCCTGCAGCAGTTGTTCCATGTGGTGACGTAATTTTCTCTCTTAAGACAGAAGGATTTTCCTCTGTTTCTTGCAGCATTTTTGCCGCACCGAGGAGTGTCTGCGCGCCAATTTGGCGAGACAATTCCTTTGATAAACCTGCCTCTTCTCCTGCTTCTTCGATTCTTTCCATTAAGAAATAAAAGTAGGCGGGCCCGCTTCCAGCAATTCCAGTGAAAATATCCATTTGCTCTTCCTGAATGGTATAGACTTCGCCCATTTCAGACAAAAGAGCCTGGCTTATGCTCATATGATCGCTTTTCACATAACGTCCAGCAGATAAAGCAGTCGCTGACGCCCCGATCGTACTTGATGTATTTGGCATGACCCTCATAACAGGCTGGCCTTCATGCAGCATGTCTTCAATATACGATAACTTCACACCTGCAAGGACAGACATGATGAGCTGATCTGGCCGAATATGAGGTTTTAATGATTCAAGGGCTGCTTCAGCATCCTTTGGCTTCATGGCCAGGATCAACATATCCATTTCTTCAAAAGGAAATGAATCCATTGCGGCTGTTTGGATGCCGTATCGTTTCGTTAGTTCATTCAATCGAAGTTGATTTTGTCTGTTTGTTGCGTAAATTTGGCCTAGCGGCATCTGTCCTGATCGTACAATCCCTGCGATCATTCCTTCCGCCATAGAACCTGCTCCAATGAAAGCAACTTTCTTTTGATCAATGATATTGATCCACTCCCTTGTTCGCTTTTTGTTCGTGTTTTTCGCACGTTAGTAATCGTAACATGATGAGAAATCGTGTCAAGAAAGAGCCTGCGCTTTTCAAAAGTCCCGAATGCATGGCCGGCAACTTGCTGCAAGTATGTTAGCCGTGTTTTTCAAATACAGTAATTTAGATCAAAAGAACTATGATCATTTGAATCATAGGGCCCTTTCGTTCGACTGGATTCAACATTTTATTTTTGGTTTCGGTGACTTCAATTCTATTTTTTAGAAAGCGCTCTCATTTTAATGACTTTCTATTTTCCTATATAGTGAATGTGCTTGAATCTTTCGATTAGACTATTGACATATTTTAGAAAACATGTCCGTTGAAATGATATTTTACTGGTGATACCGTGAAAGAGAAATCATGTGAAAAAGGAGCGTTCATAATGAAAGTGAAAGAAAACTTTGTCAATGTGATTCCAATGAAAGAAATCCGTTCTACCGATGACCTTCTTTTCCCATTCCCTATTTACAATGAGCTGCGTGCAGAGAGTGATATTAGATATGATGAGACAAGAAAGTGCTGGGATCTTTTTCGATATGCGGATATCCAGTCTGTTCTAAAGCAGCCTAAAGTGTTCTCTTCACAGCGAGGAAGAAGCACGTCTAAAACAAGTATTTTAACGATGGATCCTCCAAAACATACAAAGATGAGAGCGCTTGTGAATAAAGCATTCACCCCAAAAGCGATCAAGCAATTAGAAGATAAGATCAAAGACCTGACACATGATCTATTAAATCAAGTCAAGGATCAACGTACGTTTGATATTGTGCAAGATTTAGCAGCTCCCCTGCCAGTGATGATCATCGCTGAGCTTCTCGGTGCAGAGGTGCAGGACAGAGAGCTGATTAAAAAACATTCCGATGCCCTTGTGGCAGGTGCTAAGGATGAATCAAAGGAAGCCATTCAGGCTGTTGTAGATATGCAGAAACGCGCTGAAGAGGAGCTGTCCATTTATTTTGCTCATTTGATCAAAAAAAGAAAAGAAACACCTGCGGATGACTTGATCTCGCTTCTCATTCAAGCAGAAATTGATGGAGAGCGTTTAACCGAGAATGAACTGCTTGGCTTTTGTATTCTATTACTCGTTGCAGGCAATGAGACAACGACCAATTTAATAACCAATGCCGTACGACTGCTGACAGAGCAGCCGCATATTGCTGAATCAGTGCGGCAGGACCCCTCTCTTATTCCTCAATTGACTGAGGAAACGCTGCGGTATTATCCACCTGTTCAAGCCATTGGCCGAATCGCCGCAGAGGATGTTGAAATTGCAGGCGCGCACATTCAAAAAGGAGACTACCTCATCAGCTGGGTTGCTTCAGCAAATCGGGATGAACAGAAGTTTGAAGATCCAGATACGTTCCGGCTTGACCGAAAATCAAATCCGCATATGAGCTTTGGATTTGGCATTCATTTTTGTCTCGGTGCACCGCTTGCCCGGCTTGAAAGCAACATTGCGCTTGACGTTTTACTCCATACGTTTCAAGACATCACCTGCGTGGCAGAACAGCTAAAACCTATTCAAAGCACGTTTGTTTTTGGGGTAAAAGAATTTCCTGTACAAGTCACCCGTTTTTAAAAGTCCCTTTTTCAGGGGCTTTTTTTCATTTTCTTCAATTCATCATCTCTTTCTTACCTTCCACCTCCGAACATGCTAAAATAAAGTCCATACAAAGTGATAACGGAATGAAGAAAGGAAGCCAAAAACTCATGACCGATTATACAGCGATGAAAGACGGAATATTCAAATCAGTTTGTTCGTTAGATTGCCCGGATCAGTGCGGTCTTTTAATACATAAAGAAAATGGAAAGATCGTGAAAGTGCAGGGAGATCCGGACCACCCTGTCACACAAGGAAACATATGCAACAAAGTGCGTAATGTCACAGCACGTTTATATGATGAAAAAAGACTGACCACTCCTTTAAAACGTGTTGGCCAAAAAGGCGAAGCACAGTTTGTGCCGATTACGTGGGAAGAAGCCATTGAAACCATTCGTCAAAAATGGACAAAGCTGATCGAAGAAAAAGGGCCAGAAAGCATTCTGCCTTACAGCTTCTATGGGAACATGGGCAATCTCAACGCAGAAGGAATGGACCGCCGCTTTTTTTATCGTCTTGGTTCAAGCCAGTTAGACCGGACGATCTGTCAGTCAGCAGGAACGACTGGCTATAAATATACAATGGGCGCAAGCATTGGGACAGATCCTGAAGACACCATTCATACGAAACTATTTATCTTTTGGGGCATCAATGCTGTGTCGACCAATATGCACCAAATCACCTTGGCACAAAAAGCGCGAAAGCAAGGAGCTAAGATTGTCGTGATTGATGTTCACAAGAACCAAACCGGCCGGATGGCAGATTGGTTCATTCCGCTTCGTCCTGGTACTGACAGTGCGCTTGCCCTTGGCATCATGCATGTCCTTTTTAAAGAGGAACGTACAGATGAAGCCTTTTTAGAGACTTACACGGTCGGCCATAAAGAGCTGCGCGAGCATGTAAAGCAGTATGATCCAGACACAGTTGAGCGAATCACGGGTGTCCCTAAAGGCGACATCATTACACTTGCAAGAATGTACGCTGAGACATCACCCTCTCTTATTCGCATTGGGAATGGTTTGCAGCACCATGATAATGGCGGGATGAGTATTAGAACCATTTCCTGCCTCCCTGCCCTGACTGGTCAATGGCTGCACAAGGGCGGCGGAGCAATGAAATCAAACTCTTCTTTTCTCAGCTATAATGAAACAGCTCTTCAGCGGCCGGATTTATTAAAAGAACGCACGCCTAGATCATTTAATATGAATCAGCTGGGCAGCGTGCTGACAAGCGCAGAGCCTTCCGTTGATTCTCTCTTTATCTACTCGTGCAACCCAGCGGTTGTAACACCTGAAGCGAATAAAGTCAGAAAAGGTTTGCTGAGAGAGGATTTATTTACAGTGGTTCATGATTTATTTCTAACAGAAACAGCGGCGTATGCAGACATTGTTCTGCCAGCGACATCTGCCTTTGAAAACGAGGATTTCTATACATCATATTGGCATCATTATATTCAAATTCAGGAGCCAGTGATAGAACGCTACGGAGAAAGCAAATCCAATACTGAAGTATTCCGCCTGCTAGCCCATGCGATGGGCTTTGAAGATGAAGCCTTCCGCGAGACAGATGCTGAGCTCATGGAACAAGCTCTTCATCATCCAGAAAATCCGCATTATGAGGACATTTCATACGAAGCATTAAAAGAAAAGAAATGGATCAAAGCAAAACGTGGACCTTTCCAGGAATTAAAGCTTCAAACCCCAAGCGGGAAAATTGAGCTTTATTCTGAACAAATGAAAAAAGACGGGTATCCAGCACTTCCAACCTATGTGCCCCTTTATCAGGAAAGCGATTATCCACTTACCTTTATACCGGGACCGAACCATAATTTTCTGAACTCCACCTTCTCACTTCATGAAAAGCATCAAAAGCTTGAGAAATTTCCGAAGCTTCACATGAATGAACAAGATGCAAAGGAAAGAAAGATTGAAGATGGTGACATGGTCCGTGTGCTGAACGATCGAGGAGAGTGTGAGCTTGTCGTGTCAGTCGGTCAAAATGTATTATCTGGTGTTGTGGTCAGTCAAGGATTATGGGCAGATCAAAAAGGCAAAAAGCATTTAGTGAATGGATTAACACCTGATCGATTGGCAGATATGGGCGGCGGCGCGACGTTCTTTTCTGGCAGAGTGGAAGTTGAAAAATTATCATAGAAAAAAGCCAGCCGTTTTTTGCTGGCTTTTTTCATATGCTTTTATCGAATCATCAGCTGATTCGTCATGACATTCGCACTTCCGTTGCTTCGGTAGCCTTCTACAGTTAATGCTGTTTCATACATTTTTCCCATTGGCATGCCTAAGCTTTCCCATTTTTTAAAATGCTCACTGACGGAGACAGTTCCGCTTGTGCGTTTTGTTTGACGTACACTCCAATATTGTTTGAAGGTAGCGTCTCCAATGATAGAAGGCTGATTGACACGGAGCGTTTCATATATGTCATATGTGCCTCCATCGGCATAAAATGATCCTTTATACGTTCCTGTTGGACGATATGTGCCCCATGACTCAACAATGTAGTATTCAGCTAATGGAGATTGTGTCCAGCCATAGACACATAAATAGGAATTCCCGCCCGGGTTAAAGGCTGCGTTGTAGTTGATGGAGATGTTGCCAAGTTGATGATGAGTTTTAGTGGAATCAAACTTCTTTCCTTTTCGAAATAAGGCATTTCCAATATTGTTCCAGCTTGCACTAAATGCCCCGCCGTTATTGAGTGTCATCGAGGTATTTCCGTAATCCTTCCATAATTCAAAATCGTATCCGCTGTGTGTCCCTATCCTATTATCATAAATCGTTTCCGCATGAGCTGGCACAGCCGTCAGTGTCAGCACAAATCCAATACACATCACAAACAACAGCCTCAATCTTTTCAATTTCATTTTCCATCCCTCTCCTTTTTTCATCCGTATTGTTCTGTCATCCCTAAGATGAAAAACCCATCACCTCCTTTCATGCAGCCCTTTCTGCTAGATGGAACGATACTGATTTAGCCCGGCATGGATGTCTTTTGTTTGTGTATAAATCCTTTGATACAAATGAAATAGATCGGCATATACTTCTGCGTGCGGCTGATTTGGCTCATAAACAGCAGCTTGATGGATCAACTGATGTGCACATACTTCAAGTGACGGATACCATTCGCAGCCAACTGCGGCAAGCATCGCTGCACCTAAGGCGGGCCCTTGTTCATTGTCTAACTGGATGACTTCAGCCTGAAAAATGTCTGCTTGCATTTGAAGCCATGTCCGGCTTCTCGCACCGCCGCCAATAGATACAATAGAATCTATGTTTTTTCCTGCCTGCCGGAATAATGCGATAGATTCATTTAGCGAAAAGGTAATTCCCTCTAACACTGCTCTGACAACATGTGCCCTTTCATGCCTGCTGTCTAATCCAATCAAGCTGCCGCGAATGATCGAATCCGCATGAGGTGTTCTTTCCCCGACTAAATAGGGTGTAAAGAGCAATCCTTTCGCTCCTGGTGCAACATGAGCCGCACCTTCTAAAAGTGACTGAAACGATTCCTCAGGAGCCAGTAAGTGTTTTGCCCAGTTCAGGCTATATCCTGCTGAAAGGGTGACACCCATTGTGTAAAAAGCGTCTTTTTTTGCATGATGAAACAAATGCAAATTCCCTTGAAGCTCCCTTTCATAATCCTCTTCATAGGAGAGAATGACCCCAGATGTGCCGATACTGCATAACGTGCGGTCAGAGGACAAGATGCCAGCACCAATTGCTCCGCAGGCATTATCTGCCCCGCCGGCAAAAACCTTTGCGCCTTCTTTCATCCCAACTTCACGTGCAATGTGCGGCAAAAGTGTACCAACCTCCGCCTCTGATGTGACAAGCGGCGGGCAAATGTGAGGAGAAATATCAAACGCCTGACAAATCTTCTCACTCCACGTCTGTTCGCCGATATTTAACAGCAAGGTGCCAGCCGCATCAGAATAATCCATATGGACTGCGCCTGTTAAACGAAATCTGACATAATCTTTTGGGAGTAAAAACATGTCGATTTGCTGATCAATATGTGGTTCATGTTCCTTTACCCATAACAATTTTGGCAGTGTGAATCCTTCTAACGCCTGGTTTTTTGTGATCTTTTGCAGCCGGTCTCCCAGCTTTTTTGTCATGTGCGTACATTGTGCTGTCGTCCGTGTATCATTCCATAAAATTGCAGGGCGGAGCACTTCGCGAGATTCATTTAAAAGAACTAATCCATGCATCTGGCCGGAAAAGCTGATGCCTTCAACTCGTCTTGAATGAACAGGCTGCTTTGCCATCAGTTCTTTCATCGCAGCCATTGTCTGCTTTACCCAATCCTCGGGGTGCTGCTCACAATATCCAGGCTTCTCTTGAATGAGCCGGTACGGCTTAGAGGCTTCGCAGCACACCTTCCCGCTCTCATCCACTAATATCGCCTTGACCCCGCTTGTTCCAAGATCAATTCCCATCACATATTTCATGTTTTCACTCCTTCAAAACAGGTCAGCCCCTTCAATTAATCTTCTAACAAGTATTGATTTAAACGGGCTTTCAGCTGTTCCTCTCTTCCCGATTCGTTTCTGATCAAAGGATGTTTCAGCGCATATTCTTCTAATGTATGAAAGTTTGCCTTTCCTTCTGAAATATCACGTCCAATTCCTTCAGAAAAGCTGCGATACCGGTGCTTTATAACATCTTCAAACACACGGTCTTCTATGAGTCTATGAGCGACCCGCAGTCCTTTTGCGAATGCATCCATCCCGGCAATATGGGCATATAAAATATCTTCAAGTTCAAAGGAAGCTCTTCTCACTTTTGCATCAAAATTGAGGCCGCCAGACCCTAGACCGCCATTTTGCAGAATTTCATACATGGCAAGAGTTGTGGCATACAGATCGGTTGGAAATTCATCTGTATCCCACCCAAGAAGCGAATTTCCTTGGTTTGCATCAACAGAACCGAGCAGCCCATGAATTCTTGCGACACGTAATTCATGCTCAAACGTATGGCCGGCCAGTGTCGCATGATTGGCCTCGATATTTAATTTGAAATGGGAATCTAATCCGTATTGTTTTAAAAAGGCGATGGATGTCGCTGCATCTGTGTCGTATTGATGAGTGGTTGGTTCCTTTGGTTTTGGTTCGATTAAAAATTGGCCAGTGTACCCAATTTCTTTTGCATATTCAACAGCCATATGCAAGAAAGCCGCCATGTGATCAAGCTCTCTTTTCATATCTGTATTGAGCAGCGTATCGTACCCTTCTCGTCCACCCCAGAAAACATAATTTTCTGCACCGAGTTCTTTGGCGGTTTCAATGCCTTTTTTGACCTGTGCGGCCGCATAGGCAAAGACATCTGCATGACAAGATGTCGCAGCACCGTGTACAAATCTAGGATGCTTGAACATATTGGCCGTGTTCCACAGCAGCTTTACTCCGCTTTGCTTCATGTATTCTTTCATTCTTTCTAAAATGATGTCTAATTGTTGATTGGTCTCTTGAAGCGTCTCCCCCTCTGGCGCGATGTCACGATCATGGAATGAAAAATACGGAACATCCAACAGGTCAAAAAGCTGAAAGGCGACTTCCAATCTAGCTTTTGCTAAATCCATTCCGCTATAAGAGTCCCACGCTCTTTGCATCGTGCCAGTTCCAAACATGTCTGTTCCATCAGCAGTTAATGTATGCCAATAAGCGACTGAAAAACGCAGGTGGTCTTTCATTGTTTTTCCGCCAATCACTTCGCTTGGATTATAGTATTGAAAGGCGAGTGGATTTTTTGATTGTTTTCCTTCATATTGAATTTTGCCGATTCCTTCTAAGCTGTATAACGTTTTCATATTTGATTTGGTCATTCTTCATTCCTCCTGAGTACACTTTGTAAGTTGATTCAACAAACTAATGATCAATCTATGAAAAAATCACTTTGAATTTTCCATATTTTTTAGTTTTTTAAAAATATTTTCGTTATAATAAAGTTAAAATCATTTATCTTACTAAATACATGCTGAAAAAAGCAGCTCTTCTCAACTTAATCTAAAGACGAAACAAATGGAGTGGATAACGTGGATATCGCTGATCAGAACTTTGTAAAAAAAATAAATCAAAAACTATTATTAAAAGAAATTCTCCAGCATGCGCCCATTTCGAGAGCAAAATTATCTGAACGCACTGGATTAAATAAATCGACTGTTTCTTCTCAAGTAAGTACATTAATGAAAGAACATCTTGTCTATGAAATCGGTCAAGGTGAGTCTAGCGGCGGGAGAAGACCGGTTTTACTAATGTTTAATAAACGTGCTGGCTGCTCCATTGGGATCGATGTCGGCGTTGATTATGTCAATGGCATATTAACTGATCTTGAAGGGTCCATTCTTTACGAAGAGCAGATCAAGCTCCCACCCAGCTCTCCTGAGGTCACAATACGTAAATTAATTGAATTAATACAGCAGCTCATCACACAAATGCCCTCTTCCCCATACGGGCTCATTGGCATTGGCCTATGCATACATGGTTTAGTGGATGCAGGTGAACAAATCGTGTTTACGCCTCATTCAAAATGGAAAAATGTTGATCTGAAAACCACGCTCCAAGAGACATTCCAAGTACCGATCTTCATTGAAAATGAAGCAAATGCCGGTGCATATGGTGAAAAAATCTTTGGTGCCGCTAAACATTATGATCATTTGATCTATGCAAGCATCGGCACTGGCATCGGGATTGGAATCATCATCAATCATCATTTATACAGAGGAGCGTATGGCTTTTCTGGTGAAATGGGACATATGACAATCGATTTTAACGGACCGACATGCAGCTGCGGGAACCGTGGATGCTGGGAATTGTATGCTTCTGAGAAAGCCTTGTTTCAGTCTCTTCAAACAGATGATCAGCACATCTCCCATCAAGACCTGGAACAGCTGGCCAAGTTAAATGATATGAAAACGCTCAATGCCCTGCGCAACTTTGGCTTTTACCTTGGTGTCGGTCTCACAAACGTCCTGCATACCTTTAACCCGCAAGCCATTATTTTAAGAAACAAAGTGATCGAATCACATCAGGCGGTTCTACATGTGATTGGGGAGGAGGTATCCTCACGAATGGATACGCAATTCAGCTCACATGTAGAGCTGCTCCCTTCATCATTAGGACACAATGCACCAGTATTGGGGATGACATCTCTTGTCATAGAAGCTTTTCTGCAAGATGCCACCCTCACAACATGACCTATTTATTTTTCAAAAAGAGACAGCCCGTAGCGGTTGTCTTTTTTTATTCATCTGTTTCCTCATAGCGAAAATAGTGAAAATCAGCAGGAAGACGCTCGCCGCTTGTATCTTGGCACTGCATACCGACAAATGCCCCTGTAAAAAACCCCCCGCCTCGAATAAAATCATCGGATAAATGGATGGATTCAAGCGGTACATCAATTTCCTTCCACTCTTTCTGATCAAATGAATAAGAATATTTATATGTCTCTTTCCGAACGGTCACTTTTAAATAGACATAAGTGACCTCCTCTGGAATGATGATTTTATGTGCCAATGGCTGAGAAAAGGCAAGGTTTTCACAGACAGATAGTTCAAGCGTGCGGCCAAGTTCCTCATCATATGTCACCTGGAGTGCTGTCCAGTTTTCCGTATTATAATAATTCACAAGACCAGCTGATTGCTGAAAGTTTTCTGGGAAGAACGAAACAGCTGTCTCTGCTTCAAAATAAAAGCTTTGCCAGCGTCTTGCAACAAATGCTTGGGTAAACTTAGACGTTAAAGATTCGCGGCCGAATAACCTTAAATGCTGATGTTTCTCCGTTAACGAACCAATCTGATCGGTAAACGGAATTCTTAATGTTTGGAAGTGTCTATTTAGTGTTGATTCTCTAAATTCATCGACTGTATGATAGGTTGGTGCAAAAACCTTTTCTTCGATCTTTGGCGCTTCAACCTCAAGCGTCCCCTCCTTTCCGCCTACAACATAAGGCCAGCCATCCTTCCATTCAAGCTTTTGGATCGCTGTTTCTCTTCCTAAAGGACACCACCCTCTCTGTTGAAAAATAGATTCCTTGTTTGATTGAATCGGACGGCCAGTGAGATGAGCGAGATACCATTCATTTGTATGCGTTTGAACGATTGAAGCATGCCCGCATTTTTGAAGCGGATGTTCAGGCGCGTGGAAGGCACTTAAGATCGGGTTATCAGGATGAACCTCATAAGGCCCTTCAATATGTGAGGAACGGGCGATCGTTGCTGCATGCTCATACCTGGTACCTCCTTCTGCCGTTAATAAATAGTAGTAGTCACCGATATGATACAGATGCGGCGCTTCTGTCAGTTTAATCGGTGTGCCTTTAAAAATGACCTTCCTTCGACCGATGAGCTTCTTTTCAGCCACACTATATTCCTGCAAGGCAATACCTGCAAAGGAATGATGCTTTTCCCTATGATCCCACAGCATATTTAAGACGTATTTCTTCCCGCTTTGATCATGGAATAAAGATGGATCAAAGCCGGAGCTGTTGAGCCGGATCGGTTCACTCCAATCGCCGTCCACTTCGCTTGCCGTGACCAAATAATTATGACCGTCTTTAAATGGACCATCCACTACTTTGATATCTGAATAAATAAGCCAAAACTGTCCATCGGCATAGCTTAAGCACGGCGCCCATACTCCGCCAGAATCAGGATTTCCTTTCATATCCAGCTGCGACGTTTTTTGCAAAGGACGCGCAGCAAGGCGCCAATGGACGAGATCCTTCGAATGATAAATTTGTACCCCTGGGAACCATTCAAATGTAGAGACGGCCATATAATAATCTTCTCCAACACGGCAAATACTTGGATCGGGGTTAAACCCTTTGAGCACTGGATTGGTAATCTTCATTGAATTTCCTCCTCTTTCAGAGACCTACATTTTAAAATCGTCCATATGATCGAGATACACTTTGTCTCTATTCTCAAGTTCCCGTACGACTTTTTTATGTTTTTCTTCATCTAGGTTATAAAAATTAATATCCACCATCGCTAAAATCAGTAAGCATACAGGAATCACCGTTGTCGTGATTAAAATGCCCAGTAAAGCTTCTGGTGTTTGCATTTGGTTGGCAACATAGCCAAAGCGATCGAGTACAAGCCCTGGCACAATCCCGCCTAATGCCATCCCAAATTTAAAGAAAAATCCGATGATGGCATAGATGAGCCCGCCCATCCTTTTCCCTGTTTTATATTCGCCATATTCAACGGTTTCAGGAATGAGCGCCCACATGTAAGCACCGGCTGTAATACTTCCTGCAGCTGCAACGAGCCTAAAAATCAGTATTAAAGTGATTTGACTCGGCGGTATCACAAGTAACGCAAGAAGACCTACAATATTCAGCAATAATGAATAATTCAGCAGCTTTTTCTTTCCTAACAGCTTGTGCAGTTTTGGAATAAACGGCAGCACCATTAATGCTGGCAGACTGCCAATGAGTCCGTACCATTTCACTAAATCTTCTCTGCCGAGGTTATACGTCACATAATAGATCCCAACAGAGTTACTGATCGAATTCACGCCAAAAATAATAATAAAGAAAATGCTTAATACAACAAGCGGACGATTGACACGTAACTGCACAAAGATATCACTGAACTTAATTTTTTCCTCCGGCTTTTGAAGCGTGACACGTTCATTCGTGCTTTTAAAACAGAAAATAAGTAATGCACCGCCAAGAACGCCGAGAAAAGCCATCGTCATCTGCCAGCCGAGGGCTGTATTTCCTGTTTTATCACTCAAAAAAGTCGCAAGAAAAGGAACAAAAAAAGCAACAACTAGACCTCCGAGATTAGCAAAAAGCATACGAACAGACGTAATACTGACAACCTCTTGGTTATTTCTTGTCATTGCTGATGTTAAAGCACCATAAGGAACATTGATGAATGTGTATGTAAGCGATAAACCAACATACGTGATGTAGGCATAAACGAGTTTACCCATTTCAGAAAGATCAGGTGTTGTAAAGCAAAGGATAGCAAGTACTACAAAAGGAAACGCACCGAATAACAAGTAAGGTCTGAACCTGCCAAAACGGCTGTTCGTTCGATCCACCAATGCACCAATAAACGGATCTGCAAGCGCATCAATGGCGCGGACAACTAAAAACATCGTCCCTGCTGCCGCCGCTGATAAACCATACACATCTGTATAAAAAAATAATAGATACGTAGAGACAGTTGCATAAATTAAGTTACATGCGAAATCTCCTGAAGCATATCCCACTTTTTCAGACATACGAATCTTTTTTAAATTCTCACTTACCATGAGCTTTCTCCCTTCTTCTCTTAGCCTCTTCTAACGAACAGATGATGGAGGGCAGCAGCAGTCAATGCGAAGAATATAAAGCGCTTTCAATTGGTTGTAAAAATGAAGCTGAACATCTGATCTTTCAGCTTAGCCCACATACGCAGCAAATGATTTGAATGACGGAATCATCCCCTTTAATAGTCGGATCATCACTTGGAATCCATCTTAGTTTATCGACTAAACAAACTAAGATGAATTCATTTTATAAAATCTGATCTGACTTTTCAATATTTTTTGAAAAAATAATCCAAATAATTGATTTCTTGTCATTTTTCCGGCTGAAATGACGTGAAAAACTGAAGTGAATCATTTAATGGTTGCAATTCAGCTCATCCCATGCTATATTAATCAAGCGATGAGCTGAATTGTGTAAGTCGGGTAACATGTCTCCTTGAGACACACACGAATGTGGCGTGTGGTTATTCCGCCTCAATACGCAAAAGACATCTTCTCAGGAAGATGTCTTTTTTATTACCCTATTTTTGTTCCATTTTCGACAGGCTCATCTGTGGCTAGTAAAACCACGTCTTCTTTTGACGGCATGCCCCCTAAGACAAGCACTTCTGATTTGAACCCTGCAATTCTTCTTGGCGGAAAATTGACGACTGCTACGATTTGTCTGCCAGTGAGATTCTCAGCCGTATAACGTTTTGTCAGCTGAGCACTGGATTGCTTTAAACCAATCTCTTCACCAAAATCAATCTTGAGTTTCAATGCAGGAACTCTTGCCTCTGCAAAGAATTCTGCTTCAATGATCGTTCCAACACGAATATCTAACGCCAAAAACTGTTCAATATCTGCCATCTGTTTCTCTCCTCTTCTTTCAAGAGTAAGTTCATTTACTAGAGTCATCTATTGTTTTTTTCATTGTAGCACATTCATTTCGTAAAAAAGTGAGTCAAAAAGCCGATTCACGGCAAAAACCACCCTTTAGTTTACATAATGTTTTTATCGTCGTGTATTAAATGTTTGCATCCTGAAAATGAATTCAGTAAAATGGCAAATAATCCTACTGCTTCCTCCCAAATATATTGGGGAGGGGTTAACACTTGTTTACATTATCAGATATGTGGACATTTTGCTGGTCGTTTTTCGTCATTCTTCCTATCGTTGCCATCTTGCATCAGCTTGGCCATATTATGGTCGCATGGATGTTTGGCGCAAAGGTTTCTTTTGCTCTTGGCAGAGGCAAAAAAGTATTGAAAATAGGTGTTGTGGAAATTAGACGAATCTATTTTCTAGATGCATTTTGCCATTATGAAGAAATGAGGAAAAATAACCGATTCTCGCACATTCTTGTCTACCTAGGCGGATCATTATGCAACCTGCTCAGTGTTCTCATACTGAATACAATGATCGCCAATGATATCCTGCCAGAACATCAATTTTTCTATCAATTTGCTTACTTCTCAGTCTACTATGTATTTTTTGCACTGCTGCCAGTCCAGTATGCAGATCATCATCCAAGTGATGGGCAAGCAATTGTGAACATCATTCGGCACGGTGAACCATGTGACATCATTGATTAACAGGATGGCTTCCCGCTGTTAATTTGATAATGAATCGTTAAAAAGGGAATGCCGAATAGCTTCATTTGATGAACCGCTGTGAGACTTTTATCTGTCTCCGGCTTCATATGAAAGCTTTCTTCCATTGGCAGTTTCATGGTGATAAAAGGTGTATGCAAATACAACCCTTCGTCACCGGTACTGCCTTTTGGACATGCACTTTTTAATAGAAAGTCTTCCTTTTCATTAAAAGGTTTTAAAATGGCGGTCAGCTGAGAATATGGAAGCGGCAGCGCAATATTCATATAGCCCGCAGCTGCATCGTGATGATGAGCATAAAGTGCAAAAAAGACCTGCTCCCCTTTTTCGTTGTGACGAATCCACGCCCTGACATCCTTTCGCTCTTCTTTAGGATGTTGAAATGCAGTCAGACGTCCCTTCATTTCATACGGCTTACGAGATGTTCCCAAATAGAGCTGCCCTAGTTTCTTAAACATGGGCTGAAGTAAAAAAACAAACGGCCTCACCCACCAATGAAAACGGACTGCTGCTTTTAACGTAAACGCCATCGGATTCTCATAAAACCTTCGAATCACAGGTGACACCCTTTCAGCTGAAAATGTCGTTCCATTTAAATCATTAAGTGAATCGACTAAACCGAGGTTCTCTCGATCACCCATTCTTTCCTTTTGAAAAGAGATTAAATGAAAACGGCCATGCACTTTTGATATCGGAAAGTCCTTCTGCTTCAATTGATCCTTTGGCCCTTCGATCAGCCATCCAATCAAACCTGGTAAAATCACAAAAAAGGCATTAATACTGCCATGAAACCAAATCATCTGATCAATGCTGATGTAGGTCACGCGCATGAGCATGCCAGCGGAATAAAGAAGAGATAGCACGATTGTTCCCATTAAGACGCAGCTAGAAAACACAATCAGCACTTTTGCCACAGTCGATCGAAACCTTGTTTTCATACAAAGAATACCGTACAAGTAGAGTGCAATGACATATAGCGTGACGCTGAACGTATCAAATAGACGGGAGAAGCTAATCCCAACAGCGATCATCACAGGCGACAGCAAAATCACCCATCCTGCCGCTTTGTATAAAGCTGTCTCTTTTTCTCGATTTCTCCCTAATAATCCATAGAAAAGCGGGATAAAAAAAGCCGAGTAATGAAAATGAATAGCGGTCAAAAGCACGATGTTTGGTGAAAAGGTCATTACCTGTATATCTGCCGTGTACAGCCAAAACCAAAGCCCTCCTAAAGCGAGATACATCCATGCACCACCCGTCATCAATTCATGAAGTGGAAAGATTCCACTTTTCAGCAAACGAGTACAGCCATATAACGCCAAAAGAATCGTATACAAAAACCATCCCGATGCAAACAAGGCAGAATGATAGATGAATGCAGCCGTTGCACAAAGAGCAGCTAATGGAAAGGCTTTCATTAAAAAGCCGAGCAGTATCCCCGGCTTACTCTCCCTCTCTTCCTTCACAAAAAAGGCTAAAACTGCAGGAAGGAAAAACAGAATGGCTATCAGTACAAATAACTCTGCTACCGGACCTGTCATCAAGCGGGTGGCGATAAAACAGCACATGAAGACGAGGCTTGATATCAAATGCCATTTATTCATCATGAGACATCACCCTTTCAGTAAACCGGCCTTTATATGTAAAAAGGGTCCCAAACAGTCGATTTTTCACATGCACATCAATGGTATACTCACCCGCGTGCTCGTCGTAGCCTTCTGTGACATCTGACACACCGTAAAGCCATGAAGGCAGCGGCCACTCACGTCCTAACATCAACAACTTCTGCCGGCCGGATTGAATGTGAAGGAACCCATGCTTTGTTACTGTAAAATGAAGCTCTGACATAAGAAGTCTAGGTTTTCCAAAATAGTCTAGTACTTTATGACTCTTCTGATCAATGATCATATCTGCATCAAAGTGACGTTCCTTCTTTGGGAAATAAAACGTACGGAACCAGTGCATGCCTTCCTCTCCCTTATTTGTCATAAAGGGTTTATTGACAATTCGGAAGGGAATGTTTTTTCCTCTCTCAGGGAAAAAACAGCGAAAGAGTGGACCAATTTTGAAGAAAAATCGAATGAGCCTCGTTCCGCCGCCTATTTCCTCCATGGTGCCTTCAGCGGTAAACGCTCGGTTGTATCTCTCTTTTAATTTTGGATGAAGCTTATCGTAATCCTTTACTTGATGACGATGAACGACCATGTCTACCTCCCCTTTTTCGTTTGATCGAAAATACGTCTATACAATCTTTTAAATTAATCATTCCTGCAATGGATAGGATCAAAAATGCACTCATCACAAGCGGCTCATGGAGTGTCGTTTGGGGGGATAGGAACCCGATACAAAGCATCAGCAGCAGAAACACACTTTGAAGAATGAACAAATATTTCTTTGATAGCTTAGGTATCAGCCATGATACGCCTATAAAGGCATAAAACAACCGAAATCCGGTGCTATGATCAAAAGCAGAATGTGAAAAAGGAATAACCGCTTGGCATAGCCAGACGATGGCAAACAGCAAACAAATTCCATAATGGGCAAGTGTTCTCTCCAGTAACAACCGAGGGTGCGTACCCTTTTCAAGCCACGTCTTTAGTGCGCCAAAACTAAAGGCCGTCATAAGCCCCATCATCGGGCGAAAAAGAAATCGATCTGCCCACGCCCATCCTTTTCCTTCTTTCGGTTCATAATCAAATTGCGTTTGAAACACAATATGATCATTCGTTTTCACATATTTCCAATAGCCGCCGCCTTCTTTGATAAAAGACAATGGGTGTGACGATTTGAATTTAAGTGAGGATGACCTTTCATTTCGTTCATCCATCATTCTAGTTCGATATGCTCCTGTCCCTGTGACACTTACACCAAATCCAAGATGCTTTTCATACAAAAAGGTTTGGGGCTGTTCATCTTGAGGTCCATTTAATGAAATGGTTGAAAAACGCAAATCCCACTGTTCATGAAGCTTTGGATTTTGCGTATATTCCCATACTTTCTCTAAAGGTGCATGAATGGTTGTTTCCACATAAACAGGCTTTCTTTTCATCTGCCTCTACTCCTCTATGTGAATTATTTCACATAATAAGCATACCATGTTTCACAAAACTGTCAAATCTTTATTCGTTTTCTCTCAAAAAAATGGTTCCAGAAGGATGCTTCTCTATGATATCGGTTCACTGTAAAAAAAGACCTGTCAAATAGACAGATCTTCTTTTTGCAATACACCTGTGATATAGAGACGAACCGCATAGCTCACACTTTCTTCAAGCTGTTCTTTTCGTTGGAATCCCTTTTTATTAGAAATATCACCGAAGCCGTGCAGTAAGCTTCTCAGTCCTCTGACGACATGTGTCATTTCCTCTTCCTTTACACCAAAGCGTGACATGATGGTTTGGACAAACTGAACAAGGCGCTCTGCTGCAATACGTACTTCTTTTTCGTTCATATGTGAAAAGGCAGCTTCATAAAGACCTGGGTGTTCTCGGACAAATTGCACATATTGTCTAGCAAAGGCTAAAACAGCTTCTTCTTTTTCCAGCCCCTCTGTGACTTGCATCCCTTCCTCACAAAGCATGGAGAGCCCCTTTACTGCGAGTGCTGCCTGAATCTCATGAAGGCCGGATACATGATTATAAAGAGAAGGCGGCCTGATATTCAGTCTTTTAGACAATGTAGCAATAGTCAAAGCGGAGAAGCCCTCTTCATCAACAAATGCAGCCGCTGTATCCATAATTTTTTCTTGTGTAATTCCCATTCTTGGAGACACGGTTTACTGCCCTCCTTTTTTTAGCTGGTGCTGTCTTTTTTTAACGGCAGCTTGAAGCTTTTCATGAGGCTCTATGATAAGGTCACCATGTCCTGCAGCAAGACAGGATATGCGCAATGTCAGTAACTTTTCAGCGCTTTTTAGTGCGGTTTCTGCATCCCATGTGGCAAAAGCCGGGAACGGGAAGCTCCACCGAAACTCCCCCGTTACTGATAAGCCGCCTTTTGTCACAAGTGCATCCCCTGCAATGACAACTCCTGACCTTTCATCGTATAAAGAAATGCTGCCAGGTGTATGCCCTGGTGTTGCAATCACTTTGAGCGGCCCAATCTCATCTCCTTCTTCAACAAGCACATCTGGTTTTGTATAAATATTTTTCATAAAACTGCCTTTGATTTTTTGCTGAGGTTCATCAGGGAGCAAGGTAAAGTCACCTTCAAAAAGGCGTGCATCACGTTTTGATAAATAGACAACTGCCTCTGGAAAAGCCTTCTTCACCTCATCTAATGCGCCGATATGATCCATATGGCTATGAGTGAGAATAATCTTATGAATTGGTTTGTTCTTTTTACGGGCAAATTCGATGATCGAGTTCGCCGCCATTTTTAAAGCAGCATCAATTAAGATGAGTCCTTCCTCTTCCTCAAAGACATAGCAATTTACCGGAAATAATCGCGGCATCAATGTAAGCTGGTGCAGACGGTCAAAAGTTGTTAATCTCATGATTGCCCTCCTAAAACTAATATCGTTAGTTTTATATTAACTAATAGCATTAGTTTTAGCAATCATTTTTTCATCAACCGCAATGTAAATATCAATTTGCGCTTCTTTTGGATCAATAGATCTTTCATCATACCATTCAAAATCACCTGTATAAGTGCGGTATTGACGCTGATCCCACGTCCAAATCTTGTGCCATGTTTCAAGCACGACCTCTTCAATCGGTCCTTTTCTCGTTTGAAATCTTGCGTAGGTGGACGCAGGAATCTCTTTTACATGTTCGATCTGCTGATCCGCGAACTCTCCAGCTGTAAATAAATAAGAACCATGTTCATCTTTTTCATAATCTGAATACAGCCCTATGACTGGAGCTTGTCCCCCATGTAGCTGCTGCGCAAAAAAATCCTGCCAAAGCGGTGCAATCTTACGCTCTTTTGTCTTCTCTATTTCGTTTGTTGTTCGAACAGACAACCCTTTGATCCATTGTTTCTCTAATGTGACGATATCGTACATACATTCTCATCTCCTTTTCTCCCATCATATAAAAAGAAACCTGACAACAGTGTGTCAAGTTTCTATTCGCTTCATAAATTGTTTTAATTGGAGATCAAATGCTTCCTTGATGTGCTGAGGTGAAAGAATGTCGGCGTCCGGTCCTAAATGGAATAGGAAACTGTGCAGCCAATCATCTTGCGGCACGGTCAATGCTGCCAGATAGGTTCCGTCTGAACATATGATCAATTCGTTCTCATCCACCCATTCCTTCACTTTGCCAACTGATGTTTCCGTTAACCTAAGCGTGAGCGTTGTGACTGAAGGTTCTTCATGCCAAGAGTCATTCCAAGGCTTCTCTTCGTTTTTGATTCTTTTCGGCCTGAAATATGCTGAAATGGTGATGAGGTCTGTCATTCTGGTCAGCTTGAATAGACGAAAATCATTTTTCACACAACAAAACGCATACAAGTACCAATGCCTTCCTTTTAAGACAAGCGTATAAGGCTCCACTTTACGTGGAAGTGTTTCACCTTTTGCGTTGCGATAAGTGAATTGAATGAATTGATGCGCGGAAGCAGCTGTATGGATCAGCTGAAGCTTCTTTTCTGCCTGGCTGTCTTTCCCCCAGGAGCTTAAATCAATAAAGACATGGTGCTGTTTCTCGCTTTCATCGGTTGGTGACGGAATGAGAGATTTGATTTTTTTCAGTACATGTTCACTTTCTTTAAAGGAGTATGCACTCGTCATGCTTTCAAGGGCTGTTAAAATCAGCTCAATGTCATCATCGGTAAATAATTTTTTCTCTAAACGATAGTCGTCAACAAGTGAAATGCCCCCGCCTGCTCCTTGGGTTGTCACAACAGGGATACCCGCTTGATTGATGGTCTCAATATCACGATAAATCGTCCTCACACTCACTTCGTGAAGTTCAGCGAGGTCCTTCGCTTGTACTTGCTTTTTGCTAATGAGCAGCATCACAATAGACAAAATACGATCAATTTTCATGACTTTTCCTCTTTTTCATAAATGTAGGTTTTGATTTGATAAAAAAAGAAAGAATGGTAAAGATAAGGAACAGCCAGCATCGTTTACATCCCTGCACATGCAGGAGGAGGTTGCATCATGACACATCACGTGTGGCAGTTATTCATCATTGGGAGCATTATGCTGATCTGCATCATCTTTCGAATGAATCGAATGAGACGCTATCAGCTTGTGCGCCCGATCAGTCTTTTGATGAGAATGTATGTATTTGGACTCACTGCCCTTATTCTCTTATTAGAAGGCTGGCAAAATCACAGCATTTTCATCTACGCCGCTATTGGTATGCTCTTTGGAAGCAGTCTGGCCGTTCATGCCTATGAGACGATCCGCATGAAAGAAGAAAATGGCCGTCTTTATGTGAAAACGAGTAAATGGATTGAAAGCTTCATTTTATGCTTATTTTTATCTCGACTTAGTTTTAAGCTGGGTGAACTGACGAACCATTCGCTCACAAAGATTGGTGTCGTTGAACTGTATCAGCATATTGTGAGTGATGATGCCATGACCATGCTCAGCTTTTTTCTGTTAGCTGCATACTATGTTGTTTTTTCTTATCAAATGATGAAAGCAGGTAAACGAGTAGCACATACGCATCATGCGTAAAAACCTTCCTATATGAGTAGGAAGGTTTTTATTAGTCATGCTGCGCATGATGAATCATTTGTTCAAGCACTTCCATCACATGCTGATCTTCAGGACTGTAAAAGATCGATGTCCCTGCTCGTCTAGATTTCACGAGTCGAAGGTTTTTTAAAAAACGCAGCTGATGAGAAACAGTTGATTGCATGAGATTCAGCGTTTCTGCGATATCATTTACCGAGTATTCACCTTGAGACAGCAGGTGCAGAATACGAATACGTGTCGGATCAGATAAGGCTTTAAACGTTTGGGAGACAAGAAATAAACTTTCTTCATCCAGCTCCATCCGTTCCTGTTCTTGATTTGTATTCAGTTCTTCCTTCATTTCGCTTCACCTTTCTTGTTAGTCAAATCACGACTTATTCTATGTATCATCATATACTAAAACGTCCGGCGTGCAAAGCGGGCACACTTTAGAAAAAAGATTTATTCAAATAGCATTGACACTTGGTAGCATTCTTTTTAAAATGAGCATTATTTATTCATTTTTTTAGAGGAGCTGATAGGCAAATTGACTGAAGAGCCAAGACTAAAACGCAGCCTGACTGTCTTTCCACTTGTTGTGATCGGGCTTGCTTATATGGATCCACTTGTCGTATTTGATTCATACGGCATTGTTGCTCAGCTGACGAAAGGACACGTCGCTGCAGCTTATATATTTACGTTACTTGCATTACTATTGACAGCGCTTAGCTATGGGAATATGGTGAAGGCTTTTCCAAAAGCAGGATCTGCTTATACATATGCGCAAAAAAGTATTCATCCTCATGTCGGCTTCCTTGTGGGCTGGACACTTTTACTGGATTATTTATTTCTGCCTATGGTGAATTTTGCGATCGGAAGTGCTTATTTAACCGCAGCCTTTCCTGATGTACCTCATTACATTTGGATCATCATACTTGCTATCGCCATAACGACTGTCAATGTAATCGGTATTCGGCTTACAGCCAACATTACGGCGCTATTTGTGACGTTTCAGGTCATTGTCGCCGTCACCTTTGTTGGGTTTGTTATTTATGGGCTCACACAAAACACTGGCAGTGGAGAGTTATTGTCAGCCCGGCCTTTTTATTCAGCGAGCTTAGATCCAGCGCTTATTTTTTCAGGAGCGACCATTTTATGTTTCTCCTTTCTAGGATTTGATGCCATTTCGACGATGTCTGAGGAAACCATTAAACCAAAAAAGACGATTCCGCTTGCCATTTTCTTAACAGTTGCGATTGGAGGCGTACTGTTTACTTTGACGTCTTATTTTTTGCAGCAGGTGTTTCCAAATTTTCAGCAGTTCAAACATCCTGATGCAGCCTCACTTGAAATTGCAGAATTTGTGGGCGGCGCATTTCTCCACTCGTTCTTTTTAGCCGGCACAATGGTGGCTGTCATTTCTTCCTCCTTATCGTCACATGCGAGTGCAGCAAGGCTTTTATATGCAATGGGAAGAGATCAATCGTTACCGAAGCGTTTCTTCGGGTATATTCATCCGAGATTAAAAACCCCTGTTTTTAATATTTTGTTAATCGGAGCTTTCTCCTTAACCGCAGTCGTTGGCGAACTTGAAGTCATTTATTCCTTTATCAGCTTCGGCGCGTTAATTGGATTTACCTTTGTAAATTTGTCTGTTTTTGCGTACTTTTTCGTCAGACAAAAACAAAGAGGTGTGCTGAATACATTGAGATATGCAGTGATCCCTCTATGCGGGACGGCGTTTTGTCTTTGGCTGTTAACGAGCATCAGCACAAATGCATTAATCATTGGCATGATGTGGCTGATTATTGGTTTTGTTTATTTCTGCTTCAGGCTGAAAACACGACCTGAATTTACGTTTGGATATGATTGATTATAAGGTTTTCACTTGGTATCCTGCACAGGATATGGCATAATAAAAAGGCTGTACTTCCCTTTTAAAAGCGGGGCAAAACAGGGGTGAACTGACCTTGAAAAAGAAAAAAACAGGATGTTTTGCCATTTCAGGCTGTTTCACGATTTTTCTCTTTGTTTTCGTATTAGCAGCCATTGCCATCTCCTTTAATCAAAAGGAGTTAAAAAAGCTGCCGATTGATACGGAATCAATTGTTTTGTCGAGATTGGATGATTACAAACCGCTTGTAGAAACAGAGTTAAGAGATCAAGATTTAGATCAGTATACCGGGTTAATCCTCGGTATGATGTATCAAGAATCAAAAGGCAGAGGCGGAGATCCAATGCAGGCCTCTGAATCTCTTGGTTTGAAACGAAATGAAATCAATGACCCTCAGAAAAGCATTAAACAAGGAGTCCATCATTTTTCGACTATGTACAAGCATGGGAAGAAAAAAGGCGTTGATTTGGAAACCATTATTCAAAGCTATAACATGGGAATCGGCTATATTGATTTTGTTGCAAAAAACGGGGGAAAACATTCCGAGAAACTGGCAAAGCAATACTCCAAAAAGCAAGTGAAACGAAACCCCGAGGTCTATACGTGCGGCGGCAATAAAGATAACTTCCGCTATCCGTATTGCTACGGTGACTTCACTTACGCTGAAAAAGTAAAAGAAAAAACGAAAACAGTTGAAGAAAAGATGAAATTGGCTTCTTCATCCACACCATCATCGTAAAAAAGCACTTCCTTGACGGAAGTGCTTTTCATTTTATCGCTGTTCTTTTCCAATTTCCGGCAGGATTGTTTTTGCTAAATGCTGGTCCATTTCCTCATATTCATCATAATGAATCGTTTCATACAGCTCTTTCCTCGTTTGCATATCCCCAAGTATCCCCTGCTGCGTTCCCTTTTCCATGATTTCTGTAAATAAACGCTCATACGCTTTTGCAGCGACTCTAAGTGATGACACAGGGTAAATGACCATTTGAAAGCCAAACATAGAAAATTCGTCTGCATGATAATAAGGCGTCTTGCCAAACTCCGTCATGTTTGCAAGGAGCGGCCCTTTAATATTACTTGACGCATGCGTGAAGTCCTCCGCTGTGATGAGTGCCTCAGGAAAAATAGCGTCAGCTCCTGCTTCTACGTAAAGATTGGCCCGGCGGATGACATCCTCCATTCCATTTACGGACTTTGCATCGGTTCTCGCAATGACCAATAGCGTTGGTGCCGCTTGTTTGATGGCTTTGATTTTTGCGACCATTTCTTCTACTGGAACGAGTGATTTCCCGTTTAAATGCCCGCATTTTTTCGGCATTTGCTGATCTTCAATTTGAACAGCTGCCACTTTGCTCTCAACCATTTCTTTTGCCGCTCTTGCTGCATTTAAAACACCGCCATAACCTGTGTCCATATCGACCAAAAGCGGCAGCTGGGAAGCTCGAATCATCTCCTTCGCTTTTTCAGCCATTTCTGTTGAATGGATCATGCCGAGGTCTGGCAGTCCTTTGCTGGCACAAAAAGCGGCACCTGATAAATAGAGCCCTTGAAAGCCCATTTTTTTTGCATAGAGCGCAGACATTCCATCGTGAACGCCTGGAATTTGAAATAAAGCTGATTTGTTCATTTGTTCTTTAAAGGCCGCGGCTAAATCAGCCTGACTTCTTTCTTCATTCACGATCCACACGCTAGCTCCCCCTTATATGACGAATAAGTCCATAAATGCTGGTACTGTTGTTGTTTTTAATTGATTTGGATTTTGGCAGAGTGACACAATTTGATCCACTTGCTTTTGTGGAAATCTTGTCTTTAAATGATAGACCCATTTCTTTTCAAGCAGCGGAATGCCTTCCTGTCTTCTTCTGCGATGACCAAGCGGGTATTCAATTTCAATTCGGTCTGTCATCGTCCCGTCTTTAAAGAAAATTTGTACACAGTTTGCAATCGATCTCTTTTTCGGATCTAAATAATCCTCTGTATAACGTTTATCCTCTTTCACAATCATTCGATCACGAAGACGATCAATGGCTGGATTTTGCGCCGTTTCTTCTTCATAATGGTCAGCTGTCAGTTCACCATAAATCAGTCCAATGGCTGTAATATACTGCAAGCAATGATCACGGTCTGCCGGATTGTAAAGCGGCCCTTTCTTATCAATAATCCGAATCGCTGACTCATGTGTCGTAATCTCTACCCGGTCAATTTCATCTAAACGATCTTTTACAGCGTCATGCAGCATCACAGCCGCCTCTGCAGCTGTCTGTGCATGAAATTCAGCAGGATAAGCAATTTTGAAAAGAACATTTTCTATGACGTATGATCCAAGGGGCTGGGCGAGCGTAAGTGGTTTTCCTTTCATAAGAACATCTTCAAAGCCCCACTTCTCTGCACTGAGGGGCGTTTGATAACCCATTTCTCCTTTACGTGTCATCATTGCCAGTCTCACTCCGCGGCTTGTTGCGTCCCCTGCTGCCCATGATTTCCTCGATCCTGTGTTTGGGGCGTGGCGATACGTCCTAAGGGGGGAATTATCAACAAACGCTTGTGATAAAACATGCTGGACCTCTTCCTTTGTTCCGCCAAGCATTGCACACACAACTGCACTTGTTGCCACTTTGACAAATAACACATGGTCCAATCCATTTCGATTTAGACAATTTTCTAAAGCAAGGACACCTTGAATTTCATGTGCCTTGACGATTGCATGCAGTACATCATTCATCGTTAGCGGCTCTTCTCCGTTTGCAAGGCGTGTTCTGCTGATATAATCACTTACAGCTAATATTCCGCCT
This sequence comes from Bacillus safensis FO-36b, assembly GCF_000691165.1. Taxonomy (GTDB): domain Bacteria; phylum Bacillota; class Bacilli; order Bacillales; family Bacillaceae; genus Bacillus; species Bacillus safensis. The sequence continues at coordinate 813,010 of NZ_ASJD01000001.1, read as the reverse complement.
AAGTTATCTGACGGATGACCCCACTCCTGTGCAAGCCAAGTATCGTTATAATCTAACCAGCGGATCATACAGCCAATATCAAAAGCCGCTTGAACAGGATCTAGCACAAACGAAGTGCCTGGAACTCTTGCTCCGTTAGGCACAACAGTTCCAGGTACGATAGGTCCAAGGTGCTTCGTACATTCTGGAAAATTAAGAGCCAGCATTCCGCACCCGAGCGTGTCTATGAGCACATACCGCGCGGTTTCAATGGCCTCTTTGCTTGTAATTTCTCCGTCTACTGCATAGGCAGCGATTTCTTCTAATAGCTGATCTGTTTGATTGGCGACTGCTGTTTTGTTCATGTTCATTCCCCCGTTTTTCCATCATCATTTGAAACCTTTAATCCTCTTGGCCCTAAATACCGGACTCTCGGTCTAAAAATGCGATTATGCAAATGCTGTTCAATCACATGTGCGGCTAATCCGCTAGCTCTTGCAGCAAAGAAAATGGGTGTATAAAGTGAAATAGGAATTCCGAGCACGTAATAAATCGGTGCAGCATAATAATCAAGATTTGGATAAAGGTTTTTCTGCTCTTGCATGTATGCCTCTCCTGCTACACACATGTCATATAGCGTTGTATCTCCCTTTGATTTGGTAAGCGTTTTCAATGAACGTTTTAAAAGAGCGGCTCGCGGGTCCATTTTTCTCATGTATACTCTGTGGCCAAAGCCCATCATTTTTTCTTTTGCGGCTAATTTTCGTTCAATGAGCGCAAGAAATCCCTCTGTTGTTTTTCCTTCAAGAAGCATGTGCATGACAGCTTCATTTGCTCCTCCGTGGAGGTCACCTTTTAATGAAGAGATCGCTCCAGTAAAAGCACCATACATGTCAGAATGCGTGGATGCAATCACTCTAGCCGCAAACGTTGAATTCGGCAGCTCATGTTCGCTATATAATGTGAGTGTTTGGTCAAAAGCGGTAATTTCGTCTTGTGCCGGGGTGCGTCCTGTTAACATGGATAAAAAGTTTTCAGTGTAGGATTTGGTCTGATCTGGAGAAATAGCGGCGTCTTTTGTGAGAATATAATAGCTTCCAGCAACAATGGCCGGCAGCTGGCCTAATAATCGAACTGCACGCCTTACTTGGCACGCTTCAGATCGATCATGTAATGCGTCATCATACCCTGCAAGAGCAGATAAGCACGTTCTCATCGCATCCATAGGGTGAGTGGTTTTTGGCAGATTCGTTAATATGGTTTGAATGGTTGGATGTAAGCTCGTTTGTGAGGATATATCTTGCTGAAATTGGTGATATTCCATCTGATCTGGTAATCTTCCATAAATAAGCAGATAGGCTGTTTCTAAATATGTCTTGTTTTGTGCCAGCTCAATGAGGTCGTACCCGCGAATCACAATTTCCTCTTGCTCCACATCTAAGTATGATATGGATGTTTCGCTTGCCACAATGTCTTCAAGCCCCGGTTTATACTGCAATTGTTCAGTCATCATATAACCCCCGTTTCGTCCAATTGTTGATCTCCAAACGAGCAAACGGCCAAAAATGATGTGAATCTATAGATGGGAAGATACCGTGCTAGTCGGATACCCAATTTCCATTCTATCCAAAGCACTTCATCTTGTAAATAAAAGAACGTATGTCCAGTTGGACATACGTTAGCTGTAATATGGAGAAATCATGATATAAACAATGACGCCAGTGAGACTAACATAGAGCCAAAGCGGCATCGTCCAGCGGGCAATTTTACGGTGACGCTCGACCTGCATCTGTGCGCCTCTAAATAGAGTAATCAGTGCAAGCGGTACAATAATAGCTGAGAGTACAATATGTGTAATCAAAATAAAGAAGTAAATCGGACGGATGATCCCTTCTCCTCCGAAGTGTGTATCAGCTGCCATTGAATGATATGTGACATAGGAAATTAAAAAGACAAGTGTTGTTGAAAATGCAGCAAAGATAAATCGTCTATGTGCTTTAATGTTCTTTTGTTTAATCATAATGAGTGCTGAAAGTAAGAAGATAAACGTAAAGCTGTTCATCACGGCATTCAGTAACGGCAGAAATGTAATATCCAGATGACTAAATTTATCTGTTTTTGGCATTAAAAATAATAAAGCGATTAATCCGTTTATGGCAATTGTTAAAATGACAACAATGCCGGTGAAATTTTTCGGTTTTTGATTCTGTTCGTTCATGTTTGAAAACCTCTCTTTATTAGTTCCGACTAAGAGTATGTTATTTAACTTTCTCTATAAAGTCAATGAATTCGCTGTCTTCGTCGAATTTTAGACAAACTTGCCGATTACTGGCGTTTTAACGGGTTGAAAGATTCATCCACTTCCTTTAAAATTGGAATTTATGTGATTTTTATCATTTCTTATATGAAAGGAGTAATGGACTTGTCAATCTTACAGGAAACACCCAAAGATGTGAAGGCGTTAGAGCAAGAATTACTGCAATTGCAGTTCCAAATGTATCGAATGCAAGAAAATATGAAAGATATTTCGAAAAAGGCAAAGATCATTGGCATTGATCAGGCGAAAGAAGATGAATGGATGATTGTCTCTGCCATTGAAAATGCTGATACATGTAAAATCATGCTGACTGATTGTGAAAAAGCTTTTCGCGGACAATCTGATTTTTCCTTAATTGCGGAATATCCTGAAGAAGGAAAGATTCATATTGCTGATATAAAAGGCCCTCCCGATAATGGGTACGGCTCAATCTGTATGAAGCATTTAAAAGAAATCGCAAGAGAGCAGAACATCCCAGTCATCACAGGTGACCTCGTCAAAAGAGATTGGAATCATGTGGACCGCTTGATTCATTTTTATGAAAAGCATCAATTTGATGTCCAAATCAATTGGAAAGAACAAAGCGGAGAAATTTATTGGGTGGACAGCTAACGACAAAAAACCAGCGTGTAAGATGGAATATACGCTGGTTTTTGTCGAAAATGCAAATTTTTCTGAAAAATGTGTGTTTTTTTGACCAAAAAAAGGGTACAATAAAAGCATCAGGCCGCCACCTGATGCTTTCTTCCAAAAAACAATAAGTTACTAGTTAAGTACTTTTACTTTGACTGATTTTACGCCCCAATTTTTTGCTTGGGATTTGCTTGGTACATGAACATCAATTTTGTTACCTTTAATTGCGCCGCCAGTATCTGCTGCGATGGCTTCACCGTAGCCTTCAACATAAACCTTACTTCCTAATGGAATGACATTAGGATCTACTGCAATCACTTTCGCATTTGGGTTTTTGTTTAAGTTTACCCCTGTTGCAGTGATACCTGAGATGCCACCATCATTTGCTGTATAAGCCGTAGCCGTTACAGTCATTTCTTTTTGTACACTTTGACTAGCAGAAGATGATTCTGCTTTAGCTGTTTCCTGTTTAGGAGCAGCTTTTTTCGGTGCTTCCTGTTTAGGAGCAGCTTTTTGTGTTGTTTGCTCTTTTTGGACAGGCTCCTGTTTTTGTACAGGCTCTGAGCTTACCGGAGCTGAGCTTTGACCAGCAACACTTAGTGTTGAACCAATCATAATTATATCTGAGTTTAAGTTATTCCAAGACTTAATATCGCTAATTGACACATTGAATTTTTGAGCGATTTTCCAGAGGCTGTCCCCCTTCTGGACTTTATACTGCTCCTGAGTTTTCTCTTTTGAAGAGATTGTCAATTTATCACCTACATAAATCATGTCTGTAGATAAATTGTTCCAACCCTTTAGGTCCTTTAGAGACACATCATTTTTTTGAGAGATTCCCCAAAGTGTATCACCTTTCTTCACAGTGATTTCCTTTGCAGAAGCTTGCTGTGCTCCAAATGCTGTTGTAGAGATTGCTGCAACAGCAACCAAGGACATAATAGTCTTCTTCATAAAGTAAATCCTCCCTTGTTAGCTTTTTATGGCGGCTAACGAGTGCTATCGTAACATATGTAAATGTCAATTCAATAACAAAACGATATGTTTTAGATTACAGTTCCTTTACATGAAACATCTCTCTCCATTGGTAAATCAGACCACAAAACAGCTCGATTACCCACCATATCAAGGTTTTGAAAGGATCAGAAACCTCCTGTTGAAAACGTGTCCAAACGCAGCGAAAAAAATTTATTTTTCTTCTTCAACCTCTTTATTTTTTTCTTTTTCTATAAATAAACGGATTTCTTCTAAAAAAACATCCCCGTATTTCTCTCTTTTTTGAGCTCCTATTCCCTTAATATGGAGAAGTTCTTCTTCTGTTTTAGGCTGAACGGCTGACATTTCCTTCAAGGTTTGATCAGAAAATACAACAAATGGCGGAACGCCCTGCTCCCTCGCCAGCTTCATTCTCACCGCTCTCAGCTGCTCAAATAATGCATCGTTTTCTTGAATTGCCTCTCTTTTCACTGCCTGTTTTTTATACACAGCCTCTTGTCCGACTAACACTTTCTTTCCTTTATGTGTCACTTTTAATGTTGGGTAAGCTCCTTCAGACATGTGCAAATACTCTTCTGTAATTAAAAATTCGATGAAATCACTGATTTGCTGGGCTGATTGCTGCTTCATTAAAGCGTATGTAGGAAGACGGTCGAAACCGAGGTCAAGCACTTTTTTATTTTTAGAGCCTGCCAGTACTTGAGCAATCATCATTTTTCCAAACCGCTCGTTCATTCTAACCGTACACGATAAAACCATTTGCGCTTCTCGAGTGACCTCTTCACGCTCTCTTTCATCAAGGCAATTGCTGCATTTTTGGCAAGGGGTACTTGCTGATTGATCAAAGTAGTTCATCACAAATTGCTGCAGACATTGCTCAGTGTGACAGTAATCGACCATTTGTCTTAGTTTAAGCAGTTCATGCTGATAGCGCACTTCATCTTCTGTTGACTGTTCAATGAGGAATCGCTGCATTCGTACGCCCTGCGGCGAGAACAGTAAAATGCATTCACTTTTGAGCCCGTCTCTGCCGGCGCGTCCAGCTTCTTGATAGTAGCTTTCAATATCCCTTGGAATTTGGTGATGAATCACAAAACGGACATTTGATTTATTAATTCCCATGCCAAATGCAGATGTAGCGACCATAACCTGGATGTCATCATTTAAAAACAGGTTTTGCTGCTCTTCTCTTACATTGTCATCTAACCCGCCATGATAAATGCCAGCTTTGATCTTTTGTTTCTTTAGCCGATTGTAAATGTTTTCGGCTTCTTTTCTTGTAGCAGTATAGATAATGCCGGACTCAAGTTTATTTTTCTTCATATAATGTGTGATAAAGCGGTCACTATTTTCTCCTTTGACCACCTGAAAAGATAAATTTTCTCTAGCAAACCCAGTAAAAATGGTTTCTTCTTCGTTCATGCCAAGCTGTTCACATATATCTCGGTGGACCTTTTTCGTGGCTGTAGCAGTTAATGCGACAATCACTGGTCTTTTTGTCAGCTGATTTAAGCATTCTTGAATAAAGCGGTAGCTTGGCCTAAAATCATGCCCCCACTCAGATATACAGTGCGCTTCATCAATTGCAATTAAAGGGATCGTTAACCGATCAAGCAGCTGAAAAAAACGCTCATTTTGTAAACGTTCAGGTGTGATATAAAGCAGCTGATATTCCCCATCTTCACATTTTTTCAGCCTTTTATTCATTTCAGCTGCGGAAAGTGTGCTGTTTAAAAAGGACGATCGTATGCCCATCTCATTTAGCGCATCGACTTGATCTTTCATTAAAGAAATTAGCGGGGATACAACGATCGTTGTTCCTTCCATCATCAGGGCAGGAATCTGGTAGCAAACCGATTTCCCTCCGCCTGTCGGCATAATACAGACGGTATCCTTCTGTTTGTTTACAATCGATTCAATGGCTTGTTTCTGTCCCTGCCTAAATGCGTCAAAGCCAAAGTATTGTTTCAGGAGTGCTTCTGCTTGTTCTAACATCCAATTCCCTCTCCGTCTTTTGTTTTGTCTATTTTAACATACATTCATGCCTCTTCCGGCCGACTGTGCAATTTCGTTTTTTCACAAAATAAAAAGCCATTTTCCGCAATGGAAAATGGCTTGAATCATCCTAGGAAAAGCTGCGGATGCCGTAATCTAAGTAAGAAAGTTTTAAACCACCACTCCTCAAAGTGGGTGTTTGCAGAAACGTTCCTGTCTTCCTCGCTAAGGAGGCATGACATTCCGGCTTCAATATAAAACTCCCTATTACAGCTTAAAGGTTAAAACTTAATTAACATTACGCGCATCGCAGCCTTTAAACTATATTACACGAAAGTTTATTAAATTTCAAGAGATCTTTTTTCTATGAAATACTCATGTATACAAGTTATTTGTTCATGTGTACATAAGAAAAAATTATTCTGAAAAAATTTAACCTTCGCTTATGATCCTATTTTTCCTCATCTACATCAACATCTTGCTCTTCCTCTAATCTTTCATACGTATCTGAATGCATCTGATCCATTGTTTCTCTATTTGTTAAATCGCGCATTTGATCGGAGAATGAACGGTCAAATTCGTTTGGATCTTGAGTGGTTTCTTCATTTTTCTTTGCATCGATTGAATAACGTGTATATGGAACTGCTTTTAAACGCTCGTATGGAATCTCTTTCCCCGTTTTCTCACATATCCCATATGTTCCGTCTTCCATTCGTTTCAGTGCTGCATCGATTTCACCTTCAAGCTGATCATCGACCTGATCCAGCGTTTGTTCTGTCATACGGTCTAAATAGATGCTCCCATGATCAGCGATATGATTCCCAACACCATTTGAAATCTCACTCGATTCAACGAGCATCGATTCTTCTTTCTTTTTTGATCCCTTCACATCTTCTTTTAATTGAATCAATCTTTCGTATAAATCAGCTTGTTGTTCTTTCGTTAAGCCCACGGTCAATCACTCCTTTCTCATTACCTTCCCGCTGAAAGGGAAAAGAAAACATCAAAAAAGCCGCCGCCTCTTTGGCAGCAGCTTTCTTTTCTTACAGATGACGAAGTGCTTCTTCTACTGATTTTTCGCCTTTCATCAAGTCGAAGGACTTATTTTTCACATTGGATTCTGTTAAGCTCTCCACAAGAACAATGGCTACGTCCTCTCTTGAAATCTCGATGTTTTGATTATCTGGAATATGTTCGGCAGCTTCGATCTTTCCTGTCTTCTCCTCATGCAGCAAGGCACCTGGGCGGACAATCGTATAGGAAAGACCAGACTGTCTTAAGTGCTCATCGGCTTTTCTTTTTGCTTCATAATAAGTTTCCATACTTCCTTGCCCTTTTCCTTGGTTCGGATCATCTGCATTATAGGCACTAAGCATAACAAAATGCTGGATGTTTTCTTTTTTCGCTGTATCAACGAGGCGTTTTGCCCCTTCTTGATCGACCGCAATGGTCTTATCTGCACCTGTTTTTGAGCCTGAACCAGCTGCAAAGATGACAGCGTCTGCTTGTTTTACAGCATCTGTCACATCTTTTTCAAGATCACCGATGACAGGTGCTGCACCAAGTTCCTTTAGTGCATCAGCTTGTTTTTCATCTCGAATGAGAGCAAGCGGCTCATGTCCTTTTTCTTTTAAATAACGAACGACAAGTCTGCCTGTATGTCCATTTGCTCCTGCAACTAACACTTTCATTGTTCATTCTCCTTTCTGTATCTGTTTCATCTTTATCCTTTTTTGCTATCATTCAAACACTTAAGCAGAAAAAAGCCCTTCCCATCAGATGGGAAGGACTTAGCAATGTGCGATCTATAAAAATAAGAACGAAGAATGAGAAAAGTGCATATGATCTATGTAATCGCAAGATTGATCAGCAAAGATGTTTTGTCAAAATGGCTTGCACATCACTCAAATCCGTCTCTTTGGAAAAGTCGAGTTCAAATACTTTTGAGCTTGTGACAAGCAGCATACCTGTGTCCTGATCAAACACGCCAGCTTCTTGTATGGCAAAACTTTCAATTGATCGATACGGCAAGGAGACCCTGACTTTCTTCTTAGAAAATACGCGGTTATCGCCAAAGATCAGTCTTTTATTGGTAAAGCAAATTTGGTCGTGACGCAGTCTGTAAACAGCCTCAATTCTTTCCCCTTCAATCAATAAGGATTCGAATTTCTTATCATTTTGTTTACTGACAGAAAAAATACCCACGTAAACCCCCTCTTCCTGCATCAAATTCCTTTATGACAAAACGGCCACACGGCTCTGTGGGTACGTTTTATTCTCACTTATAGAATACGCTATAAATGGTCGTTATTCCATTACGAATAGATTAAATTTCATTTAACTTTTTCTTTTTGATCCGATGCTCTTTCCTCTACTTATTTAGACTGTTAAAGCAGGAAAAAAGTTTCAGTTCTTTTCGAGAAAAAATGCTGCTTCATTCCAATAAAAAAACAGTGATTATGCAAATCACTGTTTTTAAATGACTATTCATCTTTTGGTGTATCAATCGTTCCCTCAGCATACACGTCGGAAATCTGTTCAAGCGTAATTGCCATATCAGCGTCCTCATGTTCATGCCAAGCATGTTGACTTTTCTGCTCGTCATTTTGCTGCTTTTTCATCATCATCACCCTTTACTGTTTTTCTTAGTATGAGTGATGGTCCTCAAAATCATTCAGCTGAAATATCTTCGAAATACTCCTTGTAATACCCGCCTACTTTACCCGTATTGTCAACGACAAACAGGAATTCCTCTGTTTCATTTTTCACTTCATATGTGTTTCCAACCGTTAATGCCCGATCGACCATATATTTTTTCGCATTTGTATGTACACATTTTACTTGTTTTAACGTTTGAGCCGTTTGCCAGTTTTGATGGATCATGATTTAAAAACTCCTTTTTTCATCTATACATTTATTGTAGCCAAATTTTCGCGAAATGCAATGAGTGTTATGGATTGCTTTCAAACATGTCGTGTAATATGATTATTGTATACGTTTACATCTTTGTGCGTATAAAGTTTCGTTGCATGTCCGCTTTTCCCACCTAGAACTCGCAGAAAACAATCCATATCTTTAAGGAGGTTTGTTTATTTATGAGCTCTACAACACTTCAAATTAGTTCAAAACTTGAATCTTTTCTCCAAGGGACGAAAAAACTCTACATTAATGGTCAGTTTGTCACAAGTCACGATAACAAAACCTTTGCTACTCCTAACCCAGCCACAGGCGAAACCCTTATTGATGTTTATGAAGCAGGTGCAAAAGATATTGATGAGGCAGTAAAAGCTGCAAAAAAAGCCTTTCATGGTCCTTGGCGCTCCATGTCTGCCGCTGAACGCGCCCGCCTCATGTTCAAGCTTGCTGATTTAATGGAAGAAAATCAGGAAGAGCTTGCACAGCTAGAAACTTTAGATAACGGAAAACCAATTAATGAAACAACAAATGCAGATATCCCCCTCGCTATTGAGCACATGCGTTATTATGCGGGCTGGACGACAAAAATGAATGGACAAACCCTTCCTGTCAGTCAAGGATATTTTAATTATACCCGACATGAGCCGGTTGGTGTTGTAGGACAAATCATCCCATGGAACTTCCCTCTGCTCATGGCTATGTGGAAAATGGGCGCCGCACTTGCAACAGGGTGCACCATCGTTTTAAAGCCAGCCGAACAAACTCCACTCTCTGCTCTTTACTTAGCAGAATTAGTGGACAAAGCCGGCTTCCCAGAAGGCGTGATTAACATCGTTCCTGGATTTGGCGAAACAGCCGGAGAAGCCTTAACTGATCATCCTGACGTGAACAAGCTGGCCTTCACAGGGTCAACAAGTGTTGGGAAATTAATTATGGAGAAAGCGGCTAAAACCATTAAGAGGGTCACATTAGAGCTTGGCGGAAAATCACCGAATATTATTTTACCTGATGCCGATTTAAAGAAAGCCATTCCAGGTGCTTTAAATGGCGTCATGTTTAACCAAGGCCAAGTATGCTGCGCGGGTTCCAGAGTCTTTGTTCATCGGAGCCAATATGATGAAGTGGTCGATCAAATGGCCAAATATGCAGGATCCCTCAAGCAAGGCGCTGGTCTTCATCAAGATACGCAAATTGGACCTCTTGTAAGTAAAGAACAGCACGAACGCGTGTTAGGCTATATTGAAAAAGGTAAATCCGAAGGGGCAACAGCCGTTGTCGGGGGCGATTGCCCTTATGAGGCTGGCTATTTCGTCTCCCCTACTATTTTTAAAGATGTAGAAGATGAAATGACCATTGCTAAAGAGGAAATCTTTGGACCTGTCTTATCTGCCATTCCTTACGATTCCATTGATGAAGTGGTCGAACGTGCCAACCAGTCTGAATATGGATTAGCAGCAGGACTTTGGACAGAAAACTTAAAGCATGCCCATGATATCGCTGCACGTCTTGAAGCAGGAACGATTTGGGTCAACTGCTATAATGTCTTTGATGCCGCCTCCCCGTTTGGAGGATATAAGCAATCAGGTCTTGGCAGAGAAATGGGATCATATGCCCTTAACAACTATACAGAAGTCAAAAGTGTATGGATTAATCTCCAAGACTAATGACGTCAAAAAAGCCGGTGACCGTGTCATCGGCTTTTTTGTGTTTGCATGTGACAGGCCGGCTCCTGAATATAGTATGAAAGGGAAGGAGCATGGCCGCATATGCAAGATTTTAAATTGAAAGTAAATGAATTTATCGAAGAATTGCACATAGAGATGCAGCGAAGACAACGAGAAGATGGCGCCTTTGTTTTCTGCTTTGAAGGTCCAATGATGACAAATGCTTTTTTGATTATGCTGTTAAAGGCTGTCGGCGATACGGATCAAGCTTTCGTTGATCAATTAGCAGAAGCGATACGCGAAAAGCAAAATGAGGATGGGTCTTTTTCTTTGTATCATGATCAAACGGGACATGTAACAGCTACTGTGCAGGGCTATTGCGGAATGCTCGTTTCAGGCAGGTTTCAACAAGATGAGCCTCATATGGAAAAAGCAGCGCAATATATTCGATCAAATGGCGGATTAAAGAACGTTCACTTTATGACAAAGTGGATGCTCGCCGTCAACGGCATGCACCCTTGGCCGTACTTCTATGCACCACTTTCCTTTTTACTCATCCCTACATACTTTCCACTTCACTTCTATCATCTTAGTGCATATGCAAGAATTCACTTTGTGCCAATGATGATTGCACTCAACAAACGATATACTTCTCATGAGAAATTTCCAAGCCTAGCACACCTTGATGCAAACATGTCTAAGAATCCATTTGACTGGTTTATGGCAAGAGAAGAACGTTCCACTCATCACTTTCTGACTTACATGCGATCGTATACAGCACTCGACAGCCGGCTGGACTTTTTCGGATATGAAGCAGCAAAGCGATATATGTTTGACCGCCTCGAAAAAGATGGCACACTGTACAGCTATTTAAGTGCAAGTATTTTTATGGTCTATGCACTGATGAGCCTTGGATACTCCCCGGGACATCATCTCATTTTAAAAGCAGTCAAAGGCATGAAAAAGCTAGTCACAAACTGTCAGGGCAGAATGTATGCAGAAAATTCCACATCCACAGTTTGGGATACAGCACTTGTCAGTTATGCTTCTCAAAAAGCTGGCAAAAAACAAGAAGACCCAGTCATCACAAAGTCTTTCTCATACTTACTGAACCGGCAGCAAATGAAGAAAGCAGACTGGGCGATTCATAACCGGCATGCTGCTCCGGGAGGCTTTGGTTTTTCAGATATCAATACGAATAACCCTGATTGTGATGATACGCAAATTGTCTTAAAAGCCATTCCTCGAACGTACGCACCAGTTCAGTGGAATCGAGGATTCAATTGGCTTCTTTCCATGCAAAACCGTGATGGCGGATTCTCCGCTTTTGAAAAAAATCAAGATCACTTCCTGCTTCGACATCTGCCGCTTGAATCTGCGGAGGATGCAGCAATTGATCCATCGACTCCTGATATTACAGGCCGTGTGCTTCATCTCATGGGTCTTGAAGAGAAAAACATGTCACCGCCTATTCACAGGCAAAAAGACCAATGTGTCAAGTGGCTCCTAGATCATCAAGAGAAAAATGGATCATGGTTTGGCAGATGGGGTGTTTGCTATATTTATGGAACGTGGGCAGCATTAACAGGTCTAAAAGCTGCCGGCATCCCCTCCACCCATCCTGCTGTCCAAAAAGCATGCCGATTTTTAAAGCAGATTCAACGAGAAGATGGCAGCTTCGGAGAATCATGTAAAAGTGCAGAGGTAAAAACGTATGTCCCCCTCCCGTTTGGCACAGTGGTTCAGACGGCTTGGGCAGCAGAGGCACTTTTACAATATGAGAAGCCCGATGACAAAACGATTTTAAAAGCCATCTCATTTTTGATCCATCATCAGCACACGAATGAAGCCTTGCACTATCCAGTAGGCATTGGCCTGCCAAAGCAATTTTACATCACTTATCATAGCTACCCATTTGTCTTTCCGATGATGGCTTGTTCCACATTTTTAGAAGAAATGAGGCGTAAGAATGAATAAGGAAGAGTACCGTTTGCAGCTCAAAGAGTGGCTTAGCTCCATTCAACCCGCGATTCAAGATGACAACATCCGTCAGAAAGTAGACCATTTATGGTTCTCAATGGATGATGAACATTCCAGTGAACAAGAGTGGTACGAACTGGCAGAACGTATTGCTGAGGACATGAACCCACAAGAAGACATGCGGGAGGTAGCAGCTGGAAGTCACAAGTTACCTCCTCTCCCTTACCGGTATGATGCACTAGAACCGTTTATTTCAAAAGAAATTATGTATTTGCATCACCAGAAGCATCATCAATCATATGTAGATGGTTTGAACCAAGCTGAGCTTGCATTAAAAAATGCAAGAAGAACCAATGATTTTAAAATGATTAAGCATTGGGAACGGGAGCTTGCCTTCAATGGTGCGGGGCACTATTTACATTGTATTTTTTGGTTTTCCATGAGTCCTTCAGGAAAACGAAAGCCCACTGGACAAATGCTTCGTCTCATTGAACAATCGTTTGACAGCTATGATGCATTTAAATCTCAATTTTCAGCAGCGGCCAAACAAGTAGAGGGTGTTGGCTGGGCCATTCTCGTATGGGCGCCCAGATCTCAGCGATTAGAGATTTTACAAGCAGAACGCCATCAATTTTTGTCACAATGGGACGTGATCCCCCTTCTAGCCCTTGATGTATGGGAGCACGCCTACTACCTTCAATATCTGAATGAAAAAGCGAAATACGTAGATCGTTGGTGGAGTGTAGTCGACTGGCGTGAGCCAGAAGCTAGGCTTAAGCAGGCACAACAAGTGAGATGGACCCCTTTTTAAAACGATGCTCCATATAGGCTAATGCTTATATGGGGTATTTTTAGTTTACATAATTTTATTATTAACACCTTTATAAAGAATGGGTTGTTTTTTCAGAAAATTCGTTTAAAATAGGAAAGATATGTGAGGAAAGTGAGATGAAGCAATGAATGAACATTCTTTTAACCATTAGTCAATTTGCAGGAAGAACCTTTGCAATCTGGGTCATTATCTTTGCATGTCTTGGATTTACTTTTCCTGACGTATTTTCTCAGATTGGACCGTATATCCCTTTTTTATTAGGTGTCATTATGTTTGGGATGGGGCTTACGTTATCTGGTGAAGATTTTAAGGAGCTTTTTCGTAAACCTCTCTATGTGTTAATCGGGGTTTTGGCGCAGTACACACTCATGCCGCTGATCGCCTTTCTATTAGCTTACGGATTACGGCTGCCATCTGAAATTGCTGTAGGCGTTATTCTTGTGGGCTGCTGCCCGGGCGGTACAGCATCCAATGTCATGACCTTCTTGGCAAAAGGCAATATGGCATTATCCGTAGCGGTCACAACTATATCGACCCTTCTTGCTCCCTTTTTAACGCCTCTCTTTATCTATATTTTTGCAAGATCATGGTTACCTGTATCACCGGAGGCATTATTTTTGTCGATTGTCCAAGTTGTGCTAATTCCTATTATCCTAGGTGTTATCGTTAAGGTATTTTTCAAAAAACAAGTAAACTATGCAGTTCAAGCATTGCCGCTTGTATCTGTTGCTGGAATTGTGTTGATCATTGCAGCGGTTGTCAGTGCAAATAAAGAGCAGATTCTTCAATCTGGATTACTGATATTTGCCGTTGTTATATTACATAATGGACTTGGTCTCTTATTTGGTTACCTGATCGCAAAGTGGTGCAGAATGGATATCCCTTCTCGTAGAGCGATCTCGATCGAAGTAGGCATGCAAAACTCCGGGCTCGGTGCAGCGCTAGCAACAGCACACTTCTCACCGCTCGCAGCCGTACCAAGTGCGATTTTTAGTGTGTGGCATAATTTATCTGGTTCCTGGCTTGCGACGTATTGGTCAAAACGAGGACAACATGACAGTGAAAAGAAAAAAAGCTAGCACCTTAACAGGTGCTAGCTTTTTATAATTGAAGATTATCCTTCAAGTAATAGCTGTTCAGGATCTTCAAGCAGATTTTTAATCGTAACGAGGAATCCAACTGCTTCTTTACCATCGACAATACGGTGGTCATAAGAAAGAGCTAAATACATCATCGGACGGTTCTCAAAACGTTCTTCATCAATCGCCACCGGACGAAGCTGAATTTTATGCATCCCTAAAATTCCAACTTGCGGGCTGTTTAAAATCGGAGTTGATAGCAGAGAACCAAATGTTCCGCCGTTTGTGATCGTGAATGATCCACCCTGTAACTCATTAAGAGACAATTTGTTATCTCTTGCTTTTTTCGCAAGATGACCAATTTCTTTTTCAATCCCCGCAAATGACAATCTGTCTGCATCACGGACAACCGGTACGACAAGTCCTTCGTTTGCAGCAACAGCGATGCCGATGTCATAGAATTTCTTCAAGACAAGCTCATCACCTTGAATTTCTGCGTTAAGCAGCGGATATTTCTTCAGTGCTGCTACAACTGCTTTTGTAAAGAAGGACATGAAGCCAAGCTTGACATCATTTTGTTCTAGGAAGGCATCTTTACGACGCTTTCTTAAATCCATCACAGCTGTCATATCGACTTCATTAAATGTCGTCAGCATCGCAGCCGTTTGTTGAACTTCAACTAAACGTTTTGCAATTGTTTGTCTGCGGCGTGACATTCTTTCACGTTCAACTGGCTTTCCTGGTTGTTCAGTTTGCACCGCAGCATTTGCTTTTGGCGCGGCTTTTGGTGCACTTGCAGGTGCTTCATTCTTTTGATAAGAAGCGACATCCTGCTTTCGTACCCTGCCCAGCGGATCTACGGTTGGAATCTCAGATAAGTCTAACCCCTTCTCTCTCGCTAATTTTCTAGCTGCAGGAGAAGCGATAGTTCTGCCATTACCAGCTTTCGGCTCTTCTTTCACTGCTTCTTCTTTTTGAGCAGCTGCCGGTTCTTCTTTCGAAGCTGGTGCAGAAGCTTGCTCAGGTGCTGGAGCTGCGGACTCGCTTCCGCCGGCTTCACCTGCTGCAATCGTTCCGATGACCTCTCCAACTTGTACAGTGTCACCAGAATCTTTCAGTACTTCTTTTAATACACCAGATTCTTCAGCAGTCAGTTCGACATTGACTTTATCTGTTTCAAGTTCCAGCAGGTACTCCCCCTGCTCCACATAATCGCCCGGCTGCTTTAGCCATTGAGCAATCGTTCCTTCCGAGATTGATTCCGCTAATTCAGGTACTTTAATTTCCGCCATTTTTCATTTCCCCCTTAGTTTTTGCGAGTCAAGCTATCAGATACAATTCGTTCTTGTTCTTTTTTATGCACAGTTGGATCACCCTCAGCCGTACTTGAACGTCTTCTTCGGCCGATGTAACGTACTTTTACTTTTTCAGGTGCAATTTCACGTAAATATGGCTCAATGTATCCCCAAGCTCCCATATTTTGCGGTTCTTCTTGCACCCATACGATTTCTTCTAAGTTTGTCAGCTTTGTTAAAATTCCTTTAATATCTTTGGCTGGGAACGGATATAGCTGTTCCACTCTTGCAACGTGAAGCCAATCTTTCGGCTCTTCCATTTGAGTAAAACGATCACTAATATCAATGGATACCTTCCCGCTAGATAGCACAAGACGCGATACTTTTTCGTGATCATGTACAAGACCTGGCTGTTCAAGAACTGGACGGAACTGTCCATCTGTTAATTCTTGGACTTCAGACAATGTGTTCGGGTTACGAAGCAGACTCTTCGGTGTCATAATGACAAGCGGACGAATCTCTTCACGAAGCAGCATTTTCGCCTGTCTTCTAAGAATATGGAAATATTGCGCTGCACTTGTGAGATTCGCAACTGTCCAGTTATTCTCAGCAGCTGATTGCAGGAAGCGCTCTGTTCTTCCACTTGAATGCTCAGGACCTTGTCCTTCATATCCATGCGGCAGCAGCATGACTAAACCTGATTTTTGTCCCCATTTTGCACGGCCAGCTGAGATAAATTGATCGAAATACACTTGAGCCGCATTTGCGAAGTCTCCGAATTGAGCTTCCCAAATCACTAACGTTTCAGGAGAATAGACATTATAACCATATTCAAACCCGATGACTGAGCCTTCTGACAGTGGACTGTTATGAACTGTAAACGATGCATTCGCATCACTTAGTTCATGAAGAGCAATAAACTCATCTCCCGTTTGACTGTCGTGAAGAACAAGGTTTCTTTGAGCAAAAGTACCACGCTCTGAATCCTGTCCGGTCATTCGAATTGGCGTACCGTCTTTTAATATAGATGCAAATGCGAGTGCTTCCCCAAGTGACCATTCTACTTTACGGTCATCTGTAAACACTTTTGCACGTTTTTCAAGGATCCGCTTCAGCTTACCAAATACTTGGAAATCATTCGGCCAGCTGATCAATTCTTCATTCAGCTTTCTGAGTACATCAAATTCTACTGATGTATCAACTGCTGGGAAGCCGTTTGATACAGGCTCTGGCAGCTCGATTTCTTGAATCGTATGCTCTTTCTTTGAAGGCACCTTTTTATAAGCTTCTTCTATTTTTGCCGTCACAGCCTGCTCGATTTCTTCACGCTGCTCTTTTGTCAAAAGACCTTCTGAGACAAGTTTATCTGCAAAGATATTCTTGACCGTTTTGTGCTTTCTAACCGCATCGTACAGCATTGGCTGAGTTGTAGAAGGCTCATCCATTTCGTTATGACCGTATCTGCGGTAACCAATCAAGTCAATAAGGAAATCCTTCTTGAAGCGTTTGCGGTATTCTACTGCCAGCTGAACAGCCGCTAAACACGCTTCTGGATCATCTGCATTGACGTGAACAATAGGGATCTCAAATCCTTTTGCAAGGTCACTTGCATATTTCGTCGAGCGGGATTCATTGCTTTCTGTTGTAAACCCGATCATATTGTTGGCAATAATATGGATGGTTCCGCCTACTTGATAGCCTACAAGTTGGCTTAAATTTAATGTTTCTGCCACAATTCCTTCTCCAGGGAATGCTGCATCCCCATGAATTAAGATGGCTAACGCTTTTTCAACATCTTGAACTGGATAGCCTTTTTGAGTACGTGATTCCTGAGCGGCACGCGTGCTTCCTTCAATGATTGGATCAATGAACTCCAAGTGACTTGGGTTATTAGCAAGCGTAACTCTCGCACTCTTTGTATCTTCGTCTTTGATTTGACGGTCAGCTCCAAGATGGTACTTAACATCCCCTGTCCATCCGTAGCTGATGCCAATAGAGCCTTCTGATGGAACGAGCTCTTTATTTGGCGCATGCTGGAATTCTGAGAAAATGATCTCATATGGCTTTCCTAACACATGTGCTAATACATTTAAACGGCCTCTGTGTGCCATTCCAATGTTAATATTTGAAGTCCCTTGTGTAACAGACTCTGAAATAATTTCATCAAGTACTGGGACAAGTGCGTCTAAACCTTCTATAGAGAAGCGCTTTTGCCCAACAAATGTTTTATGAAGAAACTGCTCGAACTGCTCAACTTCTGTTAATCTCTTGAAAACAGAAACTAATTTATCTGCTGGTTTTTTCTTAAATAGTTCACCAGATTCAATTGATTTTGAGAGCCAGTTTCGCTCTTCGAAGTCATGCACGTGATCAAACTCAAATGAAATGGTACGTTTATACGTATTTCTCAAATGGTTAATGGCTTCTATGCCGTTTGAAATGTGTTTTGGTGCATCCGGACTAATAATAGATATCGGAATATTCTTGACATCTTCTTCTGTTAAACCGTACTCCTTTAAAGGAAACAGCTCTTGTAATTCCTTTTCTTTGCGAAGAGGATTGACGGAAGCATTTAAATGGCCATACGTTCTGATGTCTTCTGCCAGTTTAACGACTGATGCTATCTTTTGGATTTGTTCAGAAGTAACTACGCTATTTTCTTTTTTCCCAATTTCCTCCTTCATTTCACTCGGTGGTGCACCAAGTTCATCAAATATGCCTCTTAGATCTTCATCAACACTAGTAGGATCCTGGACATACTGATCGTAGAGCTCGAGCACATAGCCGAGGTTCGGACCATGAAATTCTTCCCAACTCAACGGTTGTTTCACATCATTTTGAAACATTTTGAACACTACCCCCAACTTTGATCATCAAGTGATTGAACACTATCTCGATATAACTTCCAGAACACAATGACCAAATTTATGTAATAAAACGCTTCCAATAATATTCTACCACTGTTTTGGATTACTTTCTACATTCTTTGTTCAATTAAAGATAAAAAATTCACAGAAAAACAAAAAATTTAAATCATTCCGAAAAATAATTTGAAGAAAGGGGCAAAACCTTATGCCCCAATGCTTTTATGCAGCAGTTTCTTCAGTAATGGATATAAAACATCTGGCAATGTATCGACATCTGGTACAAAAATGCTGAACTTGCCATACATATCTTGAATGGTTTTCATCTGTGCTTCTTCTATCGGCGAATTGGATAAAAACACATTGATCACCTCAATGCCCTTTTTCCTCGCTTCAAGAACTGCTTCATGTGTATCGACAATCCCATTTTGTTCGTAGCTGAACGCAGCTGGCTCTCCGTCTGAAAAGACAATCAGAAACTTTTGCTCTTCTCTTCGCTTTAAAATCATCTTTGTCATTTGGCGGATCGCATAGCCATCCCGGTTATCCTCTTCTGGCTCAAGAGACATAATAGAAGGCCCTGCGTCAAATAGAGAATCTTTGAACGACACAACTGTGTTGAAGTAGTTTGGCTGACTTGTTTCTGTTGCGTCGTTTGTATCTTCCCAAAACCCAACAATTTGATGTGGGACTTGCACGGATTTTAACGCTTCATGAAAGAGAACAATGCCTTTTTTCGTCTCATTCATTTTGTCAAACATGCTCGCTGAACAGTCTACTAATAAGGTGAAAACAGCATCAATCTGAGAAGACGGTGCCTGTTTTTTATAGAAAAGACGCGGGTTAGACTCTGTAAAGTAGCGAATCAGCTTTTTACTGAGACGTCCTGCATGAAGGTCTGTTTTAGGCCATGATTTTTTATGTTCAAGTGTTTTTTGGATCATTTGTTTTAAGCGTTTCTGATAAGGCTCAATTTCCTTCGCATGCTGCTTGTAGGCATCGATTTGTTCTGGCTTAGGAGGATCTGGTGAAATCATGACTGGAAACGCATATTTGTTTTCTTTTCCATTCTCATGACCATCTGCTCCGCTTTCTTCACCTTCAGCCTCTTCCAGCGCTTCAAGCTTTGAATAATCTTTTCGGTGTGTTTGCTTTGCAGAGCCTTGGACAGTACCGAGTGCCTGATCTCCGTCATCACCTTCTCTTGCCGCATCCTTACCAAGATCACTTTTACCGCCGTGCTCTAAATCAAATTGAAGGAAGCTTTTGGATGGCGCTTCGGTTTCTCGATGCCACACTTCCATATACTCTTGGTGAATGTCTTCATCGCCTTCTTTTTCTCGGTCGACTTTGATGTCCTCACTTAATGTAGGTTTTCTTTTTAAGTCATGGAACAGCGGTTCTTTTGCCGCTTGTTCATAGTCCAATTCAGGGAAGAAAAAGTACGTATTCAGCATATCCTTTTCAAGCAGTTCATCGAACCCTTCCATCAATTCTTTGACAATAGCTGCGATGTCTGCAGTTGAACCCGCATCATATACACGTTCAAGACTTGACTCAATAAACGGAATCATCGGGTTGATCTGCTCATGAAGAGGCGGAATCTCTTCGAGCGGAGAATCAGCTGTCAGCTTCAGATAAATCGCACAAAAGAGTGCATCTGTTAAAATACTTCGTTCTTGGTTAATCGTTAATTGTGTCTTAAAGTGACGCCGGTACAGCTCTCTTCTTCGTTTAAATACCTTTTTTGTTCCTGGGCGGTCATGCTTAATCCGCTCTTCAATCCGGATATCTTCAAACAGCATAAACAATTGTTTACATACATCAGGAATGGATAATGTATGAGCAAAGCGAATGATCTCCTGAAATACCGTAAGATCACTATAAACCGTGCCTACTGCACGAAGGAACACATCACTTTTCAGCCCTGCTAGCATATCTTCTTGTTTACGATCATCCCAAAAATGACTGATGAAAATTTTCTTTTCAAACGGTTCATAGTAGGACTGCACACCGTATTCAAGCTCGACATCATCACTTTTTGCTAACGTTTTGGCTAAATCCGTTAATTCCATAAATAAAAATGAATCGATTCTGCTGTCATTAAATTTGATGAATTTCAAAAGTTAGAACCTCACTCGAATAATGTTTGGGCGATATTTCTTACCGCTGCTTTTTCCCGGTCATCTTCCAGCTTTTCAACAATGCCTCGTTCAACGGCACGAAGCGGCGGGATGTATTGCGCAAGATCACAAGTATCTAGAAGCGCGCGGATGGATGCTGCTTCTTCACTCACCTGTCCGTTATGAGCTTGTGTAATAAGGTCTGATGAGAGCTGAACGAATTGATCAATTAACCGCTCATCCTTTAAAACAGATTGAGATTGCAGTACATCTTTCAGGATACCGCCGCCGATATATGGAACGTCAATGACCACAAAACGGTTTTTTAACGCTTCATTTAGAGGCACTGTGCCGACATATCCTTCATTGATTGCCGCAATGACCCCAAAGCCTTCTTCTGCTTTAACAACCTCACCTGTAAATGGGTTTGTCATCATTTTTCTGTAGTCGAGTACACCATTTAAAATAGGCAGTGTTTCTGGCTTCGCCATGTTGATTTCATCAATATATAAAAGATGGCCTTTTTTCATTGCTTTTGTCACAGGTCCTTCAATGAATTCAATCGAAGCCACCTGACCATCATTGTGGATGGTTTTATAGCCAATCAAGCTTTCAGCATCAAGATCAACCGAGCAGTTCACACTGTGCATCGGCTGCTGAAAGAAAGCGGATAATGTTTCTGCTAGTTTTGTTTTACCTGAGCCGGTCGGTCCCTTTAAAAGAACGTTTTTTCCTAGTGCTAATGCAATCATGGCATCTTGAATGATAGAAGTATCCTGTGATTCATAGCCGCCTGTTCCAATAAGTGGACGAAATTCTTCTTCCAGCACTTTTGCTTTTGCTTTAATCATTGCTTGAATTTCTTCTGGGAGTGATTGTTCGTTAAACATGTATGATTAATTCCTCTCTTCGATCATTTTCCTCACCAAGTATACTAAAAAAACCTTTATGCACTCAATACATAAAGGTTAGACTTCTGTTATTTTGCCATTTCTTTTGTTATCGCTCCGCAAGCGATACGTTTTCCTGAGTTACCAGAAGGGTTACTTAAGTAATCATCTGCTTCTGCATGAATGATAAAGCTTCGCCCATTTTGATCGATTAATTGATTCGGGCCTCCCTTTAACATCACATCTGGTACATTCACGACAACATCAATTTGTCCATCTGCTCCCACCTCTAAATTAGGCATATCTCCAGCATGGTGCCCCTTTGGATTGTCAAAACCATGCTCTCTATGGGTTGGATTAAAGTGAGCTCCTGCCGTTTCAAAATCTGGCGTTTCACATATTCCTGTTTCATGAATATGAAAACCGTGAGGACCTGGTGGCAGCCCTTTCGCTTTCACATGCAGATCCAGCCCATTTTCTGAGGACTCTCTTATTTCAATGCTTCCTATTTTTTGCCCGCTTTCGTTTATGAGTGGCGTCGTGACTGGTGCTTGTTTAGGTGCTGAAACTTCGCTTGTTTCTTCTGTCGTTTCTTTTTTCGGCGGTGCATGACATGCTGATGCGGTAAAGATCAAACATATCATGATCATCCACACTGACTTTTTCATTTATGACTGCCCCCTTTTGTTATCAGTATGGACAATCACAGCAGCTGGCAAACAAAAAAAGCCGAAAATCGGCTTTTTTTAGAAGAAGCGTTTTGCACCTAAGTAGGCTTTTTTCCAATATGGGTTGCTTAAGTTCGAGATTCCTACTCCATTGTCACTTGCATGAAGGAAATCTCCTCCGCCAAGGTATAGTCCCATATGAGAAGGGCCTGCTTTGTACGTTGTAAAATAAACAAAATCTCCAACTTGTGGTGTGCTTACAGGAGTCATCATATTCCAGTAGCCAGCTGTGCTTAATCTGGATACAGATGAAACTTTGTTAATGAGATAGTAAACAAAGCCGCTGCAGTCAAATCCTGCTGGTGTATTACCGCCCCATCTGTAAGGAACGCCTGTCAGCTTTTTCCCCTCTTGAATCATTGTCGTGATCTTTGCATTCATTGGTACATCATTTTTGTTATTGTCGACTGGCTTTGTTGAACCGTTAGACGTAGAGCCATTCGATCCAGTTGAACCGGAAGCTGCACCATTGATTTTTAATACTTGTCCAATTCTAAGCACATCACTTTTTAAGTTGTTGGCTGTGCGGATTGATTGAACCTGTACTTTGAATTGATTCGCAATTTTCCATAACGAATCACCTGATTTTACAGTATAAGATGTTGTTTTCCCGCTAGAAGAATGGTTACTGTTTGAATTGCTTGGTTTAGTAGGTTTCGGCTGACTTGGTTTTGATGCAGCCGTCCCTTTTACTTTCAATACTTGATTCGGATAAATCATATCAGATTTTAATCCGTTCAATGTTTTGATTTCACCAATCGACATATTTAGCGAATTCGCAATTTTCCAAAGTGAATCCCCTAATTTAACCTTGTATGTACTTGATGATGAACTATTTGAATTCGTTGTCTTATTGCTTGAGCTGGAATTTGAAGATGAGTTTGAATTTGATGACTGGTTTCCGCTCGTCTTCGTGCTGCCAGATACCTTTAGCTTTTGACCAGGACGAATCAGGTCGCTGTTTAAGCTGTTTAGGCTTTTTAAGCTCGCAACTGACATTTTATGATTTTTTGCAATCAGCCATAAAGAATCGCCAAGCTTTACAGTATAGCTGGAAGTCTTTGAAGCACTTGATTTCGTTGCTTTTGACCCTGTTGATGAACCGGATTTCTTGCTTTTTTCGCCAGGAATTTTCAAGCTTTGTCCTGCAAAAATCATTGTCGTTTTTAATTGATTAAGAGATTGAAGCTCCGAAATACTTGTATTGTACTGTTCGGCAATCTTCCAAAGTGAGTCACCGCTTTTCACCTTGATCGTCTGTGCTTCTGCCGGTGCAGCAAACACAGCTGAGCCAGCGATCGCTGAAACTGTGAGTCCGGTTACTACTTTTTTCTTCATAGAGGAATCTCCGCCTTTCATGATTTTGTTCAATAAGACTTATGTACTAGTTTTGAGTTTAGCATTTAATGGTTCTGCTTCTCTTGCACTATTTTATCTTTATTTCTATTATATTACTCGACATGAAGACGTTGGGCAATAACAAATAGGCTAAAGCAGCCAACTCAAAATGCTAAAATAAAGCCATATCGTTTCTATCGGCTGTTTGTTGTATTTATAAACATTTTTTAAGGAATTTTTAAGTTGACGTTTAGAAATTTGTCAAAACAAGCACGCTGCTAGTTTCATAGTTCTATTCTACATGACAAATTTTTCTGTATCAAATGACTTTTTACTTAATTGGCTGATTTTTCTCCGCAAATAAAAAAGCATCCTTCCGAATGAAGAATGCAGCGTTCGTTATTATTTTCTTATTTCCGGATCTTTTACGGTAAGCGGGTAAAGCACGCCTTCTTTCGCAAACGACATTTTTCCCGTTTCTTCTGACACGACAAGAACAAGTGCATCGGTCATACCAGAGAGTCCGATCGCTGCCCTGTGCCTTGTGCCAAGCGAAGGACTCACTTTTTTTGATGTAAGCGGCAGCACATTTGCAGCAGAGACAAGTGTATTTTCTTTGACTAAAAGAGCACCGTCATGCAGTGGATTTCCCGGATAGAAAATGCTTTCTATTAAGGAAGCACTAATTTTCGCATGAAGGTTTGTCCCTTTTTGAATAAAATCCTCAACCTCATCGCGTCTTTGAATCACAATGAGTGCTCCATGCTTTTGTTTTGATAAATTCTCAATGGCTAAAGAAAATTGAGCAAATCCTGGTGTGAATTCTTTCATATACGCTTGTAAATAAAACGACGAAGCCTCTGCATGCATTTCATTAAACTGATCATGCAATGCTTCGAGATCACAAAGTAAACACTGCTCTGTTTCATCAAGAGAATCAATGATGTCACTTGCATCCTTTATAATGTTCATCAAATGTGTTCTCATCCCGGCTTTAAATATCTCTTCTTCGTTCGTCCGATGGATCATCTGACCTTTTCCCTCCTTCTTTCGCTTGTTGTTATAAAATAGCAAATTGTGCACATTCTATTTGTATGGAGGTGAGCTTAATATGACCATTCAGAAAATCATCCAATATGCTTGCAGCATTTTAGGTGTTGTCAGTCTTTCTTTTATTTATGCCCAAATGTTTAAAAAAACGAAGCCATCTAAGAAAAATAATCCGACGGAGAATTGATTTTTTTACATAGCGTGGTATAATTCCTCTCGTTATTTCTGTTCAGAGAGGAACTTATAATGAGAGAAACGAATAGCATTCGAGCAAAGCTGACACTATTTTTAACCATTTTGATTCCGATTTTAATTACCCAAGCAGGTCTTTCGCTTATTACCTTTTTAGATACGGTGATGTCTGGAAAAGTGAGTGCAGAAGACCTTGCGGGTGTTGCGATCGGTTCTAGTATTTGGACACCTGTTTATACGGGACTTGCCGGGATTTTGATGGCCGTTACTCCGATTGTGGCTCAGCTGATGGGCGCTGGGCATAAAGAAGATGTTCCCCGGGCTGTCTTTCAGGCGATCTATTTGTCCTTTCTTTTAAGTATCGCTGTGATTGTGATTGGTACGATCAGCGTTCCTTACATACTAGGAGGACTTGGACTCGAGCACTCTGTAGAGGATATTGCCCGGCATTTTCTCAGCCTTCTTGCTTTTGGCATCCTCCCGCTGTTTGGTTATTCGGTGCTAAGGTCATTTATTGATGCATTAGGGAAAACACGTGTGACGATGTTCATCACGCTCACAGCACTTCCTATTAACTTTGTTTTAAATTACGTATTTATTTTTGGGAATTTGGGCTTTCCAAAGCTTGGCGGTGCGGGTGCCGGTCTTGCATCTGCAATGACGTATTGGGCGATTTTCATCATGAGTATTTGTATTGTCATTAAAGCAGAACCATTTGCCTCATTTCGTTTGTTTCAAAAACTGCCTCGAATGAATATCTCCCGTATAGGGCAAATACTGAAAATTGGCCTTCCTATCGGGTTTGCGATCTTTTTTGAAACGAGTATCTTTGCAGCAGTGACGCTATTAATGGGGCACTTTGATACCATTACTATCGCCAGTCACCAAGCAGCGATGAACTTTGCTTCTATTCTTTATATTTTACCGCTTAGCATCTCAATGGCGTTAACGATCGTTGTTGGGTTTGAAGCGGGGGCTAAGAGGTATAAAGACGCGCAAAGCTACAGCTATATCGGCATTGGAACGGCGGTTTTATTCTCATTATGTACGGCCGCCCTCATCTTGTTATTCAGACCAGAGATCGCTGGTTTATATACAGCTGAATCAGCTGTTTTACAAATGACACAGCACTTTTTGATTTACGCGATCTTTTTCCAGCTGTCAGATGCGATTGCTGCACCCATTCAAGGGGCTCTGCGCGGCTATAAAGATGTGAATTATACGCTCATTGCTGCTTTTGTCTCTTACTGGGTCATCGGTCTTCCTGCCGGTTATCTCATTGGCACATATACCTCCTTTGGGGCGTTTGGTTATTGGATCGGACTGATTGCCGGGCTTGCCGCAGGCGCCATCGTCCTCTTTATCCGTCTCAGATTGATTCAAAAACACTTGACAAACGTTAAAAACACATAAATTCACGACACATGACACAAATCCGTTCATAATATTTAAATTCAAGAAAGAAAACTAAACTATTAGTATCATTACACGATGTTATATGTTGTATAACATATCGTTTTAAGGCGTATCAACACTTTAGATACGCCTGTTTTTATGATTTTTCTTTATTTTATCACTGAATTTTTTGTTATTTATCAAGACTTTTATTACTCTTTTATCAATAGCTGAAATTACAAACTCTTTAAACAAATCTTCTACTTTTAGTACAGTTTTCAACTCTAACATTTTACAATGGGATAAAAACAAATAAAAATAATACTAAAAAGATTAAGTATTGATTAACCACTAAGAAAAATTTCTTATTTAAGTTAAATTCTTTTTAAAAATTAGTTATTCATAAATAAAAAACAACTGCATTGTTCAGCAATAGCACCCATTTGCTCAATAATTATAAAGCAATCCAAGCGTCGAATACCTTAAGAATACTTTCCTTCATGCCATTTGAAACTTTCTTGAAAAACTTATTTAGGAAGCAGGAGGCAAACTCGTATAATTTTTTTATCTTTACAAACTGCTCACTTTTTATAAAAAGCCTCTAAACAAATAATTAATGAGATAAACGAATTCCTAATCATGTTCTGGCGATAGCATGTTCGTTAGTCGCATGAATTACTTCCTTATTGTTTATTGATCCAGCAAATTAAAAAAAGACTACTTTAATGAAAATTTAACCTTAATATCTCGTAACATGATGTCTATCTCTTTATGATCGTGCCAATATATTTCGCATCGTACGTGAGTGTGATGACGTCTATCACACGTTAAAGAGAACAATTGCCACTCGTTTGATAGTTTGTAATTCGGGGACCAAACACTATTTTTAATGTCATATTTACCTCCTCCTAATGGAAAAAGTTCATGAATACATAAATTAACTTCCCGACCAAAATCCTCCCTTGTTTTTAAATAAACTTCAAAGGTTAAATTTAGTTTTGCCCATTCGCTTGCCCACATCATGACTAAGTCCAAAAATAAACTAGGACTATCAAATTTTTTGTTTACATCATTTGCAGCACAATACACACTTGAGGAATAATTTGCGTCTGCATGGAAATAAAACACCATATTTGTAGATCGATTTCGTAATGAGACATAATCAGGAAATGGTAAGGAAACAGCATACTCTACACTAGGAACAGAAGGTTCAACTTGAGTGAAATCAATATATGTGTGCTTAAAATATATATCGTTTACTGCTTTATCATACCAATATACTTCAAATCTTAGAATGGTATCATCTCTTTGTTTCTCGTATGTAATTACTTTCTCTGTAAATTCATTTCCTATCTCTATGTTTTCACCGCTATTGTTAACAATTTGTCCATTAGCTAATTCATGAATAACAACTTTTATAGAACGATTCGGTATGGATGATTTCAAAGAAACCGTAAATTTACTAATCGATTTAGCTGGAATGTCAAATACATCTTTTAGAATACTTGGATTATCAAGCTTACCATCTTTATTATTTACTGCCAATACACTAATACCATCATCAATTTCTTTTATCGAATAGTTGGTACATCTATCAAAAGAGAAATGACCAAATTCCGGAACTCCGTTTGTAGATTTGAATTTAAAATTGCCGTTTAAATTCACCCACTGAATATACCTATTATGCTCCCATGTCCTCCTTTGATTAATCAATTCCCGGTAAGTTGAATATTGAGCATGTAAACTGTTGTCCATATAGTTATTATTACTTCTATTTTTACTTTTTTCATATATGTACTCAAAATACCTCTTGAATTTTCCGAGGAAAAAGTTTATTTTTTCCAATATAAATAATTGACCAGTATGGTCACTACACCGTTTATCCAATTCAGAGTATATAGTAATTTGCAAGGAAATTGCTGCAGTTAATATAGGATGAACATGCTCTGTATAAAAATCCATATTTTCCTCGTAAACACGATTTATTTTGTGGATTAAGTTGTTCGTTAAATTTTGTAGTGTATTTAACTTATCGCTTGTTTTTTCTATAGAATCAATTCCTTCAATACTCTGAATTATAATATGAGAATATTGTTCGCAATATGAATCAACTTCACCTTCGTATTCATTTAAAGAATGACTTAAAATATATCCTTTTAATTCTAATCCTAAATCATGAATATAACTTTGAATCTGATTTGATATTTCGTTTGTTTGTTGTATTTTCGCGTTATGCTCTATTACAGCGCTCAATATCCGGGCTGATATTTGTAAAATATTCAAAGAGTTCTCATCCTTTTTATTGTTTGACATGCCTATTTCCTTTCTATATTAGGTTTCCGCTTAATGTAAGACTAGTGTTTAAATTATTAAGGTGTTGAAATGATTGAGAAAAAAATTGAATACAAAATAAATATCGCAAAATTTATTATTTCAAAAAACACAAATATTATTCTGTAAAATTAAATACATTTTACATTCAAACTCTAAAATCTCCTAAATATAGATCAAATTTATTTATGTATATTGTCGTTAATAGAAAAAAGAGCATAATAAAAAGAGTGAGTAACCCACTCCTTTTATTTTCTATACATGGCATCATTGTTAATTTAAGCCTGAAATTTCACTTTTTTTATCTTTAAATTAAATGTATGTCAGCTGCTTTTTTGTTTAATCATTCCATTGGTACGTCCAGAAAATTTCTTCATCAAACCATTTTTGGACGACTGGTTCTTTGTTTTTCAGCTTTTGTTCAAGCTCTCTCAGCATGCCCTCTGTTTGCGTTCTATGCGCTCTCAGTGCATTTAATTTGATATCTGCCACATCTGTAATATCAATCACAATATCCGCATGTCCAAGCACTTCTTCTCTATTTTTCGTAATGGCCATGCAGTATGTGACAGGACGGTCTTCTTTTTTCTTGCGGTATAGAGCACGAATCACAGCTTCACCTGTCGCATCATGATCAGGGTGTACACCGTGTCCTGGATAAAACGTCACAATGAGTGTCGGTTTGACTTCATCAATGATGGTTTCCATCACATCTGCCAAATACTCGTCGTCTTCAAATTCCAATGTTTTATCACGCAGTCCAAGCATACGTAAGTCAGTGATATCCATTTCTTTGCAGGCATTGATTAATTCCTGTTTTCTTAATTCAGGAAGTGTTTCACGGTTAGCATATGTTGGGCTTCCCATATTTCTGCCCATTTCCCCAAGTGTCCCGCATGCATATGTGACGGGAATTCCGCGTTTTCTGCTTTGTGCAATGAGACCAGCAACCCCAAAGGATTCATCATCGGGGTGAGGCAGCATCACTAGTACATGTTCGTTCATGACTTGTCACCCTTTCTTCTACACCTGAAATGGTGTTTCACTAATTTGTAATGAGATCGCTAGTTTGCCGTCTGGCAAGTGTCCAGCTAATAGCAGGCGGCCTTGGTCATCAAACACATAATCGGTTAATCCTTCTGCGTAAATCCAGCCATCTTCTGTTTTCATTCCAACACGGTATGGACCTTGTCCTTTTATTTTCGCCTGTGAATAGACGACTTTCGCGTTGCGGATATACGCCACAACCGTCATATTTTGTTCATTTACATGAGCTGAATAAGAACCAGTTGTCGTTTCAAGATGAACGAAGACTGGACGATTTAAAAACGATTCAAGATGTGTTGTGACATCTTCCGTTTGAATTGGTTTCATGAGTGGTTCCTTCCTTCATTTTGAATTAATTCTCGCAGCTTTTTCGTATGTAAGCTGATCAGCTGCAGCTGATGATCATGCTTAAGCTCACTTTCTAAAATTCTCTCCACAGCAAGCACATACTTTTGGTGTAAGGATTTCCTCGCCCGCGGATGTGTTCGTGCATCAAGTAAATCATCACATATGGCCTCGTGTAAAGAAGACATATCATCAACATCAAGCTGACGATTTTTCCATAAAGATTGATAGGCGGCTGCAAGCTCCTGAGCTGACGACATATGATCACCTCTACAGTTTTGTTAACAACTTATTATGACATGATCCGCCTGCAAAAAAAAGCAAACTGCTCGTTTGGCTTAATGAGAATTCGCTGTTTTTTTCATGCGTAATTGAGAGGTGGTAAACAGTAAAATCGCCACCCAAATACAAAGGAACGTCACAATTTTAGCTGCGGATAAGTGTTCGTGATAGACAAACAGCCCTAAAAACAGCGTAATTGTCGGTGCAATGTATTGCAAAATGCCCACTTGATAAAGTGGAATTCTTTTTGCGCCTTCTGAGAATAAAAGAAGCGGTACGGCTGTAAAAACGCCTGCAAAAAATAAGAGACCGAGCGACCCGAAGCTGTTAGGATTCATAGTCACCACAGGTTCTTTTAAGAAAAATAATAAGTACACAAGTGCTGCCGGTGCGAGAAGCAGCGTTTCAATCGTCAAACCAATCGCGCTCGTGAAGCTCATCCTTTTTTTGATCAAACCATAAAAGCCGAAGCTAAGGGCTAATAAGAAAGCAACGACAGGAAATGACCCGTATTGAACTGTTGAAAGGATCACCCCAAATGCGGCAATAAGAATGGCAATGGTTTGCCATTTATTTAGTCGTTCTTTTAAGAAAATAATCCCTAATAGAACGGATACAAGCGGATTAATATAATACCCTAAACTTGCTTCTAGCATAAGACCATGATTGACTGCCCAAATGTAGACATACCAGTTGACTGAAATTAAAATAGCAGATAAAAGTAATGAAAAAAATGCTTTACCATCCAGTATGAGACCCTTTACTGTCTGCATCGCTGGGCGGACTTGTTTTAAATACAAAAGAATACCGCACATAAACACAAATGACCATAAAATTCTGTGTGCTAAAATTTCGCCTGACGAAATATGTTCCATCAGCTTCCAATATAACGGGAATAAACCCCAGAGTGTAAAAGATGCTGCCGTGTAGAGAACACCTTTTGATTGCTGTTCGTTCAATGTAACCATCCCTTTCTAAATCTAACGTATATTATAGCACGCACGCAGGCGAATGGGCATATACTAATTCAGGGCATTTAGAAAGGATGATTCGCATGTTCGACTGGAACCGATTATTCCCTTTTCAAAAGCAGTTCTCAAAAGAAGCCTTAAAGAATTCAGATCCTAAAGACGTTGAGCAGTATGTCAATCAAGTCATGGAAAGTGTATTCGGCTCCAATTATCCTGCTCAGTTCCCATTTCAGGACCCCCTTTCTCAAAATCAAAAAACGAGAGAAACTGATGTCGAAAAAGAAAAAGAGCCAGAAGTCGAAGTGTTCGAGACGACTGATCATGTGTTTGTCAAAATTGAAATTGCTCGTCCGAACACAGAAAAAGTCAAAATCAAACATACAGCCAATCTGCTGTTTATTGATCATTTTCCTGAAGAAGGGACGCAGAAGAAAGTCGTCCTCCCTGCTGCTGTGAAACGAAAAGGAACGAAGGCGTCGT
This sequence comes from Bacillus safensis FO-36b, assembly GCF_000691165.1. GTDB lineage: Bacteria > Bacillota > Bacilli > Bacillales > Bacillaceae > Bacillus > Bacillus safensis. The sequence continues at coordinate 781,288 of NZ_ASJD01000001.1, read as the reverse complement.
ATCAAGATGGTATATTGGAAATTATGTTTTTAAAGCATGATGATCCAGGAATTTCTGAAATTGATATTCCATTATAAAAAGCCTGCTTTAAGAACGGAAGCAGGCTTACTCTTTTTTCTTAATAATATGGTGGATATCCGCCGCCATAAGGTGGTGGAGCAGGCGGTGGTGGCGGCGGGTAATATGGACGGGGATAATTAAAAATCGCACTTCCTAGAAATCCGCCAAGCAGTCCGCCGACTAAAGGAGCGCCAAAACCAAAAAACAAAGGGACTCTGGATTCATATGGCGGAATGCCAGGGGCGCCGCCTCGAAAATACGGAGTATGAGGGTACATGCATTTCTCCTCCTTTGTCATGTGCCTAACATCAGCATATTCATCAGGAGTCAAAATGTTTGGGCAAACCTAAAACTAGGCTTGCTCCTTTTTCCCGTGAGAGTCTGTATACTCCCCTGCCCACCGAGATACCTCATGAAACACATCATGCAACGCATTCCCTTTTTCAGTTAAACTGTAAATGACTTTGACAGGCGTCTCAGGCAGGACGGTCCGCTCTATAATCCCTTCTTGCTCGAGCTCTTTTAAACGCTCTGCGAGCATTTTTTGACTGATCGACGGGATCGTGTCTGTGAGGTCTTTAAAACGCTTTGGTCCATCAAGCAATACATGTATAATGAGACCGTTCCACCTTTTGCCTAGGAGTAAAAAAGCTTGCTGAATGTGTGGACATAATTGAAATTCCATAAATTTCAGCCTTTCTTTTCATGATTGTTTGACAAACTAACGGTGTACAATTTAAAATATCTCTAGTTACAATAAGTAAGTTTCTCACTTTTTAGTTATTGTATCATATTATTTGCAAAAACGGGAGGAAATATCCATATGGCGACCGATCAAAAAACGATTGATATCTTAAAACAAAGAGCTTCAGTAAAAGAGTATGATACTTCTCATGAAATGACAAAAGAAGAGTTAACAGAGCTTCTTGAAATCACAACAAAAGCACCATCTGCTTGGAACCTTCAGCATTGGCATTTCACTGTTTTCCATAGTGCTGAAGCAAAAGCAAAATTACTTCCAATCGCTTACAACCAAAAGCAAGTATCACAGGCATCAGCTGTTATTGCAGTTCTAGGTGACCTTGAAGCTAACCAAAATGGCGAAAAAATCTACAGTGAGCTGGCAGAACAAGGCTTTATTACTGAAGACATTAAAGAAACATTGATGACTCAAATCAATGGCGCATACCAAAGCGAGCAATATGCACGCGAAGCAGCGTATTCAAATGCTTCATTAGCTGCTATGCAATTAATGATTGCGGCAAAAGCAATGGGCTATGATACATGTGCAATGGGTGGTTTCAGTAAAGACGCGTACATCAAAGAATTCAATGTAAGCGGCCGCTACGAGCCGGTTATGCTGATTTCAGTTGGTAAAGCAGCGAAAGAAGCTCATAAAAGCAATCGTTTCGACATCGAAGAAGTATCTGATTTCCTTTAAAAATTGGAAAAGCCTCAGCCTTTATGCTGGGGCTTTTTTATTTGCTTTAAATATTATTTCTACATACTTTCTTTCACCTTCCCCCTCTTTACATCTTCACTCTTTCTCCTTTTTGAAGAATGAAAGCGTTATATTAGTATGATATTCACCAAAATGATTGTTTTTTCTGAAAATGGTCTTGTGATCTAATCTGACAACTGCTATTATTATGAAATTACAAAATATTCAGGAGGAAATCATGAACAAAAAATTGATGCTGGCACTACTTATCGCGATTCCATTCATCGGACAGCTCGCATTGCTGCCTTTTGCAAATCGCATTCATCCATTTGTCATCGGCCTGCCCTTTTTCCACTTCTGGCTCTTGCTATGGATTGTACTCACACCAATTTGCACATTTATCATTTATAAGATGCAACATTCAAATGGAGGAACTGACTAATGCAAGGAAATTTAACAGCTTTATTGATTACTGCAAGTATTATTTTCATCGTCGTGGTCATCGGATTTGCCGCTGGTCGTGACAAATCATCAAGACAGTCAGTAGAAGAATGGTCTGTCGGCGGAAGAAAATTTGGCGGACTGCTCGTCTGGTTCCTCGTTGGCGCAGACTTATATACAGCTTATACCTTTTTAGGGCTTACAAGTACAGCTTATACAGCTGGAAGCGTCGCTTTTTTCGCTATTCCTTATTCCGTCCTAGCTTATTTTATTGCTTATTTCTTTTTACCGAAACTATGGACTGTTGCGAAAAATCACAACCTTACAACACTTGCCGATTATGCACGTGAGCGGTTTGACAGCAAGCTGTTATCCAGTTTGATTGCGATTGTTGGAGTACTTATGCTGATTCCTTATATTTGTCTTCAGCTGAGCGGGATTCAAGATACGTTAACTGTCGCTGGAACTAATTATATTAATGTGAATGCAGTTGTTATTATTTCATTTATTTTAGTCGCACTTTATACATTTTTCAGTGGTATTAAAGGTCCTACATATACAGCCATTATTAAAGATATTCTCGTTTGGGTGATCATGCTGTTTATGGTCGTTTCACTGCCGATCATTCATTTTAACGGCTGGACACCGATGATGAATACGTTAGCCAAAGAAGCACCTCAGCTTCTAACGATCCCTGAAGGCGGTCCTAAAGGCATTTTATGGTTTATTACTGCTTCAGGCGTTTCTGCTCTTGCTTTGTTTATGTGGGCACACGCAGCAACTGGGGTTTTTACAGCCAAAAGCGCAGATGCCATCCGTAAAAACAGCATGTTTTTGCCTCTTTATAATATTGTATTGATTTTGGTCATCTTCCTTGGATTTATTGCTTTTTTAGTCTTACCAGAAGATACAAATCCAAGATTTGCTCTTCTTCATTTAATTCAAACATCATATGGCGGCGTGATGCAGGGACTCGCCTATTCTACGATTGCACTGGCTTCCCTCATTCCATGCTCCATCATGGCCATTGGCGCATCGAATTTATTTGCCAATAATTTATACCGTGACTTAATTCATCCGAATGTGTCACCTAAAAGATTGACCATCATTACACGTTCGATGGTGTTTATCGTCATCGGACTCGCTCTTTTATTCGGGATGCTGTTCCCAACTGCACTTGTCACGCTTCAGCTCATTGGTGTTTCAGGAATGGTTCAAATCTTCCCAGCTATTGCCATCAGCTTATTCTGGAAAAAACAATCGAGAGAAGCAACGATTGCCGGGTTAGTCATTGGAATCATCGTTACCTTTACAGCGAATATCTCACAAGTCACGTTCGGCCTTTATGAAGGTTTTCTTGGTTTACTAGCAAACGTCATCGTCATCTTGATTTTGAATCCATTCTTCCAAAACAAGGTCACATCCAATTCTGTCATGAATGATCTATTTGAAAAGGATCATGAAAAAACAGAAGCGCTCACAAACGAAGTGTAAGGATAAGAAAAAGCAGTCCCCTGATGAGGACTGCTTTTTTTATTTCATTTCTTTTTTCAAGACTTCAATGGCTTTTTTCATTTGTGTATCGTTGTTCTTTAGCTTATCTTGGATCTTTGTCATCAGAACGTTCGTTGTATCTCCTGTCAGAATACCGTCTGATTTAAGATCGCTGTCTGTTTGGAAGCTTTTGACGATAGACTGGAATGCTTGATCGTACTCACCGTTTGCTTTTGCTTTGTAGCCAAGCGCTTGGAACATTTTTTGAGCTGCTTTGACTTCATCTCCATTGTCATTTAGCTCATATGATTTTTTCGGGCTTAAGTAAGGCAGCTTTGCATAACTCGGAAGAGCTGCTTTGACCTGTGGTTCGATACCTTTTTTGTGGATCCAAGAACCGTCTGGTGTCAGCCATTTTGCAATGGTTAACTTGACACTAGAACCATCATTATAATTTTGTGCATTTTGAACAGTTCCTTTGCCAAACGTCTTTTCACCCACAATTCGAATGCCTGAAGATTGGTGCAGAGCCGCCGCCATGATTTCAGCAGCGCTGGCGGAGCCGCCATTTACAAGGACAACTGCCGGCTGATGGACTTTGCGTTCTTTTTCAGCCTTGTACACTTGTTTCTTCCCTTTTTCTTCAACCTGCATAATGACTTTCCCTTTATCGATAAAGTCATTACTCATTTCAATGGCTTCTGTCATGATGCCGCCTGGATTATCTCTCAGGTCAATGACAAAACCTTTTGCCCCTTTTTTCTCGAGGTCATCAATTGCTTTATCCAGCTCTTTCGATGTGGTTTCAGCAAAGGACGTAATTTGGATTTCTCCTATTTTGTCTTTTGTGAGTTTTGCATAAACCGTTTCAAGCGGAATCGTGTCTCTTGTGATGGTCACATCTACATTGCCGACTCCTTGACGGTTGAGGTGCAGCTTAACATCCGTTCCTTTTTTCCCTCTGATGAGAGAGACTGCTTTATTGACCGACATTCCTTTGGTGCTTTTTCCATCCACTTTTAAAATATGATCATGAGGTTTCAAACCAGCTTTTTCAGCAGGAGAGCCTTTAATCGGTGCGACAATTAAAATTTGTCCATCCTTCTCTTCTACTTGTGCACCAATTCCTTCAAATGAAGAAGAAATGGTATTGTTAAATCCTTCGGCTTCCTCCTGATCCATATATGTAGAGTATGGATCATCAAGTGATGCAATCATTCCTTGGATCGCACCATCTACTAGTTTTTGATCATCCGTTTTTTCGTAATACTCATCCTTTACCTTCGTATACGCAGCCATGAGTTTACTAAACTTCTCGTCTCCTGAGACGCTGACAGCACCTTGTTTTGTGATCACAAATGTAATCGCTGAGGACAGTGCAGCAGTCACCAGAATGGCTACCACGAACTTCATTTGTTTTTTCAAAAAAACACCACCTTTATCTCCTTTCATTATTATCAAGGACGATGCTTCATCCGTCAACCAAAGGATCAACTTCTATTTGAAAAGATAAGCCATTTGCTCCTCTATTGCATAATCTTTAGAGAGGAACAGGATAAGGAAAGAAGGGATTATATGAGTGATTATGTAGAAATGCTTGCTAATTTTGGCGTATCAGGTGCCCATCCTGGCGGAATTGAGTTAACAAAAACGATGATTGAGCATATAAAACTACCGCCTCATGCACGAATACTTGACGCTGGATGCGGTACAGGACAGACCGCCGCCTATTTAGGAAATATAGGTTATCAGGTGGAGGCCATTGATACGCATCCATTGATGATTGAAAAGGCGAACCTGCGATTCAAACGGGAGGAACTGCCGATCCGTGCTTTAGAGGCATCCATTGAGCAGCTGCCCTTTCCAGATCAAGCGTTCTCTCTACTCATCAGTGAATCTGTTTTAAGCTTTACCAAGCTGCGTGATGCACTAGCTGAGATCAAACGTGTGCTTGCTCCTGGCAGTCAACTGATTGCAAATGAAGCTGTGTTAAAAGCCCCTCTTACGCCTGAAGAGCTTGCAGCGGTTCGGAATTTTTACGGCTTCCACTCGCTCTTGTCGCTTGAAGAATGGAAGGAGCAGTTAACCGAAGCGGGCTTCCGTGACATTCAGATCCTCTCATTCGATGAACATATGGGGCAGGAGGAGCCGACAGAGATGGAATTATCTGAACACATACCCCCTTCTCTTTACGAAACGCTGCAAACACACTACGATCTCATTCAAGCACACCGAAAGCAGCTAAGTCACATTCTATTTGAATGTACCGTATAAAATGAGCGAATCTCCTATATGTTTTGTCCAAACTCTATGAAGTCTCTCGCATAGGATAAGAGTGAAAAGAGTTTGTCATAAGGAGGAAAAACATGGAGCGCTACTACAAGCTTTGTCAGCAGCACATGGGGAAAGTCGCTAGAATCACTGACCGTAATGGCAGAGTACACGTCGGACGCATTGAGCGTGTGACAAACCGCAAAGTTTATATTCGTCCAGTCGGCGGGTCTCGCGGAGGCTTTGGCTTTGGCTATTGGGGCGGATATTATGGCTGGGGTGCAGCGTATGGCATCGGCCTCGGTTTCATTACCGGCTTCGCATTAGCAGGATTGTTCTTTTTTTAAAAGAAGAATAAGAGAAGGCCTCCCGAATAGCTGGGAGGCCTTTTACTTGTTTAGATTTTCTTTACTTTGTTCATGTATTCTTCAAATGTTAAATCGTGGTCATGCATCGCTTTTGCGGCTTCTTTTCCCACATAGCGCAGATGCCACGGCTCATATTCGTATTTCGTAATGTCTTCTTTTCCTTTTGGATAACGGATGATAAAGCCATATTTATAGGCGTTTTTAGCCACCCATTTGCCATCTGGTGTTTCACCAAACTTTTCAGAGATCTCAAAACCGGCACTTTTTGAGGAAATGTCCATGGCTAAACCTGTTTGATGTTCACTTTCGCCTGGTAAAGCGACTGCTTCTTGTGCTTTTTCTTTGCCTTTTAATTTGACCTCACTATCAAAAATGACTTTTTGACGGTCATAGGAGCGATAGCCAGATACTGCAGCAAGCTCGAAGTTTTCCTTTTTTGCACCTTTGAATAACTTCTCAAGCGCTTCCGCTGCTTCTTTGCGGATATATCGCTTTTCAATATCTTCCGAAAAAGAGAATTCTACTTTTGGTACAACGAGATCAGAAGGTTTATAGGTTCCTGGTAATGCATATTCTTTGTTGACAAGTGCTAGCACATTTTCAGGATTTTGAATGGTTTTCAGACCGCTCACAACCTTGATGTCATTGAAATATTCACTCTTTAACGTCAGCTCTTGATTCGATGAATCTGCCTTATCGTTTGAGTTGTGCTGGGGAGATGAACTTGCTGCGTTTTTTTGTTCGTTTGTTTTGTTTGATTCAGATGTACCGCTTTTTTGATCCAGCAACTGGCAGCCTGATAGCGCGGCTGTCAAACCAAGAATCGATGCGATTGAGAGTATTTTGTAGCTTTTCTTCATGACATACCTTCCTTTTGCTCTTCTAAAAAAATAAAGATGCGCTACATTGTAGCACACCCTTTATACTATTATAAAACGGAGTCTAGCGCAATTAAGATCATTTCATCAAACGTTGTTTGACGCTCTTCAGCCGTTGTTTCTTCTCCTGTTAGAACGTGATCACTCACAGTCAAAATTGATAAAGCTTTTCGATCAAATTTTGCTGCAAGAGAATAAAGAGCGGTTGTCTCCATTTCGATCGCTAGGATACCATATTGAGCCATGAGCTCAAGTGGTTTTTCATTGTAAAATTGGTCTGCTGTAAATACATTTCCGACACGTACAGCGACATTTTTTGCTTCTGCCGTGTCGTAGGCTTTCTTGAGCAGGTCAAAATCAGCGCATGGCGCATAATCAATCGGTCCAAATGCCACACGATTCATTTGTGAATCTGTTGATGATGTCTGGGCTAAAATGACGTCACGTACATTGACATCTCTTTTGATGGCTCCGCAAGATCCAACGCGAATTAAGTTTTGAACATCATAGCTTTGAATGAGTTCATTCACATAAATCGAAATAGACGGTACGCCCATCCCAGTGCCCTGTACAGAAACACGTTTTCCTTTATAGGTTCCAGTATAGCCATACATTCCGCGCACTTCGTTATAGCACTCAACATCTTCTAAATATGTATCTGCAATATATTTCGCACGCAGCGGATCGCCTGGCAGCAATACCGTTTCTGCAATTTGTCCTTTTTCTGCTCCAATATGTACACTCATTTTTTAGCCTCCACTTACGTTTACTATGTATTTTATCCTATTTATTATAAACGATTGAGCTAAAAAAAGAAAATACCAGCTGAATCTCAAGCTGGCATTATCAATCATCTATTTAACTTATCGTCATCATTCGTTCACTGCGTTTCCACCCTGCCGGAGAGAGCTGATAATAGCACTTCCCCTTTTTCTTATCATCAATCACAACAATATCACCTGTTGTGATAAACCGCGCATTGTAATCATTAGGGACTGTATCATGTACATTAAATGTCGAGAATGCTTTTTCCAGTACATCAAGGTGTGTTCTGCCGCCAATCTTTGTCCGGTACACAGGCAGATGCCCGCTTGCAGCGCCATATTCAGGTGTCTGATAAATGGTTAAGTGAAATGCTGAAGGTTTCTTTTGAAAAAATCTCAACGTCAATTGCATTCAAATCCCTCCCCTTTTATATAAAATTGGCTGGGATCTGTCAATTTCCTTCTTCTATTTTTGTCGAATGACAGGCAATCTTTCGTCAATCTTTTTACAAATGAGAAATAAAGCGAGTCCTATCGCAAAGCCTCCTGCAACATCTGTCAAATAATGCACCCCGATATACATCCGGCTGATGCCAATGGCCAGAACGAAAAGCCCTGTGATCAAATAGACGATTTTTTGTCTTTCTTTCAGCCATGGGATCATTTCAACTAATAGATAAGCCATAAAAGGGTAGATGGTGGCTGCATTCATCGAATGTCCGCTCGGAAAGCTGTAATACGTTTCACCTACAAGGTGATCAAAGGCCGGACGCTCTCTAGCAAACAGCCCCTTTAATTCATGATTGATTGTTTTTTCTGTGAGATATAGTAGAAAGAGCATCATGATAGAGTAGTAGCGCTTATACATAAACAAGACCACACTAAAAATGAGCATGATTGGAACGAGCAGCGCGCTGATGCCTAAGTCCGTCAAAGCCAGCATGACATCATTTAAAAAAGGGAGTCTGATGCTTTCAAACCATAAGATGATCTGGTTGTCCAAATCTTGAAAAGCCCCAGATACCATGAGCGCAGCAATGGCGCCAAATAAAATGAAAAGATATAGGATGTACACGCGAAAGATTCCCCTCCCTCTCTCTTCAGAATCTCTTCAAAGTATAGTACCTACCACGCCTCTTCTTCAACTATCATTGCTTTTTTCAGCATATATTCAAATGTAATGTCAGCCAGCTCAAATGTTTCAAGCTCAGCAGGTATGTACCCTCTTTTGATCAGCTCCACGTAGAAGAACTCCGCAATTTCCTCTGTATCAATCACCAAATCTGCTTCTTTCATTGCATTCCGCCTCCTTTTTTATGATGTATGAACGCCGGCTGTTTTTTATTACAGTTTGTCATAATGGCTCATTCCATACATATAAATGCAGTAAACAAAAAGAAAAGGGGCTTGAGGCAATGAAATGGTTAAGCATATTAGATGGAGAAACTTTTGATCAGGTGATGGGCCGTATCTTGAGGGGATGGTTTTATGTGATTGCATTTTTCTGTGTGCCTTATTTTTTATTCGTGTTAGGACAAGTCTTTCTTTAACCAAAATGTTCGTGTAAACTTTCCAAAATAAAATCCATCATATCCTTATATTCTGGATCTTTGAAAAATTCATAGAGAATTTTATAATCGTTATAAATATCAAGAAGCTCATCCACTATAGATACAGCCAGAAATTCAAGTGAAGATTCGCTTTCTTGTTTCTCTTCCAGCTGCAATAGAGCCGTTTGGACCATATCTTCTTCTAACTCTTTTGAGGTTTCTCCGACGTAATGCACAAAAAGAAGCTGATGAACAAACTGGTCCATCTCATATTTTCTTAGGACAAGCGTTAAATCTTCCTCTTCTGTTTCCAGCCACTCTCCGTCTTTCAGCCTCGTGAGTTCGTAAATGACATCTTCCCAGCCATCTTCAAGGTAGCGCCAAATTTCAGTCCGATGACCGATGATTTTAAACAGCTCTTTTCCGTAATCTTTTACATATACAACATCGCCAATGAGGAACTCATATTCAATGTCCAGCTTTTCTGTATCGACAATCACTCCGCTATACTCATCGTAAAGCTGAAGTGATGTTTCAAAATAAAGCACCTCATTATGATTGACCTCATATAAATAGTGCTGGTCAATTTGATGGACTTTTGTAATCGTTCCGACTGTGCCGTACATGACAACGACGACAATATCCCCTACTTGATATTTTGGTGCTTTCGCCTTCATTCTGTCTCCCCCTTGCCCGACTTTTGGTCTTAACGTATCGTATGCCGGCGCAAGGAATTCTGCATGGGCAACCACACCATGCAAAACGCCATTTTATTTCTCATGAAAAAACCGCTTCTCCATCCGGATAAGCGGTTGTGTGTTATTTTTTTTTGACTTCTACTTCGTATTGCTCAAACGCTTCGTCAAATGTTGTCATTGAGCTTAAATAATCACCATTTAATTCTAAATAAGCGCACAGCTCATGATAATCTGTGGAAGCTTTAGGAAAGCTGTGATCCTCGTACGCAGCATTTGCGAAATGACTGATTTCATCTTTCGGTTTTGGATGTCTGAACTTCATTAAATAATGGTAAAACGACTTCACCTGTTTTTCCCTCCGCGACACACTATTTTGTTGTTATATTATACAGCAATTTGATGACTTGTATAGGCAGAGGTACAACTTATGATGAAAAGTCAAAGTAATTTCGCTTTAATAACCGCTCCATGCTCATTAATTCTTCATAGGAGATTTTTTCTGGAAGTTTTGTCTGATCCACTAAAATTAATTGATCTTCAATCTCTTTGACCGTCTCATCCTTTTGATAGGTCATCCCGCAGTGCGTGCAGGAAATGGACGGCGTTTCGATGATTTCAATTGATTGTGTGCCCGTGATCAGTTCCCAATAGACTGTTGTCTGCTCCGCATTTGCTTTGTTTTCCTCACACCAATCACATGTCAGCAAGGCTATTTCTCCTCCTTTACGGTTTGTTCTTTTTTGAGCTGCGCTTGATATTTCTTCTCTTTTAATTCATCTCGTTTTTCACGTTTGTTTTTAAGTGTGTCGTGCTCAGGATTTGTCTCATATGCTTCTCTACGTTTCATTCGGCTTAAATTCTCAGGCGTAAACGATCTCGCTTCATCCTCTAATAGTGCGGTAATACCAATTGCCGGTTCTTGTTTCTCTTCATAAATTTCATTAAAATACGCATCTGCCTGGCCTGCGACGTAATGCTCTGGTTCTGGATAAGAGGTGATGACACCTTCAAAGTTACGAAGGACGACTTTGTCAGGGCTTTGCGATAATAAATAATTTGGCTGTAAAGCAATTTTCCCTCCGCCTCCTGGCGCATCTACTACAAAGCTTGGTACTGCATAACCACTCGTATGTCCTCTTAAACCCTCAATGATTTCAAGCCCTTTTGATACCGGCGTTCTAAAGTGGCCAATGCCCTCAGATAAATCACATTGATAAATATAATATGGTCTGACCCGAATCTTCACAAGATCGTGCATCAGCTTCTTCATAATCGGCACACTGTCATTAATACCTGCAAGGATGACGGCCTGATTCCCTACAGGAACACCGGCATTCACAAGACGTTCGCACGCTTCTTTTGCTTCTTTTGTGATTTCAATACTTGTATTGAAATGGGTGTTCAGCCAAACTGGGTGATATTTTTTCAAAATCTCGCACAGCTCATCTGTAATACGCTGCGGAAAGACAACCGGCGCGCGGGTTCCAATCCGAATGATCTCAACGTGCGGAATATCTCGTAAGTTTTTCAAAATGTATTCAAGCACTTGATCATTGATTAACAGTCCATCTCCGCCAGAAATTAACACGTCCCGCACCTCAGGTGTTTCTCTAATATATCCAATTGCAGCATCTAACTGCTTTTTCGGCACACCCATACCAATCTGGCCGGAAAAACGTCTTCTCGTACAATAACGGCAGTACATGGAGCACTGATTTGTCACAAGAAACAGTACACGATCTGGATATCGGTGCGTGAGCCCCGGGACAGGTGAGTCCTCATCTTCATGCAGCGGGTCTTCCAGATCATATTTTGTTTTATGAAGCTCTTCTGCAATTGGCACAGATTGCATACGTATTGGACATCTTGGATCGTCTGGATTCATCAGTGAGGCATAGTAGGGTGTAATGTTGAGTGGAATGGTTTTAGTGGAAATCTTCACCCCTTCTCGTTCCTCTTCTGTTAAGTTTACGATTTTTTCTAAATCCTCAAGCGTTTTCACGGTATGCGTCAGCTGCCAAATCCAGTCGTTCCACTTTTCCTCAGGTACATCCTTCCAAAGCTCAATGTCCTTCCAGTGACGTGCCGGTTCATACAATTTCTGATTCATATCCATTCCCCCTATCAGCATTCACTTTATACTATGCAAGTTATGTGCCAACATGGGAAAATGCCCCTATTCTTTACAAAAGGAGCTTTTACCCGTCATATTCAATTGGATGTTGTGCCTATATTTCGGCATCTGCATATTTCTTTAATTTATATTGCAGCGTTTGTCGAGGGATTTTTAAAGCAGCGGCGGTTTTTTTAATATTTCCATTATGCTGATGTAAAGCTTCTTGAATCAATGTTTGTTCAAATGAAGACACTTGATTTTTTAAGGAGGATTCAGATGTTTCTTTTTCCAGCTTTTGCTCACGTAAATGAGCCGGAAGGTATAGAGGGATGATCTCTTCCGCTTCCTTTGGCATCATCAACACGGCATGCTCTATCGTATGTTTTAATTCTCTGACATTCCCAGGCCAGTGGTGCGCCATAAACAATCGTTCCGTTTCTTCAGAAAGGCGTGTAACGTTTTTTGAAAACTGCTGATGATAGGTTTGAATGAAGTGGCGGGATAGCAGCGTGATATCTTGCTTTCTTTCACGAAGCGGCGAGATATGAAAAGATGATACATGCAGTCTATAAAATAAATCTTCTCTTAAAATTTGCTTTTTCACTGCTTCGAATGGGTCCATATTGAGCGCAGTAATGAGCCGAACATCCACTTGAATGGATTTTGCGTCACCGATGCGGCGGACAACGCCATCCTCTAACACACGTAATAATTTCGTCTGCAGCGTGAGCGGCATCGCTTGCAGCTCATCAAGAAAAAGTGTGCCCCCATCAGCTAATTCGAAAAGTCCCTTGCGATCAAGTGCGCCCGTATAGCTCCCTTTGACAGATCCGAACAATAAACTTTCAAGTAATGATTCTGGGAGTGCTGCGCAGTTTTGCGGAATGAACACTTGATTTTTCCGGTCAGATTCATGGACAATGGCTTGAACGAGCACTTCTTTTCCTGTCCCTGTTTCCCCGTAGACAACAACTGATGATGGATAAGCAGCTGCTTTTTTTGCCCTTTCAAGCATTTCTTTTAAAAGCGGATCATTTGTTAAAAATGAAGCAAAATCATGTATTTGTACGGCCTCAGCCGCGTCTTGTGTCCGCTTTTTTTGCCCTAACCGATTGGAAAGAGCCGACAGCTTTGATACATCTTTTGCGACTTCGACCGCGCCTATTAACTCGTTATCTTCGATAATAGGCAATGTCGTGTTCACTGTTTCAATCCTTTCTCCATTTTTATTCAAATAGGTTTGTAGCGAATGATAAATGGGCTTTCCTGTTCGCAACACATGCATGAGCGTACTTGTCTTTTCAGTTAAAGAGGGATACACATCAAGGATGTACTTGCCAATCACCTCTTCTTTTTGTAAAGAGTCAAACTTAGCGGCATTATGATTGTAAAAAATCGTCATCCCTCGATCATCTACAACGTGAATGGCTTCATCAATAGCTTCTAAAATCAATTCAAACCAATCTGCTCTTTCGACAACCTTCCCCATTCTTTCCCCCTCACTTTCAGTGCCAAAAAACCGGCATCAATTGCCAAGTTTTCAGCGGCTTGATCATTTCTTAAAGGTTCCTGTCCTTTTCATGTTTCGCTTTTTCCTTTCTACTTCCTGCAATCATTGCGAAAAAAGCACCCCTCTTATGAGGAGTGCTTTCGTCCGGATGTTTGATAAAGAGACATATCGAATTCTTGCAGCGATTCCCTATACAGCGGCACAATCGGCTTTCCTTCCTGAAAAAACGCAAATTGGGATGGGTACAGCTTAATCGGCTGATGATAAAAAGCAAATCGCTTCACGACCTCAGGATCAATACGGCAAAAGGCATAATGCACAAGTAAATAAACATCTTGTTTCCATTTAAACAGGCGCCTGTTTGGCGGACTGAAAACTGGAGAAGCCTGAATTATGCTGCCATCCTCAAATGCCTGAAGCTGATCATTTGAAATCGTATAGATCTCCTTAGGATGAAACTGAAAATATTGCACGTCACGTTTTGAAGCAAACCGTCTTTTTTTCTGATCTTCAATATAAAAGAACGTTTTCCCATTATCTGCGGTAACGACTGTATAATTGGGTACTGCCAGCTTCTCTTTCATTTCATATTTCATCTCACATAACAGCGGAACACGGATCGCACGCCTGTTCTTTTCATTGATCCAGCGTTTTTCAATTCCATGAAGTTTCCCGTCTGCGATTTGATAATAATCTCCTTCTTTTTCAATGACCGTTCCGTCAATTAAATCATACGGCATACTCGAAAACAGATGATGAAAGGAATGGGGCGTTTTATACGTTGTATCCAGGACATCTTTTAATGGAAAAAACGCAGCGAAATGATTCAGCCTCATCCAAAATACAGAATCTGCATGATGCCAGTGCTTTGGCTCATCATCCCAATATTGTCCGTATTTTTCATAGATCAGTGGAAGCAAGCAGCTTCTGTGCATGACCGAACAATGGTCCACTTGAAAGGACGCATGCTCTAAGATTTGATCTGCTTCTCGAATAAAACTCATCGTTTCCACTAAATGCTGATCAACATGCACGACCCGCTGCGAGGAATACACAATATCTATGTGAGGCTTCGACCGAAAAACATCCACCATTTTAAGCAAACGATCTTGATGGTACATGGTATCATCGGTTAAATAACAAATGAGCTCACCTGTTATACGGGTTAATGCTTCATTAATAAGCGTCGCATATCGTGCGGTTAACAGCCGTTTTGCTGGATGAACTGTGTGCGAATACAGCTGAATGCGTTCATCACTTAAATAGGGCTGGATCTTTTGAATGGTGCCCTCTTCTGAGCCATCATCCATAATCAAAAGCTCCCAATGCGGATACGTTTGATCTACCATACTCTTTAGCACACGATCAATGAAATCTGGTTTATTGTAGCTTGTTAAAATCACCGATACTTTCATGATCATTATCCTTTTTGATTAGATTAAAAAGCCCCCCAGCTGACAATGTTCACATAAGGAACACTCACTCTTAGCTGATTTGTCGCGTTTTTAAAGACTGCAACTGTATCAAACAATTGCACGACAACCACGTTTTGAAGTACATCTCCATTGACCAAATGAACACGCGGCACTGGAATGCCAAGCTCAAGCCATGGACGAAGTAATTCTTTGATGTCTGACACATTCTCTTCCCCACTTTCTTCTAAAAGACGAAGAAGAAGTAAAATCAAGATGATTTCAAGCACTCCTTCCGACTCTAGTAATTCTTCGTTCCAACCATCTAATAATTGTTCAAATTCCATTCATAATCCCTCTCTCTTCACATTTAATCTTTACTAGAGTATGAGCGTCACTTCATTTAGCCTCAGCATTTGAAAACATTTTTAAAAATGTGTGAAGTGATTAAATGAAAAAAAGATCAGGAATCAGCGTTCTGCTTATGCCAAAAAAAAAGAACGGCATATACATAGGGGTGAGTTTGAATTGATGAAGAAAGGATGGGGAAAAAATGAGCGAAAAGCGTGCTGAATTAAAAAAGGAACTATTGAAAGTGTTTTTCAAGCCAATTACTCATGCATTAACAGCTAATCTCGAAGAAGGAGGAGTTCAAATGGAAGAAAAATTGAACGATTTATTAAGTGAAGTGGCAGCTGAGGCATCACCTTCAGATTCTGCTACAACACTCGATGTATCTCAGCCAGCAAGATGGATCTTTGCAAGACTTGCACCAGGAACAGTCATTAGCATTGTCACTGACTCAGGAGATTTAATTGGGCCAGTTCAATTTGTATCATTCGATGCTTCAACAGGCGTTGTATTTGTTACACAAGAAAGCTCTGTCACACCTACAGGCTCAGCAACGACTCTATTAGATGTAGATAAAGTTGAAAGTGTTACATTCACATCTTAATGTGAGAGGATCATCATGAAGCTTCTTTATATCAGTTCTGGCTACGGCGGAATCTATCACATGTTTGATCAATGGGTAGAAGAAAGCTTCATTGATTCCCCCTTTTCATGTGTAAAGATTGATAGAGAATCTCTACCCACGAACATGCACAAAATCCGGACATTTTCTCCGGATTTTGTTTTGATAATGATCGGTGATCATGTTCCGAAAGATGTACTCCATCAATTCAAACAAGAAAAAATCCCGATTGTTCTTTGGATGACAGAAGATCCCTTTTATACAGATGTGTCAGCTGCTTGCGCACATGAAGCTCAGCTTATATTAACGATTGATGAAGGGGTTTTGCCATTTTATAAACAATTAGGCGCTGATCATACGCACTACTTTCCCATTCCGGCAAATACACGTGTCTTTCAGAAAAATGAATCGCCAGAAGAGATGTGCACGTATGACATTGCACTCATTGGCTACCCTTATCCCAACCGCATCAAAGCCATCGATACACTCTTGCAGCAAAACAAATGGCGTATTCTCGTTGCAGGTAAGGAATGGCACCGTCACTTAAACAAATCACGGAGACATTATCGTGATTTCACACTCATAACGAATTGGCTGAGTCCTCAGCAAATGGCGGACATCTATCAGCAGACAGCAATTGTCCTGAATCCGCATAGGCCGGCTCAATTTGCGTATAACAAAAACAAAGCCATGATTCAAAATATGAGCCTCAATAACAGAGCATTTGACATTGCTGCAACTGGGAGTTTTCAATTGACGGATCTACCTCCGCCGCCTGCTTTTTCAAGCTTTGCTTTTTACAAAGATGAGGACGATTTGATAGAACAGGTTGAATACTATGGATCAAATGCAGGTGAAAGAAAGGCGGCCGCACTGAACAACTACGAGCAAACCGTTCGCTGGAATACATTTGATACGATGCCACAAAGGCTTTATGACATTGTAAAAAGCGCCCTATAACTGGGCGCTTTTTCTCGTTGAATGCCAGCTTATGCATGATCTTCCGCATCTCGGTGAGCTAATAAGATTTTCTCTGCCTCTTTCCGGTCTGCCTCCTGTTTCACCACAAGCGCCCGAGTGCGATCCATCATATATGCTCCGACAGATCCTTCTAAAAAGGAATGAATGCATTCTTTTGCATAATGAGCATGAAAAGCATATACCGCACCATTTAGCCGGCCATACGTATATGGCTGCTCATGCTTTGGCATGAAAAAGTAATGATTGTCCTTATATAAAGTAGCTTCATTGTTTTCATGCAGTGTCCAAGTTTCATTTGGGTTTTCTAACGCCTCTGTAAAAGATGCGGTGCAGTCATATCCCCCTTCCACTAAAAGCTGCAAGCACTTCTCGATATCTGCCGGCTGTCTTAGAGGAGACGATGGATGCAGATACAGCACAATATCAAAGGTTTTACCCTCCCGCTCTAAATAAGCAAGCGCATGCTTCACAGCTAACAGTGACGGCGTTTGTTCTGTCACATGTGTGCTTGGCAGTTCAATCACATTTGCTCCGTAGTGAGATGAAATGATTTGCGTATTGACATCCTCTGAGGAGACGATGACTTCATCTAATTCAATCATTTGCAGTAACGGCTGAATGGTCCAATAGATAAGCGGCCTCTCTGCCAATATGCGTATGTGTTCATCATGCTGGCCGTCGTGACTTCTAAATGCAGGTATCATGGCTAAAATACGATTTCCCCTATACATGTCTTCTCTTCTCCCCTCGCGCACAGCTCCCTTACCATTTTCTTTTCTTCCCGAGCTGACCGCAGTACTGAAGTATTCAGGTCTCTCGTTTTTCTAGTTGATCTCTTATCTCTCCATATTCTATTAAGACGACTAGCAGATGGTTATAATTTGTTCACCTAATTTATGCATGAAGTGGTTCTTTTCCTCAAACGAATGCCGCTCTTTCACATATGATGCAAAGTAGAGAAATGAGAGTTGGGGGATTAGATATGTCCAAACAGATAGAAACGACTTTGAAGACCTTTTTTCGTGACAAAACGATATTGGTTACAGGCGGTACGGGGTCAATCGGCCGGCAAATCGTGAATAAATTAACAAGTTGCTCTCCAAAGAAGATAATCGTCTTCAGTAAAGATGACAGCAAACAATACATGATGAAAAATGAGTACGCAGAACATCCAGAAGTCGTATTCGCTTTAGGAGATGTCCGGGATGCAAGCCGCGTGAGACAGCTCGTCAAGGGTGTGGATATCATTTTCCATGCAGCGGCCTTAAAACAAGTACCCACTTGTGAAGATAATCCATTCGAAGCCGTTCAAACGAATATCATCGGCGGACAGCACGTCATTGAAGCCGCCCTCGAACATGAAGTGAGTCATGTCGTCAACATTTCAACTGACAAAGCGGTTTCTCCGACGAATGCCATGGGTGCAACAAAATTGATTTCAGAAAAACTATTTTTCCAAGCAAACGAAAGTATTCCGAATCAAAAAACCAGGTTTTGCTCTGTACGCTTTGGCAATGTGCTTGGATCTAGAGGTTCCGTTATTCCGATCATGCTCCAGCAGCTATTAAATGAAAAACCTTTGACCGTGACTGATCCTCATATGACACGTTTTTTTATGTCTATTGAAGAGGCTGTTTCCCTCACACTTCAAGCAGCAATTATGATGAAAGGCGGCGAAACCTTCATTCTCAAGATGGAGTCCTTACAGCTTGCCGATCTTTTAAAAGCGTTTCACGAATATGCCGCTCAAATCAATGCTCAATCTCCAGATGTTCTTGTAGTCGGAAAAAGACCTGGCGAAAAGCTTCACGAGGAGCTCACATTCCCGCACGAAGCAGATGCACTGTTTGAACATGAACAATTTTATGCCATTTTACCAAGACCACATTTGCACCCTGCCTTTCAAAAAGTCGACTTAACGAATTACACCTCAAAAGAAGCACCGCTCATTACAAAAGAAAAGCTGTTCCACATCATCGAACAATTACATCATACACATCATAAAAAATAAAAAATCGTCACACGGAAGCAGCTGCTTTCCATGTGACGATTTTTAAATGGATCAATCAAATAGATGTTTCAAATCCCCGTAGCCTTCTTTTTCAAGATCATCCTTTGGGATAAACTTTAAAGCGGCTGAGTTAATACAATACCGAAGACCGTTTGGCCCTGGGCCATCAGGGAAAACATGACCTAGATGAGAATCAGCTGTTTTACTGCGAACCTCTGTCCGCACCATTCCATGACTCGTATCAACCTTCTCTGCTACTTCTTCCTCTTCAAGCGGTTTTGTAAAACTTGGCCATCCGCAGTGGGCATCAAACTTATCTAAAGAAGAAAAAAGCGGCTTTCCTGAAATGATATCCACATAGATACCTTCTTCTTTATGATCCCAAAATTCATTTTGAAATGGCGGCTCCGTGCCATTATTTTGCGTGACTTCGTACTGCATGCGGTTTAATTCTTTTATACGCTTTTCTTTTTCATTTGCCATTATTTATCACTCCAATGGGACTCAATAAAACCGGCTCTGCCCGAACCGACATGATATCGTTCGTAGTGCATTTTGTTTTTCTTATAATAATGCTGATGATATTCCTCTGCTGGATAAAAAGGACCTGCGTCTAAAATTTCTGTAACGATTGGCTTTTTGAAAATCCCGCTTTGGCTCAGCTGCTCTTTCGATGCTTCTGCTAGCTTTCGCTGCTCGTCATGATGAACATAAATACCTGTACGGTAAGATTCCCCTCTATCGCCAAATTGCCCGCCATCGTCTGTTGGGTCTATTTGCTGCCAATACAGCTCTAGCAGCTTCTCATACGGGAACACGTCAGGATCAAACGTGATTTGAACCGCTTCTCTATGCCCCGTTGTATTTGTACATACTTCCTCATAGGTCGGATTCACTGTATGTCCGCCAGTATACCCTGATTCAACTTTGATAATGCCCGGCTGTTCATCAAAAGGTTTAACCATACACCAGAAGCAGCCTCCTGCAAATGTGGCTAATTCTTGTTTTTCAGACATATTAGTGCCCCCTTCATTTAAAAAATGGTATCATCATATTATAACATGATAAAAAATAATGAAAATGATACGACTTGTATACCTAAAATAAAAGAAAGCATTCTGTCGTATCTTTAAAATATAATGGGGGTTTAATGATTGGAACAAAGAAAACAAATGATGTACGAAATGGACACTTTACTGAGAACCGTATTTAAGCAGATCCGTTATGAAATTAACAGCCTGCTCGAAAACGAATTATCTCGGAATGAATTTCTTATTTTAAATCTGCTCCGTGAGCAAGGTGCAAAAAAAGTAACGGAATTCGCTTCCATTCTTGGAGTGTCAGCAAGTCATATTACCGCTGTGACTGACACACTCGTAGAAAAAGGCTGGATCACCCGTATCCGCTCAAAAGAGGACCGCCGCATCATCAAAATCCACTTAACCGATAAGGGTAAGGAAATTACTGAGCATTTTGAGAAAAAGAAAACCGAATACTTTATGGAGCGATTTGAATCATTTGATGACGAAGAACTAAAAACAATGATCAAATTATTTAAAAAGCTGGATAAAAGTCAAAAGGATTAAGCATAGATTTTAGCGCTCAGGACATGCTACGGATAAAAAGAGGTGGAACAAACCATGACAAGCCCTTATCTTTGTCCAAACTGTAAAACAAACAGAACGCGCTTTAATCTCATTGAGCAGCTTTCAGAACCTGTAAAGCTTGATCCAGCAACAGGAGCAGTTGTTGAAAGATACGAAGGAGAACAGCTGTCTCCTTTTCACTTGAGCTATCAAGGTCCTCAAATGAAAGTCCAGTGCGGTGTTTGTGGTTTAATTGAGGATGAAAAAACGTTCATTAAACTAGCTGAATATCATCAATATTCTTCTCCTTCTTAACATGCCGGCCTGACGGAAAACGTCAGGCTTTTTTCTATGCTTCTTTTGCCTATACAGATCGTCTTTTTCATGCATACGCTACAAAAAACACCATTGCATGAGAAAGAAGGGATTGATGACATGCAGCAGCTCTTTTATCATGACTTTCCATATCGGCCATTCGCTGA
Source organism: Bacillus safensis FO-36b (assembly GCF_000691165.1). Taxonomy (GTDB): domain Bacteria; phylum Bacillota; class Bacilli; order Bacillales; family Bacillaceae; genus Bacillus; species Bacillus safensis. The sequence continues at coordinate 760,252 of NZ_ASJD01000001.1, read as the reverse complement.
CACCTACGAGCATCTTCAAAGCAGCCCTTCATCAAAAGCCTTTATTCGATTATTTCACGCTGCACCAGATCTCAGTGAGCTCGCTGTTTATGTGAACCGGAAGCAGATAATGAAACCAATGCCTTACAGCCATTTGACCGCTTATATGGAGTGGGATGAGGGAATGTATGAAATAGAAGTGTTCAAACTGGCTACAAATGAGAGAATTCTTCATTCCCGCATTCGATTTAAGAGCGGCGAGGTCTACACATTATGTATCACAGGTGCCCGTGCAGGCTTTGCACTCTTGACTGAGCAGCAGGCTACTTTGATCAAGCAAGATGACCTGTCAGCACTTACATTTGTACAGCTGTCTCCGGACCTTCCTTCTATAGATATATACGAACGAGACCATGGGGTTATATCGAAGGAGCTTGATTATGTAAACAGCACCCACATTCATCATTTCTCCCCGAACAAATATCATTTTGAATTGAAAGCCGCCGGCACTCAAAGTGTACTGCTTGATATCCCAAAAGTTCATCTGCAAACAAAGCGTGCATACCTGATTCTGCTTCATGGTTTTGCTAACGGAGATCCTGAACTTATGGCAAAGGTGGTCTTGTCTCGGCAATTATAAAAAAGAGCCTTTCCTAAAGTGGAAAAGGCTCCTTACGAGACATCTTCAGCTTTTTCTTGCTTTTGAAAATCAAAAGCAAGAATCATCGTGCCTAGAAATAATGCACAGTAGGCAATATTTAAGTAAAACTGATCGATATTTTCTGCTTTTAAAGCATTGGCAGCTGTTATGCCAAAGTACGCAGCAAATAAAAACGACAGTAAACTAAAATATTGATAGACTCGCTTCATGATTTCACTCCTGACTCACACGTTCTATTGCTTTGGATGATAATATGAGAATTCAATTTCATCGTTCTGCAGATCAATTTTATTTGCTTTCACATACATATCATTCGTCAGCGGCATTTCTGAAAGACGCACTTCAACCGTTTTTTGATCCGGTTTTACATGAACGAACTCTGGCAGCTCATAGAACTGACCCATGTAGCTTAAAACAAAACTAATCGGAATGCTCAATTGTCCAATTGAAAAGTCATCCACTTTCAAAAGCACATCACCATTATCTTCAACAGTTGGCGTAAATGAGACGTTTGCATCAATCGTTGAAGAGAAAGCTTTAATTGCGCCTGTTACTTTCACATCTTGATCGATTGCTACATGAAAGTCTGGCATATCATTTGATCCTTGATTTTTCAAATAATCATTCACAAAGTTGGTGAGTGATTCCTTTGAGCTGGATATATTAAAAGCATATTCGCTTTTCACTTCTTTGGTTGAAGCGGATTGACCGCCTGGCAGCAGCATCAAAATACCGCAGCCAATCACAATCAATAGATTGATTGCAAGTAAAATAAAAAATAAGCTTTTCCATTTTTTCATCTGTTTCACCCTATTCCTTCGGCAGTCCTTCTTTTTTCACTTCGGAGAATAAACGATTTGCCATAAGAGAGTACCCCTTTTGGTTTGGGTGGAAATCATCTTCTGCCAGTAATTTTTCATCAGAACCTTCTTCAAATAAATCTGCTACATTGATCATATCCGCATTGCCGTCTTTTTTGAGTTCCTTTTTGGCAGCGGCATTCCAGTCTTGAACGACTTCATCAATATCTCGCAGCTCAGACAAACTGAATTTAAAAGGATTGTACATGCTGACATACATGATTTTCGCATGGTCATTCTGTTCTCTCAGTTGAGCAAGAATGGTTTTAAAGCGCTCTTCAAAAGGACCTTGCTCTTTTTGAAAAGGAGCAAACGTCAAATTAAGCACATTTTGACGGACAACATGCATGAGATCATTCCCGCCGATCGTAAAGAAAATATAGTCAGCGTCTTTCAGTCCGTCCTGCACCTTTTTTTCTTTTAATCTTTTTAATAAATCTACTGTTCTACTGCCTTTAATGGCATAGTTTTTTAATGTGACAGACTGCACGCCGTCCACTGCTTCTATCTTGTCACGGGTTATGCCTGCATAGCCTTTTTTATCTTGATCTCCGATTCCTTCTGTTAAGGAATCTCCAACCGCTGCGATGGTAATATGTTCTTTTACTTTTGGTGTGTCTTCTAGTTTATCCTTTATGCCAGCCTCTTGCGCGGAACATGCAGAAAGAACAAAAGCTAGAGACATCACAATCAAAATCAAACGAGCCTTCAAACGATGATGTCCCTCCTTTTTCTGATTAAAAAAGTGTATCATGTTTTCGCCCATTTGAACATCCTTATGCTAGCTTCGGTTCAGCGTTTTGATGTCCTTGATGATATCATCATAAGGTGTGTTTTGCACGCCATCATAATTTTTCATCACTTTCCCATCTTGATTGACAAGAAAAAACAGAGACTGATGAATCACTTGGTCTTCATCTTCAGGTTTTTTTACAATGGTTTTAAAGCTTTTCATTGCGAATTTTTCAATTTCTGACTGTGAATACCCAGTGAGAAAATCCCAATTTTTAAAGGACAATGGATAGGCTTTTGCAAATTCCTTTAGCTTTTTCGGTGAATCGACCTCTGGGTCCACGCTAAAGGAAATGATATGCGCATCCAATTTTTCTTCTTTTAACCGTTTTTGCAGCTCTGTCATATGAGCAGTCATCGGCGGACAAATCGTTTCACAGCTTGTGAAAATAAAATCAGCTACCCATACTTTCCCCTTCAAATCATCCAATGACACCTTTTGGCCATCTTGGTTTTCAAACTCAAACGGCTCTATTTGATAATTTAAAGCATCCTTGATTTGCCCATTTGAACATGAGACTAAAAGAAGCACGCTTATCGTCATAAGCGCACCAAGTAAGGCTCCCCTTTTTCTATACATGATATGTCCATCCCCTTTTTCTATCAATCGGTATAAAAAGTAAAGCCTATTGCGCCCTTTCCGGTATGACAAGAAATAATCGGTGTTGTGTAGGCGATGTCAATCAGTGCTTCAGGTGTGTGGTCAAGTAGCGCTTTTTTTAGCTTTTCAGCGAGTTCTAATGCATCTGCATGTGCGATCCCAATGGCTTGAACTGTTTTTCCCTTCACCGCCTGTACATACTGTTTTGTCAGATGGCGGACAAGCGCAGAGTAGCTTCTCACATTCGCTTCTGGCGTATATACCCCGTCTGTCAAGCTGGCAATTGGTTTGATGTGAAGAAGTGAGCCGATCAGCGCCTTTCCTCTTCCGATTCTGCCGCCTTTGACGAGATTTTCTAATGTATCGATCGTGACATATAGCTTTGTTTGATGACGGATTTTATCTAATTCTGTGATAATATCTTCACGGCTTGCACCCTTTTTGGCTAGTTCTGCTGCTTTGATGACTTGAAATCCTAATCCATAGGAAATAAAATTCGAATCAATCACCGTGATATTTCCATCTACCATTTTCGAAGCGCTTTCAGCAGTTTGAACAGTACCGCTCATACCACCAGTTAAATGGATACTGATCACTTCGCTTCCATCTGCCGTCAGCTTTTCATATAATTCGACGAATTGACCGATCGCAGGTTGAGACGTTTTCGGCAGTTCCTCAGCAGCCTCCATTTTTTCAATAAATTCATCTGGCTGTATATTCACCCGGTCAATATAATCAACTCCAGAAATGGAGATATTGAGCGGAATCACGTGAATGGAAAGATCATTGATTTTTTCTTGCGGAAGGTCCACAGTTGAATCTGTTACAATTTTAATTTGTTTCACTATCGTCTCATCCTTGCTGTCTTAGTCTTTACTTATGATATTACCTTATTTCCTGCACACTTGAAAACAACTGACCTAACGTTTTTGAAATTGTCACATTTTCTTCTTGTCAAGAAAAAAATCCTTGCCAAACTGAGCAGCGGCCACTTCAAAATGGCTGCTTACCCCTTTTGACAAAGATTCCTGCTTACGCATTGTGTTTCAGTGTAGGCTCCTGATAGATCTGTTCATATGTGCTCCACTTGACGTTACGTTTCACATCCTCTCTGAAAGAGTACACAGTTCTCTTTCCTTTAGATACATAGACTTTTTTCAAGAAAGCTTCAAGTCTAAATGTGAGCATGAAACGATACGTCTCATCTCCCTTTAGAACAGGGACTTCTGTTACCTTGATCTGAGCTCCATCCATCCGTCTAAAACATATTGTTTTGAGCAGCACAAACGATCAATCCTCTTTTCCAATTATCTGTTAAGCCTAAATAAATAGGTGGAATAAATCTTGATCTTTATTCACTTCAACATAGTGAAAGCCTTTTCTATCCATCCGCTCAATCAGCGCTGCATAGTCATCTCTTTCTTTCAATTCGATGCCGACTAGCGCAGGACCTTTGCTTCGGTTATTCTTTTTCGTATATTCAAAGCGTGAGATATCGTCATTTGGCCCTAACACTTCATCTAAAAATTCACGAAGCGCTCCTGCTCTTTGCGGAAAATTGACAATAAAGTAATGTTGAAGCCCTTCATAGATCATCGAGCGTTCTTTGATTTCCTGCATTCTGCCGATGTCATTATTTCCTCCACTGACAATACAGACAACATTTTTCCCTTTGATCTCCTCGCGATGAGCATCTAATGCTGCGATTGGCAATGCGCCTGCCGGTTCTGCTACAATCGCACATTGATTATACAGCTCTAAAATCGTTGTACACACTTTCCCTTCGGGTACAAGACTGATTTTATCGACAACAGACTGAAGCGATGTAAACGTCTTTTCGCCAATCCGCTGAACCGCTGCTCCGTCTACAAACTTATCAATCGAATCAAGTGTCACAACCTCGCCCTTCTCATGCGAGGCATGCAGTGAAGCTGCGCCAAGCGGTTCGACTGCAATGATTTCGGTTTCTGGTGAGATATTTTTGATATATGTACCAACACCAGATAACAGACCTCCACCTCCGACACTTGCAAATAAAAAGTGAGGCTCCACTTCGATATCATTTAAGATTTCGACAGCAGTCGTTCCTTGTCCTGCCATCACATCCAGATCATCAAACGGATGGATAAATTCGCGCTTCTCTTCATCTCCGCATTTTACGGCTTCATGATACGAATCATCAAACGTATCTCCGGTTAAGATAATTTCAACATATTCTTTTCCGAACAGCTCCACTTGTGATACTTTTTGCCTTGGCGTCGTAGCAGGCATAAAGATTTTCCCGTGGATGCCTAAATATTTACAAGAATAGGCAACACCCTGTGCGTGATTTCCTGCACTTGCACAGACAATGCCATTTTCTAGTTTATCTTTTGGAAGCTGGCTCATTTTATTAAAAGCGCCTCTTAATTTAAAGGAACGAACTACTTGAAGATCCTCTCTTTTTAAGTAGACATTACATTCATATCGTTCAGAAAGTCGCTCATTTTTTTGAAGTGGTGTATGAATGACTACATCCTTCAAATTTTGATGGGCTTTTAAGATGTCTTTCACTTGAATTAGCGTATTTTCTTTGAGCAACGGTTTCATGTACAAGATCCTTTCTCTTTAACCTTATTTAATTTGTCATTATAACATGAATATTCAAAAAATAAACCAATAGATCATGGATCCATCATAAATTTTATAAACTTTTTCGTTTTCCTGTACATTTGTTTTAATTGGGTGTTACAATTGAACCAATTAGAACCACAAAGAAAGGAATCACCCAATGGCCACTCAATCATTCGCATCTATCTATGGTGATCATCAAGATATCAAGCATGCAATTCATCTGGCAAAACAATTTTCGAAAAACGAACAGCCGGTCTTGATAACAGGAGACATCGGCACAGGCAAAACGCTATTCGCCCAAGAAATGGCGAACGTATCTGTTCCACACGCATCACTGACACACATGTATTGCCCCATCTTGAATGAAGAAACCTTACAGAAAGCCTTCATAGAAAAAAACAATCAAATTCTTTATTTAGATGAAATCGGTGCATTAAGTATTTCTATGCAGCACCAGGTCATTCACTTTCTAGAAACGTCACCTGCAACAAAAGTAATCGCTTCTTCGTCTTTATCAATAGAGGCACTCAGGGTTTCTTCTACCTTTTTACCCGAGCTGTTTTATCGTCTGAATGTTCTTCATTTGGCCCTTCCAGCTTTAGCCGAACGAAAAACAGATATTCCTGTGTTAACAAATGCTTTCTTTCAAAAGCTGAACATGGCACCTGATATTGATCCAAGTGTTTGGGAAGCCTTGCAGCAGTATCCATTTGAAGGAAATGTCCAAGAACTCAAAAATATTGTTCATTACGCTGCGTCCATACTCGAGGGCCACACGGTATTTTTACATCATTTACCGCCCTTTGTATTAGCACCTCTTCCCTCAGCCGTGAAAGGTAAAAAGGAAGAACACCAGCTTACACTAATGGAAAAACAAGAGTTTGTTTTCTTGCTGGAAGCCATTAAATCTCTCAATGAAAAAGGAGAAGCAGCCAGCAGGCGCATCTTATCTGAATTAAGCAAACAAGGAGATATCCCGCTGACCCCTCAGCAGGTGCGAAACCGCTTAGATGATCTTGAGAAAAAAGCATACGTGACGAAAGGAAAAGGCAGGGCCGGAACGAAGATTACACTTGAAGGTCTTTCATTCCTGAAGTCGCTTGATGGTTATATACCGGTTCAATAAAAGGAGGACATCCATTGTTTACTGTAAAAGAAGAAATTGCAAACGCCATTACACATGGCATTGGTGTTATTTTATCTATCCCAGCCATTGTGTTTCTCGTCTTATTCGCTGTTCAATACGGCACTGTCACAGACATTATCAGCTTTTCGATATTTGGTGCATCCATGCTGCTGCTTTATTTAAGCTCAACCCTGCTTCATAGCATTCGGCACAAAAAAACAAAAGATATTTTTGAAATCCTCGACCACTCGGCTATTTATGTATTGATTGCTGGTACATATACACCCTTTTTACTTGGACCACTAAAAGGTGCACTCGGCTATACGCTCCTTGCCATTGTATGGGCGCTTGCTGCTGGTGGGATTGTCTTTAAAATCTTTTTCGTCAAACGCTTTATTATCGTATCTACCCTTGTCTATTTATTAATGGGATGGATGATCATCATCGCCATCAAACCGCTTTATATCCAATTAACAGGTGCAGGATTTGGCCTCTTACTGTTAGGCGGCATATTATATTCAGTCGGAACCATCTTTTATATTTGGCGGAAAATTCCCTATCATCATGCGATTTGGCACAGCTTTGTTCTTGGCGGCAGCGCATCGATGTTCTTCTGTATTTTATTCTATTGCGTAAACATTCCTGCTGCATAGAATGAAAAAACCAGCATCCACTATTCGGATGCTGGTTTTTTCTATGCACGTTTTTGTGCGTAATCACTGATCATGACAGGAGCTTTAATATGAATATCGACATTAACAGGACGCAGTCTTTTCACGATCTTCCCAGTTAAAAGACGATCCGTTCCGCTAGTTTCAATTGGTACAAGCGGACAATCGTATTCTTCAGCAAGCGCCTCTGCAATATGACGATACGCTTCTGAAAGCAATAGACTCTGCCCAGACACGATTCTTTCCTTTGCTTCTTCTAATAAGACCTCATCCGTTTGATTCTGATGGATAACCGCCATTTTTTTGAGCCATTGTTTTAAAATCGGATACCGAAAGAGCTTCGGCTTTGCCATGAAAGCAAATGGCTTCTCAAGGTGGCCGATCAATAATGTCGTCGTGACTGGATTCAGCTCTTTTGTGACATAAATAACCGGGCCATCTGGCAGCTTCTTTTGCTGATGAATGGTCATGACTGATCCTGATTGATCAATACATCCCCGGGAAAACCTTTTTGCATGCTCATGAATGAGATGCATTCGTTTCGTATAGGAAATGCGTGGATCCGTTAATTCATGATCGTACAAATGCCTCATACTTTTTAAAAAGGATACAACAACATAAATCGTTAAAAACCAATAACGAAACAACCGTACTCCTCCTACTCACTTATCCTTTTTTGTCATATACGACAAATTCATAATTGTAGGGGTTCTTTTCGTCACGATGGCCTTTTTCGCGTGATACAATCGTCCATTCATCTTCATTGTAATACGGGAAATAGCGGTCTCCTTCAAACGCATGGTGAATGTGCGTGATATAGAGACGATCAGCATATGGCATCATTTCTTCATACAGCTTAGACCCGCCAATGATAAATAGCTCTGTCTCGCTTTCCCCAATTGCCAAAATATCAGCAATTGAATGAACAACCTCGCATCCTTCTGCTTTAAAAGAAGAACTTGTGGTCAGCACAATATTTCGGCGGTTAGGCAGCGCTCGTCCAATCGATTCAAAGGTTTTTCTGCCCATGACAATCGTATGACCGCCTGTGACTTTTTTAAAATACGCTAAATCTGCTGGTAAATGCCAAGGCATTTGATTATCTAGACCAATGACTCTGTCTTCTCCTGTCGCCGCAATCATGGAAATCATACACTGACTTCTCCTTTTATATGCGGATGCGGATCATAGTTCTCAAGCACAAAATCATCAAACGTAAAATCAAAAATGCTCTTTACATCTCTTGTAATACGAAGCGTAGGAAGCGTGCGTTCCTCGCGCTCTAGCTGCATTTTCACCTGTGGAAGATGATTTTGATAAATATGAGCATCTCCGAGTGTGTGAATAAACTCTCCTGGCTCAAGATTTGTGACTTTGGCAATCATCATCGTTAGAAGGGCATATGAAGCAATATTAAATGGCACGCCTAAAAAGATATCTGCCGATCTTTGATATAGCTGGCAGGAAAGCTTCCCGTTTGATACGTAAAATTGAAATAGACAATGACAAGGAGGCAGCGCCATTTGATCAATTTCCCCCGGGTTCCAAGCGCTGACGATCAGTCGTCTTGAATTCGGGTTGTGCTCAATATCATGAATCAGCTTTGTGATCTGATCCACTGTCTCGCCGTCTCCGCTCGCCCATGATCTCCACTGTGCACCGTATACACGGCCCAGCTCTCCATTTTCATCTGCCCATTCGTTCCAAATGCGGACACCATTTTCTTGAAGATATTTGACATTTGTATCACCTTTTAAAAACCAAAGCAACTCATGAATGATCGATTTCAGGTGTAATTTCTTTGTGGTTAAAAGAGGAAATCCTTCCTGTAAATCAAATCTCATCTGGTAACCGAACGTGCTGATTGTACCTGTACCCGTTCTGTCACCTTTTTCATCCCCGTGCTGTAATACATGACGGCATAACTCTTTGTATTGTTTCATTTTTTTCATCCTTTATTTATGTTCTTGTTGTAGTTTACCTTATTTCGGCTTTTCTTGAAACCAAAAAAACATGCCTGCATGATGAGCAGACATGTTTTTCTTTTTATGCTTGATTCACTCGTTCCTGCTCTTCATCCTTAATATCTTGGTGTGAGTGAGCAATGCGGCTTGCAGCTGCTGCGGCAAGTGCAGCGACTAGGTCATCAAGGAAAGTATGCACTTCACCTGGACGGCCTTCATCTAATTCACGAATAATACCAAATTTCTCTTTATCTAAATAACCGAAGTTGGTCAAACCGATTGATCCATATACATTGACAATGGAAAGCGGAATAATCTCATCAATTCCATATAGCGGCTCATCTGTTTCAACTAAGTGCTGTAAAGGTTCTGGCAAGAGCTTTTTTTCTGCCAGCTGATCAAGGGCAAGTCCTGTTAAAACTGCATGGACAATTTCTCTTTTATTCAGCACTTTTTCAACATTTTCAATACAGACACTAAGTGGAAGGTTTGGATGATATTTTTCTTGGAGCTTCAGCACAATGTGTGCGATATCTTCAATTTTCACTCCGCGATCGTTTAACATTTGTTTTGTAATCTGCACCATTTCGTTCATTGTATATTTTTTCAATTGGCATGACATCTCCTTCTAGTGGCTCATCCAGCTCGGCGGGGTGTTTTTGTCCCAGTAAATATTACCGAGTTCGTGATGCGTCTGGAATCCATCTTCTGCTGTATGGTAATGAAAGTTAAACCAATATCCGCTGTGAGGCGGCTGATCTCTTCTGACATGAAAACGGAGCAAATCTTCTCCGGTCTTGCGGTTGTAAATGTGGAAGATTTTTTCGCCATTTCCGCTTGAAGGCTGATCAGTTAAAACAACATCTTGAAATTTTTCGTCATCTTTGAAATTTGTTAAATAGTCGGTTAACACTTGTTCAATCTTCGGCTGAATCTCTTCTCTGTACTCGTCCTCAATGACAGGTGTGATTTTACGGCCAAATTTGAGAAAGGATTGATTTTCTGCACTTGACAGCACCTCTTGCTTATATTGCTCAAAGGGATCTAACTGTTCTTTGCTTTCCTCTTGCGTTAGTTCCCAGCTGCGCATTTCATCTGATGTATCATAAACAGCTGTATAAGGCGTTTTATCAGATGAAGAAAGTTCAGAGGGCTTGTCTGTCATCAAAGCCGACGGAGGAGAGACTAAACCAAAAGTTGCAATCGTAAAGAGCGCAACAAGCGTTTTTCTCATCCACATCTTCATGATATCTAATTCCTTCCATAAGTTATCATACTGCTATTCTAGCATATAATGAATTTTCAGTCATTCAATTTGGTCACCGATTTGAGACTTTCTTTTTCATAATAAAACGTTTACAATGGCAGTAATGACGACTAAAATTTGGGAGGAATGGGTATGCTTGAAGGGTTTTTTATTACGGCTTCCTTGCTGACATTATTTTATTTTGTCTATATGGAGATTACAGATTAAAAGCCCTGAATAAGGGCTTTTTTAGATGATTGACAAGGAATTAAAAAGAATTGTCTGCACACCTGAACCTTTAGCGAGGGCTTTTTTCTTTCTCAATATATCCATAATGAAATTGGGCTGTTTTTCGTTTTAAAACGTGAAATTGATAGGATTCTGCTAGAAATCGGGTGCTTTTCCAATGATCTTTTAAAACCACTCTTTTTCTCGCCACTCTCAGCGCTTCTTGGACGGCTGTTTCGTGGTCAAAGTGGTGCTCTGCCGCATGACGGAGCGGTGCGATACTTGAAGATTCTTGAATCGTCTCCTCAAACATCGGGTCAAAATAGACGACATCAAATGATTCATCAGAGAGCTTTTTTAGCTGCTCGATACTGTCTCCACTTACAACAGATATCCGGTTCATCGCTTCATCTGCCTCTCTTACCCCTGTCTCCCATGTGTTTAATCCTTCTCGCACTAGCAATGCTGTCATCGGATTCTTTTCGATACCGACGACCCTTCCATTCGCACCTACTCGCAGGCTTGCTGTAATGGCATCTGATCCTAGGCCAAGCGTACAATCTAAAAAGGAATCGCCCGGCTGAAGCTGCGTGGCTTCGATTAAAGGATCCTTTTCCCCGCGCATGAGCCGCTTCACCCTGAACATCGCTGAGCTTGGATGGAAGAAAAACTTTTCACCATTTGGCTGATACCATTCAAATCTTTCTTTCCCCACAACAAGGACATCTCCTCGTTTCATCGCAAGCTGCTTGACGGATTGTTTGCGCCTTTCTACATACTCACCATGTAAATCCTCTGCAAGGGCTTTTGCTGTTTCAATTGTTTGTTCATTTGCTCTAAAGCTTGTTGTGATAAGCATGCGGTTCCTCCATCATGATCAAGAAAAAATGCCCTGACTTGATCACAGGACATTTCAACATGTGTATTAGCAATGTTTTTCAAATGCAGATAAGACGTTGTTCATGATGTCTTCCATTTCATGACCTTCAATCTCGTCACGCGGAATAAAATGAACGAGTTCATTTCCTTTTAAAAGTGCCATAGATGGAGACGATGGCTCTTCGCCTGTGAAGTATTCTCTCATTTTTGCCGTTGCTTCCCTGTCCTGACCAGCAAAAACTGTGACAATTCGATCTGGAGTTTTTTCTGCCTTCATCACAGCTTGAGTAGCAGCTGGGCGTGCTAAGCCGGCAGCGCACCCGCATACAGAATTAACAACTACAAATGTCGTTCCTTCTGCTTCTTGCATCGTTTGTTCTACTTCTTCTTCCGTTGTTAGTTCTTGAAATCCTGCACTTGTCAGCTCTTGACGCATCGGTACAACGAGCTGGCGCATGTATTCTTCATATGCCATTGACATAAAAAAGCCCCCTCTATAATCCTTATGTTGTGAATAAAGGATACTATAGAGAGAGCCAATTTTCAAATGTTCGATATCAGATTAAATTTTCATGATTCCGCCTGTATTGGCTGATGTCACAAGTTTTGAATATCTAGCAAGATAACCCGTTTTTACTTTTGGCTCAAAGCCTTTCCAGTTTGCTTTTCTTCTTTCCCATTCTTCCTCTGGAACATCTACGCTTAAAATGCGCTGTTCGATATCGACAACGACATGGTCACCATTTTCAACAAATGCAAGCGGGCCGCCCTCAGCTGCCTCTGGAGAGACGTGCCCAATAGACAATCCGCGAGAAGCGCCGGAAAAACGTCCGTCTGTAATTAAAGCAACCTTTGGTCCAAGTCCCATGCCGACGATTTGTGAAGTAGGTGCAAGCATTTCAGGCATGCCAGGTCCGCCTTTAGGTCCTTCGTAGCGAATGATGACAACATGTCCTGCTTCTACTTTTCTATTAATGATACCTTCAAGGGCTTCTTCCTGGGATTCAAATACGATCGCAGGCCCCTCGTGGCGTGTGATCCCGTCTTGTACCCCGCCCGTTTTAATGATGGCTCCATCTGGCGCAAGGTTTCCAAATAAAACGGCTAAGCCGCCTTTTTCAGTAAATGGCTTGTCAATTGGATAAATGACGTTATAATCTTTTACCTCATGCCCCGCAATGTTCTCGCCAAGCGTTTTCGCAGTGACAGTCATTGTATCTAAATGAAGAGCTCCTTCTTTTTTAGACAATTCATTTAGTGCCGCTGTAACACCGCCTGCTTCATGTAAATCCTCAATATAAACGTCTGAAGCTGGAGCAAGTTTTGATAAATGAGGCACACGTTCTGCTACTTCATTGATACGTTCAAGTGAATATTCAACACCTGCTTCATTCGCAATTGCCAATGTGTGAAGAACGGTATTGGTTGAACCACCAAGTGCCATATCTAATGCAAATGCATTATCAATTGCTTTTTCAGTGACAATATCCCGTGGTTTAATATCTTTTTTGATGAGCTCCATGAGTTGTTTTGCAGACTTCTTCGCAAATTCTCTTCGTTCTGGTGATGTCGCCAAAATCGTTCCATTTCCAGGAAGAGCGATCCCGAGTGCTTCCGCTAAACAGTTCATTGAGTTAGCTGTAAACATACCTGAACAAGATCCGCAGGTTGGACAGCCAAACTGCTCTAATTCATTTAATTCCTCTTCATTGATTTTACCTGACTGGTATGCACCAACGCCTTCAAACACAGAAGAAAGAGAAATTTTTCTGCCGTCACTTGTTCTACCCGCTTCCATCGGTCCCCCGCTCACAAAGACAGTCGGGATATTCACGCGCATCGCTGCCATCATCATTCCTGGTGTGATTTTATCGCAGTTAGGAATACAAACCATTCCATCAAACCAATGAGCAGATACAACGGTTTCTACAGAGTCCGCAATGATTTCACGGCTTGGCAATGAATATCTCATCCCGATATGACCCATGGCAATTCCATCATCGACGCCAATCGTATTGAATTCAAATGGCACTCCGCCAGCTTCACGAATGGCTTCCTTCACAATCTTCCCGAATTCCTGAAGATGGACATGTCCTGGGACAATATCAATATAGGAATTACATACGGCAATAAATGGCTTGCCGAAATCCTCATCCTTTACCCCCGCCGCTCTTAGTAAGCTTCGGTGAGGTGCTCTGTCGATTCCTTGTTTAATCATGTTACTGCGTAGTTCTGCCATCTGTTTAAAAAGCCTCCTATACTACAAGTCTTGTTGACTGCATGATTTTGAGTTGATTTTATTTTACAAATTTTCTGTTTATTTAGCCACCTATGAATGACCGATGACTAACATGGCTGCTGAAGCAAGCGCTCAGCAAGGTTCGTGTCATAAAATCTGACCTCCAATATTCTATATTGGTACTACTATATAGAGTTTTTTCGCATATTTCAACAATATTCAAAATAATTTTTCTAAAAAAATTTTTCTGTCTATCATTTTTAGAAAAACAAGCTGCTTTTCATTGGCAGCTTGTTCATCTTTCTCATCATTCTGATGCATTCTTTCTACTTTCTGTCATTTGCTTCCATACAGAGCCTTTTGCTTCTTCTCCATGCTCAATGCGCTCAATCGCCATTTTCACTTGAAGACTGACTTCAAACTCAGGGTCTTGCTCTGCTTCTTTTAATGCTTCAAGTGCCGTTTCGTCCCCTTCTTCGTAAAGAAACATAGCTGCACGCCAGCGGACGAGCTTACTCGGATCCTTTAATGCTGCGATCATGGCTTCGATAGCACTCGGGTCACCAAGGTCAGAAATACAGTCACCAGCCGTTCTGCGGACCGTCACTGTTTTGTCTTCGAGCCCTTTATATAAAATAGGCAGAATGGCAGGATCTTCAATCATGCCAGCATTCACAACGGCTTGTCTGCGAATAGACGTTTTGGGATCCTCCATTGCTTTCATTAAAACAGGTATATCCTTTAGCTCTGGCTGCATTTGCTCTAAATGGGCAAAACGTTTTTTCCAATCTTCCTCTTGCAGCATGTCTTCTGTTACATCATATGCCTTTCGGTTCACCTGTCTATCTACAGCTTCCTGCCCTTCTTTCACTGCCTCTGTTAAGCGGGCTAAACGCTCATCATCATAGGCTGCTTGTAGCTCCTCTGTGACTTCCTGACCGATATCAGCAAATTCTCCAAAACGAACGCCGTGTTCTTTCCACACACGTTCAAACACGACATTGTCTGAGCTGCTTCTAAGCTTTAAAATGGCTGCTTGAAAACGTTCAGGCATGCCAAACCGCTCTTCTCTTTCACCGTCTGACAGTTTGACCTGCATTGGAATCCCATTAAACATTTGGACAAACACTTTCACTTCACCAAATGTGTCATCGCCTGACTGCGATCCTTCCTGAAGACCTTCTGTTTCTTGTCCAAAGGCTTCTCTAACCTGTTGTAAAATACCCTGCCAGTCAAACTTTGCATTTCGCTCAACCGCTAAGAAATCTGCAACATGATAAACCCCTTTTACACCTTCAATGCTTAAAATACGCTTGATCATTTCTGGCGCTTCGTCTTTTTGATCCTTTTTGTAGTTGTTGCTTTTACCGCCGGCAAGTGCTTCTGTCAAAATCACCTTCATGGTATTCGGACTTGGCGTTGGTTCTATAGCTGTTATTTTCATTGATATATCCTCCTTACACACATAAAGACCCTACTCATCTGTAAGGCCGCATTCTTCTTTCCACTTCTTGATAAATAAACTCATCAATTCATGCCGCTCATCAGCAAGCTGCTTTCCTGCATGAGTGTTCATCAAGTCTTTTAATTTGAGCAGTTTTTCTTCCATATGCTTTAGCACAGAGCCCTGCTGCATGTCCTCTGTATAATGGGGCTCACCTGTTGCGCCAGCATACGTAAACACTCTAGCGATACCGCTTGCTCCTATCGCATCCAGCCTATCGGCATCTTGAACAATGGCCCCCTCTAACGTCATTGGCCTAAACTGCTTATGCCGATGACGAAAAGACATCGTTGTAATGATGTCCATGATATAGCGGACATCCCGCGTGTCCAATTCCCACAAAAGGAGCTGGTTCT
Organism: Bacillus safensis FO-36b; assembly: GCF_000691165.1. Lineage (GTDB taxonomy): Bacteria > Bacillota > Bacilli > Bacillales > Bacillaceae > Bacillus > Bacillus safensis. Next base: position 744,533 of record NZ_ASJD01000001.1, on the reverse strand, counting down.
CAAGCTGCTTTTCAGTGACCTTCCATTCACTTGACAGCTTTTCATCAATGACATCATGTACAATCGCTGCCATCTCGATGATAAATAGAGAGCCGCCTTCCTGATTTGCAATACGGACGGCAAGCTGGCGCACACGAGCAACATGAGCCGCATCGTGTCCAGTCGGTTCATCCTTCAGCCTGTCTGAAACAAAGGAGGCAGCTGCCTCCAATTGTTTTCGCTGCATGACTGTCAGCATCTTATTTGTTGAGCAGAGCGATGATTGAGCTTTCTAATTCTTTTGGTGGTGTTTTCGGCGAGAATCGTTCAATAACTTCTCCGTCTTGGTCCACGATAAATTTTGTGAAATTCCATTTCACTGTTTTTGTCCCAAGCACACCTTTCGCTTGACTTGTTAAATGCTTGAACAGCGGGTGCGCCTCTTCGCCATTGACATCTACTTTCGCAAACATAGGGAAGGTCACTCCATAATTCAAAGAACAGAATTCTTGAATGGCTTCTTCTCCTTCTGGCTCTTGGTTCATAAATTGGTTACACGGAAATCCTAAAATTTCAAGGCCCTTTTCATGATATTGATCATATAACTCTTGTAATTGTTTAAATTGAGGAGTCAGCCCACATTTGCTTGCTGTATTTACAATAATGAGCACTTTTCCTTTATAATCTGCCATCGATTGTTCCTGACCGTTAATGGTCTTGACCTGAATATCATAAATTGACATCTCATAGCCTCCTAGGATTCACTTTTTCCTATCGTAACATGCTTCTTTTAGAAAATCGCTTTTTATGCTCCCGTTTAAAAGAGTCCTGTTACACTGCCGTCTTCTAATAAATCCATTTCAAGAGCCGCGGGTTTTTTAGGTAATCCAGGCATTGTTAAAATGCTTCCGGTTAAGGCTACAATAAACCCTGCTCCTACAGACGGCTTTAACTCTCGAATCGTAATGGTAAAGCCTTTAGGTCTGCCGATTAAAGCTGGATCATCTGAAAGAGAATATTGTGTTTTTGCCATACAAACCGGTAAATGAGCCCAGCCGTTTTCTTCAATGGCAGCCAGCTGCTTTCTTGCTTTAGTTGTGAGCGTGACCCCATCTGCACCGTAAACCACTTTGGCCACTTTATATAACTTTTCTTCGATGGAATCGTTCTCTTCATACAAATAGGTAAAGTTGTTCTTTTTCTTTTCAATGAGTGCTGCTAGTTCCTCGGCAAGAGCTGTTCCGCCTTCGCCTCCTTCTTCCCATACATTCACGGCTTTGACTGGATGGCCATGTTTGCCGCACCAATCTTCTATCGCTTGAATCTCTTCTTTTGTATCCGTTATAAACCGGTTTACCGCCACAATATATGGAAGACCAAAAGCTTGCACGGTTTCAATATGCTTTTCTAAATTATGTATACCTTCTAATACGGCGTGTGCATTCTCTTCTTTGAGTTCGGTTTTCTTCATTCCGCCATGCATCTTTAATGCTCTCACTGTTGCGACAATGACAACTGCACTAGGTTTGAATTCACCAGCTCTTGTTTTAATGTGCAGGAACTTTTCTGCTCCAAGGTCTGCACCAAATCCAGCTTCTGTAACGACATAATCAGCTAATTTTGCTGCCATTTTGGTTGCAATTAAACTATTGCATCCATGTGCAATATTAGCAAAAGGACCGCCATGGACAAGGGCTGGGGTTCCTTCAATCGTTTGAACAAGGTTCGGTTTGAGTGCGTCTTTTAAAAGTAGCGTCAGAACACCTTCATATCCAAGTGCTCCCACTGTGACTGGCTCGCCTTCTTGATTATAGGCAACAACAATAGAAGAAAGACGTTTTTTTAAGTCGTTTAAGTCTTCTGCTAAACAGAGGATCGCCATCATTTCGGAAGCCACTGTAATATCAAATCCGTCTTCTCTAGGATACCCATTTAACTGACCGCCAAGTCCGACAACGACCTGTCTTAATGCACGATCGTTTAAATCAAGCACCCGCTTCCACACAATGCGCCGCGTGTCGATACCGAGTTCATTTCCGTGATGGATATGGTTATCAATAAATGCAGATAAGGCGTTATGTGCAGATGTAATGGCATGAAAATCCCCTGTGAAATGAAGATTGATTTCTTCCATTGGCAGCACCTGTGAATATCCTCCGCCCGCTGCTCCGCCTTTAATCCCCATTGTAGGACCTAATGATGGCTCACGCATCGCAACGATCGCTTTTTTGCCAATTTTTTCAAAGGATTGACCAAGGCCGACAGTTACGGTGGATTTCCCCTCACCTGCTGGCGTAGGGTTAATCGAAGTGACAAGAATCACGTGTCCTTCTTTTTGTTTCTTTAAACGGTCAAAAATAGTCAAAGATATTTTCGCTTTTGTGAAACCATAGCATTCTAATTCTTCGTCATGTATTTGCAGCTTTGCTGCGATGTCTTGAATCGGTCTCAGCTTAGCCTTTTGGGCAATGTCAATATCAGATAAATGCTTTGTGATCATAACAAAATGGCCTCCTTTTTTTACAGAAACAGCATTCTTTTTTGCTCTATTTTTCATTGTAACATAATTGAAACATTGAAATATCGCCAGAAAGTTCCTATAATGAAGTGAAATTAGCTTTGGTTCAGGGGGTGGCGAGTTGCCTATTAACATACCAGTTCATCTGCCGGCAAAACAAATACTAGAGAGCGAAAATATTTTCGTCATGGATGAGACAAGGGCATTCAAGCAAGATATCCGTCCTTTGAATATCGTGATCTTAAATTTAATGCCAAAAAAAATACAAACTGAAACGCAGCTGCTGAGAATGCTCGGAAATTCTCCTTTACAAGTGTACTTCACGTTTTTGATTCCAAGTACACATACACCGAAGAATACGTCGAGAGAGCATCTAGATGAATTTTATACGACCTTTGAATCGATCCGCCATAAAAAATTTGATGGAATGATCATCACTGGCGCACCAATTGAGCACTTACCTTTTGAAGAAGTTTCTTATTGGAAAGAGCTGCAGGACATTTTGGACTGGAGTAAAACCAATGTAACGTCTACCCTTCATATTTGCTGGGGTGCACAGGCAGGTTTATATCACCATTACGGGATTGAAAAAATCAAGCTTCCCGAGAAAAAATTTGGTGTATTTGAGCATATTGTGAAAGAGAAAAAAGAAAGATTAGTCAGAGGTTTTGATGAAGTATACTATGTCCCACATTCTAGGCATACAGATATTAATACAGAACAATTAAAAAACACGCCGAATTTGAAAGTCTTGAGTATGTCTGAAGAAGCGGGTGTTTGTTTAATTGTTTCAGATGATGATAAACAAGTATTTTTAACTGGACATCCTGAATATGATACAGATACATTGATGCAGGAATATGAAAGAGATTTGTTGAAACATGATACAGTCCAAAAACCTGTCCACTATTTTATAGAAGATGGTGACACATTAATCCCAGTAAATCGCTGGAAAGCCCATGCAACCTTATTGTTTATGAATTGGCTAAATTATTATGTTTATCAAGAAACACCATACGTTTGGGAATAAAATAGACTGTGGTCTGATGATAAATCGTCAAAATGTGTTAAAATACAAATGGCTCTGTCTTCCATTATCAATTGAATCTGTTTGTTTTTTAAAATTAGTTTAATTCTTTCGTAACGAATGATATGCTCTAACTGTTTATATGTTATCTTTATGTATATGTAGACCTATGAGATTAATAGTTTTCGTACGAAGTTTTGTTGTTGTTGATTACATTTGAGGTGAATATTCTTGAATACCAATAAAAAAATATTAATCTTGACCGCAAATTATGGAAATGGACATATGCAGGTAGCAAAAACACTGTATGATGAATGCAAATCCCAAGGGTTTGAACATGTTGTAGTTTCTAATTTGTATCAAGAATCGAATCCCATTGTGTCAGAAGTGACTCAATATTTATACTTGAAGAGCTTTTCCATTGGGAAACAATTTTATCGCTTGTTTTATTACGGTGTAGATAAAATTTACAATAAACGCAAATTTAACATTTATTTAAAGATGGGAAATAAGCGTCTCGATGAATTAATTCAGTTACACAATCCGGACATCATCATTATTACATTCCCGATGATTGTTGTACCAGAATACCGAAACAAAACAGGTAAAGTGATTCCGACTTTTAATGTCATGACAGATTTTTGTCTCCATAAGATTTGGGTACATGAAAACATCGACCGATACTATGTTGCAACCGATTATGTGAAACAAAAATTAGTGGAAATCGGCACACATCCAAGCGATGTCAAGGTGACAGGTATTCCTATTAGACCACAGTTTGAAGCAGACGTGCCACAATCGATGATCTATAAGAAATATGGATTATCATCAGATAAAAAAGTTCTTCTCATCATGGCCGGTGCTCACGGTGTACTAAAAAATGTGAAGGAATTATGTGAGGCGCTGCTTCTCGACAGTGAAGTACAAATTGTTGTTGTATGCGGAAAGAACGCCGCGCTGAAACAATCGCTTAGCGTTCTTGAACAAGCACACCCAGATCAATTGAAGGCGCTTGGATATGTGGAACAAATTGATGAATTGTTCAGAGTAACAGATTGTATGATTACAAAACCAGGCGGCATTACTTTAACAGAAGCAACTGCAATCGGTGTCCCGGTCATTCTTTATAAGCCTGTCCCTGGACAAGAAAAGGAAAATGCTCTTTTCTTTGAGGAATATGGCGCTGCCATTGTCATTAACCGACATGAAGACATTTTAGAATCTGTGACCAACTTGCTGCAGGACGAAGAAAAATTAGAAACAATGAAACAAAACATGAAAAAACTGCACTTAAAACAATCTTCTCAAACCATTTTGGAAGATATCGTTGAGCAGTCAGATCTCATCATGAATAACAAAACATATGCTCGCGCATTATCATAAAAAGGTGTCCGTCATTGACGGACACCTTTTTCCTCACCCTTGATTTCCATTTGTTGTGTATACTTCTTCAAACGGCTGAACGACAACAAAGCCGCTTCCGGTAAACTTCATTTGAATGGACTCTCCGCTTCCCCTGCCAATAAACGTTTTAAAGGAAACATCTGTCACAAATTCAGTTTTTAAATCCCCTGACCACGCAACAGTCGCATTCGGATCTGTATAAACAGAATCACCCGGCTGAACAATGAGTGTCAGCGGCTCATAATGACTTGTGATTGCAACTAAGCCCGGTCCTTCTAATTTGACATTAAATAATCCGCCTGCAAGCATACCAGACACTTTTTTCATTAATTTGATATCCCAGCGGACAGATGGTTCAAACGCAAGCAGGTCGTTTCCATTCACAAAAATGGATTCTCCTTGAGCCAAACGAAGAATCGAGATTTTTTTACCTTGATCTGCCACATATAATTTCCCATCACCTGTCGCCTTCATTAGTGAGGTGCCTTCTCCTGAAAGCATTTTTTTGAACATCTTGGAGACGCCGTGCTCAAAAACACCTTCACGTTCAAATTTGATTTTCCCTCGATAGGAAACCATGGAACCCGTTTTTGCCCAAATCGTGTCAGTCAAATTAATTTCTAAAAGTCTTGGTGTTTCAAGTTCGAAGACCCCTTCTCCTTTATCTTCTTGCTGCGTATTCTGAACAAATTCTTCAAGTGTATAACGATTCATGATTGCACCTCTTTTTGTATTTTTTTTATATACGGACAAGCTGCACGTGAGGTTCCGAAAACGTTTTATATTTCATTGTTATTCACCAAAAAAAAAAAAAAAATCAAACATTCTGCTCAAAATTTGGCTCGCCTGCTTGACGCTTTACTTTTGATGGTGTATAGTGGAACCATCATTTAACAACTGCAAAGTCGTTAGGTGATGAAAATTTTTTTTAGTATGCCAAAAGGTGTGCTACAGTACTAGGAGGAAAAAGCAATATGCAAAACGGTAAAGTAAAATGGTTCAATAATGAAAAAGGTTTCGGCTTCATTGAAGTTGAAGGCGGAGACGATGTATTCGTTCACTTCACAGCTATCGAAGGTGACGGCTACAAGTCTTTAGAAGAAGGACAAGAAGTTTCTTTTGAAATCGTTGAAGGTAATCGTGGACCTCAAGCTGCAAACGTAACAAAAATCTAATCAACTAAATCAATGATGAAACGACAAAATAAAGAGAGGCATATGCCTCTCTTATTTGATTTTCAGCTGAATTTCAATTGCTAAAATATTTTGCTTCAGTCGTTGTTCAATTTCAGAAATATCTTTTTCGAGAAAAGGTCTTCCCTTCTTTGCTACATCTACTAGCTGCTCTAGATCGCTGTATACCTCTTGAAATGTTCGATGTAATACCGTTTCGAAATCCTTATTATCCATGCCGGCCTTCCCCTTTTCCTCTATTATCCGTCACTTAGTCAAAAAGTAACTCAACCAAAACTTTCTATAGTTATATCGGCTCATTTTTCAGAATATGTTCTCTTTTTACACATTCTATCCGTTTTTTTTCATGAGCGGATGTTTGAGCAGGGAAAACCGGGGCGGCAGCCGCTTACTTTTTAAGCAGCGTCTGTCCGTATTCTTTTATTTTCTCTCCTACTGTGCATTGCTGAATACAAAAGGAGTGGGCGTATTTTTTTCCATATTCTTTTCGAAAGTGCTTCTTAATCAAACAATCTGAACAATACGTGTCTTGGAGATCCGTCAATTCTTGTACTGCTGTTTTTTTATCCACATTATTCAGCTCCGTCTGCTTCTAATTTCAATTTACTTTCAATTGGAACGTCTGCAAGCATCTGCCTTGCAAGCTGATCCGCTTCTGCATTTTGTTTACGATCGATGACTTCATATGTTGGCGTAAGCCTCAGCTCCTTTAAAGCCGCTTCAATCCGGTCGAGCCATTTGTTATGTATATCATCATAACAAGGCCATTCTCCTTTTAACTGATTCATGACAACAAGTGAATCGCCTCTAATCGTGACAGAATTTCTGCTTGCTCCAAGGTCTTTTAAAGCTTTGACAGCCTCAAATAAAGCTGCATACTCTGCTTCATTATTGGTGATTCCTTGGAAGGGCTGATTTTTTCTCAAACGATAAGCATCTTCTCCGAGCTTATAGTAAACGACAACCCCAAGACCAGAGTCGCCTGTTTCTTTGTGAAAACTTGCATCAAAATAGACCTGAAGCTGATCAGGTTCAAGCTTTAGTTCTTCATTTAGCTTTTCAAGTTCTTTAATAGACCACATCGCCCCTTTTTCATCTTCAAATGATAGGAGTGACTGTGGTTCTTTTTTGTCGATATGTTTGGCTAAAATCAAGGCCTCTTTTAGCTCCATCCAATCTTCTTGGAAAAAAGCAATGGACCCAATCGATTTCACTTTCATTGTATAGTGTGCTCTTAATTTCATTGATCACATCGCCTTCCCGTGCTTTTAAGGTAAACGTTCGTTATGCTATAATCAAAAAGTTACATTTCACAATGAGAAAGGAAGTTCATGTCACTTGTTTAATGAAGGTATTTGGATCTTATTTGCGATCATTAATTTTATCATTGTTCTTCTATTTTATAAAGGATTTGGCAAGATGGGCCTTTTCGTCTGGATTGGCTTTGCGACGGTGGCTGCAAATTTACAAGTGGTCAAAACCGTTGAATTGTTTGGCTTAACGGCAACACTTGGAAACATTTTATATGGCAGTGTGTTTTTTGCAACGGACGTATTGAATGAAAAATATGGACAAAATGAAGCGAGAAAAGCTGTCTGGATTGGTTTTGCCACTCTTTTAACACTAACCGTTGTCATGCAGGAGGCTTTACTTTTCCATCCCGCTCCATCCGACATTTCTCAAACATCCCTGGAAACCATTTTTGGCTTTATGCCAAGGGTCGCACTTGGCAGTCTTGCTGCTTATATCATCAGTCAAATGTTAGATGTTTATGTATATTCGTTTATTCGCCGGATATTTCCTTCCGATGGTGCGCTCTGGGTGCGCAACGCTGGAAGTACGATGATCAGCCAGCTGCTTGATACACTGATCTTCACAACAATTGCCTTTCTTGGCACCTATCCATTTCATGTATGGATCGAAATCTTCATCACGACTTATGTGATTAAATTTATCGTCGCCGCGATTGCGACACCATACGCGTATGCAGCGAAAAAAATGGTTCCGCTTGATGAAAGGGTGAAATAAATTGCCAGCTGAAATATACATTGATGGTGCTAGCGCAGGTAATCCGGGTCCTTCTGGCATCGGCATTTTCATTAAATATGATGGAAAGGCAGAATCTTTCTCGATTCCTCTTGGATCAATGAGCAATCACGAAGCAGAATTTTCCGCTCTCATTGAAGGGATGAAAATCTGCGTAGAAAAAGGACTGCGATCCGTTTCGTTTCGAACAGATTCACAGGTAGTTGACCGTGCAGCCAATGCAGGATTTGCTAAAAATCCAGCCTTTCAGCATTTTATAAAAGAGATGATCGAGCTTCAAAGCCAGTTTGATTTATTTTTCATTAAGTGGATTCCAAGCAAGGAAAATCATGTAGCTGATCAGCTCGCTAGAAAAGCGATTCACCTTTCTAAAGGATGAATCGCTTTTTTTCGGTTATGCTAATGTATGAGGTGATACTGATTGGATAAAGAAAATAAAGGTCGTGTCACAAATGGGACAACGCCTCAAGGTGATGCGCAAACAAAAGATAAGCAGCCACTATCTCAGCTCGAAAATAGAGCGAAGAAAAGCAATACAAAAAGATGAATGTAGGGATCAGCTTAGCTGATCTCTATTTTACTTAACCGATTCACCATCGGTTCAATTCCTTTGATTTGATGGTATCTCAGCATGGCAGCAGCCCGTTCTTGATTGATGTTCACCTTCGTCTCATCTATTGGACAGCTCAGCGGGACATCACATTTGATCTCTGCCAATAAACGGGAAAGCTTCAAATCTTCTAATCCTGCTTGCATTTTCTTTTGCTGGGCAGCCGTTAGTTCATGAACATTTTCTAATAATCCGTCAATGGTTTGATATGTTTGAATAAATTTTAATGCTGTTTTTTCTCCGATTCCTTTGACGCCTGGGTAATTATCACTTGAATCCCCCATAAGTGCTTTCATATCGATCAGCGCCTTTGGAGAGATGCCCATTTCCTCTTCAAATAAAGCTTTAGTATAATGTTTATAGTTCCCGATTCCTTTTTGCATTAGAGCAACCGTCACTTGTTCATTCAATATTTGCAGCAAATCTCTGTCCCCAGTTAGGACAGTCACACGTGCTTCATTCTGATAGACTGCCGCCAGCGTGCCGATACAATCATCTGCCTCAAAGCCCTTTATACCAACATTTACAATTCCTAGTTCTTCTGTCGCTTCCTTTGCTAAATCGAATTGCGGAATGAGCTCGACAGGTGCCTCTCCTCGATTTGCTTTATAATCTTGAAACAATTCATTTCGGTATGTTTGGCTTCCCATATCCCAGCAGCAAACAATATGGGTTGGCTCAAATGTTTGAACAGCGGTTAATAAATGCTTCAAATAGCCATTTACTCCATTCGTCGGGACACCGTGATCATTTATCATAAAATTTCGATGGACAGCCGTTGCATAAAACGATCTGAATAGAAGCGCCATGCCATCAACAAGCAATACGTGTTTATTCATTCTTATAAACTCCCTTTTTCAAAACAATACTCCTATTCTATCATAGAACATAGAATTCGACATAAAAAAGGCGCCTTCTTCTTTTGGAAAAGAAGTGGCACCTGGGGATTACTTTTGACCGTATTGCATTTTTTTCGATTCTGCTTCTGCGTAGGACGGCATCTCTTTTTGTTTAGGATGACGCTCATCCTGCTTTTTTGCATGCTGTTTTTTTTCCATCATCATTCCCCTTTCTCGGTTCACTTGTTAAGATGACCAAAAAAGAGAAAGTTACTCTTTACTTCTGTTTTCGTTCGACATACTCCCTGACCATATCAATCGTGACATGCTTACGCAGCGGAACAATTCCGCCTCGTGCAAGCTCATTCATCTTCGAAGTAATTTCATTGATCTCGTCAGTTGTAAATGGCTCGTTTTGCTCACACTTCAAAACAGCAGTCTCTATTGCCTGCTCTCTTTTCTGCTCAAGCGCAAGAAACGATTTGATATGAGCATTCTGTTTTTGTGAATGTGCGGAAATTTCTTCGTGTACGCTCGTCATTTTTTATCAACTGCTTTCTTTTTTATATAGTCTATCATGAATCAAATGGTTTTCAACTGGTTCTTCCATTCATTTGTTTGCTTGTATACTTGTTCTATCATCGCCTGCTCTTTCGCATCTGTCGTCAAGCTCATGATAAATGTTTGTTTTTGTTCACTCAGCTGCTTGAGCGCTTCTGTTTCATATCTTTCAGTAAAGGTCTTCACCATCATATCGTATCTGCTCTGTAGTTCTTCTTTTTCTTTATCTGCCCATTTCGTCGTTAACTGGAAAAGAACATCTCGAATCGCTTCTATAAACGCTGCCTTCCCGTTCTGTTCAAAGAAAGCTTTCGCTGATTTTTGCTTCTTTAAGAGCGGCTCAAACGGCGTCAGGTCCGCTTCCACTTCAATTTGTTTCAGCTCGGCATTTTTCTCATCTGGCGGCGACAGCCGGAGAGAAAAGTAAGGATCTTCTGCACACGCAGCCTGTAATCCTTTCTCCCACTCCTCTTTGAAATATTGAGTGATAAACGATTCCATTCGAATATCAAGCGCTTTTATCTCCTGTACAAATTCAAATTCATAATCCTTTAGCGCCTGTTCAAGCGCTTTTTTCAACTCCTGTCTGAAGTCCCCTTGAGATATTCCAGGATAAAAGGCTGTCTTTAACAGATCATTAGCATAAAGTGACAAGCGCTGAACAATGTGGTAAAGCTGTTCGTGCAAGTCCTTTTTCACACTTTCTGTCACTAGCTTAGATCGTTTAATATAGCTCATTTGATCAACGATCGCTTCATAGGATGTGTTTATCTTTTTCTTTTCTGCTTGCTTTTCATCTTCCGACTGATGCAGCGTCTCATGCAGCTTGTCAACTGTTCTACATAATGTACTAGCTTCAAAATACAGAAGCTCAATCGCATCTTTCGTTAATTCTTCCTCAATAAAATAGTCGAGCTGTGTTCTAAGCTGTGCATACTGGTTATAAGGCGACTGTCCCTTTCCTTCGATCTCTTCTTTGCTGGATACGTGATGAAGGTTTGGGTGCCTGATGCCTTCTTTTGTGAGCTCATTTTTCACATAGTCAAAGACGGTTTCAAGCTCTGCTTGATCCTTTGCGAGGTCAGCTGCATTGATAATAAAAAACATTTTATCCATGCTAAATGAATCTTTTACAAGCCCGAGTTTACGTAAAAATGACCGGTCTGCTTTTGAGAAAGAATGCTGGTAGTAAGTTAAATAAAGAAGGGCATCAGCATCCTTCATATATTGAAAGGCAATCTCTGTGTGACGTTTATTCATACTGCTGGCGCCTGGTGTATCAACAATCGTCAGTCCTTTATCTGTTAAAGGTGTACTTAAATAGACCGTCACTTCCTTCACCACACAAGAAACAGCCTCTTCAGCCACATATGGCTTTAATTCTTGCAGGGTGACATTGAGCGGCGTTTGTTTTTGAATCGAATCACGGAACGTTTCATGAGCGTTTAAAAAATGGTCAACAATGATGCGGTGATCCTGTTCAAGCTCTCTTTTTTTCAGCGTCCGCTCGAGTTTCGCTTGAAACGTATCTCCCTTTTCTTCTGTTATAGAATAACCGAGAATTTGATCGAGCTCCTCTAATATTTCCTGCTCGGTTTTAAACACCACTTTCACACTTTCATGCGGATGGTCTTCTGTCGGCCGGGTCAGCTTATTGATCGTGGCCGTCGTTGGTGTAGGAGATGATGGCAGCACCTTTCTCCCAACAAGGGCATTGGCAAACGAAGATTTCCCCGAACTAAAAGCACCGAATAAGGCGAGTGTAAATTCCTTCGCTTGCAACCGCTTTGTTCGTTTTTCAAAGGACTTTCTTTGAGACCCAAGCGCGTTTAATGGCATTAAAATTTGAGAAAGCTGCTCAAACTGGTCAATCGACTGCGCTGTCGGGATATGCTGTGATTGTCGCATTTGATCAAGCTCTGTCTGCTGCTGATTTTCTTTTTCGCTTTCTTCGGTATGAGTTGATGTTTGATTCTGATTTAGCTCGTCATGCTGCATCCGGTGTTTTTTCACATAAAACCAATCTTCTTCGATCTGCTCATTTGTTCCGTTTTGCCATATATCCCATACATGCTCAATATCTTTTCTGATGTGATCATTTTTTTCCATGCATTGCTCCAGCGCTTGGAGCTCCTGTGCTGCCTGGACCCATTTATCTTGCTGCTTTCCCTTTTCATTCAGGAGCTGGGTTTTCAGCATCTCGGTCATTTGTTCAATCAATGGTATTGCTTTCTGTTTCGTCTGTCTTTTCAGTGCTTCACCCGCATCTTTTGCATATTGCAAAACGTATTCATTTGAAAATGTCGCACCGTGATGGATCACGTTTTCAAGCAGTGATTCTTCTACAGGTGTTTCAAATGCCATCACTTGATTTAATAGCTCTTCACCAAGCTGATGTTTCTTGACTTCTTTTTTGAGCAGCTCAGCAATATGCCAGTCTACTTCTGCTTTCATTCTTGCTTTGACATCTGCTAAGAACTCGTTCGCCCGCTTTTCTTTTTCCTGCTCGGTTTTATTTTTAGCGAACAGCAGACCTACCTTAAAGCCAGGTGCTTTCGATTCAATATAATCACTTGCGAGCTCCCTCATTTTAAATGGGGTTAGATTTGCATTTTTTAAAATGTTCTCGACTTCAGAAGACACTTCATCTTCTAACTGTTTTGCTCCATTTTCAATGAAGCTGCTTCTCGCTTCAAGTTCCTTCACTTCTTTTCTTTTTTCTTGAAGCTGTAAATCCAGATCCTCTTCCTGCAGCTCTTCTTTTAATGAGTCAATATGTTCTTTTAAAACATGCTCTATTTTCTGCTCGGTATAGGCGCGAAGCGATGCTTTCGGCAATGTTTGTAATTCTTGCAGTTTCTCGATTAAACGAATCATTTCGTTTCTTGGATGCGACTCATCGGTTACAGATGTAAAGTATAGATGTTCTTCTTCAATGCCTTCTTTTTGAAGCATATCAACTACTTGATTTTTGTAGTCTTCAAATGCTGTCTCATGCTCATCATGTCGATCGACTTGATTGACGATGAAATAAAGATTTGGCACTTTCTCTTTAATGGAGCGAATGAAACGAATGTTTTCCTCAGAATGAACATGGTTGTAATGAACGACATAAAAAAGAGCATCTGCTTGATGAAGAATAGACGCAGCAGATAAAAAGTGAGCATGATCCGTTGAATCAATTCCGGGCGTATCAATCACTGCTACCTTTTCTTCCAGTCCTCTATAGTCCCCGCTAATTTCCACCATTTCAATCTGTTCTCCATCCTTACAAAAACGCTGAACTGCTTCTTTATCATAAGAACCGCTCATTTTTGCAAAGCGGCCATCTGAGGTGTGAAGCTTTACTTCACTCTTCCCTTTCCTCACGACGACCAAGTTGGCACTTGTTGGAATTGGACTCGTTGGCAGGATGTGATCATGAAGCAGATGATTCACAAGAGATGACTTTCCAGCTGAATAGTGGCCGGTAAATGCGATATACACTTCTTCTTCTGCTTCCTTTTTGATAATCGATGCAAGTTTGGCTGCGCGTTCATGATCATCCCTTTTAAGAAGGCTTTGATATAAAGCACCTGTAGTTTGAACGAGCGAATCTCGAATAGACAAGTCTTCCATGACGATAAACCCCTTTGTTTTTAGAAAAGTCAGTTATGTATGTGATACCATTTTACACAAAATGAAGAGATTTTTCTTCTGATCTGAGGAAATAAAAAAAATCTGCTTCCCGATCAGTCGCAATTGACTGCGATCAGGAAGCAGATTTTTTAGAAACACCTTTTAATACGAAGCCAATTAATAGGCTGTATACACAGACCGTACCGAGTAAGAAAACCATTGTCATGTGATCACCGTCCATCCTTCGTGATTGAGAATGCTTATCATTAATGAAAGTGTATCACAATTGATAATGATTTTCAATATTAATTTAACAAATACTGATTGAGCGCTTTCTCTTCTGTTTGAATTCTCACAGCCATCATCCATGCATTTAAACATGTGAACAAAATGGCGGTAAAATAAGCATTAAACAAAAGCGGGATCAGCAAAAGCTCAATCGCCACCACGACATAGTTAGGATGCTTTAACCAGCGATAAGGTCCTTTTTTCACCATCATCGCATTTGGTACAACTAAAATCTTTGTATTCCAATACGTCCCAAGAGAACATAATGCCCAGTATCGAATCAACTGTGCGGCCAGCAGGAAAACGAGAAGCACAAGAAAATAGCGAGACGGCGGCCTGTTTAACCCCCATACCTCAACCATAAGTGAGAGAAAAAAGCCCGCATGCATAGCGACCATATAAGGATAATGACTTGCACCAAATTCAATGGCACCGATCGCTTTTACTTTCTTTTCATTTCTTTTAGCCACAAGCATTTCAATAAGCCGCTGACAAACGAAGAAACCAATGACGAGCCAAATGATCATGATAAGACCTCCTCCCATTTCATGAGCAGCAGCTCTGAGGAAAAGCCCGGACCAAGCGCTCCGCAAAGACCCATATCTCCCGCTTCAGCGGATTGATGTTCAAGATAATGTTTGATCACATACAAAACTGTGGCAGAGGACATATTCCCGTGTTGTTTAAGTACTTCTTTTGATGAAAAAAGCTGATCCTCTTGTAAGGATAGACTTTCAATATAGGCATCAATCACTTTTTTTCCTCCAGGATGGGCAAGAAAAACTGATAGGTCTTCTGCCGAATACCCTTGCTGCTCTAAAAATTGATCGACTTGCTCTTTTAACCAGCCTGAAATAATGGAAGGAATGTCACGGGAGAAAATAACCCGAAAGCCGTCACTTGTAAATTCCCATCCCATCACATCCTCAGACTCTTTCATTGTGACGGATTGTGTACCAATCACTCTAGGAACTGTTTTTAGATCGGCGTATTCAGATACACCTTTTTCTCCAGTTAAGAGTACCGCTGCTGTCCCGTCTCCGAACAAAGATGTCCCGATTAAATTGCTTTTTGATTGATCTTGCGGCTGAAAGGTTAAACTGCACAGTTCACAGGCGACAACCAGCACCTTTGCTTCTGGAAATGCCCGTATGTATTCGTAAGCCCGGGACAACCCTGCCGCTCCGCCCCCGCACCCTAACCCCCAGATCGGCACTCGTTTCGTATAAGGCGAAAAAGGAAGAACATTCATCAGTTTTGCATCAAGACTTGGTGTCGAAAGTCCGGTGCTTGAAATAAAAAACAATGCATCGATCTCTTCAAACGGAATCGGTTTTTTCAGGAACGCCTTCTCATGAAGACAGTGTATGACCGCTTCTTTTGCATGAGCCAATGCTTTTTCCAAATAGAGATTGTTTTTCTCCTCAAAAGAGTGGTGCGTCTGATACCATTCAATTGGCTGCACAAACTGTCTGCTCTCGATTTCTCCGTTTTGAAAAGCTCTCAGCAGCCGGTCGATATCTTTAAACGATCGTTTAAATTGGGATCTAGCAAAATCAGCTGCCTTTTTCTGATCCACATGATGTTTTGGCAGACTCGTTCCAACAGAAAGAATGTACGCCATCGGCTTCACCTCTTTTTTCGATTAATATCCCCTACCGAAAAAAGGATATACATGCCAAAACGTCACAATTCAGTCAAAATATTTTCCTCCGGCTAACTTTTTGTCTTGACGACAATTGATAAATATTGGATAATATAGGTGAAAACATGATGTAGTTTTCCTCCTTCACAGGTTCGTTCTAAGCCAAGCGAACCTGCTTTTTTTATGCAAAAAAACACCTCTAAAAGAGAAGTGTTCAGAACGTAGACACCCCCCCCCCTTTACTTATACAACACTTTCATACGGAATCTCCCTTTCGCTTCGAATTAATGGTCAAATCTGCTGCTATCTTAGCGTATAAATATTAACGTTTCGATCATTATTCAGAATGATTTTATTTAAACATGAATGGATCACCTTTTTTTGCTGATCAACACAAAGTAACAACCATAAATTTCTAATTCATTTGAATTTTCTATATAAAAAGGATTTTTTCCACTATATATTTAATCAATATGAGTACCAGGAAAAACAGTGAAAAAAGAAAGAATCTACAACATGGTTCGGCTCAAAATTTAATTGACTGGAGTGATTGTAATGAAAAAGGTTTCCAAAAAAAAGACACCCTACAACACGATACTTCTCTCAAAGGTAATTGGTTTAGTGCTTCTTACACTGTTTCTCTTTTTTATCTGGGATATGTCTAAACCCCATTTGCAGGCGACCAATGGGCAAGCAAAAAATGCTGCCAGCAGTGACTTCCGTGACACAAGCATCAGTCTGAAAGCAAAAGATCAGTCTACAAGAACATTGGATACACATTTTAAGACCAATCCAAACCAAGAGGCAACGAATAAAACGGTCTTTTTAACATTTGATGATGGTCCTTCTGCTACATCAAATCAGCTGTTAAATGTATTAAAAGCACATCACGTGAAGGCGACGTTCTTCATGCTTGGACCGCAAATCCAAGCACACCAATCAGCTGTGAAAAGACTTTATCAAGAAGGACATCAATTAGGTCTTCATGGCATGACGCATGATATAAACCTCTTTTATCAGAACAGCGAGTCTCCCGCAAATGAAATGAGAGAAGCTCAGCGTATTCTTGCCTCTGTTACAGGCGTCTACAGCCGTCTTGTAAGAACCCCCTTTGGCAGTGTTCCAAATTTAACATATCATCAAAAAGTACGTTTAAACCAAAATGGCTTTATTTACTGGGACTGGACGATTGATAGTCTTGACTGGAGATATAAAAACTCACAATATGTTCCAGAGGTATTGAATCAATTGCAAATGTTTGAGAAAAATAAACCATGGGAACCAAAAGTTATATTAATGCATGATCAACCCTCTACCACAAACTATTTAGATAGCCTGATTATACAGCTAAAAGCAAGGGGCTATACATTTGCAGTCATTAACGAAACAATGCCGCCGGTACAACATTAATAGCGCTAATCACAAAAAGCCCGTATCCAAAAGATGCGGGCTTTCAGCTTGTAGACAAACCCTCACACGCTCCTTCCTAGGATCCTAGGACTTCAAAGGTTTTTTATCAAGCTAAAAAGAAGACAAAGAGCTAAAATAAAAGGTCATTTTAGCTCTTTGTCCATAATCTGAACCCCCTCTCCAAGAGAGGGGGTTACATAACAGATTGCTTAGGTTCTTCTACCAGGTCATGCCCGGCTTCTTTTTTAAAAGGAATCATGTGATAAATAATATGAAGCAAAATAGCGGTAAAGCTTCCGGCCACAATGCCGTTACTTGTTAATAATTTAATCGAATCTGGCAGATGCTCAAACATTTGCGGTACGACAGTAACTCCTAAGCCGATTCCCACGGAGCAAGCGACGATCAGCAAGTTCTCCTGCTTTGCAAAGTCCACGCGCGAGAGCATTTTAATACCGTATGCAATGACCATGCCAAACATGGCAACCATTGCACCGCCAAGGACTGACTTTGGAATAATCGTCGTAAAGGCAGCGATCTTAGGAAAAAGACCAAATAACATGAGCAATGCTCCTGTTACAACAATGACTTGGTTTTTCTTGACTCCTGTTAACTGGATCAATCCAACGTTTTGCGAGTAGGCTGTGTATGGAAAAGCATTAAAGATTCCGCCTAATAACACAGCAATCCCCTCTGCCCGATAGCCTTTAGCCAAATCCTTCTCTTTTAATGACCGGTTTGTTAAATCACCTAGTGCGAAATAAACGCCTGTTGATTCGACTAATGACACAATCGCAACTAACGTCATGGTCATGATCGGTGCAAATTCAAAGGTCGGCATGCCAAAATAAAATGGCTCAATCATGCGGAAAACCTGGGCTTTTGCCACCTCAGCTGTCTCCACTTTCCCCATAAACGCAGCAACTGCTGTCCCAAGAAGAATACCGATTAAAATGGCGATCGCCTTCATAAACCCTTTCGTGAACCGATAGAGCAGTACAATGATAAACAGCACAAGGAAAGCGAGCCCTAGATTTTCAAAAGAACCATAATCCGCACTTCCTTCTCCTCCTGCCATATTATTCATCGCTACAGGAATGAGGGTGATACCAATAATAGTGACGACAGAACCTGTTACAACAGGCGGGAAAAATTTCACAAGCTTCCCAAAGAAAAAAGAAAGAAGAATGACGATACACCCAGAAGCGATAATACTTCCATAGATAGACGAAATGCCATACTTAGAGCCAATCGCAATCATAGGAGAAACCGCAGTAAATGTACAGCCTAATACGACAGGCAGACCGATCCCAAAGAAGCGGTTTTTCCATACTTGAAGCAATGTGGCAGCCCCGCACATGAAAATATCCGCCGAGATTAAGTAAGTCAGCTGTGCAGGCGTGAGCCCGAGCGCATCTCCAACAATGAGCGGCACAAGAACAGCACCGGCATACATCGCCAGCACATGCTGAATACCCAGTGAGAGCGTTTTGACTTTTTTAGCGGTACTCATGATTGTACCTCCCGTACAAACGTGACTTTCCCTTCCTCAAGTGATTCAATACGTGCGAGGGACTCAACGCGGTAGCCCATTTGCACAAGCGCATTTCTTCCAGGCTGGAATGATTTTTCGATGACAATGCCAAATCCGGCTACTTTTGCCTTCGCCTGCTTTGCAATTGCAGCAAGTCCTTTCGCAGCTTCACCATTCGCTAAAAAGTCATCGATGATTAACACACAATCATTTTCACTAAGATGCGTATTTGAGACAGCAATCGTGCTTTCTACTTTTTTCGTAAAAGAGTACACACTGGCTGTTAACAGGTTATCCGTTAATGTGAGTGATTGACGTTTTCTTGCAAACACAACAGGTACTTGAAGAGCAAGCCCAGCCATCACAGCAGGTGCGATGCCAGAAGATTCGATTGTGATGATTTTTGTAATGCCATCGTGCTTAAATAATCTAGCAAACTCTTGCCCGATCTCATGCATTAACACAGGATCAATTTGGTGATTTAAAAAAGCATCTACTTTTAACACTTGATTTGACAGAACGATTCCCTCGTTCTCAATTTTTTGACGTAACAATTCCATCATTCTTCCCCCTAGCATAATTGGCAAACATTCAATTTTTGGCATAAAAAAAGCATTGCTGTCCATGAGGAGCAAGCAATGCGAAAACGATCAACGGATCTTCAGCTCAAACAAGAGCTGTTTCATTTTGCTCACTCATAGTCGGACCTTATCGGTGTCCGGTAGAAACTTGCGTGCCATCATCACGCGATTATATGAGTGTTATAGTGTTCAAATTATAACAAGATTTCAGACGCTTGGAAAGCATTTTTCTAGAAAAATACCGAACTTAAATAATAGATCAGAACAAAATGTTCGTTTTTAGAATATTCAAGCATCAAAAAAGCACCCCTCTCATGAAAGGGTGCCCTTCTTTTATGATAAATACAGTTTTGTATATTTATCTGTTAAGTAGTCAATTAAATATTGAACATTTAATTCTTCGCCTGTTGCATCTTTAATGATTTCAGATGGCTTTTTCCGTTTTCCATGCTGGTGAACATGTTCCGTCAGCCATTCTTTTATCGGTGCAAAAGACCCATTTTGAATAAGCTCATCAAAATTTGGTAAATCTTTAATCATTTGCTGCTTTAATTGCGCTGCATACATATAACCAAGAGCATATGAAGGGAAATATCCAAAGCTTCCATCAGACCAGTGAACATCCTGCAAGATACCGAGTGCATCATTAGGAGGCGTAATGCCAAGATACGCTTGATATTTTTCATTCCAAAGTGCAGGCAGATCTTCAACTGCTACTTCTTCATTGAAAATCGCTTTCTCAATTTCATAGCGGATGATAATGTGAAGCGGATACGTCAGTTCATCGGCTTCAATTCGAATGTAAGTCGGCTTCGATTCATTCACTGCATGCACAAAGTCTTCTAAAGAAACATCTTTAAATTGCTCAGGAGAAGCTTCTTGCAGCTTTTGATAATACGTTTTCCAGAAATCTTCGTGTCTGCCGATAAAGTTCTCAAAGAAAAGAGACTGTGATTCATGGATTCCCATCGAAGTCCCATCACATAAAAGTGTTCCGCTCAGTGCTTCATCAATGTTTTGCTCATAGATCGCATGACCACATTCATGAATCGTTCCAAAGATCGCCATTCGAAAATCATGCTCATCATAACGGGTCGTCACACGTACATCGCCTCTGCTTAACGTTACAGCAAATGGATGAATTGTTGTATCCAGGCGGCCTGCGTCAAAGTCATATCCTAATTCTTTTAAGAAAAAGAGACTCAATTCCTTTTGTTTATCGATTGGGAAGCTTTTCGATAAAAATGAAGTATCCGGCTTATTAGGTGAGGCTTCGATTTTTTTCACAAGAGGAACAATAGCGTCACGAAGTGCACCAAACTTTTGATCAAGCTGTTCAACCGTCATATCTGGCTCATAGTTATTGAGCAGCACATCATAAGGCGTTTTTTTCACGCCCCAATATTGGATGAAACGCTTGTTAAAGTCAATAAGCTGTTTTAAGTATGGTGCAAAGAGTGAAAAGTCTGATTTCTCCCTTGCTTCTACCCAAACATGCTCCGCTTTTGATTGTAAAATCGAGTATTCTTTAAATTCTTCTTTCGGAATTTTACTGTTTTCATCATACTCTTTTTGTGATAATTCGAGCGCCTTCTGTGTATCTTTTGACAGTTCATCTCGATGTTTGTTTAATGCGTGAAGAAGATCTCTCATTTCGTCAGAAGTCTTCATATTAAAAATATCACTTGATAATTGACCGATCGTTTCAGCTCTAAAATCCGCACTTTTTTTAGGTGCTTGTGTTCTAGAGTCCCAGTAAAGTAAATGGAGCGCCTCTGTATAATGGGCGATTTTCCCTAGTAATTGATAAAACGCTTTCTCAGTTGCTTCAAGACTCATGCGTTTGTTCCCCCAATCAATAAAATATGTATGTACGTTTCAAGGCTACTTCAATGAATGTTCTTTTGTCAATGAAAAAGGAGGATACACCGTGGTATCCTCCTCATTTGCAAGTTTTCAGCTATTTAAGATGTGATGATGGGCTTCACTGGCAGGACGGATTCAATTTTACTTTGAAGCTTAGTATCTTCTTTACGATCAAAGTAAATATGAATGCTTCCTGCGTCTTGGCTTGTCCGGATCAGTCTTCCGATACCTTGGCGTAAGCGAAGCAGCATATACGGAAGGTCAACTTCAGCATGTGCATCCTTTGCTTCATTCCGTTTCGCTTCAAATACCGGATCATGCGGCGGATAAGGAAGTCCCCAGATGATCACATTCGTTAATGATTGACCTGGAATATCAAGCCCTTCCCACAGATGAACAGAGCATAACACGGATGTTTCATCTGCTTGGAACTTTTGAACAATCGTGCTGATTTCCTCGTCTCCCTCAAAATATACGTCAAACGGCAGTGATTCATTTGCTGCTTCAAGCTGTTTTCTAAAGAAATGAAGTTCATCAAATGAAGGGAAGAGAATCAGAGATCGTCCTCCATTTTCTTTCAGCTGAGTGATCACTTGCTGTGCTTTTGCCTCTTGCTCAGCGAGCTGCTGAATTCCATGGAAATAAATCTTCATTTGTTCATCGTAATCATACGGCGAAGCGACACTCATTGATAAGTAATCTTTAATCCCAAGACTTTCAGCTAAATAATCAAAGGATTGATTCTCAGACAATGTAGCGGAAGAGAAAATATATGGTCTTTTTTGCGAGAATACTTTTTCGCCAAGCACCTCTGCAACCGTCTTTGGCATCACAACAAATGTTGTATCTAATTCCTGTTTTTCCAGCCAGCTAATGGCATTTTTTTGATAAAGCGATAAAGAATACGCCATTTGTTCAATGTATTCTTCCACAACAGATAATTCGTATTGATCGATCGTATACATCTCAGATTCAAACACGAGCGCTTCTCCGATTTTTTCAAGCAAGTCACACAATTCACTTGCAGAACGCTTCACCTCATCGACACGCCCAATTTCAAGCCGGTGCGAGCCTTTGACTTCTTTGGCATGTGTTTTTAAGAGATAAAAGAACTCATCGTTTGTTGCAAGTGCATCTTCAACAAGCTCTGCAAATTCTTCGCGTATGTCGTTTTGCAAAAGACGTTCCAAAAATGTTTCGAGCGTTGATTGCTTCACTCGGTACGTTAACGCTTTTTGTGCGGCAAACTCGAGAAGATGTCCCTCATCAAATACGACGGAGCTATGCTCAGGAAGCAGCGGAAGCTGGCCCTCACGTTTCCGGGATTCCTTCGTCCACACATGCTCCATGTAAAAATCATGTGAACAGATGATGAGGTCTGTCGCTTTCCGGTAATGATCTCTTGATAAATTCAAACCACAGCGATGACGCATATCGCACGTCAGACAGTCCTGAAACGAGTCATAGCCAATTCGTGACCATTCATCATTTGATAACTCCGGATACTCTTTTCGATCGCCATACGGATAAAAGGTTTGCATGCCATGTGATTCATGAACAAATGAAGGCAGTGATTCATAAATATCGAGCCACTTTTCATCATCTTCACGCTGCATCGTTTTCTCCAGCTTCTTTAAGCATAAATATTGATCATGCGATTTACTTAATCTCGCATCTATTTGAATATCAAGGTGATTGGCAATTTTATAGATATCACCTTCTTGTTTAACGAGCTGTTCAATTAACGTTTCGTCTGCACATGCAATAATCGCAGGCTTCCCTGTATACCTTGCATATGTGACGGCAAATAATAGATAGACGATAGTTTTGCCTGTGCCTACCCCAGCTTCGGCAAACATCACACTTTTTTCTTTAAAGGCTCTTTCTAGTTGAAAAGCCATAAATATTTGTTCATCTCGAAGATCAAAGCCCTTTTCTGGCAAAATGTCATAAAACACATCACCAATCCAGTTGCCCAGTTCTTCGTAAAAATTGTGTTCTTTTGATAATGAAAAAGGCAAACGAGATGCTGTCACCTGCTTCAACCCCCAACTTTTGAATCATTCAGACATTCAATAGTACCATTTACGCTGGGGAAAAACAATCTTTTTTTATGAGCGCAGGCGATGTTGATAGCTTTCCTTCATTAAAAATGCATGCTCAGAACGTTCTATGTATGCCTGAGCCAGCGCCAAATCTTCGATGGCTGCCGTAAGCTGAGCAGATTGTCCACCTTCATGCCCTTCTATTTCTTGAGCAGTCGAATTGAGTGCTTTTTGGATTAACTGAATTTGATCATAATGAATCATGAAGACACCTCTTTTTTTAAAATCAAGTTCAGTTTATTCCGCCACGCGAGGAGTTATACCTTTTCAGCATAAAAAAGCCGCACCTTCTTTCGGTGCGGCCATTTATTACGATTCGGTTGGTTGCTTTCTAGGCGGGCGTTTTCCCCAATATTGATAATAGTCTGTTTTAATAAATCCATTAAACAGCTTTCTCTTTTTCGTCGCTTTTCTTCCGAAGCACTCTTCGAATTTTTCGTGTGACGTTAAGATGTAAATGGACCATGTATCTAGGTTCTTAAACGCTTCACCCATTCCTTGATACATTTTTTCAACAGCTGGTTTATCACTCAGTCGTTCACCATAAGGAGGATTTCCAACAATCACACCGTACTCTTCTTTTGTTTGAAAGTCTTTTACTTGCATTTGTTTGAACTCAATCAGTTCACTCAGTCCTGCTTCTTCTGCATTCATTTTTGCGATGTCCACCATACGATGGTCGATGTCACTTGCGATAATGCGGAGCGGCTGATCATAGTTTGCTTTTTCTTCGACTTCCACACGCGCTTTGTTCCATACGTCTTCACCGATCCATTCCCATGATTCAGACGCAAAATCCCGGTTAAATCCTGGGGCAATGTTTTGTCCTATCATCGCTGCTTCTATGGCGATTGTTCCTGATCCGCAGAAAGGATCAACAAACGGACGGTCAGGTGTCCAGTTCGTTAATAAGACGAGCGCAGCAGCAAGCGTTTCTTTAATAGGTGCTCCGCCTTGATCCATGCGGTATCCGCGTTTATGAAGACCTACACCAGATGTATCAAGCGTAAGAACCGCTTTATCTTTTAAAAGAGCGATCTCGATTTTATATTCAGGTCCCGTCTCTTCAAGCCATTCAGACTGAATGTTGTAGGAGGATTTAAGCTTTTGAGCGATGGCTTTTTTGACGATGCGCTGGCAGTCAGGCACACTGGCAAGCTGAGATTTCACAGATTTCCCGATGACAGGAAACGTACTGTTTTTTGGTAAAAAAGCGGCCCAGTCAATCGCTTTCGTTTGTTCAAAAAGCTCATCAAATGTTTTTGCCGAAAATTCAGCAACTTGTACCTTGATCCGGTCTGCTGTACGCAGCCAAAGGTTTGCACGGCAAATGGCAAGAGCATCCCCCTTGAAAATCACTTTTCCGTTGTCGACTGTGCACTCATAGCCAAGGTCTCTTACTTCTTTTGCAACAATTGCTTCAATTCCCATTGGAGCTGTTGCGATGAGTGTATAGGTTTTCATTGATTTATCACCTGTTTTCTCGTCCTTTTATGTATTCAAGATAAAAGCTCTCCATATGTTGAAATAGGAGAGCTTTGTTTCATCATGTTTATGATAACGGATTTAACGTTCTGTAAGCCATGTTTTGTTCCATCGTACTGCAAACGGCAAATGCCTCGTACTCAGGTGGTAATCATCTATCTACAGAATTCTCTGTCCTTCTCTCCGTTTGGTTCCTTTGAGAAAGTTCCCCTACCAAGTTTGGGTTTCTCGCTCGAGGGGTTTACCGCGTTCCACTCTCACCATTTCTAGTGAGACTTCGTCACTGTGGCACTTTCAAGGATACTTTGCCATATCCTAAAAAGGACGTAGGCATTTTTCCTGCCGTCAGCCTTTCCCAGGCTGCCCTGGCTTATTTTTTCGCCAGGCACGAACACTACGGGCATCTCAGCACCGTGCGAGCATGGACTTTCCTCTGCAATGCACTAAATAGCATTACAGCGATTACCCGAACGTTAATCAATAAGCGTTATTATAAACGACAATGACATCTGACACAAGCTTTTTCAGCAAGACTCAATCATAAAGTTTGCTGCCGAAAACGTGTTTCTCAAGGTTCGATAGTCTTTTTAAAATATCAAAGTTTGTTGTATTAGACTGTGCAGGCTGTCTTTTCCCTTGTTCAACAGCTTCTTCAAGCTGTTTTGACAAGTGGAGGTTTTCTTGTTGAAGTTTTTCGATTTCTTGGTTGAATGTCTCATAGTCTTTAATGACCATATCTAAAAATTTATCGACTTCTTCTTGTTTGTACCCTCTGACACCTGTTTTAAATTCTTTTTCTAAAATTTCTTTCGCAGAAAGCTTTACTTTATCAGCAAGCATCTTTTTCACCTCATATCGTGAATTCATAGTATATTTTTTCAGAAATACGTGACGTTGTCAAATTTTCTCTTGCTTTTAATCAAAAAACGGATCTTCCGCCTCAACCTGCGCTCTTAGATCATCCATCGTGATGTACATAATGGGGTAATCGGTATAGGCTTCCGCCTCCCTGATCATATACTTCGGCGATCCCTCATGCTCGGGATCATATAAGACGAGAAGACCATCTGTTTTTTCAATAAAAAAGCGATTCTTTTGTTTAAATTGTGCCGGACTTTCGTACGGTCTATGCGTGACACTTTCTACAAAATCGGCCTGTGCAAGAATTCCTTCATACAACTCTTTGTTTTGTTCATTCCAGCGCTCTTCCTGTTCATAAAATGGCGTAATGACTGCAAGTTTTAACGCTGGATATTCCTCCTGAAGCTCAAACACCACTTCGGCTGTCCAAATTTCTGCCCCAAGCTGCCCTGATATGAGCACCCATTCCAGACCTTCTTCGATAAGGGCTGTCAGCCTTTTTTGAAGCTCCGCTTTTATGTATTGAAGTGCAGGCTCGTCTTGTTTGAATATCCCAAGCTCAAACGGCTTGTACCCTGTGACAGCAATAATTTTCATTTTTTCACCTGCTTTTAAAAAATGGGACTTATAAAAGTCCCATTCACTTTATCTGTTACAGCAAGGTCCACCGCAGTTAAAGTGTTGATGTGTTGTCGGGTCCACCTGAGAAAACGTATGCGGGAAGTAGTGAACATGTTTGAAATTATGGTGGTGAACATTTGTCACATGCTGCGGGTGGATATGCGGCACAATTGTTGTTGACTCGCTGTGTGTACAGCAATGATTCGTCGGATGAACAATTGGCTGTGTAACATTCGGATGGCAATGATGATGATGGTACATGTAGCATTCCCCTCTCCTTTATTTTCTTACATTATCAATGTATGAATCAAGAGGTGTACATGTACTAATGCATTAACCTATTTTAAAAGTTGGCAAGAAAAATATCTTTATAGTTTGAAAACACAAAAGCGACCAAAATGACCACAAGAAAAAACAAGTAGAAAAGACCCTTATACATGCTATACGCTCCTCATTCAATATCTAACGTTATTTTACAGGATTCGCGGACTTTCTACAATAAAAGTGCTAAACAATTTTTATTTTCGGCCGAGAGCCGAACGTTGTCATTTTTTGCGCTTTCCCGGGTAATATTATTTCATTGCCCAGCTTTTCTCAATAGCCGTTTTTTCCGCTTCTCAAGCTCTTTTGTGTCTCGCTCGCTTAACGATGAGAAAGATAATAAAGATTCCGTGATGGAAAGAGCTGACCTTGCATCTTTTTGGCGATGCTCTTTACACTTCGCGAGCTCTATACCTGCTTTTAATGCCAAATGGACATCACTTGATTCAAATAATGTTTCCCAAATTCGAACTGCTTCATCCCACTCGTTTAGCCGTTTATATTGTAATGAGAGATCAAAAGCCGCCTGATTGGCATGTTCAAAATCAGCACCTGTTAATTCCCGCAAATGCTTCGTAGCTTCCTGTACATCACGATGCGCAAGATGCCACCTAGCCAGCGCATATTTCTCATCATGTTCCTTTACCGCATCCATAGATAGAATTTTTTTGGATAGATGGATGTAAAGGCTGATTAACGAAAGGACGTCTAATTCATTATGAGTCAAAATCCCTTCGATGAGCTTCGGTTTTTGTTCCTTTAAAAAGTGAAAATAGATCATCGGTGCTAAAAAACCCGGTGTGTCGCCTTCCCGGTGGACGTGCAGCTCTTCTTTTTCAACCACAGACAGCGCCATTCGTTCATATTTATGCTTCCACAATCGTCTTGACCCATGCAGAAGATCAAAGTGGCCAAACTCTGGAAGCGCAGGGATTTGATCTCGCAGCAAAGTATGTCTCGTTTTCACTTGCGGCCAATCGAATGATTTTCCATTATATGTAACGAGTGATTCTACGTTCACTTCATCGAGAAAACTTTTATAAAGAGCCGCTTCATTTCCCGGATTTGTGAGCAGGTGCTGTTTCACCACTACTTTGTCAGCAAAAACCCGCGCATGTCCTAGCAAGAAGATCATATTTCCCGTTCCGCCAGATAATCCAGTTGTTTCTGTATCAAAGAAAAACAGTTCATGCGGCTTGTAACCTTTAGCCGATAGAGAATGCTGGATGCTGCTTTTGTTCCATGCCTCGATGACCTTTGGCAGTTCCGCAAACGAGTAGAGTCCATGCTTATCATCTAATGAATAGGTGACTTCTCGAATGAGACAAAAGGAATCCTCAAAGTGATAAGGAGCTGCACCCAATTGCTCCCATTCCTTTAAAAATGGAATGTTTTCGGCCGTCACAGGCTGAGGCTGCCCTTCCACTGTTTTTTGACGTTTTTCGTTTGGCTGGTTGTGCGATAGGTGCTTCTTCATTCGATTTAATTTCCCTTTTAAAGACATGAGTAGGTATCTTCCTCCTTCCTCTTAAAATGCAGACATCAATTCAACAATGCTGCTTTTTCCGCTCACCTCTTTCATTTC
The DNA here is from genome assembly GCF_000691165.1 of Bacillus safensis FO-36b. Lineage (GTDB taxonomy): Bacteria > Bacillota > Bacilli > Bacillales > Bacillaceae > Bacillus > Bacillus safensis. The sequence continues at coordinate 716,436 of NZ_ASJD01000001.1, read as the reverse complement.
CATGCCAATGCAGGATGGACAGCCGTTCTCACAGCGGCACCGCTCTATCAGCTGAATGGCTGCACCTGCTATTTCATCGAAACGAGCTTGGACTTCTTTGCTTAAGCCGATTCCGCCAGGGTAGTGGTCATATAAAAAGACTGTCGGTTTACCGGTATGTGCCGCTTTAATTTGTGAAACAACATGAATATCTGAGCGGTCACACATCACAAAAGCAGGTACAATGTGCTGAAGAACATTTGCGATGCCAAGCAGGAGCTGTTCAAGTGTCTTCTCTTCAAATCTCCGCTCTGCCTCGTGTAATTCAAACCAAGCCGCACTCGTATGAATTTCTTCTTCCGGTAAGTGGATCGGTCCAGACCCGATATTTTCACCAGTACTCAGACGGATTTTTTTAAATATCGTAGGCATTGCGTTGACAGTCACATCACCGTAGTGAACAGATACCGCTTCTTTCTCTGTTGTCTGATCGATTTCCAGCACCTTGAGCTGAACAGCTAAATTAGCATCTGTATAGTATTCTACATCCACTTGTTTCACATAAGCCTTCAAATGCTCGTAATCTAGCTTTTCTACTTGATACTGAACCCCTTCATGTAAATAAATTGCCTCATCATGAAGCAATGTCATTGCACTGAATCGATCCATCTCTCCAATAATCCGGACATTCGCTACGTCGGATTGATCCACAATCACCACATTTTCCTGACTTGCAGATCTCAGGCTGATCCCATGCGCTGGGAACGATTGATCCGACCAATAATACCGGTTCCCGCTAAAATGAAGAACCCCTTCCTCATGTAAGTATTGCAAAATGTCTTCTACTTCCATGCCGCCAAACTGTTCATCCGTCCGAAATGGCAGCTCGTAGGAAGCACATTTTAGATGATCCACTAAAATAATGAGATTTTCAGGATTGATTCTGGCTGCTTCAGGCGGTCTATTAAAGAAATATTCAGGGTGTCTGACAATATATTGATCAAGGGGTGAGGAGCTTGCCACCATGATAATAAGCGCCTCCTCATGACGCCTTCCAGCACGTCCTGCCTGCTGCCATGTACTCGCTACACTGCCAGGATACCCCGTCATAATGCATACCTTTAGCTGACCTATATCTACCCCTAATTCTAGTGCGTTCGTGCTGACGACACCTAGAATTTCTCCTTCTCTTAACCCCTTTTCAATCATGCGCCGCTCTTTTGGCAAATAGCCTCCGCGATACCCGCGAATCGATTTTGGACCGATTTCTTTTTTCACAAGCTCTTGAATATGACTTAAAATCACTTCTACTCGTACCCTGCTTCTAGCAAAAACGATCGTTTGAATTTTTTCTTTTAAAAATGTTTTAGCCAATTGGTTGACGACAGTGGCAGCGCTTTGTCTAATATTTAATGGTTTATTCACCACTGGCGGGTTATAAAACACAAAATTCTTTTTACCGCTGGGCGCTCCGTTTCGTTCAATAAGATGCACTTTGCTCCCTGTGAGCTGCTGCGCCAGCTCTTTTGGATTTGCAATCGTTGCTGAAGTACAAATGAAAATCGGATCACTTCCATAAAATGCACAAATACGTTTTAACCTGCGAATCACATTAGCCACATGACTGCCAAATACGCCTCGATATGTATGAAGCTCATCAATGACAATATACTTCAAATTCTCAAATAAACTGACCCATTTCGTATGATGAGGCAAAATAGCTGAATGCAGCATATCTGGGTTTGTGATGACAATATGTCCTGCTTGTCTGACTCGCTGCCGAATGGCCGGGGAGGTATCCCCGTCATATGTTTCACTATGAATCGGAACATCCATCTCGTGGATGATCTCGTTAAGTTCACTCTTTTGATCCTGCGCGAGCGCTTTTGTTGGGAATAAATAAAGAGAGCGGTTTGTCTGGTCTTCTGCGATCGACTGAAGAACAGGCAGATTGTAGCAAAGCGTTTTACCTGAAGCTGTTGGTGTAACCGTTACTACATGCTCACCATTCATTACTCGTTCAAAGGCTTCTTTTTGATGAATGTACAACTCTTTCACGCCTCGTTTTTCAAGCGCCTTTTTTAGCCTGTCGTCCACTCTTTCAGGAACGGGTGAGGTCTGTGCAGGCTTTGCTTCAATTTCATGCCAATGTTCTACCTGTTCGTCTTTCTTTAATTCTTCTATCAGTTCGTTCATTGTTTTCTTTTTCATATTGCGTCCACCTCTCATTCTAGTGTACCGAATATTTGTTTGCATGACTAGGCGGCAATTTTTTGATGGGGACTTATGAGCAAATACTTTGAACTGTTGTAACAGTATCTATTACACTTCTAAAGTGAAATGATTTTATCAAGGAAGAAGATGATCAGATTGAAAAACGAATTTAAGCCTTTATTTGAACCATTTACGTTTCCAGGAGGCGCCTCTATTGATGGCCGGTTAGTGGTTGCTCCAATGACACACTTCGGTTCTCATGATGACGGCACCATTTCAAAAGACGAAATTGACTTCATTACAGCTAGATCAAGTGAAATGGGCATGGTGATTACAGCATGTGCGAATGTGACTCCAGATGGGAAGGCATTTGAAGGACAGCCTTCTATCGCAAGAGATGAAGATATCCCTGGCCTGAAAAAACTGGCTTCAGCTATCCAGGCAAAAGGAACAAAAGCCATCATTCAAATTCATCACGGCGGCTCTCAGGCTCTCCCTCATTTAGTTCCAAACGGTGATGTGGTTGCGGCAAGTGATGTGTTTAAAGATGGAAAACAAATTGCACGCGCTTTAAAAGAAGAGGAAATTACGCATATTATCGACTCCTTTAAAGAAGCGGCAAGACGAGCGGTTCAAGCAGGGTTTGACGGCGTGGAAATTCACGGAGCAAACGGTTATTTATTACAGCAATTTTACTCACCGCATAGCAATCAGCGTACAGATCAATGGGGAGGAAATGAAGAAAAACGTCTAGCTTTCCCTATTGCTGTTGTAGATGCAGTTAAAGAGGCCATCAAAGAACATGCGGCTAAACCGTTTATCTTTGGATACCGGTTATCTCCTGAAGAACCAGAAACACCTGGTTTAACAATGACAGAGACGTTTACATTAGTGGATGTTCTCAAAACAAAAAGCCTCGATTATTTGCATATCTCTCTAATGGAGATTGGCTCTAAAGCAAGACGAGGCGCAGATTCTAATAAAACTCGTATGGAACTGCTAAAAGAACGCTGCGGCGATGCTCTTCCGCTTATTGGAGTAGGCAGTGTCATTACAGCTGAAGATGCACTCCATGCTTACAATCAAGGGATTCCTCTCATCGCTGTCGCACGAGAGCTGATCGTCGACCCAGATTGGGCTAAGAAGATTAAAGAAGGCAGAGAACAAGAGATTGAAACCGTCATTAAACGCAGCCAAAAAGACAAGTATCTCATTCCAGAAGGATTGTGGTCTGTCATGGAAGCAAGTCAAGGCTGGGTTCCGATGGAGGATTAATGTCCTCAGCACAATAAAAAACTACCCTGTCAGTGGGTAGTTTTTTCTATTCATGGATTATTTCATTTTCACTGTAAAGAGCTTGGACATCTGCTTTTCTACAGAGCCTTTTGGTTCTTTATCAAGTCGTTCGATAAGGTCACCATTCATAATCACAATCGGTGTCACTGTACTTGATGCTTTCTCTTCAATCAGTTCTAAATCACATGTAATAAGAGGATCACCGATTTTCACTTTATCCCCTTCTTTCATGTGGGCTTCAAATCCTTCACCATTTAACCCAACTGTTTCAAGTCCGATATGAATCAGAAGCTCAAGCCCCGAGAGTGTTCGAATGCCAATTGCATGTTTTGTATGGAAGAGCTGAATGATTTCACCCTCTACTGGTGACACAATCGTCCCACTTTTTGGTTTTACTGCTACGCCGTCTCCCATCATCTTTTGAGAAAAGACGGGATCTGGTACATCAGTCATATCCATTAACTCTCCATCAACTGGAGAATAAATGACTTCTTCCTTTACATCATCTTGGTTTTTTCCGAAACCGAATAATTTTTTCAGCAATGTCAATTTGCTCCCTTCAAGCTTTGCTTCTTAAATCTATTTCGTGCATGAAACTTTACGCCCATACACCTTGCTTCATTCAACACTATTTAATCATAATTTTTTCCTCTCATCAATTGATAACCGCCTGAGCCCCCTCTGCATAGGCTGTAGATGAGAGGTGATTCAGATGAAACATGAAGGCGAAAAAAAACATGAAATGCTGGCAAATGAAGATATGCTATATGAAGCGATTGAACAATTTTTTGCATCCTCCCCGTTTCACGAGATATTAAATAGTGCAGAGGCACTCATGACCACATCGCATTCACTTGCATCCATTACGACCGGTGTGACAGAGGATGAACAGAATGTGTATATCGAGATTCAATTTCCAGACCATTTTGTCGAAGGAGACATTGCGCTAGAAGTAAAAGCCCAATATTTACACTTATCAGTACAGGAAAAAATCAAAACAGATACGACTTCTTCGTATTCAAGCTTTACCAAAACCATTTTAATGCCGGCAAAAATAGATGAAACGAAAATGAAGAGTGTGTGGAAAGATCAATCGCTTCATGTGTCTGCGCCAAAGCAAACAACCCAATAGATCAATCTATTGGGTTTTAGCTATGCTTTAAAAATGCTTGTAAATCCTTTCGCCAATGAGCCTACTTGATTCATTGTACTCATCATTTGGCCAGCTGTATCAAACATTTTGTTAAAATCGTATTGCCCATTCGTCTTTTTGAATTGTGACAGCACACTTTTAAATTGAGATGGCTGCTGTTTTTGCGGCCTTGGCAATGGATAAGGGTTCATAGGCGGCTGCATGGGCATCATGCCTGGAGGCTGCTGCATTTGGGGTGGATTCATCGCTTCAGGCGGCTGTAAAGGCGGCACGTTTTCTTGGTATCCATAAGGCGGCTGATAAACAGTAGATGGTGCCTGATTCATTCCCCCTCCACCTTGATACGGCGGCATGAAATAGTCTGGAGGCTGCGGAGGCTGCTGCTGCATCTCTGGATACGGAAAAGGCCTTTGCTTGAATTGATTGAATTCATAAGGCTGCTGGTTTGAATAAGGGAACATCTATCTCGCTCCTCTCGCTCTCAACACATATTGATGACACTCATATATTATGACCAAGAGCAGAAGATGTGCCTAAAGAAGCCATAAGAAAAACGCAGCATCATGTCTTTAGCTGCGCTTTTTGATTTCTTCTATTAAAAGGTTCAGAGTGTAAACCACTGACTCAACTAAATTTTTTACACGGGGTGCGTGCTGTTTACCAAAATAAGATTGCAGGACAACCTCTTTTCCATTTTCTTTTACGGCTTCAAGCTGTTCTTGGTGTAAATATCTAGGTTTGGCCTGCTCAATAAACGAGATGGCAGCGGTGAGCCACTCCTCCATTTTCTGATCAAATGTAACAACGGCCGGCTGAATATCCGTATAAAAATCATACGATGGGTACTCCTCTTCAGCCTTTCCCTTTTGGTACTGCTCATACGCTTCTTCGATCCATATTCTCAAGTTTTGTGTATGTTCAAGTAATGTTTGATTATCCAAAGTGTTCACCTCTATGAACCATCCTATCAAACGTTTACCTATTGCTCAAATAGAAAGGCTATCCGGCGTGATATGCCGGTCTTGCTGCCAGTTTATACTCGGCTGCATGAAGCTTCACTTCACAGTCCTTTACTTCTGATTCAAGCCGGTCAATGATTTGTTCTTGCTCTTCTATCGCTGCACGTTTCGTCTGCTTCACAGCAAGAGACAGCTCTTCCTCTACCGCATCAATTTTTCGCTCGATTTCCTCTAACAACTGCATAATGGATTCTTTTGATACAAATTCGCTCATCATCAGATTCCTCCTTTATCGTCTCTCGTTACATTCTCTTTTCTTTCTCACCCTCCTTCACACATGACAAAACTAGAAGCAAATCGCCAATCTAAGTGTAGATAAGCGCTATTTCTTCCTTTTCGACAGATGCTTGTCCTTCTTTGTATGATTGCGTCCGATTGTGTAAATTCTAAAGACAAAAGGAGGTAGATTTCATGAAAAAGCAGCCAGCACCAAAAGAGCAAAAGCCAAAAGGGAAAGAAAACAGTCCAGATCAGCTGGATAAAAAGCTCGGCGGTCCTAATCGTCCATCTACGTAAAAAAAGCAGGCACCCCCTGCTTTTTATTTATGCAAAAAATAGTGCTCTAATGAGAAAAGAAAACGAAGCTGTCTTTTTTTATGAAAATACCAGTCGGTCAGCTCAATCTGCTTTGGCAGCGGCTCTGCCTCAAATAAAGATGGACTCAATTTCTTTTGAAACCAATCTTCCCTTTGATCGTCTAATGAATGTGTCATCACCGGATAAACCGTCCGAAGAAAAGGTGTTGACCTTCTAGCGATCCCTAAAAAAGGTTCAAAATCAAACCGAGACCCCGTATGCGGAACGGTATGCAAAAAATGATAAAAATCCGAAAACAAATCGGCTCGAAATAATAGTTTCGCTAATTTTTTACCTAATATAATGCGATCCTTTACATTGGAAAACTTCCGTATGGTTAAGCCGTACAAATGCCCGTCCACCGTTGGAAAAACAACGGTTTGGAAATGTCCCCACTCGCTGAAAAGATATTGAATCGAGTGAAAAACATTCTTTTTCAGAAGAGGATTTTGTATAATAGGAGATTGTATAGTATATTGTTCATTTATGATGAGTGCATAAAGCAGACGCTCTGTGTCACGCTTTAGCCAGAAGCGTTCCCACTCAGCGCTCATAAACCGAGACACGGAGAAATAAGGAAGCAGATGAAACAAAGGTTTACTGCATCGCTTAGACCATTCGTACAAAAGAAGCTGAGGGTAAGCATCCGAAAAGATCAGCCAATTCGCTCTTTCATATGCTGTGAAAAAAAGGTGCCCCTGCTGATCCGTTAAACCTGGATGGAAGAGCTCGCCTTTTAAATCCGTCATGGACCACCCAGCATTTCTCGAGACAAAGGAAGCGAGCAGCGACCATTTCATCTCTGGATGCCGGTCATAAAAGCGCTTGTAGGCATTTGTCCTCGTCAGGTTGTCTTTATTTTTTGCTTTCGTTTCACGCAAAATTTGCTGAGTGATGATATGCTCTTCTTGGGACAACATGGTGATCTCTCCAATACAAAATGCATTAAAAGGAGGCTGAAACTTGATGATTCGGTATCCAAACGGAAAATCGTATCAGCCCATACAACAAATTGGGACAAAAAAAAGAATCAGCGGCGAATCCTCTTATAGTAACCGCGGGATGACGCTTGAGGCTGATTTAAATGAAACAAACCAATATTATTTGGTCAACGGGATCGCAGTCATTCATAAAAAGCCTACCCCAGTTCAAATTGTGAATGTGGATTATCCAAAAAGAAGTGCTGCTGTCATTAAAGAAGCCTATTTTAAACAATCATCCACAACAGACTATAACGGGGTTTACAAAGGCCGCTATATCGATTTTGAAGCAAAGGAAACCAAAAGCACTACCTCGTTTCCGCTCAAAAATTTCCACGACCATCAAATTGAGCATATGAAACAGGTTGAAAAGCAAGGCGGTATTTGTTTCGTTATTATATCCGCTTTTGGCTCCGTTTATTATTTGCCCGCTTCAGATCTCTTTTTCTTCTGGGAACGGCAGAAAAAAAACGGCCGTAAATCCATTAGCAAAGACGAATTAATGGAAGCTGGCCACATAATGACACTTGGATATTCGCCAAGAATTGATTATATTAAAGTAGTGGAGACACTTCATTTTTCGGATGAAAGCAAGCAGCAATTACGTTCGAAAAAGGTTTAACACGAAAGGTTGAGATGTGATGTCTGATCAATTTACAAGTCGTGAACAGCGACGTAAAGCAAGTCAAGAAAACAATAAGAAGCAAAATAACAAAAAAGGCAAAAAGAAAGCAGGTCTATTTAAAAAAATATTTTTATCTTTACTCGTGATCGGTCTACTTTGTTTAGTTGCCGGAATCACAACTTTTGCCGTTTTTGCATCAAGCGCTCCTTCTATTGATGATAGTAAGCTTAAAACACCATACTCTTCAAAGCTTTATGATAAAGACAAGAAAGTGTTTGCAGAAGTTGGTGCAGAAAAAAGAACGTATGTCTCGATAAAAGATATACCCGATGTGGTAAAAGACGCGTTTATTGCGACTGAAGATGCACGTTTTTATAAGCACCACGGGATTGATCCAATCCGTATCGGCGGTGCCCTTGTCGCAAACGTTGAGGACGGCTTTGGTGCTGAAGGCGGAAGTACCATTACACAGCAGGTTGTGAAAAACTCCCTCCTAAGCAATCAAAAGACGTTAAAACGGAAAGTACAGGAAGTATGGCTCTCGATTCAGCTTGAGCAAAAATACTCTAAAGATGAAATTTTAGAAATGTATTTAAACCGTATTTTCTTCTCTCCTTATGCTTATGGTGTTGGGAAAGCAGCTGAACAATTTTTCGGAGTCACAGATTTAAATAAACTAACCGTTGCACAGGCTGCTACACTTGCAGGTATGCCGCAGAGTCCTTCTGCCTATAACCCGGTGAAACATCCCGAGGCAGCGGAAAAACGCCGTAATATCGTTTTAAGCCTTATGAAAAAACAAGGCTACATTTCAGAAAAAGACTATGACGCTGCAAAAGCAACCCCTGTCAGCAAGACAGTTGTTTCAGCTAGTAAATATAAGAGCCAAAACTCTAGTAAGTACTCTGCCTACATTGAAGAAGTGATGGAAGAAGTACAGAAAAAAGCCAAAGTGGATGCGTCAACTGACGGATTAAAAATCTATACATCACTTGATCGAAAAGCCCAGGATCACCTAAATGATATCATTAATGGAGATTCAGTTGGATTTACGAAAGGGATGCAGGCGGGTGTCACCCTGCTTGATACGAAAAATGGTGAAATTCGCGCCATTGGCGGTGGACGTGATGTACCAGCCGGCGGCTTTAACTATGCGACGGATGCAAAACGCCAGCCAGGCTCCACAATCAAACCGATCTTAGATTACGGCCCAGTCATTGAAAACAAAAAATGGTCAACATATCAGCAAATTGATGATGCACCGTATACGTACTCAAACGGTACGCCGATTAATAACTTTGACAGAAGACACTTAGGGAAAATGTCGATGAGAAGTGCTTTGGCACAATCACGTAACATTCCTGCCCTAAAAGCTTTCCAAGAAGCTGGTACAGACAATGCCGTTCAATTCGCTAATAACTTAGGTATGGACTTACCTTCTGACATTCCAGAGTCCTACTCAATCGGTGGATTTGACGATGGTGTCTCCTCCCTTAAGATGGCTGGAGCATTTAGTGCATTCGGTAATAACGGATACTATAACGAACCGCATGCTGTCACGTCTGTTGAATTTAATGACGGGACAAAACTTGACCTTACGCCGGACTCAAAAGCAGCAATGAGTGATTATACAGCATTTATGATCACAGATATGCTGAAAACTGCTGTCCAATCTGGAACTGGTACACTTGCACAAGTACCGAACGTTCAAGTAGCTGGTAAAACAGGTACAACGAACTTTATAGAAAAAGATATTAAGACACACAATATCCCTTCTGGCGGTGCAAAAGATTCGTGGTTTGTCGGTTATACTCCGCAATACACAGCAGCCGTTTGGACGGGAATCGGTAATTCAAAAGATGCAGACGGCAAAGTATGGCTGAATGAAAACGAGCAGCGTGTTGCCAAAATTGTCTTCCAGCGATTGATTTCTCAAATTGATGATGGAAGCGGCTCATTTGAAAAACCAGACAGTGTCGTTGAAGCTACGGTTGAAAAAGGATCCGATCCTGCAAAATTAGCCGGACCGAATACACCAAGTGACAAGAAGACAACAGAATACTTTGTAAAAGGTACGGTTCCAACAAAAGTGTCTGACACTTTTGAGAAAAAAGAAGCCGATAAGCCTTATGACTTAAAAGCGGTGTATGATGAAGAGAAAAAATCCATCACACTGACTTGGGGCTATTCTGACGACGCTGATGCTACATTTAATGTCAAGCAAGCGGTTGATAATGGCGGCTATAAAGAGATTCAAAACAGCTCTGCTAAAGAAGCGGTCATCTCTGATGTGAAGCCTGGCTCCACTTATAAATTCCAAGTGACAGCCACTGTAGATGATGTCACGAGTAAAGCGGCTTCTACCTTCCTCACCATTAAGGATGACGCAGATGAGGAAGAAAAAGCGGATGATGAGAATAAAGAAGAAGAACCGCAGCAACCTGACGACGAACAGACAGACCAAACAGACGATAACAAAAATCAGCCCCCTGGCACTGATGAGCAAAAGCCTGATGACAAAAAAGATCAAGATAAGGATCAGGACCAAGGTGGAAATACAGAAAACGGAAATAATGGTTCTTCAGAAAATGGCTCAGACAGTACAAATGGGAACAGCAACTCGCAAACTGATAATAAAGATAAAAAGAAAGATGATGAGAAAGCCAACTCTCAAAGTTCCAATTCGCAATCAAATGCTACTTCTCGAAAAGAAGATGAATAATGAAAAAGCACTTGCCTCCTATGGCAAGTGCTTTTTTTAACGCTGCTGTCTGATTTTTTTTAGTGCTTCATATTTTCCATACTGCTTTTTTAATTCCGTGTATAGCTCGTCCAATTGAATAAAGCAGTGATATTGAGTTGGTTTTAGCAAAATGAACTCTAAACGTTCCGTCCAATTAATCGGAGCAACAGGAAATGTCTCTTGCTTGATATGTTCCCATTCAAACGTTTGGACACTCTCCCCTTTGATCCAGTAAAACATCGCAATCATACTGACGATTCCTTGCAGCATATCATCTTCTTCACAGCGGGATTTTCTTGTTTGGAAACGAGGAAGCATTTTTTCTTTTAATTCGTCCCACAGCTCAAACATCACAGGAACAAATTCTTCCGTTTCCTGCCATGGAAGCTCGTCTGTTAAAGGTTCTGAAGATAGATCATATGCGAGCGGATTGGCCCTCAGTATATCTACTCGATCACCTTTAATCTCTACCTTTTTTTCTTTTAGCTTTTCGACATATGAGGTGAAAACAGCTGCCCCGCTCATGCCAGCTTCACCAATCCTTTTTTCAGCCTCTTCTGCCCTTCTCTGCACATATCAAGAAGCGGACACGATTCGCACTGCGGCCGCTGCGCCTTACAATGATATCTCCCAAAAAAGATCAGGCGGTGATGCGTCACAGACCAATCTTCTTTTGGCACCTTTTTCATCAAGGTTTGCTCTACTTCAAGCACAGAATCTTTCCAGCGGCAGATGCCTAGACGCTTGCTGACTCGTTCTACGTGTGTATCTACTGCTATTGCCGGTACACCAAAAGCGACTGAAACGACGACATTTGCTGTTTTCCGGCCAACCCCAGGAAGCTTAACAAGCTCATCCCGGTCCTTTGGTACTTCACCGCCATATTCTTCAATCAGCATTTTGCTCAACTTTTGAATGTTTTTAGCCTTATTTCGATAAAGACCAATCGAGCGAATATCTTGCTGCAGTTCTTCAAGCGGTACACTTAAATAGTCTTCTGGTGTTTTATATTTTTGAAAAAGTGTTTTGGTGACCTTGTTTACAAGCACGTCTGTACATTGAGCAGAGAGTGCAACAGCAATCACAAGCTCAAATGGATTGTCATGAACAAGCTCACACTCAGCCTCTGGAAACATATCTCCTATAATATCTAAACACTCATTGATTTGTTTTTTTGTTAACATGCCTTCTCCTTTATTGGTTATTGTTCCAGCCAATTATAAAAAGGAACTTGTCGTTTATAAGTGGACGTCTCTTCTTTTGAAGGCGGCGTTTTCTGCTGAGAACGGAAATGCTGGCTATGCTCTTTTGCTTCTTCCGCTGTTTTCAGCCCTTTCTTTTTCCACTCAAATAAAATTCGATCAATATAACGGAAATTTAATTTCCCTGATAAAACGGCTTCTCTTAGCGCCAGCCGAATCATCTCAGTATCATGATGGTCTTGATCCATCCAGATCGAAAGTGTTTCTCCTTCAAGAGGAGACAGCGGTCTGCCGAATTCATCTTCAAATAAAGCATATAAAGATTTTTCAGCCTGCACATGATGTTTTTGCGCTTCTTTCGCCTGTTTTGCTTCTAAAAAGTCATACAGCACGCCCCATAAAGGTTCTACTGAATAGCGGTCATGCTGAATACCAGACCTGTCTTCAAATGGCTGAATCGAGATAAATCCTTTTTGAATGAGATGCTGAACCATATACGCACACTCTTCCGCTGAAATGGTCATGCCTTGAGAAAGTTCTTCAAATGTTTGGAAGAAAACGCCTTGTTCTTCATTCATTTTAATTTTAAGCATCACCATCATCTGTGATTCATTCAGTCCTAACTGCTCATAATGAGCAATCAGCAAATTAGGCAAACTTGTCGACCCCATTTGCTGCATATTAATAAATTGCTGTCTATTCATCGGATACACCTCTTCATTTTAAGTATATCACGTTTTATTTCACGTGCCCCTCTAAAAAGACGTTTGAAAAAGCCTCCAACAAATGGAGGCTTTCACGTCTTAAGGGTATAAACGGTTTAATAATCTTGGGAAAGGAATGGTTTCACGCACATGCGGCGCTCCGCTAATCCAAGCAACTGTACGTTCAAGTCCAAGACCAAAACCTGAATGCGGCACAGAACCATATTGTCTTAATTCTGTATACCATTTGTAAGTTTCCTGATCAAGCCCATGTTCTTTCAATCTTGCTTCAAGAAGCTCTAAATCATGAACACGCTCAGAACCGCCAATAATCTCTCCGTAGCCTTCTGGTGCAATCAAGTCTGCACAAAGGACAACATCTTCACGATCCGGTGCTGGCTGCATATAAAACGGTTTTAATGATGTTGGGTAATGAGTGATAAACACTGGTTTATCATAGCTTTCGGCGATCGCTGTTTCGTGAGGCGCTCCGAAGTCATCTCCCCATTCAATATCATCAAATCCTTTTTCCTGCAAGAATTTAATCGCTTCATCGTAAGTGATGCGCGGGAATGGTGCTTTGATGTTTTCTAATTTCGCTGTATCACGGCCTAGTGTATGCAGCTCCACTTTACAGTTTTCAAGTACACTTTGAACAACATGAGACACATAATTTTCTTGATACTCAAGGTTTTCATTGAATTCGACAAAAGCCATCTCCGGCTCGATCATCCAAAACTCAATTAAATGACGTTTCGTTTTAGATTTTTCAGCTCTAAATGTTGGGCCAAATGAGAATACTTTTCCGAGTGCCATTGCTGCAGCTTCCATGTAAAGCTGGCCACTTTGAGAAAGGTATGCATCTTCATCAAAATATTTCGTAGCAAACAGTTCCGTTGTGCCTTCAGGTGCACTTCCTGTTAAAATTGGCGGATCTACTTTCACGAAACCTTCTTGATGGAAGTATTCATATGTAGCACGAATAATTTCGTTACGGATTTTCATAATGGCATGCTGTTTTTTAGAACGAAGCCATAAATGACGGTGATCCATTAAGAATTCTGTTCCATGCTCTTTTGGTGTAATTGGATAATCTGTCGCTTCATGAATCACTTCAATGGATTTCACTTGCAATTCAAAACCTAGCGGTGAACGCTCATCTTTTGTCACTTGACCTGTTACATAGACAGATGTTTCTTGAGTGACTGATTTCGCAAGCTTAAAGACTTCCTCTTCCACTTCTGCTTTTACTACGACTCCTTGAATAAAGCCTGTCCCGTCACGCAGCTGCAAAAATGCAATTTTTCCGCTTGAACGTTTATTGGCAATCCATGCGCCGATGGTTACTTCTTGATCGACGTGTTTGAACACTTGATTAATCGTTGTTTTCAACATAATTCCCTCCAAAGCCAGAAAGAAACTCACCTTTAGACAGGTGTGAATCTTTTTTCATACATTTTATTATAACCGTTCTAAATCAGCATGGTCAACGCAAGACAGGAGAAACTACGGTGTTAAATTTTTTTCCACGTGTCCTGTCGAGAAGTCGACATAGCTGAAGCTATATTGATTGTTCTCATTTAAGTATGTCACTTCCCAAAGGAGTACGTCACCTTCTCTCGCTAATTTGACTTCTTTTAGCTTAGAGACCGTGTTCTCCTTTTGAACGGCTTGTACTGCTTGATTCGAGGTAATACCTTCTTTTGCTTTTTTTGCGATTACTTTTTCTTTTTTGCTGGCAGGAACCCAAACGTAGGTCGTTTCATTCTGCTTGTTTTTCCCTTCAACAATAAATTGTTTTTCTTTCCCGACAAAGGTTTCCACTTGCTCCACTTGTACGATGTTTGCTTGTTCTTTTGCTCGTTCGATCGCTGCTTCATGCCCTTGTTCTCTTTGCCCCATGGCAATTTGATAAATCCACGTAAAGCTGATGATGCCAATAAGCAGAACGAGAGCCACTACAGATGAAATAATCCAGACTATTTTTTTCATGTCAAGCTTCCCCTATGTGCGGTATATCGTAAATACCGCTTGATTTTGATCTTCTTGATCTAATGCTAATCCAAACATGAGATCTTCTCTTTTAAGCGTTCTGTTCAATAAATCAACGATTTTGTACAGGTCTTCTGAATGTTTAATTTGAACAGTTGAAAGTACCTCTATTTTACTTTCCACTTCTAATTCCTCCTCGGTACGTAAATATTGTTAGTCATACTTTTCTGCACGGGAACCGATACTATTTTTACAACGGAACACAAAAAGCCGTTACGATAAATTAACTCCAAACCCACACCAGCTAAAGGCCGCTTATGACAGCGGCTTTTCGTTGTTAAGGTTTTCTATATACGCCTCAAGTGACTCTTTTGACATCTCGTGAACTGGCGCATGAGGGAGTGATTCTAAAAATAGTTTTCCATATGAAGCGGTTTTCACTCGGCGGTCTAAAATCAGCAATGTGCCTATGTCTTTTTCAGAACGCAGCAAGCGTCCAGCTCCTTGCTTAAAGGTTAACACAGCTTCTGGTAAAGCGACGGCTTTAAACGGATTTTTCCCTTGTTTTTTTGCTGCATCACATTTGGCTTCAATAAGCGGAGAATCAGGCGGCCTGAACGGAAGACGTGCCATGATGACTGTTGTCAGCTCTGCGCCCGGAAAATCAACACCTTCCCAAAAACTACCCGTACCAAGTAAAATGGCTTGTTTTGCTAATTTGAACATTTTCGTTAATTTTACGGGGCTTCCGCCCGTCAAACCTTGAGCAAAAAGGGCTGACTGCATCCCTTCTGTTTTTAGCTCTTCATAGACTGCTTTTAACATCTCATGTGAATTAAACAAAACCAATATTTTTGCATGCTGCTGCTTTTCCATGACCTTAATATATTGCGCAGCCTGCTTTACATAATCTCGTTCATCACGGTTTGTAATCGGTGGCATGTCTGCTGGAACAATGACCTTAAGCTGTTTTTCAAGTTCGAAAGGTGAATCAATTTGCACAAGATGAGGGTAAAAATCTTGCAGGCCAAACCGTTCCAAGCAATAATCAAAACGGTGATTAATGGTAAGCGTCCCTGATGTGAGGACAACACTCTTTTTGTTCATAAAGAAACGGTCAGCCAAAAGCTCCCCAGTATCTAACGGCTGTGCATGCATAAAGACAGCGTTTTTGGCACCTTTTGCATCAATTTCAATCCAAACCGTTTCATCGTTTTTCGGTTCAAAGATAAACCGGTACAGTGTACTGCAAAAAGTATGCATAAACGACATGACTTGGTCGTATTCCTCTGCTTCAAAGGCAAAGTGTTCTGTCAGCTGATCACTTTTTTGAAGAAGCTCATTTTTTTGCTGTTCATACAGCTTCTCACAAGCAATTAACAAGGAACAAAGCTTACTTGCCGTTTCTTTAATCCGTTTCCACTGAGCATGCTTTGAATGATGACGTACTCTATGAATGAGACGATTGATGTCGGCTTTTGGTTTTGTCCTTTTCACAAATGAATGGACGGTGCTAAAGAAAGCGTCACTTTCCATTTGAAGCTGATTGAGATACTCATCCATTTCAATAAAGGTGTCTGTCTGTAACCCTGCATGATGAAATCTCTTTTTCAGTTTCTTTAACAATCCGCCTTGCAAGGAGCCAAGCTGTGTTAACTTCGCGTGAAGCTGGATATAAGACGCACTATCCCCTAGGGTTTCATTGGCTGTTTTCTCAAATTGATGGGCTTCGTCTATCACATATACGTCAGCATGCTGAAAGATAGACGATGCCTCCGTTTGTGATAAGAGCAGACGATGATTCGTTAAAATTAAATCAGCTGTTTTTGCCCTTTTTTTAGCGCGCTCATAAAAGCAATACTCTTTAAAACGGCGCTTTTTCGATGTAAACGGCATATGCACACAGGAAATGCGGTCTTTTATATTGGCAGCTCCTGACGGTAAATTCAGTTCAGATAAATCACCTGTTTCTGTTACAAGGAGCCACATTAAAATTTGCGCCTTCGTTAAGACGACATCATAGTTATCATCTTCCTCATGAAGCACATGCTCAAACTTATCTAAACAAATATAATGCGCCCGACCTTTAAATACACAGGCAGCAGGCTCAAACGGGAGCAATTGATTCAACATAGGCACATCACGCTGAAGCATTTGCTGCTGCAAAAGTATGGAATATGTACTAATAATGACAGGTTTTCCTGATTTACTCGCTTCTAGAGCAGCTGGGATGAGGTAAGCGAGCGTTTTCCCAATACCCGGTGCCGCCTCAATTAATGCATAGGCTCTTTCATGAAACACATCTCTCACTTTATTCATCATTGTAAGCTGGCCTTCTCTTACCTCATAGCCTTCTACCGTTTGCGGAAGCTTCTTTTTGATTTCCTCAAACAGCTGTTCATCATCTTCACCTACTGAATGTGTCGCCCTACTGATAGAATTGGTGACATCTTTTACAGCAAAAGAGCCGACTTCCACCAAAGAATCTTCCCGGCTAGCATGACTTGTTTCAAGCTGCTGAATTAAAAGTCCTATATCACTTAGGAGATAAGAGGATAATCTGCGCAGCTGCTTCAGCACGATTTTCGGTGTATGTTTTAATTGATGTAATAAAGTTAAAAATAACATGGCAGTAACTTCCGCATCACTATCCGCCCTATGCGGGTGGTCATGTGGAAGCATGAGCTCTTCACTTAATTCAGTGAGCTTATAACCTTCAAGCTCAGGATAAAGAATTCTAGAGATCTCAACTGTATCAATTGCTAGCACATCCAGCTCATTTTTCCCGCATGCTTTTAGTTCATCATTTAAAAAATTCAAGTCAAAATGAACATTGTGCGCAACAAAATAAGCACCCTGTATGAGATCATACACCTCTTGGGCAATATCCTCAAAAAACACCGCATCATCAACCATGTGCTGCTGAATGCCTGTCAGCTGTTCAATAAATCCAGGGATTGCTTTTCCCGGGTTCACATATTTTGAATACCGTTCGACAATTTGTCCATTTTCAATGACCACCGCAGCTATTTGAATGATTTTATCACCCTTTTTAGGTGAATTTCCGGTGGTTTCAATATCAACGACAACAAACCTTTGATCGGTCATAAAATGGACACCTCAATTCCTCGTTTCACCCTGAAGTGAAACACACTCTGGACAAAATAGATGAAACAGAACAGCCTCTCTTCTGAAACTGTTCTGTTTCCATGGAGCTTGCGTTATAAAATCGTTCTCGCAGGCTCTTGCCCAATCATTTGTTCAATTTGATTTTGTTTATTTAACACGACCACTTTTGGTGTATGTGTCTTTGCTTCTTCTTCTGACAGCATCCCATAAGCGATAATAATGACTTCATCCCCTGGCTGAACGAGTCTCGCCGCCGCCCCATTTAGACAAATAACACCGCTCTTTCTTTCGCCGGGAATAATATATGTTTCAAGTCTTGCGCCATTATGATTGTTGACAATTTGTACTTTTTCATTTGCCATCATACCTGCCGCATCAAGTAAATCTTCGTCAATTGTAATACTTCCCACATAATGTAAGTTTGCTTCTGTTACCGTTGCTTTATGAAGCTTAGATGTCATAAAGGTTCTATACATGTTTTTCACCGCTTTCAGGAACATGGAAAATCACATTATCAATCAGTCTTGCCCGTGAAAATTTCACCGCAATCGCCATAATGACTTGACCTGTTAACTGCTCAAGCGGCTCAAGTTCTGGATATGAGTAGATCTCAATATAATCAATTTCTCCGCACGTCTGAACAAGTTCCTCTTCAATCAGCTGGTATACACGACTGACATCACGTTCACCTTTTTCAACAGCTGACCGGCCTTTTTTTAATGCGCGGTATAAAGCGGGTGCTTCTTGTCTTTCTTTTTCTGACAAGTACACATTCCTTGAGCTTTTCGCTAAACCGTCTTCTTCTCTGACTGTCGGTACAGATACAAGGTGAAGATCAAAGAAGAAATCCTTGATCATCGCATCGATCACAGCGACTTGCTGTGCATCCTTTAGTCCAAAGTAGACATTTGTTGGTGACACAAGATGAAACAGCTTTGTGAGCACAGTGACAACGCCGTCAAAATGTCCTGGGCGTTTTTTTCCGCATAAGACATCCGTCCGCTTTTGAACCGTCATCGTAATAGATGGTTCATTTTGGTACATTTCCTTCACATCAGGTGTAAATAAAATATCCACCCCTGCTTGTTCTGCAAGACGCTTGTCTCTTTCCATATCCCTCGGATAGGATTCAAAGTCTTCATTTGGTCCAAATTGCAAAGGATTGACAAAAATACTCATCACGACAATGTCATTTTGACCTCTTGCCTCTTTCGCAAGCGTCAGATGTCCTTCATGAAGAAAGCCCATCGTAGGAACAAAGCCGATGGAATGCTGCTTTTCTTGATGCTGCTTGATCAATTCTTTTAGCTCGTGAATATGGGTGACAACGTTCATTTTTTGATTCCCCCATATAAGCCATCAAGGACTTCTTCTTTGATATGAAACGTATGCATGTCCTCTGGAAATGTGCGTGCTTTTACTTCTTTTGTATATTGAATGAGCGCTTCTTCTAAAACAGTATCAATTTGCGCGTATTGTTTCACAAACTTAGGTGTTCTAGACACCCCGTATCCTACCACATCATGGTAAACGAGAACTTGTCCGTCTGCCTCAGCTCCTGCACCAATTCCGATCACAGGAATCTTCAGCATGTCGGTAATTCGTTTTGTCAGTTCGCCAGGTACGCATTCCAGCACAAGTGCGATCGCTCCGGCTTCCTCACATTTCAAGCTGTCTTCAATCAATTTTTGAGCACTTTCGTGGTCTTTTCCTTGCACTTTATACCCGCCAAGTACACCAACTGATTGAGGTGTGAGGCCTAAATGACTGACGACAGGAATTCCGCCTCTTGTTAAAGCTTGAATGGATTCAAATACTCCATCTCCGCCTTCTAGCTTTAAGGCATCGGCACCACTTTCTTGCATGATGCGTGCTGCATTTTTCATTGTTTCTTCTAACGAATAATGGTAAGACATAAATGGCATATCAGTCACAACAAATGTGTCTTTTGCGCCTCTTTTCACTGCTTTTGTGTGATGGATCATATCATCCATCGTGACTTGAACTGTGGAATCTAGTCCAAGTACAACCATCCCAAGTGAATCACCAACTAAGATCATGTCGACTTCCGCTTTTTCCGCTTGCTTTGCAGCTGGATAGTCGTATGCGGTCAGCATCACTATAGGTTCGTTTTGTTCTTTCATTTTGAAAAAATCTAGCTTTGTCTTCATTTGTTCCTCCTCATTCTGGAGAGGAGATGGCTTGCCTCACATCACATGCTTTGATTTCTCATGTGCGGCGAATCATCCCTCTGTCCAAGTCCCTTAGGATCAAGGCAGAAATTTATCGAATTTTTCTTCCTAACAGGTACAGTTCTTTGCAGATACTGCCCACACGAAGTATATCAAAAATGTGCCGGGTGTTCCACTCAAGTTGACTTGATCTCAATGTCTGCGGAGTAGATTTTTTGGATACCGTCCTCCGTTTCAAGCAATAAAACACCTTCTTCATTGATTCCAAGCGCCTTCCCCGTATATTGCCCATTGACGGTGCGGGCAACAATATGTTGACCGATCGTCATCGCAAACGATTCCCATAATTGTTTAATCGGCGCAAATCCTTGCTTCATGTAATCGTCATACCTTTTTTCAAAAGTGGACATCATCTGTTGTATGAGTGCAGCCCGATCCACTTTTTCATTCAGTTCCATTCGCAGACTTGTGGCGACATCCTTTAGTTCATCCGGGAAGTCATCAACTGTTTGGTTCACATTAATGCCCGGCCCAATGATGACCGCATGAACCTGGTCAGCTTCTGCTTTTAATTCAGTCAGAATGCCAACGACCTTTTTTCCATTCAACAAAATATCGTTTGGCCATTTAATAGATGGATTGAGTCCTGTTTGCTGCGCAATCGCTTCTGCGATGGCTACAGATGCCAAAAGCGTCATTTGCGGCGCTTTATGCAGCGGGATCTCAGGCCGGAGAATAAGACTCATCCAAATGCCTGTCCCATTTGGTGAATGCCACGTTCTTTGAAGACGCCCTTTTCCGTTTGTCTGATGATCGCTGACAACGATTGTGCCGTGGGGCGCACCTTCATTGACAAGATCATGGGCAATCAGCTGAGTGGAAGCGACTTCTTTCTGAAAGTAAATATGCCTGCCGAAGCTCTCTGTTTCCAGACCAAACAGAATTTCGTCCTCACTAATTTTGTCCGGTTTACGAAGCAGACGGTATCCTTTTCTTCTAACTGCTTCTACCTCATACCCCTCTTTTCGCAAGTCCTCCATATGCTTCCACACAGCTGTTCGGGAGCAGCCAAGCTCATCACAAATCTGCTGACTTGAGACAAAATCCTGGCTGGATTCTGTAAATAGTTCAATTAATCGTTTTCTAATTGCGGATCGCATGCTTTAAGCCACTCCTCTATGGCTTCTTTTCGGTTTTCTAAACGGTTTTGCAAAACGGCTTTTTTCACAAAATCAAGCTCCTCTGCAATCCATTTCCCAGACGGCTTTTGCCGAAAGGCCATTAAATCTTTTCCTGAAACAGCGAGGTCTTGGAGCTTTTTAATCGGAAGTGCATCATAAGAACGCTTCGCTGCCTCCAGTTCATCAAAGAAAATGCGGCGCTCATGTTTTAGCTGTGTAATCTTCAAACTAGATAAGAGCACGTGTTCACCAGCTTCAAACATGTTTTCCGCATCCCAGTCACAATCAACGTATTGACTAATAGCTACTGCGTCTTTCAAAAGCTTCGTTGACAGCTTCCATTCTTTTAAGAAGGCCGCAGCCTCCGCTTCATTTAAACCTAGCAAATGGATGCAAGCCCCCCATACCTCTTCTAGTCCATCCAGTAAGTAATATGGAAAGGCTTGAAAGGATTCATGAAGACGCTCCTCTTTGAGACCTGGCAATTCTTCATATAATTTGGTTGAAATGAGTACTTGAATGGCCTTCTCACAATGACGGCCTTTTAAAAGCTTCTCCATTTCAATCTTTTTGCGCTCAACTGATATGTTGGCAAGCAGATGCTTATCCTTTTTCATAGCTTCAGCCGTTTCATCAGCGAGTTCAAAGCCAAGCTGGCTTAAAAAACGGACAGCTCTCATCATGCGAAGCGCATCTTCTTGAAAGCGGCACGCAGGATCTCCTACGGTTTGAATTCGTTTCCGCTTAATATCCTGTTTTCCACCTACATGATCAATAATTTCCCCATTTATATCCATGGCCATCGCATTAATCGTTAAATCTCTTCTTAAAAGATCTTCCTTAAGCGACGTGATAAACGCCACTTCTTTCGGTCTGCGAAAATCTTCATATTCTGATTCCGTTCGAAACGTCGTGACCTCATAGCTGACACCATCATGCAACACAATGACAGTGCCATGCGCCTTACCGACATCTACTGTTTTTTCAAATAAGGACTCAACCTTATCAGGTGTTGCATCTGTCGCAATATCGATATCGCCGATTTCCCGTCCTAATAGAACATCTCTCACCGCTCCGCCGACAAAGTAAGCCTGATGCCCATGTTCGTGCAGTGTATGTAATATAGGGATCGCATGTGTGAATGGTTCATTCATCTTCATCATCACCTTCGATCAATTCTAGGTAAAGCTTCTCATATTCACTCACAATCTTATCAGAGGAGAAATGAGCCTGAACACTAGACTGAGCTGCCGCTGACACTTTTTCATGAAGCGCTTCGTCTTTCAGCAGAGACACTGCGTGCTTTGCTGCTCCATCTATATCGCCGAGCGGGACAAGAAACCCTGTTTCTCCATGTGTAATGACCTCTGGAATACCGCCGACATCCGTACCGATACAAGGGACACCGCATGCCATTGCTTCAAGAAGCACAAGCCCAAAGCTCTCCTTCTCCGAAAGAAGCAGCTTCAAATCACTTATTGAATAAAGCTCCTCAACCTTCTCTTGCTTGCCTAAAAACAATACGCGGTCTGTCAGTCCTAATTTTTTCACGAGTTCACATACAACCGATTTCTCAGGACCATCACCAATGAGCAGCAGCTTTGCCTGCACCTGTTCAGAAATCTTTTGAAACACATGAATCACATCATGCACCCGTTTCACCTTTCGAAAGTTTGATACATGGATGATGACCTTTTCGTTCGGTAAAAGACCATAATGTGTCTTTAACAAATCGTGATCTTCACGCAAATACACCCGTTCATCAACAAAATTATGAATCGTATCAATTTTTTTATCTGGTTTGATGAGATCGTATGTCTGCGCAGCTAATGATTGCGACACCGCTGTTACGCGGTCCGATGATTCGATGGCGAACCGGATCACTTCTTTTAATGATGGATCATAGCCTAAAACCGTAATATCCGTTCCATGAAGCGTCGTAACGACTTTCACAGAGTGTCCAGTCATTTGTTTGGCTAGAAACGCACAGACAGCGTGCGGGACTGCATAATGCGCGTGAATAATATCAAGCTTTTCTCGTTTTGCGACTTCTGCCAATTTACTTGCCAGCGCAAGGTCATAAGGCGGATATTGAAAAACTGCATATTGATTCACATCCACCTCATGAAAATAAATATTCGGATATACTTTATTAAGCCTAAACGGAATGCTAGAGGTAATGAAATGAACATCGTGCCCTTTTTCAGCTAAACGTTTTCCAAGCTCCGTGGCGATAATGCCTGAGCCGCCGACACTTGGATAACAAGTAATTCCGATCCTCAGTTTTTTCATAATTACCCCCCAAGTAAGTCATCGTCCAACAAAAGTGGTTTCTTTGTGATAAACCCTTCTGCATAAGCTTTGTTGACTTCTCTTCCATACATAGACTCTCTCATTTTGACAAAATCAATATAACCGTTCACAAGAGGTGTCTCTACTGAGTTTGCCGATTTAACAAATTGGCTTTTATACGCGTGCAAGCTATCAATTTTTTGGTGCATTTCCTTAGAAATATCGATCACAAAATCTGGACGATGGTGCCCATTAATCATGTAATAATACATTTGGCTTATTTTATGCGCTGGCTGCTTGTATGAATCTTCAAATTTATGTATACCTGCAGAAAAAGCGGCCTCTTCTACAAGTGAGCCCGCATGGCCATGATCTGGATGCCGATCTTGGTGGTACGGAGCGAAAATCAGTTTCGGTTTGTATGTTCGAATCACGCCCGCAATTTCCTTCATCGCTTCGTCATTTAGATACAGCCCTCTATCTGGCAGTGTAAGCTGGATTCTCGCTCTGACACCTAAAATAGCGGCGGCGGCTTTTGCTTCTTCTTTGCGGCTCTCTACTGTTCCATTTGAAGATAATTCGGCCTGGGTCAAGTCGCAAATCCCGACGCGCGCCCCTTTTTTTACGTATTTTGCAATCGTTCCGCCCATTCCGATCTCTACATCATCGCTATGGGCACCGAATGCAAGGATATCAAGTCGTTTCATTTGTTCCTCCGTTTTTTGCTACATCTCGAAAATCAAACGTACCTTTATTTAAATTCCTGACTAAAATTTCAGCAGTTCCCATATTGGTGGCTAATGGAATGGTATACACATCGCAAAGCCGGATGAGTGCAGATACATCCGGTTCATGCGGCTGCGCAGTTAGCGGGTCTCTAAAAAAGAGCACAAGATCCATTGCATTATCAGCAATTAAAGCACCGATCTGCTGATCTCCCCCAAGTGGTCCTGATTGGAAACGATGAATGGGAAGCCCCGTCGCTTCTTTCACTCTCAAACCTGTTGTCCCTGTTGCGTAAAGTGTATGATCTGCCAAAATATCACGATACGCGGTGGCAAACTGAATCATGTCACTTTTTTTCTTATCATGAGCGATTAAAGCAATGTTCATCAGGAATCCACTCCTTATTAGTCGATGATATTTTCTAAACCATAAACGAGCTGATCAATGTGCATGACCTGCTCTACTGAAAGCTTCACGCCTGACATAAAGGATGCACGGTTATAAGAATCATGACGAATGGTGAGCGTCTGTCCGTCCATTCCAAACAGCACTTCTTGATGTGCAATCATACCAGGAAGTCTCACGCTATGCAGACGGATACCATCATAATCGGCTCCTCGTGCCCCTTCGATTAATTCTTTCTCTTCTGGGTGTCCCTGCTTTTTGCTTTCTCTTACTTCTGCAATCATTTCAGCCGTTTTTAAGCCCGTACCGCTTGGGGCATCTAGTTTTTTATCGTGGTGAAGCTCAATGATTTCAACGTCAGGGAAATAATTCGCGGCCATTTTGGCAAATTTCATCATTAAGACCGCACCGACAGCAAAGTTTGGTGCAATAATACAGCCTATGCCCTTTTCTTCTGTTAATTGCTGAAGCTCTTTTAGGTCATCTTCTGAAAATCCAGTTGTTCCTACGACTGGACGCACGCCATGTTCAAGTGCTTTTTTTGTATGTACTTTCCCGATTTCAGGTGTTGTCAGATCAATTAATACATCTGGTGCTGTTTCTGAAAGACACACATCAATATCCGTATAAATCGGTGCATTAGATGTCGTATGAATCACATCAGATAATTTTTTTCCTTCATGCGTGTGATCAAGTGCGGCCACCAGCTCAAAATGGCCTGTTTCTTCCGCCAGCTTCACAGCCTCTATCCCCATTCTTCCTCTTGCTCCAGCGATTACTACTTTGATGGTTTCGTTCGTCATCGTCTCTACTTCCCTTCTTTTTTCGTCCAGCGGTCTTTATCTCTTGTATTGAATTTATGCATCACACGATCATGTGCTTCTTCTAGTGAAATATCAAGTGAATTAGCGAGGCATGTTAACACAAACAAAACATCGCCAATTTCTTCTTCCATGCTTTTTTCTGTTTCCGTTGTTTTTTTCGGCTTTTCTCCATAGTAATGGTTAACCTCTCTTGCCAGCTCCCCTAATTCTTCTGTCAGGCGGGCCATCATCGCAAGCGGGCTGAAATAGCCTTCTTTAAATTGTCCTATGTAATCATCTACTTCTTGCTGCACGTGACGCAGCGTTTTTTCTTTCGTCATGAAGCTCATCCTCCTATCCATCTCTTACATGTTAGCGAAATCATAAATATTTGACAAATGTTTAAGACTCAGTTTGCTTGTTTCTCTCCCATACCATATAATATTATCGCTGTCTAAGCAAAAAAAGGAGTGGTCTCTTGCTAAAAGAAATTCGTCTTAAAAATATCGTATTTATTTTAATAGGATCTGCGATTTTTTCTTTCGGTCTTGTTCATTTTAATATGCAGAACAATTTGGCGGAAGGCGGATTTACAGGTATTACACTGCTTTTATATTTTCTATTTCACATTGACCCATCTATTTCAAACCTTGTCTTAAACATTCCGATCTTTTTTATAGGCTGGAAAATGCTTGGCAGAACGATGTTTACTTATACAATTGTAGGAACAGTGAGTCTTTCTGTCTTTCTTGCCATCTTCCAGCGCTTTCAAATACATATGCCTCTCCAGCACGATTTAGCCTTAGCCGCCCTCTTTGCAGGTGTATTTATCGGAACAGGCCTCGGGATCATCTTTAAATTCGGCGGTACAACAGGCGGTGTGGACATCATTGCAAGACTGATCAACAAGCATTATCAGGTGGCAATGGGACGAACAATGTTCATCTTCGACGCATGCGTCATTACCATCTCTCTGACCTACTTAAATTATAAAGAAGCGATGTATACACTTGTCGCAGTGTTTGTTGCTGCGAAGGTCATTGACTTCATGCAGGAAGGCGCTTACGCTGCCAAAGGCGCCATGATTATCTCTGAAAAAGATGACATCATTCAAAAGAAAATCACGGATGAAATGGAGCGCGGTGTCACCATCTTAAAAGGGGTCGGTTCCTATACGAAACAGGAGCGCAACGTCCTTTATTGCGTCGTTCCGAAAAACGAGCTTGTCCACCTTAAAAGCGTCGTGACCTCAGTCGATCCTCATGCGTTTGTATCTGTCAGTGACGTGCATGATGTACTCGGTGAAGGCTTTACATTAGATGAACACAAAAAGCCGCTCAATCCACATTAAAAAAGAAGCACCAGTTTTGGGCTTCTTTTTTTATGATTTAGGATAATCAGCCTGACGTTTTTGCTTCTTTTCTTTTTCAGCACGATATTTCCGAAATCCAACATACGTTAACGTTAATAAAATGATACTCCCGGTTGTTAAGATGACCCATAAAAGCGATGGATCAGCTTCATCTTCATCGACGTGAGCAAACACACTCGATAAATCCTCTTCCAGCTTCGTGAGACGTTCAAGCTTTGTCCCACTTGATGCTTTTAAAAACTCACCTTGCTCAATCACTTCCATGTGCTGCTTAATCGTCTGGAGCTTTTCAGGCGAAATATCAATGGTTAAACTCGGATAGATCATATCGTATAAAGAAACCAGCTCATTCCAAGTTTCATAAAATGTCGTCGACTCTGGATCTTTTACTTCTTTTTTCAAAGTAGGAAAAGACCCCATAATGGGCTTCTCCAGCGAACCCCAAAGAGGCTCAGAATCCGACTGGATCGCATCAAGCAGCATTCTAAATTGAGAGGCATAACGAAGCTTTTCGCGCTCATTCAATTCTTCTTGCGGCAGCCCTTTTATCATATCTTGATAGCCAAGTGTAATTTGCCGAATCTGCGTATTCGTCAAAGTTCCACGCCAATTCTCAGCTTTAAATGTCTTTTCAACATACAATGCGACTTGTAACGCCTCATCATATTTAGCTTGTCTCGTTAATTGAAAGATGGAATCTGATAGTTCCGTTAATTCTTGCAGCGTGTTAGCAGCTGTTTCCTCACCTTTGGCAACTGCTGGATGTAATACGAGAAAAAATAATAGAATCATCGCGATTGGCTTTCGTTTCATGCAAGTCCCTCCTAGCCCTTCTCCTTACAGCGTATGAAGAAAAGGACAAGGTTAGACCAACATTGTTAAGGGAGTTCCAGCTTGACCGATTTTTTCGATAGAACGAGATAATACGAAACAAGAAGAACCGCAATACTTAGCCAAAACGTCACGTAGCCGATCTCGTTTGAGTAAGCAGACAGCATAGAATAACGGGGCATCATACCAAATACATAATCAATTACATCATTATGTAAGATCCAAATGCCTGCTACCACGAGATGACGCATTTGAAAACGATAATATGGCGCAAACAATACAGCCTGAACCGCCATCGCAAAGTGAGACCCAATCAGCATGTATCCTTCCCACGGAAAATCATCAACAGATAAAAGCACAAAGATATTCATTCCTACTGCCCATAACCCATATTTAATCAAGGTCACAAGAGCAAGTGCTTCAAAATAAGGAGCATTTCGTTTCATCAAAAACGCAAGTAATACAAATAAAAAGAAAAAGCTGGCCGTTGGACTGTCTGGTACAAAAGCTAAAAAGACAGCCGGTGTCTCTACGAGCTGCGGAATATACCAATAGTAGCCGTACACAGTGCCAAGGAAATTGATCATAAGCACCAGCACAAGCATGTAGCGCGTCGCTAGCAAATATTGAATCCATCTCATATGTCTCTTCACTCACGATCTGTTAAAATCAGAAAAAAGCTGACAGCGCCAGCTTTTTCTCTTTTGAGTATATCCTTGTACTTGCATTTAAACAACTGAATTATTTTGATTTGACCTCAGATAAATATTTAGAGAGCTTCTCGAGTTCTTCATCACTGCCTTTAAAAACACCCTTCGGCATGTTGCCTTTTCCTTCTACAGCGATTTTAGCGATCTCCTCAGGCGAAAGACCGTTGTCAACAAGTGACGGTCCAGCTGCTCCGCCCTGCATATTATCCCCGTGGCAGGAGATACATGTCTGCTCTTGATAAATTTTATACTCTTCAGCTGAAGTATCAATCTCTGCTTCTTTCTTAATCTCACCTTGTTTTGCCGCTGCTTCCCAATCATGAGTTGCAACAGACTCCCACGTTAAATATGTTGCTGCGCCGACTGCAAGAATCATCATCCCGACTGCAATTGGTCTTCTATACGGTCTGCGTTCTGGACCTGAATCAAGAAATGGTGCGAGCAAAAGTGCACCAAACGCAATTCCAGGCATAATCATCGCGCCGACGACAGTGAAGTTTCCTGCAGCAAATTCATATTTTAATAACTGGTACAAAAATAGGAAATACCAGTCTGGCAGCGGAATATAGCCAGTATCTGTTGGATCAGCCATCCGCTCAAGCGGAGGCGCATGAACAACAGTTAGGACAAGAAATCCAATTAAAAAAACGGCACCTACAAGCCATTCCTTTAAAAGAAAGTTCGGCCAAAAGGCTTCTGTTTTTCCCGGATATTCGGAATAGTCTTTAGGTATGTTAGGTTTTCTTTCTGCCGGTATTCTGGAATCTCCGACAAACTTCATCCCTTTTCCCCTATGCAAAGTCATCCCCTCCTCATTGAACATTCATCAAACGCAGCATTTTAAAGCGGTCCAGAAATTCCTTGCTTACGAATCATAATAAAGTGGGCAGCCATCAGCCCAAATAATGCCGCTGGCAAGAAAAAGACATGGATAGCGAAAAATCTCGTCAGCGTTTGTGCCCCTACAATGTCAGGATGACCTGCAAGCAGCGTTTTGATCTCTTTACCAATGAAAGGTGTTGCTTCTGCTATTTGAAGACCAACCTTCGTCGCAAACAGCGCCTTCATATCCCATGGTAAAAGATAACCTGTAAAACCAAGTCCAAGCATCACAAAGAAAATGAGCACACCAACAATCCAGTTCAGCTCTCTAGGCTTTTTATACGCCCCTTGGAAAAAGACCCTTAGCGTATGTAAAAACATCATCACAATAACTAAACTCGCACCCCAGTGGTGCATCCCTCTGACAATCTGGCCAAATGCCACTTCATTTTGCAAATAATAGACAGATTCCCAGGCATTTTTAATATCCGGCACGTAATACATCGTTAAAAACATGCCCGAAAGGACTTGAATGACTGTCACAAAAAACGTTAAACCGCCAAAACAATACACAAAAGCGGAGAAATGATGTGCTGGATTGACGTGCTCTGGCACCTCGTGATCTGCAATATCTCTCCATATTGGTGTAATGTCCAGCCGCTCATCTACCCAATCGTAAATCTTGTTAAGCATCGTTACCCTTCCCCTTTCGGCACAGCTTTTCCAAGATAGAGGTATCCGTCCTTCACTTGCTGCTTATAATGGTCAAGCGGTGCAAGCGGTGGAGTTCCGGGTACGTTTGTACCATCCTTGTCGTACAGCCCATAATGGCACGGGCAGAAAAATTTGTTTGGATTTTTCGGATCACTGTTCCAGTTCACTGTACATCCTAAATGTTTACAGATTGGTGATAAAGCGACAATTTCATCCCCTTCTTTGTACACCCATGCTGACCTAGATTCCTTTGACTCGTACCATGCATCTACTTGATCAATTTTAAAGTCAAAGCGCTTCGGTTCCTTTGTCAGTTCATCTACACTGACAACTTGAACCATATCCTGATCCTCTGTTCCTTTTAGCACAGGGTCAAGCGCAAAGCGAACCATAGGCATGAGCATTCCAGCGGCCATAAATCCCCCCACGCCGGTCAACGTGTAATTCAAAAATTGACGCCTGGACACTCCATGTCTCTTCTCGCTCATTTTTTTCTCCCCCCCTCAGGTCGTCAGCTACTTTATAACTGAATTAGAAAAAATTTCATAAAACTAGGACACCCTCATAATATATCAATCTATTCACAAGGTCAACATCCTAAAAAGCTATGTACAATGCAAATGTAAGGGTTTTTATGAAGGGTTCCATTTTTGTAACAAAAAGTTCAAAATTTGTTCTACACTGTCTTGAATCACTTTTTGCTTTAATTCAACCTTCAAATGCTCCAGCGGAACCGGCTTGAGCAAAAATAGCGATTCACTGATCTCAGTATGCTCTTTCCACTGGTGATCAGATGTGATCAATACGACATGCTGAAAATGATCTTTGAGCGACTGCTTCATTGTGAGTATGTCTTCTTGTTTCCGGTCACTCACTTCCAAATATGTATGTGGCGGAAAAAGAAAAACCCGCCCTTTTAACTGTCTTTCAAGTTCATCTGCTACAAGAATAGTAAACTCTCCTAAAGACACGGTTTGTTTCATTTGATCGGCATCAATCCCAACTAATGGAATGATAGCGGTATCAATGTAAGCTTTAGATTGCAAAAAGCGATCCGCGTCCTCTGCTTGAAACTTCATCGATTTCCCCTCTTTCATGACATAAGCCCTGCCTGTATAGGGCAAGGCTTATTCGCTCAGTTTATGACAATAGGCTTAATTCTTTTGCCAGCTTATTAAATGTTTCTTGATCATGACGGTCAAGTGCTTCATCTATCTCTTTCATGAGCCGTTCTTTTTGGAAAGTTGCGATTGAGTGCTCAAGCACTTTCTCAGCAAGATCCTTATCTTTTTCGTTCTCATAAAGATCCTTTGGAATATGAGGATTTGTTTCAAGAACAGCTGCATATTCCGGCGAACGATAAGCAGAACGGAAATTCAATTGAATAAACAAATCCTGCTGTTTATTCAAACGAATATCATGAAATGACTTTTCAGCATCTGTCGTCATGATGTTTTCTTTATAAAATCTAAAGGGAACTTCATCCACACAGTGTGTTGACATGATGATTCCCCTTGGGCAAAATTCTGCTTGCTCTACAAAATGAACCTTTTCCATCAAAGAGTCGTGACTCATTAAATAATTTAATATCCAAACACACTCTCTTCGCTTTAGCTGATAATGGTTTAAGAACCACCGGATAAATTCCTTTTTTTCATTGACAGAAACAGGGGTCTGCATGTTATTCCCTCCTCTATCGTAAATTAAATTGCTATACATGAATTATTCAACAAACCAGTTCTTCATTCCTGCAAACTATAAGGAAATTTCGTCTTCAATTCTTAAAATCGTTTCTTCAATTTCTTCATTCGTGCCATCTTTCTCTAGAACTTTGCGTAATAACGGCAATGCTTCTTTTTGTCTGCCCTCTTCTAAAAGGAACGAAGCGTATTCATATAAAAAGTCACGTTCCTCATCAAAATCAGGCAGGGCAAGCTTGAAATACTCGGCAGCTTCTTTGTATTCTTCTCGCCCGACAGAAGCAGATGCAGCATACCAATTCCATTTTGGATCATCTTCCCCAAAGCTTTTAACCTCTTTAATAACATCCAGAATTTCATCAAACAGCTCTTCATTTAAATAGATCGCCAGCAATGTTTGAACTGCTTCAATATAACCCGGATCGAGAGCAAGTGCTTCTTGAAGCAGTTTTTTCGCATCTTCTGAATCCCCATTTTTCAAATCAATCTTGGCACCATATAAATATAATTCTTTGTTATACTCATCAACTTTAATACCCTCTTTTACTACCTCTAAAGCCTCGTGATATAGTCCTTCTTCCTCATAACTTTTCGCTAAAGGCATATAAAGTGACGAATAGGAGGGATCAATATCTTTCAGTTCTGTAAGCTGCTGAATGGCTGTTTTCGTTCTGCCAGCCCTCATTGCTGTAAATCCGTAGCCAAAAAGAGTATTCGGGTCTGCTTGATCTTTTACTGCCTTTTCATACCATTCAAGTGCATCCTCAAATTCTCCAGCTGTGCTGAGCGATTCAGCGAGCCGCTGATACACATTGACACCGCCAACCTCATGCTGTTGATCTGCCACTTTGTAGAAATAATCGGCCGCTTTCTTTGAAAGACCTTGAGAAAAATACAACTCACCTAATGCAAAATCGATGATGGCTTCATTCGGAAGTAGTTCTTTCGCTTTTAAAAGCTTTTGTTCACTGACTTCAAATAGTCCTTGCATTTGATACAAATCTGCCATTAACAATAAACTCTCTGGGTACGCATCATCATCTTCAGGAATCGTTTCTAATACTGCAATCGCCTTCTCTTCATCATCAGAGTCAATCAACAGCTCTGCATAAAAACACGTTAAACCTGTTTCCTCTGGATATAAATCATGTAAATCACTGATGAGATTCCGTGCTTTATCGATATCTCCCCAATCATAATATAATTGAGCCGCTTGCGCCTTTTCTTCATCATGCAAATGCTTCTCTGCTTGAGCAAGTGTTTGGAGTCCTTTTTCAGTCTCACCCGCCTCAACTAATTTTATGGCTTCTTGTAATGAACTATTCAAATCAAACCGTTCCTTTCTGTTTCCAAAAACCTAAACTATTGTTACTTCATATCATAATCGACAGGTACACATCCAGCAAATATGTTGCTCTTTTAAAATGAACCCATTTTTGTGTTTTAAAGACTGTTTTTCATTTCATCCTATACGAAACTGATGATTTGTAAACTGCAGACACTATTTTTATCGGACAAAATGTTTTTTTTCAAGGTTTCACCTTGAGACAAGCTATGCTATATTTCTGACAAATATGCAAAAGGAAAGAAAAAGCCTGAGGACCTCCTCAGACTGTTTTCGTTAAATATTCAATGTGTTCAAAGAAATTCGGGTATGAGACACGAACAGCATCTGTATCTTCAATCTCAATTGCTTGCTTTGTCACACATGCGGCAATTCCCAGCATCATACCGATACGGTGATCTCCGTAGCTTGAGACGACTGCGCCGCCTTGAAGCGTAGTTTTACCATGAATCTTCATACCATCATCTGTTGCTTCAATATCAGCACCGAGTTTTTTAAGTTCTGATACGACTGTATCAATTCGATTGGTTTCTTTAACTTTTAACTCAGCAGCATCTTTAATGATCGTTGTTCCTTCTGCTTGGGTCGCAAGAAGCGCAATAATCGGAATTTCATCGATGAGTCTTGAAATCATGTCACCAGAAATTTCAATCCCTTTTAATGATGAAGTAGAAATCGTTAAATCACCATACGGTTCTCCGCCTTTGGCATCTACTTCATTAATCTCAAGGTTTGCACCCATAAGTTTCAGCACATCAATAATACCTGTTCTTGTTTTGTTTAACCCGACATTTTTTAAGACAATCCGGCTGTTAGGAACGATTGATCCAGCTACAAGGAAAAATGCAGCTGAAGAGATGTCTCCTGGAACAAATATATCTGTTGCTGTTAATGTCTGGCCGCCTTCAATGGAAACACTTTGTTCATCTTCATCTAGTTTTACACCAAACATAGAGAGCATTCTTTCTGTATGATCTCTTGATTTATGAGGTTCAGTTAAAGTCGTTGTTCCCTCTGCTTGCAGCCCAGCTAAAAGGACAGCCGACTTAATTTGTGCACTTGCCACCGGGGACTCATAAGAGATTCCTTTTAAATGACCGCCACGAATAGACAGTGGTGTAAACTCGCCATTTGCTCTGCCGTCTATTTTGGCTCCTAGTTGTTTAAGCGGACCCGTCACACGTTTCATTGGTCTTTTGGCAATACTCTCATCACCGATTAGTGTACTGTGAAACTCACAACCAGCTAATATTCCCAACATTAATCGAATGGTTGTACCAGAATTGCCAACATCGAGAATGTCAGACGGCTCCTTGAGCTCTTTCAGTCCTTTACCATGAATGACAACATCTGTCCCTTTTTGTTCAATTTCAACGCCCATCTTTCTAAAGCAATCAATCGTACTTAAACAGTCAGCTCCAGGAAGAAAGTTTTTCACTACTGTGGTCCCTTCAGCAATTGCACCAAACATCACTGATCTATGTGAAATAGATTTATCACCTGGGATATGAATTTCTCCATTCATAGGAGCATTTTTATGAATTTTCATGTTTGTCACCTCAGTCAGCATAAAATGTATCGTAATTCGCTCTATTTTTTATACAGATTTCTGCACGCTTGCGGTCGTCGTCTGTTTGAAAACTAATGCGTAAAATCCCATTAATGTCTTCCCGCGTCTCAATAATACGGATATTTGTAATACTAATGTTTTCACTTGCTAGATGCCCTGTAATCTCCGAAATGACCCCAGGGTGATCCGGAACATCGACATACAGATCATAAAAAGCAGGAATGGCTCCTTTTTTCCTTAGAGGAAGTCCATCGCGATATTCCTTAGCATCTTGAAAATAAGAGAACAATCCTTCAGCATCTTCTTGCTCTACGAAGGTTTCAATGCGGTTAATCTCTTTTTTCCATTCATGGAATCGGTCTAAAATCTTGTGTTTATTGTGCAGCAGGATATCCCTCCACATTGCAGGATTGCTTGAAGCAATTCGTGTGATATCACGAAAGCCTCCAGCAGCAAACCGTTTAACAAGTGGGAATTGTTCTTCAAAATGATGTGCTTGATGCACAAGGCTGGCTGCAACAATATGAGGGAAATGGCTGATAACACTTGTCACAGCATCATGTTCTTCTGGTGTCATTTCGATGAAATGAGCATGTGTCCCCTTTAACAAATCCATCAACCGATCAACAGCTTGACGTTTTGTTTCCTTTGCAGGCGTTAAAATATAGAACGCATTTTCAAATAAAAAGTCTTTCGCTGCAATAACACCTGACTTATGAGAGCCTGCCATTGGATGTCCACCAATAAATTGGTACTGCTCAGGCAGCGCTTTTTCAGCAAAATGGACGACCTTTTGCTTTGTGCTGCCGACATCAGTGATTGTGAGCTCTCTTTCAATTCCAGAGTCTGCAATATCACTAAGCATCTTTATTGTTTGCTGGACAGGAGTTGCCAAAATAATGGTCGAAGATTCTTCTAAACCAGCCAAAAACGAATCAGCTGTTGCATCAATAATTCCCAGCTTTGTTGCAGCAACCATTTGTTCTTTGGAAACATCAAATCCTACAATTTTTTTATGAGGATGCTCTTTTTTAATTGAGAGTGCAATGGATCCCCCAATTAAACCGAGTCCAGCGATTAATATTGTTTCGTTTGCATCATTCATATTCATCACCTGATTTTTCGCGAAAATTAAACAACCTATTTCAACAGCTTATATGTATTGAGGTTGGTACAATGAAAGCCATATCCTGCCTTAGGATATGACTTTCTGGTTATGCTACGCACGAATGCCTTGCAGTAAATCGGCAAGTGTGCTTAGAATGTCTTCATTTTGCTCTTTTGTTCCGACGGTAATACGTAAAGAAGTCGGAAAACCAAGTGCTTTACCGGAACGAACAATGTAACCTTTTTTCAATAATGCATTGAACAATTCATCGGCATCTCTTTTAAAATCAATCAGCACAAAGTTTGTTTGAGATGGATAGATATATAGTCCAAAACGGTCAGCAAAATCTTGATATTGCTTGAGACCTGCTTCGTTTTTCTGTCTGCATGATTGTATGAAATCTTGATCTTTGATCGCTGCACGAGCAGCTGCCTGAGCGATACGGCTGGTATTAAACGGCTCTCTCGCTGGTTCAATGGCAGTAATCAGCTCTTCTGATGCAATTCCGTAGCCTACTCGAAGCGCTGCAAGTCCATATGCTTTAGAAAACGTTCGAAGTACAATGACATTTTGATAATTGTGTAATAAAGATAAACTGTTTGGAAAATCTTCCGCACGAACGTATTCAAAATACGCTTCATCTAGTACAACAAGCACGTGAGCTGGCACTTTATCTAAAAACGCCACAATCTCAGATTCTGACAAATGATTTCCTGTCGGGTTATTTGGATTACATACCCAGACAACCTTCGTGTTTTCATCGATCGCATCCAGCATGCCCTTCAGATCGTGAGCTCCTCCTTCTAAAAGAGGCACTTCTCGAATTTCAGCATGTTCAATCACTGCATTGTGACGGTATTGCGGAAACGATGGAGATGGGATGACGGTATTTGTATGTTGGTCAAGGAATGCTCTCGCAATAATTTGCACAAGTTCATCTGAGCCATTCCCGAAAATTAATTGTTTTTCACTTACTTGAAGAAACTCAGCAAGCTCCGTTCTTAAACTTGCGCTGTATCCATCAGGATAAATCGCTAGATGTTCGAGCTCGGCTTGTATTGCCTCTCTTGCATGTACAGAACATCCAAAAGGGTTTTCATTTGAAGCCAATTTCACAATTTTGTCTAATTGATATTCTTTTTTGACCTCTTCAATTGGTTTCCCAGGTTGATACGGTTTTAGCTGTTTTAATTGATCTTTGATTTGCAAAATGTTTCACCTCATTTGAATGAATAGAGGGGACTAAATGTTTTTGCATATGTTTCAAATTCTCTTAAAGCCTCTTGACGTGTATCACTTGCCAGCAATTGTTCTTGAAGCTCTTCAATTTTTTTCACAAGTGCACTTCCGACAACAACACCGTCACTCAGTTTATTCATTGAGTCTACCTGCTCTCTTGTTGAGATGCCAAAACCGACAGCAACCGGTATGTGACTCAGCTGTTTCACTTGTTGAATAAAATCTGTAATTGACGCGTCAAAGGATTGCCTGACACCTGTTACACCAAGAGATGAAACACAATACACAAAACCTTCTGCCTGCTCTACAATGTTTACTAATCGTTCCTTGCTTGTTGGTGCAACGAGTGAAATATATGAAATGCCATGTGTTTGACAGTTCTTTTGCAGCTCGCTGCTCTCTTCAAACGGCAAGTCGGGTGTTAAGAGTCCCGAAATATGATTTTTGCGCAGTAAAGCGAAAAAGTATTCTGTGTCTAATTGTAACACAGGATTATAATACGTAAATAGAATTACAGGAATTTTTACTCCGTTTTTTTTCATCTTCCCTGCTAATTCTATCGCTTTTACGATATTCATGCCATGATTTAGAGCTCTTTTGGAGGCTCTTTGAATGACAGGACCGTCTGCTAATGGATCGGAATAAGGAACACCGAGTTCAATCGCATGTGCACCGGCTGCTTGAAGGGAGACAGCTAAATCAATCGTAATGACTTCTGACGGATCTCCCGCTGTGATAAATGGGATAAATAATTTTTCGCCTTGCTCTAATTGAAACGTGATCATTTTGTTTTTCCCTCACTTTCAAGCACGTTCATTAATGTATGCACATCCTTATCGCCTCTTCCTGACAGGCAGACAAGAACAATTTCATCTTCATTCATCGTCTTGCTTACCTCAAACGCCTTGGCTAACGCATGTGCAGTTTCAATTGCTGGCAGAATTCCTTCTTTTTCAGTCAGCAGTTTTAGGGCATCTAGTGCTTCTTGATCTGTCGCACTCACATATTGAACCCGCCCGCTCGCATGTAAATATGCGTGCTCTGGTCCAATTCCCGGATAATCTAAACCAGCGGAAATCGAATATGGCTCAATAATTTGGCCAAATTCGTCTTGGATTAAGTATGTCAAAGACCCGTGGATCACACCTTTGGTTCCTTTCGTGATGGTTGCAGCATGGAGCGGCGTATCGATTCCTTTTCCAGCTGCCTCTACACCAATGATATCTACCTCTTCATCTAAAAATGCCCGGTACATTCCAATGGCATTACTTCCGCCGCCAACACAGGCAATGACTTTATGAGGAAGCCTTCCTTCTTTTTCAAGCAGCTGCTCTTTTGCTTCATCACCAATCATCCGCTGGAACTCACTGACGATTTGAGGATACGGATGAGGGCCTACAACGGAGCCAATCATGTAAAAATGATCACTGCAGTGCTGAACCCAATAGCGGATAGCTTCGTTGGTTGCATCTTTTAGTGTGCCATTCCCGCTTGTGACAGGTATGACTTCAGCGCCAAGCAGCTTCATCCGAAAGACATTGAGTGATTGTCTTTCCACATCTTCTTTTCCCATAAATACCGTGCAGGATAACCCGAACTTTGCGGCCACCGTTGCAGCAGCTACTCCGTGCTGGCCCGCGCCTGTTTCCGCGATGATGTTTGATTTCCCCATTTTTTTCGCAAGCAGGGCCTGACCAAGCGCATTGTTAATTTTATGAGCACCCGTGTGGTTTAAATCTTCTCTTTTTAAATAGATCTTTGCGCCGCCGAGGTATGCTGATAATTGTTCAGCATATGTAAGCGCAGTTGGTCTGCCTGAATAGTTTCGAAGTAGTGATACATATTCTGCTTGAAAAGCAGGGTCCTCTTTTAATTCACGAAATGCCTGCTCGATTTCTGCAAGTGGCTGCATGAGCGTTTCCGGGACAAATTTCCCTCCGAATTCTCCGTATCTGCCAATCTCATTTGGATATGCGTACATCATTTAACATCCTTTCTTCGAGCGCTTCGATCTTAGCGCTGCTTTTCTTCCCGTTTTCTTCTATTCCGCTTGAAAGATCGATCGCTTCTGGACCATAGGCAAGGAGCTCTGCTACCGTTTCTGGTGTGATACCGCCTGCAATTATGCAAGTTTTCTCAAGCCGTTTTGCATGCTTAACGTATGCAGGCACCGCCTCCCAAGCAAAAGCTGTTCCAGAGCCGCCTCTCATCCCTTTTACTTTCGCATCAATGAGAAAGCCATCGACAACAGGTGCAAATGCCGTCATTTTTTCCAGCGTGTTTGTGATATTGGATTCGTGGTGAAACACTTTCCAAACGACAGCCCCTGTTTGTTGTTTGATTTCTTTTGCGTCATCCTTCGTTTCATCTCCATGAAGCTGTACGATATCTAAAGGTATATGTTTTGTGATGTCACATACTTTTTCGATCTTTTCATTTACAAATACACCGGTAATTTTTTTCTCACACTTTGTTTGAATGAGCCATTGTTTCACTTGAGCTGGCTGGACTTGTCTTTTACTTGGAGCAAAAATAAATCCAATGGCATCTGCGTGAGATTGCGCAATACATTCCACATCGCCTTGTGATACTGCTCCGCAATATTTTAAGTAAGGCTTCA
Organism: Bacillus safensis FO-36b; assembly: GCF_000691165.1. Classification (GTDB taxonomy): domain Bacteria; phylum Bacillota; class Bacilli; order Bacillales; family Bacillaceae; genus Bacillus; species Bacillus safensis. The sequence goes on along the minus strand of NZ_ASJD01000001.1, from coordinate 677,194 downwards.
TCCTGTTCATTCTCCAAACAATGTTTGAACGGCTTTTTCTTGTGATTGTTCTCTCATTAATGATTCTCCTACAAGAACTGCACCCGCTCCATGTTCCTTCACAAAGGTCAGATCATCAAATGTTTGAATACCGCTCTCACTCACTAGTAAGACATCGTTTGGAACGAGGGGTGCGATCTCTTTTGTTTGTTCAACTGTTGTTGTAAATGTATTTAAATTCCGGTTGTTCACTCCAATGATTTCAGGGGTAAACAACTTCAAAATATTTTCCAGTGTATCTGCTGCATGTACTTCGACAAGGACATCTAGGCCTTTCTCTTTCGCTTCAGCATAAAGCTCGTGCAGCTTTTGCGGCTCAAGAACTTCTCCAATTAATAAAATGGCATCTGCCCCTATACGTCTTGACTCTTCTACCTGTATGGAATCAATGATGAAATCTTTTCTTAAAATTGGACGATCTACGTGTTTTTTAATGAGGGATAAGTATTCGTTTTTTCCTTGAAAGAACGGTTCATCCGTTAAAACAGATAAGCAATCAGCGTTTGATTTTTCGTAAGCTTTTGCTGTTTGTAAAGGATCAAAATTCGGTTGAATGATTCCTTTGGAAGGAGACGCCTTTTTCACCTCCGCAATGAGACCAATTGAGCGATGAGGATTCATGAGTGCTTTTTTAAATGATCGTCTTTCAAAGTGTTCATCCTCTGGTAACTGCAATGTTTGGATATGTTCTTTTTTGCGAGCAATGATTTGATTAAGCATAGATCTCTTCCTCCTTCGTTTTTTGTTTTAAACGAGCCAATTGTTCTTTGGCTGCACCATTTTTAATTGTTTCAATCGCTTTTAATGTTCCGGCCATGAGGCTTTCTGACTTTCCTGCGACATATAAAGCCGCTCCAGCATTCAGGGCTGTAATATGAAGCGGCGCCCCTCCTGTTTGATGATTCAATATATTCTGAATCAATTTAGCACTCTCTTCCGGTGATTGGACCTGAATATCTGATAAATATCCTTTTTGCAGCCCAAAGTCTTCTGGATTGAGTGTATATTCTGTCATGACATCTTTTTTGAGTTCAATCACATATGAATTTGCTGTAATCGTTAATTCATCCAGCCCATCTTCTCCGCAAACAAACAGCACATGTTCTGGCTCTAACGGTGCAAGGGCTTTTGCCATTAATTTCGCCTTTTCCTTTGAGTAAACGCCGATGATTTGCTTTTTGGCTTGCATTGGGTGGCAAAGCGGGCCTAATAGATTAAATACCGTCCGGAAGCCGAGCTGCTTGCGGACTGCGGCTACTTGTTTCATAGATGAATGATACAATGGGGCAAATAAAAATCCCATGTTTTTCTCTTGTATTTGTCTTCTTGTTTCTTCTGGTGTGGATTGAATATGAATCCCAAGACACTCAAGTACATCGGCACTCCCGCTTTTAGAAGAAACTGATCGATTTCCGTGTTTGGCGATTTTGGCTCCAGCAGCGGAAGCGACAATGGCGGCGGCAGTTGATATATTAAAGGTGGAGAGTCCATCGCCTCCTGTGCCGCAAGTGTCAACAACATCAAGCGATCGTTCCATTGGTGCTGCATTTTGCCGCATGGCTTTCACAAAACCCGTCATTTCTTCAGCGGTTTCTCCTCTATGCGCTAAAATCGAGAGACTAGCAGCGACTTCAGCATCTGTTAAAAAGCCGCTCATCATATCATGCATGAGTTTATTTGCTTCATTTTCTGATAGAAAGCCTCCATTAACAAGAGCTGATAGTCGGTGATTCATCCTGCACACTCTCCTTTTCTGAGAAAATATGTTCCGCAAGCTGAATGGCTTTCAAAAGTGCTCCTGCCTTGTTACAAGTCTCTTCCCATTCATTTTCTGGGACAGAATCAGCCACAATGCCGGCGCCTGCTTGTATAGAAGCGGTCTGATTTTTGACGCTCATCGTACGAATGGTAATACAGGAGTCGATATTGCCGTCGAATCCAATATAGGCAATACAGCCGCCATACGTTTCTCTTGGCTCAGGCTCCATTTCATTTAATAATTGCATCGCTCTTATTTTCGGGGCACCTGTTAATGTGCCTGCAGGGAATGCGGACATGAGCGCATCGACTGGATGTGTATCCCGCTTTAGCTTTCCTGTCACAATGGAGATGATGTGCATGACATGTGAAAAATTCACTACTTTTGTAAAGGTAGGTACGGATACACTGCCGTATTCTGCCACACGGCCAACATCGTTTCTGGCAAGATCCACTAACATGTAATGCTCGGCTTTTTCCTTTTCATCTTCAAGCAGCTCTTTTGCTAGCTCAGCATCCTCTTCTATCGTTCTTCCTCGTTTTCTTGTGCCAGCAATAGGATGAATTTCTAAATGCCCGTTTTTGGCATGGATTAATCGTTCTGGCGAGCTGCCGACTAAATCACGATCTTTTAATTTCATAAAATACATATAAGGAGATGGATTCACAATCCGAAGCACGCGGTATAATTCAAAGGAACTCACTGACACAGGGATATCAAAGCGCTGCGAGAGTACGCCTTGAAAAATGTCACCCGCTCGAATGTATTCTTTTATTTTTTCAACATCTTTTAGAAATTGCGCTTTTTCATAGGTTGACGTCACATGTTCAAAGGACGGCGGCTCATTCATATTCCCTGATAAAATCAGTTCTTTCATATCAACCTTTGAATGAAGCTTGTGAATCATCTGTTCAAGCTGTTTTTGATTTTCTTTGTAAGCGCGTATTTTTTCGTCTTCTGTTTCATGTCCGGTTAGCTGGGTGTACTGGATAAAATGAACATGATTTGTTTCATGATCAAAAGCAATCATCGTTTGGCAGACAAATAATGTGCAATTTTCTGTCGTCGATGCGCTGCGGTGAGGCCTGACAGAAGGTTCAATGTTTGGGATTAGATCGTAGCTTAAGTACCCAACAGCCCCGCCTGTAAATGGGATATCAATAGCTGGCGTTTTGATTTGATATTGCTCTTTCATCCAATCCAGCAGTTTTTTCAGCTCTTGCTTTTGCATGACTTCCTGCCCCGCAGCGTCACGTGCAACGTATTTGTTTTGGTCATCATGTAAGGTTAAAAACGGATGCAATCCAATGAAGGAATATCTCGACCAGCTGGAAGACTCATCTTTGCTTTCTAGCAAATACACAATATCTTGTTTGAGCTTTTCAACAATTTGAATCGGTGAGAGCGTATCGACTGTAATGGTTTCAACAATTGGGATCGTTTTGTAGGACTCACTATCCTTTAAAAATTGGGTCAGGTTTGATTGGGAATTCATAAGCACACTCCTTAAATGGGATTAAGGAGAATGAGGGGACATATAGAGGGTTTGTATGAGTATACAAAATAAGCCTAAAAGAGGGTTACTCTTTTAGGCAGTATGATTAAATAGAAGTATCGTATCTCTGCTCAACTCTACTCATCTCAACTACCCTAGTCTCATTCTCATCTTCTCTAAGCTTGCAATGCCGTTTACACCTGTGTGTAAACTTCGGCTGTTCATATCGTATTATAATTCCTTGTTTTTTGTCAACTGTAAATCAGGGCGAAGCGTCACAGCTTCTTCCAAGTATACATGCTGTATGTCTTCCTGCTTTGTATCTGTCTGGACAGTCATTAAGACACGAATACATTGCTTTAAACCGCCATCAATGTCCAGTTCCTGCATACAAGTAACCGGTACATATGTCCATCCTTCAAATTGACGAAGTGCTTTTGCCGGAAAAACGGAGTGAATATCTTGTGTAGCTGAAATCAAGATCTGCACGACACGTTCTGGATCTACTTGGTTTCTTGAAATGATCGCTTCTAGCAGCTGTTTCGTTTTATTTAACACTTCTGTTTCTGTATCTTCTATCACAGTTGTAGCCCCACGTATCCCGCGAAACATCATAGACATCCCTCCTCCCGTTTCCATTCTTCGAGCCAGTAGTGCAGCTCATCTTTTGTGAAAGACTGTAAGGTGACGTCTCCAACCTGTTTTAATAAAACAAATTGAACACTGCCGCCTCTTGCTTTTTTATCACCAATCATCCGGTCAACAAATGTTTTCGTGGAAATATCTTTTGTGACTTTGACCGGGAAACCGAGCTCTTTCATCCACTCTTTTAGTTCCAAACGATTAAGGCTGAGCCCCAGCTGCTTTTCGCTCACATACAGCGCAAACTGCATGCCGATTGCAATGGCATCTCCGTGCGTGATGGCGCCATATCCATACTCTGCTTCAATGGCATGCCCTAGTGTATGGCCTAAATTCAAAAATGCACGCACACCTTGTTCTTTTTCATCTTCTTGAACGATTGACGCTTTGACTTGAATGCCTTGATACAGCATATGTGCCAGCTCGCTTTTTGATAAATCCGTCAAAGAACGAATGGACATGAGTTCTGATAAAAATTCTTCACTTGAAATCAGTGCATGTTTGATGACTTCTGCAAAGCCTGATCTTCGTTCAATTTGAGAGAGGGTCTCAAGCATACTAGTATCATAGATCACAGCTTTCGGCTGATGAAACGCACCGATTAAATTTTTACCGAGCGGATGGTTGATCCCTGTTTTCCCGCCAACTGCACTATCATGTGCCAGCAGCGTCGTCGGCACTTGGATAAAATCAATGCCTCTCATATAAGTGGCAGCAGCAAAGCCAGCCAAATCTCCAATCACGCCTCCTCCCAGCGCAATGATGCAGGAGGAACGATCAAGCTGAAATTGAATGGCTTTCGTATGAATATGCTCAAATTCGGCAAAGGATTTTGACTGCTCTCCGCTTGGCACAACCACTTTGTTCACAGGCCACTTCTGCTGAAGTAAGCGAACCATCTCATCCCCATAAATGGCATCAACAGCTGCATCTGTGACGATTAAGAGCTTCGTATAGGAATGCCCAGTGGAAGTTATCAAGTCGACGATATTGCGTTTAATCCCATCACCGATAAATACAGGATAAGTGGCTGAAGACGTCTTAACTTCCAGTGTTTTCATTAAAATTCCCTCTGAAGCTGGCGCATTTTCTCAACATTTTCTTTAATGCGGTCGATTTGGTCAAGGCCAAACTGCTCCACAACTGCATTGGCAATTTCCCATGCAACGACTGCTTCTGCAACAACACTTGCAGCAGGAACAGCACAGCTGTCAGATCGTTCAATACTTGCAGAGAAAGGTTCTTTTGTTTCAATGTCAACGCTTTGAAGCGGCTTATAAAGCGTTGGGATTGGTTTCATAACCCCTCTTACGACAATTGGCATACCGGTTGACATTCCGCCTTCAAGACCACCTAGGCGATTTGTTTTTCTCGTATAGCCCTTTTCTTCATCCCAGATGATTTCATCATGGACCTCACTGCCGTTTTTAGAGGCTGCCTCGAAGCCAATACCGAATTCAACCCCTTTAAAAGCGTTGATACTAAGTACAGCGCCCGCAAGCTTGCTGTCCAATTTACGGTCGTAATGAACATAGCTGCCAACCCCAACCGGCATCCCTTCAACGATGACTTCAACAATTCCGCCAATTGAATCGCCGTTTTTCTTCGCTTCATCAATTGCATCCATCATTTTCTGACCTGCTTCACTGTCATAGCAGCGAACAGGTGATTCTTCTGTTACCTTCTGCAAATCTTCAATAGACTCATATGCTGTATGAGCTGCTTTCACTCCGCCAATTTCGAGAACATGGCCAGCTACTTTAATCCCTAGATGCGCCAAGATTTGTTTGGCAACTGCGCCCGCTGCTACGCGAACAGTTGTCTCGCGGGCTGATGAGCGCTCTAAAACGTTTCTCATATCACGGTGTCCATATTTAATCGCACCATTTAAATCCGCATGACCTGGTCTTGGACGAGAGATTTGACGCTTCATTTCACTTTCTTCTTCTTCTGTGATCGGCTCTGCCCCCATCACCTTTGTCCAGTGCTTCCAGTCGTTGTTTTCAACAACAAGTGCGATTGGGGAACCTAATGTTCTTCCGTGGCGAACACCACTTAACACTTTCGCCTGGTCTTTTTCAATCTGCATTCTTCTTCCGCGGCCATGACCTTTTTGTCTTCTAGCCAATTCATAATTGATGTCATCCTGCTCTATGTAAAGTCCCGCTGGAACTCCTTCAATAATTGTGGTCAGTTGTGGACCATGTGATTCACCTGCTGTTAAGTACCTCATGACTCAATCTCCCTTCATCGCATTAACGCTTTTAAGTAAAAATATAATAACACACTTGCTACTAAAAAGTCAGCTACATACCCTTCTTTTGATAAAAGAAAGTATCAGCAGATGTCAGTCCAAACTTTTCTGGGTGAAAAATTTGCTCTGTAGAACCAACAAATAATACGCCATTTTGTTTTAAACTGCTGCTCATTTTTAAGTAAATTTCTTCTTTTGCCTCTTCAGTAAAGTAAATCAGTACATTTCGGCAGACGATGAGGTCAAGCTGTTTTTCATATGGATCTGCTAAAAGGTTGTGCTTCTTAAATTGAATATGCTTTCGAACCTCATCCTTCACAGTGTAAAATGAAGAATCTTCTTTTGTGAAATATTTTTGCTTGATATGATCTGGCACCTCTTGCAGAGAGCGTTCATGATATCTGCCTTTTTGAGCTGACTGCAGAACTTTATCATCAATATCAGTTGCAATAATTTGGAAGTCTTTCACAAGAGGATGGCTTGACAGCAGCATGGAGAGTGTATATGGCTCCTCTCCTGTCGAACATGCTGCACTCCAAATTTTTAAGGTGCCGCCATTTTTCGAAAGCAGCGGCAGAATTTTTTGATCAAGTACTTCCCAGCGCTGATAGTTTCGGTAAAATTCTGACACATTTATCGTCATGCGGTCCATCGTCTCATCTAATAATGCTCTGTCCTTTTCAAGCGCGGCCGCGAATGCTTCAAAATTTTTATATCCTTTTTTATCATAAAGTGATGTTAATCTCCGTTTCATTTGTGCTTCTTTATATAAATTCAGATCAACCCCGGTTAGTTTTTTCCATTTTCCAACAAATACTTGATATGGATCCATCAATGTCCTCTCCTGTCTCATCTATCTTTGTCCTAGTATAGCTGTTTTTATCGAAAATTTGTATCTTCTCATGCGAAATTTCGTGCAGAAAGTTCAATATAAAAAAAGCCAAAGTGCCCATTTGATGAACACCTTGGCTTGAATCTTAATAAATCCAGCTTGAGATGGTTTGATCCCAGCTTGTGAGTTCTTCTTGTTTGAAGAATAAGTTAATTTCTCTTTCAGCACTTTCTGGTGAGTCAGACCCATGGATAATGTTTTTCCCAACAGTCAATCCATAGTCTCCTCTTATTGTTCCTGGAAGCGCTTCCTTTGGATTTGTTTTGCCGATAATCTGTCTTGTTACGTCTACTACCTGTTCACCTTGCCATACCATTGCAAATACAGGTCCTGACGTAATAAAGTCAACCAATTCCCCGAAAAATGGTTTTTCTTTATGCTCTCCGTAATGTGTTTCTGCTACTTCCTTTGGAATACTCATTAGTTTTGCACCAACAAGCTGAAGCCCCTTTTTTTCGAATCTTGACACAATGTCACCGATTAATTGTCTTTCCACACCATCAGGTTTGACCATAAGAAATGTTTTGTCCATATACGTTTTCCACCCCGTCGTTATGTATGTATAGGCTTACATTGTTACAAAGTGATCGTATCATTTTTTTTTATAATAATCAATTTTTGACAAAAAATTTCACAAAAAAACCAATCAACATCACGTTGATTAGAATTTTCGTTTCCCAATATATTTTGCAATGGAGGCAAGTGACGTTCTCGCTCGTCCTCGAGGAAGTTTGTCGAGCTGTTCAAAAGCTTTTTTCAAATACATTTCACTTACTCGAATCGAGCGGTCGATCGCATCTGTTTGTTTAAGGCTTTCAATGACAGGCTCCAGCTGCTTCTCCGTCGTTTCACTATTGATCAGCTTCAATTGGCCTTCTAGTGTCGGATTTTTCAGTGCATATAAGACTGGGAGTGTGACATTCCCTTGTAAAAGGTCTCCTCCGACAGGCTTGCCCAGCTCTTCTTCAGTTGATGTGAAATCAAGGACATCATCAATGATTTGATAGGACATGCCGACATAGTATCCAAACCAATAGAGGGCTTTATGTGTTTTTTCATCTGTTCCTGCTGCAATGGCGCCTAATTGACAGCTGCCTGCAATGAGCAAGGCTGTTTTTCGTTTGATTCTTCTTAAATATGTACGGAGGTTTTGATCCATATTATATTTATCTTTCACTTGCTCTATCTCACCAAGACAAAGCTCAACAACCATTTTTGACAAAATTTCATGTGCCATTGGGTGATTGATTTTTGTCATGTATTCAAGTGATCTCGCAAACATATAATCCCCTGTGTACATGGCAATTCTGTTATCCCATTTTGCCTTTATCGTTGGTTTGCCTCTTCTCAGCTCTGCATCATCAATGACATCATCGTGAACAAGTGATGCCATATGAATCAGCTCGAGGGCAACGGCAACATATTTAATTTTATTAATGTCATAGTCACCAAACATGCCTGAAAGGAGAACAAAAACGGGGCGGATTCGTTTTCCGCCCGCTTGCAGCAAATGAAGACCTGCTTCACTTAACAATGCATAATCAGAGCGAACGGTTTGTTCAAGCTCTTTTTCAATTATATCGATATCATGATTTAAAAAAGAGATCATTGCTTTTAGTTTCATTATCTTCACCCAAATATCGTTTATTCAAAGCTTCTTTCCGATATGTGTTGCTGCTACACCGCCTGTAAATGGATGATACGAGACATCAGACAACCCGGCCTCCTCGAACAGAGCCGCCAGCTCTTTCATGCCAGGGAACGTTTTGGCTGATTCTTGAAGCCATGAATACTCCTGATAACTTTTGGCAAACAGTTTACCAAAGAGCGGCATAATGTATTTGAAATAGATGTAGTAGCCCTGTTTAAAACCGATCATCTCAGGCTGTGATGTCTCAAGACAGACAACCATTCCGCCAGGCTTCACTACTCTTGTCATTTCCTTTAGCACCGTTAAATAATCAGGAACGTTTCTAAGTCCAAAACCGATGGTGACATAATCAAATGAGTTGTCTTCAAAAGGAAGCTCCATCGCATTGCCGTGAAGCAATTCAATCTGATTGTAGCCCCCAGTCTTCACCTTCGTTTCTCCAACACTCAGCATGTTTTTACTGAAATCAAGGCCTTTGACCTCGCCTTTTTCTCCAACAGCATCTGCAAGCGCAATTGTCCAATCGGCTGTCCCGCAGCATACATCTAATGCTTTAGAGCCTTTTTGCACATTCATGAGCTTCATTGTTTTATCGCGCCATTTCTTATGCTGTTTAAAGCTGATGACAGAGTTCATTTGATCGTAGTTTTTATAAATTTTTTCAAATACACCGTGTACTCGCTGTTCTTTTGATTGCTGCATGACTTACCCTTCTTCCACTTTCTGATGGTACGCAGGCTCATTTTTTATATGATCCAAGCGATTTAATAGCTCTTTTTGAACGACCGGAGATGACACAAGATGCTCCTTGATCGGTCGTTTGGCCTTTTCATAGCCTTCATTCTCAAAATTGTCAAAACATGAATAGGCGTCCGTATAACGATCGTTCAAAAAAAGTTTTAAATGTTTGTCATTTTCTGCTTGTTTCATGAAGCGTTTATAAACAAGAAAACGACTTGCAATCTCATTCCAATGCGTTAATTGAAAGTGCTCAGAAATCCTTTGGAAAAGCGCAGATTCAACTGTAGCTACACTTTTGTAAAAGTGCGCTGCATCTTGAATGGACCGGTCATACAGTCTAATTTTATGTTCATTGATCTCTTTGATCGCCGTAGCGAGCGTGCGGATCATATAAATGTCTTTCATGTCAGAGAGAAGAGAGTAATAGAGACCGCTGAAATAGTCTCCTGCCAGGATGGTCAGCTGACGATTTTTGAATTCGTCTTGCTTGATGGCTGCAGCAGTTGTGACTTCGTCATGGGTATCAAGGGCAATTTGCACAAGCATCGCCGTTAAAATATAATTTTCTTTTTTCTCTGCATCAATTTGAGCTTCTTCAAACATTGCATGAAAAAGAAGGAGCTTATCTTCATCGATGAGTGGTGCGCGTAAATGCTTCGCCAAATAAGGATGAGAAAGCTTTTTATTTAATTTTATATTTAGATTAGATAAAATTCCGTAGATGTCTTGCAAAGATATCACCCTTGTCCCAAAAATTACAGTTTCATATGTAGACCTGCACATTGTATAGAGATTTATTATACCATATCAGCTCTCACTTTTATGCTATCAAGTGCTACAAGTTCTTTATTTCTTTGCTTCGCTTTGAATTTCGCCGAAGCTTGTTTGAATGACAGCATCGCCTCTTACTTTGATCGCTGACGTATGCTCAGTAAATTGTGCAATGATCACTTCACCTTTATCGAGTTTCTCGGAATGGTGAAATCTTGTATCAGAGCCTCTTGTTAGGCCGATGACGTTTACACCATTATCAATGGCTTTAATCACCACAAAATCAGATGCTTTATTTTCACTCATTTTGTTCACCTTCCATCTATTGAATTAGTCGTTTTTAATAAAGGAAAGCACTTCTGCTCTTGCGGCTGCATCATTTGCAAATGTGCCGCGGACGGCTGAGGTCACTGTTTTAGCGCCTGGCTTTTTCACTCCGCGCATCGTCATACACATATGCTCTGCTTCAACGACAATCATCACGCCATGCGGATTAAGTGTTTCCACCATACTATCTGCAATCGTTGATGTAATGCGTTCCTGAAGCTGCGGGCGTTTTGCCACGGCTTCTACAGCTCTTGCCAGCTTACTAAGTCCCGTTACTTTTCCTCCGCGCGGAATATAAGCGACATGGGCTTTCCCGTAGAAAGGCACAAGGTGGTGTTCACACATTGAATGGAAAGCAATATCTTTTACAAGGACGAGTTCTTCGTGGTCTTCGCCAAAAATGGTTTTAAAATGTTCTTTTGGATCTTCATTTAATCCCGAGAACACTTCTTCATACATTTTTGCAACTCGTTTTGGGGTATCAAGAAGTCCTTCACGATCCGGATCTTCTCCGATTGCTTTTAATATATCGCGTACTGCGTGTTCGATTAATTCTTTATTTATTTCACTCATGTATTATATCCTCCAAAGGCGATTACATTTCATTCAGATTCTAGCACACTTCAGATCCTAAAAGCAAAGGAGAGCGTTCTAAACGAACCTTTTGATTCAAAAGGAAAAGCCCCTTATGAAAGGGGCTTTTCTAGACCAGTGTGAAACTGTATATGTATAACTCCTTCAACAGGATCATTACACATAACGATTATTTACCTGCCACCGCGTCTTTAAGTGCTTTACCTGGTTTGAAAGCAGGTACTTTGCTTGCAGGGATTTCGATCTCTGCACCAGTTTGTGGGTTACGTCCTTTACGAGCTGAACGCTCACGTACTTCAAAGTTACCAAAACCAATAAGTTGGATTTTGTCACCATTTTTAAGTGCATCTAAAATTGTATCAAAAACAGAATCAACTGCTTTTGTCGCGTCTTTTTTAGATAACTCGCTTGCTTCAGCAACCGCGTTAATAAGTTCTGTCTTGTTCATGCCTTTCACCTCCTCCCAAAAATATGCATTCAGTAGATTGTTATCATTTCTTCACAATTCATCTTCTTTCTATACCCTTTTTCAGAAAAAAGAGCGTCTAGAAAGCGTTATACATGGCTTTTCATTAGAAAACATCTCTTTGAAGGAATGTTTGTCCAACAAAGTGAAGATTTTCTGTAAGTAGATTAACACATATGAAATACCATATCAAGCATTTTAAAGGGAAGAATCCTTATTCGTCAAGGATTAAGGGCACTTTTGCGAACGAATATTCCTAATTTCAGCCTGAATCTGACTAATCTTTATACAATTGTCTTTTTATGACTCATTCTACACGCAAAAAAAAGACCCCATCAATGAGAGGTCTCACTTGCTATAAAATAATCGCGATCAAACCGCCTGATCCTTCGTTAATGATTCTTTCAAGCGTTTCCTTCAGCTTATATCTTGCGTTTTCCGGCATAAGAGACAGCTTCGCTTGAATGCCTTCTCTGACAAGGGAGCTGAGGGAGCGGCCAAATATATCTGAATTCCAAATCGAAAGCGGATCATCTTCAAAATCTTGCATTAAGTAGCGGACGAGCTCTTCACTTTGTTTTTCTGTTCCGATAATCGGTGCAAATTCACTCTCTACATCTACTTTGATCATATGAATAGATGGAGCGACCGCTTTTAATCTCACACCGAATCTTGATCCCTGCCTAATGATTTCTGGCTCATCTAAACTCATATCGGACAACGCTGGCGCTGCAATCCCGTAACCAGTCTGCTTCACCATTTTCAATGCGTCTGATACTTGATCATATTCTGTCTTAGCATGAGCAAAATCTTGCATCAGCTCTAGAAGATGGTCTTTTCCTCTAATTTCTACACCAACCACTTCTTTTAAAATATGATCATATAGATCATCTGGCGCATACAGGTCAATCTCTGCAATCCCCTGACCCATTTCAATTCCTGCTAAACCCGCTCTTTCGATAAAATCAAATTCACTGAATTGACCAACGACACGGTCGACATCTCTTAATCTTTTAATATCCTTTACAGTTTCCTTTACTGAATCCTGATAGCTTTCTCTCAGCCAGTGATCTTCTTTTAGCACCATCACCCAGCTTGGCAGGTTCACATTCACCTCTAGGACTGGGAATTCATATAATGCTTCACGAAGAACGCTGAGTACGTCTTGCTCTCTCATACTCTCTACGCTCATGGCGAGTACTGGAATATCATACTTTTGGCTAAGTTCCTGCCGGAGCGCTTCTGTTTCAGGATGATATGGCCTCACAGAGTTGATGACCATAATAAACGGCTTTCCAACCTCTTTGAGTTCATCAATCACACGTTCTTCAGATTCAATATAATCATGTCTTGGAATTTCTCCAATGGAACCATCTGTTGTAATCACTACACCTATTGTTGAATGCTCTTGAATGACCTTGCGTGTACCAATTTCCGCTGCTTCATGAAACGGAATTGGCTCTTCATACCACGGCGTATTGATCATTCTTGGGCCATTTTCATCTTCATACCCGCGCGCACCAGGGACAGTGTATCCCACACAATCGACAAGCCTGATGTTGACATCAAGACCGTCACTCACGTGAATTGATGCGGCTTGATTCGGTACAAATTTAGGCTCTGTGGTCATAATGGTTTTTCCTGCTGCGCTTTGCGGCAATTCATCCTGTGCTCTTGCACGATCTGCCTCATTATTGATATTCGGGAGCACCACGAGCTCCATAAACTTTTTAATAAACGTAGATTTCCCTGTACGAACAGCGCCAACGACTCCTAAATATATATCGCCTCCTGTTCGTTCAGCGATATCCTTGAAAATATCGACTTTTTCCAAGTGATCCCCTCCCGGACTTGCTATCCTCGTTTTCAAATGAAATACTCTATTCTTCAATCAAACTGTGCTTGAAAGGTGTCTGGACAATATATGTGTATGACGTTGTCCTATTTGAATATGACACCTTTTTGTTTTGAGAGTATGTTTAGCCATAAAAAAACCTTTCTCCTCATTTATATGCAGAGGAAAAAGGTTCATTCTTGTTTATGACGTCTTTTTTTCTAAAAAGGCAGGCTCACCTTTTTTGTTGATGGTATATGGGACAGAAAACGCGGGTACAAACGGGGTTTCCTGCCAATATACATCTTGAATGTTTTCACCTGGTTTCAGCTTTTGCTTCGCATTCTTCAAAATATGAGCAAAATCACTGCGGTAGTCCACATAGATGTCACCGTTTGATGAAATCAGTAATGGGAGGGAATTCCCTGTCACAGGACTTATCACCGCAGGCGGCGATTTTAATCCTAGTTTTTTTTCATTTAACGTATATAAATTGGCTGATACGACTTTGCCGTATGGCGGATATGTATGTTCATCTTGATACACCTTGATTCTAAGCCGTAATTCATTGATGGTCTGCGTCATTTTGACATCAAGCAGTTTCACAGTGGGTTTCTTTTCGACGTCTGTGAGGACATAAATATATTCGCCCCCGCCTTCATAAGATGTAGACGGTACATCGTGTAAATATCTTGGTGACAAGCGCTTAAAGTCGATGACATATTTCTGATAAACCGGCGTGTCTGCTTCTTTCGTTTCTATAGGCAGAAGACCATTTGTTGCTTTTTGAAATTCCTCAATCGCTGTCTGTACACTTTGCAGCTGCTCTTCGTATGGCACCCGGTTCTCAGCTTTGCGATTTTCTGGATACAGACATCCTGTTAATAAAATAAGTGCTAACAGCATGACACTGACTTTTGCTTTGATCATCACATTCTTCCTTTTTCTTTATTCATTGACCGGTCCGCTAAAGACAACTAAAAACACAATGATACCTGATATCAGCATCAAGCTGTACGCAACGGTCGAGGCCGTTATTTTAAGAAATTTGCTTTTCAGCTTAAACCTGCTGAAATAAATGGTTACTACGGCTAAAAACATGAGCCCCATTGAACCAAGCGCAAACCACATCTTGATTAAAGCAAAACTCATCGTGCCTGTCCCCCTTCAAAACGAACGAATTGTAAGCGTTTATATTTCATTTTAAACCAAAAATAAGGTAAATATCAATCATTTTTCCAATCATTCAGAAAAAAGCGCATAAAAAAACTGAAGCAAAGAGGGGGACTCTGCTTCAGTCATTGGATCGACTATTTTCCTCATTCTGTAGAGGCAAAGCTCTATTCAAACTTCATTGCTATGTTATGCAAGTCTTCCCCTTCTTGCATCCTCTACATGCCTAAGTTCAGTCTTTCCTTTTATTTTGTTTGGTTTTCAAACATGTTCACAAGGTCTTCCATCTCATGTGTTTTCACACGTGCCATCAATGATTCTACAGCATCGTCAACCTTTTTCCCTTCAAACAGGACGCCGTAAAGAGCCTCTGTAATCGGCATGCTGACCTTGTATTCTTTGGAGAGCTGATAAGCGCCTTTTGTTGTGCGGACGCCTTCGACAACCATGCCCATTTTTTCAAGCACTTCTTCGAGCTTGTATCCTTTACCGAGTAAATTCCCGCAGCGCCAGTTACGCGAATGAACACTTGTACATGTCACGATCAAATCACCAACGCCTGTTAATCCGGCAAATGTAAGGGGATTCCCTCCCATTTTTGTGCCAAGACGTGCGATTTCAGCGAGTCCTCTAGTGATAAGCGCCGCTTTTGCATTGTCACCATATCCAAGTCCGTCTGTGATACCAGCCGCAAGAGCAATGATATTTTTCAATGCGCCGCCAATTTCCACCCCAATCACATCAGGGTTTGTGTACACTCTAAAATGATTGTTCATGAACAAATCTTGAACAAATTGAGCTGCTTCAATGTTTTCTGACGAGACAGTGACAGTTGTCGGATGACGCAGACCTACTTCTTCTGCATGACTCGGTCCTGATAGGACAACGACAGCCTCTCTTTTCTCAGATGGGACTTCTTGTTCAATCATTTGAGAAATTCTAAGAAGTGTATCTGGTTCAATTCCCTTACTGACATGGACAAATGGCACCTTCGATGAGATCAGCTCATTTGCCTGCTTCAATACCTCACGAATGGCCTTTGTTGGCACAGCGACAATAACCGCCTCTGTCCCCTCTAAAGCCTGCTTCATATCGGTTGTCGCCTGAATAGACGCTGGCAGTTCGACATTTGGCAAGTAATCATGATTTTCATGTTTCTCATTGATTTGATCAATGAGCTCTTGTCTATGTCCCCACATGTGTACATCATGATGATTATCAGCTAATACAAGCGCAAGTGCTGTTCCCCAGCTGCCTGCTCCAAGTACTGAAATTTTCTTCATCCTGCTCACCCTTTTTATTTTCTCGCTCTCGCAAATATTTTAATTGGTGTTCCTTCAAAACCAAATGCATCTCGAATGCGGTTTTCTAGGAAACGCTCATAAGAAAAGTGCATAAGCTCTGGATCGTTGACAAACACAACGAAGGACGGAGGCTTAATGGCCACCTGTGTTGCATAGTAAATCTTTAGGCGCTGTCCGTTATGGGTCGGCGTTGGATTCATCGCCACCGCATCCATGATGATATCATTTAAAATATTGGTTTGAACGCGCATTGCATGGTTTTCGCTTGCTGTGATAATGGACGGCATTAATGTATGAATTCTCTTTTTCGTAAGAGCTGACATAAACAAGACAGGTGCATAATCAAGGAATTGAAAATGTTCGCGGATGTTTTGCTCAAATTCCTTCATCGTGCGCTCATCTTTTTCAACAGCATCCCATTTGTTCACAATGATGACAACAGCTTTACCAGCTTCGTGTGCATAGCCCGCAATTCGTTTATCCTGCTCAATAATGCCTTCCTCGCCGTCAAGTACAACAGCGACAACATCAGAGCGGTCAATGGCTTTTAATGCACGAAGTACACTGTATTTCTCTGTTGTTTCATATACTTTCCCTTTTTTCCTCATACCTGCTGTATCGACAATGACAAAGTCACGCTGATTGTACGTAAACATCGTATCGACAGCATCTCTTGTTGTACCAGCAATGTTGCTGACAATGACGCGGTCTTCTCCGAGCATCGCATTCACTAAAGAAGATTTCCCTACATTCGGGCGGCCAATTAAGCAAAACTGAACAACTTCTTCAGCATATTGCGTATCCGGTAAGTTCTTAAAGTGTTCTGCCACTGCATCAAGCAGATCACCAAGACCTAATCCGTGCGTTCCAGAAATCGGAAACGGCTCGCCAAATCCGAGTGCATAAAAGTCATACACATCGCTTCTCATTTCAGGGTTGTCCAGTTTATTGACAGCAAGTACAACTGGCTTTTTCGTACGATATAAAATTTTTGCGACTTCTTCATCCGCAGATGTCACGCCATCTCGACCATTCACCATAAAGATAATGACATCCGCTTCATCCATTGCGATTTCTGCCTGATGGCGAATTTGCGCCAAGAATGGCTCATCTCCAATATCAATTCCACCAGTATCTATTAAATTAAAGTCATAATTTAACCATTCAGCAGAGCTATAGATTCGATCTCTTGTTACACCAGGTGTGTCTTCTACAATCGATATTCTTTCGCCTGCGATTCGATTAAAAATTGTAGATTTTCCAACGTTGGGCCTTCCAACAATGGCTACGACAGGTTTACCCATAGTACCCTTCCTTTCAATCCAGCCGCGATTCAATATGTTCATCATCATGTTTCAACCGGGATTTATAATTTTCATTCAGATTTATGAAATAAACCCTTCAAACATGAAGGGTTCAACTTATATATTATATCAATTTTTAATCAGACCACAATGAATAACTTAAAAATGTTTGACAATCAAGTAAAGATCTTCTCCAATGCCGTGTGCAATTCCATCTAAAATGGCCTCTAAATTCATGGCATACATGTCGAGCTCTTCTTTATTTTCACAGAAAAAAACCGCTGTTCCGCCAATGACCCGCTCTTTATTAGTTGTTGCCACAGCCAATATAAATTGTTCAATGGTGTTCGCCATGCCCTATTACCTCACTTTCTTTTTAATGAAATCTGTCGGCATTCTTATGGCATTTTCTAAAATAGGCACCTCTTCTAATACACGGACAGCCAAATCTTCACGCTGCCATTGCGGTAAAATGAACACACCAAGTGTACCGGTATTCAAATCACGTTTTGCGAGCGGACAGAGCGATGGTTCACCAGAATCGCGGTACACGCCAAGCACGTTCGATAAATCAAATAAAATGGCTTGCCGCTGTCCAAGGTTGGCAATCGTTGTAGCAGAGTTGAAATTTTTCGGCGTCAAAATAAAGCCCATCCCATGCTCTAAAATGAGTTTTTGCTTTTCAGGCAGCCCGATATTCATAATGTATATATCATTCACATAAAGCCCTGCCCCATCAAAGCGAAGTTCCCCTTTTTGAATGCTGACGATATCCTTTAATTGACTGCCTGACATTAATAGCTTTGCCATGAAAAAACAAAGAATACCGACTACTGTTCCAACAACAAGCGAGAAGAAAATACAGGCTGTCGTTGTAATAAGTGCAGTGAGAATGGCAATATAATTTCGACTTTCAAAGGCAATGGCAATGCCTTCTATATATGTACTGCCTCGTGAGACAAGCTCATACGAATCCATTTGGGTTAACGTATTCCTTTCCATATTTCGGACATCTCGAAATTGTGTGGCTGCCAAAGTGAGAAAGGTAATCGCTGTAAATTCCTCCTGAATTAGTGCAGGCATAATGATCGCACCTAATCCTGACGCAATAAAACCAAGTGCAATGTGAATCACTTGTCCATGAATATACGTCGGGTATTGCCGGTAATCCGTTCTTAACATGTAAAGTCTGGCCGCCATCCCAAAGATGACACCAATAATCACAGGAAACGTATAATCTGTCATGTTGATTTTGCAGCCCCTTTTACTGATTTTCTTGATGAACGGGCGTTTAAGAGCTTTTCAAGCTGATCGACACCTAATAGGAAGACCGCTCCTTGTACAACGAAGGAAAGAAAAGAGAGATCCCCTAGGACAATTGATGATGTGAGGCGGTGAATCGTCAGCGCATAAAGGGCTTCGCCGAGACATACTGACATCATCCATAAGGTGATTCTTTCCGTTAACGGCTGTCCATATGTCATACACATTAAGATCAGCAGGGCAAATACGACCCAATCCACCTTTATTATCGTGAACCAAACAGGGTCATATAATGCAAACATCATAAAAAAGGCATACGCGCTCACCATCGAGCCCAATTGCATGATTCTCATCATTCGGTAACTAGGCCTATATATGACGAAAGCAGCACATGCATATAAAAAAGTCATCAAGAATCCCGCATTGATGCTCATATCTAAAACGGATATCATGATATGACTGAATATAATATGGACAAGTACACAGATGCCCAGCACGCTGCGCCACAAACTTTTTTCCATGATAAATGTCACCATAATCCAAACGAACCATATAGACCAATTATAGTACAACGCCTCCAACGCCTCATCACCTCAATTACATTATGGGAAAATCTCCAATTTTTAAACATACGGATCGTTACCGGCTCTGTATGAAATAAACAAGTGGTGACACCCTAATAACCTGAGGAGGGATACATGATGGGAAAAGATAGACAGGAAAAACGTTTAAAGGCGTCAAAAAGAGTGGAATCTGACCGCGATCAATCCATTCATCATAAAGGTGCAACAGCATTAGAAGGTCCAGAAAGCGCTCGAAAAAGAAATCAATAAAAAAAGGCATGTGATAATCACATGCCTTTTTTATTGACAAAGGGCTAAAATGTTCTTTATTTTGGATCTTTGTCTTCTTTTCAGCGTGATAGAAAACCTTTGCAGCCCTAGGAAGGGCGAGTACCGGGGCGGAACGAATTTGGCATTCGCGAGCACCGGCACGCAGGACTGACACCGAATGCGAGGGTTTGTCTACGCGCTGAGGCATGTGATATCACATGCCTCTCTGACTATAGTACGTTGTGTCAACGCCTCTTTCTTTGAGCCAATGACTTGTTTCCCCTGAGATCACAACTTGAGCCTGTCTCAGTTCTTCAATCGTCTTCACGCCAAGCACTGTCATCATCATCTTGATATCTTCTTGAAGTTCCATGATATTTGCGATGAGGCCGCTTTCTCCTCCACTGGTCAATGATTTCAAGAAAAATCCAGCTAGACCAGCAGCAGATGCGCCAAGAGCCATTGATTTGGTTACATCAAGAGCATCTTGAATACCTCCGGAGGCTAAAATCGTTTGATTCTGAAAGGCTGTATGTACTTCAGCAAGACTCGCTGCAGTTGGAATTCCCCATTGATCAAAATAACGAAGTGCTTTTTGGCGTCGGAGATTTTCAATCTTGGAGAAGTTCGTTCCACCAAATCCGCCTACATCAACGGCTGCAACCCCAGCATGGAACAACTTTCCTGCCGTCTCCTTGCTCATGCCAAACCCGACTTCTTTTACAACAACAGGCACACCAACAGATTCAACGATCGCTGCAATCCGCTCAAGCGCCCCTCTGAAATCGCGATCGCCTTCAGGCATGACAATCTCTTGGATGACATTCAGATGAATTTGGAGCATATTTGCCTCGAGCATGTTGACTGCTTCTTGAGCTTGCTTCATTGTCGCTTCACTGCCTAAATTCGCAAATACAATTCCATCCGGATTGACTTTACGAACGACTTCATATGTTCTTCTTTCTTCTTTATCTTTCAGTGCAGCCATTTGTGATCCAACTGCTACTGGGATATTGGTCTCCTTCGCTGCGATCGATAAAGAGCGGTTGATCTCATAGGTGGATTCTCCGCCTCCGCCAGTCATTGCATTGATAAAAATTGGCGAACCGAAAGTCAGTCCGCCAATTGTCGTTTGTGTATCAATTTGTGATGTCGCAAGATCTGGTAAACTGGCGTGAACGAAGGAAACATCATCTAAACCTGTTGCTGCATGCTGGCCAGTGGACAACGCATGCTCAATATGCTGCTTCTTTCTTTCTGCTCGCGTCAATTTTGATCACCAAATTATTTTAGTTTATTGAGTTTATCGCCGATCAGGTCACCAAGCTGGAATCCGCTTGTGTTTTCTTCTTTCGCCTGATATTGACGATAATCCTCTTCGATTTGTTTTTCAGGATTTTCTTCTAAATCACGGATGCTTAGTGAAATGCGCTCTTCGTCTTCATTCACATCAAGCACTTTCACTTTCACAGTCTGCCCTTCTTCAAGGACTTCTTGCGGCGTGCCGATATGTTTATGAGAGATTTGGGAAATATGCACAAGTCCTTCTACACCTGGCAGAATTTCAACAAATGCACCAAAGCTCACAAGACGTTGAACGGTTCCTTCAAGCACATCACCTTGTTTTACCTTTTCACCAATTTGGCTCCAAGGTCCTGGTAATGTTTCTTTAATAGATAGTGAGATACGTTCGTTATCACGATCAACAGCAAGTACTTTGACCTTGACTTCCTGTCCTTCTTCTACTACGTCAGATGGCTTTTCTACATGCGCATGGGATAGTTGAGAAATGTGAACTAATCCGTCAATGCCGCCAATGTCAACAAATGCACCAAAATCAGTAAGCCGCTGCACTTTACCATCAATCACACTGCCTACTTCAAGCTTTTGCAGGAAGTCTTGCTTTTTGTCTAATTGCTCTTGCTCAACGACTGCACGGTGCGAGAGAATTACGCGATTTTTTTCGCGGTCAAGTTCTACCACGACAAGTGAGAGTGTTTTCCCTTTGTAATCTGTGAAGTCTTCTACATAGTGTGCTTCTACAAGAGATGCAGGAATAAATCCGCGCACACCAATGTCAACGACAAGGCCACCTTTTACAACGTCTTTTACTTCAGCTTCAAATACTTCTTTTGTTTCAAACTTTTTCTCTAGGTCTTCCCAAGCGCGGTCTGCATCAACAGCACGTTTAGATAAAATCAAAGCATCGTCTTCGACCTTTGTTACTTTAAGCTCTAATTCGTCGCCATCTTTCACGACATCTGATGCTTTTTCAACGTGAAGACTTGATAATTCACTGATTGGGATGATACCAGGTTGTTTCACATTGACGATATCTACATTAACATGCTTGTCCTCAACTTTAGAAACAATTCCTTTCACTACATCTCCAACCTCTGGTACCTGAACATCGATTTGATTCATTTCCTCTGTCATTTCGATAACCTCCTTGGTCCAAACCTACACAGCTTAGTTAAAACGACTGGGCGAATATGTGTCTTAAGCATGATGATTGCCAGCCGAATATGTATTATAGAAACATTCAAATCAATATAATTGCTTGAATGATCAATAAAAATAGTATTAGTATAAACTTCTAATAAAAGACCTTGTTTGTCAAGAGATAAACCTCTAACTTATAAAAGTTTTCTAAAATTTCTTACTGTTTCTCCACGCGGTCTGCTGCATCTAAAATTTTCCCTGCCACCTCTTGAATAGAAAGGGAAGTGGTGTCAATTTCAATGGCGTCATCCGCTTTCTTCAAAGGTGAAACTTCGCGCTCAGAATCAAGCTTATCGCGTCTTGCAATCTCTTCGATCAGCTGATCGTAATTGACATCGTAGCCTTTTTTCTGATTCTCTTCAAAGCGGCGTTTTGCTCTTTCTTCTACTGATGCAAGCAAGAAAATTTTCACTTCAGCATCTGGAAGTACATGAGTGCCTATGTCTCTTCCGTCCATAACGACGCCGCCTCGTTTGCCAAGCTCTTGCTGCCTGCGGACCATTTCTTCCCGAACAGCTCTGTGCTTTGCAACAACCGATACCTGGTTGCTTACGCGGTCTGTGCGAATATCCTCTGTGACATCCGTATTGTTTAGATGGACTTTTTGACCCTCGTCTGTTGTTACTAGTTCAATGACCGTTTTTTTCAGTAATGAATCAAGTGCCTGTTCGTCTTCAAGGTCTACACCTTGATTGAGTGCCGCAAGTGTAATCGCGCGGTACATAGCACCTGTATCAATATAAATATATGATTTTTTGGCTGCGACAATTTTTGCCACAGTGCTTTTGCCTGCTGCTGCAGGACCGTCAATTGCAATAGATAATTTCTTTTTCATAATACCTCTCCTTGATTGAATCTCCCTTATGAATTGTAACACGATCCCGCTCAAACGGGGGAATTTTCTATCAATCCTTCTGCTTAAACGTTTCAATCCATTCTTCAATACTCATGTTATTCACACCCTCATACTGCACGACTTTTGACAAAAAAAGCTCTCCTTTCGTCAAATGAAGTGTAATCTGAACAGTTAGCAATAAAACAAGCTGAATGAGCACCACTTTCAATAACCATCTTTCCGTTGTCTTCATACAAAAAGCCTCCACGCTAGATTCTTTCCTCTCTAGTATGGAAGCTTTTTACACCCTTTATTCTTATGCTTTTTTCACACGTGTTAAAAGCTGCTGCTGGAAGCAGTATTTCATGATGTGCTGCTGGTGATCATTTGTGATCTCTGAAAACTCCATGATCGCTCTTGTTTTGCCAGACTGTTCATCTTGATATACTCGATTCATCTCTGCAACCGCTTTTATTTTCACGGGCTCTTTTAGGGGAAGTTCAAACTCTGTGACCACTTCTCCATATTCTTTCAATGACACGCCCTTAGGAACAGAAATTGCTACGCCGCCAGCGCTCATATTCACAATAAACGTTTCAAAGGCCTCTTCATCCGTTTGCATAATGGTGGCTTTGACCATCGTATCCACTCTCAGATATTCTCTTCGCTGAAGCCGAATCATTTTTTCTTTTGGCGGAATGGAAATAACAATCATCGGGATATCTTCTTTTCTTTTTCCGATGACTTCGCTTGTACATTTGTATGGAATTTGGTTTTCGTCAAAAAAGAAGACGGTGATTTCTGTTTGCTGGTTTAAGTAGATAGTGCGTCCCGTTTCTTTATCAGCTGGATAATTAATGCAAATATCATCGTTATTATTTTCCAAAACCTTCGATTTTGCTGTTTTCACTTCTTTGTTCTCATTGACATATTCAATTGTGATTGCATCCCCTATTTGTAACATTCCTCATCACTCTTTTCATCTGTGAAATCGTATCCTCTCCTATATTAAACCATGTCTAAAACAAAAGGAAAAGACTTATTAGCCTTTTCCTTGTTTCCTTTTCTATAGGTCTTTATATATAGGTTCTGCGTTTTTTAGTTTATCTACTCGTTCTTCTTTTCCAGTATCTGCATTAATGAACATGCGATACGTATCGTTTTTTATCGTTCCGAGGAACTCATAGCACAGAACTTCCTCTGACATATCATTTTGCACAATCGCTAAATGAGTATCTTCGATCTTTACATGCTGATTTAATGTTTTCTTCGCTTCTTTTTGCGAGATTTTAGGTGATTTAATGTCACGTGTTTTATGATTCGTTAAATAATCCTTCGCTGAAAACCCAACAACCTCACCATCGTCCAATGCGACTTTCATGCGTATGCTATCTGGATAAAGCAGAACATTTTTCTGAAGAGGAACATAGGTAAATACACCGATATTATCAAATTGTGCACTTTCATCTATATGGAACGATTCTGTATCAAACCCTTGCTTCTTTAAAAAGCTGAGTGCTTTTTCTGATGCATCATTTAAACTGATTTTCTGTTTTTTCACGTCACGATTCTGAAGAAGGTAAACTGGGTGTCCTCCTTTTTCAGTTAAGTCTAAATAAAAGTTTGCATGGCTGTCTGGATCAGACATCGATAAGCTGTACACGTCGCGATTGGTTTTGCTGCCGCTTTTTCTCACTTTAAAATGTTGATTATGGTCAGGTGTGAATTGCTGTGCAATGCGGATCGCTTCTTTTTTTGAAATCTTATCGCCTTTTAAATGATTGTATCCTTGTGTTTCTTTTTCTGTGGACACATTTGTAGGCCCAAGATCGACATCTGCAAATGCATCTGCATTTCTCTCGACTGTTTTCAGCCCGTCAATGATGGTGTTGTCGTTCTTTCGATCGCCGTCAGCGAGCGCCATTTCAACATCCATCCATTTTAAGTTTTTATTAAGTACGAGGTGCTGCACTTGTCTAAGTTCGTTTTGGATATCTGACGCTTGATTATATAGAGCTGTAATGGTTTTGTGTGTATCTTTATTTAATGGTTCATCTGATAAAGATTTGACTGATGATTTGTAGCTAAAGTCTCCGACATTCGCCAGAAATTCTTCCGTTTTATTAAAAGGCATCAATGTAAGCGGGAGCTGGCTGACATTGTTATGCGCTTCTGATGACATTCTCCATACATCTGCAAGTGCTGGTGAGATGGATGTTTGGCTGTTCATCGCAAGTGTTGCGCCCAGTTTGTCATGCAGCTGATCCACCTGATACGTTAAATCGTGGAAGGCTCTTTGGTAGTTGTTCTCAGCATGAAGCAGGACGGCGTCTTTTTCTTGATGTTCTTTATAGCCCCAGTAACCTGTTGAGATGACAGCAATTCCTAAAATAGCAATCAATATTCCTCTGATCATTTTTACACCCCTTTTTATTCGCAGAATATATGTTTCCCGATTCGTTTAATTTGTGGTCTTCCCCAAATCCATGGACTTGTTGCTGTATCAGGATTAAAGTAATAGATGGCGCTCTCAGATGGATCCCAGCCATTGATTGCATCAAATACAGCTTTTTTTGCCGTTTCATCTGGCGTCATATAAAATTGCCCATCTGCTACAGCAGTAAACGCAAGCGGTTCAAAAATGACTCCTGCGATCGTATTTGGAAAGGTCGGATTGTTCAAGCGGTTTAAGATAACGGACGCGATGGCCACCTGTCCTTCATACGGCTCACCTCTTGCTTCACTGTAAACAGCTTGCGACAAGAGCTGAATGTCATTACTAGAAAATCCACCAGGCATGTTGGCTGCTGTTTGTTTTGGTGTTTGATTTCCCTGCTGGCTGCCTGACTGATTGCCGGACTTCCCAGATGATCCACTTTGACTTTTTTGATTTTCTTTTGTACCTTGGGCTGTCTTTTTTTGCGAGCTTTTTTGCGCAGGAGCCTTTGTTTGCTGATCAAGAGGCTTTCCGCCATAATGGGTAAACTGGTTCCCTTGCTGCAGCTGTTTTTGAACAAACTCTTTGTAGTATTTCGTCTTTTGAACTAATAAGTTTTTTGTTTTCTCACCTACAAGTCCATCGACCTTCTTCATGCCAAATTGGTTTTGAAAGTTGCGAACGGCCCAGTACGTCCCCCAGCCATAGACGCCATCGATTTTGCCATTGTAAAACCCATTGTATTGGAGCCGCGCTTGCAGCTCGACTACATCTTCTCCTGTTGCCCCGCGCTGGATGACTTGGCCGGTGAATGCTTCACTTTTACTGGCTGTCAAAAGTGAAGACGCAAGAAGAACGATTGAGAAGATAAGAACAATTTGTTTCATGAAACGAGCTTTATCCATATTTGATCCTCCTGTACTTTTGATGTTTGAATATATGTTTCTTCCGATCCCTATTTTTATACATTCAACACAGGAGAGAATTGGATGGAAAAGACAAAAAAACGCCCTATAAACAAATAGGACGTTTTCCAAATTAAATTTGCACCATTTTTACCGCACGGGCTTTTTTTGCTTTCCTTAAACCAAACCACCATAAAAAAATCATGAACGGCACCATGATATATCCCCAGTTTTTCATCCCTAATAGAATGAAATCATACAGGCCGTGAAACAGCACAGGGAGCGTTAAAGAAAGGATCAGCCATTTGCGCTGCTCTTTTTTATCAGAGAAGCGGGCTTTTCCGATATAAAATCCCATCACAACACCAAATAATGCGTGACTTGATACAGGTAATAAAGCACGGGTAAACGCATATTCGACCCCGTGGCCGACTAAGTAAAGGATATTTTCAAGTGTTGCAAAACCAAGTGAGACACTCGTTCCATACACAATTCCGTCATAGTGTTCGTCAAACTGGGCATGTGCATAAACGCTGACCATTAAAATAAACCATTTTAATGATTCTTCTAAAAAGCCCGACGTCACAAATGAAATCAAGATAGGATTTGTTGCAATATTTTCCTCTTGAAGGACATATTGAATAAACATGGTTGGAAACACAAGTATGACACCTAGCATAAAAGATCTGATGACCATGTGAACCGGCTCATTGTCGTACTGATCTTTCAAATAAAAATAACTTAAAAGTGCGATGCCGGGAGCTAAACCTGCTGAGATGATTGCGATCATAACCAGACCTCTTTCCCTACATTATCCTTCATTATCGTACCATGATTTACCCTTTTTTTATATGACTCGGGCCCATTTTTCTAAAAATACCTTTCTATATAATCCCAATTTATAAAAAAAGAACCGAACCCCTTTGAAGGATTCAGTTCTTTTTTTATCCGTTAATTCTTTTTTTGATTTCTTCTGCAATGAGTCCGCCATGAAATCTTCCATTTTCGATAAAAATTTCATTGGCATTATTTCCAGCTGCAATGACTCCTGCAATGAAAATGCCTTCAACATTCGTTTCCATCGTCTCTTCATCAAATGCTGGACGGCCTGATTCTTGGTCAATCGTGACACCCATTTTTTCTAAGAAAGAATGATCTGGGTGATAGCCAGTCATGGCAAATACATAGTCACTTTTCACTCGATCCGTTTGATTTTGCTGGTTTGTGAAGATCACATCTTCTTCTGTGATTTCTTTCACCTGCGCACCAAACTCCATTCGAATCGTTCCATTACGGACAAGCGCTTCAAACTCTGGTAAAATCCAAGGCTTGATGCTGGATGAATATTCAGTTCCTCTATACAGCACAGTGACTCTGCTTCCGCATTTCACAAGTTCTAACGCAGCATCAACACTGGAGTTCTTCCCGCCGATCACCGTCACATCTTTATCAAAATATGGATGTCCTTCTTTAAAATAGTGATATACGTGGGGAAGGTCTTCTCCTTTGACGTTCATATAGTTTGGATGATCATAGTAGCCAGTCGCAATGACGACGTAATCACATGCATAGTCGTCTTTTGATGTATTCACCGTAAAACGGCCATCTTGTTTCGTCACGGCGTTTACTTTTTCAAAAGCATGCACACGCAGTTTTTTTCGTCTGACGACCTCTCGGTAATAGGAAAGCGCCTGAATACGAACGGGCTTACGGTTTTCAGTAATAAAAGCAACATCACCGATTTCAAGCTTTTCACTTGTACTAAAAAAGGTTTGATGTGTTGGGTAATGATAAATACTGTTCACGACATTCCCCTTTTCAATCACAAGTGCATCAATCCCAATTTGCTTGAATGCAATGGCAGCTGATAACCCGCATGGGCCGCCTCCTATTATGATCGCTTTTTCTTGTTTCATTTGTTCCACTCCTGTCATTTCACTGCAATAACAATTGCTGGGCTGTTTGATTCTTTGTTCCATTCCATAAAAAAATCTCCTATTTAAGGATAGGAGATTTTAAGGCGCGATGCAAATCAGCCGCTTAAATCCAGCCTCTGAATCGAGAAGCTTCAGCCATTTTACGTACACCGACCATATATGCAGCAAGACGCATATCAATTCGGCGGTTTTGCGCCATTTCATAAATATTATTAAATGATTTCACCATCATATCTTCTAAACGAGTTTCAACTTCTTCTTCTGTCCAGTAGAACCCTTGGTTATTCTGAACCCATTCAAAGTAAGAAACAGTTACACCACCCGCACTCGCAAGTACGTCTGGAACAAGCAGTACACCACGATCTGAAAGAATTTTGGTTCCTTCCAGTGTCGTTGGGCCATTTGCTGCTTCTACGACAATTTTGGCTTTAATGTTTGCCGCATTATCTTCTGTGATTTGGTTTTCAATGGCTGCAGGTACTAAGATATCACAATCCAGCTCAAGCAGCTCTTGGTTTGTAATTGTATCGTTAAATAGTTTAGTGACGGTTCCAAAGCTGTCACGTCGGTCAAGCAAGTAGTCAATGTCTAGACCATCTTCATCGTATAATCCGCCGTACGCATCTGAAATTCCTACGATTTTTGCTCCAGCATCATACATGAATTTAGCTAAGTAGCTTCCTGCATTTCCGAATCCCTGTACGACAACACGAGCCCCGTTAATGTCAATTCCTTTTTTCTTCGCCGCTTCTTTGATGCAGATCGTCACACCTTTTGCTGTTGCAGTATCACGTCCGTGTGATCCTCCAAGAACAATTGGTTTTCCTGTAATAAATCCTGGCGAGTTAAATTCATCAATTCTAGAATATTCATCCATCATCCATGCCATAATTTGAGAGTTCGTAAACACGTCTGGTGCTGGAACATCTTTTGTTGGTCCAACAATTTGACTGATGGCGCGAACATAGCCGCGGCTTAGTTTTTCAAGCTCTCTGAATGACATTTCTCTTGGATCACAGATAATACCGCCTTTTCCTCCGCCATAAGGAAGATCCACAATTCCACATTTTAAACTCATCCAAATTGAAAGCGCTTTTACTTCTTTTTCCGTAACGTTCGGGTGGAAACGGATTCCGCCTTTTGTTGGACCGACAGCATCATTGTGCTGTGCGCGGTAACCAGTGAAAATTTTCACCGATCCATCATCCATACGTACTGGAATTTTGACCGTTAATAGACGAATTGGCTCCTTCAGCAATTCATACACTTCCTGCGGATACCCTAATTTGTCTAGCGCTTTATGTATGACGGTTTGAGTTGACTTTAAAACATCTAGCTTATCTTCTGCGTTATGAGCGGCGTTTTGATCGGCTGCCATTAAAATAAACCCCCTAGAAATCTTTCATGATCTACTGCTCCCTTTCAAGCAATAGTATACACCTTCGTACTGGTAAAGCAAAGGTAAAAAGCGTTTTTTATCAAAATAAAATATCAGCGTTTATAAATATAAAAAAGGATATAAAAAAATACTGTTGTTTCATCACAACAGTATTAAATATAATAGAAAAAAGTGATTAAAAATACATTTGAATCGTTTTCACAGCATCTTCTTGCATGATCACTTTTCCATATTCTTTTAGCCGGTGAATGGTGAGTGTCGTAGGTGAACCAAACTCTGCTAAAATCGAAATGACTGTATCAGCAGATAATTCTCCAACATCATCCAGGCTGAGGTAATATTGACCTTCATAATGGTAAACTGTACCCCCTAAAAGTCCAATACGACTTAAACTATGGGACAGTTGAATCACATCTTCAAACGAGGCAAATTGATAGAGCACATGCTTACTCTCGTCGAGCTTGACTTGCATCTCAATGTAATCTTCATCAAACTCATCATCAGCATCTTCCTGCTGACTCTTTGTGACAATGACGACCATCCCCTGCGCCTGAAGAGAAAATACTTCAACAGCAATCGGTCCATTCGCTTCAAAACCGAGCTCCTGATTCGCTTCGTTCATCATGTCTTTAAACAGCTGATGGACTTTGAACGAATCTTTCCAAAGGTCTTCTTTCGTAAGACCTCGGTCTGTCAGGTCATCTAGTGTGAGAAAAATTTTGATTTTATTATAATTCAGACGCTCCAGTCGCATAACGTTCCCTCCTGCCTCTTCTAAACACACATCATACTGTAGTATATGAGATGATGAGTCATAGGTTCTTAATTTTGTATTCAGTTTACACTGTGTCAAGACGGAAGACAAGCACGAAGCTACGCTTACGGTGACTTTTATGGAAAATATTGAGGGTGCCGCAAGTTAACGCGTTTTTAGAGGCATTAAATAGATCAGATGGGTTTCTGGTTCTGCTCCGAGACGCAAGGGAATTTTTGTTGTTCCGTAGCCATTACTAATGAGAAAGAACGCACCTTTGACCTGGCCTGTTCTTCCTTTTTCATACGGTCCAAATTTCCCAATTCGGATCTGTCCCCCATGCGTATGACCGCTCAGGACAAGATCGATTCCTTCTTCTTCACTCATCAAATGATGTACATCTGGATTGTGTGATAAGAGAATATTGACATCATCTTTCACAAACTCAGGCCGTATCGCTTCATAATCTGCTTTTTCAAGCCGAATATCATCAATTCCTCCAATTTTGATTCGCTGCCCTTCAAAATTCCATACAGCCGTTTCATTTTGCAAAGTCGTGACATCGTATGCATGAAGAATCTCTTTAAACCTTTGCTGGTGCAGCTCATGATCATTATTTCCCCAAACAAAATAAACCGGCGCAATTCTTGATAAACGTTTCACATTTTCTTCAATCCTTGCATAGGGTACACCTTTTTCTGCTAAATCTCCGCCAATCATAATCACATCTGGCTCTTCCTGTCTGATTTCTGCTAATAAAGTGTCACTGATGAGACGTCTGTGTGTATCAGAAATAAAGAAAATGACAGCAGGCCGGTCTGATTGAAGTGCTTCTATTGTAAAGTAATGCTTTTTGATGTTGTTTTGTTTTGCCGTTTTCACCATTTTTGCCGTTACACACACACCTGTTGTAACAGCCGCAATGGCGGCAGTAAATCCGATGGCATATTTCATCACAAATGGCTCCCTTACATATCTTTCTTTCATAAGACGCTTGAATGAAAAAAGACGTTTCAACTGTTAAACGTCTTTTTTTCTCATTTATTTACTTTCATAATAGAGATTAATGTCGTATTGCTTCTGCATATAGTGAAAAACCGTCTCGCGCTCTTTCCACTGATTTGATTGCGGCCATAAATCTGTGCTTTTTTGTATAATTTCACATCGAAGCCGATGATATTCATCCTCAGCCTTTTCTTCTTTTTTCTTGTAGTAATAAGAGGCGTAAAAAGCAAAGACTTCAGCCATGATCCAAAACAGAAAAACTTCATGACCAAGCAGTGTGGCAATCATGGCTTCCGGCTGAAGCGAGCCGCCTCCCGCATTTGCCGTGATCACAAAATAAAACAAAAGAATGGCCAGCGATAGAAGGGCTGTCCATTGCCATCTTTTGCACTGCTTGGCAAAGCCCTCATATTTATGCTTTCTTTTGATCAATGTTTCCATCATTTTCTGTGTCGGCTGATCCATATATCGGCTGATTGCGTGCAATGTCATCACATACACCCTGTCCCTTTTTTCTACATATGTATGTGCGTGCTTCTTCATTCATGTCAGGTGATTAGTTTTCTAGTGGAATATTCAGCACTTGACCACTATACACGCTGTTACCTTTCAAATGATTATAGGCTCTAATTTTCTCTTCACCCGAACGGTTTTTGTAATACTTCATTGAAATTCGATACAGGTTTTCCTCTGGACCAACGGTGTGCTGCACGACACGAACTGGCTTTTCTTCCTGCTTCTTTTTCTCTTCGGCCTCTTTTCGTTTTTTCTCTTCCTGTTGCTTTTGCAAGGCTAGCTGCTGCTGTTCACGCTTTTTGGCAGCTTCGGCTCTCGCGCGTTCTTTTTCTTTCGCTGCTTGTTCACGCTCTTCTTTCTCTTTAGCAGCTTTTTCTTTTTTCTTCTGTTCAGCTTTTTCTTTCAATCGCTGTTTTTCTTCATCTTTCTTTTGCTTCTCATCATCAGACGCATCCGCTTTATCAGCATTAGAATCATTTTTCGTTTCGACAAGTGCTGACGGGACTGGGTCTGTGTCAGCACTTGATGTAGAATCAATATTATATACATCTTGATTATTATTATGGTTGATTTCCTTTGATGTGTAGTAGATCAAAAGGAAGAACACTGTGACGACGATAATAGGAAAGATAATAGCAAGTGTTGTAAACAATGGATTACGCACCTTTTTCGTGCGCTGCTTTTTATATTCATGAAAATCTTCTCGTGTAGGAAAGTGAGAGTCATCTGAAGGCTGCACTTCTTCTTCAAAAATTTTCTCTGCATCATCGTCATGGATGTTTGTCAGCTGCTCCTTCTTTCTCTTCATTCTCGACATTTCTTCCATGTTCATCCCTCCCCCTATATTTCAAACGAATTTGACAAGCAAAGACTAAGTCAATGACAAAATGGGTCATGACAGGAACAAATAAATTCCCAGTCCACTCGTATAAAAGTCCTAAAAAAATACTAATTGAAACCACAAGGATAAACAAGAGTATTTTTGATAAGTAGCGAAAGTGAAGGAGCGCAAACACAATACTGGCAATTTCCAATCCAAATTGCTGCTGGACGATCCCTCGGAATAGAATTTCCTCTGAAAAGGCGATGAGCAGTGTTAACCAAACAATATGCGGGATGCTGCGGTTTTTGAACATTTTTTCATTTAATCCGCCATCATCATACATATGAGCAGGAAACACCTTCATAACAATCGCATCCACAATGATCACAACCGCAGCGCCGCCAATTCCATAAGTCAGTATCCGCGCATCTTGGATCTCCCAAAGGGATGTAAAATCTGTCCAATGATTGAACATAAATATACCTAGTAAAAAAGAAATGATCAGCATCAGCAGCTGCGTGAAATACAGCTGTTCTACAACTTGTCGATCGGTTAATTTTTCGATGATTCGGCGATGTTGTTCAATCAATGCTGCGCCTCTTTTGTCAGATGAAACATACGATCCAGCACGGTCTTCCAGTGTTTCATTTCATTCAGCTCCAATGGTTGATCTTTTTTTTCATAATCAGACAGGTCAAGTCCGCAAGAAGAGCAGCAGCTGCCAGAGGATGCGCTCTCCGTTTGATCAAGCTGTTCGTAAAAGTATGATAACAGAGATTGTCTAAAGCAGCTATGATCTGTGATCCGCTCCTTAAATTGCCACACTTTTCTCAGTTTTTCAGTTTGTCTTTCCTGCAATTTCTCTTTCAGTTTCATCAGGAGCACACGAGGCTCGTCAGATTGATACATCCTGTAATAATGGATCAGCATTCTTGCACGTGTCTCCTGAAGCCCTGATTCCATCAATTGTTCACGTAATTTCTTTTCATCATTTGTCTGCATTTGTGTGAGTCTAACTAAGAAGAAATCAATTTCTGGATCATCAAAGCCTTCTGCTTGTATTAAATGCTGTTGAATATCCGCGTCCTCTTCTGTATATAAAAGAATGCTCACACTATTTTTCCCGTCCCGTCCTGCTCTTCCAATTTCCTGCATAAATGCTTCAATTGACTGAGGCGGGCTCATATGAATAACAAATCGTATATCTGCTTTATCAATTCCCATTCCAAAAGCACTTGTACAACAAATAAGATCAAGCTGTCCGCTGATAAATTGCTGCTGAATAAGCATGCGGTCTCCTGCATCCATTCCGCCATGGTAATACTCTACACGCTGATGGGTTTTTTGTTTCATTATGAGCGCCATATCTTCTGTCATTTGCCGGGTCGGGCAATAAATCAGGCCAGGGCCTTGCAGGAATTCCACAAGCTCAATGGCCCGTTTCTCTTTTGCTTCTTTCGTTTCGTGCGCTTCTTTGACTAATGCGATGTTTGGCCGGTTGACAGAATGGATATGAAAGTCTGGATGCTGCAATCTTAACGTTTGCACGGTATCTTTTAGCGTTTGTTTTGTTGCAGTTGCCGTCAGTGCTAAGGCAACAGGATGACCTAATGCTTCTCTCCATTCTCCCAGCTTGGAATATTCCGGACGGAAATCATGCCCCCATTCGGATATACAATGGGCTTCATCGACGACGAACAGACCAATATGCATCGATTTGAGCTGTTCTAGCAGCACCTCTGACATTAATGCCTCAGGCGCGACGAATAAAAATTTATATGATGGCAAATGCCGAATGATATGCCGTCTCTCCTGAAAAGATAATGTGCTGTTCAGTGCCGCCACTCGTTTTTCTCCGCGCATTTTCATTCGTTCGACTTGGTCCTCCATAAGCGATAACAGCGGCGAAATAATGAGAACTAATCCTTCAGTCATATAGCCGGGAATTTGATAGCAGATGGACTTCCCTCCGCCAGTAGGCAGCATGGCAACCGTATCTTTCTGATTCAGTACACTTTGAATAATGTCCTCTTGACCTGCTTTAAATGAGTCGTAACCAAAATATCGCATGAGCGTCTGATGAAGCTTATCCATTTGCTTTCACCATCCTTGTCAGAGCCAATCTTATTTGAAAATAAGTAAATGGATGTTCGAGTTTTTCTTTAATCAGCTTCATTTTATTTGTTTGAAGCTCCCTGGCTACTGCATGAATGGCCTGCTGCTCTTCTTCGCTCACATACGGCTCTATTGAGAAGCTCGGTTCATGTATGGACAGTTCGACAATATGGTCTTCGATCGTTGCCTTTTTTAATGATCGAATGTGAGCAATCTGATCAATATCATAGCCTTTTTGCACAAGCTCGAGCGTTTTATGGGTAGAGGTTGTTAGCACGCGTTTGAATTCAAGGTCACCTACGAGCTGCTGCATGACCTGCGCTTCACCTTTTTGGGCAGCATGAATAAAATAATGGAGGACATTCCAAAAAAGCAGGTACACATACCACACATCTTCTTTTAGCCACTCTGCCATTTGCTGATACGTACGCCCAATTCTTTCATTTGACGTCAATGAGTAAACAAAAATCAGCGCCTCTTGATCACTTATACGGGAAAGGAGCTTGTCTAGTTCATGATGCAGCTCTTCCGAAAGCTTATTCTTCTCGTGATGCTGTTTTAAGAAGGATTTCGTCCAGCTTTGTACAGATACATCTCTTTGTATTGGAACATATTGATGCGATCCAGCCAGATGGTGAGACAGCACTTGTACAAGTAACGAAAGCCTCATCCATAGCACCTTTGCTTTATCATGATATTTGGCACCATGAAAATAAGCGGGCATCGGTTTTTCTGAAAAATACTGGTTTAGCATACGCTGTCCTGCATTTGTAACAGTGAATGTCTCCCCTGTTTTTACGATGTAGTGCTTTTCGTCAAGCTTTATAGCAGAGCGATTCAGCTGATCCCTCGTAAACCCCGGGTAACAGCCGAAGTACTTTGAAAGCTGAAACAAACTGGCATCCTGTATGGTTTGTGATGATTTCTTTCCTTTAAAAAGATGGTAGACAGCACTTATGGAGCGTTCGCCGTTCAATTTATGTACGCTGTCCATTAACATGACATCCAAGTAATGAAGAGTCATTCGCCAAAGCACCTGTCTTCCTGACAAAATTCGAATATTTTCTCCCTTTATTTTAACAGATTTCATAGAAGAAGAAATGTTTAAACTCAATTTGTGGGGGAAAGTTATGAACAAACCCTTATGTGATAAGCATTCTCAATCACTTTACAGTTGAAATGTGAAATTAAAATCATTACAATAAGGTTTGAGGAAATTGTTTTTTATCGGTGAAACTAAAAAGGTTAGACCATTTGTTCCATCGAACAATCTGGGAGGTATTTTTTTAACATGGCAAAATATACAATTGTAGACAAAGACACATGTATTGCTTGCGGCGCATGCGGTGCAGCTGCTCCAGACATTTATGATTATGATGATGAAGGCATTGCATTTGTTACGCTTGATGACAACCAAGGGACTGTAGAAGTTCCAGAAGTACTTGAAGAAGATATGCTTGATGCATTTGAAGGATGTCCAACAGATTCAATCAAAGTTGCGGACGAATCTTTCGATGGTGACCCGCTTAAGCATGAATAGTATAAAAGCCCCTTATGCAGGGGCTTTTTTTATATTAACTATTTTGAAGTCGGCGTTTATTTTCAAACCATGGACGCATTTTCACAAAAATGAGGCTAAACACGATGGTAATGATGATTCCTTTAATAAAGTTAAATGGTAAGATCCCTGCTGTAATGGTCGTCTTGAGCGCATGATCGGATAGTTCTGGCGCGTTTAAGAACCATGTGTAAGCTGGCAGGAATAAGAAGTAATTTAAAATACTCATCATCACAGTCATAAGCAATGTACCCGTGATCATAGACCATGCCATCCCTTTTGCTGATTTGATTTTTTTAAACATAAAGGCGACTGGCAAGATAAATAGTGTGCCTGCAATGAAGTTCGCAACTTGCCCAACTGGAACGCCGGACATACTGCCTTGAATGAGGTAATGCAGTACATTTTTTAATGCCTCAACAGCAATCCCTGCACCCGGTCCATAAATTAAAATCGCAATAATTGCCGGGATATCACTAAAATCAATTTTCAAATACGCTGGAAGACCAGGGAAAGGAAAATCCAATAAAATTAACACAAACGAAATACTGCTGAGCATACTGGTAACAACTAAACGCTTTACTTTACTTTGATTCAATATTCTCTCTCCTTTTCGATCAAATCTTTCGAAAAGAGGATTGTTCCATTTTAGCCACAAAAAAACCGCCCTTGAAAACAGGAGCGGGGAAATTGGGCTAGACAAATAAACGTGTGAACATCAATGTTTTCAACGTTTATGAACCTCCATCTTCTCCCATCCAGACTATACTGTCGGCTTCGGAATCACACCGAATCCTGCCAAAAAGGCTCGCGGGCTTAGAGACTATGCTCATCACCGCCGGTAGGGAATTACACCCTGCCCCGAAGATTGATCATTATTCAATTCGACATCATTATATATGATATATGAGCATTTGTACAGATAAAAATCTGAGCAAATTCATCAGTTTTAAGAAATCGTAAAAAACACAAAAATTATAATGACAAATGCGCAAAAATTGGTTATCTTTTGTTTAAAGGTGTTCATTCTTTATAAAGACACAAAGAAATGTTCGTGTTTTCTTTTTCACTTTACTGCTTTAATTTGATTGACACAGTGAAAAGGAATATGGTAAATTATCAGATATTTATGACGTTTATTTTAGGAGGAAATCTTACGATGTTTCGAGTATTAGTCTCAGATAAGATGAGCAATGATGGTCTTCTACCACTTTTAGAATCAGATTTTGTTGAAATTGTCCAAAAAAATGTAGCAGAAGCAGAAGATGAATTACACACGTTTGATGCCTTACTTGTCAGAAGTGCCACGAAAGTAACGAAAGAGCTTTATGAAAAAATGACTTCATTAAAAATTGTCGGCCGTGCCGGTGTGGGAGTAGACAATATTGACATTGATGAAGCGACCAAACACGGCGTCATTGTGATCAATGCACCAAACGGTAATACGATCTCGACAGCTGAGCATACGTTCGCTATGATTTCATCACTCATGCGTCATATTCCGCAAGCCAACATTTCTGTCAAATCAAAAGAATGGAACAGAGGTGCATATGTTGGTGCTGAGCTTTACGGAAAATCTCTTGGGATTGTCGGCTTAGGCAGAATCGGAAGTGAAATCGCGCAGCGTGCGAGAGCATTTGGCATGACAGTCAACGTGTTTGACCCATTTCTCACAAAGGAACGTGCAGAAAAAATTGGCGTCAATGCGAAATCACTTGATGAAGTACTCGAAGTATCAGATATTATTACTGTACATACGCCATTAACAAAAGAAACAAGAGGACTTCTCAATAAAGAAACGATTGCAAAAACGAAAAAAGGTGTTCGCCTTGTAAACTGTGCGCGCGGCGGTATTATTGACGAGGCTGACCTTCTTGAAGCTCTTGAAAGCGGCCATGTCGCAGGAGCTGCACTCGATGTATTCGAGGTAGAACCGCCAACTGATAATCCGCTTGTGGATCATCCACATGTCATTGCAACTCCGCATCTTGGTGCCTCTACAAAAGAAGCACAATTAAATGTAGCGGCGCAAGTATCTGAAGAAGTCCTTCAATTTGCAAAAGGTCTTCCTGTCATGTCATCTATTAATCTACCAGCGATGACAAAAGACGAGTTCAAAAAGATTCAGCCTTATCATCAATTTGCAGGAAAACTTGGACGTCTTGTCTCTCAATCAATGAGAGAACCTGTAAAAGAAGTAGGCATTTCTTATGAAGGATCTATTTCAAAACTCGAAACATCCTTTATCACAAAGAGTCTTCTGTCAGGCTTTTTAAAAGAGCGTGTTGATTCGACTGTGAATGAAGTAAATGCTGGAATGGTCGCAAAAGAACGAGGCATTAGCTTTAGTGAAAAAATTTCTTCCAGCGAATCTGGTTACGAAAACAGTATTTCCATTGAAGTCAAAGGTGATCTTTCAACCTTTACTCTAAAAGCGACTTACATCCCGCATCTAGGGGAGCGCGTTGTTTCTATTAATGGTTTTAATATTGATTTTTATCCAGATGGACACCTTGTCTATATCCAGCATACAGATGCACCTGGTGTGATTGGAAAGGTTGGACAGATTTTAGGCGACCATGATGTGAACATCGCCACAATGCAGGTGGGACGTAAAGAAAAAGGCGGCGAAGCCATTATGATGCTTTCTTTCGACAAGCATCTAGAGGACGAAATTGTGAAAAAATTAACTGAAGTGCAGGATATTCTTTCTGTCCGCCTGATTGACCTATAAAAAACAGTGATAAACCTCATGCTTTGCATGAGGTTTATTTAGTTGAAACCATTAAACAGTCTCCTGTTCGAATGAGGTGAGTGGTCAGCTCATTGATCTTTTTCAATTGTTCTACAGTCATTTCATGCGCCTTTGCTATCGACCAAAGGGTATCCCCTTGTTTAATGACATATGTATTTTTTTCATGTCCATTTACATGAAGAGCCGGCTCTTGGAAACGTTCCACAGCAATCATTTTGAGGGGATCTACCGCATCCTTTTTGCTGACTGACCAATTGCCACGATGTACTTCAAAATGCAAATGAGTGCCTCTGGAGGCTCCTGTGTTGCCAATTATGCCAATCGGCTGTCCCGCTTGTACATGGTCACCCTTTTTCACAAAACGCTCGTGTAAATGAGCATAGACGGTTTCGTATCCATTTGGATGCTGAATAAATATAACTTCTCCATATGTAGCCGATACATACGAACGCGTGACCACACCTTCACTTGCAGCAAAAATGGATTCTCCTTCTGGCGCAGCTATATCTAATCCCTTATGCGAGCCGCCCCTTGTCCCAAACAAGTCAGTGACTTCTCCTTTCACTGGTTCCACCCATTCGTTTGTCTTCTGCGCATGGGCAAATGGCGCTAAGATCAAGAGCAAAAAACAGCTGGCACCTATGAAGCAATACCTTTTCATCAGTGACTCCCCTTTTTTGAGGTTCTTTTCATGACAGCTTAGTATACAGCAAGAAGACCCTTTTCTATACATCAAAAAAGAACGCAATGAAATGCTTGCGTCCTTTAACGATCTTTTATGACAACTGGATTCGGCAGGGCCGGTACCTCTATTGGTTCATTTAATTCATATGGTCCTACTTGATCTGTTCCTGCATATTGAATGGTAACATCTGTAAAACCAAAATCTTTCGCTGTGAGCAGCAGACCTTCAATGAGTAGAGTATGATCAATTGAGTCCGATAATTGTGCTGATGCTCCAAACGTGATGGTTACATGCTTACCTTTTGATGTCACTTCTTTAATGGGTTCTTCTTTAATTAATGGTTCAAGTCCAGAATCACTCGTGCGTTTCATGGCCTCTACAGCTTCTTCATAAGAAGAATAATGTGTTTTGGAGGGCACCAAAAAAGTCCCGCTCTTATTTTCTAACACGTAATAAGCTTTCTTCGTTTGTTTATCAATTGATATCGTGCCAAAGCTGCTAGTCCCTAATTGAAGATGAGAGCCTTTGACTGATTTGACTTCCACTTGCTTATACCTGCTCCATTTGAGCGTTTCTTTTACCATATCTTTAAATCGATTGGCTTCCTTTATCGTATCAAGGGACAAATCATTTTTTAACTGAAAAATAAGTGTATTCCCATTTTCACGAAGGTCCACCATCTCAAGATAAGATTGAAGTGGCTTTGTCATTTCAGGCAGCTGCACCTGTTCATATGTGTTCATCATTTCCTGCAAATGGTCATGTTCATTCTCTTTTTCAATACTAATGGGAACCACTTGAGATGTTGATTCATCTATGTATGCAACCGTCATATACTTTTGCTTGTCTTCATGAGAAACAACGTGTGTGGTACCATTTGCCTGTTTGACCGGCTCTAATGTGGCATTTGCCTGTCCTTTGTCAGCACTTGAGTCCATTTTTATCTGTTTATGCTGTTCTTGAGCAGCCGGCTGAAATAAATGAGGAGAAATTAAAAACGCCATAAATAAAACCACAACGGTTGCCACCGCTGGACCGATCCATTTGACACTTTTCTTTTTCTTCCCGCTTGCCATCAGCACCTGCTGGTATATCTGCTTAGATGAACGGTTGTCCTCCACCTTTGGAAGCTGACTTAGTAACACCTTGATTCGTTCTTCGCTCCAATCGGACCTGTTCGTTTTCATTCACTAGCTCCTCCTTCAAAAGCTCCATATGTTTTCGGAGCACTTTCAGGCCTCGGTGCTGCGTTGTTTTGACTTTGCTTTCCGAGAACTTTAGCGCCTTTGCTGTCTCCATGATTGAGTAGCCCTGGATAAACCTTAAAATGATGACAGCTCTTTGATCAATCGTGCAGTGATCAAGCGCGGCATAAATTTCTTTAGTATTTTCATCCTGTACAGCCAGTTCGTCTGGGAGCAAGTCTGGGTCTTTTACATCCTGCTTATCCCAATCAAACGTGCCGAGTACCCGTTGTCTAATGGTTTGCTGCTTGCGAAACCAGTCAATCGCCACATGCCTTGCAATTGAAAACAGCCATGTTTTCTCGCTGCTTCTTCCTTCAAAAGTTTTATATGAGTGAAGTACCCGAATGTAAACCTCCTGTACGAGATCCTCTGCCTGATTTTTATCTTTAACCATATAAAATAAAAACTGGTACAAATCTTGATGGTACGAATCATATATTTTTTGAAAGGTTTCATGCATAGGAAACCCCTCCGTTCACTTATTTTTGTCGAGTGACTCTTATAAAACGTTACATTACAACTTTATGACAAATATATTACAAGTTCGACAGTTTGGAAAGGGCTTTTTGTTTAACTTCTCCTTAAAAATTTTAAAATAGAAAAAACACTTCATTTTCTTTACGAAAAGAAGTGTTTCTCATGTAACAAGATTCTTCGTCAGGATTAGACGAGTTCCTGCTTTTTTCTCGGAATATAGAATGTGAAGTGTGTACCTGCCCCCGCTTTGCTGTGAGCATGTATAGAGCCTTGATGCGCCTCGATGATGTTCTTCACAATCGCAAGGCCAAGTCCAGTACCAGAACGCCCTCTCGTCCTTGCTTTATCGGCTTTATAAAAGCGTTCGAAAATAAAGGGAAGATCCTCTTCCGGAATTCCGCTCCCCGAATCTTTTACATCCATTTTCAGTCCGTTTTCCACCGATTGAACCGAGAAGTGAACCTCGCCGCCCTCTGGTGTATGACGAATAGCATTATCAATGAGATTCGTAAACACTTGCTCAATCTTATCTGGATCGAATACAAAGTGCGGTTCATCCACTTGAATATCATACGTAAGGTCGATTTGTTTTTCTTTCGCAATCCCGAGAAACTTACGGTAGATCTTCTCTGTCAGCTCTTCCGTATCTGTTGATTCAAGATTCAGTGTAATATGACCTGCTTCCATTCTCGCTAGATCTAGAAGGTCATTCACAAGACGTCCCATTCGAAGTGATTCATCATAGATAATTTGCGCAATCTCTTTCTTTTCCTCTTCTGATCCCGCAATATCATCTACAATTGCCTCACTGTACCCTTGCAGCATGGCAATTGGTGTACGAAGTTCATGACTGACATTGGCAATGAAGTCTTTTCTCAGTTTATCAAGTCTTCGTTCCTCCGTCATATCACGAAGGACTGCAACTGCTCCCCTGACATCCTGCTGATTATACAGCGGAGACATAAGAAGAACCCAGGTACGCCCTTGCAGCGTAACTTCGATCATTTGCTCTTTTTCTGTGCTGACAGCTGTATGAAATAGCTCGCGCGCTTCTGGCGGCAGTTCATCTCCATCCTTGATCTTCATATTTTGCTCGTAATACCATGCCTGCAAAAATCGTTCTGCAGGAGGATTTGTCATCAAAATCGTTCCATCAATATTGATGGTGATGACGCCATCAGCCATACTGCTTAAAATATTAGATAAATGTTCTTTTTCTTGATTTAAGGCTGTGATATGGAATTTAAGCTGCTTCCCCATTTGATTAAAGGCGATCGCCAGTTCTCCAATCTCATCTTGCGTTAAAATAGGAATCTTTGTATCAAATTTCCCTTTCGCCAAATCTTGTGCACCCTCTCTCATCTTTCTGAGAGGATAGGTGACACGTGTTGACAAGAAGAAAGCGAATATAGTGGTCAGTACAATCGCAATTCCGGCGGCTAAAAAGATGTAGCGTGTCGTATGTTTCGTTGTTTGTTCTACAGCGAGGAGTGATTGAGAAAGAAAGACCATGCCTTTTTTTCCGTTCGCCTCATATGGAACACCGACTACAATCCGTTCATCTTTTCGATTGCCTGCATCAGGTTCTGCACGTTTACTGATTTTTTTACGATCTTTCAGTGCTTGATTTAAATCGTTGTCCGCTTCAATTTGTTTCTTTGTAATCGCAGGAAGCTTCCCGTCTTTTTCAGACGAATACCACTCTAGCCCGTCCTCTTGGATGATCGCAATACTCGTCAATTTGTCAGCGAGTTCTGATGTAATCGACCTCGCAAGCGATTGATCCTCATGGCTTTCTAAAATGACCGCTACTTTGTTTGCCATTTGTGTTAAATCAGATTTTGCTTCTTCTACATGATAATTCTCAATGAACTCTAAAAGAAGCACAGTTAAAATAGATAAAACGATCAGGACGAGGAAAAGAATGGTTAACCATAGCTTTCCTACAACACTTTTCCACAGTTTCATTCAGCGCCGACCTCAAATTTGTACCCGACACCCCATACAGTTACGATTTTTTTCGCTGCTTCTGGTGACACTTTATTCAGTTTTTCACGAAGTCGTTTGACATGAGTATCAACTGTTCGTAAGTCTCCAAAGAATTCATATTGCCATACTTCTTTTAGCAGCTTTTCTCTGTCATAGACCTTATCTGGTGTTTTTGCAAGGAAATATAAAAGCTCATATTCCTTCGGCGTGAGGCTGACTTCTTTACCATCAGCCGTCACTCTATGTGCATCATGGTCAATAGAAAGATGAGAAAACACAAGAACATCCTTTGTTGTTGTCCCAGTATTCAAATAAGACGTTTGAGACGATCTTCTGAGCAATGCCTTTACACGTAAAACCACTTCACGCGGGCTGAAAGGTTTGACGATGTAGTCATCCGTTCCTGCCTCAAATCCTTGAACGCGGTTGGCTTCTTCTCCTTTTGCCGTCAGCATAATGATTGGAGTCGCTTTTTTGTCTCGAATTTGATTACACACTTCGATTCCATCTGTACCAGGCATCATTAAATCGAGCAAAATGAGGTCGTAATCGGTTTGAAGCCCTTTTTGAATCGCCTCATCTCCATTTTCCGCTTCATCGATTTCATAATTTTCACGTTCTAAATACATTTTTAAAAGGCGGCGAATTCTTGCCTCATCATCTACGACTAATATTTTCGTTTGAGTTGTGTGTTCCATTAGACAGTCCTCCTGCTTTCTCCGTTGTTACATTCATTTTAACAAAAAGCCGAATTGA
This sequence comes from Bacillus safensis FO-36b, assembly GCF_000691165.1. Taxonomy (GTDB): domain Bacteria; phylum Bacillota; class Bacilli; order Bacillales; family Bacillaceae; genus Bacillus; species Bacillus safensis. Next base: position 633,157 of record NZ_ASJD01000001.1, on the reverse strand, counting down.
ATCATAAAAGTTGGCTTTTCCTTGTGATTATGCGTAAGAATGAAGCCCCGCAATGACAAGGTTAACAAAGATGAGATTAAACATAATAATGGCGAAGCCGATCACAGCAAGCCAAGCGGACTTTTCACCATGCCAGCCTCGCGACAAGCGAAGATGAAGATAGGCAGCATAAAAGAGAAACGTAATCAATGCCCATACTTCCTTCGGGTCCCAGCCCCAAAACCTAGTCCATGCAATTTGCGCCCAGATCATGGCAAAGATCAGCCCGCCTAACGCAAATACAGGGAAACCAATCGAAACCGCCCTATACCCAATTTCATCAACTAGATCTAGGTTCACCTGTTTCACTAGCGGTTGAAGCAGTGCGCTCAGCCGTTTGCGAATGATCAATCGAATGAGTCCGTATATGATCAGCCCTACGCCAAATGACCATAACACCGTATTGACCTTTCTACCTGAAAAAACAGGCGGCAGCTCAACAAACGGTTCCAAACGATCTTCTGTCACAAGCTCCCCTTTATGAGGTCCGACAAGAGCTGGGAGCTCATAGACCATCTCACTTTTTTCTTTATTTTTATCAATCCAATTAAATGTCGCTTCATATCCTGTCATTCTAAAGATAGACGTAACAGCGATAAATGCAAGTGTGACCACAATCATAAACATGACAAGCTCTAAACCAAACGTCTTCTTCCCTGGCTTTGTTTGATCCACATGCTTTAATAGAAAGATGACACCTGCCACAAAGCTGATGGCTAAAATGGCTTGGCCAAGTGCTGCTGTTGTCACGTGAATATAAAGCCAATTACTTTGAAGTGAAGGAATCAGCGGTGAAATATCTGATGGGAACATACTTGCATAGGCAATAATCAATAAAGCGATTGGAAGTGTAAATAAACCAAGTACAGACACTTGATACACAAAATATAAAATGATGAATGCAAGCACCAGCATCATGCCAAAAGCCGTTGTGAACTCAAACAAATTACTGACAGGTGCATGACCAGATGCGATCCATCTTGAAATAAAATAGCCCAACTGGCTCAAAAAACCGATGATGGTAAGCGTAATGCCAATGAGTGCCGCCTTATTTCTGCGCGGTCCTTCTTCTTTCTTTTTTCCCTTAATGGCACCACCAAAAAAAGGAACTGCCGCTAAATAAAATAGAAAAGCTGCAAATAACAGATTTTCACTGACTGCCGCCATCTAATCCTTCCCCCTTGCTTTTGCTGATACTTGTTGTATCAGGCAGTTCTTTTTGATCAACTGGCTGTTTGATGCCACTGCCGTGCAGTAACACACCAAGATCGGACTTTAAGCCGAACCAGTTTTTGTTTGTATGTCCTGCCACCAATACTTTACCATCCTTTGCCGACAGCCAGATTCTTCTATGCTGCCAATACATCCCCTGCACGACACCGATCATGAAGATGATTCCGCCTACTATGAGCACGCCAAGTGTTAAATCCTTTCTCACTGTTAACCCTGTGACGTTTTTCGTTTCGACCCGATCAAACTTCATTTTATATAGATTGTTATCAGAACCCTCTACTGTCTCTTGAATGGCGACAAAGCTTTTTTCACCTTTAGGTTTTTCAGGAGAAATCATTTCAAACACGAAAGCAGGATTATTCGGATTCCTTGTTTTCGTACTTGGCGTTCCATCATCGTCAAAATAAAAATCAGGCAGATAGCTCATCACCTTGACTTTGTAACCGCTACCAAGATCATATTCTGACTTAGGCTCCAGCAGATTAATCTTCACTGTACCGAAAGATTTTTCTGTATCTTTACGAATCAGCTGAAAGACCATTTGATCGAGTTCATTTTGTTTAAAATCCACTTGATATAATGAGAAATTGTCAAACTTGAGCGGTTCATTTACTTTGATATCGTGTTCTGTTACCTGCTTCAGCTTGGGCTTTTCACCAAATACAACTTCTCCTTCACGTTTGTATAAAATGGCATCCGTTTTATAGCTTTTCACCACTTGACCATCGCCAGCTTTTTCAATGGCATTCTCAAACACTTCTTTTTCATTTCCAGTTTCATAGCGATCAATTGAAAACGCATTATTTTTCAAGAAGTATTGACCATCCGTACCTGGAATTGGTGCAGTTTCCCCTTCTCTGACCCAAAGCGTTTCATCCACGTACATGCCCGGGACAAACCGGAGCATCGCTCCAATGAGAAAGATGATTAGTCCAATGTGATTGACGTAAGGTCCCCAGCGTGAAAAACGTCCTTTTTCGGCTAAAATATGCCCATTTTCTTCTCGCACGCGGTAACGCTTTTGTTTCATTGCTCTTATGATGCCTTCATATGTATGCTGATCTAATGTTTTGTCTGTCTCGCTAAACAGACGCTGTCTTCTCATAAAGCCTTCTTTTTTGATAACCCCTTGGTTTTTGAGTGCTCGATAAAGAGGAATAACGCGGTCGAGACTGCAAATGACAAGGGAGATTCCGATTGATGCGACAAGAGCTAAAAACCACCAAGAATTATAAAGATCATGGAATCCAAGTGTGTAATACAGCTTGCCAAACGATCCATATTGCTCTTCATAATACGTGGAAGCAGATGCACCTGGCGGAATAAATCGCTCCTGCGGAAAAATCGTTCCAAGCGAAGAAGCGAGCAGTGTAATGACAATCAGCCACACACCCACTTTAACGGAAGAAAAAAAGTTCCATACTTTATCAACAATCGTTTTGTTGTATGTTTGCGAGCGTCTTGCACTGCCGTCATATCTCATATCAAGCAGCTTTGAAGAGTTTTTCTCTTTAGCCGCAATGGGATTCCCGCATGATTCACATAGAACAGTACCGATTGGATTAATATGTCCACACTCGCACTTTACCTCTTTCATTCTATGACCCCTTTGGTTTAATCAAATTCATATATTCATAGACATTACGTTCTGTCATCGTTCCCTTTATGACTTTGATTACCTTGCCTTCAGGATTGATTAAAAATGTGGTTGGCAGCGGCGTAATATCATATGCCTCTGTCACTTGACGATCTTTGTCCATGGCAACAGGAAAATTCACGCCATAGGATTCCATAAAATTTTTCACGGCAATCTTGGATTCCGCAACATTGACTGCAACAATTTCCACACCGCGATCCTTGAACACTTCATATTGATTCGCCATATAAGGAAATTCTTGTTTACACGGACCACACCATGTACCCCAAAAATTAAGAAAGATACCTTTGCCTTTTAAGTCCTTTAACTCAATCCGATCCCCATCGACAGATTGAAGGACAAAGTTTGGCGCAATAGATCCTTCTTTGACTCGATCCTGTTTGGCAAATACTGAGTTATACATTGTATAACATAGTGCCGCAAGCATCACGAGGAGAATGCCCGTCCGTATGAAAAACCGTCTTTTTTTCATCTGAAGTACCCCTTCCCCATAGACATTCAGGTAAATTATAGCATTCTCCTTCTTTTGATGCTTCTTCATTTTTTGAAGTTTATGTGAAAATTAAAAAGCGCTTTTCCCATGATCGGCAATTGCTCTCAGGCGCTTTACTTCATGCGGAGACAATTCTCTGCGGTCTCCTGGTCTCATACCTTCAATATGAAGGAACGAATATTGCTCCCTTTTTAGCTTTAACACATCATGTCCAATCGCTTCAAACATGCGGCGCACCTGTCTGTTTCTGCCTTCGTGAATGGTTAATTGAACAATACAAGTTTGCTTTCGTTTATCAATAGAAAGCATTTTCGCACGAGCAGGTGCTGTTTTTTTATGATCTAACATGATCCCTTTTTCTAGCTTTCTAAGCAGTTCCTTTGAAGGAATGCCTTTTAGCTTCGCTGCATACGTTTTATCAATTTCGTATTTCGGGTGCATGAGCTTATGGGCAAATTCCCCATCATTTGTAATCAAAATCAAACCGCTCGTATCATAATCTAACCGGCCGATTGGATAAAGACGCTGCGGGACATCATCAAAGAAATCTGTGACGACCTTGCGTCCTTTATCATCCTCGGCAGCCGAAATGACGCCGCGCGGTTTATAAAGCATAAAGTAAACCGGTTCTTCTCTTTCAAGCTTTAATCCATTGACTTCAATTTTATCTGAAGAGCCCACCTTCACTCCGAGCTCTGTCACTGTTTGACCATTAACGGTAACTCGTCCTTCTTTAATTAATTCTTCAGCCTTTCGTCTTGAAGCGACGCCGGCATGTGCAATTACTTTCTGTAAACGTTCCATTTGTCTTTCACCTCATGTACTATCTTACTTGCTTGACTTAAAACAAACAAGCATTCGTGGAAAAATAAGCGTTTCGTCTGTCTAATTTCAGCTAAAAAGCGATTTTCCATCCATGAAATACAAAAAAGCGCCTGATTAGGCGCCGCTAAATAACAAACTGACGATAATGACAGATGCAATGACACCAATGAGATCTGCTAACAAACCTACTTTCAGCGCATCTCCCATTTTTTTAATCCCAACTGCTCCAAAATAGACCGTTAAAATGTAAAGGGTGGTGTCTGTTGACCCTTGCATGACAGCTGCAAGCTGGCCAATAAAAGAATCTGGGCCATACGTCGCTATCAAGTCTGATGTCATTCCAAGTGCAGCCGTTCCTGATATCGGACGAATAAACGCAAGCGGCACCACTTCTGGCGGGAAACCAATCGCTGTAAAGACTGGTTTTAATAGTCCCATAACAAAATCAAGCGCACCTGACGCACGGAATATCGTAATGGCCACAAGCATACCGACTAAATAGGGAATGATTGAAAAGGCAATTTGAATGCCCTCTTTTCCTCCCTCCACAAATGTTTCATAGGTTGGTACCTTTTTAATGGTTCCAGCAATCAAAATTCCTGCGATGATCAGTGGTATCAAAGCAAGTGACAGCCAGTTAATAAATGCCACAAGATCACCCCCGCCTGCTTCTGCGATAGTGGAAATAACGATCGATGATAATTGCACCGATTCCTGAAATGAGTGTTGCTAAAATGGTTGGCCCTACAATGTCTGTTGGCTGATCTGCCCCATAGGTCATTCTTATTGCAATGACGGTTGTTGGCACAAGTGTGATAGAGGATGTGTTGACCGCTAGAAATGTAATCATAGAACGGCTTGCTTCATTTTTCCCGCCGTTTAATGATTTCATCTGCTCCATCGCCTTAATTCCAAGCGGTGTAGCGGCATTCCCGAGACCAAAGAAATTCGCCATGAGATTGGACAAAATATACCCCATTGCAGGATGATTAGGCGGAATATCCGGGAATAGCTTTGAAATAAAGGGCCGGCACAATTTACTAAAGAAATTTAACAGCCCTGCCTCTTCGGCAATCTTCATAAGCCCGAGCCAAAAAACGAGGACACTAATCAAACCAATTGAAATAGTAACCGCTTCTTTTGAGCCTTTAAATACAGCCTCGTTCACTTCCTGCATCGTTCCATTAAACATCGCATAGACAAGACCGATGACAGTGAGAAATACCCAAATTAGATTGACCATGAAGATCCGCCTATAGATGTCTGAAAGACAGACTTAAACATTTCTTGGAAACTTTTTTGAGGCATGCGGTTTCGTTTATTTTCATAAAAGATCGGTAATTGCTCGATCACCTGTCCATCTAATAAAATCGTCATTTTTCCGACAACATCTGGGATGGTTTCGGCGTTTTTTTTCCATTTCTTTTTTGGAGCGAGCATTTCCGTTTCAATTTTCACAAGTTTTTTTTCATCTTCATTTAAAAAATAGTCCACATCACGCTTGATAAACGCTTTTTTTTCGTAAAAGGTCCCTTTTAACGAAGCAAGCCTTCCTTTTTCAGCAAGCACATACGTTTTATAGTGATCAAATGCATATTCAAACATAGAGATATGATCCTTCCAGTCGTCCGGCGCATTAATGGTCACAGCGATCAGCTCGGCATCACCTTTTGCAGCGGTGGAGACAAGTGTTCGTTTTGCAAGCTTTGTATATCCTGTTTTCCCTCCAGTGGAATATTCGTATAAACCGGTGAGCAGCTTGTTTTTATTTTTCCAATAGCCTTCCATTGTCTTCGCTTTATAGAAAGTTGTACCGGCAATTTTTTGATATTGTTTATGCTTCATTGCGTATTTTGTTAGGATCGCCATGTCATAGGCTGATGAATAATGATTTTTATGATCATCGAGTCCGTGCGGATTTTGAAAATTTGTATTCTCCATTCCTAGTTCAGCCGCCTTTTGATTCATCATAAAAATAAAGCCTTCTAAGCTGCCGCCAACATGCTCTGCAATGGCAACAGCTGCATCATTTCCAGAACGCAGCATGAGCCCGTATGTCAAATCTTCTAAGCTCACCTTCTGCCCTTCTTTTAAATAAATGGATGACCCCTCTGCCCCAATCGCACGTTTTGATACTTTAACGGTATCTTTCATTTTTCCTGATTCAATGGCTAATACAGCCGTCATGATTTTTGTAATACTGGCGATTCTTCTTTTTTCGTGCTCGTCCTTTCCAAATAGGACTCTGCCTGACTGTCCATCTATTAAAATGGCGCTTCTTGCACTCACTGATAATGAAATGTCTGCTTTGGCATGTGAAGAAAAAGGCAGTAAGAGTGTAAATAGAAGAAGGACTGCTGTTCCAATTTTTAAATAGGGCATGTTCATTCACGTCCTTGTCCGTTTTGTACAAGTGTATGCTCAGCTGAAAAAGTTATGATGCCTCGTCCATAAAAAAAAGCGCCTCTACATGTAGAGGCGCTTCTTCAAGTTGCTTATACCATTTTCACTTGCTGATGAGATGCCGTATATTCCAGCTCTTCTCTCATCGCTAAAAAGTCTTTTTCTAATGAAGAAAATAATTGTTTCATATCAGCGGATACTTCATGGTGAAAGACAATGCTGCTTTTTCCTGTATAGGCCGATCGGCTGTCTTCATACCATGTATCCTTTTTTGGCGTGAAAAATTCTTCAATGCATTGATGATAAATACGGTGAAGCATCTGCTGTGCGGCCTGCTGCGGGAATGTCTGCTGCTGGCCCATTTTCCTGCAAACTGCTGCTGCATCCTCGCTGTACACTGCAAGCTTCCGTAATGTACTCAATATGTCACAATAATAGGCTTCCGCTTCGGGGTTTAATCGTTTCAAGCTTGATAAGGTGGCTTCGTTCAGAAAACCATTCATTTCAATTGCAACCTTTGATAAAAAGACGCCTGCTTGATCAACTTGAGCCTTTACATTCATATGTGCCATTTGTTTCGTGTTTACCTTCCCCTCATGGCTTTGACACCATTTTATCTGTCATCAAAAGATTTTAGACCTAAAATCTTTTTTATATTTTATCATACATTTTTCCTTCTTTTGAACTATTTTATGTCTTCAAATGTTTGATTGAAGTTTTCAAAAAATAGATCAGCCTCTTCTTGTACCCCGTCTGCTTCCACATTTTCTGGAAGCGGCGGTAATTCATCTAAGGCTTTTAAGCCAAATTGCTCTAAAAAGGTAGGGGTTGTCCCATAAAGAATCGCTCGTCCCGGACCATCGGCACGTCCTACTTCACAGAGCAGTGCTTTGGCTACTAAGCTATGAAGTACCCGCTCTGATTTGACTCCTCTAATCTCCTCTACCTCACTGCGTGTAATCGGCTGTTTATAAGAAACAATGGCAAGCACCTCCAGCGCTGCCTGCGACAAACCCTTGGATGGTGTCTCGACTAATTTTTTTAAATACATGCTGTATTCTTTTTTCGTCAGCAGCATATATGAATCTGCATATTCAATGAGCTCAATCCCTCGTTCTTGTTTTTGATATTCTTCCTTTACGGAAGACATAATGTCGAGTAATACCGACTCATCTACTTCAAGAACAGACATGAGCTGTTTTCTTGTTAAGCCTTCGTCACCTGCTGCATACAGCAGCGCTTCTAAGATGGCTTTCCAATTCACGATATCAAGCGTCATGAATCGTTTCACTCCCTATGATATAAATGTCTTCAAAGTTCCCTTCCTGCTCTAGCAAGATTTGATGACTTTTCATCAATTCGAGAACAGCAAGAAACGTCACGACAAGGTGCTCCTTTTGATCATGTTGAAATAGAGTCATGAAATTGGTCCGCTTTTTTGTTTTTCTTAAATGGTTCATAATCTCATTCATTTTGTCTTCAATCGGGATTTCTTGTCTTGTAATCTTTGATGGTGCTGGTTTCGTTATTTTCTTTCGATTTAATACCTTTTGGAACGCACCTAACATATCATACACCGTTACGTGTAAATTTGTGTCCTTCGCTTCTGATTCTTTTGCAAATTCGCTTAAATCACTCGGTGGTTTTGTAAAGGCATTTTGCCTTTCTTCTTCGCGTTCCTTTAGTTCTTGTGCTGCATTTTTATACTTGCGGTATTCAATCAATTTGCCAATCAGCTCTTCTCGAGGATCTTCTTCCTCTTCGAGCAGGTCTTCATCAAACAGCTCTTCCTCTTGTTTTGGAAGAAGCATTCTGCTTTTAATACTCAGGAGGGTTGCAGCCATGACCAAATATTCGCTCGCAACATCGAGCTCAAGCTCCCTCATCGTGTGGACATATAATAAATACTGCTCCGTAATTTTAGCGACGGGAATATCATAAATATCAATTTCCAACCGGTTAATTAAATGTAAAAGCAAGTCCAAAGGACCCTCGAACGAATCTATTTTCACCTGATATTCCAGCATCTTTTTCTCACCATTTCTACTGTCTTCTAAGTACCGTTTCACCGGCTAACCTTTAGTATAAGACAGGATAAAGCTCTCGTCCAATATAATTTCGGCCATAATGCCTTAGGCAAATCAAGAAAAACAGTGGATCCGCCCATACCAATAAGGGCATTTATACATAGAATACCATTGTAATCAGAACTGATGAAAAAGGAGGCCGTATCATTATGGGAGATGGCTATAACTTCGGCGGAGGATTCGCGCTTATTGTCGTGCTTTTCATCTTGCTGATCATCGTTGGCGCGGCTTGGGTTTATTAAAGAAACAGAGCGTCCTTTTCACTAAAGGGACGCTCTTTCTTCTTTTCTTTTCGATATGTTAGACTGAGAGTGGAAAAGGAGATGACCGCTGTGTATCCTGAAGCGTACGTGGCTTTTTTACACGAATTTCATACGACAAGAGATTATTTTGAGTGTCATGAAATTCTAGAGGAATATTGGAAAGAAGATCCCCCTAAGCAGCGCAAAGACTATTGGGTCGGGCTCATTCAGCTCGCTGTTGCCTTGTATCATCAAAGACGGGGAAATGGAAAAGGAGCAAAACGGCTCATTTCTAACAGTCTTCATTTGTTAGAAGCAAACCGTTCAGTATTATCGAATCTCGGTCTGGATGATGAGGCATTTCTGATGCTTCTGAGAACGCTGAAAAAGAAAATGGATGAAGATATGCCCTATGAGAGTGTGATGCTGCCGATCAAAGATGAAGCACTTCTTTCTTTATGCCAAGAAATGGCCCAAAAAGAAGGACTGCTCTTTGGACAGGAAAGCAACTTATCCCATACATTTTTAATCGAAAAACATAGACTTCGTGACCGGACAGAAGTTTTGCTTGAACGAAAAAAGCAGATTGAACGTAAAAAAAGCAGAGGACTGTAGCCTCTGCTTTTACATGTGTGATATTTAATTTGATTCGCTGTGACACTTATGAAAGAAGCCTTGCGTTAATTCATTTGGAATGAGTGTTTTGGTTTTAAATATTTCTTCCACGGCTAAAACCATTTCCTTGCCGATTCCTTGATCACGATGGGATGGATTCACACTAATATGCTCAATTTGTACTTGGTCGTCTGTTTTGAGCACACCAATAGCACCTATAATATCCTCGCCATCTTTCCATAGGAACAGCTGCCGATCTTCATCCATTTCATATGACTTCATCGTCTGCTGAAGCTGTTTGACGTCTTTCTCACCCGGCATAAAGGACAGAAGTCCCATGGCAATTTTTTCAAAAGACCTCTTGTAACGAATTAACATATATACCCCTCAATATTCAAATTATCCTAATTTCCAGCAAATGTCTTATGATTCATTTGCTCATCACACATTATAAACATTTTTATACCGTTTTTAAACTCTTTTTCACTAAATTAAGAGAACGTTCGATTGAGATTCGCCATTTCAATAGCAGCAGCAGCCGATTCGCTGCCTTTATTTCCTGCTTTTGTACCAGCTCTTTCAATGGCTTGTTCAATAGATTCTGTTGTGAGTACACCAAAGATAATCGGTACCCCAGTTGACATAGCACTCTGAGCAATTCCTTTAGCAGCTTCATTACAAACGTAATCATAGTGAGTCGTTGCGCCTCTGATCACGGTTCCAAGTGTGATGACTGCATCATATTTTTTGGTTTCTGCTAATTTTTTTGCCATGTACGGGATTTCAAAAGCGCCTGGTACCCACACAACATCGATATCATCACCATTTGCTCCGTGTCTGAGTAATGTATCTTCCGCTCCATCTAACAGTTTACTTGTAATAAAATCATTGAATCTCGCTACAACGATTGCAAATTTTAATCCTTCTGCTACTACATGACCTTGTATTGTATTCATATGTTGATCATCCTTTTTTGTGATTTTTATTTTGTTTCAATAGCGGCTGTTCGATTGTTGTTTAAATATGTCTGTAATGCTTCGATTGTCAGCATCTTTAAATCATGCTGTTTTTGGATCTCCTTTAGTTCAGGGACGCGCGCCATTGATCCATCTGCATTCATAATTTCACATATGACACCCGCTGGCTCTGAGCCTGCCAGTTTAGCAAGATCAACCGCCGCCTCTGTATGACCCGGTCTTTCTAGTACGCCGCCCTCTTTTGCAATAAGCGGAAAAACATGTCCTGGACGGGCAAATTCGTCTGGTTTTGCGTCTTTATTTAACATGGCCAGCATGGTCGTGGAGCGCTCAAAAGCACTAATACCAGTCGTCGTTGTCACATGGTCGATGCTTACTGTAAATGCTGTATGGTGTGCATCCGTATTATGTTCAACCATTGGATGCAGATTCAGGTGTTTTGCGATCGACGCATGGACTGGCGTACAAATGAGGCCTCTTCCATGTAAAGCCATGAAGTTAATCACCTCAGGTGTGGCATGCTCAGCAAGTGCCACAAAGTCTCCTTCATTTTCTCTGTCTTCATCATCCACTACGATAATGATTTCTCCTTGTTTAAGGGCATTTACTGCCTCATCAACGGAATGATACATACAATCGCCTCCTAGAATCCGTGCTCTTTTAGAAATGATGGGGTCAATCGAGATGGCTGTTTTTCGCTCTGCTCTTTTGTTAAAAAGCGATAAATGTATTTACCGATCATGTCACACTCTATATTCACGATATCCCCCATAGATTTAGTCGGGAAAATAGTTCCTTCAAGCGTGTGAGGAATAATAGAGACTGTGACATGTGAATCTCGCAAATCGAAAATGGTCAAGCTGACACCATCTATTGCGATCGAACCCTTTTGGGTGAGCATATCTGTGAGGGTCTTGTTCATCTTTAAATCATAGTAAATGGCATTACTCTTCTTTTCTATCCGGGTAATGACAGCCGTTCCATCAACATGGCCTGAGACAAAGTGGCCGCCAAATCGTCCATTTGAGGACATGGCTCGCTCTAAATTTACTGGACTGCCTTTTGTCAGCTGATCCAGCGATGTGGCTTTGACCGTCTCTGGCATCACATCTGCCGCGAACTGTTCTTTTGTGAAGCTAGTGACTGTGAGACATACTCCATTAATGGCGATACTGTCTCCGAGGTGAACATCTTCCAGCACACGGCTGCATGTAATGACAATTTCCATGGCATCTGCTGACTTTTTACTTAATGACTGAACGGTGCCAACTTCTTCAATTATCCCCGTAAACATGTGATCCTCCCTTTCGTTTCATTTGTATTTCTCACTTTTAAAAAAAGCGATGTTAGGGACATGTGATCGATTGAGCACCTTCGTCGCTTTTTATGGTCCATACAAGGTAGATGAGGGATCACCTAATAAACACTGTATGCAGTCTATTAAAGACAGAAACATACAGAAAGCCCCGGAAAAAATTCCGGGGCTGTGGTTTTTTTGCATCAGAAATAAGACTATGATCAACAAATATTTTTCGTTCATAGCTTTCTTTATCCTTCTCCCATCCAGACTTTCACTGTCGGCTTCAGCTTTTCACTGAATCAACCGTTAATAAATTAACGGGTCACGGGCTGTAAAGCATTTGCTTTATTACCGTCGGTCGGGATTTTCACCCTGCCCCGAAGGATACAATCGATATTTAGCTGTCCTTAGGGGCTATTATAGCGATCCTTGTTGTCAAATGCAACAATCAAGATTTCTTCACAAAAAAAGCCTCCTTATAGGAAAGGAGACATGTTAATTGACGACTTTTACAACTTTTATCAGCCCATCTATTCTTTTTTCATTACTAAAGTAGGCTTTAATACGATCTCCTTTTTTCAGATCGGCCACATCATCTTCAAATTTCTTACCATTAAAAATGATTTTTGTGCCATTCTTCGCTTGACCGTAATATTCATCTCCATCAATTTTCGTAATGGTATATTCATAGATGGTGTAATCTTTATCATTATTTGTTAAGCTTTCGCCAATAGCTGTTGGCACATCTTCAATTTTCATGCCATTCATGTATAAATAACCTGCGCCTAAACAAAGCAGTAAAACAAATAAGATCGCAATTTTTAATCTAATTTTCCCCATATTTAGAACCTCCATCATCTGCACTTCGCCTATTTGTATGTTTTATTCCTTCTTTTATTGAAATAAAACCAAAAAAGCTGATTTTCATTAATGGTTACTTATATAACGATTCAGATGGCCCTTTGGTTCCACCTCTTAATCATTACATATGATACGAATATGCGTTCTTTATTAAGGGGGTCTTTTTCCTATTTATTAGTTCGTAACACACCATACTGCAAGCTTTTCATTATATTCTTTTTTCGAGTGCGAATAAGTCTTCCTCTAACAATTGTGACCGCTGAACAGCGATGCTGCGGCTGTCGCGAACCCCTTGATTATAGTAGTAGCTTCCGAGGTTTTTTGTGATAAATTCTAGTATATTAATGGCTGCTAATTCACCAATCTCTTCTTCTCGTTCTTCGGCAAAATAACGCTGAATAGCCATCGTCATTTGATTTTTCTCTTCTTTTGTGAGTGGTTTCAAAGTCTCCCCTTCTTTCTTTTCGCTTTCTGCATTTGCATTCTGGATGTGCTGGAACCTCCGCGAATACGAATGTTTGTTCTCTTATCATATCATAAAAACATATTCTGTGCATGACGGCCCTATAAGAAAAAGCGTATTTTGATGTAATGGATCAAATACGCTTTCACTATGCTGTATGATTTTTTCACGGAAGCTGTCATAGCCTGTTGTCCATTTTATTTTAAAATGGATAGGATCGTCGCTACAGAATGATCTACAAATGAACGCTCTGGACGTGACTTCATGAGGACCGTAAGCCCGATGAAAGAAACGACCAGTGTCTGTGCTAAGGCTTTAGCATTCAAGCTGCTTTCAAGCTCACCCGAGCGAATACCTTGCACAATCTTTTCTTCAAATATGACCGAAAGATACATCTGATGCTCTCTTGTCAGAATTTCAAATTTCTCTTCGTGTGGAGCAAGTTCCACTATCGTATTAATGCAAAAACAGCCTTTACTCGGGCCATCCCTATATTCCTCTTCCACTACATCTGTAAATAATGTATGAAATGCTTCCTTTACAGATTGATTGTTTTGAAGTTTTGTTCGAATACGGGCTGCATGCTGCTTTGTATATTTGCGTAAGGCAGCCTCAAATAACTCCTCTTTATCTCCAAAGGCTGAGTATAAGCTTGGCCGCTGTATTCCCATTTTTGCAGTCAAATCGCTTAACGTTGTAGCTCTATATCCCTTTTCCCAAAAAAGCACCATTGCATCATCCAACGCTTTTTCCTCATCAAACTCACGCTGTCGAACCATCATCAATTCCTCTTTTCAATAATAAAATCATTTCACCAAAACAATTATTCAATTATTCATTTATTTATTTATTTATTTATTTATTTGTAAGGATATCATTTTCTTTTTTATTACCAATCAGTACATTATAATTTTATTTTATTCATGTAAAATTGTCAAACTACCTTTTTACTTTCAAAATTAACTTAGAATAACTGGATTAAACTCTTGACTTTAAAACATTTTGTTGGTTATCCTTAACAGAAATCAATTTATACTTATCGGTATATTATACTTTTTAGTATAAAAAGGAGAGGATGCAATGAATGGTTAAAGATAAAATGACTCCAAGAGATCATCCTGATATGAAAACGGCTCATTTTCGAATAAAGCCTGGATCAAAGATGACTCACTATATGGCACTACTTTTTGCAGCATCGTGCGGGATGGCTGTTGCAAACATATACTTCGCACAACCGTTATTAGATTCACTGGCAGACGAGTTCAGTATCACGTATTCATCCATCGGTATTGTCATTACGATTACTCAGCTTTGTTATGCAGCGGGGCTGCTACTGATAGTACCACTTGGTGATCTGTTGAATCGACGCCGGCTCATCATTGGTCAGATGCTTTTATCTGTGCTTGCCCTCATTCTAGTCGGCATTGCTCCTATCATCGCCGTCCTATTTCTAGGATTAGCAGTGGTCGGACTGCTCGCTGTAGTCACTCAGGTACTCGTTGCGTTTGCAGCAAGTTGGGCTGCTCCAGAAGAGCGCGGCCGTATAGTCGGCTTGGTGCAAAGTGGAATTGTAATCGGTATTCTTCTCGCCCGGACCTTTGCCGGTGTATTAACCGATTTTGCTGGCTGGAGGTTTGTTTATCTTGTTTCTGCCGTCATCATGCTTATCCTGACTGGCGTATTGTTCCGAGTGCTCCCGCATGATGACAGCAAAAGAGAATCATTATCCTATGCTGATCTGCTTCGTTCAATGTTTACATTGTTTATACAAGAACGAATTCTCCGCATCCGTGGGATTCTGGCTCTTCTGATTTTTATTGTCTTTGGTACGTTATGGTCTTCACTCGTGCTGCCTCTCAGTACAGCGCCATACTCTCTTTCACATACTGCTATTGGCGCATTTGGTCTTGCTGGGGCAGCCGGAGCGTTAGGAGCTGCTCGGGCTGGTAGCCTTGCTGATCGAGGTTTTGGACAGTTCACAACCGGTATAGCCCTTGTCCTCTTATTCATTTCATGGTTTTTCATCAGTTTGACTGAATATTCACTTATCGCATTAGTCATTGGCATTATTATTCTTGACCTATCTGTGCAGGCAGTACATGTGACCAATCAGAGTATGATTTTTACAGTACGGCCTGAGGCGAGAAGCCGGCTTACTGCCGCTTACATGATTTTTTACTCCATCGGCAGTGCGACCGGTTCAATTGTTTCAACCAGCATATACGCAGCCTATGGCTGGAGCGGAGTATGTCTTTTTGGTGCCTCTATCAGCGCTTTAGCCATTTTGTATTGGCTCATCACCTACCGCATAACGAAACAAATCACGGTAGAATCAGAAACAAAATAAAAAAACACCGCGATTAAGCGGTGTTTTAGATTAAGCATCTACAACTTCAACTTTTTCCATGCCTTGGCCTTGCTCCATATCAAGTACAGCCTCGATACCAGATGTTACCTTGCCAAAAACAGTGTGAACACCGTTTAAGTGCGGCTGCGGGTCATGTACGATAAAGAATTGGCTGCCGCCTGTGTCTTTACCAGCATGCGCCATTGATAATGAACCTCTTTCGTGCTGATGTGGATTTCCTTCTGTTTCACATTTAATTGTGTAACCAGGACCACCCGTTCCATTACCGTTTGGGTCGCCGCCTTGGCTGACGAAACCTGGAATCACGCGGTGGAATTTTAATCCATCGTAGAAGCCTTCATTCGCTAATTTTTCAAAGTTTGCTACTGTACCTGGAGCAGCCTCTGGGTAAAGTTCAAACTCAATTTTCTTTCCATTCGTTAATTGTATGTATCCTTTTTTCGCCATTTTTCACATTCTCCTTTCAGGTTAAACAACGCTCATTATAGCACATTTTCGGTGATGTCAAACATCCCCTGCTCTTCGATTGTCATTTACCTCTTAACTGATGATTGATAAAATAGGGTTGCTTGATTCTTTTTTCCTAATAAAATGATATCTGACTAAATGACATGTCTTCATTTATTGGAAAAGGAACACATCTTAAAAAGAAAATTGAAACGTCGAGCCAATTTGTTACGTCTATATGATGGAGTGCACTTCATCACGTGTACTCAAAAGATGAATTTCTCTTGAAAGAGGAACGCTTTCGACTTGAAGGAGGTCAACATGTTTAAAAAAATGATGCTTGGTATGATGGCAGCGCTCCTTTTCCTAATTGGTGCGCCAAAAGTCAGCTTAGCGGATGCAGCTGTCGGCGATGTCATCGTCACACTCGGGCAAGACCTAACACCGGCTGATCGCCAGAAGGTGCTTGACGAGTTGAACCCACCTGAAAATGCGACAAAAATTGAAGTAACCAATAAAGAAGAGCACGAATATTTAGGAAAGTATATCCCTCGTTCTCAAATCGGGACGAGAGCATTATCATCTTCATCGATCACCATTGAAAAATCAGGTACTGGTCTGACTGTGGATACACACAACATCAAGACCATTACAGATGAGATGTATTTAAATGCTTTAATGACAGCAGGTGTCAAAGATGCCAAGGTTGTCGTGACTGCTCCATTTGAAGTATCTGGTACAGCCGCACTGACGGGCTTACTAAAAGCGTATGAGGTGTCAAGCGACAAAGCCATTCCAGAAGATGTGAAGCAGGTGGCAAACGAAGAGCTTGTGACAACTTCTAAATTGGGTGACTCTATCGGAAAAGACAACGCTTCTGCCCTTATTGCAAAAATCAAAGATGACATTGCAAAAAATGGTGTTCCTAAAACCACGAAAGAAGTAGAAGAAAAAGTGGATCAGGCTGCTTCTGATTTGAACTTAAATCTGACGCAGGATCAAAAAGATCAGCTTGTCTCGCTATTTGATAAAATGAAAAACATCAATATCGATTGGAATCAAGTAGGATCTCAAATTGATAAAGCAAAAGACAAGATTACTAAATTCATAGAATCGGATGAAGGGAAAAACCTTCTTCAAAAGATTTGGGATTTCTTTGTCTCCATTTGGAATGCGATCGTTTCTGTATTCACTGGAGGAAAATAATTCATGAAAAAAAGCTGCCTGAACACCAGGCGGCTTTTTTAAGTAGATGATTTCACTTTTGATTGATACGGTAAATCAAGTTTGACAATGTCCTCATATGTTTCACGCTCAACCACAAGCTGCGCTTCCCCGTCTTCTACAAACACAACAGCTGGGCGCGGGATACGGTTATAGTTGTTTGACATACTATAGCCGTAAGCTCCGGTACAAAAGACAGCTAATAAATCCCCTTGTGATAATTCTGGCAGATCGATATCCCAAATGAGCATATCTCCGCTTTCACAGCATTTACCGGCAATTGAAACTGTTTGATCATGCGTTTGGCTCATTTTGTTGGCACTTGCGGCTTCATATTTCGCTTGATATAAAGCTGGACGAATGTTATCACTCATTCCGCCATCTATCGCCACATAATCGCGGATGCCAGGTACATGTTTTGATGATCCGATCGTATAAAGAGTCGTCCCTGCATCTCCAACAAGAGAACGGCCTGGTTCTATCCAAATCTCCGGCATATCAAACTCATAGCGGGCAACGTTCTCTTTCACAGCTTGGATAATTTTCTCGACATATTCTGTTGCAGGAAGTGGTTCATCCTCTTCTGTATAACGAATCCCAAAACCGCCGCCTAAGTTTAATACTGTAGAAATAAAACCAAATGATTCTCTCCATTCATCCAGCTTCAAAAAGATTTTATCTGCTGCAAGGACAAAACCAGCCGTATCAAAAATTTGTGAACCGATATGACAATGAACACCTAAAAGCTCGATCACTTCTGAACCAAGCACTTGTTTCACCGCTTCATCTGCTTGTCCATTGTGAAGATCAAAGCCAAATTTTGAATCCTCTTGACCTGTCGTAATGTAATCATGCGTATGCGCTTCGACACCAGGAGTGATGCGGAGCAATACTTTGACTTTTTTTGACAGCTCTTGACCAAGCTGTTCAATGAGCTTCATTTCATAGAAATTATCCACAACAATACAGCCGATCCCATGCTCTAAAGCCAT
Organism: Bacillus safensis FO-36b; assembly: GCF_000691165.1. Classification (GTDB taxonomy): domain Bacteria; phylum Bacillota; class Bacilli; order Bacillales; family Bacillaceae; genus Bacillus; species Bacillus safensis. The sequence goes on along the minus strand of NZ_ASJD01000001.1, from coordinate 614,931 downwards.
TTTTAATTCTTCTCTGCTTTTATTATTGCCATGGAAATGAATTTTTTCTACTGGGAATCCAGCGCAAATGGCTGTGTGAAGCTCACCGCCTGATACGACATCAAGAGATAATCCTTCTTCTTTGGCAAGCTGAAACATAGCGATGGAGGAAAATGCTTTACTCGCATATGCTACCTGCGCCGTTAATTCTTCTTCTATAAACGCTTTTTGAAAGCTTTTTGCGCGCTCCCGTATTAAAGCCACATCATATACATAAAGTGGTGTCCCATACGTTTCAGCTAAAGAAACGGCATCAACACCACCAATTTCTAAATGACCGAGTTCATTTTGTCTGCAAGTGCCGTGTAAATACAATGTCATTCCCTCTTTCTCCGCTTCGGCTGAAAAAAGGCAGCTGCGTGAGCTGCCTTTTGCCGTGTCTCAAAGTTAAAAATACAATATCACAATCTTCAGCCACTTTCAATGAGCGTTAAGAATTTGGCGGAATTTTTGATCTGTTTTGAGGGTGAACGATGCTCGGCCTTACTTTTGAGCCAGGAACAGACGTCCGAATTAGCACTTGCCACAAAGCCTTTCCATTAAAAGGAATGAACGGCCACATATAAGGCGTCTGCAATGAACGAATGGATGTTAAATAAATGATTAACAACGTAAAACCAATGATGAGTCCATTCAGCTTAAAGATCGCTACTAGTGCTAGGATGATGAGCCTTACAATCTTATTGGCGACACTCAGTTCATAGCTTGGCGTTGTAAAGGTACCGATCGCTGCCAGCGAGACGTATAAGATGACCTCTGGTGTAAATAAACCAACATCAATGGCGATTTGTCCAATTAAAACAGCCGCGATCAGCCCCATGGCGGTCGACAATGCGGTTGGCGTATGAATCGCAGCCATCCTTAAAAATTCCACCCCGAAATCAGCAAGAAATACTTGGAGAATCACAGGGATATGAGAAGGTTTGTTAAATCCAATATAGCTTAAATTGTCTGGCAGGAGATTTGGTTCGAGGATAAAAAGAAACCAAATCGGCAAAAGAAAGGTAGAACATAAAATGCCTAAAAAGCGTACCCATCTTAAGAATGTACCAACGGCAGGTGCCTGGCGGTATTCTTCTGCATGCTGAACGTGGTGAAAAATAGTGGTTGGTGTAATGATGACACTAGGGGATGTATCCGTAATGATGATGACATGCCCTTCTAATATGTGGTTAGCGGCGACATCTGGACGCTCGGTGTAACGCACTAGCGGAAAGGGATTATATCCTTGCTTAATAATAAATTCTTCAATCGTTTTATCAGACATCGTCAGCCCATCGACTTTGATTCCTGATACTTCTTTTTCTATAATATCTACTAAGTCAGGGTCTGCAATATCTTCAATATAGCAAACACAGACATCCGCTTTTGAACGTTCGCCTACTTTGAGCATTTTGTATCGCAGCTTTTCATCCCGTACTCTTCTTCGAATCAGCGCTGTGTTTACAATAATGTTTTCAACAAAGCCGTCCCTTGCTCCCCGGACCACCTTTTCTGTATCCGGCTCCTCAGGCATTCTGCCAGGATAGCTTCTAACATCAATGATAAAGGCGTAGTTTTCACCTTCTACAACGACTGCTACAAGCCCAGACAGTACTTGATCCACTGCTTCATCCAGCGTTTCTACCTTGGACACCTGCTGATTGACAAGGCGGTTCTCGACTACATGTGCAAGATCATCTGATTCAGGTTCGTTGTCATTGATTTCGATTAGTTCCTTTAATAAGTAGATGACATACTGTGTATCACACAATCCGTTTACATAGTAAAGCTGGATTTCCTGATCGTGTATATAAATTTTCCGAACACCAAGGTCAAAGCTGAGACCCATCCCGACATTTTCCTTGAAGTAATCTTCATTTTTCTTCGGGTCTCGGTACACGTTTACCTTGTCTTTCTTCATGGTAACCACTCCTTTCTAGTATTAATTCCACTGCTTTCATCGTGATTGGAGATCCCTTGCTCAGATCATCTTTTCGTCCCATCTTGCCAATATCTCCAATCCCGACAACTAACGGAAGGTTGAGGGAGTCAAGGCAATACACTGTATCCCCGCTCATTTTATGGGGCTCCATTTCGGGAAGACCGTGTTTGTCGACACCATATTCTGTCAGTTCACCTTCCCGGTCAATCGAGACATGAACCTTTGTCCATTCTGCTTGATGCGTCTTGGATGCAACTGCGATCGCACCAATAACTTCGATTTCAGGGTGGCGCGCCACATGTTTCATCGCCATCTCCCCTGTTCCTTCACCTGTCAGACCAGAATCATCAAACATCACAAAGACTGGATCATACGGCGTTTTTAAAATCATCTGAACAAGTTCAGGTCCTGTCCGTTTGCTTGGATTTCCTTTTGAGCTGGAAATACATCGTCCGCCGACGTTTTTAGCAGCAAGCTCTATGGTTTTGGCAGCATATATATCTCCGTCTGTCACTAAAATGACTTTCCGTCTTTGCCCCATATTCGGTTATCCTTTCGGTTTAAAGATAAGTGCGACAATAAATGAGAATAAAATCGCAGCTGATATTCCAGCAGAGGTTAATTCAAAAATACCGATACCGATGCCGATGAATCCATGTACATCTGCCTGATGCATTGCCCCATGAAGCAAGCTATGACCAAAGCTGACGATTGGTACGGTTGCGCCCGCACCTGCAAATTCAATAAATTTATCATAAATACCGAATCCATCTAAAATGGTACCCGCTACAACAAAAGTAGTCATGACATGTGCAGGCGTGAGTTTAAGTACGTCTAGTAAAAGCTGGCCAATGACGCAAATAAGTCCGCCTGCCACAAAAGCGATAAGATAATCCATTAGCTCTCTCCTCCTGCACGCTCAAATACGACACCGTGCGCAATGGTTGGAATGGTCTCTTTTTGCTGAACCATCATCGGGCTGAGTAACGCCCCGGTTGCTACAACAAGTACTCTTTGCAAATTCCCTGCTTTCATTTCTTGAAAAATATGACTGAATGTCACAATAGCTGAACAAGCACAGCCGCTGCCTCCAGCGAAAACGTTTTGGTCGGGTGTATAGATAATTAAACCGCAATCATCGTGCTTTCGCCCAAGCTGAATGCCGTCTTCTTTCAGAAGATCCTTTAAGATCGGTGAACCAATGCCTGATAAATCACCAGTTAAAATCAGATCGTAATCATCTACTGTTCTTCCTAAGTCTTCTAAATGCTGCTTGATGGTGTCTGCCGCTGCCGGTGCCATGGCCGATCCCATATCAAATGGATCTGTAATGCCAAGATCCATGACCCTGCCTACTGTTGCGCTTGTAATTTGAATGTCAGAGATTTCTTGGCTGATAATAACGGCTCCGCTTCCTGTCACTGTACTTGTTGCTGTATCGGGCTTTTGTCCGCCGTATTCTGTCGGATTACGAAATTGGCGTTCTGCCGTCGCATTATGGCTGCTTGTCGCTGCAATGGCCCTATTTGCAAAACCGCCATCAATGAGCGCTGACGCAATGGCAACCGATTCCATTGAAGTCGAGCATGCCCCAAACAAGCAAAGAAACGGGATTTTCAGCTCTCTTGCCACATAGTTTGCAGTGACGTTCTGATTGAGTAAATCTCCAGCCAGCAACAGGTCAATATCGCTTTTTTGCAAATTTGCTTTTGATAAAGCGGTTGATATCGCATCATCCATGAGCTTCCTTTCAGCCATTTCCCAATTCTTTTGATCACAGTGCATTTCATCGTACGTTTTATCAATTAAATGGCCAATCGGGCCTTCTTTTTCTTTCGGTCCTGCAGCAGTTCCTTCTGCATTGACATAAAGCTTGTGCTCAAATACCCAAGATTGTTTACCTGTTAGTTTCACCTTTCATTCCTCCTACGAAAACATCTTTTCAAAGACGTATCGAATGATCCCTACGACATATGCGGAAACGACACCAAACACAATGACGTTCCCAGCGAGTTTAAACATATTTGTGGCAACACCTAAAACAAGCCCTTCACTTTTATGCTCAAGGGCAGCACTTGTCATACTGTTAGCAAAGCCTGTCACTGGGACAGCTGATCCGGCTCCAGCAAACTGGCCGATTCGGTCGTAAATACCGATACCCGTTAATAGAGAAGAAATTAAAATGAGGGTTGCCACCGTCGGATTCCCTGCTGTCTTTTCGTTAAAATCAAAAAAATGGATATAGAAATTTTGCAGCCCCTCACCTATCAGACAGATTAAGCCGCCAACTAAAAACGCCTTGATGCAGTTGATGACATAAGGAGGTTTGGGCTGATACGTTTTTACCTTAGATGGATAGTTCTCTTTTAAACTCGACACGTGTTGTTCCCTCCAATTTCTTAAATATAAATAAGCCAATGAAATAGTGAACCAAATACCTTTCCTAAGACGATGGCCATGAGCAGCAAAACAATTTTCCCGTCCATTCCAATTCTTTTCGTTAATATGGGAAGTACATTTAATACTTCAGTGAGTGCAGCTGCAAGCATGCCGACAAAGATACCTGATAAAAGACCGACCGGCAGTGCCAGCCATTTGGTTAAATGCAGATGTATTTGACTTAAGGTGGCCCAGCCGCCAACGACTGCACCGCTAATGACAGCCGCCTCGTACCCTTGTATGAAGCGCTGCGTTTTGGTTAATTGCATTAAGCGGGGAATGATGCCAAGCACTGTAAGAAATGCCACAAATCCTGCTCCGACCGTTAAACCGCCGCCAAGTCCAACGAGTACGACAAAAAGCCATTTACCGATCATGGATATCTTTCAATGTTTCTTTATTTTCGTTGAGTGCGACGTAATGATCGAGATCAAGCTGATATTTAAACATTTCCACCTCGAGCGGACTTGGTTCTTCATTTAAACGCTTTTTAAATACATGATTGAAAAACAAAATCATGCCAAAGCCGAGTCCAAAGCTATATGGAATTTGTAATAAATACGGATGCTCAACCGTTTTTCCAGTGATCATTTCATATAGACGGATATGAACGAGCCGCATACTGACATCCTCGTGGAAATTCATAATGGCAAGGGCCGCTCCGACAAATAATAAGAGCCATACAAACACAAATAAAACGGGAGAAAGCTGGCGTTTGCCTGTATCAATTTCAACAATAGCTTCAGAGCCGCCGACGGTTTGAATGTCGATATCCGGCCACGTTTTTTTGATCGTTTTGACGACATGCATGATATCAAGTACGACGATGTGACGATCCTTTTTGCTGACATGATACACCGGCATTTTGCTAAGCTTTTGCACAGCAAACTCATCACCAGTGATTTGGGCGATATCCTCTAAATAAATGAGCTGATCAATACCAGTTTTGATTCGATGGCGCAGCCGAATAAAGATTTGTCCGTCCATCCAAGTCACTTCCTATACGATGGGTTAAAAATAGTATGTGGTGAAAAATGGTTCTCATACTGATAGAACTTGATTTACCGGTAATTACCACACAAAAAAAGCCAGCCGAATTGGCTAGCTGTCTTTTTGATCCATTTGCATTTGGATTTGTTTTAAAATTTTCTTTTCAAGCCGTGAGACTTGTACTTGTGAAATGCCAAGTCTTTCTGCAACCTCAGATTGTGTCTGATCTTTATAATACCTTAAATACACAATGAGTTTTTCCCGTTCTTCTAATTCCTTGATCGCTTCTTTCAGTGCAATTTTGTCAAACCATCTTTCCTCAGAATGATCGGCAATTTGATCAAGCAATGTAATCGGATCCCCATCATTTTCATACACCGTTTCATGAATGGATGATGGTGAGCGTACCGCTTCTTGGGCGAGGACGACATCCTCTGGTGTGATATCAAGGTATTCGGCAATTTCCTGAACGGTCGGCATTCTTCCATGAGACTTAGACAATTCATCCCTTGCCCGCCGAATTTTATTTCCGAGTTCCTTTAGTGACCGGCTGACTTTGACCGTTCCATCATCCCGAATGAATCGCTGAATTTCACCAATGATCATGGGAACGGCGTACGTTGAAAACTTTACATCATATGACAAATCAAATTTATCAACAGATTTCAGCAGTCCAATACAGCCAATCTGAAACAGATCATCTGGTTCATATCCCCTATTTAAAAAGCGCTGAACAACGGACCAAACAAGACGCATGTTTTTTTCTACGAGGAGGTCTCTTGCTTGCTGATCACCGTCTTGGCTTTTTTTGATGAGCTCTTTGACTTCATCATTTGACAGCTGGGCTTTTTTAGCTTGCTTTTTTACCTCCACATCCATATGAGCAGCTCCTTTAATTACAAAGCGCTTTGCTTTTTGATAGATGCTTTGTTAAACGGATGGTCGTGCCCATTTCTGGTGATGAGTCCACCATGACATCATCCATAAAATTCTCCATGATGGTAAAGCCCATTCCAGAGCGCTCTAAGTCTGGTTTTGTTGTAAAAAGCGGCTGTCTTGCTTCCTCAAGATCTGTAATACCCATACCTTCGTCACGAATGGTAAGATAAACGACATGGTCATCTAGCGTGACATGGATATGCACCTTTCCATCTGGATTCCCATCATAGCCATGGATGATGGAGTTTGTCACTGCCTCAGATACAACGGTCTTGATTTCTGTTAATTCATCTAAAGTCGGGTCAAGCTGAGCGATAAACGCCGCGACTGTCACTCTTGCAAACGATTCATTCTGGCTTAATGCCGAAAAAGTCAGGTTCATTTCATTTCTCATGATGCCACCCCCAATGTTTGCAAAGCCGTTTGCTCAGAAGGCTCCATCCGAATGATTTTAAACAAACCAGACATATCAAATAACCGGTTCACCGCTGGCGAGATGGCACAGACGACCATTTCCCCGCCAAGCTGCTTAATTTCTTTATATCTTCCTAAAATCACTCCGAGTCCAGAGCTGTCCATAAACGATAAATCAGCCAGATTCAGCACAATGTGGCGAATGTCCTCTGTTTCCAAATAATTCGTCACCTTTTGTCTCAATGTTTCTGCGGAGTGATGATCGAGCTCTCCTGTTAACCGAATGCAAAGTACGCTCTCTTTTACTTGAAAATCAATACCAAGGCTCATTTTTTTATTCCTCCTTGCTCTAATTTCGGATAAAGAATGTTTCTCTTTTATATGAAGTAAATCCTTCACCATGACAAAACTAGTGACCATTCGTCACATTTAGATGTTCTTTTCTTTTCCTCATAGCAAAAAGACTGCCAATTACAGCAGCCTTTCGCCTTTTATTTCCATTTCACAAAATCAGCCATTGCTCGTTTGAAGAAAGTCCAAACGCCTGCCTTTTCCATTCCTTCTTTTGCTTCTACAGGGCTTTCATGCAGCACTTTTCCGTCTTTTTTCAAGACGATCGTACCAAGTTCCGTTCCTTTTGAAAATGGAGCTTTGACATCATGAGACAATTTGATTTCTTTTTTGATCTGATCCACATTTTCGCCTTTTTTCGTTAAAAGGGAGATCGGTTCAGAAGTCACGAGCTGAATGTTTTTCTTTTTCCCTTTGCTCACTTTGACCTCCGCCACATCTTGCCCTCGTTTGTAAAGCGGATGAGTCGTATATTGACTAAATGCGTAATCTAACATTTTGACTACCTGAGCATTTCTGTCTTTCGGAGTGCTTGCGCCGAAGACAACCGCAATGACGCGCATGTTGCCTTTTTTAGCAGATGCAGTTAAACAGTATTTCGCTTCACCTGTAAAACCTGTTTTCACCCCATCGACCCCTGGATAAAATTTAATCAGACGGTTTGTGTTGACAAGCCAGAATTTTTTGTCCGTATTTTGCCGGAGATAGTCTTCGTAGACACCTGTGAATTTGGTGATTTGTTCATATTTCAACAGCTCTTTTGCCATTTTTGCCATATCGTGAGCTGTGCTGTAATGGTCTTTTTCAGGAAGTCCTGTTGGGTTTTGAAAGACCGTTGAGGTGAGGCCAAGCTCTTTCGCCCTTTTGTTCATCTGCTCAACGAACTGTTCTTCAGATCCTGCAATATGCTCTGCCATGGCAACTGAAGCATCATTTCCTGACGCAATCGCAATGCCTTTCAGCATTTCTTTTACGGTCATTTCTTCTCCTGGTTCAAGGAAGATTTGTGAGCCTCCCATGGACGCTGCATAGTCGCTCGTTCTGACCTTGTCTGTCATTTTTAGTTTACCTTGATCAATGGCTTCCATGATGAGAAGCATCGTCATGATTTTGGTCATACTTGCGGGTGCAAGCTTTTCATCGCTGTTTTTGTTGTAAAGCACCTTTCCCGTGTCTCGTTCTATTAAGATCGCTGATTTGGCTTCGTGTGCCAATTCTGATGTTTGTTTTTCTCCTGGTTTTTCAATCTTTTCTTTTGCTATCGCTGATGGTGAAACCATTGAGATAAGGATCATTAAAATAAACAATGCACATATATGACGTTTCAAGTGGCAGACCTCCATTATCGTAATCCTTTCTATTTTTTCCTCATACAGGCTGTTTTATTCAGAGATCGTATGATTGCAAATAAAAAAAACCTTCTGCTTGGGTAGCAGAAGGCTTCTGGACACATGCTATGAAAGTTGTTTGACAATGTCTTTTACTAAATCAAGAAAACTTGCTTTCACTTTTTCCGTTACTTCGATCACTTCATCATGAGACAGCGGCTGATCCAAAATACCAGATGCCGCATTGGAAATGCATGAAATGCCAAGTACTTTGATTCCTGCATGACGCGCAACAATGACTTCTGGAACAGTCGACATTCCGACCGCATCTGCTCCAAGTGTTCTTAAGAAACGAACTTCAGCAGGTGTTTCATATGAAGGCCCTGTCATCCCTGCATAAACCCCTTGCTGTACAGATATACCTAAACGCTGGGCTGTTTTTTCTGCAAGTGCCATTAGTTCTTTATCGTACGGTGCAGACATATCAGGGAAGCGGACGCCTTGACTGTCATTTGGGCCAATTAATGGATTGGTTCCCATCATATTGATATGATCTGTGATCAGCATGAGATCTCCTGGGCGGAATGACGTATTCACACCGCCGGCTGCATTTGTGACAATGCATGTGTCAATGCCAATTTCTTTCATCACACGGACAGGAAACGTCACTTGCTTCATATCATATCCTTCATAGAAATGAAAACGTCCTTGCATAGCGCAAACGACAGTGCCTTTCAGCGTTCCGATCACGAGCTGTCCTGCATGTCCCTCTACTGTTGAAACAGGGAATCCAGGAATATCTTCATATTTTATTTTGATTGGATTTTCAATCTCATCTGCTAAAATGCCAAGTCCTGATCCTAAAATGAGCCCAACTGTTGGTACATATGTCGATGCTTGTTTAATGTATGCCGCCGCTTCTGAAAACTGTGCTCCCACGAAATTTCCCCCTATTTGAGTTTAGATAAAAAGCTTGTTCCGTATTTTGGCATCGTTGTCTTGAAATTATCTGCAACGGTTGCCCCAAGATCAGCAAACGTTTTTGCTGTTGGCAGTTCATTTGCTTCCTGATGCTTTTTGCTGTAAGCAATGAGCGGAACATATTCTCTTGTATGATCTGTTCCGTGATGAACTGGGTCATTACCATGATCTGCTGTGATCACAAGAAGGTCATCCTCTTTCAACAGGTCAAACACTTCAGGAAGACGTGCATCAAATTCCTCTAGTGCTTTTCCATAACCCTCTGGATCTCTTCTATGTCCGTAAAGAGCGTCAAAATCAACAAGGTTTAAAAAGCTGAGTCCTGTAAAGTCTGTTTTAAGTGTATCGACCAGCTTGTCCATTCCATCCATGTTTGATTTTGTTCTAAGAGATGATGTGATACCCTCGCCGTCATAAATATCAGAGATTTTTCCGATCGCAATGACATCGAGTCCATCATCTTTCAGTTCATTCATGACTGTACGGTCAAATGGTTTTAACGCATAGTCATGACGGTTTGGCGTTCTAACAAATGCGCCAGGCTCTCCGACAAACGGACGAGCGATAATCCGGCCAACCATATATTTTTCATCTAATGTGAGTTCACGGGCAATTTCACAAATACGGTAAAGCTCATCTAATGGCACAACTTCTTCGTGCGCAGCAATTTGCAGCACAGAATCCGCAGATGTATAAACAATTAAATCGCCTGTTTTCATGTGCACTTCGCCAAGCTCATCTAAAATTTCCGTACCAGACGCAGGTTTATTTCCAATAATACCTCGGCCTGTTTTTTCTTTTAGTTCATTTAATAGTTCATCTGGGAATCCTTCTGGAAAGACTTTGAACGGTGTGTCTATGTAAAGACCCATGATTTCCCAGTGTCCTGTCATTGTGTCTTTACCGTTTGATGCTTCTTGCATTTTTCCATAGTACGCAAGCGGTTTTTCATCCGCTGGAATTCCTTTGATTTCTTTAATATGACTCAGCCCAAGCTTCGCCATATTCGGCATATGAAGCCCGTTCATTTTTTCAGCAATATGTCCAAGTGTATCTGCACCTACATCATTAAAATCAGCAGCATCTGGTGCTTCCCCAATTCCTACTGAATCCATGACGACGAGGAAAATGCGTTTATACTGATAATCAGGCATTAAAAAGCGCCTCCTTCAATATTCTTGTCTTTTGACCTTACAAACAGTGAGAGGTCAGACATCTCAAGTATAAACCGTTTACAAGCCAGTTGACAACCATAAACGGTGTAAACATGAAAAAGCATGACACCCGTTCACTGTGTCATGCTTTACTTATGCCCTTGGATGGAATTTGTGATACACATCTTTCAGTCTTGTTTTCGTCACATGTGTATAAATTTGTGTTGTTGAGATATCGGCATGTCCGAGCATTTCCTGTACAGCTCTTAAGTCCGCACCGTTTTCAAGCAGGTGTGTAGCAAATGAATGTCTGAGCGTATGAGGCGTCAGTTCCTTTTGAATCCCTGCTTCGTTGGCTCGTTTTTTCAAGTTCTTCCAGAAGCCCTGACGCGACATTTTTTTCCCATGATGATTGAGAAATAGGGCATCGGACGGCTGTTTTTTTAACAGCTTGCTTCTTCCCTTTTCGATATATTCTTCAATTGCGCTTGCAGCAGCTTCACCGATTGGCACAATACGCTCTTTTCTTCCTTTTCCAAAACAGCGGATAAAGCCCATTGTGAGGTGAACATCGGCAAGGGTCAGATCCAGCATTTCACTGACGCGAATCCCCGTTGCATATAAGAGCTCAAGCATTGCTTTGTCTCGGTAGTCAAAGGGAGTGTGCTGATTTGGTGTATCAAGCAGCTTTTCGACCTCTCCTAATGATAAAACTTTCGGTAAAGTCCGCTCTGTTTTTTGCGTTTCAATGTTCCATGACGGGTCATCCGCTGTCACTTTTTCCCGAAGCAGAAATTGATGAAAGGAACGGATCGATGATAGATGCCGTACAGACGTTTTACTCGATTTCCCTTCCTCTTTTAGCTGCTTTAAATAATGAATGATATGCAGACGTGTGACATCGCTAATATCCGTCAGCTGTTCATGTGTCATTAAAAAAGACAAGTAGTTCTGTAAATCTCTTTTATAAGAAACAATGGTATTTTCAGAGAGTCCTCTCTCTACGGTCATAAAATGAATAAAGTCGGATAATTGATCGTTCAATGATTTCTACTCCCCGTTTTGATAAAAATAAATCAATCGGTCTTGCCAATTTTCTTGGTTCGGCTGATCCATTTCCATCACTTTAATTGCTGCACCCTCTGGTTTATCATAACGATGGTAGCTTTCATATTCTGAATTTATCCATATCATAGCATAATAGAACAGGACGGTAAAACCAGTGAACAAGATAAATACTTTGATCACTTCACCTGTTGTTTTGAGCCATTTTCGCATAAACTTCAAGTCCTTTCTCACCTTCTCATTACTTCAGCATATGCCAGGTGGGACAAGGAATATACAGCGAAAATGCAAAAAACCTCTTCATCTTAAATGAAAAGGTTCCAATTCGGATTATTTGCCGGATTCATCATCATGACACCGGTGGCAAATACCATGGAATGTCAATCTATGATCCTTAATTTTAAATTTCCAGTCACGTTCAATAATCTCTTCGACATCTTCTAATAAATCATCTTCTATCTCATCGACTGTTCCGCATTCCATGCAGACAAGATGATGATGGAAGTGAGCGGCTCCTTCTTTGCGAAGATCATATCGCGAAACGCCGTCTCCAAAGTTAATTTTATCAACAACTTTCAGTTCAGTGAGCAATTCTAACGTCCGATAAACAGTAGCAAGACCAATTTCAGGAGACTTCTCTTTTACGAGGAGGTATACATCTTCTGCACTTAAATGGTCTTCTTCATTCTCAAGCAGTACTCTTACTGTGGCTTCACGCTGTGGCGTGAGCTTGTAGCTGGAAGAATGAAGCTGCTTCTTAATTCGATCAATCCTATTTTCCATTGACTTTCCCTCCTACGCCACATTACTTGATCATTATATCAAATGATGTGCTGAGAGCCAACTATAATCATTTTAAATTGATAAATAAATTGATTATTAATTAATAACAATTATAAAAGAACACCTGCCAGCTTTTTCATCAGCATGAATGATATGTACGATTCAAAAAAAGACGACAGTGCAGCAAGCGCTAAAATCATCAGCAGAACAGATGCATACCGGCCAAACCACTGGACGGGTGCTTGACTGATGGTTTTTTTCATGAAGAGCTGTCCAATGAGACGGATGGAAAACGCAATCGCACAAGTGCCAATCACTAAATAGGCTGGAATGAGCAAAATGTTTTGCGGAAGCACCGATACAAACGAGAGAAAAAATCCACTCAGCCCCATTTGATTCACGAGAAAACCAACAGTAAACCCAACAACAATTCCTTTTAAAAAGATCATAAGAAAGATAAGCGGCAGACCAACGATGGAGATTCCCAGAATCCACATAAGGCCTAAATATTTCATATGATGCAGAAAGCTTTGTAAAAACATTTCTTTTGATTCTGCTGCTTTCTCATTTGTCAGCTGACCAAAAAATTGATTTAAATAATAGAATAAATCCTCTTTCTGGCTGAATGTCATGCTATTGACAATGATGGCCCCGAAAATCACACCCATTAAAAAGAGTACAGAGACAAATAAATAAATCGAGAGATGATCTTTTACGTGCTGAAGAAGATGCTCCTTCCAAGACTTTTTCCGCATGTGTCTTCCTCCCAAATAGTAAGGTTACTAGATTCTATGAGAGAGATTACGAAACATGACAGTTTTATCGAAAGAAAAAAGAGAAAGCAGCCTGCTCACTGCTTTCTCTTTTTCATTTATCGTGCGGCTTTTTGTACGTTCACAAGCCCGGCACCGTAATAAAAAGGTTCTCCAAGCTTTGTCGCCGTTTTTGACAGTCTCTCGCGTACTTCATCGTTTGTCAGATTCGGATGTTTTGATAGAATGACAGCCGCTGCGCCCGCTACATGCGGTGATGCCATTGACGTTCCGCTCATGTAGCCATATTCGTTATGAGGGATGGTGCTCAGCGTTGAAACGCCTGGTGCTGAGACTTCCAGTTCTTCGCCAACAGATGAATCAAAAGCTCTTTGCTTTTTTTGGTCTACAGAGGCAACCGCCATCACGGAACTGTATTTAGCCGGATAGTCAATCGTATTGAGAGAGCCATAGCTTCCTTCATTCCCTGCAGAAGCCACAATGAGAATCCCTTTATCATACGCTCGATCTACCGCTTCTTTCAGCGCCTCAGATTCACTTGCTCCCCCCATACTAATATTGATGACATCCATGTCATTCTCAATGGCCCATTCAATCCCTTTTATGATCCAGCTATAGTAGCCGTCACCATTTTCATCTGCCACCTTGACAGCATAGATAGAAGCTTTTGGTGCAACACCCACGACACCTACCTTATTATCTAATGCTGCAATTGTGCCTGCCACATGCGTTCCATGTTTATGCGGATCAACAAACGGATCAGACTCTGCCGGTACAAAGCTCACCCCGCCGGTGACATGTAAATCCTCATGTTTGCCGTCGATGCCGCTGTCAAGAACGGCTACTTTGACATTCTGTCCAGCGTATCCATGTTTATGTACCTTTTGTGCTTTGATGCTTTTGATGCCGTATGGAATCGTTTGACCGCTTGTTTTTGCTTTTTGGTCTTCCTCGATAAAGGTCACTTCTTTTGCTTCATTCAGTTTCTTTTTCGAAGTCTCATTCAGCGACACTTTCATCATATCTATTTGCTCTATTGATTCTTTCACATGCCCGCCAGCTTCTTCTACAAGTTGTTTTTGTGTTTTGTCTTGAACGGAAGAAGAAAAGCCGATCATGTACTCTTTTTTTGTTTGCTCCTTTGCAGAAATATCTGACGCGCCAAACATGACGGATGCCACAAGCAAACTTGCCATACAAAGCCCTGCTCCAAAAGACTTGACGTTCACGATACTCACTCTCCCTTTCGTTTCTTTTTGTCATTTAACTACATATTTAGACAAAAAGAAACGACCGTTTGTCCTATTTTTTAAATTTTTCCATTTATTTGATCTAGTTGTCACAAAAAAGCAAAATAAAAATGCTTATGATCCTCTTGATAGTGATCATAAGCATTTCGTCCTTTATGTTTCTTCATCATATGCTGCAAGGCTTCCTGTTTTGTTTTTGTCTTCCTTTCGTGTGTGCTAAAATGCGGCATGTTTCCTCTCGACAGTTCTGGATTTCGGCTCTGCTGCCTTTGGATATGCTCTCGTTTTTTCTTTGCTTTGCTTTTTCCCATTTGGTAAAACCCCTTTCGTTGACGTTATGATACACGATGTTACATAAAAAAGATAGACGTAAAAACGTCTATCTTTCTGTTTTCACCATATCAAGATGCGGAATCCCATCTTCATCATAAACATCTGAGACAGCCTTGAAACCAAATGATTCGTAAAATGACTTCAGGTAGGCTTGCGCCTGTATTTTGACACTTGTTTCACCTAGTTCACTAAGCTTTTCCAAAGCCTTGATGAGCAGCAGCTTTCCATAGCCTTTTTTCCGCCCGGCTTGCGTCACAAGCACGCGGCCGATGGACGCCTCCTTGTACATGATCCCGTTTTGGAAAATTCGGCAATAAGCCACAATCGTGCCGTTCTCTTTTGCGATGAGATGAAGCGCATCTTGGTCCCGGTGATCAATTTCAGGGTAAGGGCATGTTTGTTCTACAACAAACACGTTGACTCTTTCCATAAGAATCAAGTAAAGATCCTCTTTTGACAATTGTTCAAACGTTTGACATGTCCATTTAATGTGACTCATGATTGATATCCACCTTACCGTACACTCCGCCTCCACCAGCGATCAGTCCGACTTCGCCCTTCCTTGCTTTGATGATGTAGCCCGCTGTCTTTTCTGGCAGAACGGCTTTTAGTTCTTGTTCTGTTGCTTGATGTAGAATATTCATCTCTGTGTGAAACACGGCTTTAAGCTTCTCCAGCGTTTTAGGTCCAACACCCGGAATAAACTGAAGCGGGAGCTGATGAACATAAGGAGGTCTCGTTCCTTTTTCACTTTCTTGGTCAGCAAGCTCTTTTAAACGTTCACTTACTCCTTTTGTCATCCGTGTATGTCCGCATACATGGCACTCTTCTTGATCTGGTGCGTGAGGTCTAACCCCGCATTTCTCGCAGGTCGTATGATAATACTTCCCAAGCCGCGGAGCAAGTCCATAATTTCCTGTGACGGCTCTGCCATCTTTTTCTTCAAGAGCTAGCTTGAATTCGGCAAAAGAGGCATGATCCATTTTGATTTTTGTATATTCCCGCGCGATTTTTCCTAAAGAATGAGCATCTGAATTCGTTAAAAAAGGATACCGGTTCAGCTCACTCAGCTGGGACGCCATTGACGTATCACAGCTAAGACCAAGCTCAACAGCATCAATAAGGTCAGGATCAAATACTTCCGTCAAAGAAGTGTTGACCCCTTTGCCGTATAGACTTTTATGAGGCGTGAATATATGAGCAGGAATAAACAATCCTCCCAGCTCCTTAACCTTGCGCTGAAGTGTTTTCCCATCAACATAGAGGCGCTGTGAACTCAAATGCACATTTTTCATATGAAGCGAAAGCCATGCGGAAAACTCAGACATTTTGTGTAGTGTGGGCATAAATGCCAGCACATGAATCGGACCCTTTGAATGGTCATCATTGATTTCTAATTCACTGCCTAAAAGGAGCACTGTCTCTCCAAATGATAAACCGCCGTCATTTAGTTCCGTGTACCTGCCTTCCTCTACACCTTCTATTAATTCTTCTAGGACTTCTGGAGATTGTGCATCAATCACACCAATCATCCCCATCCCTTTACTTTCTGCTGCTTCAATAAGAATTTGATCAATTGTCAGTGACCTTGCACCTGTAATTTTGACAGCTCTGCCTGTTCTTGTTCTGCCAATATGGATATGGATGTCTGCAAAAAATTCCTTCATTTTGTTGACTCAAGTACCTCTTGCAGTTGTAAGTACTGAATGGCATAGGCTGTTTTTGCATCATAAATATGCTGCTTTTCAATGAGGTGCAGAGCTTCTTCTAATGAAACTTCCATTACTTCGACAAATTCATCTTCATCCAGCTCTCTTTTTTCTTCAAGCGGAACTAGCTGATCTGCTAGATAGATGTGAACAATTTCATCTGCAAAACCAGGTGATGTATAAAAGGCCGTCAGCTTTTGAAGCTGCTGGGTTGTATATCCTGTCTCTTCTTCTAATTCTCTTAATGCTGTATGTTCCGGCTCTTCCCCTTTTTCTAGTTTTCCGGCCGGAATTTCAACGATGGCTCTCTCTAGTGCTTTACGGTATTGTTTGACCAAGATGATTTTATTTTCGTCTGTACGTGCAATGACGGCTACTGCACCAGGATGTTTAATGACTTCGCGTTTGCCTTGTTTTCCGTTAGGCAATTCTACAACTTCAAGAACCAAATCAATGATTTTTCCGTTGTATAATTCTTTCGACGATAATGTTTTTTCTTCAAAGTCCTTCAATTTTGTCAGCTCCTCGTTCTACTTTCACTTATTACTTCATTTATTTTAACATAGATGATTTAAGAGAAGCGAAAAGCGAAACGCTTGCTTCAATGCGCCATTTGAAATCACCTAGCTTGAATTCCTGATTTTTTTCACTTAATGTGAAGGGATAGGAGTGTGATGGAATTGAAAAAAAGACGAATTGGCACCTCAGATCTCTTAGTGAGCGAGGCGGCACTAGGATGCATGTCTCTTGGGACGGAAAAAGAAAAAGCGCTCTCTTTATTAGATGAGGCCATTGATCTCGGAATTAACTATCTGGATACAGCCGATTTATATGATTTTGGGACAAATGAGGAAATTGTCGGGGAAGCCATTAAAAACAGACGTCAGGATTTGATTTTGGCGACAAAAGGCGGCAACCGCTTTGAAAAAGGCAAACCAGGCTGGGACTGGGACCCTTCAAAAGCGTACATAAAGGAAGCAGTAAAACAAAGCCTCAAGCGGCTTCAAACAGATTATATTGATTTATATCAATTGCACGGAGGCACGATTGATGACCCCATTGATGAAACGATTGAGGCTTTTGAAGAATTGGTAGAGGAAGGCGTAATTCGCTATTATGGCATTTCATCTATCCGTCCAAATGTCATTAAAGAATATGCCAAAAAGTCCAATATCGTAAGCGTGATGATGCAATATAGTTTACTCGACCGCCGCCCAGAAGAATGGTTCTCTCTACTTGAAGAACAAAGCATTAGCGTCGTCGCAAGAGGTCCTTTAGCGAAAGGATTATTAACTGAAAAGCCACTTTCTCAAGCAAGTGCAGCGATTCAAAAAAACGGCTATCTTCAATATTCATTTGAAGAGCTTCAGCAGATCATTCCTTCTTTAAAGAAAGTCGCTTATGACCTATCACTCACTGAACTGTCCATTCAGTATATACTGAAACATTCTGCGGTCAGTTCCGTTGTATTTGGTGCAAGCTCAGTGGATCAGTTAAAAGAAAATATAGCAGCAGCAAATGCACGTTCATTAAGTGACCAAGAAGTCAAAGCATTAACTTACTATACAAAACCATCTGTGTATGAAACGCATCGGTTTAAATAATATAAAAGAGATCACATGGTGTGATCTCTTTTTATATTATTGTATGTATAATGAATGAACGCTTTTTCATAGTGTTTTTCTCTATTAAAAATAAGAAGGGGCTAAAAGCCCCGTTGTCTTATCTACTTGCACTTTCATAATATGCATAATTTCCGGCTTTGCCTTTAAGGTGAAATGTAGTACCAAAACGTTGGAAATTATTCGCAAATACGCCATTACTTGAATACATACATAATCGATTGTCTCCACCTTTAAAAGGAGTTTCAGAACAATCAACAATTGAAGTAGCCTTTGTACTTAAATCCGCATTCGTTAAATCATTTGTAGCAAGAGCTTGTCCAGAAACAGGTAAAAGCAATCCTAAAGATAAAGCGACTCCAGCCATTGTTTTTCTCAATTTCATGTGAATCATCCCCATTCCCAAATTTTGTAATACACCTTCATTATAAGAAGAATGATCCTCTACCAAAAGGGTATTAATAACCATATTTTCAATAAAAAGGAATTTAAATAATTCAATACTCACCTTTTTACTTCTATCTTAAACACAAGTTATGGGATTTCGTTTCGTTTGACTGTAAATATCATACTGTCACGATTCTGAAATGAAGTGATGTGAAGGGGGAAGAAGTGCTTTTCTTTTTAAACACTTCTATGTTTCTGCTGTGGATCTATCTTAAGAAAAAAAGAGAGCATCATCGCCCTCTTTTTTAGCTTTTATACTTTCTCCAGTCTAAATGGCTTTCATCTAGCAGCTCTGAAAAACTTTTGTTTTTTTCTTTTTCTTTCTGCTGCCGAAGGAGGTCTTGTCGTTTTTGTTCTTCTCTTTTTTCTGTCTCGACGGCAAGGTTTTTCTTCATTTGAAGAAGCTGCTGTTTGACATCATCGTTTATGCCGTCCTTTAATTTTGCTTGATCTTGTTTGGTCTTTTTCATTGTGCCTCTCTCCTTTTGACTTAGTGTATCATCCGTTTTATTTTCTGAGCAAGAGGCACGCCAATCTCCCAAGATGTGGTATGATCATCATAGAAAAAACCCCGGAAAGGAAGAATCGGCTAGATGAAGAAATGGATCGCTATATTTGCCTTCATATTATGTCCACTCGCTGCAATCGGCATTTTTTTCACCAATAAAATGATGTATATTCGAAAATTAACGGATGAAGAGCTCATCAAACGAGAATCAGATGGAGGCCATTATCATCATGAGGAATTTCAACAGCTTAAAAAAGAGAAAGTGTGTATTCCTTCAGCATTTGGTTATGATCTCCATGGCTATTTTGTGCCGTATCCACATACAACACGCACAATCGTCCTTTGCCACGGTGTTACAGTCAGTTTGATTAACTCCGTTAAGTATATGAAATTATTCCAAAAGCTCGGATGGAATGTGATGCTTTATGATCATAGAAGACATGGAATGAGCGGCGGGAAAACCACAAGTTATGGATATTATGAAAAAGAAGATCTAGCAAAGATCGTAAAGTGGCTCAGACAAAAACTCGGAGAAAGTGCCATCATTGGGATACACGGAGAATCAATGGGTGCAGTCACGACCTTGTTATATGCCGCAAAGCCGGAAGCAAACGCCAATTTTTACATAGCAGACTGCCCTTTTGCTTCTTTTGAGGACCAGCTTCTTTATCGATTAAAAACAGATTTTCGCCTTTCAGGAAAATGGATTCTTCCACTAAGTGATCAAGTGTTAAAATGGCGGGATGGATACCGTATCCGGCAAGTTTCCCCTCTTGATGTGATCGACCAGGTGAAAGAACCTGTACTTTTTATTCATAGCCGCCATGACGACTATATCCCCTGTGAGCAAAGTCAGCAGTTATATACACGAAAAAAGGGTGACAAACAGTTATTTATTGCGCCACACGGTGCGCATGCAATGTCTTTTAGCGAAAATAAGGAAGCTTATGAGCAAGAAATTCAAGCATTTCTTCAAAGATTTGAATTGAATGAAAATAAAAGAGGAGAATGAACAGCAGTTCGTCCCCTCTTTTTGAGCTAACTTATGCGATAGTCACCACTGTTGTATGGTGTCTGCCCGCAAGCTCCATATGGCTCTCTTCCGATTGTTGCTGACTCATGACCGATAATCCTGCAGTTGCTGCCAATAAAAGAACTATCAAACTCGTTTTCATATAAATGACCCCCATTTTGAATTTTTGATATGGCTTGAATTTTCCTTTCGTAAAACCGGGTAGATACTTCAAACAGTCCAAGCTCATTGTAATAATGAGCCGCATCAAGTGCCAATTCCTCAATATCTGGGTATAAGCGCTTGTCCTCGAGCAGGTCTAATGTATCGTCTATGATTGTTATGTCTGCATCAACGTACAATGCTTTTAAGAATTGAAATTTGCAGATGTAAATTTCATCTTCTAATTCACAGGCCTTTATAATACCTTGTTGATAGAGAGTTAATGACTCTTCTATTTGTTTTTGTTTAAACAGGATTTGTGTCAGCATAAATAGTGGGTCTAGAGAGCGATTAAGATGGGTTAAATTCTCCTTTTCAAACACTTCAATAGAGTCTTTCAGATAACGCCTTGCTTCCGCAAGATCGTTCATTTGATAATAACAGTTACCTAAGTTGAAAAGGGCCGAACCTATGACTCGAGGGTTTCCAATTGAGCGTGCTCGCTTTAGAGCATTTTTAAAGTAGGGCAATGCATGTTCATAGCATTTCAAATCATCATAGTTTGCACCAATGACAAATTCACAGTGGATGATTCTCAGCGTGTACGTTCTGTAGGCAGAATACGTATCTAACGCTTGCAAGGCATAGTGCATCGAAAAGTGGGTTTGTTTCATGTGGTAGTAAATTTCTGCTAATTTAAAGTAAAATTCTGCTCTTTCTATATCATCTGATATGAGATTGAGCTTTTTTTCTGCTGAGCGGTAATAAGCAATGGCACTTAAATAGTTTCTCTGTTCAAATTCAAACATTCCTGTAAAAAAATGAACATAGTATTCAAGCATATCCGTTAATTTCGTTTGTGAATGTTCAATCGTTTCTAGCAAATTCTTAATCTCTTCATCATTCGAGGCTTTCTTTGCCGGTTCAAAATATTCAAGCATCACCTTGTGGCGAAAATCCATCAGCTGGTAAAACAATAATAAGTTTTGATCCTGCTCCATCTCCAGGATTTCCTGCTCGATCTCCGCCTTCAGCTTCTCTGCTTTCATCACATGAAATCCGCAAATCTGCCTATACCATTCGTTTATTTTGATTCCAACCTGAGGCGATGACAGCTTGAGCTTCAATTCACTTTAGCACCTCCCTTCTCATATACGATACATGTTGTATTCTATCACATTTCCTCGAATGGAAGAAATATGAAAAGTCATTTTTCGCAAAGTTTTCGGTATCCCGCAATAAACGCTGCAAATGCCTATTTTTCGGCATTTACAGCCATTATTTTTTTATTTCCAGCTTGCTCATTTTGTCGAATTGTTTGTTGAAAAACGGGTTTTTCCGTTCTCAAAAGCTCATTTTCCGGATTAGACAGCCATACGGTGTGATGAGATGATGAACGCACGAAAAAAACCCTTTCGAAAAAGGGCTTTTATAATACATCTGTTACTTGGTCCATATTCTCTTTGATCCAATTGACAGCTAAATCGAGCGTTGGAAATTCTTCTGTTTCAAATGTGACTTCATCTTGAAGAAGCCAAACGTCCTTTTTCACCGAATCCATTCCACCTATTGACCAGTGCAAAAGGCTATAGGGATGATTGTTATTTAAAAACGACACCCATGTTTTATTTTTTGCCGTATTTTGTATTGCTTTTAGCTTTTGATCCACTACATTTCCACCTTACTTTACAAGTATACCCATTCTCGGGCTGAGTATTTGTTGAGGACTTTTCAACATGAGTGTGTTGGCTTTTTCGTTAAAATCAATCGTCATTTCCTCGTCAAAAAAGACCTTTTGTGCTGTGTGTATGTACAGCTTAAAGAGCTGATTATGCTTGAGTTCTTCCCATTCGCCTGTTCTTTCGCCTGTGAGCCAAATCATTGGGACACCGCTTACCGCACAGCCGCACCCATCTGAATCATATCGAAGGAGCAGTTCTTTTGTTTCATGCCCTGCTTGTTGTTTTGTAAGGAACGCTGCTGCTGGTTCTGTTATATGAATATACATGCCGAACATCCTTTTTTCGTTGATTGTTACATTGTAACATATCAGTCATCAATTAAACATGTTCACGCCCTGTCAGCTCTTATGTCTGATCATTTGTCTTTAACTGGTCTGACCAATTGTACGCTTCTTGTTCAATTTCTTTAATGAGCTCATCTTTTCCTTTGATATAACTTGCCATATCTTCAGGATAGGCTTTTGCCAATTGACGCTTTTTATCTGCATAGACTTTGGCACGGTCAGGTGCAGCTTTTAAATAATCTCGGAACACCAAATGCCTTTTTACATCATCATGTCCGGCTTCATAGGCGTGAACGTGATGTGTTCGGTTCAAGCCGCCTTTTCTAAAAAAACGCCTTCCCTTGAGTCCATTTTCTCCGAGCGGTTCATATCCAAGCTGGCGAAACAGATGGTTACACTCATCTAAGCTGCTGATATGCTTCACCTCTAGCAAGATATCAATAATTGGCTTAGCCGCCATTCCTATGACTGACGTACTGCCAATATGGTGGCCATATACCCAGTTGTCGCCAACTATCTTTTTCAGCTTGTCATGCTCATCTTGAAATTGTTTTGGCCAGCTCGATTGGTATTCAATCACTTCCACCTTTCGAAGCATCAAACGTTCCATCTTTGTTAACATCAGATTGTTTTCCACCTGCAAACGGGCCTTCTGTTTAAACCCTAATTTTTCATAAAGCTTGATTGCTGGTGTATTTGCCTCTGCTGTTGTGAGCTCGATTGTTTTTTGATGCTGGATAATGGATTGCAGGAGCGCTGTCCCGATTCCTTGATTGACATGATGTGGGTGCACAGCTAACCGGCTGAGGATGATCCGATCGTCATGCAGTTCATATGAAGCGATCCCTAACAAATGCCCCTCTTTTTCAAATCCTATGAAAATCTCATCTGTTTCTATTATGTCTTTAACCGTTTCTTTTAAGGGCGGTAAATCTTGATAGCCAATTTGTTCTGCCTCCCGCTGATATGCGGCTAATTGTATATGTAACAGCTCTTTTGCTATTTCTTTATTTTTTTGATCCAGTCTGATGATCATGCTTTCGCCTCCAGCTTTTTCACAAATAGCACCCGGTCTTCATGAATGCCGTCGTAATCTGAAAAAACTGAAATGCCATCCACTGTTTTATCTCCCTTTTCTATCTGAAAACCGAGCTTTGTATGGTAAGCAATCGAGACTTTATTGACAGGAGCTGTGATGGCCTTAATCGTCGTTCTTCCTTCCTTTTCAGCCGCTTCATAAAACGCTTGATAGAGAATTTTGCCAATCTTTAATTTCCGGTGGTCTGGATGTACCCCGACAAAGTGAATATACGCTTCATCTGAATGTGATTGCGATAAAAAACCGACTAAAAAGCCGATCAGTTCACCTTTTTCAACAACAACAAAACTTGTTTGCTGAAAATGTTCGAAAAATAGCTTTGGCAATTTTGCGCGCAAATCTCTGCCTCCCCACCAGCTTTGAATGACGGATGTGACCGCATAAAAATCTGACGGCTTTACTTGACGTATCATGATGACCTCGCCCCTTTTCATTTTTAGCTGTAACGCTCTTTTTTCACAAAAAATCAACTGTTTCAATAGTCTACCTGTCTGATCAATTGTTTGTAAAGGTGATGTATCAGCCTTTTTTCCTTTCAGCTTTGTTGGTTCTTCGTTCTTTCGCTGTCATCTCCTTTTAAATCTTCACACTTATTTCAAAAAGTTCACTTTTTGTGCGAAAGTTTTATTCTTTTGTTATGTTAAGATGGATCATATAGGAAATGGAACAAACGTTTATTGGAGATGATGATATTGGTTTGGATTGTTACTTCACTTGTTGTGTTTAGTCTTTTAAAGTTGCTTGTCACTTCGCTGCCTTCGGGTGTTGTTGAACGCCTTTTTAGTCGTTATGCGGTGCATGCAAAAGTAACAAGTGATCAAACAACGATGACGTTTCAAGGACGTCCACTCGATGATCAGCAAACATCTGAAATTATTCAACATTTTAATGATGCGATCTTTATTGAACGCTACTATATTTACCCTGGTGATGAAGAGCGTTTTCTTCATCCACAGGAAGGACCGGCGCCGCTTACCATGCAAACAAAGCTTGGCAAGCATGATGTAACCCTTTATCTGTATCATTACGATGACCACGTGGATGTGGTGCGGCAGTTTACCCATAAGCCTAAGAAAAAACTAACGGCCTATCGTTTGCGTTCTGAGCCGCTCCAAACATCCAACAACTTGGCACATGCTTAAAATGACTCATTTTACACAGATGAGACGAAGTGGAGACACTTCGTCTTTTTTGTATGGATGATTTACACTCTTCTCTTTGAATGATTTACCAGTATCAATTTCACCTTCTGGCGGTTAAAATGTATACAGAACATACGTTCTAAGAGGTGAAAATCATGAATGAACGAGCCATTCTGCTTGTGGATATGCAGTCGTTTTATGCGTCAGTCGAAAAAGTGGAGGCTCCCCATTTGAAGGATGTGCCGCTCATCGTTTCAGGAGATCCCGAGCGGCGGAGCGGGGTCGTACTTGCGGCCTGCCCGCTCGCTAAAAAACGGGGCGTACAAAATGCATCAAGATTATGGGAAGCAAAGGAGAAATGCCCTGAAGCCGTCGTTGTACGTCCACGTATGCAGCGCTACCTTGATGTCTCTGTCATGATGACAGAACTGCTTGAACAATACACAGATCTTGTCGAACCCTATTCAATTGATGAACAGTTTCTCGATATTACAGGGAGTGTGACACTACTCGGTTCACCCCGCGAGATCGCTCAAAATATACAAACGACCATTATGAACCAGACGGGCATTTACGCACGTGTTGGTATTGGTCCTAATAAAGTGCTCGCTAAAATGGCCTGTGACCATTTTGCTAAAAAAAACAAATCTGGCATCTATGAACTTCGTGCAGACCGGGTTGCGGCTGATTTATGGCCGCTTCCGATTGGAAAATTATTTGGTGTCGGCAAACGGATGGAGCACCACTTAAAACGAATGGGCATCAGTACCATCGGGACACTTGCTGCTTATCCGTTAGACCGGCTAAAAAAACGCTGGGGAATCAACGGGGAGCTTCTGCAACGAACTGCTTTAGGACACGACCCTTCCCCGGTCACTCTTCACACACATGATCAGCAAAAAGCGGTTGGGCATCATATGACCCTTCCCCATGATTATGCGTCCTTTGGGGACATCAAAGTCGCCCTTCTTGAATTGAGTGAAGAAGTGGCAAGACGTGCGCGCTTTAAGCATTATGTTGGGCAAACGGTGTCTGTTGGCGTAAGAGGTGCTGATTTTTCTCATCCGACTGGATTTCATAGACAAATCAAGCTCCATTCACCCACACAGTATGGGACAGATATTGCAGAAGCAGCTATTCAGCTATGTCAGCAGCACTGGGACGGCCAGCCCATTCGCAGTGTAGGTATTACTCTCTCGCAGCTGCAGCCTGACAGCCAATATCAGCTGAGTTTATTTGATCACCATTTAAAAAAAGACAGACTCAGCAAAGTATTTGATGCGATCCATATGAAGTATGGACCTGCTGCACTCTTGCACGCTTCGTCACTAACAAGCGCAGGGCAGGCGTATCACCGCGCCGAAAAAATTGGTGGACATTACAAATAACGGAGGCGAAAAGCCATGAATCCCAATAAATTAACACCTGGATACAACATCATGTGGGAATCAAGCCGAATGATGCTCCCAGAGCACCGTGAACAGCTGCTTGCTCAAAAACGGAAGAAAAAAGAATACACGCCTCCTCCGCTGAGCACTGATCAGCTAGAGGAAATGAATTTTTTGATCACACAGTCGATTACAGAGGATCAAGCGATTTGCGTGACATATGCTGCAGCAGGTATGAAACAGCAGTTTTGGGGCTGGGTGAAAGCCATTCATTATGAAACCCGGCGCATAAAAATCGTCAATGATGAAGATGTTCTCCACCTGTCCTTGCAGCAAATTGTCGCGATTGATCTTGATTAAATTGTCTTTAAGTGATCGTACGAATCAGCATACTAAAAGACATAGAAGCACCGGGAGAAAAAAACAAGACTTCGAATTTGCGGGGCCATTAAAGGCTCCTCTGTCCTATGGCGGATGTCTCCTCCATCAAATTGTGTATTTAATTTGCACAATTTTTCATGTATGATTGGAACATCTTAACACTCAGGGGAGAAACATCATGAAAAATAACTTACGTACTTTACATCCACTTAGTTGGACGATCATCATCGGCACCATATTCGGCCGAATGGCGACGTCCATGAGCATTCCTTTTTTAGCCGTTTATTTGACACAAGTCAAAGGGGCTTCAGCTTCTTCAGCTGGGTTAATCATTGCCGTCAGCTCCCTTATTGGGATCGTGGCGAGTTTTTACGGCGGCTATGTTTCTGACCGAATCGGCAGGAAAAAGGTCATGCTTCTATCCATCTTCGGCTGGACACTTGTCTTTGTTGGCTTTGCGTTTGCAGATGCCATTTGGGTCTTCTTTCTCATGAACGCTTTAAATGGACTGTGCCGGGCACTGTTTGAACCGACGTCTAAGGCACTCTTATCCGATGTCACCCCATCAAGTATTCGGTTGTTTGTTTTTAATTTACGGTATACGGCCATTAATATCGGGGTGATCTTCGGCCCGCTGCTTGGCTTATATCTAGGATCATCGAAAACAACATTTCCATTTCTTGTCGCTGCCTTCATTTATTTGTTATATGGATTAACACTGGCCTGGCAATTTCAGAAGCATCCAGTTGCTGCTCCAGAAAGTACGAAACAAATCAGCGTCAAAAAAGCCCTTTCCATTATCCAAAAAGATACGGTCTTTAGCATCATCCTCATCGGCGTTACCTTATGTTCGTTCGGGTATTCGCATTTAAGCTCAACGCTGCCTCAATACTTATCAGCGTCACCTATGATTGAGGATGGTCCTAAACTGTTTGGATATCTTTTATCTTTAAATGCAGTGGTTGTCATTGTTGTACAATATCCGCTCATCATGATTGCGAAGCGCTACTCCACCATTTTGTCGCTGACCACCGGGAATATTCTTCTTGCCGGCAGTTTGTTTGCCATTGCTTTTTCACAGAGTCTCGGCATGCTTGCTTTCATCATTGTCGTGTTTACGATTGGGGAGGTTCTGCTGTTTGCGATGATGGATCTTTTTGTAGACAATATTGCAAAGCCTGAAGTGAAGGGATCGTACTTTGGGGCGATGGGATTTTCTCAGCTCGGCAGCGTCATCGGACCATTTGTCGGCGGACTGTGTATTGACTATTTTGGCGCAGCCCATCCCCTCTCCATTTTTACGGTCTTGTCAATGATCACCATCGCAGGCGTTCCATTTTTACTCATTGGATATTACCGTCTAAAAAAGCGATCGGCAGCAGCCATAGCTGTTAAAGTAAGTGGAGATCATTAAAAAAACCGCTCTTTCGTTTGAGCGGTTTTTTCTTTATACCCGGCGGATGGCGATCTCTTCCACCTTGTGCTGATCCCCTTTTTTCAAAATGAGATCAGCCCGATATTTTGTCGGTAAAATATTTTGATATAAATTTGGGCGGTTCACGGTATTCCAAATCGTGCTTGCCATTTGATCTGCCTCTTCATCCGTCAAATCTTTATATTGATGAAAGAAGGATTCAGGGTCTTGGAAGGCTGTTTCCCTTAGCAAACGAAATCGTTCTTTATACCATGATTGAATTTGCGTTTCAGCGGCGTCTACATAAATCGAAAAATCAAAGAAATCTGATACAAACACACGCGGTTCATCCTTCAGATCATCCAGCGCTGGTGATTGGAGCACATTGATTCCTTCAATAATGACAATATCCGCATCCTCTACTGTTTCATACACCCCTTCTAGCCGGTCATAGGTCAGATGCGAATATACCGGGGCATGCACAGTTTGTTTACCTGATTTTAATTCATTCAAAAAAGACAGCAGGGCTTTGACATCATAGCTTTCCGGGAAGCCCTTCTTTTCCATCAGCCCTCGATCCTTTAATTCTTTTTGAGGATATAAAAAGCCATCTGTTGTCACAAGACTCACCTTCAGCCCATCTCCAAGCCTCGATAAAAGCGTTTCAATGATACGAGCCGTTGTGCTTTTCCCGACAGCTACACTTCCAGCAATTCCAATTAAAAAGGGAATTTTGGCATGGTGCGGGTAGTTTAAAAAGGCATTCACATGCTGGTTTTTTTGTTTTTCTGCAAAGACATGTAATGTCAAAAAACGAATAAGCGGTATGTAAATATCTCGAACTTCTTCCAGCGATAAATAGTCATTTAACCCTTGCAGCGCTCTCGCTTCCTCTTCTGAAACAGATACCGGCATATATTCTCCAAGAGCTGCCCAAGCCTCTCTCGTATGGCGCGTGTATAGCGTATTAAAATCTAGTCTCGTGTCACTCAAAGTCTTTCCCACCAATCTTCACTAAACTCGTAACCCAAAAAGACGATAATCCGATTGTAGCTTAAAATGAAGGCGCTGTCTTTATTTTTCAACGAAAGTTTACTTCTTTTGCAAAAAAAAAGCATTAAAAAAAGGAATATGAGGGTAAATAAGAGTATTCAGTACGATAGATAGAAGGGAGCAAACCAAATGAAATATGTGATGATTGGCGGAGACGCAGCAGGAATGAGCTGCGCTATGCAAATATATAGAGAGGATCCAGATGCACACATTGTTGCTTTTGAAAAAGGAGAGATTTTCTCATATGGACAGTGCGGACTCCCCTATTTGATCGGCGGTCTCATTGATCATCACAGAAAGCTGATCGCACGCAGTGCCGAAACCTTTCGCGAGAAATATGGAATTGACGCCAGATGCTTACACGAAGTGACCTCTATTGACCCAGAGCAAAAAACAGTGTCGGGTCATCATACGAAAACAAAAGAACCCTTTACAGAAAGCTATGACCGCCTCTTAATTGCGACAGGAGCAAGCCCTGTCACACTGGATTTAGACAGCCAGCCATTAGAAGGCGTACACGTATTAAAAACCATCCCGCATGCGCTGTCCATTTTAGACCATTTAAAAAAGGACGTCACACATGTCACGATCATTGGCGGTGGATATATCGGCCTTGAAATGGCTGAAAATTTAAAAGCGCTCGGAAAGAACGTACATATCATTCAGCGGGGAGCAGCACTCGGCCCGGGCTTTGACTCCGATATGGCAAAACACCTTAAAGAAGAGGCTGACGCCAAGGGCATTCACGTATCGCTCGGAGAAACGGTACAGCAATTAGAAGGCAAGTCACATGTCACAGCTGTTATCACAGACAAACAAACCATTCAAACAGATATGGTCATCATGGCCATCGGCGTCACTCCGCAAACCTCCTTTTTACATCATACCGGAATCAAGCGCCTTCAAAATGGCGCTATTGCAGTAAATCAATACATGCAAACCAATATAAAAGACATTTATGCTGCCGGTGATTGCGCGGCGACCTACCACCGCATCAAAAAATCACTGGATTATATTCCGCTTGGCACAACTGCGAATAAACAAGGGAGAATCGCAGGATTTCATATGACAGGAACAAACCGGGCATTTCAAGGCGTGACTGGAACAGCCGTCATGAAATTTATGGACGTGACAGCGGGACGAACAGGCTTATCAGAAAAAGAAGCAAAAGAGGCAGACATTCCTTTCTCCGTCATCACCATTGATAGTACAGATCACGCGAAGTATTACCCAGAAGCGCAGAAAATGAAAGTGAAACTGATTTACAGAAGCGATGACCGTACCTTGCTTGGTGCCCAAATCATCGGCAGAAACGGTGTAGATAAACGGATCGATATCGTGGCGGCTGCCCTTTACCAAGAGCTGACCATAACAGATCTTGAAGATTTAGATATTAGCTATGCACCGCCTTTTAACAGTGTATGGGACCCGCTTCAGCAAGCGGCAAGACGGATATAGAAAGTGTCACAATGAAGCCTTACCTCAAAAAAAGAAACCAGTTCAAAACCGGTTTCTTTTTTGTTACTTTTTCATCATCGCTTTTCTTGCTGCTTTTTCAAATAAAAATGGGAATAACTGATACAATTTGCTGCCAGCGTTCATCCAGCCGGGCAGATTAATCTCTCTCTTTTTCGTCATCATGGCAGATACGACCTTCCCTGCCACCTTGTCCGCACTCAGCATCATAAAATCAACGTTCTTCACATATTCACCGCTGCGGTCAGCGATGGTAAAGAAGTCTGTGGCAATTGGTCCTGGGTTGACTGTCGTCACGTGAATGCCTGAGTCTGCCAGCTCCATTCTGAGGCTGTTTGAAAATCCAAGAACGGCATGCTTTGATGCGGAATAAATAGCTGATTTGGGTGTTGCAATCTTTCCTGCCTGGGATGCGATATTGATAATATGTCCCTGCCCTCTTTGTTTCATCTCAGGGATGACCTTTTTCGTGCAGGCGATTAAGCCAAACACATTCACCTCAAACATCGACACCATTTCCTCTATGGAGGCATCTTCGACGAGATCGAATACGCCAAAGCCGGCATTGTTGACCAAAATATCGACCGGCCCCACTTCTTCATACGCGCGATCAATGTCCTCAAGCTGGCTGACATCAAGCTGAGCGATGTGACACACCCCGCCAGCACTCATAATTTTTTCTTTCACACTAGTAAGCTTTTCCACTCGTCTTGCTGAAATAATGATCTCTGCGCCTTCTTCTGCTGCCAAGTACGCCATTTTTTCACCAATGCCCCCAGATGCGCCAGTAATCCAAACCCTTTTTCCTGTCAATCGCCCCATGCGTTTCACTCCTTAGTTTGCTCTGTAATAGACGATTCCGTCTTTTGGCATTTCTTCAATTTGCCCAGCCTCTAAGAGCACATCCAGCTGACCGACTGTCTCTGACATCGTTAAAAACAAGGCCTCTTCATACATCACTGGAAATAACTTGCGGCAAAGATGAAAGGCCGTCATTTCTTTTTGTTTAAGCAGCTGATACATCGTATTTGCTCGTTTCTCTTGTTTCTTAAATCTTTCTTCAATCAATTCATGGTGGGACGTGATGAGCTGACCGTGTCCTGGATAAATCGTCTTGATTGGCAGACGCAATAACCGATTGAGTGATGCTTTATATTGAAGCAGTGATTTTTGACGTTCCTCGCCTTCATATGGTGCTTCCATTAACGGATTTGAAGAAATGGTCGTCAAAAGCAGGTCGCCGCCAATAAAATTCCCCGTTCTTTCATCTAAAAAAGAAAGATGAGATTGTGCGTGTCCGGGTGTTTCCATCACAAGGAAGTGTTCATGCCCGCTTAAACGATCACCTTCTTTAATGATCTCATCTACATGTGAAGTACAAGAATATGTATAAGATTGCTTCACCATTTTTTCACACTCATTTTGCCGAAGCGGGACACCTAACTGCTGAAAAAAAGGAATCATAAAGTCCACTTGGCGCTGCTTAAAGACTGGATCCTGACTAATATACGGCTCATTTAGCTGGTGTCCGATCACACGGACATGAGGTTTCATCAGATTTAACAGACCGACATGATCTGCATGATGATGGGTCAGCACCACTTGATCAATATCGTCTATCGATAAACGATGTTCCTTTAATTGCGTGACAAAAGCATGCTCTGCCTCTTCTGTCATCGGACCGCAATCTACTAAGGTGACGGCCTCTCCTTTTAATACATATGCATGCACATCCCCAACGGCAAACGGCGTCGGGATGGATAATTGAATGATGTTTTCTTTCACTTTTATACGTCATCTCCTGCTTTTTGACTCATGATTGTGGGTACTTAAGCCTTCATACTTCATTGTATCTTGCAAAAGGCAGACTGTCATGCGGTTTAGATGGGCAATTTTTTAAACTGCCCTATTGACATAAACTTGTCCATCGTTGCATAATGAACAACAAATATATGATGCGCGATGATAAGGATTAGTAAGCAAAATAACGATGCAAGAGAGTGAGGTCCGCCGGCTGAAAGACTTCACCATCCTCTTATTTGCTGAACCTGCCCTTTGAGCTGTTAGGCAAACCTAAACGTTTCCCGCGTTAAGGGACTAGAGCTGAGTATGCAGGTTTGCATGCTAATTGAGGGTGGTACCGCGAAAAACCTTTCGTCCTTTTCAGGCGAGAGGTTTTTTTATTTTCTACAAGGAGGAGCAGCTTATGAGTAAAATTGGATTTATCGGTGCAGGCTCAATGGCAGAGTCTATGATCAAAGGTTTATTAAAAAGCGGAATGATGTCGCATGAAGATATCATTGTTACAAACAAAACGAATGAAAAACGATTAGAAGAATTACAGGTACGTTATGGGGTCAAAACGGATTTCGCTCGGTCCTTTATTTATGAAGAAGCGGATATTCTCGTTTTTGCCTTAAAACCGAAGGATGCAGAAAGCGGAATTTCTGAAGTCCGTCCTCATTTACATGGACAGCTGATCATTTCTATTTTAGCTGGTATTTCCATTGAAACGATTCAACACTATGCTGGCGGAAAGACAGCAGTCGTTCGTGCGATGCCAAATACATCAGCGGCGATTCAGCAGTCAGCAACAGGTATTGCCGTAAGTCATGAAGTGACAGAGGAGCAAAAGAAAACAGCAGTCGAGCTGTTTGAAACAATCGGGCATGTCACAGTATTAGATGAATCGCAGCTAAATGCTGTGACAGCCATCGCAGGCAGCGGCCCAGCCTTCATTTATCATTTGATTGAAGGAATGGAGCGAGGAGCTTCGGAACTTGGAATGGACCAAGCAACTGCGAAATTACTCATTTGCCAAATGATTGCAGGCGCCGCCAATATGCTTCAAGACAGCGGAAAAGAGCCTGCCCAACTGCGCAAAGAAATTACAAGTGAAGGCGGTACAACAGAAGCCGGCCTGAACACACTGGCTGCCTATCAATTTGAAGAAGCCGTTGTCGATTGTGTCAAAACAGCCACTAAACGCGCAGCAGAATTAAACGAAATGTTTTCAGCAAGCACGTATAAATGAAATTGAAAAGCACCTGTTTTGATGACAGGTGCTTTTTCACATATGACCCTCTATTTTTTCTCGCTGGCCACTGGGTGTGAATTGCGTGATTCACACTTCGGTTCTTTCTGTTCTTTACTAGAAATGGCTTGTTCTAATAAAGAATCACGTGCCTGATAAAAATTCACATCAACTAATAATTCTTGATGCTTCACTTTAGCACCTCCTCATGTAGGTGATTCACTCATTGACATGATGGCTTTGATTTGATCCAGATGATGTTGTTCATGTAAAGCGATAGTTTCAGCTAATATTTGGACGGTCATCACTCCTTCTTCCGGATGCAGGCCTGATTGTTCCCAAATATCTTTTTCTAATAGCCGAAGCGTGTTGTTTCTTCTCTCTTTCATCCGTTTGATCAATGCTTTGATATCGTCAGCGTTATACCATTCATACGCTCTTTCTTTCACGTATATTTCAGGATCATACGATTGAAAGGGCGTGTGATCATCTGATATCGCTTGCTCTATCCGCTCTGACCAGACTTCTTCTGTGTCATACAAATGCCCGGCGAGCTGCTTAATTGACCACTTCCCCTCCCCCAAAGATTGATCCAGTGTGTAATCATCACAAGCCTTCACTATTTTCTCTAGTTCACTCATACTTTCCTGAAGCGATGTGATGATGTCTGTTTTTGTTAATTTCCCAGTTTCCATTACGCAATCAACGTCTCCTTTACAGTGAATGCATTTCTACTTTTGATTTATCTTGATGCTTTCCTTTTAGTAGCAGTAAGCTGTTCATCAAACCTGCTACTATCACAAGCCCTGCCATCCCTATAGCGATGACATGTATAGGAATCAAATCTCCGATAAATGCCATGAGGATAAACCCACTAATATAAAATATGCGTGATAATGCAAGACCTGCTGAAAACACACGGGCTCTTAAATGACTGCTTGCATATGTCATAATATTAGTAGAATACAAAACTTCGATTGGGCTATATAATAGATTGGCTAATAAAACAACAATCAAAAATCCAATAAAAGTCGTTTGTTGATACGACAATGCATGTAATATCGCAAGCAATATAACCGCTAATGTAGACCACCTTTTATAAAATTGAAAGGAGAATTTCACTTTTTTGAAGTACGCTGCAAGTGTAAGTCCACCGATAATTTGCCCTAGTCCACTAATTGTATGACCAAGCCCCAAGCCAAAATTCCCTTCTCTTGCCACTTCTAAAATATACAGACTAAATAAAACATAAACGATGCTTAAAGCAAACTCTCTTGACATCAATATCCATATGGCGCTTTGAATTTTGGGTGATCCCTTGATTTCTTTAATTCCTTCTTTAAAACTTTGAACATATGACACATACTCTTTTTTTTCAGACGCTTCTTTCGCTTTAATTGGAATTAACAGCATAGCTGATAATAAAAATGTCAGCGCATCTACTAAATAAATTGTGGAAATTGACCAAATTTCTGTCACCAACCCGCCTAATCCTGTCGCAATGAGCATCGATGCGCTAAAAGATGTGGCCAGTATACTATTCCCCTTAGAAAGCTGCTCCTTATCAAGGATTTCAGGTATCATAGATGAACGAGCAGGCAGATATATACCAGAGAAAGCACCATTTAACGCTAATAATAAATAAAGGATAAACGGTGTAACATTCATTGTGACAACTAAAACAAACCCCAGTCCAATGATAAAACGTGCCACATCTGCGAATATCACAACTTTTTTGTAAGAAAACTTATCTATAATTGGGCTCAAAAGCATGGATGTTAAAATGAGAGGGAGCATGGAACAAATAAATAGAATGCTTAGATGGGTCGCTTTCCCAGTAAGTTCATAAATTAAACCAATCGTCGCTATCGTTCTAAACCAATCTCCAAAAGCAGATAAGTTTTGCCCAATAAAGAAACAGACAAAATTTTGATCTTTGAAAAGAGATGTCGTTTCTTTCTTTGAAATCATTAGAGGAGCACCTCAGTCGACTCGTACCAACCTAACTCTTTTTGCATAAACTCCACGGCTTGATCATAATTTTCTCTCTCTTTTTCTGGGATAAGATCAACTAAGATCGCTGGATACCATGGCTTCGCTTCTTCTTTGATTACAAAATATTGCTCCGCTTCTTCAACTACTCCTTTCATTATGAGTAGTTGTAGTTTACGATAGATTTCCTCACGCTTTGGCATTCGATTGAGATGCGTTTTTTCTATTTTCATTGTTTTAGGGAAGAAGACGAGTCTTCTATCAAAAGCATGATATTCTCTAGATTTAACAATAGGTAATTCTTGATTCGTCAGGCTTTCGATATACTTTTGCGTATTTCCTTCATTTGACCATATCATGCCTTGCATGTAGGAGATCGCTCCTGTTCCCAAACCAATATATTGATCTTCATATCCCCCGTAAATCACTTCGCCATATTGAAAACGTTTATTCTGATGCTCTGGAGCCATAAACGTATACACATAATTTTGATGCCAGCCATTCTTTTTTAAATGACGATATAATGTATCACTAAACTCAAATTTTTCTTTAGGATTTGGCGGCATTGGCACCTTGCCTTTGTTAATTTTTGATAACCATCCCTTCGAACAAGCAATATATTCTAGTGGATACGTATCAATACTTGTGCTTCCTAATGACATCACTCCATTTATGTCCTCTATCATCTCTTCTTTCGTTTGTCCAGGCAGCTGATAAAGCAAATCAATGTTATAAGATTGGAAATGACGTTTCATTAAGTCCACAGTCTGAGAGATTTGATCAAAACTAGCCGTTAAGTTGAACATTTTCCGATAGTGTTCATTTAATGTTTGGACACCAAAGCTCCCTCTGTTGGCTCCACCTTCAGCCATAGCAGCCACTCTTTCTGGTGTAGCTGTTTTTGCTTCACATTCAAATGTCCATTCATAATCAGCAGATAATGAGAAATTTTCTTTTATAGCGGTCGAAAGTCGATAGATTAGTTCTGGGGGCATTATGGAAGGAGTACCTCCACCAACGAACACCACATCAAACGTCATTTTTTGGATATTAGGGGATTGGGATAAGATACGCATCTCATTGATTAAAGCATCTATATACTTTCCGATAATGGGCTCATATTTCGTAGATTTAATAAAAGGACAAAACGAACAGATCGTATCGCAGAAAGGGATATGTAAATATAAAGCGTTTTTCCCTTTTTGAAATGTTCGTTCTTTCTGAATGAATTCTGTCACACGAGATTGTGCTCCTTCTTGGCTCGCTTGGCCAAAAAAAGGATAAAGAAAATTCCATAAAGACGGATGCTCATCATAATAACTTTTCATATTTGACAATTCTCTCACCCAACTCTCGTCTATTTTTATCCCACATACAAATTCACAGAGAAGCTAAAAAAATCACTTCTCTGCGAAACACTCTTTTCAGTAAGTATTGATTCTATTCATTAGATTGCAATCCACTCGTTACGCTTCATTTTCATCACCTCCTTTTAATTAGATAAATTGTAACTTAATTACATAATTGATTATAATAGACTTTTCTGAATATTTCAATCATTTTCACTAT
Organism: Bacillus safensis FO-36b; assembly: GCF_000691165.1. Lineage (GTDB taxonomy): Bacteria > Bacillota > Bacilli > Bacillales > Bacillaceae > Bacillus > Bacillus safensis. The sequence goes on along the minus strand of NZ_ASJD01000001.1, from coordinate 578,134 downwards.
TTTTTGTAAGGACTATTGTTTTATATACAATTTACGTATGAAACTTTTGGTATAACCATGAAAATATAGACTGAACATTCACAACCAAAAGCCCTATCATTAAGATAGGGCTCTTCATTACATCTACTTACTTTTCTCTAATAAAGCATGAATCGTTGATTCTAATAATTCTGGCAAAATGCCAAAAGAGAACGGGACGTGCAGCCGCTCTGTCCATTTGTGCGGGTCCTTTCCTAGTGGACCTACGTTGATGACTGGAACGTAAAGGGCTTCCTTTTCTCCTTGCGGTAAAGAATAGCCTTTTTGGTAAAGCGGCATATTGGTTGTATAATGACCTACTTCCTGCTTTTCGAGCTGTAAGTAACTTAAATCAGACAATCCCGGGAAATATTTCACTTCCTCTACTTCAAGTCCATATACCTCTTTTGCCTCTTTTTGAATCTTCTTGAATGTCTTCTGAATATGCGTATCTTCTGTTGAGGACACCGAAGGGTAAAATGGCGGACTATAAAATAGAACAATCAGCGGTCCTTCTTCCTTACATAGTGTCGTCAGCTCCGAGACAATTTTCGTTGAAAAATCACGATCTCCAAGTTCACCTCGGTTGGCGAATGCATAGTTGACAATGCGCTCGACTTCCTGTTCACCAGAGCGATCTGCGGCTTTTTGATACAGCTCGTGATATGTGAGAACCGTCACCTGAGTGTCTATTGGTGTAAAGTGTTTAAAGCGCTGAAAGTCAGCTGTTTTCTGCCGAAGATTTGCCTCGATTTGGTCTGCTGCTTGTTTCGCAGTTTCATTGAGAAGTCCGTGCAGTTCTTCACTTGAACGTTTCATCATGAGCACATTAAATAAAGATACGGCTGTGTGAGGTGTTTGAACGGAATAGGCTTCTTTCAAGTCCTTTTGCATTAAGTTCGTTGGAGGCGGCGTTACTTCACCATCTACTTCCTCACAATAGTCACTATTGAGCTCTAACAGCCGGTTTAGTTCAGATACCATAAAATTCGCATTTAAGCCTGAGAAAGGCTCTCCTACATGCGTTTCGATCCCTTTACAGAAAAATCCGGCTAATACCTTTCCTATACTGCCTGTATACATATAATGATGTTCATCCCCTGGATACTTTTCAAACATCGGCTCACTGTTTAAACACGCGGTATAGTCAAGATCATGTTTTTCTTTAAGCTCTTTTAATTTCGGCACAGCCTCAAGCATTCCTTGTGAATTTACTTCCTCATCAGGAACTGTGACGAGCAGGACATTTCCATCAAATGTTCCTGTCATCGCTCTTTCCAGCATAGAAAGCTGTACGGTGAGACCTGCTTTCATATCCATGGCCCCTCTTCCAAACAGCCAGTCGCCTGAAGCAAGGTCCTCTCTTGCCCTCTTTGGAAGAAGCTCACTTTTTTGCGAAAAGGAAGTCATTAACTCTTCAGGCTTGCATGCCATGTTTTGAAATTCGCCGTAATCTTCTGTATCGACTACATCAAAGTGACTAAGAAGCAGCACGGTACGCTGCAGCGTACTTCGCTTCACAAGGGCCGTTAAATAATACCGGCCATCTTTCATCGGATGCAAAGCCAAATGATCAGGGTTCTGCTCAAAATAAGGCCGCTCCCTCAGCAAATAATATAAATATTCCGCTAACGCGACTTCTCCTGTTGTACCTGATATACTTTCATACTGCATAAGAGCTGTCAGGAGCTCCTTTAGTTCACTCTCTTTTTGCCATTTCATCCGTTCTCCCCCTTTGATGTCTCTATCTCTCCATTATACAAAAACGTGTATAAAAGCTATATTCTTTGAGCACCTTTTATGACGAAAGTTTGAATGGCTGTTATAATCGGCTATACAATTCCATGAGGAGGCGAAGGTATTTGGAAACAAAACTCTTTTCACCTTGGACATTAAAAGGTGTTACACTGAAAAACCGCATCGTGATGTCCCCGATGTGTATGTATTCATCCTATGACCGTGATGGGAAATTACAGCCTTTCCACTTCACACATTATATTTCCCGTGCACAAGGTCAGGCTGGCCTCATCATGGTGGAAGCCAGCGCTGTATCTCCCGAGGGAAGAATTAGTGATCAAGACCTCGGTATTTGGAGCGATGAGCACATTGAAGGTTTCGCTTCATTAAACGAACAAATCAAAGCATACGGAACGAAGACAGCCATCCAGCTAGCCCATGCAGGACGTAAGGCTGAACTTGATGGAGACATTCTTGCACCATCAAGCATCCCATTTGATGAAACATCTAAAACCCCTGTCGAGATGTCTGTTGACCAAATCAAAGATACCGTTCAGGCGTTTCAGGATGCAGCTGTACGGGCAAAAAAAGCGGGTTTTGACATCATTGAAATTCATGGTGCACATGGCTATTTGATCAATGAATTTCTTTCACCGCTGGCGAACCACCGAACAGACGACTATGGCGGTTCACCAGAGAACCGTTATCGTTTCTTAAGAGAAGTCGTAGATGCAGTCAATACCGTATGGGACGGACCTTTATTTGTCCGTGTGTCGGCTTCTGATTACACGACAAAAGGACTTAATATTGCAGATTATATTGGGATTGCCACTTGGCTCAAAGAGCAAGGTGTCGACTTAATCGATGTCAGCTCAGGTGCTGTCGTACAGGCGAAAATCAATACATTCCCCGGCTACCAAGTCACGTTCGCAGAGAAAATAAAAGAAGGTGCCGGCATTCAAACAGCTGCTGTCGGTCTCATCACGTCTGGTGTACAGGCAGAGGAGATTTTACAAAATCAGCGTGCGGATTTGATCTTTATTGGCAGAGAGTTTTTACGGGATCCATACTTCCCAAAAACAGCTGCTCAAGAGCTCCGTACATCCATCGAAAGCCCGCGTCAATATGATCGCGCTTGGTAAAAGCTCTTAGGAAAAAAGGTGTCTATTTTTCGAAATAGGCATCTTTTTTGTTTTTAAGAGAAACATATCTGCCTTTTGTGCCGTCTTTTAGCTAAAGAACTGCTTAGAGGAGATGGAAGAATGAATTCGGTAATGATTGAAAAAATGTATCATATAGATGGACACCACTTTTATACAAAACATCGTCAAGGCAAAAGGCAAGCCACGATTATCTTTGAAGCAGGCTACGGCATTTCTAGTGATACGTGGTCGAATATGGCACGTGATATTGACCCAGAGCTTGGGGTTTTCTTATACGACCGTTTAGGAAATGGAAAGAGCAGTGAGAGCGGTGAAGGAAGAACCTTGCATGACCTCGCTGATGATTTAGATGCGCTGCTGAAAGAAGCCAATATTCAGCCGCCATTTCTTATTGTCGCTCACTCATTTGGCTCTCTTGTCAGCCGGTTATGGGCAAGCCGCAGAGGAGATGATGTCATTGGCATGGTGCTGTTAGACCCAGCAAGCGAGGAGCAAGAGCAGGTGATCCTGCCGCTTTTATCAAAGGAAGAACGCACTTCATATATGGCGCAGTTTACAGCAGAATGTACGCATGAGGACTTTCAGCAAATGCTAAGCACAATGAAAGAGGAGCAAACTCATTATGGAATGATGCCGCTTCTTGTCATTTCATCAGGTAAGAGCCGATTGTTTCACCCAGCTCATGAAGCTTGGCTCAGACTTCATAAACGCATGCTGTCTTTGTCATCCCAAAGCGGATGGATTCAGGCGCAAAACAGCTCGCACTATATTCATCATGATGAACCGCATATTGTACAGCTTGCTATCTATGATGTATGGTGCGCAGCCAAACAACCTGTCTCCTATTACCAAACTGCTAATTAAAATAAAAAACTCCTTGACCCGTTATGAGTCAAGGAGTTTCTTCTATTTATGCCGTTGGAGCAGATTGACTTTTTTCAGAAAGCAGCTTTTCAATGCTGACAAGCTGAACACATAATGTAAAGATGTCAATCGCTTGCTCTAGTTCTTCAAGAGCCGGGAATGTTGGTGCAATGCGAATGTTGCGATCAAGCGGATCTTTTCCATATGGATATGTTGCACCTGCACCTGTCATTGTGACACCTGCTTCTTTTGCTTTTTGCACAACAGCTTTTGCACAATGATCAAGTGTATTTAAACTAATGAAATATCCGCCATTTGGCTTGTGCCATTCAGCGATGTCTTTCCCGCCAAGTTTTTCGTCAAGAATGGAAAGAACGAGGTCAAATTTTGGCTTAATGATCGCCGCATGCTTTTTCATATGTTCCTTCAAACCTTCTGGATTTTGGAAGAAACGTAGATGTCTTAGTTGATTGATTTTGTCTGGTCCGATCGTTTGAATCGATAATTGCTTTTGAGTGAAGCTCACATTGTCAGGGCTAGACGCCATCAGTGCAACACCTGAGCCTGGGAATGTAATTTTAGACGTAGACGCAAACATAAACACACGGTTCGGGTATCCTGCCTCTTCAATTGCTTGAAAAATATCTTTTAACGTATCAGGTGTATCCGTTAGATGGTGGACTGCATATGCATCATCCCAAAAAATGCGGAAGTCGTCTGCTTTTGTTTTCATTGAAGCTAGGCGGTCAACGACTTCATCTGAATACGTAATGCCGTCTGGATTGCTATATTTCGGTACACACCAAATGCCTTTAATCGCTTCATCTTCTGCGACCAATTTTTCTACCTGATCCATATCAGGTCCATCAGCCTTCATATCGACCGTGATCATCTCTATGTTAAATAGCTCACAAATGGCAAAATGACGGTCATACCCTGGGCTTGGTGCAAGGAATTTTACCTTTGGCAGCTCTCCCCAAGGAGTTTTGCTGTCACATACGCCGTGAGTCATCGCACGTGCAATGGTATCATGCATCATATTCAGGCTAGAATTACCGCCGATGATGATTTGTTCTGGCTTTAAATTGAGTACTTCTGCAAAAAATGTCTTCGTTTCAGGAAGGCCTGTCAAGCCGCCATAGTTTCGCACATCTGTGCCATCTTCAGCTGTCATTGCATCCTTTGATGTCACAACATCGAGCATGCCCATAGATAAATCGAGCTGTTTTGGTGAAGGCTTCCCTCTAGACATGTCTAAGTGCAAGTTTTTACTTTTGTAAGTTTCATACTCATTTTGTAGTGCCACATATAGGTCATTCAATTCTGCTTCACTTAATGCTGTAAAACCGCTCATCTTTGATTGTGCCTCCCGTATTCTTCATAGTTTAATTCGTCATTTGTTTTTTCTTCACCATTTTACCACTACCTGAAAAAGAGCGTCATCATAAATATCAAAAAAATCACACAACTTTTTTTGACGATTCATCCAATTTTTACAGGGTGCGTTCAATGGGGAAAGAAGAGAAATCATGTGCAGCTTCTGTCAGCGGGAATATATCGCGCGCTTCTTTCAACAGTTGTTTCAGTGCCTCTTCTCCTTGGTAACGTGCACTTATATGGGTCAAAATGAGCCTTTTTGCGCCTGCTTCCTGTGCTGTTTTCGCTGCTTGTTCTGTTGTACTGTGATAATAATTGTAGGCTAAATCTGCATCTTCTTTACCGAATGTTGCTTCATGGACTAACACATCCGCATTTTTGGCAAGCCTTGTTATATTCTCGCACAAACGGGTATCTCCTGAAAATGCAACGATTCTCCCTTTTTTAGGGGGTTCCAAATAATCGGTTCCATCAATGGTTCTTCCATCTTCGAGTGTCACGGTTTCCCCATTTTTCAACTTCTGATACAAAGGTCCAGGTTTTACACCGATTTCTTTTAGGTCTTCGGCTTTTAATGAACCAGGCATATCTTTTTCCACAACCCGATAGCCGTAAGCTGGAATCCCGTGAGAGACTCTTCTTGCTTCTACTTGAAAGGTATCATCTTCAAAGACGATCCCTTCATCTATTTCTATGATATGCAGCGGATATGTCAAATGCGTTTGTGTAGCTGAAAGTGCTGCGTTCACAAAGGCCTTGATGCCCTTTGGTCCATAGATCGTCAATTCATCCTCCCCGCCTTGAAAGGATCTGCTGCCAAGGAGTCCCGGAAGGCCATATACATGATCACCGTGCATATGTGTGATAAATATTTTCTCGATCTTTCTCGGTTTAATCGTTGTATGTAAGATTTGATGCTGCGTTGCTTCTCCGCAATCAAAAAGCCACACTGCATTTCTTTCTTCTAAAAGCTTTAGCGCTGTGCAAGTGACGTTTCTTGTTTTTGCAGGTATGCCTGCACCTGTTCCTAAAAAGAGCAGTTCCATTACTTTTCCTCCTAAAGCCGGTATACAATATCTTCATTCATATAGAATACATGAAGACAAGGTAAATGTGAATTCAACGGAATTATTGAAAAAAGTGAAACGAGAGCAGAAAAAGTCGAATCAAATGTTTGCTTTACGAACAATGAAGCTTTAAAATAAAGAAAATGTACATACATTCTCGGTTTTTACAACAATGCTACGAATAAAGTGAGGTACTTCTCGTGAATACAGAAACTAACAACCCTAAAGCAGTCATTGTCATTTTTGGCGCAACAGGAGACCTTGCCAAACGCAAGCTCTACCCTTCTATACATAGACTTTACCATAGCGGAAAGCTAGGTGATCAATTCGCTGTTGTCGGAGTTGGACGCCGCCCGTGGTCTCATGAGGACCTCAGAGCTGTGGTAAAGGAATCTGTTTCTTCTGATGATGCAGAAGCGAAAACAGAGGAATTCATTTCACATTTCTATTATCACGATTTTGACGTATCAAGCCCTGCTTCCTATCAATCGCTAAACACGCTTTTAACAGGCCTTGAAGATACGTACAGTATTCCAAATAACCGCATGTTCTATTTAGCTATGGCACCGGAATTTTTCGGAACGATTGCGAAGTTCCTAAAGAGTGAGGGCGTATCAGAAACAACCGGCTGGTCACGACTTGTCATTGAAAAGCCATTTGGGCACGATCTGCCAAGTGCCAAAACATTAAATGAAGAAATTCGTGATGCATTCACAGAAGATCAAATTTATCGTATTGACCACTACCTTGGTAAACAAATGGTTCAAAACATTGAAGTCATCCGCTTTGCAAATGCCATCTTTGAACCACTTTGGACAAACCGCTATATTTCAAACATTCAAATTACATCCAGTGAATCCTTAGGGGTTGAAGACCGGGCTCGATATTACGAAAATTCTGGTGCACTAAGAGATATGGTCCAAAACCATATGCTTCAAATGGTTGCCCTTTTAGCAATGGAGCCGCCAATTAAACTGAATACAGAGGAAATCCGCAGCGAAAAACGGAAAGCACTGCGCGCTCTTCGTCCTTTCTCTAAAGATGAGGTCGATCAATTCTTTGTCCGCGGTCAGTATGATACTGGTACGATGAATGGCAATGTCGTTCCTTCTTATCTGGAAGAGCAAAATGTTGACCCGAACTCAAACACAGAAACATTTGTGGCAGGGAAACTGCTGATTGATAACTTTAGATGGGCCGGGGTGCCATTTTACATTCGAACAGGAAAACGGTTAGAAAAGAAATCTACTCAAATCGTGGTTCAATTTAAAGACATTCCAATGAACCTGTACTATGGAAACGGAAATGCCATGCATCCAAACTTACTCGTCATTCATATTCAGCCAGATGAAGGCATCACCCTTCACTTAAATGCTCGCAAGCTGGATGGCGGCACATATGCGAAACCGATTAAGCTTGACTACCAAACAAACTATAACGACATCATGAATACACCAGAAGCATATGAAAAGCTGATTCATGACTGCTTGCTAGGCGATGCAACAAACTTTGCTCACTGGGACGAGGTGGCACTTTCTTGGAACTTTGTTGATCCGATTTCTGAGAAATGGGCAGAAAGCAAAACATTAAAACCAAACTATCCTGCTGGTTCTATGGGACCGAAAGAAGCTGATGAGCTTCTAGAAAAAGATGGATACCATTGGTGGAATATATAAAATCATATGAAAAAAGAGCAGTCTCCCTTGGGGGTTCTGCTCTTTTTTTAACGTCCTGTTTTTGTTATTTCAACCGTTGAAAAGTCAAATTTATCATAGCGATGATGGCTAAATGAATATTCAAACGGCTGCCCTGCGTTTAAATAAGCAACCTGCTCGACTTCAAGCACAGGATCTGTGGGGTCACACCCTAAATACTGCTGATCCAGCTGATCTGATTTAGCCGCTCTAATTTTCTTGTGCGCTCCTGCTATTTTTAAATGAAGCTGATTTGAAATGTAGCCATAGATAGAACCCAGTAGAACTTTTTCATCTATGCCCTTAATGAGATTAACAGGCATAAACGTTTTTTCTAATACATAAGGCTCTTCATCCACAAGACGGAGCCGGATGATATCATAAATAGGTGTGGTTGAGTCAATAGATAGATGGGCTGCCACCTCTTCGCTTGGAAAATGGACATCAAAATGAATGATTTGAGTCGTGACGTTTTTATCTGCCATGACTTTTGTGAACCCTTTATTTTCATGGCCTGATACATTGATTGCCCCTTGATTGAGCGCTGCCTTTACAATAAATGTACCGTGGCCTCTTTTTCTAAAGAGCAGACCTTCTGCAACGAGAAGATCGAGCGCACGTTTCATTGTCATTCTGCTGCATTGAAATTCGGCGGCAAGCGAGTTTTCATCTGGAATGGGTTGATCTTCTGGATAATATGCTGTTCCTATTCGTTTTCTGATTTCTTCTGAAATGAGTTCATACTTCTTCATCTCACACCACCAACTGACTTGTTTTTTCATAGCGCTTTATTCTAGAAGGAAATATGGCGTTTTTTAGCCTTCCTCTCATTTTACACTAAGGGATGTGAGCTTAAAAGGTGCCAGCCATTTTTGTTTCATCCACTTCCCGTCACATAGGAAAAATACCTGCTCTTTTCAAGGAAAGAGCAAGTATTTTGATTAAAAGCCGTTATTCTTTGAAACGGATTGAAACCAGTATCCGCTTTTCTTAATCGTTCGTTTCCCGTCTTTTTGAAGATCGACTGAGACAAATCCATAACGATTTTTATATGCATTCGACCAGGACCAGTTGTCCATAAAGGTCCATAGATGATAGCCTTTCACATTGCTTCCTTCTTGAATGGCTCGATGAACCCATTTGAGATGCTCAGAAATAAAGTCAATGCGGTAATCGTCATGAATCATTCCTTCTTCATCCTTAAACCGCTCTTCTCCTTCGACACCCATGCCATTTTCAGAAATAAAACATTCAATATTATCATAGTCTGTTTGGACTTTTTTCAATATGTCATAAATGCCCTTTTCATAGATTTCCCAGCCTCGATACACATTCATTTTTCTTCCCGGCATCTCAAAAGAATCAAAATAATGGTTCGGCATAAATGGTGCTTGAGGGTGCGGCATATGCTCTTTCGCTTTCACTCTTCTTGGCTGATAATAGTTGATGCCAAGAAGATCAATCGTATTCTCTCGAATGAGCTCAAGGTCCCCTTCTTCCATACTTGGCATAAAGCCTTCTTTCTTTAAGACTTCTACTAGCTTTTCCGGGAAATGCCCCTTCACCGCAGGATCTAAGAAGGAACGGTTAAAGAAAGCATCGGCCATCTCTGCTGCTTCTACATCGCGCGGATGCTGGCTTCGCGGGTACGAAGGAGTCAGGTTTAGGATGATGCCAATCTTACCGCCTTGCTGCAGCTTTTTATAAGCCGCAATCGCCTTCGCATTTGATAAAAGTTCATGAAAACCGACCTGTACAGCCTTTTGGAAATCGACTTCGTTTGGATAATGAAAGCTATACATATATCCGCCTTCTACAGGCACAATCGGTTCGTTATGGGTAAACCATTTTTTCACCCGGTCACCAAATAATTGGAAGCATAATGCCGCATAGCTGACATAGTCGTCGACCACCTGTCTGTTCACCCAGCCGCCCTTCTCCTGAAGCGCCATTGGCATATCGAAATGGTATAGGTTCACAAATGGCTCGATATCATGTGCAATCAGTTCATTGATCACATCATTGTAAAAAGACACCGCTTCTTCATTGACGGCACCTGTTCCTTCAGGTAAGAGGCGTGACCATGAAATCGACAGCCGAAATGAATTGTGGCCAATTTCTTTCATGAGACGGATATCCTCTTTATATTTTCGATAAAATTGAGATGTCACGTCCGGCCCTACGCCATCAAAAAAACGAGTCGGCTCTTGTTCAAACCAATGATCCCAAATGTTCGGTCCCTTTCCATCGCCGGGGACGCTCCCTTCTGTTTGCGTCGCAGAAGCAGAAGATCCCCACCAGAAACCTTCTGGGAATGTATATGATTGCTTGTTAGTTTCCATCGACATGTATTGAGTCTCCTTCGCCTTTGATATTTGCTGCCTTCGTTTTTTCTGTTGTCGTTATTTTTTCATTTTTCACATTCATACGGTCAATAAATTTCAGGAACGGGAACCAAATGACAAACACAATCATCAGGTTAAACAGCTGAAGCAGACCGCCCGCTAATGAATTTGTTGCCATCATTCCGCTAATAAAGATCGGTACTGTCCATGGGATATTCACGCCTGTCGGCGGCGGTACAATGCCTGATGCCATCGCAAAATAAGTAATACATGTAATGACCATTGGCGCCAAAATCCACGGAATGAGAATAAGCGGATTCATGACAATCGGTAAACCGAAGATAATCGGTTCATTGACGTTAAATAATCCTGGTCCTAAGCCCAGCTTGGCTACTTGTTTTAATTGCTTACTTTTCAGGAAAATTAAAATCGTAAACACAACAGCAAGCGTCATACCGGTTCCACCCATTCCAACCGTATAAATTTCAATAAACTGCTTGCTGATGATATTAGGAACCTCACCTGTTTTTGTATAGCTTTCTAGGTTTTGTATGGACAATGTATTCCAAATCGGATCCATGACAGAGTTAATAATAATTTGGCCATGGAGCCCAAAGAACCAAAGAATTTGTATAAAGAAAACAGCGATCAACGTCGGAATGATACCGCTTCCAAGACCGACAAGCGGCGCCTGAATGGCATGATAAATCAAATCATGCATATTTGTTTTGAAGCCTTGTGTAATGATGATATTAATAAACAAAAAGGTTGTAAGTGTCAAAGTAGCCGGGATCAGTGCAGCAAAAGACTTGGAAACAGCTGGCGGAACCCCTTGCGGCATATTGATCACAAATTTCTTCTGGACAAAATAACGATAAATTTCAGCAGACAAAAAGCCTGTGATCATTCCTAGGAACATTCCCTTTGCACCTAAACGATCAACTGGGATAACGCCTGCAATCGTTGCACCGCCTTCTTGTTCTAGTAAAAACGGAGTTAGAAGCAAGAAAGAGGCTAAAGCAATCACGCCGCCAAAGACAGCTTCTACATCATAGCTTTTTGATAAATAGTAGCCGATCCCAAATACAACAAACACACTCATAATGCTGATGGTCGCACTCGGTGCGATATTCAGTGCAGACTGGACGCCTTCCAGTACGGTTTTACTCATGATTTTATCTAAAAATGGCAAATTCATCAGCACAACCATAATGGAACCAAAGATGGTGAGCGGGAACGCAAGCATAAAGGCATCACGTAAAACGCCTAAATAGCGGTTGTTGTTCAATCTCCCAGCAATCGGAACCAAAATGGCACTTATTTTATCAAACATTGGTTTCCCCCCTTGTTTACACCCTTTATTGTTTAAGCGATTGGAATATCGGCAGGAGCTCTCCCACAAGCTCCTTGATGGTAATGGTCGACATTAAGTGATCTTCAGCGTGCATGAGCAGTAAGGAAAAGGATGCCCTTTCTCCGCCTGCCTCTTTCTGCACGAGTTGAAAATGGATGTCATGTGCAAGCCGTAAATCTTCTTCCGCTTCTTTCATAAGATCAAAAGCTTCTTCTTCTAGACCTTCTCGATATTGTTTTAGAGCCTGAAGCAATTTGCTGCGTGCATTCCCGCTGTGTAAGATCAATTGAAAGCTCACTTGTTCCTCCGTGAGCCCTTCGAGTGTTTTCTTTTCCATCCTTTAAGATTCCCCCATCAATGTAAGTGCCTGTTCATACGCTTTTTGTCCATCGGCAAGCCCGTATGCCTGCATATCAATGACCTCTACCTCAATCCCGTATTTTGTTGCTTCTTTTTGGAGGTCTCCTTTTAAAAAGCTCATTTGCGGTCCGATTAACACAACATCTGCATTCGCCATTTCTTTTTTTGCTTGATCTTGACCAACTGCCCAAATTTCTGCTTCGTCCCCAATTGAATCGGCATGTGCTTTCATCTTTGTCACTAGTAAACTCGTAGACATTCCCGAACTGCATGCTAATAAAATACGTTTCATTTCTCTCACCCCATTGTTGTAATAAAAGCGCTTCCAATTAATATTATATATTTTTATTTTTAAATGTCTAGACATTTAATTTCATTTGTCTGTATTTAATATAAAAAAAGAGCGTATTGTACGCTCGTTCAGATTGTTGACAAAGGGCTAAAATGCTTGATTTTAGCCCTTTGTCTTCTTTTCAGCCTGATAGAAAACCTTTGCAGCCCTAGGAAGGACGAGCACAGGAGCGGAGCGAATTTGACATTCGTGAGCACCGGAGCGCAGACCTGACACCGAATGCGAGGGTTTGTCTACACGCTGATTTGTCTTCATTGTCTTATCCTTTTCCTGCCTGGAACCCAGGATACTTTGTCATGCCGCCGTCTACATATAACGTCAGGCCTGTGACATAGCTCGCCTCTTTTGATGCCAGCCAGACAGCACATGCTGCCACTTCTTCCGGCTTTCCAATATAGCCGATTGGAATCAGCTCAATCACGCCTTTTTTCAATGCTGGATCATCGAATTTCTCCGCATTAATCGGGGTATCAATGGCGCCTGGTGCAATACTGTTTACACGGATTTTTTTAGGGGCATATTCAAGCGCCAATGTTTCTGTCAAAAGCTTTGCGCCTCCTTTACTAGCTGCATAATGGACAAAATGAGGCCAAGGAATTTGCTGATGAACCGACGACATATTAATGATCGAGCCTTCTATCCCATGGTCTGTCATATACTTCAGTGCATCACGGCACCCTAGAAACATGCCTGTTAAATTGGTAGACATTACTTTGTTCCAATTATCCAGCGTCATTTCTGTAGAGGGTACTTCATTTTCAATGCCTGCGTTATTGATCATCACATCAAGACTGCCAAATGTATCAACAGCTTTATCAATCATCGCCTGCATATCCTCTTCCTTTGATACGTCTCCCTTGATTTTCACAGCCTGTCCGCCATGTTTTTGAATATCTGCAATGGTTTCATCCGGATTTTCTTTATCGGAGAAGTAATTGATCACCACATTGGCTTTTTCTTGTCCAAATCGGCGGGCCATCGCTTGACCAATCCCTGTACCTGCACCTGTTATCAGAACTGTTTTTCCTTCTAAATCTGGATACATTCGTGTAACCTCCTATTTTGTAAAGCCTAGCAGTACACCGCCTGCAATAATCATCAAGCAGCCTGCAATGACAAAGCTTGTTCTAGATGCTTTCTCTTTTAATAAGTAAATGCCGCCTAGTGTTGAGATAACAATCCCTGTTTGTGACATCGAAAAGCTTACGGCTACGCCGATTAATGGAATGGCCAAAAGCAGACCAAGATTTCCTGTTGACCAAACAAGACCGGCAATGATATTTCTAAACGTATATTTACTAAATGGGTCCTGCTTTAAACTAATCGCTAAGGATGAAAGCAGCATGCCGACGGATTGCGGGACAAGTGCAGACCAGCCATCAATATCAAACCATCTTAAAATAACGACATATCCGACGTAGCCAACGGTTGAGATGAGCAGAATAATGATCCCTTTTTTAAAATTGCCTCTGCCATCCCCGCCGCCATTCTTTTTTTGACCGAGCGATGTCATCACAACACCTGCAATGATCAGTAAAATGGCGCAAGAACCAATGAGTATGACCGTCATCGTCTGCCATTCTTTGAAGACCATGACACCAAATAGCGTTGTGCTCACAAGCTGCATGCCCGTTGATAAAGGAACCGCTTTAGATACACCGAGAAAAGCAACACTTGAAAGCTGATTCATTTGTCCAATACTCCAGAAGATGCCTGAAATGACGGAAACCGCAAAAATAAGCGGTGTCAGCTCTGGCATTTTGATGAAAAACGCTGCAATCGAAAATAAAAATGCGCCGAGCGTAATGCCGAGGGTTTGCTGATACGCATTCCCGCCTAGTTTGACACTGATGAGAACAATACTTCCCCAAAATATCGCTGGGAGAAGTGCATATAAAATGCCCACTTCTATCCCTACTTTCTTGTCTTTTTTACATAGCATCCCTCTTTTTCACATTTTTAGCCGAAAAGATGCAAACAAAAAAACCTTACCAAAGGTAAGGTTTTTCAGTCGTTCTCTATTTATTTCATCCATTCAGTATGGAATACGCCTTCTTTATCTGTGCGCTCATACGTATGTGCACCGAAATAGTCACGCTGTGCTTGAATTAAATTCGCTGGAAGGACAGCTGTGCGATAGCTATCAAAGTAAGCAAGTGCACTTGAGAATGAAGGAACAGGAACTCCTTGTTCCACTGCAAGTGAAATGACTTTACGAAGTGATGATTGATAGTTTTGAGCAATATCCTTAAAGTATGGATCAAGCAATAGGTTTTTCAGTTCAGGATTACGGTCATATGCTTCTTTAATTTGTTGTAAGAAGGCTGCACGAATGATACATCCGCCGCGGAAGATCATCGCAATTTCACCGTATTTTAAATCCCAGTTATATTCATCAGACGCTGCTTTCATTTGCGCAAAGCCTTGTGCGTAAGAGCAGATTTTACTCATGAATAGGGCTTTTCTAACCGCTTCGATCAGCTCTTGTTTATTCTCAGCTGATTGCGCTGGCTCAGGACCTTCGATCAATTGACTTGCTTCCACACGCTCATCTTTCATTGCAGAAATGTAGCGCGCAAAAACAGACTCAGTAATGATTGGAAGCGGGACACCTAGATCAAGTGAGCTTTTGCTTGTCCATTTTCCAGTTCCTTTTTGACCAGCTTTATCTAAGATCACATCCACAAGCGGCTGGTTTGTTTCTTCATCCACTTTTGTGAAAATGTCAGCTGTAATTTCGATTAAATAGCTGTCAAGCTCGCCTTTATTCCACTCTGAGAATACTTCATGAAGCTCCGCTGCTGACAAACCAGCAACATGCTTCAAGATAAAGTATGATTCAGAGATCAATTGCATATCTCCGTACTCGATACCGTTATGAACCATTTTGACATAATGTCCTGCTCCATCTGGGCCGATATACGTTGTACAAGGCTCGCCATCTACTTTCGCAGAGATCGCTTCTAAGATTGGTTTCACTAGCTCATGCGCTTCTTTTTGACCGCCTGGCATGATGGAAGGGCCTTTTAGCGCGCCTTCTTCACCGCCGGAAACACCTGTACCAATGAAGTGAATACCACTCTCTGCAAGCTCTTGGTTACGTCTTTGTGTATCCTTGTAATATGTATTTCCACCATCAATTAAAATGTCACCTTTCTCTAGGTGAGGAAGTAATGATTGAATGGTTGCATCTGTTGCTGCACCAGCTTTTACCATTAAAAGAATTTTACGCGGTGTTTCAAGCGACTGAACAAATTCTTCGATGCTGTATGTGCCAACAACGTTTTTTCCTTCTGCTTCTTGAAGAAACTCTTCTGTTTTGCTGCTAGATCTGTTATAAACGGATACGGAGAAACCGCGGCTTTCAATATTGAGGGCAAGGTTTTTCCCCATAACGGCTAGTCCAACCACACCGATTTGTTGTTTTGACATAATTCTGACGTCCCTTCTAACACACTATATTGATTACTGCTGAAATGATGTACCCTTTGAAATTACCACAACATCACCTCTTTTATCAAGTTTTCAGGCTAGTCATTTCCTCTTTCGTCCTGAAAAAAATCTTTATTAAAACTTGTCCCGCTTGTTTTGCTCTCTTTTTCCTTAATGGTGATCCCTCTTTGCACCAATGACTTTCCATATTTTTCTTTCAGTCCATCTAAAATGGTTTGGAGGGGCTCTTCTTTTGCATCTTCTGTATATGAAAATAAATCAAGCTGTTTAACAGCTGCTTTTCGTTCGACAAGGTCTGTCCCCGTCACACCTAAGAGCCTCACTGGCTGGTCATTCCAATGTTTAAGGAATAACTGCTTTGCCGCTTCAAATATATCTTCCTTTCGATCCGTTGGATTCGTGAGCATGACACTTCGCGTGATATTTTTCCAGCTTGCATACCGAATCATGATGAGCAGCCGATTCGCCATCACTTCTTTTCTCCTTAACCTTGCACTCACAGATTGTGACAGCTTATCAATTAACGTGACAAGTTCATCTGAATCATCCGAATCATGAGGCAGAGTGGATGAATTGCCGACGGATTTAAATTCGTATATTCTTTCTGGATCCACGATGCCGTCATGTTCACCATTCGCCTTTTGCTTTAATCTCGGTCCATTAATGCCAAGCAATTCTTTTAGCGTATACTCATTCGCTTTCGCTAAGTCTTCAATAGTATGAATTCCGATTTTCTTTAATTTATCTGCCGTTTTTTGTCCAACCCCGTGCATGTCACCAGCAGGGAGCGGCCAGAGCATGTTCGGAACATCTCGTTTACGCAATATGGTGATGCCCATTGGCTTTTTCCAATTAGACGCCATTTTCGCTAAAAATTTATTCGGTGCAATGCCGATACTTGAAGGTAGCATCAGCTCCTCTACAAGCCTTGTTTGAATATCATGAGCCGTTTTTACCGCATGCTCGGCATATGGTGTATGCGTTAAATCAATATAGCCCTCATCAATCGATACAGGTTCGACTAAATCACTGTATTCTCTTAGTATTGTAAACATCTCTTGTGAGGAGCTGCGGTATCGGTCAAAGTTCGGTGTGCGGACAATGAGTCCCGGACATAGCCGCTTCGCCTCCCATAAGGGCATCGGGGGCTTCACACCTAGTGCTCTTGCCTCGTAGCTGCACGTCACAACAATCCCTTTACGCTCTTTTGCATTTCCGCTGATGGCTAAAGGTTTCCCCCGCAAAGAAGGATCATACGCCATTTCTACATTGGCATAAAAAGCATTCATGTCTATATGAAAAATAATATTTGACATTGGCATAACCCCATTTTCTTGTCTACCTGTATTTTGATCAGCTGTTTCCTCATATATCAAACATGATGGATCCCTTTTATGCTCAATTATACATTGATTTATTTCATCTTTCCTCAAAAAAACCTTCTCTAAAAAAGAGAAGGTCCAGATTGTTGACAAAGGGTTAAAATGATCTTGATTTTAGCCCTTTGTCTTCTTTTCAGCGTGATCAAAAACCTTGGCAGCCCTAGGAAGGACGAGCATCGGAGCGCAGGACTGACACCGAATGCGAGGGTTTGTCTGCGCGCTGGGTTTCACGTTCATTTACACTTTTTCTTCAAGTATACCATGTTGATATTGAATGTCCTCATATGTGAATACTTCATTTTTTTGAGGATATAATTGTTTCACAACCGGAGTGGGCTGTTGATTAAAATTCATACTCAAACTTTGATTGGAGTAGTGTCCAGCCGGATCAATATAAAACTTGTAATCAATGACTCTTTCTACATCAATTTCAGCGTACGCAATTCCCTCTGTTTCAGCTGGAACCATATCACTGATCGGTTCCCCATCCGGCCCGTAAATGCACGTATGCCCGCTCTTAAATGTTTCAAAGTAATCTCTTTGCTCCTGCGTTAAGCAAATCATCTCTTTCATTTCTTCCGTATATATAGATGAAGTCATCAGCACAAATGTCTGTGTCGCGATGGCATAATATCTGCTTGAAATTTCATCGTCAAAATAACCTGGCCAAGAGGCTACATGTACCTGCTCATTTTGGGCATTCATCGCCATAAGATCAAGTGGAACTTGATGCTCCCAGCACATCAATCCGCCAAGGTTTCCAATGTCAGTTTGAAACACCGGCATCATACTTCCACTTCCGTCCCCCCAAATGAGTCTTTCTGCTACAGAAGCTCTCATTTTCCGGTGTTTTCCAATTAAATCCCCATTCGGATTAAACCAAAGCTGAGCTAAATAGAGAGATCCGCCATCTTTTTCACTGCATGATATACAAACGTACGTTTCATTTCTTTTTGCTGCCTCACTGATTTTTTGAATGGCTAAGCTAGGGATTTCAACTGCATTTTTATATAATTCATGATAGAACTTTCTCGTGTATTCTGGATGACCAATAAAAGCAAACCAAGGATAACCAGGTAAAAATGCTTCTGGGAATGCCACAAGCTTTGCACCATTTGAAGCTGCCTCGTCGATCAGTTCACATGATTTCTCAACGGTTGCTTCCAAATTTAAGTAGACAGGTGCTGCTTGTACCGCAGCTGCTCGAAACTTTGGGTAAATACTTGTCATATTCAAAACCTCCATTTCTTTTCATCCCCCTCATTATAGGATAGGAAATATGAAGTTTGGATGACATTTACTATTTTATACAAAATAAGGAATTTTATTTAATAGAGAAAACACGTGGTTCTGTTAGACATTTAACCATGTGTATAGTACACTGTGAGTAATGAAATGGATGTGATAATCATGATTATTGATACATTCAATGAAGTCTTTTTCCTTGTTGAATTCTTTACGATTATTCTTCCAGCGCTGACGGCCATCGGCATTGCGTTTTTACTAAAAGACTGCCGTATGAACGAACACCTTGGTGGACATCGTTTGGAAGAGTTGGACGCATCTTGCTTGAATCGAACAGACTTTCTGTTTATCATATATGATCGCATTACAACTTGGATTAGTAAAGTCATTCGAATGAAAAGATCATCTAATGATGATGAAGACCATTCGCTTCCTCTCACTAATTAAATTTTTTAATCATGAGGAGGAAACGAATTGAAACGTTTATTGACTGTTTTTACGACTTTATGTTTGATGATGATTGCGTCACCTGCATTTGCAGCGAGTGCGCAAACGAATACGAGCTCTGATGGGTTTTTCCATCATTATTTTGTTCAGCCTTTTTCTGAGCTGATCATTTGGCTTGCGAACTTTTTCCATGATGATTATGGTTTATCCATTATGTTCGTCACCTTGATTGTCCGCCTGCTGATTTTCCCGCTTTTTGCGAATCAATTTAAGAAGCAAAGAGTCATGCAGGAAAAAATGGCACTGGTGAAACCTCAGATTGACCAAATACAAAGCAAATTGAAGAAAACGAAAGATCCTGAAAAACAAAAAGAACTGCAAATGGAAATGATGAAAGTATATAAAGAGAACAATGTGAACCCGCTGGCAATGGGCTGTCTGCCTATGCTGATTCAAATTCCAATTGTTCTTGGCTTTTACTCAGCAATCCGCTCAACACCTGAGATCGCAACTCATACGTTCTTATGGTTTAACTTAGGACAAACCGATTTATTGGTGGCAGTCTTTGCAGGGGCTATGTATTTCTTGCAATTTTATGTCACGCAAAAATATGCGAAGCAATCAGGCACCCAGACAGAGGCTGCGCTGAAGCAAGCGAAAGTAATGGGCATGATTTTCCCAATCATGATGCTGTTTCTTTCAATTAATGCACCCGCTGCTCTTCCTTTATACTGGATGACAAGCGGACTACTACTCACGATTCAAACGATTATTTTAAATGTCATGTACCAAAAATCAAAAACGAAAGCTGCGGCTAACGAACAAGCCAAACCAGCTGCTGAATAAAAATAAACCCCTTATCTTTAGATAAGGGGCTTTTCATTATGCCAACTCTTCTTTCAACCGGTCTGGCAATTGATCGAGGTCCTCAATTTTCCCAAGGAACTTATTTGGGTCCACTTGTAAAATCATTTTGTTTTCTCTCTCCACAACGCCGAAGAAATATTCAGAGGCCTTCGTGTTCATATGAAATGGCTTGATCTCGCTCTGCTCGATATCGATGATATCTTTTGCATCTGAGACAAGACAGCCAATCATTTGATCGTTAACTTCAAATAACAGCACCTTTGACTGCTCGTTCACATCAAGAGGCTTTCCGTGAAGCATCACGCCTGTATCACTGACAGGAATGACCTCTCCTCTTAATGACATCAGGCCTTTAATTTCTTTTGGAAGATTCGATACTTCTTGTAAGTAAGGGACCTTTTCAATCGAACGAATATGCTCTACACTGATGCCAAAATCCTCTTGCCCCACCTGAAAAATAATAATCTTTTGCGTGCTCACAGAGTCTCCTGCCTTTACGATGGATTTGTCGTTTCTTCGATAATGGCGAGAACCATTTCAGCTGTTTTGACTAATTCTTCAATCGGCATTTTCTCATTTTTCGTATGAATATCTTCATATCCAACAGCTAGGTTGACAGTTGGGACGCCGTTGCCAGCAATGACGTTTGCATCACTGCCTCCGCCGCTCGTCTGCAGTTCTGAAGGACGGCCAATTTTTTCTGCCGCTTTTTTCGCCACTTCTACGACTTGATCGCCGTGTGAGAATTTGAAGCCTGGATACATGATGTCAATTTGTACATCGGCACTTCCGCCCATTTCTTTAGCGGTTTTTTCAAAGGCTTCTTTCATCTTCGCTACTTGAGCTTCCATTTTTGCTGGTTCTAAAGAGCGTGCTTCCGCCAAAATATCAACTTGATCGCACACAATATTCGTTTGTGTTCCGCCTTCAAAACGTCCGATATTCGCCGTTGTTTCTTCATCAATCCGGCCAAGCGGCATACTGGCAATTGCTTTAGATGCAATGGTAATCGCAGACACACCTTTTTCAGGCGCGACACCTGCGTGAGCTGTTTTTCCGTAAATCGTTGCGCGTACTTTTGCCTGTGTTGGTGCAGCTACGATAATCGTACCGACCTTACCATCTGAATCAAGGGCATAGCCGTATTTCGCTGTCATCAAATTCGGATCTAACGCTTTTGCTCCAACAAGTCCTGATTCTTCACCTGCTGTGATCACAAATTCAATTGTTCCATGCGGTAAATTTTTCTCTTTCAGCACGCGGATCGCCTCAAACATAGCAGCAAGTCCTGTTTTATCGTCAGCGCCAAGAATCGTTGTTCCATCTGTTTTTACATAGCCGTCCTCAATGACTGGTTTTACGCCATTCCCCGGTACAACTGTATCCATATGAGAAGTGAAATAAATCGTATCTGCCTCTTGATTTCCTTCTAATGTGCAGACAAGGTTGCCTGCACCGTGGCCTGTTACCGCTTTTGAATCGTCTTCAACCACTTTTAGACCAAGCTGCGAGAATTTTTCTTTTAGGACTTCAACAATTTTCTCTTCGTGTTTTGTTTCTGAATCAATCTGAACTAATTCTAAAAATTCATCTAGTAAGCGTTTTTCATTGATCATAATGATGCTCCTCCTCTTATAGCGGCATGTTGCCATGCTTTTTTAACGGTCTATCTTCTTCCTTACTGCGAAGCACATCAAATGAGCGGATCAATCGCTCTCTCGTTTCAGCCGGCATGAAAATATCGTCTATCAGACCTGTCTGAGCCGCTTTCCATACACTTGGTTTGTTCTCAGTCTCGCGCGAAGCAGGATGAACGATTTCGTCTGCGAACGTTTTCCCCATGACATCAATTTCGGCCTCTGGCCATGCATAAACAAAGTCAGCGCCTAAGCCCTTGCTATTCATCGCGACATATGCACCGCCAAACGCCTTTCTTAAAATCACAGTGATTTTTGGAACGGTTGCTTCAGCGTACGCATATAAAAGCTTTGCACCGTGGCGGATAATTCCCGCATGCTCGGCTTTCTCCCCTGGTAAAAAACCAGGAACGTCCACAAGGGTTAAGATCGGAATATGAAATGCATCGCAAAATCGAATAAACCTGGCCGCTTTATCGGCCGCGTCAAGATCAAGGCTGCCTGCCAGCACCTTTGGCTGATTGGCAACAACACCAATGGAAGCTCCTTGTAGTCTGGCAAAACCAGTGACAATATTTTTTGAGAAACAAGGCTGCGTTTCAAAGAATGAGTCTGGATCGGTTATCGCTGTCACCACTTGTTTGACATCATAGGTGCGTGATGGATCCTTTGGCAAAATGCTGCCTGGATCAGCGGTATCTTGCTTTCGTGCTTCAGCCTGCATGACAGCCTGTTGTTTCGTTGGTATGTACGTTAAAAGAGTTCGAACCGCTTTTAACACGTCCTTCTCATCTTCCCCAGTATAGTGCACATTTCCGCTTGTCTGATGCTGTACACTTGCACCGCCAAGACGGTCAGGACAGACCGTTTCTCCTGTTGCCTTTTCTATTACTTTCGGACCAGTTAAAAACATATGAGCTGTTTGCTCTGTCATGAAGACAAAATCAGTCAATGCAGGAGAATAGACTGCACCTCCAGCACATGAACCTAAAATAACAGATATTTGCGGGATTAGACCAGAGTACAGCACATTCCGTTTAAAAATCTGTCCGTATCCTTCTAATGATACCACACCCTCTTGAATTCTCGCACCACCTGAGTCTTTTAGACCGATGACCGGCATCTGATTCTTAGCTGCCAGATCCATTAAAGAGGTAATTTTTTTGGCATGCATTTCGCCTAATGAGCCCCCATATACGGTTGCATCTTGTGCATAAACACAGACAGGCTTACCGTGAATGAGTCCCGTTCCAATGACGACGCCGTCACCAACATGCTCTGACAGACCGCCTGTTGCAAATGACTGAATTTCCATTAAGCTGCCCTCGTCAAGAAGTGTATGCAGCCGCTCTCGCACCGTCAGCTTTCCTTTGCTTCTGTGAGCCGCTGCTCGTTTTTCGCCGCCGCCCATTAACGCTTTCTTTCGCCATTCAGACAAGTCATTGAACGATTCATTCATCGCAATGTTTCTCTCCTTTCAAGGACCCGCACAATTCAAATAACACACCTGACGTTTCTTTAGGTGAAATAAATGCAATCTGCTTTCCGCCGGCGCCCATCTGTGCTGTTTTTTGGAGAAGCTGCACGCCAAGGTGATCGAGACGGCTAAGATCCGTTTGAATGTCATCTGACTTTAACGCAATATGATGAAGGCCCTCTCCTCTTTTTGTTAAAAAGGTATGTAGTTTACTGCGGGCTGAAATGGGCTCAATTAATTCAATGTGCAGATCATCAAGTGAAGCGAAGGACGCATTAATCTCCTGCTCCGGAATCTCTTGTATGTCTGAAAAATGCCAGTTAAATAGCTGATGAAGCGTTTGAGATGTTTCTTTAATAGAAAAGACGGCAATGGCAATATGATCGATTTGATTCATCCGTTCACTTCCTTTGCTGATCACTTGTCGCATATGAAAAAACCAGATAAAATAAAGACAAGTGCGCTTGTCGCAAAAATCTTCGGTTATAGGGGTGCGATATGTCTCAAAAATTCATGAAATTTATGGTATTGCTTATGATTAGCCTGCTGTTAGTTTCTTCACTTTTAGCAGGAGCAGCAGCCTTTTTATAAGGTTTGAATAAAAGCAGACAAGCAGGTGATTCGCGATATCAACGAATGGCCTGTTTGTCTTTGGCAAGCTTTTCAAAAGAATCGCTTGAGGTTGTAATCCATACCTTTGTACCAATTGGAAGCTGATCAAACAATCGCTCTACATCTTGATTATGAAGCCTTACACAGCCTGCTGTGATAAATTTCCCAATCGAAGTTTCGTCACTCGTTCCGTGAATTCCGTAGGTTCTGCCATCTGTTCCTCGTGCATCGAATCCAATCCATCTTCGCCCAAGAGGATTATTCTTCGCACCGCCTTCAATATTCTTTCTTCTGTAATAGGGATCTTTCGCTTTGATCATAATCGTAAATTCACCTTCTGGCGTTAAATCTGCTGTTTTTCCTGTAGAGGCAGGATATACTTTTTGAATTTTCCCTTGATCAATGAAGGCAAGTTCATTTGTTTGTTTATTAATAATGACAAATGGGTCACCTGGCAGCGGGTTTTGTCCAAGCGGCCAGATTGGTGAAAGGGACATGGTCAGTACGGTATAAAATAAAAGACGCATAGGCTCCTCCTTTTTCATTAGATTGACCAATGAAGGAGGAACTCATGCGTCTCTATTCTTTCATCCCTTTAAAATAGCTTTTCAGCACTAAATATTGTTCCATTTCACCGAGGAAATGAAAGAGTGCCGCTCTTGCCTCAAATTCTTCTCTTGTTTGCGGGAGCGGAAGTGCATCGAACTCTTCTTTCATATCAATGAGACGTCTTAAAAACTTATGCGCTGTGTTCCCTGGGTGAATATGTTCGCGTAAGTCTCTAATGTATTCTGCAATGATTTGTCCATGCTCCGTTGTGACGGAAATCGACGTAATTTTAGGCAGCACACGCTCAATGATTTCAAATTGCTTTTGTCTCATGTTGAAGTAATGGTAATACAGGTTTTCATGTCTTAATACATGGTTTTCAACATCACGATATGCAAGAGCTTTCGCTTCTTTGATCAATTGATGTGTCTCTGGTATTTCTTTTCCTGTCCAGTCTTGTTTCCCTGTCATTAAGTATTGCTCGATTTCCTCAAAGATTTTAGCAAAGTTGGCTTCAATTTGTTCGCTGTAGCGTTTGAGCTTTTTATCAACACTTGGCATATAGAGGTTCATAATCAGCGCTACCCCTACACCAATGGTAATCAGCAGCAGTTCATTCCAAATGAGATGCAGGGTAATCCCGCCAGACATGTATAAATGGAGGATAATGACTGAACTTGTGACAATCCCTTCTTTAATTCGAAGCAGAACCGTTGTCGGAATAAAGACAAGCAGCATCAAACCGATCACAAAAGGATGATACCCAATCAGATCGAAAAATAAATAAGAAAATAAAATAGCAAGACTGCATGCTGCAAAGCGGGCTCCCGATGCTAACAGGGATCTTTTCTTTGTCACCTGAATACACAGGATCGTAATAATCCCGGCAGCTGAATAATTTTGCAAGCCAAGCAATTGTGCAATATAAATAGCGATCGCTGTTCCTAATGCTGTTTTCAGCGTTCGGTAGCCGATTTTAAACATGATGTGATTCACTCTTTTCTGTCTTGTTTCCATTCACTTTTGTGAAATGATGAACTTTTTTTACTTTCCCCATTATAATCAAAAAAAGAAGGAGATGTTAAGTCTCCTTCTCTTTTTCTTTATAATATTTTTTGTAAGAAGTCTTGCGCACGCTGTGAAGACGGTGATTCAAAAAATTGTACAGGGTTTGCATCCTCTACAATTTTCCCATCATCCATAAAGATCACGCGGTCAGCCACTTCTTTTGCAAAGCCCATTTCATGTGTGACGATGACGAGTGTCATTCCAGATTGAGCCAGTTCTTTCATGACCTCTAATACTTCCTTGACCATTTCTGGATCTAGGGCTGACGTTGGTTCGTCAAACAGCATAATGTCTGGTGTCATCGCAAGCGCACGCGCAATCGCCACACGCTGCTTTTGACCGCCGGACAAACGGTTCGGGAAATCATCTTTTTTCTCTAAAAGCCCTACCTTTTTGAGCAGGTCTTCAGCTTGTTTGATGCTGTCTTCCTTCGATTGATTCTTCACATTCATTGGCGCATACGTGATATTTTCCAGCACCGTTTTATGCGGGAACAGATGGAAATGCTGAAATACCATTCCGATGTTCTCACGCACTTTTAGTGCATTCGTTTTTGGGTTGGTGATTTCGGTGTCCTTAATCGTAATGACACCAGAAGTCGGCTTTTCAAGTAAATTGATGCAGCGAAGGAACGTCGATTTTCCTGAACCAGATGGTCCAATGACCGCAACAACTTCCCCTTCTTTAATGGTGGTGTCGATCCCCTTTAAAACTTCATTTTTACCAAAAGATTTTGTGAGTTTCTCTATTTTAATCATTTGATTTTAACTTCCTTTCCACCGATTTGCCGACAAAGGTGAGAACAAGCACGATGACATAATAGATAAGACCCGCAAAAATAAGCGGTTCAAGATAATTATACGTAACGGCCCCTGCTTGATAGGCTCGTCTCATGACATCCCCCAGTCCGATGACTGTTACAATCGCTGATTCTTTTGTCAGTGTAATCGTTTCATTCACAAGTGCAGGTGAAATATTTTTAAACGCCTGCGGAAGCAATAAGTCCTTCATCATTTTAGCATAAGGGATGCCTAAAGCAACGGCCGCTTCTTTTTGACCTTTATCAATGGCATTAATACCCGCACGAATAATTTCAGATACGTATGCCGCCGAGTTGAGTGAAAATGCCGCTACAGCAGCCCAGTATTGGTCGATTTGAAACCCAAGAAGCTGAGGCAGACCAAAATAAATAATGAGCAATTGAAGCACAAGCGGTGTGCCTCGGAAAATTGACGTATAAAAATCTGCAAGCCAAATGAGCGGTTTAAACACACTAATTTTACAAAGCGTTAATAAAATTCCTAAGATAAATCCAAGTAAAAGGGATACCACTACTATAGAAAGCGTGACCTTAAGTCCTTCTAGAATAAAGGGCATCTGAGGTATTACATCTTTAAAATCAAACATGACATTCTCCTTTTTTCTGCCTTCATACAAAACAGGAAAAAAGTTCAACATGAGTTGAACTTTTCAGCGCTTTTCTACTTGATTTTCTTGAATGACGCTGATCCTTTTCCTGACTTACTTTTCATCAGCAAACCATTTTTTAATTAATTTATCAAGTTCGCCATTATCTTTCATTTCTTTTAATGATTTATTAAATTTCGCTGTTAAGTCGCTGTTTTTCTTGAATGCAATGGCTGAACCTTCGTTTGTGCTGTTCAATCCAAATGCTTGGAAGTCTTTTTCCTTTTTCAAGTAACCAGCAGCTACTTTATCTTCAATTATGGCTGCATCAAAACGGCCTGCTTTAATCTCTTGAATGATATCAGAAATTTTATTACGGTCTTCAACTGTTAGATTATATTTCTTTTGCAGTCCATTTGCTTCATCCTGTTGAATAGAACCTAATTGAACGCCGACTGTTTTGTCTTTTAAATCTTTCTCTGCCTTAATACCGCTAGATTTCTTTGATACAACCAAGTTTTTAGCATTGTAATAAACATCAGAGAAATCAACTTGCTTTTTACGTTTTTCTGTAGGTGTCATCCCTGCAAGGACAATATCAGCTTTGTTTGTTTTGAGGGCTGATACAAGGCTAGCAAAGTCCATATCTTGAATTTCTAGCTTGTAGCCGTTCTTTTTCGCTAGTGCTGTTGCAAGATCTACATCAAAACCGACAATTTTATCTCCGTCTTTTGATTCAAATGGCGGATAATCTGCTGATGTCGCCATCACGAGTGTCTTGTCATCTCCTGATGCGTTTGAATTATTAGAAGAAGTTCCGCATGCCGCGAGTGCAGCTGCAAGACCAGCTGTCATAAGTAATAATAACCACTTTTTCATATGATGATGCCTCCCAGTATTTAAAATCATGTATTGATTTGAATATTTATTCACTATAATGTATTTTAAACACTTTCTTTTTAAGATGCAATAGTATTTTGCTAAAATTATTTTGATTCTATTGTCTTATAAAACAAAAAGCAGACCGATCTAAAGACCGGACTGCTTTATATTTATTCATTCAAACGTCATATGTTAGATTTCTTCGCAATGCTCATCAAAAGCGGCTTGTAGTTTTGACACGACTTCCATTGGCTCATGCCCTTCAATTTCATGACGCTCGACCATTTTAATGATTTTTCCATCTTTTAATAAGGCAAAGGATGGTGAAGATGGCGGGAAGCCTTCAAAGTATTCACGAGCTCTTGCTGTTGCCTCTTTGTCCTGCCCAGCAAACACTGTCAGCAATTGATCTGGACGCTTATCGTAATGAACAGAATAGCCGGCAGCTGGCCTTGCAATACCGCCTGCACAGCCGCATACTGAATTCACCATGACAAGTGCCGTCCCTTTTTTAGTCAGTGCTTCGTCTACTTCTTCAGCTGACGTGAGCTCAGTGTAGCCTGCCTGCTTAATTTCTTCTCTCGCTTGTTTTACAATATCATTCATAAATAAATTAAAATCAATATTCATGTCCGTCCACTCCTTTTGCGTACCATAACCATTTTAACTCCATCATATCAAGGAAAACGCCTGCGGGCAAATGTGTTGTCTTATCCGCCGCCTCTTTTTCCGAACCTCGTTTATGAGCTGTCAAATTGGGGAAAAGTGATGATAAAGAGAAGAAAGGGAGAACTGCGTGATGGCACAATTCAAAAAAGCGATGCTCATTTATAATGGAAATGCTGGACAAAAAAACATGGAAAAAACACTCGGTCAAACAGTGCCTCTTCTTTCTCTACATATTGATGAACTCATTTTGAAACCAACAAAGCAGCCAAATGATGCTTATGATTTCTGCCGTCAAATTGATGAGACGGTGGAATTGCTCATCATATTAGGCGGAGACGGTACCGTGCATGAATGCATGAACGGCATAGGCGGTTTAGAAAAAAGGCCCGCTGTAGCGATATTACCAGGCGGGACATGCAATGATTTTTCTAGAACACTAGGTATTCCTCAACAAATGCAAAAAGCCGCTCAAATGATTGTAGACGGCAAAGAGAAAAAGGTCGACTTAATCAAAGCAGAAGATCGATACGTGTTAAACTTTTGGGGAATTGGGCTGATTGCAGACACGTCCAACAACATTAACGACAAGGAAAAAGCCGTACTCGGTAAAATCAGCTACTTCACAAGTGCCCTGCGCACCCTGCAGCAAACAGATCCTTTTCACGTACGGATTGAGACCGAAGAGGAAAGCTGGGAAGAGGAAGCTGTCATCGTTCTTGTCATGAATGGACATTTTATCGGTACAAATAAAATTGATTTGCCTCATGCAGCCATAGATGATGGAAAAGCAGAAATCTTAATTTGCAGAAATACGAGTTTCTCTGCTTTAAAAGAAATCTTCTCAATGAACCGGGAAGAGCTGGAGGATTTCACCGGCGATCTGTCTCTCATTCAAGCGTCCAGTATCCATATCCACACAAAAGAGGAAATGGATGCTGATACAGATGGTGAGGTTTATATGACGGCCCCCTCTTCTTTAGAAGTGTTAAAACATCATTTGACCTTTATTGTTCCAGCTGAATAAAAAAACGCCCGATATCATTTTGATTCGGGCGTTTTTTTGATATAGCGTCTGTATAAATATTCAAGTGCATATCCGAGCAGCGTCCCGGCGAGAAGTGATATTCCTAAAAAGCTATTGGCTGCCCCTTTAAACCCGCCGACAATCAGCAGACAGTACACGATTTGAATAATTGAAACGATCGATATGATAAGCAGTAATCGTTCAGGATGATTGCGTGATTTAGAAATGTACCGCAGAAAAGCGAAGGCAATCGCTGTGATAAACATGAGACCAATCGTGAGAAAAGCAAAAAAATCTAGTCCAGACATATCAACGCTCCTTTCTCCTAGATGTGGAAATCCCCCTCTCATGCCGGGAGGGGGAAAATAATGTTTTAATAAACAGATGTCTGCTCGTCGATACCTTCAAGGATTTGTTTAATTCGTTGAAGAAATCTGCCGCATACAAGACCATCTAGTACTCTGTGATCTAATGAGAGACAAAGATTGACCATGTCTCTTGCCGCAATCATTCCGTTTACGATCATTGGACGCTTCACGATCGATTCTACTTGTAAAATCGCCGCTTGCGGATAATTAATGATTCCCATAGATTGTACCGAACCAAATGATCCCGTGTTGTTGACAGTGAAAGTACCGCCTTCCATATCACTTTGCTTGAGCGTTCCTTGTCTCACCTTAAACGCAAGCTCATGAATTTCTTTGGCAATGCCCTTAATGGTCTTTTCATCCGCATCCTTAATGACTGGAACAAAAAGCGCGTCATCTGTAGCGACAGCAATCGAAACATTTATTGCTTTCTTCTGCACAATCTTATCTCCGGCCCACATACTGTTCATTTCAGGGAATTCCTTTAAGGCCTGAGCCACTGCTTTGACAAAGAACGCAAAGAACGTCAAGTTAAAGCCTTCTTTTGCTTTAAACTGATCCTTCAGCTGATTTCTTCTTGTCACTAGATTTGTCACATCGACTTCCATCATTGTCCATGCATGCGGAATTTCATGTTTGCTTCTCAGCATATTGGCGGCAATTGCCTGACGGATCGGCGTGACTGGCAGCTCAACATCACCAGGCATAGAAGGGACAGCAGGCGCCGCTTTTGCTTTAGATGACTGCGCAGGCTCCGGTTGAACGGCACGTTCATTGACAGGTGCTGTCTTCTCTTTGACGCCGCCGTTTTCAATAAGCTGCAGCAAATCTTTTCTAGTAATTCGCCCGCCTGCTCCTGTACCTTGAACAGCCGCTAAATCAATGCCATGCTCATCTGCTAAACGAAGAACGGCTGGAGAATAACGTTTCTTTTGACTTTGATTCTCATTTGTTTGATCTGCTTCAGGCGCTTCGCTTTGCTCAGGTGCTTCTTCTTCTTTCACGCTCTGCTGCTCGCTTCCTTCGACTTCAATTTCACAGAACACTTCTCCTACTTGCAGCGTTTCGCCTTCCTCAGCCGATAGCTTTGTAATCGTTCCTGTAAAAGATGATGGGACTTCTGCGTTCACTTTATCCGTCATGACTTCCGCAATCGGATCGTATTTATTCACATGATCGCCAGGTGAAACGAGCCATTTGCTAATGGTTCCTTCTGTTACACTTTCACCTAGCTGAGGCATTTTCATTTGTTCAATTGCCACTTTGAAACCCTCCTCTTTCTTAAAACGCCGCCAGCTCTCTCATTTCAGCTTCTACCTTATCCGGGTTGACCATGAAGAATTTCTCCATTGTCGGCGCATAAGGCATTGCCGGAATATCTGGTCCTGCCAGGCGTTTGATTGGTGCGTCTAAATCAAATAAGCAATGCTCCGAAATGATCGCCGCAACCTCACTCATGATGCTGCCTTCTTTTGTATCTTCCGTTAACAGAAGCACTTTCCCTGTTTTAGAAGCCGCTTCTATAATCGCTTCCTGATCAAGCGGGTACACTGTTCTCAAATCGAGAATATGAGCGGAAATGCCGTCTTTTGCAAGGCGGTCTGCTGCTTGCAGCGCAAAATGGACACAAAGGCCATATGTAATGACCGTGATATCATCGCCTTCACGTTTCACATCTGCTTTTCCAATCGGTAGAGTGTAATCCTCTTCAGGCACTTCTCCTTTAATCAGGCGGTATGCACGTTTATGTTCAAAGAACAATACAGGATCTGGATCACGCACTGCAGCCTTTAGAAGACCTTTGACATCATAAGGTGTAGAAGGCATCACAATCTTCAAACCAGGCTGGTTAGCAAAAATGGCTTCGACCGATTGTGAATGATAAAGCGCCCCGTGTACTCCGCCCCCATAAGGTGCGCGGATGACCATTGGACAGCTCCAATCATTATTTGAACGGTATCTAATTTTTGCAGCCTCTGAAATGATTTGGTTGATTGCAGGCATAATGAAATCCGCAAATTGCATTTCTGCAATTGGGCGCATTCCATACATCGCTGCCCCAATACCTACACCCGCAATGGCTGATTCTGCAAGAGGTGTATCCATGACGCGCGCTTCTCCAAATTGCTCGTAAAGACCCGCTGTCGCTTTAAATACGCCGCCTTTTTTCCCGACATCCTCTCCGAGCACAAACACTTTCGGATCTCGCTCCATTTCTTCTTTCATCGCCAGTGTAATGGCGTCTATATATGACATAACAGGCATTTTTCTTCCCCCTTACTCCGCATACACGTAACGAAGTGCGCTTTCTGCCTCAGCATAAGCTGCGTTTTCCGCTTCATCAGTAGCTTCGTTTACGATTTGCATAATTTCTTTTGTCATCTCTTCTTTCATTTCAGAAGTCATGACCTTTCCTTCGATTAAATACGTTTCATATTGGATGAGCGGATCTTTCTTTCTTGCTTCGAGCACTTCTTCTTTTTCTCGATAGCTTGAATCATCGTCATCACTTGAATGCGCAGTTAAACGGTAAGAGATTGTTTCAATCAATGTCGGACCTTCACCTCTAGCCGCACGGTCTCTCGCTTCTTTGACAGCGGCATATACTTCAAGCGGATCATTTCCATCAACAGTTACGCCAGGCATCCCATATCCAACCGCACGATCTGAAATGCGTTCACAGGCTACTTGTTTGTCATATGGCACGGAAATCGCATACTTATTGTTTTCACACATGAAAATAACAGGCAGTTTATGCACAGCAGCAAAGTTTGCGCCTTCATGGAAATCACCTTGGTTTGATGAGCCTTCACCGAACGTGACAAAGCTGACAAAGTTTTTCTGCTCTAATCGTCCAGCAAGGGCAATTCCCACCGCGTGAGGAACCTGCGTTGTGACAGGTGACGACCCAGTCACAATTCGATTTGCTCTTTGCCCAAAATGCCCTGGCATTTGTCTTCCGCCTGAGTTTGGATCGTCTTGTTTTGCAAAACCAGACATCATTAAATCTTTTGCTGTCATCCCAAAAGCAAGGACAACCCCCATATCACGATAGTAAGGTAAGACGTAATCTTCTTCTCTATTAAGAGCAAATGCAGCGCCGACTTGCTGCGCTTCCTGCCCTTGACAAGAAATGACGAATGGAATTTTCCCGGAACGGTTTAAAAGCCACATCCGTTCATCGATTTTTCTTGCTAGAAGCATTGTTCTGTATATATCAATTGCTTGTTCATCTGATAATCCTAATTCCTGATGACGCATGTTACTCATCATGTTTCCCTCCTTGATTAAAAATGGATCGCCTTCCCGTCAACAGCAAGGGCTGCCTCGCCAATCGCCTCTGATAAGGTCGGATGCGGGTGTATCGTCTGCCCCACTTCCCACGGGGTTGCATCAAGTACTTTGGCTAATCCAGCTTCAGATATCATATCTGTTACATGAGGACCAATCATATGAATTCCTAAAATATCATCTGTCTTTTGATCGGCAATGATTTTGACGAATCCATCAGACTCCCCGTACACAAGCGCTTTTCCAATCGCCATAAATGGAAATTTCCCTATTTTGACTTCAAAGCCCTGCTCTTTTGCCGCCTGTTCAGTGAGTCCAACACTAGCGGTTTCTGGGTGAGAGTAAACACATTTAGATACGAGCGTTTCATCGAGCGGCTTTGGATCTTTCCCAGCCATATGTTCAACTGCAATCATACCTTCGTGAGAAGCCACATGTGCCAGCTGAAGCCCGCCGATGACATCTCCTATTGCGTAAATATGCGATTCTTTCGTTTGATAATGTTCATTCACGACAATGCCTTGTTTTTCGGTTTGGATGTCCGTGTTTTCAAGACCTATGCCTTCGATATTAGGTACTCTGCCGACTGAAAGAAGGAGTTTTTCCGCTTCAAACGTCTGAATGTCTCCATCCTTTTCCGCTTGAATTGTCACGAGATTTTCCTGCTTTTCTACGCTATCTGGCAGTACCTTCGCATTTGTCACAAAAGTGATGCCTTTTTTAGATAACAGTTTTTCCATTTCTTTAGAAATGTCATGATCCTCTGTAGGCAAAATGCGGTCTGCAAACTCAATCACAGTGACGTTCACACCAAAATCATTGAGCATAGACGCCCACTCGATTCCGATCACTCCGCCGCCGACAATCAGGATCGACTGCGGAAGCTCTGGCAGTTCAAGTGCATCATCTGATGTAAGGATGTGTGTTCCATCTGCTTCAAGGCCTGGCAGCACACGCGGTCTTGATCCTGTCGCGATGATAACCTGCTTTGGAATGAGCATTTCATTTTCCTCTCCATTTGCCATTTCTACGGAGATCGTTCCTGGCATTGGCGAAAAGATAGATGGGCCAAGAATACGGCCGATCCCTTCATATACATCAATTTTTCCTTGTTTCATTAAATGTTTGACGCCGCCTGCTAGTTTTTCGACGATCTCTGTTTTTCTTTTCTGCACATTGGCAAATTGCAAGGCAATGCCGCCTGCCTCAACACCAAAATCAGCTGCGCGTTTGACGGTTTGATAAACTTCTGCACTTCTGAGCAGCGCTTTAGACGGGATGCAGCCTTTATGAAGACATGTTCCGCCGAGCTTTTCTTTTTCTACAACTGCTGTTTTCAATCCAAGCTGCGAGGCACGGATGGCCGCTACATAGCCGCCTGTGCCTCCACCCAGAATGACGAGGTCATATTCAGTTGCCATGACTTGTCACTCCTTTCTTTTCCTGTTGATCATTTGGGTATTCTTTCGGTGATTCTTCTTCTTTTAAAATACGAAGCGCACCTTCTGCTAACGATTGCAGCTCATTTTCACCTGGAAACACAACAACATCTGAAATCCAGTCAATATAGCCGCGAATACTTGACGTAATTTGTTTGCTGTACGCAAGTCCGCCTGTTAATACAATGACGTCAACTGCTCCTTTTAAGACAGCGCTAGCCGCACCGATTTCCTTGGCAATCTGATAGCACATTGCTTCATAAATGAGCGCTGCCCGCTCATCACCCGCTTCAATCATGCGTTCCACTTTCACAGCGTCTGTCGTGCCAAGATAGCCCGCAAGCCCGCCTTCACCAATAATGCGTTTGAGCATTTCCTCTTGGGTATACTCACCTGAAAAACAAAGATTTACAAGATCACCTGTCGGCAAGGTTCCCGCACGCTCTGGGCTGAAAGGACCTTCGCCATGCAGACCGTTATTCACATCGATGACTTTTCCTTTTTCATGAACACCAATGGTGATACCGCCGCCCATATGAGTAATAATCATGTTCAAATCTTCGTAACTTTTTCCAAAAGAAGCCGCTGTTTTTCTTGCGACTGCTTTTTGATTTAATGCATGAAAGATGCTTTTTCTTTCGATCGTTGGCAGCCCTGAAATACGAGCAATTGGTTTTAGTTCATCCACTACAACTGGATCGACAATAAAGGCTGGGATATTCAGGCCAAGTGCAATTTCCCTCGCGATGATTCCACCGAGATTGGATGCGTGCTGGCCGGCATATCCTTCTTTTAGGTCTTCCACCATTTGCTCATTGACTTCATATGTGCCTCCTTCAATCGGACGAAGGAGGCCGCCGCGCGCGCAAACTGCATCAAACTTTGAGATGTTCATCCCCTGTTCATGCAGTGTTTTCAATATGGTTTCTTTACGGAATGAAAATTGATCAATGATATGAGGAAATTGCTTTAATTCCTCATCTGTATGTCTTAGTGTCGTTTCAAAAATAGAACGTTCATTATGAAACACACCGATTTTTGTTGAAGTAGAGCCAGGATTAATCGTGAGAATACGCCATTCTTTTGTCAGCAAAAACAAAACCTCCGTTTCAACTCATTCTTCAATTTAGCGACGGCTTAAAATATGTTGACCATTTTGCAAGAATTGACTTCTTGATTTGCGCATTCTTTCAATTCGCTCTTCAGCCAATCGGTCTGCCGCTTTATAAGTTGGAATGGCATCACGGTTTGAAATTTCAATTACACGTTCAATATTTTGATAAATGCCTTCGACTTTTTTCATCGCACGATCTGCATTATAGCCATAAAGCTCATCAGCAACGTTAATCACACCGCCTGCATTGATCACATAATCAGGAGCATATACAATCCCCATTTCATGGATAAGGTCACCGTGATGCGTTTCTCTTAGCTGGTTATTTGCAGCACCTGCAATCACCTTTGCTTTTAACTTAGGAATGGTCACATCGTTAATGGTTGCACCAAGTGCGCACGGTGCATAAATATCACATGCTTGATCATAAATATCGTCAGGGTCGACTGCTTTTGCGCCGAAGTCTTCAACAGCTCGCTTGACAGAGTCTTTGTTGATATCTGTGACAATGAGCTGCGCGCCTTCTTCATGCAGATGTTTACACAGGTTGTAAGCGACATTTCCAACACCTTGGACGGCAATTGTTTTTCCTTCTAATGAATCGGTCCCAAATGCAGCTTTGGCAGCGGCTTTCATCCCTTTGTATACACCGTAAGCAGTAACGGGAGACGGATTTCCAGAAGAACCAAATGCAGGAGAAATCCCTGTGACAAAATCGGTTTCTTCATGAATGAGATCCATGTCTTCTACCGTTGTACCGACATCTTCTGCTGTAATATAGCGGCCATTCAGCCCTTGAATGTAACGTCCAAATGCACGGAACATTTCTTCATTTTTGTCTTTTCTCGGATCGCCGATGATGACCGTTTTTCCGCCGCCAAGATTAAGTCCTGCTGCCGCGTTTTTATAAGTCATTCCTCTTGCTAGACGCAGTGCATCCTCAATGGCTGCTTCTTCGTTTTCATACGTCCACATTCTCGTTCCGCCTAGTGCCGGCCCTAGTGTTGTATCATGAATCGCAATAATCGCTTTTAAGCCAGACTGCTCATCCTGACAAAATACAAGCTGTTCATAATCGTATCGTTCCATATATTTAAAAAGTTCCATCGTGTTATTCCTCCTATTACTTCCGCTTAATTTGATGTACAGATGGCAAGCGCAATTGAATAAAGCTTACTTTCGGCTGAATCAGACCGGCTTGTTAAAGCAATCGGCGCCTTCGCTCCTGCCACCACAGCTCCCACCTTTGCATGTGCAAAGTAGATGAGAGATTTATAAAGAATGTTCCCTGCCTCAATTGTTGGCACAAGCAAAATATCTGCATGGCCGGCTACATCACTCGTAATATTTTTATGAGAAGCTGCCGTTTGAGAAATGGCATTGTCTAAAGCAAGAGGCCCATCGATCAGGCAGCCAGAAATTTGCCCCCGCCGATTCATTTGCGCAAGACTTGCCGCAGTCAAAGTTGAATCCATTGCCGGATTCACGACCTCCACCGCAGACAATACTGCAACCTTTGGCATGTCGTTTCCGACAGCTTTTGCTACTTGAACAGAATTGATCGTAATCTCTTTCAGCATATTTAAATCGGGCGCGATGTTCATCGCAGAATCTGTGACATAAATAAAGCGGTCAAAGCCCGGCACTTCAAATGCCGCGACATGTGATAGGACACTCGTTGTCCTGAGCCCATATTCTTTATTCAGTACCGCTTTTAAAAGAACGGCTGTCGGGACATGCCCCTTCATCAAAATATCTGCATGCTTCTCGCTCACTGCCTGCACGGCAATTTTGGCCGATTCTTCGGGAGAATCTGAATGAATAATATCTATCCAGTCCTCATTGATTTCATGCTGCTTCACTAGCTCCTTCAGGTTGCGTTTGTTCCCAACCAGGAGAAAGCGAGCGACCTTACGCTTAATTGCCATCTTGATGGCATGAAGCACTTCTTCGTCTTCTGCATGAGCCACAGCCGCCGTTTTATTCTGCAGCTGGGCGGCTTTCATAATCAGATCGTCAAGCTTCATATATGCCCACCTTTCCTTGTGCTCGGTTCATGTTTTATATGCAAGTTCCGTGCCAGTTTGAAATGCAGTGAAAATGAGGCAATTTGCATGACATTCGTGCAATCTTTTGCAGGTTACATGCATTTTATTGCATGCTATCTTTTGCAAGTTGATATTTATCCATTTTATAGTAAAGGTTCCGAATGCTGATCCCTAACGTTTTCGCTGTTTTCGTGCGATTGAACTGATGCTTTTCAAGGGTTTGTTTAATCAGCTGCGCTTCAAATGCCTCAACAGCATCAGAAAGCGTCTCTCCCTCAAATTGACTGACAGCCAGTTCCTGCTGCTCTTTTTCTTCCTGATCTTCTGACTCCATGAAAGAAATATGCCCTTCATCAATCCACTCTTCTTGCGGGTTCAAAAAGATCATGGCTCGTCCAAGTACATTTTCAAGCTCTCTTACGTTTCCAGGCCACTTATATGATCGCAGTCTTTTGAGTGCCTGTTCCGTTAACCCGCTCACGTTCCGTCCATAGTCTAAATTGATCTTTTGGATGAGACGTTTGCTTAATGAGTCAATATCCTCAAGACGCTGCCTTAGAGGCGGGATGGAGATCGGGTATCTGTTCATTCGATAATATAAATCTTCTCTGAACTTTCCTTCCGCCATCGCTTTTTCAATATTGACATTTGTCGCCGTGATCACACGAACATCGACTGGTATGGCCTTTGTTCCGCCTACTCTTACAATTTCTTTCTCCTGCATCACACGAAGCAGTTTCGCCTGTGTACTTGGCGTCATTTCACCAATTTCATCTAAAAAAATGCTGCCTTGGTTTGCCTCTTCAAACAGCCCTTTTTTCCCGCCCCGCCTTGCACCAGAGAACGCTCCTTCTTCATAGCCAAAAAGCTCTGACTCTAAAAGGGTCTCAGATAAGGCCGCACAGTTGACCCGTACAAAGCGATTATATTTCCGGTCACTTTCATTGTGAATGGCGTGCGCAAACAGCTCTTTTCCAGTACCTGATTCTCCCCGGAGTAAAATCGTGGCTGGCGTTTTCGCGCCTAGCTTTGCCTGCTCAAGTGCCACAAGCATTTGCTCACTTTCTCCAATGATGTCTTCAAAAGTGTACTTTGCTTCAAGTGTCCGGATGAGCTGCCTTGCTTTATTTAATTCATTCGTGAGTGATTGAATTTCTGATACGTCATGAATGACCCCGACACTGCCTTTTAAAATGCCATCAACGATGACTGGCGCTACGTTGACAATCACATCTTTTTTATTCGGTCCGACTTTCATTCTGACGCCTCGAACTGGTCTCCTTGTTTCCAGTACCTTCAAATGCATGCTTTCTCCTTCAGAAATATCTGCACCTGCTGGTTTCCCCACAACTTCTTTATCTGTTAATCCAGTCATTTTCGTGTATGCCCGGTTGATTAAGATCCCTTTTCCCTGCTCATCAACAACCGATATGGCTTCATCCGACGATTGAATGATCGCCTCCAGCATCGTTCGTACTTCTTTAAGATTGGTCACTTCCTCAGCAAGCTCAACGGCATCTGTAATATCTTTAAAAATGGATAAAGCACCTAGCATTCTCCCCGCGTCATCAATAATTGGCAAACGCGTTGTCACAATTTGTATTTGCTGATTCAGAAATTGTTTTTGATTAAATTCTGGCTCTCTCGATCTTAAAATGTCGGGAAGCTTTGTATTTGGGATCACTTCTCGTATATGACGGCCAATCGCATCTTTTTGCGAGCATCCAACCATTTTGGCCGCTGATCGATTAAACAGGACGACTTCTTCATCCATGTTTATAAAAATCATCCCGTCGTTCGTTGCATTAAAAATGCGGTCATGCTTATAGGTTTGTTCCTTTAATATTTGAATCAGCTGCTGTTTTTCTGACATTAATTCTGATATGACGTAAGCCATTGAACTTGGCACAATGACTGCGTGCTCTGGCTTTTTTTCAATCAGTTCTTTTAGCACTGCTGAACTGCCTGTTGTTTCAATGATGATATCAATGTCATCTTTTATGTATTCTTTCCAATCCGTTGTCGTCTCAATTCCATTCTTTTTCGCTTCTACCATCCCCGGTGCCTCAAGATCAAGGTCGGCGATCGCAATGATTTGAATCGTATTTGTTTTCAGCAATGTTTCAAGCAATGCTGATCCACCTTGTCCTGCACCGACAATCAAGACTCTCTGCATCCCGTTACCCCTTTATATGAAAAAATTTGCACACCATATTTTTCCGTTGCAAAAAATTGCACAACTCTTATATTACCACGTTTTCCTTTCTTGACAAAATATTTTTTGAATTAGACAATGGAAGTAAATGACGTTTAAGGGGACATTTGATGGGGAGAATACTTGCACTAGTGATTATTTTAATACCTGGCGCGCTTGCAGCACTTGGGATTAAGCTGCTGCGTGACACTGTTTTCGGCATCATCATTGCACCATTTCCATATTTATGGCTGCAAGGAATTGCAGGGTTGTTATTTTTAGGGGGAGGTCTTTATGTAGTGGCTGGCTTTATTTTATATAGAGACCGTAAACGAAATAAAGTGACTGCTCGCTTTAAGCAGAGATAAAACGTGAAAAAAGACCCGCTGATTTAGAGCAGGTCTTTATTTCATTTCTTCTCTTATTTTCACGGCTCGATCAGGAAAATCAGTGAAGATGCCATCGACACCTAAGGAAAACATGTTTTTCATTTGCTTTTCACTATTTACTGTAAACGGCCTGATCACTTGCTGAGCGGCATGGAGTGCTGACACAACCTCTTTGGTCACGCCGGCACCCTTTATATTAGGATGGTAGCCTCTTGCTGGTACTGTTTTTATATACATCTCCGGCTGATGGATCACATCCATTGTAAGAACAGCTAGTTCAACATGCGGCATCAGTTTGTGAAAAAGAGCTAAACTGCCGTGATGAAACGATGAAACAAGTACACGATCTTCTATTTGAAAATGCTCGATTTGCTTTTTTACTTTCTCTTCGATACCCGGATATCGATAAATGGAGTTTTTCAGTTCAATATTGATGATGAGTGATGATTGCTGCGTCACTAGCTCTAATACTTCCTCTAAAAGAGGAACGGATACAGCACCGGTTTCTTCGTAGAAAGAATGACTCGCATCTCCTGCTTTTAATTCTTCATATGTATGGTCTTTTACTAAACCTTTCATGTTCGTTGTTCTGTTCAGTTTCTCATCGTGAATGACAGCAAGTCTTCCGTCTTTCGTCAGCTGAACATCCAGCTCAATTCCGTCAGCTCCCGAAAGAAGTGCATGCTCGAAAGCTATCATGGTGTTTTCAGGATAAATGCCTTTAAAGCCTCTGTGTGCAAAAATTTTCGTCATAGGTCACCTCTAAATATGATGCTTCTTTTCATTATGACGTGTCTTTTTTCGTTTTTCCAGTTTTGAGCGCATAAAAAAAACCTCTTCTGATTCATACGAAGAGGTTGACAGATAAATTCGATCACGTAATCGCTCTGATGGCTTGCTCTGTCGTCTCTGCGTCAAGAGCAAAAAGGGAAGAAACAACTGCGACTGCTGTAACAACGGTTACACCTAACAACAACTTTTTCATAAGATAACCTCCACTTTCTTTTGAAGTATTTGTGCATCGAATTTCTTTTCAAGAAAACGAATGGCATTTTGATAATCATTTCGTTCCTTGAAGTATTTCGATATTTGTTCAGACAAATCCTCAAGCTCCACATATAATCTATTTTTTTCTATGTAGTCTAATTTTTCTGAGAATACGTCTGCTGCCCCACTATTCTCGCACATCAAATCCAAAATTTCAAATTTTACTATATATTCATTATTTTGGATATCACAACTATACAAAATACCCTCTTTAATATATTCCCTCGCCTCTTGATCTCCTAAATGAACCAAGGCATTGGCCAGAACATATAAAGATTGGATGTAATAATGGCTATTGTCACGGTGAATTTGAATGCCCATCCCTTTTTTGGCATAATGTGCGCTTTTTTCATAATCATGCTTTGCATAATAAAGAACCGCTAAATTGTGATAGCATTTCCCAATGAGCACTTCATTGTTAATGCGCTTACTTTTCTCAAGTGCTTCTTTATACTTTTTCTCTGCTTCATCGAATTGGAACAAATCAATACAATTACTTGCATGTAAAATTAAGCTGTCAATCGCCTGCGCTGTGTACTCTTCATGCGCTTTGAATGTATCGATGGCTTTTTTAATATGATTAATGGATATGAAATTTTGTTTCAGTTCGTAATAGATCGAAGCAACCTTATGGTGAAAAGTTCCTACTTCCAGGTCTTCATTCACACGTTTTAGCCGCTGTTCTGCAATTTTGTAAAAGCTAATGGCTTCATCATACTTTTTCACATATGCAGCATATTGGCCTTTGTAAAAGTAAAAATAAAAATTAATAATGTCATCTGCCTTCTCATCGAGCGTTCCGACACTTTTCATAATTTGATTGGCTTTTTCAATATTTCCAAGTAACATTTCATGTCTGCCGTCAACAAGCTGATAATAAAGGAGAACTTCACGGTCTTCATCTGTATTTTTTAGCAAATTCTGAATTTTCTCTTTATAGACAGCAGATTTTTCTAAGTCATTCTGAGAAATGACCCTCGTCCACTTGCTAATTTCGTTCGCTACCTCAGCAGAGTGGATTTTCAGCTTTCCCATAACCTCACCCTCTTCTTTTCATTATTATAGCATAGTAAAAGAATGTGAAAATTATTAAATTCGACAATGGGAATATTCAGTTCAAATGGCACAATCTCTAAGAAGCCAGTGACTTTAAAACGCCAACCAATCAGGTCAATAGAAATAGAACTTTCGATCTCGTTTGCTTTAATTACCAAATCCATGAGACCTTTTCCTCTCATCCTTTTTCTTACGAATGAGCGTTTTCTTCTTCTATTTTGAAGACTTCATGATCGATTGGCGCAGCTGATTACCACTACTTTATGTCTTTTTTATTTTTTTCATGCTTTATTTTTCATTTTATTCTGAAAATAAAGCAGCCCGTTTGTCCAATTTAAACATTAAGATGATTTTATCAACCTAACCAATTTTTTACAACATCTTTCAAAATAAAAAAACGTCTCAATGAAGAAACGTTTTTTCATGAAAAAGATACTAGCTTGCTCTATGCTCTAATCGCAAGCGATCAGCTACCATGGCAATAAATTCTGAATTGGTTGGTTTCGCTTTTGACATGCTGACAGTATAACCAAAGAGTGAGGAAATGGAATCAATGTTTCCTCTGCTCCAAGCGACTTCAATGGCATGACGAATCGCTCGTTCTACCCTGCTGGCAGTCGTGTTAAATTTCTTTGCAATGTCTGGGTACAACACTTTAGTAATGCTTTCGAGAAGCTCAATGTCATTGTACACCATAGAAATTGCTTCTCTTAAGTATAAATAGCCTTTAATATGAGCGGGCACGCCAATCTCATGAATAATGGTCGTAATGCTCGCATCTAAGTTTTTACGTTTCGGTTCAGGTTTGTTACGAAGAACACTGTTTTGGATTGATGAAGAGCGATGGGTAACTTGTGTGCCGTTTCCACTGACTTGACGAATATGACCTACTAGGTTTTCCATATCAAATGGCTTTAAAATGAAATAGGATGCGCCCAAATCAACTGCTTTTTTCGTGACATCTTCTTGTCCAAATGCCGTTAGCATAATCACACTTGGCTGTTTTGTCATTTCATTGTTTTCACGGAGGCGTTCTAGTACAGCAAGACCGTCTAAATGAGGCATAATAATGTCTAAGAGGAGAACGTCGGGCTCTTTATCTTTAAATAATGTCAGGCATTCCTGACCATTATACGCCACGCCAAGTACTTCCATATCTTCCTGTCCCTCAATGTACTCTGTCAAAAGGCCAACAAGCTCTCGATTGTCATCAGCTACACACACTTTAATTTTCTCCACGTTCTTTCCTCCCCAATGTCGATTCCTTTAGTCTTTTGCATTTCTCTTCTGAGTGTTCAATTCGACAAAACCATGCTATCACCTTTAAAAAACTTTAATTTTCCGAATAATAGAGGATTATCTAGCTTTTTCTACGTTTTTCTTAACGAATCGACGATTATTGCAATTTGACAACAAGCTTTTTTCCATTTTGTCGAAAAATCTCTTTTTCCTTATTTTATAACATGATGGAAGAGAAAGAAAGGGTAGAAAAAAACTGCCGGAAAATTCGCGGCAGTTTGATGATCAGCTTGCTTTTTTGTTTTTTTGATAAAGGTCGATTCCTGCTTCTGACAGCATCCATTCAATGTGTACGCCGTACCCGCTAGTCGGATCATTGACGAATACGTGTGTGACAGCTCCAATGACTTTGCCATTTTGGATGATGGGGCTTCCGCTCATTCCTTGGACGATTCCGCCCGTTTTGCTTAAGAGCCGCTCATCTGTTACCTTTAATACCATTCCTTTAGTTGCTGGGAATTTCTGAGGTGTTGTGCTGACAATTTTAATATTAAACTTCTCCACTTTATCATGATCCACAACGGTTAAAATTTCTGCTGGACCTTCTTTTACTTCATTAGATAAAGCGACTGGAAGTGGTTTATCTGCTACATGATTTTCAAGCTTTTCGGTTAATGTACCAAAGATACCAAAAGGGCTGTTGCGGGAGATATCTCCTATTGTTTTTCTTTCGGAAGAGAATCTCGCCAATTTTTCTCCAGGATTTCCTCCTGTGCCTTTTTCAATCGATGTCACGGTTGATCTAACAATTTCACCATTGTCGACAACAATTGGTTTTTTTGTATCCATGTCAGAAATCACATGCCCAAGGGCACCATATTTTTTAGATGAAGGTTCAAAAAA
Source organism: Bacillus safensis FO-36b (assembly GCF_000691165.1). GTDB lineage: Bacteria > Bacillota > Bacilli > Bacillales > Bacillaceae > Bacillus > Bacillus safensis. The sequence goes on along the minus strand of NZ_ASJD01000001.1, from coordinate 533,996 downwards.
GGTCATCGTGCCGATTCCTGCTGCAGAATCACGAATGTAAAGACCAATTCGATAGATGCCTTCACTTGCATCTTTTGCGGGTGTTAATGTTGTTTGAAAGGTTTTATGATCTCTCTTTATGAGCAAACGAAGCGTTTCACCCGTTTTCCCTGCTTTCTGAATAAATGGGGTGAGGTCATTCATTTTCTCCATTTTTTGACCATTGATTTCAATGATCATATCCCCTGATTGAATGCCTGCGGCTTCACCTGGTGATTTTTTGCCGTCTGCTGTTGTGATTTGATGAAAACCTACAACGAGAACTCCTACAGAGTGGAGCTTGACGCCAATGGATTGTCCTCCAGGAATGACTTTTAATTCAGGGAGAACGTCAACTTTTGTTTTCTTAATAGGAAATCCTTTAAAATCATAAACAATTTCGGCTTTTCCCGCCTTTTGTCCTGTAATATCCAGCTGATTCTTTTTCTCTGAAAGGCTAAAGGCTGGTGAAGAAGCATTGGCTGACGCTTCAATCGATGTGTCAATTGAGTGCTTTTGTTTTTCAAATACAGCAACATTTGTTGGAATGCTGATGTACTCCTTCACTATGCTCATAAACCCTGTACTTATTAAAGAAACAAGGAGAATCACACCAATGGCTTTTCTCATCTTTTCGGGCATTCATTTTTCACTCTCCTCGCTCCTTACCCACACCAGAACACTCATGTTTTGGCTACATCTTTACTTTTGCCTTCTTCGAGAGGATTTATAACCGGCAGCTTTAGAAAATGATTGGATAAATTGATAAAAGAAAAAGACGATTTTATGGGTATATACGCCGGCTTTTACACAACATAAAAAAAGGCAGCTGATGATTCAGCTACCCTGTTGTTTTGACATCATTTGCTTGGTGCAATAGTTCTTTTGCGTGCTGTTTTGTCAGCTCAGTCACTTCCACACCGGCAATCATCCGGCCAATTTCACTCACTTTTTCTTCATGACTTAATGGTTTGACACTCGTCAGTGTTCTGCCCGCTTTCGAGCGTTTAGAAATGAAGAGATGCGTGTCAGCCATTGCGGCTACTTGAGGCAGGTGTGTAATACAGAGCACTTGTGATCCAGACGCAACTTTGTAAATTTTCTCAGCAATGGCTTGTGCCACTCTGCCGCTGACACCTGTATCAACTTCATCGAAAATAATGGATGTGACGTCTTGTTTAGCTGAGAAAATACTCTTCACAGCGAGCATGACACGTGAAATTTCTCCACCTGAGGCTACTTTCGATAAAGATTTCATCGGTTCGCCTGTATTTGTAGAAATGACAAATTGTGCTTGGTCGATTCCATTTTTCCCGAGCTGGACAGGTTTTCCGTCTAATAGCGGACAATCAGTGCTGCCAAATGGCGCATATCGAACAGAAAAAGCTGTGTCAAATGATGACTTCTCCATATACAAATCCTTGAGCTCTGTTTGAATTTGCTTTGCTAGCTTTTTGGCCCATTTTTTACGCAGCTCCGAAACGTTAAGTGCTTCCAGCAGAGCATCACGGCTCATCGCATCTAATTTATTTTTGAGCGTCTGCAAATGGCTGTCTCGATTTTGGATTTGATCTATTTCTTCTTCAATCTTCGCCGCATACTCCAAAATTTCCTCAACGGTTGTGCCGTATTTTCGTTTTAACTGCTTCATTTCATTCAGCCTGGACTCAATAAAATCAAGACGAGCCGGATCAAATTCTAATTGATCCAGCATGCTTCGCATTTGGAAAGTTGAATCCTCTAATAAGTAGTAGGAGTTCGACACTTGTTCAGATAACTTTTTCAAATCATCGTTGATTTCAGACACCTGCTCAAGCTCGCTTGAGGACATACCAACCCAATCTAGTCCTCCTTGCTCATTACGCAAAGCGTTGTACGCGTTTTGGAGTGAAGAATAGATTTTTTCGTAGTTGCTGATTTGATGTCGCTCTTCCTGAAGCCTCTCATCTTCCCCCGGCTCTAATTGTGCCGCCTCAATCTCCTCTAGCTGAAATTGCAGTAAATCTAAGCGGTGCACCATTTCCTGCTCATTCTCAGACAGCTGCCTGAGCTTTTGAGCCGTCTTCATATATTGATCATATGCTTCTTGATACTGCAAGAGAGCCGGTGCAATTTCTTCTGCTCCAAATTGATCGAGCAAATGCAGATGATTTTCATCTTCCATGAGCAGCTGGTTATCGTGCTGTCCATGTATATCAAGCAAAAGCCGTCCTACTTCCCGTAAAAGTGAGATGGTGACAAGCTTTCCATTAATCCGGCAAATGCTTTTCCCGCTGTTGTTAATATCACGGCGGAGAATCATCATTTCATCTGATGCGTCAATTCCCTGCTCTTCGCATAGAGCAAATACAGGATGATCGGCTGGTACAAGAAAAAGCCCTTCCAGCTCTGCTTTTTTTTCACCGTAGCGGACAAATTCAGAGGAACCTCTTCCTCCCACGAGAAGTGAGACAGCGTCAATCATGATGGATTTTCCGGCACCTGTTTCCCCCGTTAGAACCGTTAGTCCTTTTTCAAATGAAACCGTTAACTCTTCAATGATTGCAAAGTTTTTAATGGTTAGTTCTGCTAACACTCATTTGACACCTCTTTTAGTAAACCTGATTCTTTATAGAAGCTCTAAAATTTTGCTCGAAACTGTCTCTGTATCATCTGGGGTGCGGCAAATGATTAAAATGGTATCATCCCCGCAAATCGTTCCCATAATTTCTTCCCAATCTAAATTATCCATTAAAGCACCAATCGCCTGAGCATTACCCGGCATTGTTTTAAGAACAATTAAATGACTGGCAGCATCCATTTTAATAAATGCATCCATTAGGGACCGCTTCAGCTTTGACAGCGGATTAAACCGCTGATCCGCAGGAAGACTGTATTTATATGTTCCATTGTTTGTCGGAACTTTCACTAAATGTAATTCTTTAATATCTCTAGAAACGGTCGCTTGTGTGATGTTATATCCATCGGCTTTCAAAATATCGACCAATTCATCTTGTGTTTCGATTTCTTGGCTTGCAATGATTTCTCTAATTTTAATATGCCTTTGACCTTTATTCATATTTGACCCCCCTAGGCGTTTCATTCTCAGTTTGTCTTTACGTTCTATGTTATATGATGCACAGTTCAAAAAACAAGCATTACGTGAGATACGGCCAATTCTTGTCTTTTGACCATGTAAAAAGGAATAATAGCGAGCTATTATTCCTTTTGTTTCAATGATTTCATGTGTCAGCCGGCTCAGGGCTGTTTTTCTTTTCTTTCAAAACAGAATGGGCTTCCTTCACGACCTTCTCAAGTTGTGAAGCAGGAAGTGCCGCATTTTCTTCTTGATCAGGATGAAGCACTAAATGAAGCAGAAATTCAATATTTCCATCTCCACCAGTGATAGGCGAAAATGATACATCCTTTACATCATAACCTTCTTTTGCAGCAAATTGATTCATCTCTTCTAGTACACCAAGGTGGACAGAGGGCTCACGCACGATGCCTTTTTTCCCAACAAGCTCTCTGCCTGCTTCAAATTGAGGCTTGACGAGCGCAATACAGTCACCACCCGGCACAAGAATATGCTTTAAAGCCGGCAGAATGAGTTTGAGTGAGATAAAAGATACATCAATCGATGCCACTTCTGGCAACCCTTCAGTAAAATCAGCTGGGACGGAATGGCGGAAATTGGTGCGCTCCATGACGATGACCCTGTCATCCTGCCTTAATTTCCACGCAAGCTGATTGTAGCCAACGTCTACAGCATATGATTTGACTGCTCCATTTTGAAGAGCACAATCTGTAAATCCGCCTGTTGATGAGCCAATATCAATCAGCAATTTCCCTTCAACTGTCAGATCAAATTCTTTTAGCGCTTTTTCAAGTTTTAACCCGCCGCGGCTTACGTATTTGAGAGGGTTCCCCTTCACTGTAAGCGGCGTATCACGAGCAATTTTCTCTCCTGGTTTATCCAAACGGTTTTCATTTGAGTAAACGATCCCTGCCATGATGGCACGCTTTGCTTTCTCTCTTGTTTCCATTAGTCCTTGTTCGACTAATAAAACGTCAAGTCGTTCTTTCTTTGATGTCATGATCCAATTCCTTTTCTTGGTGCTGCTGGAAGCAGGTCACGTAAAGTCTCAGCAACATGTGCTTTCGTCAGTCCAATTTCTTCAAGCAGGGCATCAACACTTCCATGCTCAATAAATTGATCTGGGATACCCATGCGTTCTACTTTGATATGTGATGCTTTCTTGTCGTGTAGATATTCTAATACGCTGCTGCCAAACCCGCCTTGGAGCACAGCTTCTTCAATCGTTAAAATCGGAATCCCTTCAGAAAGAATGTCGTTTAGCATCGCTTCATCAAGCGGTTTAATAAACCGAGCGTTGACGACACGAATTGATTTCCCTTCTTTTTGAAGTTCCTCAGCTGCTTGCAGCGCCATTTTAATCGTCGTACCGAATGTTAAGATGACGGCATCCTTCCCTGGGCGAAGAACCTCCCAAGATCCAATCGGAATGGTTTTGAGCTGTTCATCCATTTTCACACCAAGCCCATTTCCGCGCGGGAAACGCATGGCAATTGGACCGTCATCATACTGAATGGCTGTATTGACCATGTGCTGGCCTTCATTTTCATCCTTCGGCATCATGAGCACCATATTCGGCATATGACGCATGAAGGCAATATCAAACACACCTTGATGCGTTTCTCCATCAGCACCGACAAGACCCGCACGGTCAATTCCGATAAAAACATTGAGGTTTTGGCGGCAAATATCATGCAGCACTTGATCATAAGCTCTTTGCAGGAACGTTGAATAAATCGCTAAAAATGGCTTCATATCCTGCGTCGCAAGCCCAGCTGCCATTGTGGCTGCATGCTGCTCAGCGATCCCTACATCAAACATTCGCTCAGGAAATTCCTTTGCAAAGCCTTCAAGTTTTGAGCCAACAGGCATCGCAGGCGTGATGGCCACAATTCGCTCATCTTTCCGCGCCAGCTTTCTGACTGTTTCACTGACAAGACCACTCCATGACGGTGCAGCAGCTGCTGGTTTTACAAAATCACCTGTATCAATTTTGTATGGACCTGTGCCGTGCCATGTCCCAATTTTATCGGATTCTGCCGGCTGATAGCCTTTTCCTTTTTTCGTGATGACATGCAGCAGAACAGGACCTTTTGTTTTCTTTGCATATTCAAGGTTTTCAAAAAGATCTTCATAAGAATGTCCATCAACAGGACCTAAGTATGTGAATCCCATTTCCTCAAAAAACATGCCAGACACTAGTAAATACTTGAGGCTGTCTTTAATACGCTCTGCTGTAGCAGCAAGCTTTCCGCCAACAGCTGGGATCCGCTTGAATAAATATTCGAGCTCGTCCTTTACCCATTGGTACTTGCCTGCTGTTCGCAGTCTGCCAAGCATGGTGTGAATTGCACCGACGTTTGGTGCAATACTCATTTCATTATCGTTTAAGATGACGATCATATCTTTCTTTTCATCACCGATATGATTCAGAGCTTCAAGAGCCATACCTCCGGTTAATGCACCGTCTCCGATAATCGGCAGGATATATTCATCTGTCCCTTTAATATCCCGCGCGGCCGCCATTCCCATCGCGCCAGATAATGAGGTTGAGCTGTGGCCTGTTTCCCAAACATCATGCTCACTTTCATTTCGTTTAGGAAAACCGCAAAGTCCTTTATATTGACGAAGTGTATCAAACTCCGCCCCTCTTCCAGTTAACAGCTTGTGAACATAAGACTGATGTCCAACATCCCAAAGGAATTTGTCTTTCGGGCTGTCAAATACTTTATGAAGGGCAACCGTGAGTTCAACGACACCCAGGTTCGGACCGATATGCCCGCCAGAGTTAGCCAAGGACTCAATTAAAAACATGCGAATGTCAGCACTAAGCTCCTCTAATTCTGCATTTGACATTCCTTTTAGAAACGTTGGATTTTTTATTGATAAAAGATCCAATCAGGATCAACTCGCTTTCAACAAAATTTCTATCTACATATATAATGCCTTATTCCTATGAAAACCAAGCGGGAATAAGAGTTGTCTCATCATGATAAACTGTTTACAGTTTACCACAATTGCTCGAAGACCCTCAAATCTAGGCTGTTTTTAATGATCTCTTGAGGCGATCAGATCACATAACTCATGCAGCAATTGCTGCTCTAATTCAAGATTTGAGACAATTTCTTTTGCACGTGTGATGTGCTCGTGCAGCTTTTCTTTTGCTCCTGAAAGCGTTAATAAAGAAGGATATGTCGACTTTTCATTCGCTGTATCAGAGCCGACCCGTTTTCCTATTTTTTCTTCGCTACCTTCGAGGTCTAAAATGTCATCACGGATTTGAAAAGCAATGCCAATATGATAGCTGAACTCTCTTAGTTTTTCGATATCGTCATCTGATGCTCCTGCCAGCATTGCACCTGCTGTGACGCTGAATGTGAGAAGCTTTCCTGTTTTCCGGGCATGAATGGATTCTAGTTCAGCAATCGGGACTTGCTTTTGCTCTGCTTCCATGTCATCAAATTGACCGCCAACCATTCCTAGTGCACCTGCTGACCTCACAAGCTCATCTACGATTCTGAGCTTTTGGTCAGGAGAGACGCTGCTAGATAGCTGCGATGTAATCAGGCGGAAGCTTTCCGTTAAAAGTGCATCACCAGCGAGAACCGCGGTTGCTTCCCCGTATACTTTATGGTTGGTCGGCTTTCCTCTGCGAAGGTCATCATCGTCCATGCAAGGCAGGTCGTCATGTATCAATGAATACGTATGAATCATTTCTACAGCACAGCCAACCGGTATGCCATCTTCTTCGTTTTTTCCGTAGGCATGTAATAAAGCAAGAACGAGAACAGGGCGAAGTCTTTTCCCTCCAGCTTCAAGAGAGTAAAGCATTGAAGATTTTAGTTCTTCTGGAATCTTCAATTCCTGAACATATGTAAATAAATACCCTTCAATGGCCTGTTTTCGTGTTGTTAAAAAATCCTGCAAATTACTTGTCACCAGCATCTGCCTCCTTCACCGAGAAAGGAGCCAGCTCACCGTCCTCTTTTAAAATGAAATCCATCTGCTTTTCAACGTGCTGTAATTTTTCATGACAAAGCTTTGAAAGTGTCATGCCTTCTTGAAAATAATGAATGGCTTGCTCAAGTGGTACATCTCCTTCTTCGAGCTTTCCAACGATCTCCTCAAGACCTTTCATCGCTTCTTCAAATGTCATTTGTTCTTCTTTTTGTTTATTTGATTCTGTCATGATGATTGCCCCTCCTTCTCAATAACCTCACAAATCAGACGTCCATCCTTCATGGTGATAGCCAGCTGATCTTTCGTATCGACTTGGTTTACACTTTTAATCAGTTCATCGTCTTTATAAGCTAAACTGTAGCCTCTTTCCATCACTTGAAGTGGATTTAATGCATTTAGTTTACCAAGAACAGATTGGAACTGCGAATGAATTGTTTTCATTTGCACATTCATGCTGCGGATGAGCTGTTCTGTTTCATTGGCGTGGCGTTTTTTCGCCTGAAGCAGCTGCTCTTTTGGATGAAGCGGCTTCAGCCTGTATGTCTGGCGGTCTAGTTGATTGCGTTTTTGTTCAATTTGTCTCGTCAGCTGTTTTTGAAAACGGTCAAATACCAAATCGAATTGCTGCTCTTTTTGCTCCTGCAATCGTTTTGGAAAACGGAAGGCATAAGAGGATTGCAGCGCCACAAGACGGTCTTTCGCTTGTGAAGTTCGATTCTTTACGGCCCTTGTAAGCCGAATATCGATGGATTTGATTCGTTCTATTAAATCGGCTGTACTTGGAACAGCGAGCTCGGCTGCTCCTGTTGGTGTGGGTGCTCTCATGTCTGCAGTGAAATCACTGATCGTAAAGTCCGTTTCGTGCCCTACTGCAGAAATGATTGGAATGTCTGATGCGAAGATCGCTCTTGCGACAGCTTCTTCATTAAAGGCCCAAAGTTCTTCGATCGAACCGCCTCCTCTTCCGACAATCAAGACATCACAGAGCTGTTTTTCATTTGCTTCCTTGATCCGCTCTACGATTGAACGAATGGCATTTTCACCTTGAACAAGCGCCGGAAGCACAATGATTTTCGCCTGCTGATAGCGCCGGTTAATCGTTGTGATGACATCTCGAACAGCCGCTCCTGTTGGTGATGTAATGACACCAACAACCTCTGGATATTCAGGAATTGATTTTTTATAGCGCGCATCAAATAAGCCTTCACTTGCCAGCTTTTTCTTCAGCTCTTCATAAGCGAGATGAAGAGCACCAACACCATCAGGCTGCATTTCTTTTGCATATAATTGATAGTTGCCGCTTGGTTCATATACTTGAATCCCGCCGCGTACAAACACTTTCATTCCGCTCTTTGGTGAAAAAGGCAGCTTTGCTGCGGAACGCTGAAACATGACAGCTTGCATGCGTGCGTTTTCGTCTTTTAAGGTGAAGTACACATGACCTCTTGAATGAATCTTCACATTGGATAACTCACCTTTAATCCAAATATCTTCTAAATGCGGATCAACATCAAATTTTCTTTTTATGTATTTTGTAAGGGCTGTGACCGTCACAAAGGCTTTTTCACTCATGACGTATTCCTCCTCTTCAAAAACGCACATTCATCCACCGGCAGCATGCAGGTGGATGAATGGATAAAGCTTATGCTAATGTACGTTTTGCTGATTTAACCGTATTGTGTGCAAGCATCGTAATCGTCATTGGACCGACTCCGCCAGGGACTGGTGTGATGTAAGAAGCTTTTTCTTTCGCTTCTTCAAAATCAACATCCCCAACAAGCTTCCCAGTATCCAAACGATTGACTCCTACATCGATGACAATTGCGCCTTCTTTGATTTGGTCAGCTTTTATAAAGTTTGCTCGACCGACGGCAACAACTAAAATGTCCGCTTTTAACGTATGTTCTGAAATATTTGCCGTTCTTGAATGGCAGTAAGTAACCGTTGCATTTTCGTTTAACAGCAATTGTCCCACTGGTTTCCCGACAATATTGCTGCGCCCTACAACAACCACTTCTTTTCCAGAAAGACTGACACCCGTTTTGTTCAGTAATTCAACAATGCCTGCTGGTGTACAAGGTAAGAATGTATCTTCTCCAAGCAGCATTTTCCCGATATTTAATGGGTGGAAACCATCTACATCTTTCTCAGGTGAAATACGTTCAATGACGGCTTTTTCAGAAATATGTTTTGGCAGTGGAAGTTGAACAAGAATCCCGTGGAATTGATCGTTCGCATTGTACTGATCAATCAGCTGAAGCAATTCTTCTTCTGTTAAAGAAGCATCTAAATGATCAAGCTGAAAGTGCATGCCCATAGCTTCTGCTGCTTTTTTCTTCCCGCGTACGTAAGAAAGTGAAGCCGGATCATCACCGATTAGAATAACGGCAAGACCAGGTGTGACTCCTTTTTGTTTTAGCTCTTCTACTTCTTTTGCTAATTGTTCACGCTTTTCTTTTGCTGTTTCTTTCCCATCGATGATTGTTGCTGTCATGTCGAATCCTCCTATTGCTGCTTTAGGTCGTTTTTAATGTTCGAAAGTACACCATTTACAAATTTCGGTGCTTTATCATCGCCGAATAATTTAGCGAGTTCAATCGCTTCATTCATCGAGACACTAACTGGGATGTCTTCTTGATACACCATCTCGTACACAGACAGCCTTAAAATGGCTCTGTCTACGTTTGCAATACGGTCGAGTTTCCAATTCACTAGATGCTGTGAGATCATGTCATCAAGCTTGTCCTTTTGTTCAAGCACACCGAAAACCAGTTCCTCGAAAAAAGGATCTGATTCTTGTTCATCCAGCGCATGTGTAATGGCCTCTTTCGGATCAATATTGCTCACATCAATTTGAAATAATGTTTGTAGCGCCTTTTCTCTTGCAGTTCTTCTTTTCATTATTTACTCCTTTAACCACTTTATCCGCTTGTCGTTAAGCCATACAGAGATCATAACATATTTTGACCGTGGTCGCACCAAGATCCATGCGAGCTGTGACGAAAAACGAATCAATCAACGTGTGACGTTATCAATATTCGGAAATTACTCAAAAATGGGCTTTAAAAAACCAAAGAGGCAATGCCTCCTTGGTTTCACTTGAACCCTTTTTTACATTTCTTGATCTACTTCAGCTTCAGGTGCTTTTGTATCAAATTGAATGCCAACGACATGAATGTTAATTTCATTAATTGTTAAGGCAGTCATGTTCAAAAGGGTTTGACGGATATTTTCTTGTACAGCAGTGGATACCTTTGGAATGGATAGGCCAAATTCAACCACACAATACACATCGATTGTGATGCCTTCATCAGAGACATCTACTTTTACACCTTTACGGTGATTTTTCTTACCAAAGCGTTCTGCTACATCAGCAGCGAAATTGCCACGCATTTCGGCAATTCCTTCGACTTCTGAAGCGGCGATCCCAGCAATGACTTCAATCACTTCTGGTGCAATTTGCACTTTTCCCAATTGATCTTCATCAAGGTTCATTTCAAGCAAATTGTTTTCTGACACGATCATTCACCTCCGAAAGCTGTGATTATTTCATGATTTGGTATGTTTCTAAAAACTTCGTATTAAAGTTACCGCTCACAAATGTTTCATGCTCGAGCAATCTAAGGTGGAATGGAATCGTTGTGTAGACTCCTTCAATGACGAATTCTTGAAGCGCCCGTTTCATTTTTGCAATCGCTTCTTCTCTTGTCTTACCATATGTGATCACTTTTGCAATCATGCTGTCATAATATGGCGGAATCACATAGCCCGGATAAGCGGCAGAATCAACTCGTACACCTAAACCGCCTGGCGGAAGATACATTTTAATTTCACCAGCTGAAGGCATGAAGTTTTTCTCTGGGTTCTCTGCATTGATGCGGCATTCGATCGCCCAGCCTTCATATACGACATCCTCTTGTGTAAGTGAAAGCTTCTCACCTGATGCAACCTTGATCTGTTCTTTGATCAAGTCTACACCTGTGACCATTTCTGTCACAGGATGCTCTACTTGAATACGAGTATTCATTTCCATGAAGTAGAACTTCTCTTCATTATAATCATAAATGAATTCGACTGTTCCAGCACCTGTATATTCAACAGCTTCTGCTGCTTTTACGGCTGCTTCACCCATTTGCTCACGGATGTCTGCATTTAGTGCTGGTGATGGCGTTTCTTCAAGAAGCTTTTGCATTCTTCTTTGGATCGAGCAATCACGCTCTCCTAAATGAATCGTATTGCCATGCTGATCTGCAAGCACTTGAATTTCCACATGTCTAAAGTCTTCAATGAACTTTTCTAAATAGACACCAGGGTTCCCAAAGTTTTGCGCCGCTTCCTGCTGCGTGATGGTGACTCCGTTAATAAGCTCTTCTTCTGTACGAGCCACGCGGATTCCTTTACCGCCTCCGCCTGCAGTTGCTTTAATAATCACAGGATACCCAATACTAGCTGCTGTTGAAACAGCATCATCAAGATCTTTTACAATTCCTTGAGAACCAGGGACGATCGGAACGCCTGCATTCTTCATTGTTTCTCGCGCGACATCTTTCGTTCCCATTTTGGAAATCGCTGACGCAGTTGGTCCAACAAAGATCACATTACATTCCTCGCAAAGCTCTGCAAAGTCTGCATTTTCTGCTAAAAAGCCGTATCCTGGATGGATGGCATCTGTTCCTGTTAATTTTGCTACGCTGACAATATTTGTGACATTTAAATAACTATCTTTAGAAGCAGTCGGTCCGATGCAATATGCTTCATCAGCCATTTGTACATGCAGCGCATCACGATCCGCTTCAGAAAATACCGCAACAGTTTCAATTCCAAGCTCTTTACAAGCGCGGATAATTCTAACTGCGATTTCTCCTCTGTTTGCAATTAATAGCTTTTTAATCATGATCGTACTCCTTACTCTGCTTTCACTAGAAAGAGGGGTTGTCCGAATTCTACAAGCTGACCGTTTTCAGCTAATACTTCGACGATTTCACCTTTTACTTCTGCTTCGATTTCATTAAACAGTTTCATCGCTTCCACGATACATACAACAGTGTTTTCCTTCACCTTGGAACCTGTTGTCACGTATGGATCTGCTTCTGGTGAAGAGGAAGCATAAAATGTGCCAACCATTGGGGATGTGATTTTATGCAGATTTTCAGACGCAGCTGCCTCTTGTGCAGGGGCTTCGGTCTGAGCTGGAGCTTGTGCTGTAGGAGCTTGTTGAGCTGGAGCTGCTTGGACAGGAGCCACTGGTGCTTGTGCCGCAACTTGCTGAACGACTTCTTTATTTTTCTTCAGTTTGATTTTTGCACCTTCGTTTTCGTACGTAAACTCATCGATAGTAGAGTCGTCAATTAATTTAATCAGTTCATGAATTTCTTCGATTTTTAACATGGATTTGCACCCCTATGTATGGATTTATCTTTTTATTATAGGCTAGTACTAAAAGTACATACTATAACCATCTTACAGGAGGATTTCGATGAATTCAACTACTATTGTGGCGAAGCGCCTCGCGTAAGCACCTTGGAGAGGGCGTCAAGCCGCATCAAAAAACGCCCTTTTCCGCAAAGGGCGCCAGTTCTTTTTTATTGATTAGTGGGCTCGAAAGTGACAGCTACGTTATCAAGACCTCTCATTTCTTTTGTGACCATATCAATAATATCGGCCGCTTGAGATTTTGATTTTTTATCAGAACGAACCGTGATACTCACTTTATCTCCTTCAGCACTTACGAGCGCATCTTTATAGCCTTTCGTTTTGATCAAGGTCTCAAGCTGACGCTCAGTTCCTTCTGCTTCACTGAGCGCTGTCATTTGATCGTATGCTTCACTTTTTTCTTGGGCTGTTGCATCGTCACTGGAGACAATTTCGTTGTATTCTTCGCGCTGCTTGCTTCGTTTATCTTCAAGCTCTAGTCTGTATGTTGTAAAAAGCTCATCGTCTGTTTGCTCTGACACAGCCTTTCCTTCTTCACCGCTTGTTTCGATATCCTCTTGTTTGCCGTTTGTTTCTTTGTCAGTGGATTTCTTATCAGCACCTTTTTCCGTTCCTTTATCCGTCCCTTTTTCTGTTTCAACCTTTTTCTCTTCAGTGCCTTTTGATTTCGTATCTTCTACTGTCACTGCATTTTCACCCTGTGGAGACATGATATAGTACACACTTAATACGACAACTAAACTTAGCATCGTTAATAGCCAAACCGTTTGTTTTTTTAACATCATTCCGAATCCTCCTTGATTTTTTTAGGGGCAACAGCCACTCTATGGCTCGGTACATCAAGCACTCGTGTAACCGCTTCAATGATGGTTTTCTTTATTTGAACGTTGTCTACTCCTTGAGCAACAACGAGGACACCTCGGATTTCTGGTTTTTTCGTTTGAACAACGACTGGTGTTTCTTCATTGCCATTTTTAATGATGACGACTTCTTCTTCTTTTGTTTGATCGGTGACACTTCGCACGCCGCCTTCTTTATCTGTTTCCTCGGTCGTTGTACTTTTATTGGATTTGTTTTTTTCAAACACTTTTAAAGACGTTGCATCTACATTGACCACGATTGATACATCCTCAACGCCGATAATGGTCTCTAAAATTTCTTTCAGCTGATTTTCGTATTCTCGCTCCACGTCCTCAATTGAATTCTTTGGTTTACCTGAGGACGCCGGTTTGAATACCTCCTGCTCTTCTGAGGATGTTTTTTTAGAAGCAGGAACCGCAGCTTGTTGTTTGCTTGATGGCGGTGACAAGATCTGACTGACTAACATGAAAGATACGCCGATAATGAATACAAGCAGCAAGTAATGGTGCTTCGTTAATTTGGGTTTCCCTTCACCTTTTTCAGGCGGCTGGAAGAATGATTTCAGCTTTTGTTTCCAGTCCTTGTTATTCATGATCTGCTGCGTCACCTCCCTCAATGTTCAGCGCGATGTGCTCAGGACTCGTATTCCAAACATCAGCAAGTGTCTCTTTCACCCTCGTGATCTCTTTGCTAGAAGATCCAGCGCTTTCCTCCTTTTGCTTGGAGAGATCAATGTCCACCTTTGCCACCGTTTCTACAGCATCACCTGTGAGCGGGGAAAGAACTGCTTTGATGCGAAATTGATCCGCCTCCATATTCTGATCCAGATGCTCCTCATCAGCCAGCACTTCTACGTGTTTCATTTCATAGCTCTCCTTCTCCAGTGGCTCCTTTGCGCTTTTTTCTAGTTGGACAGCCATTTGCTTTAAAATATATGCACGCTGAGAGGCTTGTATTTCTTTTTTTTCTAAATTCATCTGATTTTTTATTTCTTCTGACTGCGCTTCTTCCTTCCCTTTCATCAATTCTGAAAAAATTTGATCAGGATCCGCTCGAAATAAAGCAAAAATCGGATTGAGCATGACCACGATGAGCAGCAGGCTGACGACCATTTTTGCATACTTTTGCATGCTCGAATTGGGAAGCAGAAGATCAATAACAATCGCAAATAAGATAAAGAGAATAATACTTGTGATCCATTCCGTGAGAAAACTCAAAAGGTGTCCCCTCCTTACTTCATCATCATGGTCAGGTTACCCGCAGTAATGATGACGGTAATGCTTAAAAAGAACATGAGCGACACAACAGCAAGTGCGGCAAATATATACAGCACACTTTTTGAAATGACATCAAGACAGCTGATGATGGGTCCGCCTCCTAACGGCTGAAGGATGGCAGCAGCAAGCTTATAGATAAGGGCTAACGAAAGTACTTTAATCGCCGGGAAAGCGGCAATTGAAATCAAAATGGCAACCCCAACTAGTCCGACTGTATTTTTGAGTAAAACAGAGGCGCTGATCACGGTATCGGTCGCATCTGTAAACATTCTGCCTAGGACAGGGATGAAGTTTCCGGTAATGAATTTGGCTGTACGAAGAGCGATTCCATCCGTAACGGCCGCAGATGCACCCTGAACGGAAATGACGCCGAGAAAAACGGTTAAAAAAACGGCAAGCCCGCCAATTGCCACATTTCTTAACAGCTGGGCAAGCTGGGTGACCTTGTATTGTTCGGTCAGCGTACTGATAATGCTCAATATTGCAGATAAAAAGATGAGCGGGAGAACGACATACTGAATGAAAACACCGCTCGTGTTCATTAAAAATAAAATAACGGGATGAAAGAATCCGGCTGAGACAAGCCCGCCTGATGAAGCAATAAGCGCTAGTAAAAGAGGAATAAGAGCAAGAATAAAACTGGTCATCGTTTGAATGGCTTCTGTGGCATAAGAAATCGCCACATGAAAGCTGTTTAGTGCAATAATAATCAGCACCATATAAACAAGAGCATATGCGACTTTGCTGACGGTGCTTTGTTCAAATGCATTTTGTAAAAGCTGCAAAAGCGAACAAAAGATGGTGAGTAAAATCAGAGTACCTAGGAGCTTTCCGTTTGCAATAACCTCGTGAAATAAGTAATGTACAAAAGCTTTCAGCCATGTTTGGGGAGACAGCTCTTTATCGCCGTCAATCATTTCCTTCACTGTGCCCTTTTGGCTTTCTGGCAAAAAGCCGCCATACTCGTCCAAAATGGTTTCCCAAAAGTCACTGATGGAATGAAGCTCAAGTTCATCAGCCTGTCCATTCGCCACTTCCTGTGCTGCTGGCTGTTCATTAGATAAAGGTTCTTTTTCTTCTGCCCCTGCATGCGGAGCAATCAGCCAAAAGAAAAGCATCAATCCCATTACAGCGGTCACCTGTTTCATTGTCATCACCTCTTTTCATTTACGTCATGGACGGGATCATTCCTAAGATCGTCTCAATGATGACTGTTAAAATTGGGACTGCCATCACCAAGATGAGGATCTTGCCGCCTAGCTCTATTTTGGATGCAATGGCGCCTTGTCCAGCATCCTTTGTCAGCTGAGCGCCAAATTCCGCAATATAGGCAATGCCAATAATCTTCAATATGGTTTCAACATACTTCATATTGACGCCGGCACTTGCTGCAATTTTTTCAATCATCGAGATAATGGCATAGATTTGATCAATTAAATAAAGAAAAATGACACATCCGGTAAACACAACAAGCATAAAGGCGAAGGTTGGCTTTTGTTCTTTGACGATTAATGCTAAAAAAGTAGCGATTAAACCAAGTCCAACAATTTGTATGATTTCGATTTGTAAGCCCTCCCCTATCCTTGAAATAGAAATACGGCTTTAATCTTTTTAAACAAATCGTCTACAATGGTTGCCACCATAAACAAAATGTAGATAAACCCAAGCAGCGTCACCCACTGAGCGTACTCTTTCTTCCCCATTTGGTCTAAAATCGTATGGAGAAAGGCCACGACGATGCCTACTCCGGCAATTTGAAAAATGACGTTTACATCAACGCCCATGCTCTCGACTCCCTTCCTCTCACATCAATAAAAGAATCAGTAGTAATCCGCTTAAAAATCCGAGGCTTCTGACCATTTTTTCATTTTTCGCTTGGGCGATTTCAGCTTCTTTCTCCTCTGATTCCAAATGGCCTAAAGCAAGCTTGATATACTTTTGCTGAGAAGTGACATCATGCTGGCCAAGTGTTTCTCCAAAGTGCTTCAACGCCTCATATTCGCCTTTTTTCAATACGGTTTTTTTCCAAACATCCTCAAGACTTTCGTTCCATGCATGACGTGCAGAAAAAGTCCCCACTTTCAGTTTTTCTGCAAATTGTTCAAACAGCTGATTGACAGGAGGACCTACCTGCGCTGCAATTTGCTCTGCCGCCCGTGCTAAAGGGGTTTGACCATACATAATTTCAGCTTCAAGAGACTGAAGAGCAAACCGCAGCTGCCTAATTTGTTTAGGTCTGTCGCTATATCGTTTGGCAAACTCGAATCCTCCCCAAGTCGTGGCCGCGACAATGAAAATAGCGCCAATGAGCTTTAACATACGTCCACTCCCCGCCTCCATTTCATCTCTTGGCCGTCCCCGCCGTACATTCGCCCGATCGTGCCAGGCCCATTGTTTCGATTTAATTCAACATATCGTTCAAACACACGAAGCTCCCATAACGGTTTAAATGAAGGTCGTTTATATACATCTTCAAGTGAATAGCCATGAGCTGAGACGATGATGCTGACTCCGGCATGAATCGCTTCTAAAAGTGCCTCTACATCCTCACTCTTTCCGATTTCATCGACAATCATGACCTCTGGGCTCATAGACCGAATCATCATCATCAATCCTTCAGCCTTTGGGCACGCATCGAGTACATCAATCCGGTGGCCAAAATGGTGCTGCGGCACCCCTCTGATACATCCGGCGATTTCAGAACGCTCATCAATAATGCCTGTTTTTCTAGGAGGAATGGTTTTTGTGCCTGTACTAGCAAGACGTGCTATATCCCGGAGCAGTGTGGTTTTTCCCGTTTGCGGGGGACCGATGATGAGTGTATTGTGCCAGTGCTCTTCATATAAATAAGGAAGAAAAGGAAGCGCAATTCCGATTTTTTCTTTGGCAATGCGGATATTAAATGAAGAGATATCTCTTAACCCTTTGACGAATCCGTTTTCAACGATCACCTTTCCTGCAAGTCCCACCCGGTGTCCGCCAGATATGGTGATATAGCCCTGTTTTAGCTCTTCCTCAAGTGTGTACATGCTGTAATTGCTCAGCCTGCCTAATAGCTGAGACGCATCTTCCCAGGTGGTGTGATAAGAAAGGAAACGTGGTTTTCCTCCCTGCATCAATTCGATAGGACGATCCGTGCGAATGCGGATTTCTTCTATTTGCGCCCATTCTGCCTCTTTCAGCAGCCTGAGTTCTTGTCCAATCGAGTGCGGGAGAATATCCAACAAACTCCGCAACGAATTCCCCTCCTTTTTTTCTTCTCTAAAATGTATGATGTGAGCCGTTAATTATGCCAAGCCGTTTCACTTATAGATCCCAACAAGAATAAACACGACACCAATGAAAATGAACACGAGCTTTGCATAGGATAGCTGCCCGGCAATTTGATAGATTCCAATCGTCATCGTGATAATAAAAATGAGCGGCCCGATGATTGCCAATATACTATTGATGACTACCGCTTTCCGTACATCATTTGTGATTAAAATAAGGATGGCTGCCGTCAGTTCAATCGCGGCGGATAAGAATCTCATGCCTGCCATTGCAGCGACTGACGGGTGTAGACCTGGGAGAAATTGTTTCATATAGAACCTCCAGCTTTTTTTACACTATATGCTTGACCAGCTGGATGTAGTCTTGTTTTTCAGGAAGGAAGAGAGATGAATGAGAGAATTGAGAGAAGGCCTGTCTTGAGGAGTCATTTTTCCAATAAAAAAAGACTGTAAACACGAGGTTTACAGTCTTTTTTCGTTCATTACGCTCTTGAAACGTATGAGCCGTCAGATGTATTAATCACTAATTTATCTCCTTGGTTCACAAAGAAAGGAACGTTGACGATTAAACCAGTTTCAGTTTTTGCAGGTTTTGAGCCGCCTGATGTTGTGTCACCTTTAATACCAGGCTCTGTTTCTACTACTTCTAGTTCTACTGTGTTTGGAAGTTCTACTCCAAGTGTTTCATCACCGTACATCACGATTTGAACAGACATATTTTCAAGCAAATATTTCAGCTCATCTTTAATTTGTGCTTCACTTAGTTCAAGCTGCTCATAGGAGCTTGTATCCATGAAAACATGCTGATCGCCATTTGCATACAAGTATTGCATTGTTTTTGTTTCGATTTGAGCTTTCGCTACTTTTTCGCCTGCGCGGAATGTTTTTTCTTGAATGGCACCTGTACGCAGGTTACGCAGTTTCGAACGAACAAACGCTGCGCCTTTCCCTGGTTTTACGTGCTGAAAATCCACTACTCTCCAAATACCGCCGTCCACTTCAATTGTCAGGCCAGTACGAAAATCGTTTACTGAAATCATTTTGTCATCCTCCTACATTTCACCATCATAATATGATAAGTTCTTTCGGTGAGTGGGTCAATCGTTTATTGCCGTCAGCTGTCAGGACAATATCATCCTCAATTCTCACGCCGCCGACATCTGGCAAGTAAATCCCCGGCTCAACTGTGACGACCATTCCCTCTTCTAAGACGACCTCTGATCGTGAGGAAAGGCCTGGCGCTTCATGTATTTCCATACCTAGCCCGTGCCCGGTTGAATGCCCGAAGTATTGACCATAGCCATACTTTTCAATGATGTCTCGTGTGATGCGATCAGCTTCTTTTCCTGTTAAGCCTGGCTTGATTCTATCCACACCAGCGTTTTCTGCTTCTAATACGATATGATAAATTTCCTTTAGCTTGTCGCTTGGTGTTCCGACAGCAATCGTTCTTGTCATATCAGAACAATAGCCTTTATAGTAAGCACCGAAATCGAGTGTCACTAAATCACCAGATTCAATCACCTTTTCACTCGCTCTTCCGTGAGGCAGGCTTGATCGAACACCTGAGGCCACTATCATATCGAATGAAGATCCTTCAGCACCTTCTTTTCTCATGAAAAATTCAAGCTCGTTCATGACAGCAATTTCCGTCAGGCCCGGCTTGATGTAAGTGAGAATATGATCAAAGGCGTGATCTGCAATCTTCGCAGCTTCCTCTAATATCTTAATCTCTTCACTAGACTTAATCAAGCGCAACTTTTCAACTGATTCAGAGACTGGAACAAGCTCTATACCGCCTGCTTTGGCTGCGTACTGCTGGTACGTGGCAAATGTCATATGGTTTTGTTCGAACCCAAGGCGTTTCACTCCAAATTCCTTTGCCGTTTGAGCAGCCGTTTCCACAATGTTTCCTTTATGTTCAATGATGTCATAGCCTTTGACTTGGTCCTTCGCTTGCTCTGTATAGCGGAAGTCCGTGATAAAAGCTGCCCGGTCCTTTGAAACGACAGCAAGACCGGCTGATCCGGTAAAGCTGGTCATATACTGTAAATTAAAACTGCTTGTAATGACAAGGCCATCGATCTCTAATTCACTTAAAAGTGTTCTTAGTTTTTCAAGTTTCATGATACTGCTCCCCCTTCACTGACTAAATAACGAATCGCCAATTTATACCCTTCTAAGCCAAGCCCAACGATTTGCCCTTGGCATACTGGAGCAAGTACAGAATGATGGCGGAATTCCTCTCTCTTATGAACATTTGAGATATGTACTTCAATGACTGATAAAGAAATACTTGCAATGGCATCTCTCAGCGCATAGCTGTAGTGGGTAAATGCACCCGGGTTAAACACGACACCATCGTACTGATCTTCTGCTTCATGGAGCGCATCAATCAAATCCCCTTCGTGATTTGATTGAAAGAACGTTAATTGGATGTTTGCTCGTTCTGCAAACTGGAACAAATCCGTCTCTAAATCTGTCAGCGTCTTACTTCCATAAACAGCAGGCTCTCTTTTGCCAAGCCTATTTAAATTGGGTCCATTCAGTACAAGAAAATGAGGCATATGACCACTCCTTCACCCTAATTCAATCTATATCGAGATCTGTTTCTTTTTCCTTAGAAACCTTTCGTTTCCAAAAATATTTTATCATATGAATAGGTGATTTACACTTTATTCTGTCTTTTTCCCGAGTGCCCTCGCAAGCTTCTGACTCGTCAATTCATTATATTCAAACGAAATGCTGTACCCGACAAACATGCCGTATAAAATATATAGGCAAAATGTCGTGACAATGGTGCTTTGCTGCAACTCTTGTACTTGCTTTACATCTGGGAAAATGGGATTAAATACGTAAAAAACGAGCAGCCATAAAAGCCCGCCATATACTAAACCCATCCAAAAGCCTTTGATCCTTTTTAAAAGCCCAAAATAAATAAAGGCGGCTCCAATCGATAAAATTCCTAACAGCACAATACTGATAAAAGTACCAAGTCCTCCCTTTTTCCATTCTCCAAGTACAAATGGCTGAAGCAGCATATTGGGACTCACCTCTGAAAAATGAAACACATGGGTCAGAAACCCGATAAAGCCCCAAAAAACACCGCCGACAAAGCCTGTAGCAGCCGCTCTTGCCACAAGTGATGTCGTTTGCACGGACTGATTTTTTTCTTCTTGGTTTTTCTTTTCATCACGTTTCATTTGTGAACACCTCCAGCAAGTAGTATGTCCAAAATGTCATGAAAAAAAAGGATTTCCATGCGTGAGTGTAAAATTTTTAAAACAGGGTATACTGGCTAAAAAGAGGTAGATAGAATTCTAGTAGATAATCGACCTGTGAGCTAGTGATTTCCCCTCATTTCCTGTACAATAAAGGTATAAGGAAATGCATGTAAATTACAGGAAACAGGCAGGTTGATGAAATATGTCCAATCAAACAAAACCTCCAGCTTATGGAGGGCAGGCAGTTGTCGAAGGTGTCATGTTCGGTGGTAAGAAGAACTATGTGACAGCGATTCGGCGAAAGGACCAGTCCATTGAGTTTTTAAAGCTTCCCCGGACCTCCAATAAACGAACCGCCTTTCTCAAGAAAATTCCCTTTGTCAGGGGGGTTACTGCACTTGTTGAAGCAAGCGCAAACGGCAGTAAGCACTTAAACTTCTCCAGTGAGCGATATGACTTAGATCCTTCTGAAGATCATACTCTTGAAAAAGAACAAAAAGGCTCGAAATTATCCATGATCTTCGGCATTGCTGTGATCGGAGTTCTCTCTCTACTCTTTAGTAAATTTGTCTTTACCCTGGTACCTGTCTTTTTAGCAGAGCTTGTGCGCCCAATCTTTTCAGGGAATTTCGCACAAATCGCAGTGGAAACATTCTTCAAATTGATCCTTTTATTAGGCTATATTTACTTTATTTCCATGACCCCTTTAATTAAAAGAGTATTTCAATATCATGGGGCAGAACATAAAGTCATAAACTGCTATGAACAGAACCTTGACATCACAGTGGAAAATGTCCAAAAGCAATCCCGCCTGCATTATCGATGCGGCAGCAGCTTTATTTTATTCACTGTCATTGTCGGGATGTTCGTCTATTTACTCGTACCGACAGATCCTTTATGGGTGAGAGTTCTGAACCGCTTGGCACTTATTCCGGTTGTTCTGGGCATTTCATTTGAAGTGCTTCAGCTCACGAACAAACTCCGAGAAGTGCCTGTGCTTAAAGTGCTTGGCTATCCTGGCCTTTGGCTGCAATTGCTCACAACAAAAGAACCTTCTGACGATCAAGTCGAGGTAGCCATTGCAAGTTTTAATGAACTTCTTCGTTTAGAGGAAGCGTCACTGAAACAAGCGTCAGATTCTGCTCATCAAGTGATCTAACTTATAAATCCGGTAAATTCCTTCGGAGGTGGACAGTTATGAATCGCCGAGTACATCCTGCTTTTACCATTATTTTCGCTTTAGGTGTTTTGGGGTTTGTGTACTTACTCACAACGAACCCAGGCAGACTTTTTACCATGCTGCTGTCTGTTGTGATCGTTGGAGCGGCTCTATTTTTCCTATTTAGATGGCTGATGAATCGAAGAACTGGAACAGAGGGTAATCTTTATCGTAAAGCAGTCAAACAATCAAAACGTCGCTACCAGCAGCCTAAGCCAAAAACGAAAAGCCAGATGAAAAATCGGGTCACTCATCTGCGAAGCGTGCCGACTGACCACAAGTCTAAGCCCGTCCTTCTCAAAAAGAAAAGCCAAACACATTTGACTGTGATTGAAGGCAAGAAAAATAAAAAGAAGAATCGCGCCTTATTTTAAAATGTCCAGCTTTTTAAAAATTGCTCGGCCTTCTGTCTGCCTAGATCGACGAGCGCCTTTTTCTTTTCTGTCATGAGTTGAAAATCAGTGGCAATGACGTGTTCTACAGGAATAAAAATAATATGACGTTCGTGTTTTGTGGCGATATGTCTTTCGTCATGAGCACCACGCATCGTTTCAAAAAGAGCGCCAAACAGTTCAAACGCATTGCGGATGGAGTGTTGAGGGCGTTCTTTTTCGTTTGGCGTTAATGTGACACCGACGAACGGTCTTTTTTTCTCTTCAGCAAACAGCCAAATTGGAAAATTGCTAAGCACTCCTCCATCTACAATGGTACAAATGCCTTTTGATGACTTCAGTTTGACAGGTTCGAAAAAATACGGCAGGCTGCAGCTCATTCGAATGGCCCTCGCAACGGAAAACCGCTCTGGATTTAAGCCGTATGAAGGAAGGTCGTCTGGCAGCACGAGGATTTTTCCATTCGTTAAATCGGACGCAACAATTTTCAACGAATCTTTTTTGAGGTCTCCAAACACGGTGACCCCTTTTCGTTTTAGCACATCGGTCAGCCATTTTTCCAGCCGGTCTCCTTTATAAAGACCGAGACGCCAGTAAATGGATACCCACCTGAGCATTTTAAACGGGATGAATTGACATCTCCTATCAAGCAATTGATGCTCATCCATTTCATCTAAAAGCGTTCGAATTTCCTGGCTTGTAAAACCTGCTGCGATGAGTGAAGCAATGATTGCTCCAGCACTTGTACCAGCAAGACGGACAAATTGAAATCCTCTCGCTTCAAGCGCTTCATAGGCACCTGCAAGCGCTGCCCCCTTAATGCCTCCACCTGAGAACACACCATCTATCTTCATCAAGGAGCCCCCTTTGATTTCACGCTAATAATAGTGTAGGAGCTTTTGCTTTCAATTAGAACTTTAATCAAAAAGGACACCCATGCTGAGGGTGTCCTTTTTGATTAAGATTCTTGATTTGTTTGTTCGTTTTTCTTTTGAATCGCTTTCAGCTGAACAGATCGCTCATCGTTTTCTTCAAAAAATTGAACGAGATCGCCGATGCGGTCAATGCTGTTCCAGCTGAGATGATGTTCAATGCCTTCTACATCATCATAAATTTTCTCTTCATCTACACCAATGATTCTTAAAAATTGCTCTAGCAGTTCATGTCTGTATACGAGACGTTTTCCAATTTTTTTGCCTTTCGGGGTTAAAATTAGACCACGATACTTCTCATAAATGAGGTATTCATCTTTATCTAGCTTCTGAACCATTTTTGTTACAGAGGAGGGATGGACAGCGAGTGCTTCTGCAATATCAGAGACTCTGGCATATCCTTTATCTTCTATCAGCATATAAATTTGTTCAATGTAATCTTCCATACTAGGTGTAGTCATAAAACCCCTCCATAATGCACCTTTACTTAATAATCAACCCAATTCTACACCATCGTTCATTAAAAAACAAGGAGTGTCCATCGGCTTAACGCTTGTAATTCCAATCATCTGAGGCATATTTCGTTTTTGCGAGATGATGGACAAACGCTAATTCTTCATCTGTCAGCTCATAAGGTTCAAGCTCAATATTTAATCCTTTTTCAAACCCTCTTTTAAACGCAGCACGCGCATCGTCTATTGTACATGTTCGGTCTGAGATTTCATTGATGGCAACCGCTTTGTTTTTAAAGCTTCGCTGCATCCGCTCTCTCACCCGGTCGTTTGGATAAAGGAACAAATCGAACAATTTGTCCTCATCAAGATCAATTAAAATAGATCCATGCTGGAGGATGACACCTTTTTGTCTCGTCTGAGCACTGCCCGCTACCTTTCTGCCTTCTACAACAAGCTCGTACCAAGAAGGGGCATCAAAGCATACAGATGATCTTGGGTTCTTTAAGCTTTCCTTTTCTTTATCTGTACGAGGAATGGCAAAATACGCATCGAGTCCCAGCTCTTTAAAGCCCTCTAAAATGCCTTCTGAAATAACGCGGTACGCCTCTGTCACCGTCGCTGGCATTTCTGGATGTTCCTCTGACACAATCACGCTGTAGGTCAGCTCCTGGTCATGAAGTACTCCCCGTCCTCCGGTTGGTCTGCGGACAAATCCAAGACCATATCGCTTGACGGCTTCTAGGTTGATTTCTTTTTCAACGTTCTGAAAATACCCAACAGATAATGTCGCCGGATCCCATCCATAAAAGCGGATAACAGGCGGGATGAGCTTCTCACTATGCCAATAAAGCAAAGCTTCGTCCATTGCCATGTTAAAGGCAGGGTCTTGGTTTCCTGAATCAATGAAACACCATTTCTCTTTTTGCATATAAAATCCCTTCTCTTTTACGTAGTCAATGTTAGATGATGGTGGTGACCACCGGTTTTCTCTCTTCATCAGTCTATCAAATAGGGACGGAATTGAAAATAATTCTTACCATTTATGATGACAAGTTTCTTATGCTTTACTATAATAGTATTTGTCTAAAACGTACCATCAGACAGGCTACTGTGCTGATGCTCAAGAAGGAGTCGAGTTGTATTGTCAATATTCAACTATATCGTCCTCTCACTTTGTGGACTTTTCGTTCTTTATTCCATCGGCAGCTACATTTATCAGCAGCGCATTATGAAAACGCTGACGGAAGAAGAATTTATTAAAGGTTACCGCAAAGCCCAGCTCATTGATGTGAGAGAGCCAAATGAGTTTGAAGGCGGACATATTTTAGGGGCAAGAAATATCCCCCTTTCCCAGCTAAAGCAGCGTAAAAACGAAATACGTCCTGACAAGCCTGTTTATCTCTATTGTCAAAATAATTTTAGAAGCGGAAAAGCAGCCCAAACTTTACGTAAAAATGGCTGCCGTGAGATTTATAATTTAAAAGGCGGCTTTAAAAAATGGGGCGGCCGCATTAAAACGAAGAACTAACTAAAAAGACTCTGGGAGCATGATTCCCCCTGAGTCTTTTTTCTTTATTTTCTTTCAAAAACGAGAACTGGATTCCGTGCGGCCTTTGTTTCATCCATACGTTTGACAACCGTTGTATGCGGCGCTTCCTGCACCACTTCAGGATTCTCTTCTGCTTCTTTCGCTATCTGAATCATTGCTTCGATGAATGCATCAAGTGTTTCTTTTGATTCTGTTTCAGTCGGTTCAATCATGATACATTCCTCTACATTGAGCGGGAAGTAGATCGTTGGCGGATGATAGCCGAAATCAAGTAATCGTTTGGCAATATCCAGTGTCCGCACACCTAATTTTTTCTGACGTTTACCTGAAAGAACAAATTCATGCTTACAGTGACGATCAAACGGCAAATCATAATGAGCACTTAAGCGGCGCATCATATAGTTCGCATTTAACACGGCATTATCGGTTACAGCCTTTAAACCGTCTGGCCCCATAGAGCGGATGTACGCATAAGCTCTGACGTTAATGCCAAAGTTGCCATAGAATGGCTTCACGCGCCCAATTGATTCTGGACGGTCATGATCAAAGTAAAAACGGCCTTCCTTCTTCACAAGCACTGGCTTTGGCAAATAAGGAATTAATTCCTTTTTAACGCCAACAGGACCTGAGCCAGGACCTCCGCCTCCGTGCGGGCCTGTAAAGGTTTTATGAAGATTTAAGTGGACAACATCAAATCCCATATCTCCTGGTCTTGCTCTGCTTAAAACAGCGTTCAAGTTGGCTCCGTCATAATAAAGCTTACCGCCAGCTCCGTGAACGATTTCAGCCATTTCTAAAATATTTTCTTCAAAGAGGCCGAGTGTATTCGGGTTTGTAAGCATTAAAGCAGCTGTTTCTTCATTAACAACGCGGCGTAAATCTTCTAAATCAACAAGCCCGTTTTCGTCAGATGCGACGGTAATGGTTTCAAATCCAGCGACTGTCGCAGATGCCGGGTTCGTTCCATGAGCAGAATCAGGCACAATGACTTTTGTACGCTGATGATCTCCCCTTGCTTCATGATACGCACGGATCATCATGAGTCCCGTCCACTCGCCATGTGCTCCTGCCGCAGGCTGTAATGTCACAGCGTCCATTCCCGTAATTTCTTCAAGATGTTCACCTAGATCGTATAGTAATTCTAATGCACCTTGCACAGTGTCTGCCTCTTGTAGCGGATGAACCTGTGAGAACCCTGCAAGCCGTGCAACCTTTTCATTAATCTTTGGATTATATTTCATCGTGCATGAGCCAAGAGGATAAAATCCGGAATCGACCCCATGATTGCGTCTTGATAATGCTGTATAATGACGCATAATATCAAGCTCAGATACTTCAGGAAGCTCAGCTTCCTCATCACGGATGTACGTCTCATCAAATAAAGACGGGATCTCCTGTTCAGGTACATCTAAATCAGGCAGGCTGTACCCAATTCTTCCTTCTTTAGATAATTCAAAAATAAGCGGCTGATCTTGTTTATTCATGGCGATCCCCCAATTCCTTGATAAACGTATCAATTTCTTCTTTTGTTCTTAGCTCTGTCACGGCTACAAGCATGTGCTGCTGAAGCTCTGGGTAGTATAGCCCCAAGTCGTAGCCGCCGATGATTCCTTTTTCAAGCAATCGTTTATTGGCTTCTTTCACAGGCTCCTGTAACTTGATCACAAATTCATTGAAATGAGCTCCTTCTACATCCGCCTGCAGTCCATATTTTTCTGCCTGCGACTTGGCATAATGGGCTTTTTGCACGTTTTGATAGGCGATGTCTTTTATGCCTGTTTTCCCTAGTGCCGTCATGGCAACAGAAGCAGCTAATGCATTTAATGCTTGGTTTGAGCAAATATTTGACGTCGCTTTATCTCTTCGAATGTGCTGCTCACGCGCTTGAAGGGTCAGGACAAATCCACGAACACCATTTTCATCTTCTGTCTGCCCGACTAAACGACCTGGCACTTTTCTCATCAACTTTTTCGTCACGGCGAAATATCCGCAGTGAGGTCCGCCAAATGCAGCCGGGATGCCGAACGGCTGCGCATCACCAACGACAATATCTGCCCCGAGTTTTCCAGGAGGCGTCAATAGTCCGAGTGCGAGGGGATTGCTAGAGACAATGAACAGGCTTTTTCCTTTATGTGCAATGGGTTCAATGTCTTTTAACGGCTCGACTACACCAAAAAAGTTTGGATATTGCACGAGAACTGCTGCTGTATCATCGCAGACCGTCTTTTCCAATGCAGCTAGATCTGTCTGCCCTTTTTTCGCAGGCACTTCAACAACTTCAATGTTTTGTCCTTTGGCGTATGTTTTCAGCACCGCTCTTGATTCAGGGTGAACCGTTTCAGAAACAACCACTTTTTTCTTCTTTGTATGTCCCGCAGCGAGCATTGCCGCTTCAGCAAGTGCCGTCCCGCCATCATACATCGAGGAGTTGGCAAGATCCATACCCGTCAGCTCAGCAATCATTGTTTGAAATTCAAAGATCGCTTGCAATTCACCTTGCGAAATCTCCGGCTGATAAGGTGTATACGCAGTATAAAATTCAGAGCGTGAGATCACATGATCGACAATGACAGGCTGGTAATGATCATATACACCTGCACCAAGAAACGATGCATATGAAACTGTATCCTTATTCTTTGCAGCTAGTCGGGATAATTCCCTGACAAGCGCTGTTTCAGATGCGGCTTCTTTGATGTTGTATGCTCCT
The DNA here is from genome assembly GCF_000691165.1 of Bacillus safensis FO-36b. Taxonomy (GTDB): domain Bacteria; phylum Bacillota; class Bacilli; order Bacillales; family Bacillaceae; genus Bacillus; species Bacillus safensis. Next base: position 505,621 of record NZ_ASJD01000001.1, on the reverse strand, counting down.
TTGAATCTAACTTTCTCTGGGATATCTGAAAAAAGCTCATCAATCGACTGAACGCCGATGACATCCAGCATTTCTTTTTGATCTTGCTCTGTTTGCGGCAAATACCTGTGCTTCATCCTCTATTCCCCCTCGTTATTTGGCTCTTTTATAAAATGGTGTTGCGACGATTTTGGCTTTTAGACGTTTTTTGCGAACTTGTACTTCCACCTCTGCCCCAAGCTCTGCCACTGAGGTTTCGATCAAAGCAAGCCCGACATTTTTCTTTAATGTTGGGGATTGAGTGCCTGTTGTCACAATCCCAACCTGCTTTTCTCCTGAAAAGACTGGATAATCTGTACGCGGTATCCCTTTATCGATCATTTCAATGCCGACAAGCTTTCGTTTCAGTCCCTCTTCTTTTTGTTTTTTAAGTGCAGCTTTTCCGATAAAATCAGCTTCTTTATCCGTTTTGACAGCAAAACCAATGCCGCCTTCTAATGGAGAGATATCCTTTGTCAGCTCCTGGCCATAAAGCGGAAGTCTTGCTTCAAATCTCAAGGTGTCACGTGCACCGAGTCCGCATGGAATGAGTCCTTTTGGCTGCCCCGCTTCTAATAAAGCTGACCAAAGGTGGACCGCATCTTCTGACTGGCAGTAGATTTCAAAGCCGTCTTCACCTGTGTAGCCTGTTCTGGAAACGAGCACTTCTTTATTTGCGACCTCAGCTTTTGATAAAAACGTAAATGGCTTAAGCGATGTCACCTCTTCATCTGCCACCTCTTCATCTGCCACCTCTTTGATGATGTCAGCTGCAAGAGGTCCTTGAAGCGCTAGCAAGGCGGTTTGATCAGAAATATTTTTGATCAATACATCATCCTTCTCTTGGTGCTTCAATAGCCAATCCACGTCTTTATCGATATTTGATGCATTGATGACAAGTAAATAGTGATTCTTTTCTTTTTGGTAGACGAGCAGGTCATCTACCGTTCCGCCATCTTCATAACACATCGCTGTATATAGTGCCTTACCGTCTGTCAGCTTAGACACATCATTGGTTAATAACCTTTGTAAAAATGGAAGGGCATCTTGACCTTTGACGTCCACCTCACCCATGTGAGACACATCAAAAAGCCCTGCTTTTGTTCGAACAGCTTCATGTTCTTCTTTAATGGAAGAAAATTGGACAGGTAATTCCCAGCCCCCGAAGTCAATGGTTTTTGCGCCAAACGTTTCATACGCATGAAAAAGCGGTGTTCGTTTCAACATCAATCGTTTCCCCCTTTTTTCTTACAGTGCAAATGCAAGCTGAATTTTCAGAAAAAAATCACAGCAAAAAAGGACAGAGCGCTCCCTTTTATCAAAAAGAAGTCTCTGTCCTTGCACCTGAAAGTTTACAGCACAATATCCTTGTGCGTTTTCCCCTTTGGTGGTTTGCTAAAACCCTTAAGCAAACACTCTCCAGAGTTGCGTCCGGTAAGAGTACTTTTGCCTGAGAGATTCACTGAATCATTCAGCTTGCTCCTTCGGCGCCTGCCAGTGCAAAATAACCGCCAAGTCTCTCCCCTTACCATCATCCGCTCATATTTTTCACATTTATTGGACATACTATCAAAATGGGTGACTTATTTTCTAGATCACTTATCAACATCCTACCATTAGAAATGGATGAAGAGCAACAGAAAAATCATTAACATTTTTAAAACAACCTTTCGATATCGTTCGCTTTTATTCATATATCTAGTCTTTTAGAGACCTCTTAAAAAATGAAGCGTTTAAAAACAGAACAATTTTATCAGACCCTACTAGAAAGAAAGGCAGGCGACCACATTGAATATTCAAACGATTTTTGATCAGGAATGGGCAAATGAATTTCAGCAGCGGCTTTCAGCAGACGGCCCCTGGGCGAACTGGGATATGTATCGTTTAGCGACGCAGGTTCAAAAAGTCACAGCCATTGATTCATTCGAGGGGCTGCAAGCTCCCGCGCACCTGCCTGCATTCACACCTTTAAAGCACCAGCTCGAAGTAGCCAGAAGAGTCGTAGAAGAAATGAATGGGAAAGCCATTCTAGCAGATGAAGTGGGACTTGGAAAAACCGTAGAAGCAGGACTCATTATCAAAGAATACATGATTCGTGGACTTGCCAAAAAGATTCTCATTCTCGTCCCCGCCTCCCTTGTGTCTCAGTGGGTACAGGAGCTGCGGACGAAATTTTATATTGATGCTGTTGAACAAAAAAAGAGCTATGTGTGGGAGCAGTGTGACGTTGTGGTTTCCTCCATTGACACCGCCAAAAGACAACCGCATCGAGACACGATTTTATCGATTGCGTACGATATGGTCATTATCGATGAAGCACACAAACTGAAAAACAATAAAACGAAAAACTATGAATTTGTGAGAAACCTGAATAAGAAGTTCTGCCTGCTGCTGACAGCGACACCTATTCAAAACCGGATCGGAGAAATATTTAATCTCGTTTCCCTTCTGAAGCCAGGCCACCTAGGAAATGAACATCAATTTAAAGATCTCTTTGCCAAAAAGGACTTGCAGCTTGAAGACCATGACCGATTAAAACAGCTCGTCAATAAAGTGATGATTCGAAACCGAAGACAAGACACAGGCATCGAGTGGACAAAACGGCATGTCAAAACGATTTCCATTGATTTCTCTCCGACAGAACAAGCATTGTATGATGAAATCTGCAAGCTGAAAGAGAATCCGTCTTATACAAAGCATATGTTTTCCATTATGACCTTGGAACGAGAATGCTGTTCAAGCCGTGAAGCAGTTTATATGACGATTAAAAAAATGCAGGAAGAAGAAAAGCATATTCTCGGATCTTCTGCTATAACGCAAATCATGGAGAAAATTAATCAAGTGGAGCAAAACTCAAAGGCGCTTGAAGTGGTCAAACTCATTCAGCAGTTAAATGAGAAGGTCATTATTTTCACCGAATACCGCGCCACACAAATTTATTTACAATGGTTTCTACAGCAAAATGGCATCAGCTCTGTGCCATTTCGGGGCGGCTTTAAGCGGGGCAAAAAAGATTGGATGAAAGATTTATTCAGAGAAAGGGCGCAAGTGTTAATTGCGACAGAAGCTGGCGGCGAAGGGATCAACCTTCAGTTTTGTAACCAAATCATCAACTACGACCTCCCGTGGAACCCGATGCGTTTAGAACAGAGAATTGGACGTATCCACCGCCTTGGCCAAGAGCGGGATGTGCACATTTACAATATGTCAACAAACGGAACAGTTGAAGAGCATATTTTAAAGCTTTTATATGAGAAAATTCAGCTGTTTGAAAACGTCATAGGCGATTTAGATGATATTTTAACGAGAATTGATATTGAAGATGTCGAAACAAAGTTGCATCAAATCCTCTTCCAGCATGAATCAGGCGGAGACATGAAAAAGAAATTAACCCAGTTTGCTTCTTATTTAACTGAAGCACAAACACCACTTTTAGAAAAAAGACAGCAGGGCTCATAAAGGAGAGTTGATCAATGGAGCAGCATGACATTCACACCTTTCTTCTCCGTTTTTTCAAGGCGAATCAATGCAGCATATTAGAAGAAAGTGCAGGACATATGACCGTACAGCTGACAATCGAAATGGATAAATTAATTATGAACCGTCCTTTTTATTGGCACTGGCTTGAAAAAACTGGCGGTGTACCTGAACCGCGGCAGTTGACATTCATCACAGATCAAAAAAAAGCGGGTGATACGACCAGTGGTGAATTTATCCATTTCGGCTCCCCACGGTTATTTCAAATATTTGAGGCGGTCAAAGAGCAGGGCCGTTTTATCCGGCTTTATGAACGAGTCAGCCCGCTCACGAACAACCAGATCGCCCTTGAGCCATGGCTTGGTCTCAATGTAAAAATCTCTTATCTGGCAGACCGGAAGAAGGATAAGCTTTTATCATTAGGCCTTCATCTCATTCGCGGAGAAGTCATTGAACAATTTCAAGAGAAGCTGGAAGCTCGTGAGCTGTCATCTCAAATTCCCGATTATTGCTTTACGATGAGTACAATGATTAAGCCAGAAAGCGGAATCAAACGGCTCTACAGCCTCATGGAGCGTTATGCCCATGAAGAGCCAGATGACTGGGCAGTGCGAGCCGTTCAAAAATGGAAGGAAGACTCCGAACTTTTAAACCAATTTTATGAAGGGACTTCAGACACATCTGTAGAATATGAAATAGAAAGACAAGCACTTAAAACTTTATATGAACCAAAAATCAGTCTTACGATTGAAAATGGCGGACTTTTTTACTTACAGCAAAAAAGAGGAGGTTGACTCATGGTCCCCCTCCCCTTTTATGTGACATACAATTTTCGATCAGTCTAAAGCAAAGTTTGTCTGTTTGTATTGGGCGGAAACATGACGCAAGCAAACTATGAGGTCTTACCACCTATGTCTTTCCATTTCATGCGTTAAGTGCCTGAAATACATGATTCAGTATTTTAGGAGGGTATTTGTATGGAAAAGAAAACGAACAAATTAGACAGTGAATGGATTCAATTATTACGCGAAGCTCGCAAGGCAGGACTAACAGTTGAAGAAGTCCGTCATTTCCTCAAATCAAATGAAAAGTCCTCTGAGTCTCCCCCTCTGGTAAGAAGTCATTCTATCAAACCTTTCTGAATGTGCTATAATATCGAAAGGAAGGTGATGACATTGATTGGCCAGCGTATTAAACAATACCGCAATGAAAAAGGCTACTCACTATCAGAACTGGCCGAAAAGGCTGGGGTAGCGAAGTCTTATTTAAGCTCAATAGAAAGAAACTTGCAAACAAACCCCTCCATTCAATTTCTTGAAAAAGTCTCCGCTGTTCTGGACGTCTCGGTTCATACACTTTTAAACGAAAAAGATGAAACCGAATACGATGGTCAATTAGATAGTGAATGGGAAAAACTAGTTCGAGATGCAATGACATCAGGGGTTTCGAAAAAGCAATTTCGTGAATTTTTAGATTATCAAATCTGGAGAAAAAAGCAAGAAGAGGAGTAAAGCGCACGTTTTAGCGCATACTCCTCCAATTGCTATGCAGACCTTGATATCAGCCTAAAGACTGGCTTTATTTTTTATCTTCGCTGTGTGCTTTTTCGTTTTCTTTCACGTAGCCTTTTTCATCCGTATGCTTTTTTGGATTGATCGTTAAACCATTCCACTGAGTCGCTTCGAAGGAAAGATCAATTTGAATCGCATCGCCTTGGTATTTATTTTGGATATAGTGACCAGCTTTATCCTTCGTCTGGTCATTGATAAATTCAATGATCATTTCCACTTTATCGTAATCAAACGGATTCTTTGGAATGCCGTCATACTCTGGAGCCACTGTTCCATCAACAGTTGCTACATTAATTTTCCCACTTTCATGTAAAAACTTCTCATCGACGGCATGACGAAGCTTTTCAAATGCGGTCTGATCCTGTTTTGACGTTAATTGATGCAAGTCAAGCAGGTTTGCATGGTCTAAAATAATATTTTTCGGATAACCATTTCCACCTTCGGCTCCAACCGTAAGAACACTCACCTGAAACTGGCTGAGAAATTCTTCAGCTGTATTTTTACCGCCATTCTTCGCGGAAGATCCATCTGTAAACTGGCTATAATCAAGACTCATCAGCACTTGGTTTATCGCTAATGATCCCTTATTATCAAAATGAAATTCTTTCTTGATCCGATCACCAGGTTTTAAGTTCGCAAGGTTGATGGCGCCGGAGTTCTCTTTAGCAGATAAATCCAGCTCTCCTGTTGAGTAGACCGCGTTTGCCTTTTCAATATCATTAAACGCCGCCCATGTTCCCCCGCCAATTAATGCAAGACCTAAAGCCCCTGATAATACACCTAAACGAATTGATTTCTTCATTGCCATGAATAATAAACCCCCTAATTTATTGTTTTATTGAAACCTGATTAGGTTACAAACGATTTAAGCTTGTTCCTCTTTCATATGTACATCAGCCGTGTGTCTACGATGTTTCGCTGCGCCCACAAAATGAATGGTTGAATAAACGAGCAGCATGACACCTGGTATGATAAGGAGTAAAGCAGTTCCAGCAGATGTCCCTGCATACGAAAGAAGCTTACCCGCATAAGGAATGTTCACTCCCATATACTGCGCAGTTACCTGATCCGCTTTTACCAGCGTGCCGTCCTGATACATATTGTTGTCACCCTTCGTCTCAAACGCTTTATATGCACCCTTTCCCTTCACCCCAACAATTCGGTGGGTCACAAAGGACTGATCCTGCTTTGTTTGAAACGTAATAATATCTCCTTTTTTGAGCGTCTCAGGTGAGGCGACCTGTTTTACGACAATCAGTGACCCAGCTGAAAATTCTGGTTCCATCGAACCTGATAATACTTGCTTCAATTGATAACCGAAGATCTGAGGTTCTCCTCCTGTTGTTCTTGATGACAACACGACAATAATAGAGGCTATCATCACCGTGAACACCATCACATAAAGAATACTCCCAGACATCTTCATCCATTTTTTCATAACCCCTTCTCCCCTTCGCCTATCATTTTTTCACTTTAAAAGACAGCTCCATTCAGGACGCCTTTTCTTGACACTTTGAGAGCACCATCGGTTTAGACCAAAAGTACGCCTGATCAGATGCGCCAAACCCTTTAGGATAATAGATTTTAAATGCATAGCTTCCATTTGTTTTTGCTTTTTCTGTCGTGACAGTCGCTGTTTCTTGCGACAACAGGGACTTTATGGACCCCTTTTCAAGAATATGACCATCTTGTAATGGCTTCTGATCATTTCCTATTTTATGTAATTCCCACTTCCATTCAGAGTGCGCAATAGGCTGTCCACTATTTTTTAGTGTCATGCTCAGTTTTTGAGGTGCGCAGACTGTTCCTTCGATCATCGTTTGATCGATAAGCTCCAATTGACTTAGGTCCCATTTTTTAGGCTGACAATGCTGATCTGTCTGTTCAAAATTTTCACATGTTTTCATGACAAAGTTTTTGTGCTCGACATCGTTAAAAGAAGCATTTGTTGGTGTCATGATGGAAGACGTCAAAATCAAACAAATGGCACAAAAGAGTACAAAGAGCGACTGTTTCATTCATTCCTTCAACTCCTTGAACTTTTGTTCTTTAAAAAGAACGATTATATACAGTATAAGGAAATACCTATAAAACCCAAAACGTCAAATTAGTCCATTTTGTTCTTAAACAAGAACCATTACGAGAAAATTCTCCCATTTTCTCATTTTTTCACCATATTCAATATTTTTTTGTGTGACATTTGTACTTCTTAAAACTTACATAAAAATGTAGGATTTGGTCAGGATATGAAGAGGTGAGGTGATGTTAAGTGCAATATGGAAAAATCATAATCATGCTCAGTTTACTGCTGAGTCCTATGATGCTAGAGTTCAAACCCGTTGATGCGAGAGGTTTGACTGCCGCCGCAGATCAATGGGAAACGCGGGCAGTCAAAGAAGCAAAAAAAAGATACCCGCTAACGCAAGTATTATTTAAACAAAAAGTATGGGACCGCCACCGCGATAAGGAATCTGTGAAACAGTATCATATTACGTTAAAAGACCATACAAAGGAATTTGGGGTGTTTGTCACCATTTCCTATAATCCTTACTCAAATAAGGTGAATAAAGTGATTGTTGTGGAGGAATACAGCTAAAGTGGCATAAAAAAACCGCCTGCTGGGCGGCTTTTTACTTTCGTCGATGGCGCTGGCGTTTTTTAAGCATCATGGAGAAGCCAAACGGCAGAACCCCAAATAAACGCTGTGAAAACGGCGGTTTCGTTTCCATTTTTTCTTGTTTGTGTTCCTTCCGTTCGTCACGTGGTGTATTCATATATTTAATGATTTCCTGCGTCATATATTTTACATAGTCATTTGTTTTCAAGCACATTCACCTCTTCTTCCTTCAAGTCTTTCCAGGAAGAGGATGATTTTATACACTGGCTAATCAGGATTTGCCCATCTTATGATTTCACCGGTCTTCCAATCCAGCATCAGTTCACGCTCATCGGATAAACCATCTTTTGTTTTCACCTTCACCAAAACAAGGACAAGTTTTTTCTTAAGATCGCATTTCATCCGCTTCAGTGTCACACGGCCTTCTTCAGTATCAATATGGGTTTTCTGTTTCGCACAAATACGTTCTACTGTGCTGGCAGCTTCACTCACACCCACCCTAAAAAGCTGCTGTTTTTTATAAAAAGAAATCGTCAGCTCTACACTTTTCAGTTCTTTTTGAAACCCCATCGTTATCGCCCCTAGGATCAAGAGAAAAAATAAAATCGCCGCAAGTACATGCGGATAGATAAACCCTTCCTCTCTTTTCACGATTTACAAACCACTCCTTTATATGTGAAAAAAACGGCTTCATACACTTTACCAGATCCATCTGTGACTTTTAGAATCGCTCTATGCTGACTCGTTCTCACGTGAAATTTTTTCACCTTATGCAATAAAGGAAGATGTCCAGCTTGATCCGTTCGTTTTCGAAGCATCTCTTGGTATGGCTCAATTGTTACCACTCGCCCTTGATCAGAAATATACTCTAACACTTTTCCATCTTTCACTGATTTCACAGCATCGGCACGACTTAATTCCTCATCTAATTGCAGAACAGTCTGTTTCCACTCCATTTGGGAAAATCCGTTGATGTCTTCAAATGGACGAGCTTTCTCCGCTGCTAAAAAGATCAGCCCACAGCCAAAAGAAAGAAATAGAAAGAGCTGCAACTGCCACAAAGCTTGTAAAAGGGTAAAAGCTTTGTCATCGCTCCACATGCTGAAAGCATATGGTCTCTTTTTTTTGTACTTTGTATGAAACACATCCCTTCTGTTTACGCCAATTGAAAACATACGTGATCTCGCCTCTCTTCTTTTTGATGGAAGATGTTGTCCCATTTATGAACGCTTCATTCATCTGTTCATGTAAAACCTGATATGCATCAAGCTTGGCTCTCACTTCCTTTTTCCCCATCATGAGTTTTTCATAGGCTGGAATGAGCACTAGAGCAGCAAATAGAAAGAGATGACAGGCAAACAGTGTCTCAAACGTACTAAATCCTCTATTGTTTTTGAACATGGATTCGCCCGCTTCCTAAATAAATCGTGAGTTTATACGATTGACTGCCAAATTCGACAATGAGAGATCCACCGCTGCTTGGATGTCCGTTTGCATTAAAATAGATACCTTGCGAGAATGTAGAAGTTTTGATGCTGCCCTTTTTATGTTGATATGAAGCAATGACTTCGTTACTCTTTTGATCTATTACCTGATAAGATACCTGCGGCGGATGGATCCCAACATGTACACGTGTTTTTTTGATAAATGCAGTATATGATGCCAATTGAAGATCTTGTTTCATGATGTTTACTTGTCTTTTGGCTTCAGCGCTCTCTATTATATTTGGGATTTTCCCTCCCATGATCGACAATAAAATCGATAAAACAAGTAAAATCAACAGCTGTTCAATCAGGGTAAAACCCTTCTCATGTAAAAATAATTTATTCATGCTTCACGTTGCCGTTTTGAATGACAATCGCTTTTCCATTAGGACAAGTTAACCCCTTTTTGACATAACCTTCTTTTTCTAATTCAGCTAAAGATGGCGTCTTCCCATCATGCTCCAATTCATATGCCATCACTTGTGTGCTGACCATTGATTTAAGCCCTTCACAGCCCTTTGCCTGAATAGCTTGGTGATGACGTGTGATATTCGGTATGGTAATGAGTAAAAGAATGGATATTACGAGCATGACTATTAACATTTCTAACAGGGTAAATCCTTTATCATTCATGACTCTGTCCTCCTTCTTACACTTGCTCCATTAGTTGATACATTGGTAAAAGAATAGATAAATACACGATGAGTATAAGAAGTGCTGTTACCCCATAAATAACCGGCTGCAGCCAAGAAATCCATTTTTCAATTTTTAGCTCTGCATTCTCTAATAGAAATTGGCTGTACGTGTACATTTCTCTCGCAAGCATTCCACTGGCTTCACCATGCTTGATGATGGCTGCAAAATGTTTTTCGAAAAAAGGAGACACGCTTACTTGATGGGCCATGCTTTCTCCTTTTCTTAACTCTTCCATCATTTGTTCACCTATTTCTTGAAGAAAAGGCAGGTAGCTTTGCTGTTTAAAAGCTTGCAAACCTTCGTACATCGATAACCCAGCCTGAAGCAGTCCGCTGAGCTGAAGAGAAAAAAGGTACGTATGCATCAGCTGCATCCCTTTATATAAAAAAGGCAGCTTGCTCATCACCCTCAATTTCTCAAGGGTCGACTTTTTCCTAAAAAAAACAGCATAATATCCAATAAGACAGATACACAGACAACTAGTGATGAGCAGAAAAGCATGAAGGAATTGAAATAATCCAAACATCCCTTGAATCAGCCAAGACATGCGGGTATCCATCGATGAGTACAAAACAGAAAATTGAGGAATGATCATTTGCTGAACGAGTACCAGCACGACCAAAACCGTGAAGATGAGGAAAAGCGGGTAACGTAACATACGTTTAAACGTGTCTAACTGTTTGATTTTTTTCTCTAAAAAACGGGCGCTTTGTTCTAAAGCACGGGCTAGACTGCCATGCTTCTCAGAAAAACATAGTATAGCGATGACTTCCCTCTGAAAATGGAGTCTCTCCAGCACTACATAAAAAGGCTCGCCTTCGTGCAGCCACTGAATACCTAGTTTTAATTGCTGCCGCTGTTGTTTTGATAATTGGATATTCACCATCACTAATGCCTCAATCAATGTATATCCAGCCTGAATTAATTGAGCCAGTTTTGATAGGCATTCAGCTTGATCCTTTTTAGACCATACTTTAGAGGCTCGCTTCTTCATAAACCCAGCGATGGTAAGTGTTTTTTGATAAATAGCCGAGTGCCACTCCTTTACGAATTAATCTTTGCAGTGTTTCATATGACGAGTGAGCATATTCTCCTTTAGCCTCCTTGATACACTCACCAAGCTCTTTTCCGAACAGCAGCTCAAATACATTTGTTCGTCTGATCGGTCGATTTAATTTACAGTAAAGCTGACATCTTTCTCCGCAAAAAGGACAGGTGAGCTCGATTAATCGCTGGGCAGCAATCGCAACCATGGTTTGTTCAAGTTCATTCATCGTGACACCAAATTCAAGCATGCGGTAAAGGGCTCCTTTTGCATTTTTTGCATGGAGCGTACTCAATACTAAATGGCCCGTCAGTGCTGCTCTAATCGCCGTTCTCGCCGTTTCAGCATCTCTTATTTCTCCTAGCACAATCACATCTGGATCATGTCTTAAAATAGCGCGTAATCCAGCGGCATACGTGATGCCGGCTTTTTCATTCACTTGAACCTGCAGCACTTCTTCATTCCTTGTTTCGACAGGATCTTCAAGGGTAATAATATTTCGGTTAAAATTCTTTTTTGCAAACTGAATCAATGAATATAGTGTTGTTGTTTTCCCTGAATTTGTTGGCCCAGTAAATAAAATGAGTCCATGCGAGTGGTTTAAAAAGGATAATAATCTGGCTGAGGCTTTCGGAAATAATGATAGATGTTTTATTTTCGGAACATGATCCTGCGGTAAAATTCTAATCACTAAGCTCTCATCATTCACTGTCGGCAAGGTAGACATCCGAATAAACACTTGACCGTTTCTTAGCATCACAGCTAGTGAGCCATTTTGCGGCCTCCTTTTTTCCCCGATATCCATAGAAGATAAAAACTTAAAATGTGCAATAAGCCTCTCTCCGATTTTTTTATCAATGGTTCGCTGCTGGATTAAATCTGAATCAACACGAAATGACACCGAAGCTTCCTTTTCTTTTGGCACAATATGCACATCAGAAGCCCTCATGCGGCATGCTTCTTCTAGCAGCTCTTGCCTTAAATATTCAATCCCATACAAGTGGATCACTCCTTTCTCTGATCACATTGTAGAATGGCGGAACGTGAATGACAAAAGAGCAATTTATGATTTTAATGACTAAACAATGATGAAAACCCTCAACTCACGATGCATTACATCATTTTTTAAAAAAGAGCATATAAAAAAACCTGACTTTTACAAGTACAGGTTTTTTGGTCATGATGTGGCTTCTTGCGGCTGCTCTTCAAAGATACGAAATCCTCTTTTTTCTAACGCTTTTGCAAGGCTATGCTCAGTATTTACTTTTGAGAAATCAATGCCCAGTTTCACTACAGTTTGAGCGATCTCTGGGCGGATGCCTGAAATAATCGTCTCAATTCCTAGCAGCTTCGCACTATCGACCACTTTAAACAGCTGATAAGCCACCATCGTATCAACAACGGGAACACCAGAAATATCAATAAATAAGTGTGTTAGACGCAGTCTTGAAGCCTGTTCTAGTACGGACTCCAGAATGATTTTGGCCCGGTACGTATCGATTTCCCCAATCAGCGGCAAAATCCCAATTTCCTTTGATACTGGAATAACTGGGGCACTTAGCTCTTGAATCATTTCTCTTTGTGCATTCAGCTGACTAAGTGTCACGCGGTCATATTCTTCTGATAAACGCTCAATCATGTCATCAAATGTGGCGTGAAAGTGCTGATTCCACTGACACACATCTTGCAGCGTCACTTCAAGCTCTGTTTCTTGGGTGAATGTCTCAATTCTCGAACAGAAAATGTGGCGGAAAATCTTAAACTGTCCAATGATTTCATATAACGGCACCTCGTGCACTGCTCGATCACGTGCAATATCAACAGACCACTTTTTCAAATGGTTTTCTACTTTGTCAGACAGTGTCACAAGCGTGGCTGCAATGGTTTGAATAAACGCTGTGTTCTGTTCCTTCAGCTTCTTTTCCGTTTCCTCTGAAGCATGTTTAGAATATAATGAGCCTTCTTCTGTTCTTGTTTTTAGCCATTCTTCGGTCATGACAGGGGCTTCTTTTAGGATAAATTCGTATAATTGCTTTGATTTTTCATTTTTCATTTATTTCTTTCGCTCCTTTTTCACTAAAACTCGTGACATACAACTTTTATGTATAAATGACCGCAGATGGTGAACAATAACATTACACGTTTGATATTGGGCTATAGCCAAGTGGTAAGGCAATGGACTTTGACTCCGTGATCGTTGGTTCGAACCCAGCTAGCCCAGTTCAGCACAAAAACGAAGACGGCTGAAGCTTGTTTCAGCTGATCTTCGTTTTTTATTAGGATACCGATTGATGAATCGCTTTCTTCTTTGATATTTTCATAAGTTCTCCGGGATTATAGCCGACCACTAATTTATTCCCATCAATGATGATTGGTCTCCGGAGCAGCTTTGGTTTTTCAATGAGAAGCTGTAAGACCTCGTTTACTTTTAAGTCATTAATATTTAAATTTAAGCTTTTAAAAGCCTGACTTCGTGTGGCTAAAATTTCATCCATTCCTTCTGTTGTTAAAGAAAGAATCTTTTTTAATTCATCTAGTGTTGGCGTTTCTCTGAAAAGGTGACGCTCTTTAAAATCAATTTGATTCGCCTTTAACCAATGTTTTGTTTTGCGGCAAGACGTGCAGCTCGGGTATGAATAAAAAGTAATGTCACTCATTAGTCTTCCTCCTTAGGTCGTTAACCTTTTCTCTTATGGAGTAAGTACCCTCATGTTTTTCGGCATAAACACTTTTTCATCATTTTTTCAAAAAAATTTTTTCTGCATTCAAAATAAATTGTTCACATGATGTCAAAAATGTAAATGTTTACATAACAAGTGATGATCAGCTATAATATGAATCAAAGGGGTTTTTAAGGGGAGGGAAAGAAATGAATCGCATGTTCCGCGTTCTTGGCTTTTGGACGGGTATTTTTGCTGTCATGTTCTATTTAGGACATATGAAAGATGCATCGCTGCTATTCTTCGGTCAAACCGTTCTTTTTGTATTTTTATCCTACTTGAATTTATCCGAAAGAATGTATATTTACATTTTCGGAGCGTACTTGACGATTTTCTTTGCCGGATTTACATATTATTCGATTTTCATCATGGTTCCCGGTACCGGACATTAATTGAAAAAAGCATCTCTATAAAAAGAGATGCTTTTTTTCATACGTTTAAAGAGAAAATCCATTAATAAACGGATTTTGCTCCTGCTCCGTCAGCACAGTGGTTTCTCCGCCATGTCCACTTAAAACAAGAGTTGATTCTGGCAATGACAATAATTTATGATGGATTGATTGAAGCAGCACTTCCTGACTGCCGCCTACTAAATCTGTTCTTCCGATGCCGCCTTCAAATAGCGTGTCACCAGAAATAACAAATCCCTCTTCCGCCGAATAGTAAGACACACTGCCAGGTGAATGCCCTGGTGTATGGAACATTTCTAATGTAAACGACCCAATTTGAAGCGTTCCTTCTGACGTAATCAATTTTTCAGCTTCTTTGACCGTAATTCCATTCCCAATCAATCGAGCTGAACCGTTTAATTCAGCGTTCGTGAGCCATTCTTTTTCATTTTCGTGTACATACAGCGGCACTCCCCACTCTTCGCGCACCTCATCTGCCGCGCCAATATGATCAAAATGAGCATGTGTCAATAAGACAGCAAGCGGTGTAAGCTGTTTTTCTTTTACATAGGAAATCAGCTTTTGCGCTTCACCGCCTGGATCAAAAATTAAGCATTCTCCCTGCTCATTTTTCCAAATATATGCGTTCGCTTGTACATAGCCTAGTGGCATTCTTCTCCAATTCATTTTCATCACCTACTTTATTCATTCTTTTTTATTATGAAGGCTATTCAATAAAAATTCAAACAATCGTCAACTGGAATCTACTCGACAAGCTTTATGAAAACGGTTAAAATGAAAAGAAAGGAAATCAAGGGGATTGATGACAAAGGGGGACTTTCACATGATGCTCGTCATTATTTTTGGTCTAGTCACGATTTTAGCTGCGCTCGGCATCTATCGCTCACTAAAAAAAGTGAACGTACTTGCCATCGCTTTTGCAGGCGCTACATTTTTGGTTTTTGGATGGTTCACTGTCATGACCATCATCTATAGCGGTTATCCAACTGCACATTAAAAGCCTGCTTATAGCAGGCTTTTTTATTGATTTAAATGCTTATTCACGCTTTCTAATTTGCTTGTAAGTGTTGTGGTTTGATCCCGTCTGTCATCGATGCGAATATTGGTCGCTACTCGGTGCAATCCCTTTTCAAAAGGGGCTTCATGAATGCGCTGAATGACCTCAAATAAAACGGATAATTCGCCTTCAATTAACGTATTCATCGGTGTTAATTGAAATTTGATTTTCCCTTCTTGTTGAAAGCCTTCTAAAATTCTTTGTACATCTGCTACATAAGCACTGACACTTGGTGTTTCAGTGCCTATCGGAATGATGGTGACGTCTGCTATAGCCATAATTTTTCTCCTTTCCATTAAATTCTCATGTTTTCTCGTCCTCATTGTAACCTATCCTCATTCAATCATGCCATGCTTACGTTGCGTTTACGGCAGGTTTGTCTCGTTCTATCGTCAAATCCGCTCTCTCTACCTTCCCGATCTTTGTAAACAGAAGCAGGCATATACCTGAAACAGCTTCAATGATGCCGCCGGCCGCAATGACATACCCAGATCCAAATATTGTTGCCATATAGCCGCCAAGGAGGGCGCCTAACGGAATCATTAAGTAGGAAATCATGTTGATGATCGCATACACTTGCGGCTGATCCTCTGCCTTTACTGACAATTGAATCATCGTATGTTCGGGTACGTTAACTGCACTAATTGCTGCTCCTAAAGCAAAAGCTGATATAAACACAAGAGGCAACAATGCGTTCATACCTGTGATGAAGAAGGCGATTCCATCAACGATCCCAGCGCCTATAAACAGCAATCCATACCGATTCACTTTTATCTTTGTCAAAACAAACCCCATCAAAAATGCGCCTAGTGCAGTTGTGACTTTGATGAATGAATAGACGACCGGTCCACTATGTAAGTCTTCCGTTAAATAAATAACAGACAATGCTTCCCATGGTGCCGCAGCAAAGTTTGAGCAGACACAAAAAATCGCTAATGGAAACAAAATATGGTGGCTTCTAACAAGTGAAAAACCTCGAATTAATCTTTTGCCGTAAGATAATCCTTTTTTGGCTTTATCGATGATGACGTCTGTTTGATATGAAATCATGAACACCAATAAAGCGGACAAAAGGTAAAGAGGAATGATCACAAGCATTGTATAACCTACGCCTACAAATGCAATCATGACACCACAAATCGTGACCGTCACAAGTCTTACTACATGACTTGCTGATTGGATGGTTGCATTCGCTTTTTGTATGAAGTCCTCATGGACAAGCTTTGGAATAATCGATACAGATGCCGGTTCATAGGAACCTCCTGTCGCCGAATGCAGCAGCATACAGCCAATGATGAGGACTAATGGTGTGAAACCATAAAAGTAACTAACCACAATTACAAGGATAATCGCTGCTCTTGTTAAATCAGCAAAGCACATCCAGAATTTCAATTGATGCGGCTTCATCATGGGCGTAATAAATGGCCCAACAATCGCTTGAGGGACAAAGCTGACCGCAATAAAAAAAGCTGTCCCTATGGCCCCTTTCCCTCCTAGTACTAAAAGCCACAAGATGGTGTTGAAAGATAAACTATCAGCCGTAATTTTGCACATTTTAGAAACAAATAAATAAGTAAAATTTCTTTTCCACAGGCTTTGCGCACTCAATAGTCGACATCTCCCTAAATCATATCCTTTTTTTTACATCCATATCTTTCACAATAGCTTACAAGGAGACCTTCGTCAATTGCTTCAACATTGTTTTTATTGACCATAAGCAATTGATTGTTTCTCAGAATATGAAAAAGCACCAGACAGGTGCTTTTAACACTTACACGCTTCCCACAAAAGCCGCTTTGTTTTTTCATAGATCGAATCAAATTGAACCATGGAAAGAGGATTTTTCCCTAGACCAAGCTCGACTGTATAGCCCTCATTATGAAATTGATAAATAAACCAATCGCGATAGCCTGCATAGCTGTCGAGATATTGGATCGGTTTGTAGCCGCTCACTAGTTCGAATCGTTTGACCGTTTCTTTTGAGATGGCTGGCTCATGGCCAAGAAACCCCCAATAGATCTCTTCTCCTTGTGTATGAAGGGCGATCAGCCGGTCAAATCGTTTTCGCAACGCAAGATTGGCCATCGCTTTCGCTTCTGGTTCTGTTAATGGCTCGCGCCCAGGATAATCCCGGTAGGACGGTGCTTTCGACTGATGACGATAATACTCGATTTCCCAATAAGCAGGGAATTGATTGTTTAAATCCACCCCTCGAATATTTGCTTTCCATTCCCGGTAATCAGTATATCCACCGTTTAGCAGTGTGAATTCTTCACGATGAAGACCTAGTGACTCCGGTCCATTACGAACCAAATCCACTCCATCTGGATTGACCATTGGCACGATGGATAAAGCGGTGGTCTGCAGGATATGAACCGCTTCATAATGTCTTGCCTGCACTGGGTCAGACGCTGCTAAGCAAAGCGATTTCAACCATTTTAATAAAACAGACGTCGTAATCCATTCATTTGCATGAAATGAGGCATTGAGATGAATAGAATGTAAATGCTGAACAGGCTCTGTTCGGATCTCATAAATAGGTGTATCAAGCACTGAATGGCCAATGACGCTGATATGAAGAAAAGGAAATACGGCTTTCAAGCGGCTCAGCTCTTCTTCTAATCGAGCGCTATCATATTCAAATGTTCCATTAATCCAATCATCGGATTGCTGCAGTCTGTAAGGTGCAATAAATCTCTGCACATCACCTATCGAATCAAATACATGGACTCCTTCTGGAAGTCTATATCCCGGTAAAAGAAGGTTATCAGTGCTTGATTGATTAGATAAATGAAAAGCAGCTTTGCCAATACCAAGCTGCTTTGCCACAGCATCCCTCCCTGCTTCATCCAGCTGCCATTCAATTTTTCCAAACGACGTTGTCTTCATTTACATCCCTCCTCTCATACTATATGAGCCGAAAGGCAAAAAAAGAAAACCCCTGCTTCTAAAATAGCAGAGGTTTTTTCATCTATTAGGACGCCTTTTTCAGCTCCGTTTCATCTTCTTTTTTGGATGGTGAATGGTCCGGGCTGTTTCGATCATAAAATCTAAGGAGATCCCCGTAGATGATTTGATCAGAGAACTGAAGCTCCTGCTTCGCCTTCTCTTCATAAGACTGACAGACGTTTTTATCATCTGCTGGCTCGCCTGTCTCTTTATTGTAGCAAACACCATCTGTAAAAATGCTGTCCTTCGTAATAAAGCTTCCATCACGGAGTACTGTAAAGTCATTCTTATCTTTCGATAAAAGGTCATGACCAAATTGAATTTGTTTACTTGTATCAATCCCTAGAAGATTGAGTACAGTTGGGCGGATATCGACCTGACCGCCTACCGTATCAATTTCTTTTGGATGTTGATCTGTCACCCCTGGAATGTGTACAACAAACGGGACTTTTTGAAGCTGTACTTCTTCAAATGGCGTAATCTCTTTATTTAAAAATTGTCCCATGGCTTCGTTATGGTTTTCAGAAATTCCGTAGTGATCCCCATACAAAACAAAAATGGAGTTATCGTATAACCCAGCTTCCTTCATCTTTTTAAAGAAAAGCTTAAGGGCTTCATCTTGATAACGCACTGTAGGGAAGTACTTGTTCAGCGTTTTGCTTTTTGAATCATATTCATCAATGAGCTTATCTTCTTCATCTAAATCAAAAGGGAAATGGTTCGTTAATGTAATCAATCTCGTATAGAAAGGCTGCGGGATCGATTTCATTAATTCAGCGGACTGCTCAAAGAACGGACCATCTTTCAGTCCCCAGCCAACTGAGTTTTCTTCATTCACATCAAATGATTTAATATCAAAGAACTTATCGTAGCCAAAGCTATCGTAGATAAGGTCACGGTTCCAGAAGCTTTTGTTATTCGCATGAATAACAGAAGAGTGGTAGCCCTCATCCTTTAACAGCTCAGGTGTCGCTGTAAACTCATTGCTTGGATTTGTGAAGAACACAGCCCCTCTTCCAAGTGGATAAAGTGAATTATCTACAATAAACTCTGAATCAGATGTTTTCCCTTGACCTGTTTGGTGATAAAAATTAGTAAAGTTATAGCTCTTCTTGATCAATTTGTTTAAAAACGGAGTAATTTCTTTCCCGTTTAATTTTTCATTGATCACGAAACTCTGTGTAGATTCAAGTGATACAAGAATGACATTTCGTCCTTTTGCTTGACCAAATGTCTTTTCATTACGGTCCGTTTGATTTGCGCTTACATAGTTTTCAATTTCAGTTAAGCTATTACTGTCAGCAAGAGCTCGTTGGGCGGACTGCTTCGATTGCAATACCCCATCATAAATATGGAAGTTATATAAGCTGATATTTTTCACCAGCATCTCACGGTCAAATGAGCGAGTAAGGAGTTCTGGTCGTTCTGTTTCAGCTAAACCAAGGTTAAAGAAGAATGTAGCTGCCACAAATAAGTAATAGGCCGCTCGTTCTTTTCGTGAAATTGTGACATCTGTTCTAAAGGAAGGCTGTTTTTTATAGAGCCAAATTAAAATGATGATATCAACAAACATCAGTAAATCGACTGGTTCAATTAAAGAGGTAATACTTGACCCGAGGTCACCCATATTGTTTGTTTGAAATAGGACGGGGATGGTTAGAAAATCACTATAGAATCGATAAAACACAATGTTGGCTAACAAAACGAATGTTAGGATAAAGCTTGTCACGATGATATATCGATTGCGGTTTTTTTCTTTGAAAAATAAACCGATACCGAAGATAAACAAGAGAAAGCTAAGCGGATTAATAAACAGGATAAACTCCTGCATGAAATTTTCAATTTTAATATTGAAGCTAGATTTATAGATAACATAGGTTTTGACCCACATCAGCAATGTCGCAATCAGTAAAAATGAAATCGCCTTTAATCTATTCTTTCGCATTGTAACCTCCTTATGCTAAGCGCGCACCCAGGCTCTGGATATACCCTAATTATTGGTGCTTCTAGAAAAATAACTAAAGTATATCTTATCCTGTATATGATGGAAAATCAATGTCTTTTTCCTCATGACAAACTTATGAATATGCTAAACATCCAATTTCATGCCTATCTATCGCTTTTTTTAATAAAAATGACATCATTATGACTTTTTTGTTCAAGACAGCCATTTGGTTTTTGCCATCCATGCCCCGCCGATAACACCCGCATCGTTTCCGAGTGATGCAATTACCACTTCAACATCGTCAGCGCAAGGCGGGAAAGCATGTTGTTTCACAATGCGCTCTACTTTACTGCGAAGAAGCTCACCTGCTTTTGAAACACCGCCGCCAATCACAATTTTTGTTGGGTTTAAAGCACTAGCAAGATTCGCTAGGACAAGTCCAAGATGTGTCGTCACTTCTTCTACGACACGCATTGCAAGATCATCTCCATTTTCTGCCGCTTCAAATACATTCTTTGCCGATAGCGAAGCGAGCTTGCCAAGTGAAGATGTATGCTGCTCGGTTTCTAATTTATCCTTTGCAATCCGGACGATGCCAGTTGCAGATGCGATCGTTTCAATACAGCCTGTTCTTCCGCAGTTACACGGTGCACCTTGAAATGGAACAGCACAAATATGGCCAATTTCTCCGCCAGCTCCTGTTTCCCCTTGAACAACTTCACCGTTGACGATGATGCCGCCGCCAACCCCTGTTCCAAGTGTGACCATCAGGATATTTTTTGCGCCATCGCCTGCCCCCTTCCACATTTCACCGAGTGCAGCAATATTCGCATCATTTTCAATGACAGATGGAAGTCCCGTCTCTGCCTCTAGGTGATCTTTCAAGGGGTAGTTTGTCCAGCCCAGATTCGTTGTTTTATAGACGATGCCAGATACTTTATCTACAGGTCCAGGTGCACCCATTCCGATCCCAATAAGTGCTGATTTCGGCATACTGATCTCAACCAGTTTATGGTCAATTGATTTGGCAATATCGACTGTGATCGTCTGCCCGGATTTATCAGTAGGAATCTCCCACTTATGCTGAATTTCACCATATAGATTAATGAACGCAAGCTTAATTGTCGTACCGCCAAGATCAATACCTACAAACCAATCCCCTGTCATATGTCCTCCACCTTCACATTGTTTTTCGATTTAATTTGGCTAGCTCCATTTGAAGAATCGTCATTGCGTTTGACCATTCGGTCCGGTCAATGATGCCTGATGTATACATTTCCTTCAATTCGTCTGCCATAAATTCTAATTCTACTTCACGATCTCCGAAATACACATAATTTCCAAATCTCATGAGCAGCTGCTGTACATCATATAACGTTTTCATTGTTTCCACCATTTCTTCTCATCAACAGTTAGGATAAGCGTATTCATAAATGCGCTTTCAGTCAAGTCATTCAACGTGTTTGACTATTTTCGATATATTGTTTCAGCTTTAAAAATTGATCATTTTGAGGATCTTGTTTTAACGCTTTCGCTAATAGATCCTCTGCTTTCGCTGTCTCTCCTTTTTCTACGTATAAAAGCGATAAATGATACAGTTTATTTGGATCATCTGGATCTTTTTCAAGCGACTTTTGTAAAAATTGAATAGCCTTATCAAGTCGGCCCTGCTGCGCTTCCGATAGTGCATAGATATGAAGTGCCTCAGCTGATGCATCTTTATCGTGCACATATTCCTCTAGTCGTTCACTTGCTTCGCTGTACTTTTTCTCATCAAATAAACTTGCTGCCTCACTTGCTGCCGCTGCTTCCTTTTGATTGTCAGAATGAAACCCTGTATACAATCCAAAACCGCCAATAAAGAGCAGAGCAGCACTCGCAAGAAGCATTTTGACAGGCTGGATCTGTTTAGGCAGACGGACAGCTAATGCGGTGAAAAAACCGCCAACCAGGCCGCCAAGATGCCCTGCGTTATCAATACCTGATACAGTGAAGCCTATTCCTAGGTTAATGAGGATAATGACAATAATATTTGTCCCCATCGTCCGAAAGAAAAGCTTTCGATTTGAGATGGCTAAATATAACAGTGCGCCTAAGCAGCCAAAGATCGCGCCAGATGCGCCGGCTGCAATTGCCGTATTAAACACAAAGCTCGCTATGGAGCCAAAAATGCCGGAAATGAAATAGATGAGCAAAAATCTTCCCGACCCATAAATTCTCTCAACAGCCGCTCCAACGGACCAAAGAGCAAAAGTATTAAAGAGTAAGTGCGTCAAGCCAATATGTAAAAACATTGGTGTCATCAGGCGCCACCATTCACCCTCTAAGATCAGCACATTATTTTTAGCACCAAATGCTGTTAAAGTTGCGGTATTGGTACTTCCGCCTGACAGCTCAAGCAAAAGAAACATCACCACTTGGACAGCGATCAGCAAGTAGGTAAAAATGGGTCTGCCATTTTGAAACACGGCCCGTTCTCGTTCTCGCTGCTTTTCCTGATCATCAAATGCCTGAAGCACGTTCCTTTTCAGCTGCATGGCATCCTCAGCTGTATCTTCCTTCGCTTCTTCTACATTTACTGCAAGCGATGTATTCAGCCATTTTTGCAGTTCGTTTACATCGTTTTGAAGCGTGTCTGCATTGAGTAATACAGGAGTAACTGTCACCTTATTCTCTTTTTGCGGCTGACCGTTTAGGTCTTCCCAATCATCTACTGGAACATTAGATGTAAATTGCAGCTGCAGGAGATGAAGAGATCGTTTACGCATAGCTTCTCTCAGCTGATTGATCCGATATGTTTGCTCCTCGATATCTCGAACGATCTCCTGCCTGAAATTCACATCTTTTCTATATAGACGGATAAGATCATAACCTGAGTTTCGTGGTGCTTCAAAAAATATTTCATCTTCCGGGTACGGACTTTGAATCATCTCGTATCCTTTTTGTCTTAGTTCATCAACAACTCGCCAAAATAAACTATCTATGACAATCATACATTCGCGCTCCATTTTTTACATTATTATAGCAAGAATCGTTCTTATCCGCATTTCTAAACAAAAAAATCCCGGCTTTTGCGGGATTAGAATGCTTGGCGAATAAATTTCGTCCGAAAATATGGGATTTTCATCAGCCATTTAATCAAAAAGTGTCGGACTTGATTTTGGCCTAAAACCAAATTCATGAGCCGATAACGATTTTGCACGAGAACGAATGCAAATAGTGTGAACACAATGCTCCAAATCATTTTATTCATCATATTCCCTCCTATGTTCGTATCGTGGCTTAAATAGGATTTGTTTATGCATGAACTATCGTTTTTATCGCTTAAAAGGTCCCTTTCATAAGCAGGCCTTCACAATCTAATCCCTTGCTCTTTTGATTGAATATAATAGACCTCTCCGCACTCTGATTGATCATAAGAAACGTCAAATTGATGAAGGTCGATTAAATCCATGAAAGTATGAGGCAGCTTACAATTCTGCTCTAACTCCTCCACCTTGTGCGTAAAGTAACTGTCGTATGGATTTGGTGTATAAACATATACAGCGTCTAAACCAGGGTCATGTTCGTGAATACAAATCCAAGTTTGGTATGGCTTTTCAAAGCCTTCTAGCTGTTTTAGCAGCCTATAATATAAAGCGATATGAGCTTTGATATGCTCTCTTCTTATTTTTAAGCTATTTCCCCCGACTCCAAAAAAATCAGGGTGCGTAAGCCAAAAATAAAACCATGAATCACGATCAAGTTTTAAGTCACAAGTATTTACTTCCTCCCACATATGACGGAAGTATCTTTTCTTTCCACGAAATTTTTTCAAAACATATCCCCCGTCAGCTAAAATGCCTTTTAATGAAGAATGTTGATTGCTATCTTTCTTGTGACTTTTGATCACAAACAAGACCTTCGCTCAACACAAAAAGCCCGTTCATATGTATAAGCAGCGGACTTTTATTTTGGATATATGGTACCTTTCTCACTGACCATGATTGAGACCGGGATGTCGTGCGTTTCAGCCGGAATATGCTCAGTTTGCTGTACTGTCAAGCAAAGGGCAAGCGTTTCGCCGTGATAGTCAGCTAAGTAGCGGTCATAATAGCCGCCCCCATATCCGATACGGTAGCCTTGTCGATCGAAGCACACACCAGGCACAATGATCAAATCGATTGATTCTTTAGATGCAGCAGCCGACGCCAGAGGGTCTGGCTCTATTAGCCCAAAGTAGCGGGATATCATTTTCGTTTCCGGTGTATATTCATAAAACGTCATCTCTTTTGTTTCCGGAAAACAGGTGGGTACACATACTGTTTTCCCCTCCTGCCATGCTTTTTCAATTAGAGGCATTGTTGGTACCTCTTTTCCTCTAGACATGGTGAGTGCAATCGTATCCGCTTGTTTCCATGCTGACAGTTGAAACAAGTGCTCATGAAGTAAAGCGGTGCTTCGCTTGAATTCCTCGGCACTCATCTGGTCCAGCTTGGCTAATGTTTGAAGACGAAGCTCTTTTTTCACACAGATCATCTCCCATCATAAAAAAACAGCAGGAAAATTCCCTGCTGCTTACTTTGTTTCACGATGTAAAGTTTGTTTTTTATCACGTGAGCAATACTTTTTGAATTCAACGCGATCTGGATTGTTTCGCTTATTCTTTTTAGTAATATAGTTACGCTCACCGCATTCAGTGCAAGCTAGAGTAATATTTACGCGCATGTTTTTCCCTCCAAACTAAAATCAATTCACATTCAGACCTAACTATAATACCACTTCTAGCTTAGGAATGCTAGAATGTTTTTTCACCAATTTGAATTTCAGTCAATCCCGTCCGCGTTCTGATCCATATCACACGGTCATTTCATGAAAAATGGCCTGCTCCCCTATAAAACCTCAATCTTTGTCGTACTGTATACATGAGGAACCCTCTTTTATTTTGACAGCGAGCAAGATTTTCATACTCGTTTTTCATATAAAAAGAAAAAAGATGAAAAAAAGGTGATTTTTTCAGCAATTCCTTTTGAAACTAGCTTTTTTATGGTATAAAAAAGAAGGGTCGAAAACTGTCTGAAACAATCATGAAAGCCTTTTATGGCTTTCAGCATTAAAATATGAATAAAAGGTGATGAAACATGGAAATTGCAATTATCGGATTGCTTGTTGTCAGTATCGTACTGATCGCATTCTCATATTTTCAAAGAGAGCCGATTAAAGAAGTCGAGCAGGAACTTGAAACACTTCAACTATCTGCAATGCAAGAAATCTATAAACTGAAAAAGAAAATGAAGGTTCTTGAAGAAGAATTGCTTGAAACAAACATTGTCGTCCGCAAACATTCAGAAATTGATCCATCTATCGCAAGACAAATCATTTCAAAGCATCAAAATGGCATGTCTCCTGAGGCCATTGCGCGCGCTGAGCATGTATCTGTAGATGAAGTCAACATGATCATTAAAGACAACGAGAAGGTGCTTGTATGACGAAAAAAAGCATCCAAACGTTTGCGGCAGGTATGATTCTTGCAACTGGTGTTCTGGCGATCGTTTTTTTCCTCACTGGAAAAGATGAAGCTGCGGCTGATACAGCCACAAAAGAAACGCTCGCAGCGAAAGTAACAGACACTGATGTGAAAAACTATTTAGACTCTAAAAAAGAAGTCTCCGTCAGCCGTGAAACATATCAGCAGCTTCTTGATTATAAAGAAAAAGCACTGAAGGCAAATGAAGACGGCGATTCTAAAAATGATAAAGAAACATCAGACAAGCCTAAAGGCAAATCGGTCAAATTTGTTATTAAAAACGGGATGAGCACAAGTGATGTTTCAGACATGCTTGAAAAGGACGGAATCATCAACTCGTCTAAAGATTTTAATGATTACGTGATTGACGCCGGCTACCATAAAGAAATTCGTGCAGGCAAGTTCAATTTAAAAACAGGGATGACGTTTAAACAAATCGTCAAAGCCTTAACAAAATAACAATAAAAACCCCCTGGCGGCGCTGACCTCCAGGGGGTTTTTGTTATCCAAATCGACCAGATATATAATCATTTGTTCTTTGATCATTTGGCTCAGAGAACATCACATTCGTATCATTGACCTCAACAAGCTCTCCCATTAAAAAGAAGGCTGTTCTATCTGATACCCTCGCCGCTTGCTGCATGTTATGCGTCACAATGGCAATCGTGTATTTCTCTTTTAATTTCATAATCAATTCTTCAATCTTTAATGTTGAGACAGGATCAAGCGCTGATGTTGGTTCATCCATTAGTAAAATATCTGGGCTTGTGGCAATAGCTCTTGCGATACAAAGACGCTGCTGCTGACCGCCGGAAAGACCTAATGCAGGCGCACTTAAACGATCTTTCACTTCATCCCAAAGGGCAACATCACGAAGCGCTTTTTCAGCGATTTCTTTCAATTGCTGCTTGCTCTTCACGCCATGAATTCTTGGTCCGTAGACGACATTATCAAAGATTGACTGAGGGAATGGGTTCCCTTTTTGAAAGACCATCCCGACGTTTTTACGCAGTTCCACTAGATCAACGCGGCCTTTTAAAATATTGTCGCCGTTATACATCATATCTCCAGTGATTTTCACACCTGGCACTGTTTTGACCATAAGATTTAAGGTCTTGATAAACGTTGACTTCCCGCAGCCGGACGGACCGATAATTGCTGTGACTTCATGCTCTCTAATGTCTAAATCAATATGCTTCAGTGCGTGATGCTGTCCGTACCAAAGGTTCATATCATTCACACGAAACACTTCTTTTTTGGCTGTTTCAGTAGCTATTGCATTCATCAAAATCCACCCGCCTTATCCAAATCGACCATTGATATAGTCTTCTGTTTTTTGCTGCGCAGGACGTGTAAAGATACGTTCAGTGGCATCATATTCTACTAGATCACCGTTCAGGAAAAAAGCTGTATGATCAGATACACGTAACGCTTGCTGCATGTTGTGTGTCACAATGACGATCGAATAATCATTTTTCAACTCTGATAATAACTCTTCAATTTTTGCATTTGAAATCGGGTCTAGGGCAGAAGCGGGTTCATCTAATAAAAGAACGCTGGGCTTCATCGCAAGTGTACGCGCAATACAAAGGCGCTGCTGCTGACCACCGGATAATGACAAAGCCGAGCGGTGCAGACGATCTTTGACCTCATCCCAAAGCGCTGCTTTTGTTAAGCTTTCCTCTACCGCATCATCAAGCACTGATTTTCTTTTTTCCCCCGCATACTTTAACGCATGGGTAATGTTATTGTAGATCGATTTAGGAAATGGGTTTGGTTTTTGGAAAACCATGCCGATTTCTCTTCGTAAATTCACCACATTAATGCGGTCATCCAAAATATTGAGCCCTTCGTACATGATCGCCCCTTCACTTCTCGCACCTGGGATCAAGTCGTTCATGCGGTTAATGCTGCGTAAAAAGGTTGATTTCCCGCAGCCAGATGGGCCGATTAATGCGGTAATTGCGTTCTTCTCAATTTCAAATGAAATGTGATTGACTGCTCTTTTTTCACCATAATAAATGCTTAAATCCTGCACCTGTAAAATCTGTTCCGCTTGAAGTGGAGCCTTTTTTGCTGCAATCTCTTTTTTTTCTGCTAGCATTTGAACCATATCCCCTTCACACCTCTCTCACATTATTTTGACGTAAGCTTTTTATGAATAAATGAACCAAGCCATCTAGCTGCTAAGTTGAATACTAAAACTGAAAGCACAAGTACGGCTGATGCACCATTTGCAATGGCCTCTGCATCTGGAATGATTCCTTGTGTATTGACGTTCCATATATGAACGGCTAATGTTTCTGCCGGTCTAAAAATATTCAGCGGTGACGTATCAGAAAATGGACTCCAGTTTGTAAAATCAAGACGCGGTGTGGTGAGGCCTGCTGTGAAAAGAAGCGCTGCTGCCTCCCCGAAGACTCTTCCTGATGCTAAAATCGCACCGGTAATAATAGAAGGAATCGCTCCTGGAATCAGGACCGTCTTCACTGTATGCCATTTCGTCACACCAAGCGCTAGTGATGCTTCCTTTTGATCCTTCGGTACAGAGCGAAGCGCGTCTTCTGTCACCCTCACCATCACTGGCAGGTTAAACACCGTGAGCGCAAGAGCTCCTCCGATGATCGTATAGCCCCAGCCTGTTAAATTGACAAACATGAGTAAACCAAACATACCAATGACAATAGAAGGAAGTGAAGACAGCACTTCAATACATGTGCGAATAAAATCAGTGACTTTGTTTTGAGGCGCATATTCAGCCATGTACACTCCGCCGCCGACACCAAGTGGTACTGTGATCAGCATTGTAATAAACAAAATGTAAAACGAGTTAAACAGCTGATCCCTAATACCGCCGCCAGAGCCAATTGCACTTGAGCGGGTTGTCAAAAAGTCGA
This sequence comes from Bacillus safensis FO-36b, assembly GCF_000691165.1. Lineage (GTDB taxonomy): Bacteria > Bacillota > Bacilli > Bacillales > Bacillaceae > Bacillus > Bacillus safensis. The sequence goes on along the minus strand of NZ_ASJD01000001.1, from coordinate 477,229 downwards.
AATTTAATTCTTTTGCACCGTTGAAGATGATATAAGAAAACAAACCAACTAGGATCGCTGTAATAATGGCAGCACATAATCCAAAAACAAACGTGGCAAAACGATCGGTCATTTTGCTATTCATTAAATCTTCCTCCTAGACGACAAGTATCTGATAATGAGAATGAACATAAACGATACAACTAGAAGGACAAGCCCCATTGACCAAAGTGTATTGTTTTCAACACTTCCATACGTTGTGTGACCCATGTTTAACGTAATAATGGTTGTTAATGTACCAGCTGTATCCATAATGCTCTCTGGTAAATTACGCGTGTTTCCAATGACCATCTGAACGGCAAGGGCTTCTCCAAATGCTCTTGCCATCCCAAGAACGACTGCTGTCATTAATGTTGGAAGAGCTGCTGGTACAAGTACACGTCTAATCGTTTGCCATCTTGTAGCGCCAAGTGCATACGATCCCTCACGTAAGCTTTTTGGAAGGGAAGCCATAGCATCAGTTGCAATGGATGTAACGGTTGGCAGAATCATAATAGACAGGACAATCGTTCCTGCTAACACGCTATGCCCTGAGCCGCTTGACTTGAAATGTCCGATAAACGGCACCAATACTGTAAGACCTATGAATCCGTAAACAACGGATGGAATCCCTACAAGCAATTCAATGACTGGCTGGAGAATTTTCCGGCCCCATGCAGGTGCAATTTCTGTCATAAAGATCGCTCCTGCGATGCCTAGCGGCGCTGCAATAAGTGCCGATAGAAGCGTGACGGCGATCGATCCAAAAATAAAAGGAAATGCGCCGTACTCCGGGTTTTCTGCTGTTGGGTTCCAATTGATACTGGTTAAGAACTCAATTGGGCTTACACCATTTACGATGAAAGATTGTAAACCCTTAATGCCAAGGAAGATGGTGATGGCGATGGATACTGCAATCATTAAGAATGCGCAGAATTTCACCAAAATACTTCCTCTTACTTCATCCATTTGCCTATTTTTCTTCGAGCTGATCAGCCGATCGCTCGCTTCTGTATGTTCTATCTGCTTCATCTTTTTCTACACTCCTATGAATGTCATAAAAGGAAAAGTGAAATGCTCCACTTTTCCTTCATCAGCAATTCAAGACCTCTTACTTATCTGATTGTTTGCCTGTTGCGTCTCTTTCTACTTTCATATTAGAGACTGAGATGTAGCCTTGGTCTTTGACGATTTCTTTTTGTACTTCGTCACTCATAAGGTAATCTAAGAATTGTTTTGCTAGACCTTCCGGCTCACCTTTTGTATAAGAGTGCTCGTATGCCCAAATTGTATATTTACCGCTTTCTACATTGCTTTCTTCTGGTTTCACACCATCAATGCTGAGCGGTGTAATTTTGTCATCTGTTAAATAAGAGAATGCTAGGTATCCAATCGCACCTGGTGTTTCTGCAATCAGCTTTTTCACTGTGTTTGAAGAATCTTCTGTAATTCCTTCTGCAGGTGTTGCACCGTCAAGTGCATATTTCACAAATGTTGCACGAGTTCCTGAAGAATCAGGTCTGTTGACAAGCGTGATTTTTTGGTCTTTCCCGCCAAGCTCTTTCCAGTTTTTGATTTTACCAGTGAAGATTTTTTTCAATTCGTCCTTTGTGATGTCTTTGACACCCACTTCAGGGTTTACAGCTGCGGCCATTCCAACAACTGCTACTTTGTGGTCTTTTAAAGCTTTTGCGTCGATTCCGTCTTTCTCTTCAGCGAATACATCTGAGTTCCCAATTTGTACAGATCCTTCTGAAACTTGAGAAAGTCCTGTTCCTGAACCGCCGGCTTGTACTTGAATATCGGCTTTTGGATGTTTATCCATGAATTTTTCTGCTGCCGCAAGAACTAAAGGCTGCATCGCAGATGATCCTGAGATGGTAATGGAACCTGATGCCTCATCTTTGTATGAAGCATTTCCTTTACTGTCTTTTGAATCTCCGCTTGAGCTGCTGTTTCCGCATGCTGTGACGAATGCTAACAATGCGATAGTAAGGAAAGTAAGCAGCCATAATTTGTTCTTTTTCATTTCAAGAATACCCCCTGAATAATTTGTCCTACGAGTAATACATTAAAGGTTCTTTATTAATTTCGTTTAAATGGAATGTTAAGGTTTTGTAAATGTCGAAGTTTTGTAGAGAAATTGCGGCGTTTTTTATGAATTTTGTCAATTTATATCGAAATTTTTGAAGAAAACGTAAAAAAACGCCCACAAAAAGTGAGCGTTTTTACCTATGAAAGGTCTAGTTATTTGTTTCTGCTTCATTTTCAATTTTGTTTTTGTTTTTCGCCTGTGTATCATTGCTTTCCTGTTTTGATTTCAGTTCAAAGTATTTGTCTAATACTTGTTCACCAATATCATTTGTAATTGGATAGCGCTGGTTGTAGTCTTGATACACCCATGGTACGACGACGGAAATGGCCACTTCTGGATTATCAGCAGGCGCATACGCAACAAGAGTTGTGTTATACGTCGGTGTACCGCGCTTGCTTTTAATTGGACCGTCATAGAATGATTGAGCGGTTCCTGTTTTGCCAGCTGGATTATACTTTTTGTTCCCAAAGTTTGAATAGGCTGTCCCTCTTGGGTTCTGCATCACAAGCTTGAAGCCTTGCTGGACACGCTTGATTTCATCACTTGTCATGTCTAGCTTATTCAGTACATCTGGTTTGACGGATTCCGTTACAGCTCCAATGCCTCGCTGAGGATCTGGCTCTCTCACTTCTTTAACAAGCTGCGGACGTAAACGATACCCGCCGTTTGCAATGGTTGAAACGTATTGCGCCATTTGCAGCGGTGTAAACGTATCATACTGTCCAATCGCATAGTCAAGTAAGAGCCCCGATTGTGTAGACGTTCCTCTGTAGCCCGTTGCTTCGTTTGGCAGGTCAATACCTGTTTTGACGCCAAGACCAAATTTACTGAAATTGTAGCGGAACGTATCAAATGCTTTCGGATCAATTGGAAGCGCCTGATTCTTACGATATTCGCTTTTCCCAATGGCGATTGCGGTTTTGAACATATATACGTTTGATGAACGCTCTAGTGCTGTTAAATCATTAATGAGTCCCATATTTTGATAGGATTTCTTTGGCGGTGACTGGGCGATATAGAGAGGTTCATCGTATTGGGTACTTCCAATATGAATAGCACCTGTTTTATATCCAGTCAGTACAGTGGCCCCTTTTACGGCTGATCCCATCGCATATGAGGATGTCATCGTTCCTAATGAGTAGTCATCGAATTTGTATTTTCCGTTTTTGTTAGAAATCTGCTTACCCGCAACAGAGAGAACCTCTCCATTTCTTGGGTCCATCATAACAACAAATGCGCGGTCAAGAAGCTCAGTTCCCCCTCTTTGTTTCGCACTTCTCAAGTTCTTTTCAATAATTTTTTCAACTGCTTTTTGCAGCTGAATATCAATTGTAAGCACAAGGTCTTTCCCGCTCTTACCTTCTGTTAACACTTTAGAGCTTGTGACATTGCCCTGTTTATCAGTTGTACTCTGTTCTTTTTCCTTTTGGCCCTGCAGGACATCTTCATATTGATATTCGAGATAGCTTTTTCCTACACGGTCATTTCGGCTGTAGCCGAGTGATAGATAATGCTCAAGAAGTGACTGCGGAAGACCTTCATCACTCGAAGACACACTGCCGAGCATACTGCGGAGCAGTCCTTTATACGGATAGCTGCGTGACCAGTCTGTCGTCACATCAACACCTGGCAGCTCGTCCAAATGCTCAGAGACGTAAGCAATTTCGCTTGGCTTTACATCTTCATTTTTAATAAATTGAGGTGTAAGTGCATAGCCTCCATCCATCTGCCTTTTAATGGCAAGCACTTGTAAATCTTTTTTCGTCAGTTGATTTAATTCCTTGTCTGTGATGCGTTTTAGCTGAAGCTCATATAGTTTATCATCAGAGACCTTATCGTCACCCTTTAATTCTGATTCTTTTTGAACAAGCTTTTTCGCTTCATTCGGATGCGTTAAGATCCAGAAATCTTTTTTGTCACGATCTGTGATTTTTTTCGTACTCACATGAATCATATCCGCTAATTTTGATGCCACTTTGAGCCGCTCTTCTTGTGAAGTCGTCGAGGTTCTCGTATATGTAATGGCATTCAGCGCTTTATTGCTGACAATCGTATTGTAGTTTCGATCATAAATTTTTCCGCGCGGAGCAGATGAGCTGACATTCACATCCTCTTGTTTTTCTGCCTGCTTTTTATAATCTTCTCCATTGACAATTTGCACAAACCCGAGTCTAACGACAACGCCGGTAAAAATAATAAAGGCAGCTAAAAATAATAAATTCAGCCGGATCGGAAGTGTTTTGCGCCCTTCCTTCGCGTCTTTTTTGTTTTTCTTGTTTCTCATCACATCACCTTTTCTATCAAGAAAGAAATGGCACCCCTTTTTGTCTATAAAAGGTGCCATCATCATTTTAGCGGTTTTTCTATCATTTATCTAGAAATTTGATGTTCCATAGGTAAGAAATTTTACCTTTCTCCCTTAATAAGGTTCGTTTGAGAAACTGGCTTTTGACCGTCAGCCTCTTTCATATCAGCTGTTTTTTCTTTCAAATGAATATCTTTTACAAAGTAATAAATGAGGGTGTGCCCCGCTCCGAGCACAACAAGTGATGCAGGGATTCCGAGCTCATCACCTAGTAAGGTGACAGACAGCAGGAACAAAACAATCGAACAAATACGGCCGGCATTTAAAAATAGCTCTCTGACCACAATATATTCAATTCGGGCCTTTCTGGCGTACCTTGCATGGCCGATAACATCATATGTTAAGGATACATAAGGAACAAGCAGGAGCGGATATCCTATTGCAATGGCTACCGCATACATCAGAAGTGATACATAGGACAAGTGGAAAACGATTAAAAACAAGGCGCCGTATAAAATCAGCCCGCCAAGCATGATGGCCTTCTTCCGCCACTTTTTCTTAATCAAACGTGTAGCGAAGAAATAAGTAAAAAAGGCAACACCTGAATTCACTAAACCAAACGTCCCGAGAGCAAGCTCACTGTTTGTTGCAATAAACACAAAGACACTGATTAAGAAGACAAAGACCCCTTCACGAAGCCCTTGAAAAAAGTGAGCTGTTGTAATCCTACGCCAATTCTCATCTGCATGACGTTCTTTCCAAATTTGTTTGATCATAAATTTGCCTTTTGACTGCCTTCTTTTGAGGAAAAAGCTCATCACAACCGCTAGTGAAAACAAAAAGAGCGATAATGTGAAAATGACGGTGTAGCCTGTATCATCCGTTAACTGAGAAATGACAATCCCCGCAATGAGCGGACCGATCATGCCGGCAGTTGAGGAAAGCACCCCAAGAAATCCATTAAAGAAATCTCTTGTTTCAGGCTCGGTGATCTCAAAGGTGAGTACGTTAAAAGCAAGCCAGTAAAAACCATAGCCGATCCCAAGGACACTTCCCAATAAAACTAGCCGTGCGGCCGCTTGTTCTCCTGCCATTAAGACAATTAAATAAAAAGCGGCTAAAAAGATGACACCGAAACGAAGGACAAACGCCCGGTCTATTTTTTTTGCGAGCCGGCCAGCGAATAAAAATGTAATGGGCTGAAGCACAACAATGGCCAAATTATAAATCGCAAGATCTGTGAATTTCCCAGACTGTTTCCATAAGTACACATTTACAAACGTATTCGAAAGCGCAATGGCAAGTGCGTATAACCCGCCAATCGTGAGGAGGAGCAATAAATCTTTTGTAACATCCATGTCCCCGAACATTTTCTTTAATCTGCTCATACCATTCATTCTCCTTTTCTACACAATAGTCTGTCTCATCAAAAGGCAGATATGTAAAAAAAGGAGGGAAAATATAAAAAGACCTGCTTCTCTAAAGAGCAGGTCTTTTCAAATCAAATGATTTATTTAGCTTCGCTGTAAAGGCGAGCTACTTCATCCCAGTTCACAACATTCCAGAATGCTGAAATGTAATCAGGACGACGGTTTTGGTAGTTTAGGTAGTAAGCATGCTCCCAAACGTCTAGTCCTAGAATTGGCGTTTTTCCTTCAGTTAAAGGAGAATCTTGGTTTGGCGTGCTTGTGATTTCAAGTTTTCCGTTGTTCACAACAAGCCATGCCCAACCAGAACCAAAGCGTCCTGCAGCTGCTGCAGCGAAATCAGATTTGAATTTTTCAAATCCGCCTAATTCTTTTTCGATTGCATCTGCAAGTTCACCAGTTGGTGCGCCGCCACCGTTTGGTGAAAGAAGCGTCCAGAATAATGAGTGGTTCGCATGTCCTCCGCCATTGTTACGTACAGCTGTACGAATGTTTTCAGGCACTGAGTTTAAGTTAGCCACTAGCTCTTCAATTGATTGATCTTCAAGAGCTGATACACCTTCGATTGCTTTGTTTAAGTTTGTTACATATGTGTTGTGGTGTTTTGTGTGGTGAATCGTCATTGTTTCCTTGTCGATATGTGGTTCTAATGCATCGTAAGCATATGGTAATTCTGGAAGTTTAAAAGCCATGGTTAAATTCCTCCTTAAAATGTATGTACTGAAATGCTTCCTTTGTAAGTCAGCAATTCACCCTACTCAAAGAGTATCAAAAGAAACAGCTTGTTTCAACGTTATTGCTCATGTTCTGAAACATTTCAGTGTTTATTTTGTATTTAGCCCTTTTGAAAAAGTTTTAAACACCCTTTTTCAACTTAACGAAGGACATAAAATAAAAAGATGCCAAGCATCAGCGCTTGAATCAATCCTTTTGCAAAAACACCTGATACAAATCCAATTAATGAGCCTAATCCGACTTTCACACTCGTCTTCAGATCTTTTTGATGAACAAGGAGCTCTGCAATAACACTCCCAAGAAATGGACCAATAATAATTCCTGCAATGGGTATCACAAAAGGACCAGCTAATAACCCAATGGTGCTTCCCCAAATAGCTGCCTTGCTGCCGCCAAAGCGCTTTACCCCAATCAGGTTTGAGACATAATCTGCCGCAAATAAGACGGCAGTAAACATGGCTTGAATAAGCCAGAACGTCAGTGTAAGCGGCTCGAAGCTAAAGAAGAAACCATATAGAATAAATCCGAGAACCATAAAGACTACACTCGGGATAATTGGATAAACCAGTCCAACAAACGCAATGATAAATGCACAGCCAATCAGTATCCAATACAAAATGTCCAAGACCCTGCCGCCTCCTTTTATATGCTGTATACATTATGCCTCATTCCTTCTATCTTAACCAGTGATGAAGGCCATACTTGTACTTGATGGATAGACATTGATACAATATGAGAAATAGAAAAGAATGTAGGAAGTGAATGGGTATTGAACGTATTTAATCTATTGTTAAAAGGAATTTATTCACCAAAAGATATTGCTAAAGCACGCTTTACAGGGATCGGTAAAGCAATTTTATTCATTTTTATCCTTTCAATCATCGCAGCAGTTCCTCAGGGCTATCATATGAGCCAAGAGATCTCGAATGCGATGTCAGGATTTCAGCATGTGATCAAAAAAGATTTACCCGACTTTTCAATTGAAAAAGGAAAACTTCAAGCGGATCAAAGTGCACCAATAGAAAAAGAAGAAAACGGCATCACGATCATCTTTGAACCTGCTGAAAAAATAAAAGCAAGTGAGCTAGAATCAAAGCAAACGGCCATCGCTTTATTAAAGGAAAAAGCAGTGATTGCCATTGATGGGCAAATGACAGATATTCCATATCAGCTCCTTGGTGGAACGCTGACAAAAGATGAACTCGCACGGGTCACAAATCAGAACCAAGCGATTATCATCCCTGTCATCTGTGTACTGCTATATTTATCAACTGCGGCTCTCATGTTTATCAGCGCAACATTCCTTGCGATGCTTGGTACATTTATTAAACGAATGCAGCAAAAAGAGCTGTCTTTCCAAATGCTTTGGAAGCTCTCCGCTTATTCACTCACATTAACAACGGTCTTTTTCGCCATTATGAGTGCATTAAACACGCCTGTTGCAAACTCATTTTTATTAAATTGGGTCATTAACTTTATCTTTTTATATCTTGTTGTGAAAGAAATTCCTGCCAAAAAAAGCAAATGATCCATCCAACAAGGATTTGTCTACACAATGAAAGCTCCCCCGGCTCGGAGGAGCTTTTTATGTATGTTCATGCTAGGACTCATCTGGATGGATGATCGCAAACAAATAGTGATCCTCCCACACTCCATTAATCTTTACTTTTTTACGATTTAATCCCTCATTTTCAAAACCTGTCTTTTCAAGTACACGAATGGAACCCTTATTACTCGGCTTTACTCCAGCCTCAATACGATGGAGATTCAACTCAAAAAAGGCATAGTCAATGATTAAACGAATGGCTTCTGTCATATATCCATTTCCGCCCTGCCTTTGATCGAGTACATACCCGAGCCAAGCTCCTTCTATCGGACCTCTTACGACAGAACTTAATGAGATCGTCCCAATTAAAGCATCGGTTTCATTTAAGAAAATACCGTGCATGTAAGATTCATCTTGTGCACTTCTTTGCCTACTCCGCTGAATTCGCTCAATTTGGCGAGGTAACGTGAAGAAATCATCTTTGACCAAAGGTGTAAATTCCTGAAAATATGAGCGGTTCTCAAGCTCTAATGTTAACAGTGATTCTGCATCATTTTCTGTTAGTGTTCTCACATATATATGCTGACTAACCTTCTTCATAAAATCCCCCCATTATTATTTTATCATACTGGCCATATGAGGTTGCTCTCCTATTTACTACACCAACGACCCAAGAAGTTTTTATTACAAGACATACTAGGACTAACTAGAACCATCCTTTCCAGCTTTTCTCCTCTTTTTGGTTCTATCATTTCAGGACATGCATAGACTGAAGTAAACTCTTAAAAGCGGTGAGTAAAATGCGGCGAATTCTTTTTTTACTAATCAGTTTGTTTGTCCTCTTTATTATCTTTTTTGATTTAAAAAATGGAACCATTCCTGTTGAGGAAAACCCAGCCGTTCCAGCAAGTGCCCTTCAAACAACTGAGAAAAAGACATATAAGAACGTCACTGTAAAACAAGGTGAAACGGTCCTCTCCATCGTACATACAAGCAAGCCGCTTGATGACGTCATTAAAGATTTCGAGGAGCTGAATCAAGGTGTTAAAGCGAACGAAATCAGGGCAGGCAGCACATATAAGTTTCCTGTCTACAAGAGATAAAACGTTAATTCCTTGTCATTCATACAAAGAGACTGTTACAATATGAACTGTAAAACACGACGTACACGGCAAAGGATTGCTTGTACACTAAGGAGCGATTGACAAGTGAGTGAAGTCACACATCGTACTAAAACGCGTCCCGTCAAAGTGGGACCTTTAACTATAGGTGGAAATAATGAGGTTGTCATTCAAAGTATGGCAACAACCAAAACACATGATGTCGAAGCGACAGTCGCTGAAATTAAACGTTTAGAAGAGGCAGGCTGTCAAATCGTGCGTGTCGCATGTCCAGATGAGCGTGCAGCAAATGCAATTGCGGACATTAAAAAGCAAATTAACATCCCGCTTGTTGTGGATATTCATTTTGACTATAAGCTTGCCCTGAAAGCGATTGAAGCAGGCGCAGACAAAATCCGAATCAATCCAGGAAACATCGGAAGAAGAGAAAAAGTCGAAGCGGTTGTCAAAGCAGCAAAAGAAAAAGGCATTCCAATCCGTATTGGCGTAAACGCTGGTTCATTAGAGAAAAAAATTCTTGATAAATACGGCTACCCAACAGCAGATGGTATGGTCGAAAGTGCACTGCATCACATTAAAATTTTAGAAGACCTAGACTTTCATGACATCATCGTCAGTATGAAAGCATCTGATGTAAACCTTGCAATTGAAGCATACGAAAAAGCGGCTAAAGCCTTTGATTATCCTCTTCACCTTGGGATTACAGAATCAGGTACGTTATTTGCAGGTACAGTCAAAAGTGCAGCTGGACTTGGCGCTATTTTGAATATGGGAATTGGGAACACACTCCGCATTTCATTAAGTGCTGACCCAGTTGAAGAAGTAAAAGTAGCACGTGAATTGTTGAAATCATTTGGTCTTGCATCAAATGCAGCAACACTGATCTCCTGCCCAACTTGTGGACGAATTGAAATTGACCTCATCAGCATTGCAAATGAAGTCGAAGAATATATTTCTAAAATTAAAGCACCGATTAAAGTAGCTGTTCTCGGCTGCGCTGTTAACGGTCCAGGTGAAGCGCGTGAAGCGGACATCGGAATCGCAGGCGCTAGAGGCGAAGGCTTATTGTTCCGTAAAGGTGAAATTGTTCGTAAAGTACCGGAAGAAACAATGGTCGAAGAACTGAAAAAAGAAATTGATAAAATCGCTGAAGAACATTATGCGAAAATGGAAGCTGAAAAAGAAAAACAAGCGAATGCCTAACAAAAAACGCCTGACGTCATAGTCAGGCGTTTTTCTGTTCTTGTTAAAAGAACGGGGTGATAAATATGCCTAGGATGACGGAAACAATTCCGATCCCAATTGACCACGCGCCAAGCGCATGTGCTCCTTTTCTTCGTGCAATATAACCAACGACGATTGCCGCTACCCCTAATAGCACCGGCAAGACAAATAATGAGATAATCGCAATCGCGAGTGCTGTATAGCCTATCCCTTTACTGCCTGAATCGTCACCTGCTTGGTCACGTCCTCGTCTATCTTCTCGATCTCTTGAAGCTTGATATGGCTCTGCAATTTCAGCAGCTGTTTCCTCTAAATAGCCATCATCATTACTAAAGTGTGTGTCGATTTCACGATCATTTCTTCTGAAATCCTCGTCTCTTTCCATGATCAATTCCCCCTTTTGGTTAATAGAAAGGAGCTTTTTTAGTATGAGCAAAAATGTCTGTTTCATGATTGCTAAAACTTGCTGGAATTGTGAATTGATTATGTTACACTTTAAGAGTATAAAAATGAGGAGTGTGGGCATGTTACGTTTAGGAATTGATATTGATGGTACAGTGACGGCGCAGGACACCTTTGTTCCCTACTTAAATGAGTCGTTCCAATGTGCCATGACACTAGAAGATATGACAGAGTATGATTTGACGAAGCTTTTAAAGATTTCTCAAGAAGAATTTTGGGGCTGGATGGATCAGCACGAGCCTCTTATTTATAAACAGGCAGAGCCTGCTGAGGGTGCAAAAGAGATCCTCGACGAAATGAAGTTGCAGCACAGACTGATTTATATTACCGCAAGAAGGCAGCAGCATTCGGATATCACCTACAAGTGGTTTCAAGAACATGACGTACACTATGATGCTATTGAGCTGGTTGGCGGTCATCATAAGCTGGAAGCCGTTCAAAAGCACAAAATTGATGTATTTTTTGAAGACCATCATGGCAATGCCACAATGATTGCAAAAGAGGCTGACATCCCGGTGATCCTTTTTAACTCCCCTTATAACCAGATGCCGATCGACGACAGAATTATACGCGTAAACAACTGGCAGGAAGCATCTAAGTGGATCAAACAATACGAGCAGCGTCTGCAAACTGCTTATTAATGTAACTGAGCGAGCACCGAAGCGGATCAAACTCGAGGATTTGTCTACACGCTGAAGCCGATACATTTAATGTATCGGCTTTTTTAATGGAGCAAGCTGCCCTTCTTTCATGAGGAAATGGTAAAGTGCCCCCTTCATGCCTGCCTGATTCAAGTAGCAGCAAGTTTCCAGCTTCACCTGAATGTTCTTCCATGCATGCAGTGTATGTAAATGTTTTTCAATGTTTTGTAATAAATCTGGTCTTGCACTTACGCCTCCGCCAATGAGGATTTTCTCCGGGTTAAGAACAGTCGCTACATTGTAAACGCCTATGGCTATTCGCTTGTACCATTGATCCACCAGCTTCTCAATGGCCGGATCATGCTTCGCCTTTTCAAAAATTTCTTGACCGTCTATTTGAGTACTTTGCGGTATTCCTTGCTTTTCTTTATAGCTCCGAATTAATCCAGCCGTTGAAGCGCTGCTGTTAAGAGTTGTAAACTGGCCATTTTCCGTCTCTGTCAGCATCATGCCGAATTCACCACCGCGGAAGGATGCACCGCGCACAAGCTGACCATTAGCAAAAATACCCCCGCCGACACCCGTGCCAATTGTCATACAAATAAAGCTGTCACAATCTTTCGCATGACCGCTGTATTTTTCTGCGAGAGCTGCACAGTTCGCATCATTCTCCACTTCTACACGAAGAGACGTTTTCTCTTCTAAAAGTGCTTTTACATTTTGACCATTTAAGGCGATGATGGCCCCTGCAAATTCTGTATAACCTGATTCACTGTCCACAAAGCCTGGTAGACTGATGGCGATACCGCTGACATTCGTCATCCTTTGATATTCCTTGACCACATCTGCCATGGCTTCTAAAAACGGTTCAAGCTGCCGGCAGTTCGTCTGATAGTCACCGCTAGAGACCAGCTTTCCATCCTGGTCCATTAATCCATGTTTCGTTCTGGTCCCGCCTACATCAAACACGACATAATAGGCCACTTTTACCCCTCCCTTTACTTCAAAATGTAGTACCTTGATCTCATTTTAATGAAACAGCCTCCCTTTGTAAAACGTTTTCAAAAGAGAAAACAAAAAAGCCAGCTCCAGGGCTGGCTTTCTCATGAGTGAACTTCCTTCGGTTCGCAGGAAGGACACGTTCCATATATTTCAAACTTATGTCCGCTAATATGATAATCCTCTAAATCGGCGTCGAGCTTGTCCATAGGGCAGGCATCGATCTCTTTTGTTTTCCCGCATGTAAGACAAATAAAGTGATGGTGATGATGGGAAAATGAACATTTAAAACGGAATAGTTTCTCCCCTGACAATTCTGTTGTTTCTAATATTCCAAGGTCTTCATATAGTGACAAGTTTCGATAAATCGTATCAAAGCTGAGACCAGGGTAGTCTTCACTTAGTGCCGTCAGCACATTTTTAGCCGTCAAGTATTTATCAGAATCAGAAAACAATTGAAGCATGTCTTCACGTTTGCTTGTATATTTGTAGCCTTTTTCCTTTAATAAATCAAGCGCTTCTTGTACGTTCATGTTGATTCCCCCTTCTGAATTTCCCAATACTAATACACCCGATTAAAATCAAGATAGACAGCATCACAATGGTTCCGCCTGGCGCTAAATCAAGATAATAGCTTAAAATCAATCCGGCCAATACAGACAATTCACCAAATAAGATCGAAAGGAAAATCGCCTGTTTAAATCCTTTGGCAATGCGGATACTTGCTGCAACAGGAAGCGTCATAAGCGCCGACACAAGCAGTGTACCGACGATACGCATCGATGCCGCAATGACAAGTGCAACGACTAAGATAAAAATAAAATGAATCCATTTTGCTGAAATACCAGAAGCCTTTGCATGCTCTTCATCAAAAGAAAGCAGAAACAATTCTTTATATAAAAGCACAACAACTAACACAACAACGAGTGAGATCCCTACAATAATCCAAAGATCAAGTCTTGAAACCGCACTGACACTTCCGAATAAATAACTAAACAAATCTGTATTAAAGCCATTCGCTAGTGAAATGAAGATGACGGAGATCCCAATACCCCCTGATAAAATAATAGGAATGGCAAGCTCCTGATAATGCTTATACACTGAGCGCAGGCGTTCAATAAACAATGAACCCGCAACAGAAAAAGCCATCCCTAAGTAGAGCGGGCTTACCCCTGTCAAAAGGCCAAACTTTTTATCAAGAAATAGACTTGCGGCAATACCGGCAAGTGATACGTGACTGAGGGCATCTGCAATAAGCGAGAGCCTTCTTACGACAATAAATACACCAAGTAAGGGCGCAATAAAACCAATCAGTATACCTGCGATAAACGCATTTTGTAAAAATTCATAATGAAAAAATGGAAATAGCATTATTCATGTCCCCCATGATGGTGATGGTCGTGATGAATCACTTGAATGTCATGCCCGTAAAATTGGGATAGCGCCTGATCATCCATTGAATCAAACGCTTCTGCATCTCCGTGGAAATGCAGTGTCTGATTTAAACAAGCCACATGGGTGACTTTATCAGAAACGGTGCCAACGTCGTGTGTGACGAGAATTAAAGACATTCCTTTTTCTTTGTTCAATGTTTCGAGCAGCTGATAAAAGCCTTCTACTGTCCGCTGGTCTACTCCAACCGTGGGCTCATCCAAAATGAGCAGCTTTGGCTGGCTGACAAGCGCACGGGCAATAAATGCACGCTGCTGCTGTCCGCCAGAAAGCTCACCGATGTTTTGATGCTTTAAATCTTGTATGCCAACTGAGCGAATGGCATCTTCTACTTGCCATTTATCCTGCTTGCTCATTCGTTTAAACAAACCAATTTTCGCGGTCAGTCCGCTTGCGACGACCTCATATACAGAAGCAGGGAAACCCGTATTAAAGCTATTCGCCTTTTGAGAAACAAATCCAATTTGATCCCAGTCTCTAAATTTTGAAACAGGCGTGCCAAATAGCTTTAATTCACCTTGCTGCGGTTTAATGAGCCCAAGCAGGCATTTTAATAAGGTTGTTTTACCAGAACCATTCGGTCCAACAAGTGCTAGAAAGTTTCCTTCCTCTACTGTTAAATGAATGTGATCAATGACATTTCGCTGTCCATACGAGTACGAAATGTCCTTCATTTCAATAATTGGCTTTGCCATGAATCTTTCCACCTTTAATCAATATAAAAAGAATGATTACGATTTATACAACAAAAAGAAAATGGCTTTTGCCATTTTCTCTGTCCATACATACATTTCATTATATAAAAGAAAGATAAAAAAGTAAAATAAAAGCTAATGAATGGCTGTTTTGAATTTACCGCCTTTTGTTTCATGCGTATCCATAATCGTGATAAATGCTTGATCATCAATTTCAAATACAATGGATTTCAGCTTTGTAATTTCAAGCCTTGTGACAACGGCGTAGATGACATCTTTTTCTTCATCTGTATAGCCGCCTTTTCCTCTCAGCTTTGTCGTTCCCCTGCCGAGTCGATGCAGAATCGCATCTGAAATTTCATCATAATAGTCTGATACGATAATCACAGCTTTTGTTTCATCAAGCCCTTGAATAACAGCATCAATTGTTTTCATTGCCAAATAATATGTCATGACAGAATACATAGCCTGCTCTGGTCCGAAAACAAAGCCTGCCCAAATAAAAATGAACACATTGACGATCATGACAAACTCACCGACGGAGAAAGGAATTTTTTTCGTCAGAAGAATTCCCAAGATCTCTGTTCCATCCATTGAACCTCCATTACGGATGACAAGTCCAACACCAAATCCAAGTAATAGCCCTCCAAATACAGTGGCTAAGATCGGCTGTGTTGTAAATGCCTCCACATGATGAAGTGAAGATTCAATCACGGCTAAGCTGACAATCCCAATCACAGTGGAAATCAGAAAGGTTTTCCCAATATGCTTGTATCCTGATATCATAAATGGAATATTTAAAATGACAACAATCGTCGCAAAATTTATAAACGGGTTATCTGTAAAGAGATAATCCAAAATAAGCGAAATGCCGATGATGCCTCCATCAATAATATTGTTTGGCACTAAAAATAATTCAATGCTGACTGCTGCACATGCAGCTCCTACTAGAATCAGAAAAATTCTCAAAATAAAATGAGGCACTGATTCCTTTCTATGCTGTTTACTATTTGCCATACGTTCTCCCTTCTACACATGTTAAATTTTCAATGAACATTTTATTCACTTTACTATTTTATCATTTCACAGAATAAAATAAAATTTTTTGCACATTTTCCGTTTTCGCCCATACATTGTTACAGAGGGGAGGAATGGAATTGATTTTAATTCAAAAAATTGTCCTGCAGCGGCTCAATCAGATCACAGCAAACGATCTGTTAAGGTATGCGAAACAGTACGGCGTCAGTTTAACGTCTCATCAAGCTGCTGAGGTTGCCAAACTCATGAACGGGAAAAACATCAATATTTTTAAAGACTCAGAGCGTAACCGGCTTCTTAAGCAAGTGGAAGCGATTACTTCTAAACAGACAGCACAGACTGTGAATGATTTGTTTAACCAGTTTACAAGTTAAGCAAAAAAGGGCCGCATTTAGCGGCACCTCAACATGTTGCATCCTTTTTTACTGACCCGTAATTTTATCTAGTAAGCCTTCATCAAATTGCTTTTCTTTCAGCATCGCAATTTCGAATTTGTAAGGTGGTTTTTTGTTCTTTTTATCTTCACCTACATAAGGCGTTTCTAGAATTTTCGGCACATCTTGAAGCTGCGGATGATGCACAATATAGCTCAGTGCATCGAAACCAATTTCACCAAAACCGATATTTTCATGTCGGTCTTTTCTTGCGCCTTGTACGTTTTTACTGTCATTAATATGAAGAACTTTGATTCGGTCAATACCGACGATTCGGTCAAATTCTTCTAATACACCATCAAAGTCACTCACAATCGGGTAACCAGCATCATGCGTGTGACACGTATCAAAGCAGACAGAAAGAGCTTCGTTATGTGTCACTCCGTCGATAATTTGGGCAAGCTCTTCAAAGTTTCTTCCGCACTCTGATCCTTTTCCTGCCATTGTTTCAAGTGCAATTTGAACCTCTTGACCTTTTACAATGACTTCGTTTAAACCTTCAATGATTTTTTGAATCCCTGCTTCTGCCCCTGCTCCGACATGCGCACCCGGGTGGAGAACAATTTGTCTTGCTCCCAGCGCTTTTGTACGCTCAATCTCAGATCGAAGAAAGTCTACACCAAGCTCAAATGTCGCTGGATTCACTGTATTTCCAATATTGATAATATACGGAGCATGCACGACGATATCCGTCATGCCATGCTCTTTCATATGCGCTTGTCCAGCTTCAATATTCAGGTCTTCAATTTTTTTGCGGCGCGTATTTTGCGGTGCACCTGTATAAATCATAAACGTATTCGAACCATAAGAGGCAGCTTCCTCACTCGCTGCAAGAAGCATATGTTTTCCGCTCATGGATACATGTGAACCAATCTTTAACAATGTTTCCCCCTACTTTCCATTACGCTTTGACTTTCTACGTTCCTGTCTTTTGATTTTATCCATCTCACGTGTCATTTTCTTTTTATATCCAGGTTTGACGGCTTTCGGTTTTCTCACAAGACGTTTTGCTTTTTCTTCAATTTCATTCGGGGCTTTTTTGCGTCTTTGACGCTTCAGACGGTCATCTGCATCTCGCCATTCGCCATGAACAATGGTTTTGTTTTCAAATACAACGCCCATTTTCTCAATTTGAATGAGTGCATCCTCATCAGCCAGCTCATAAATGGTCATGGCAATTCCAGAAGAACCAGCACGAGCTGTTCTTCCAACGCGGTGCACATAAAAATCAAGATCAGATGGAAGTTCATAGTTAATCACGTGGCTGACGCCTTTGATGTCAATCCCGCGTGCTGCAAGATCAGATGCCACAATATAAGTGAACTCCAAATCTTCAATTTGTTTCATGACTTTTTTACGTTCGCGCGGCGTTAATCCGCCATGAAGCACACCGATTTTCATTCCTTTTTCTTGTAGGAATGCGGCGATTTCATCAACAGTTGTTTTTGTATTGGCAAAAATGATTCCTAAATAAGGCTGTACATTCGTCACCATTTCATGGAGCAATTTTAATTTATCACGCTGTTTAGACGGAACTAAAATATGCTGAATGTTTTCAGCTGTAATCCGTTTTGGTTCAACATGCGCATACTTTGGATTGTCCATATATTTCTTCAAGAAAGGCTTTAGTTTTTCTGGAATGGTTGCAGAGAACACAAGCATTTGCAGCTGTTCTGGCATTTGTGCACCAATACGGTCCACATCTTCTAAAAATCCCATATCCAGCATTAAATCAGCTTCATCAATAACAAGAGAGGTCGCTTTATAAACATTCAGCGCCTGCTCATGAATGAGGTCAGCAATACGTCCAGGTGTACCGACAACCAAATGCGGCTGGTTTTTTAGCTTTTGAATTGATTTCTGCTTGTCCGTTCCGCCAATGTAAAGCTTTGCTTTGATCTCTTCTTCTGGAGAAGCATTCTTTAAAATCGTTTGAGCTTCTTTGAAAATTTGATTGGCTAATTCTCTTGTAGGTGCAGTAATCACCACTTGTACCTGTTCTTTGCTTGGATCAATTGAATGAATCAGCGGCAGTAAGTAGGCATGAGTTTTTCCTGTTCCGGTTTGTGACTGGCCAATCACGCTTTCTCCTTTTAAAACAGCAGGGATAATTCTTTTTTGAATATCAGTCGGCTCATAAAAGCCTAGTTCATGAATAGCATCTATAATAAAAGGCTTTAATTCATATGTCGTAAATTTCGTTTCTTTCATGTTTTCACTCCTTAAGGCAATGCCTTTTTGCTCATCTCCTCATTATAGCTGATTTTCAGTAAAAAAACCATGTCCGCTTTTCCTACAGGAAACCAATTGGTGCTTCCTTGCATAACCTATGAAGAGAAAGAGAATGCAGTAAGGGAGGTACAAGTATGTTAGGGCAAAGGCCTATGGGCGATTTTCAGCCGCGCCGTCCCTCACGCCGGCACCTTGGAAATGGCGGACAGCCCGGAATGTTTCAAAGAGGGCAGCAGCCTCCTATCCAGCAGCCTTTTCAAGGGCAGGGCAATCCATTTCAGCAAATGATGCCTCGCTCCCCGTCTGTACAGGGAGGCGGTTTACCCGGGATGGGCGGAATTCCAGGAGGTGAGAGCCGTGCACTAGGCGGCGGCGCAGGAATTAAAGGCATGCTCTCTAAATTTCTTCCTGGCGCAGGAGGAGCTGGAGTCTCTGGAGGTGGTGCGGGAGTACAAGGAATCCAGAGCTTCACAAATCCTGCAACCCTCTCAAGCATGTTAGGAAATGTTCAAAAAGTGCTCGGGATGGCGCAGCAATTTACGCCAATGATTCAGCAATACGGTCCATTAGTGAGAAATTTGCCTGCGATGATTAAACTGTACAGCCAGCTTGGCAGTGCGGATGATGATGAAGAAAGTGCAAATGATGCTGATGCAGAATCAGCGGAGACCAGCGCGGAAACAGAAGTGCCCGAGGAAGAAGCACAAACTGACGAAATAGAAAAAAATAAAGAACCAGAAGACATCCTCGTCAAAAAAACAGCACCTCACACATCACCTGCTCCTGAAGCAAAACCGAAAAAAAGATCTGGCAGCTCTGTTCCAAAACTATATGTCTAGTGATCTTTTAACGGCGAAGTGTTCACTGCGTATAACAATCTTTGATATATACGCTTACTTTGGCTATAATGGAAGCAAGAGAATGATAAAAAGCCGTTTTTTACGGCTTTTTATATTGTTCTTCTCTAGCAGCACTTCCCTACAGGAGGACGAATAAATGAATGTAATTAAAATATCACCGCGTGGCTATTGCTATGGCGTTGTGGATGCAATGGTCATTGCTAAAAATGCCGCACTTGATAAGAACTTGCCACGCCCAATTTATATATTAGGTATGATTGTGCACAACAAACATGTCACTGATGCCTTCGAAGAAGATGGTATTTACACACTGGACGGACCAAACCGCTTAGACATTTTAAAGCAGGTTGAAAGCGGAACAGTCATTTTCACGGCTCACGGCGTTTCTCCTGAGGTTCGTCAAATCGCAGAAGAAAAAGGCCTTGTCACCATTGATGCGACCTGTCCAGATGTAACGAAAACTCACGAACTCATTTCAGAGAAAACAGCCGATGGCTATGACATTATTTATATTGGGAAAAAGGGTCATCCTGAGCCAGAAGGAGCTGTCGGAGTAGCCCCTGACAAGGTACACCTTGTCGAAACAGAAGCTGACATTGAGGCACTCGATTTAACATCAGAAAAACTGCTTATCACGAACCAAACGACGATGTCTCAATGGGATGTCCACGACCTGATGGAGCTGATTAAAGAGAAATACCCTCACGTCGAGTATCATCAAGAAATTTGTCTTGCGACACAGGTGCGTCAGGAAGCAGTATCGCAGCAAGCTGGCCAAGCCGATTTAACCATTGTTGTCGGCGATCCAAAAAGTAATAACTCTAACCGTCTCGCACAAGTGTCAATGGAGATTGCCGGAACGCAGGCTTACCGTATTGGCGACTTAAGTGAACTAAAGCTGGAGTGGCTGCAGGGCGTCAAAACCGTTGCCGTTACTGCTGGTGCTTCAACACCAACACCTATTACAAAGGAAGTCATTCGTTTCTTAGAAAACTATGAACCAGATGATGAAACAACTTGGAAGATTGAACGAACCGTTCCCCTTTCTAAAATTTTACCTCGCGTCAAAACAAAGAAATAAGAAAACGTCAGAGCATATCCGCTCTGACGTTTTTTGTTTACATAAATTGAAATGGGTTTGTGTTTGATTCAGAAACAAAGAGCTGTACGTCATATTTTTTATCCGCACACAGCGATTGAAGCTTCGCCTTTACGCCCTCTTTCATAATTTTTTCAGCATAATGCCCCGGGTCCACAACGTTCAGACCTAGCATCATGGCATCGTGCGCAACATGGAAATAAAGGTCTCCTGTCACATACACATCTGCACCCATTCTTTTTGCTTGATGGATGTATTTATTTCCGTCTCCCCCAAGCACCGCCACTTTTTTCACAACAGCGTTTTGGTCTCCTACAAAACGAGCACCATTCACATCCAGCTTCGTTTTCACAAATTGTGTGAAATCTCTAAGTGTCATTGGCTCATTTAACTCTCCGATACGGCCAAGACCTTTTTGAATAGGAGGAAGATCTGTCCTGTGTACACTATAGGCGACTTCTTCATAAGGATGTGCTTTGATCATTTCGCGAATCACTTGTTTTTCTATACTTGCTGGGAAAATGGTTTCAATCCGCACTTCTTTCACAAATTCTAATTGACCCGACTCACCAATAAACGGCTCAGCTTCTTCTGATGGCAGAAAGCTGCCTGTCCCTTCATTTGAAAACGCACAATGGCTGTAGTTGCCGATATGGCCGGCGCCCGCATTTCCTAAAGCTGTCCGGATGGCCTCTTCAAATTCCTCTGGGACATACAGAGCAAGCTGTTTGATTGGATCTTCGTATGTCGGCACTAACACTCTTGTTTCTTCAAGTTCTAAGGCCTCAGCAAGCAGGTCATTGACTCCGCCATCAGCTACGTCTAAATTCGTATGTGCCACATATACCGCAATATCATGTTTGATGCATTTTTCAATGATACGTCCAGCCGGCTGATCCGTCGCTACATGTTTTAATGGACGGAAAATCGGCGGATGGTGGGCAATAATAAGATCCACTTTTCGCTCGATCGCCTCATCTACTACATTCTCTAATACATCCAAGGTAATCATCACATTGGTTACTTTTTTATTTAAAGTCCCAATCTGAAGACCAATTTTATCCCCTTCCATGGCGTATGCTTTTGGTGAAAATTGTTCAAACAATTGGATGATTTCATGCCCGTTTACTGTTTTAGCCAACAGTCAAAACCTCCTTTAGCATCTTTATTTTCGCATTCAGCTCTTCAAGGCGTTCTTTATTTTCTTCTGTCCGCGCCGCCTGCTGAATTTGACTTTCTATCTTCTCCATATGCTGAAGCTCTTGCATCCACTTGCGCCGGAAGACGTCATTTTGCTCTTTCGCAAGGAACGGACCAACCAGCATGCCTGCTTCAAGTGACATTCCTTCATAGGCTTTATTTTTATCGCCTTTTTCTGCGATGATGATTTCGTATATTTTGCCGTCCTCTTCTAAAATGACTTCATCTAACAAATCATACCCCTCTTGATAAAGCCATAAACGAATATGATGGGCATGGATATTCGGCTGAAGAATGAGCCTCTCATGGCCTGCGAGCTTATGCCTTCCTTCATTTAGAATGCTTGCGATGAGCGCCCCGCCCATACCTGCAATTGTCACTGCATTCACTTCGCCTTTTTCAATGACTTCAAGGCCATTTCCTTTTCTGACCGAAATTTCTTCATTTAATTCAAGTCTATGTACTTGCTGCTGCGCCGATTGAAGCGGTCCATCGGTAATTTCACCAGCAATGGCTTTCACTGCTTTTTGATGCAGGATCGCATAGCATGGCAAATAGGCATGATCTGAGCCGATATCAGCGAAGACTGCCTCATCTGGTAAAAAGTCTGCGACTTTTTTTAATCGTTTCGATAAATTCATTTCATTCATACGTATCACTACTTTTCTTTAATGTTCATACTTGTCTATCTTATATAAATTATGGACTTTTTAAAAGTCGTTTTCAAATGAAAAAAGCTCTTCTTTTGAAAAAGAGCTTTTTGTGTAAGATTATTTAATTTTAGACACCCATTCCGCCATTTCATCGAGCTTTTCATTTGGAATCAGCCCGCCTGGCATCCCGTTGCCGCCTTCTTGGATTTTCTTCTTGATGTCAGCTACTTCAAGCTTGTCTCCAACACCTTTTAATGCAGGACCTGCGCCGCCTTCATAGTTTTCCCCGTGACAGCTTAGACAGTTCTGCTTATACAATTCTTCCGGCGTTGCATTTGCTGTCTCTTCTTGCTTTTGCTCTTTGCCCCCAGAGGCAATTTTTTCTTCATCTTTCAGCCCCTTCATTGATAAGAAAAAAGTGAGTCCAATACCTAAAATGGCAATCAATAAAAATGGTATAAGTGGATTCCGTTTCATTTCTTTCATCCTCCCCTTTGTGAAAACCCCTTTGAGACTATGCAAACAATTCTAATTCTACTTTAATTTTACAAAAAGTAAACGAATTATGATACAAAACTTTGGTCAAGTTCACAGATTAGACAAAAATGATTCAAGATGAGAAATGAAGCCTTCAGCACATTTAGATGTATTTTTTATACATCTTTTCTCTAAGAACGTTGCAAATTCATTTGTTATTCAGTAAAATATAATCAGATTGAAAAAAGCGTTTTCATTTTTGATAAGAAAGAACGGATCTCTTTCAAGATCCGTCCGGTTTCTACTCTAAGAAGTCTTTTAATCGTTTACTTCTGCTTGGGTGTCTTAATTTACGAAGAGCTTTCGCTTCAATTTGTCTGATACGCTCTCTTGTTACGCCGAACACCTTTCCAACCTCTTCTAACGTGCGAGTTCTTCCGTCGTCTAGTCCGAAACGTAGTCTTAGCACATTTTCTTCACGGTCCGTCAGCGTGTCTAATACATCTTCAAGCTGCTCTTTTAAGAGTTCATACGCAGCGTGGTCAGATGGAGATGTCGCCTCTTGGTCTTCGATAAAATCACCAAGATGCGAGTCATCTTCTTCACCAATAGGTGTTTCTAAAGATACAGGCTCTTGCGCAATTTTAAGAATCTCTCTTACCTTTTCTGGAGTTAAATCCATGTCTTCAGCAATTTCCTCAGGCGTTGGTTCTCTGCCTAGGTCTTGCAGAAGCTGTCTTTGAACACGGATCAATTTATTAATCGTTTCCACCATATGAACCGGAATCCGGATTGTTCTCGCCTGATCGGCAATCGCACGTGTGATCGCCTGTCTAATCCACCAAGTCGCATATGTTGAGAATTTATATCCTTTGCGGTAATCAAACTTCTCAACCGCCTTCATCAGACCCATGTTTCCTTCTTGAATCAAGTCAAGGAACAGCATACCACGACCGACATAGCGTTTCGCAATGCTGACAACGAGACGAAGGTTCGCTTCCGCTAATCTTCTTTTTGATTCCTCATCGCCCTCTTCGATCTTTTGAGCATACGTAATTTCTTCTTTAGCAGATAACAAATTGACGCGTCCGATTTCTTTTAAGTACATACGAACAGGATCATTGATTTTGACACCTGGTGGTACGCTTAAATCATTCAGGTCAAATTCTTCTTCTGCTTTAGCCAGCTGCTGAACATTTGGGTCTTCTGTCTCTTCGTTTTCACTAATGAGCTCTACACCCTGTTCGCCTAAGTATTCATAGTATTCATCCATTTGGTCTGATTCAATTTCAAAGCTAGACATACGCTCTGCAATTTCTTCGTATGTTAAAACGCCCCGTTTTTTACCCGTTTCAGTGAGCTTATCTCTCACCTGTTCAAAGGTTAATTCAGTTTCGGTTTCGTGGGCTTGTTTATCAGCCATTATGGATCCCTCCTTCCAAAGCTTGCAACGAATTCTAAAGTAACTTGCGATTTACTTCCGCCCTGCTTTTCTCTCTCTATCAAACAGATGACGAAGCAAATAGGAAATAAAATAAATAATGATGAAGGCAAGATGCTTGCGGTCTTATGCTCCTCCCGTAAAGGATTCATTGCCAGCCGTAAGTCCTGTCATTAATAATAGACGTATTACTTCAGCGAACGGTTCAACTGAATAATTTCTTTTGCAAGTGTTGCCGCTTTGAAGAAATCTTTTTGCCTCTCCGCTTCTGCACGTTCTAGTTCTTTTTCCTTTATCATTGACAAATTCCGATGATTCAACACTTTTTTTACATAATCACTTAATTCAGCTTCACTTAGCTCGTCTCCGACTTGAATCATCAATATATCCGTCAACAACTGATTCATGACATCATCTTCTATCCGGTTCATCAGGTGCTGCGGCGTTGGTTCTTTGCCTTCTTCATACAAGGCATAAATGTACGTTGCCAGCGCCCTGTGCGAATCTATATTAAATTCAATCCCGATTCTGTCAAGTACTTTGCGGATCACGTCATCGCTTTTTAACATATGAGCAAGCAGCATTCGCTCTGCATTTTCATATGCCGGCCGCAGACGCTTTCTTCTCACTTGTGTTGACAGATGTGCACGCCGTTTTTCAAGCCCGTTTTCTTCCTGCGTGCTTTTGGTTTCTTGCCGCTGCTGTTTTTCAAACAGCTCCAGTTGTTCTTTTAATGAATCAAGTGAGATCGAAAACTCCCCAGCAAGCTGTTTCATGTAAATCTCTTGCTCCAAAGAGCCGTTTAACCGGCTGATTTCTCGGAGAACCTGCTTCATATAAGTAAGACGGTCTCCTTCATCTGATAAGTTTTTTCCTCTTCGGAAAAAATTCATCTTAAACGTCATTAATGTCACACTTGCATCTATGATGTCATTCCTAAATTTCTCGCCGCCATATTTACGAATGTAATCATCTGGATCAAGTCCATCTGGTATCATGGCAACGCGAACTTTACATCCTCTTTTTCCAAGCAAATCTGATGCTTTCATGGTCGCTTCGTATCCGGCCGTATCAGAGTCATAGCAAAGGATGATCTCTTCTACGTTCCGCCTGAGAAGCTTTACGTGCTCTTCTGTAAGAGACGTACCCATTGTTGCAACACTTTCACCGACACCTGATGTAACAGCTGAGATGACGTCTGCAAATCCTTCAAAAAGAACCGCCCGTTCGCGTTTGCGAATATGCATACGTGCGTCATGAAAGTGATAAAGCAGCTTACTTTTATGAAAAAGCGGCGTTTCAGGACTATTCATATATTTAGGCTGCTGATCACCAAGCGATCTTCCGGAAAAAGCGATGACCGTTCCATGATGATCATGAATGGGAAACATGACACGATCTCTAAAGCGGTCAAAAAAGCCTGTGCCGTTTTCACGTTGAATCAAAAGACCAGCCTTCTCCATCATCACAGGATCAAATCCTCGTTTTTCTAAAAACTTGGTCACGAAATCCCAAGAATCAAGAGCATATCCGATCTCAAACTTGGCAATTGTTTCATCCGTAAAGCCTCTGGACCGTAAATAATCGAGTGCGTTTTGACCTTCCTTTGTATTTACCAGCAAATGGTGGTAAAATTTCTTAAGAAGCTCATGGGCCTCAATCATTTTATGATCTGCAGTGTCCTCTTGCTGAGAGGAACTCATCTGAGCATTCGCTACCTGATCAGGCAGATCAATATGGTACTTATCAGCCACATGTGAAACGGCTTCAATAAATGAGTAGCCTTCCATTTGTCTGAGGAAAGAAAACACATTGCCTCCTGCACCACAGCCGAAACAATGGAAGATTTGCTTATCTGCTGAAACAGAGAATGAAGGAGTATTTTCACCATGGAATGGACAAAGACCGAAGTAATTTCGACCTTGCTTTCTAAGCTGTACGTATTCTCCAATCACTTCGACAATGTCTGCGTTTTTTTGGATCTGCTCCAAAAGTTCATCTGGTATACGTTTGCTCATCCTAATAACACTCCGTCGTACATTATTCGCCTTTTAATTTAAAAATCCTTCATGATTCGACAGGATTTTTTGTAGTTGCGCCATAAATCGCTTCTTATCCTCTTCTAAAAGCTTTTTGGGACCTTTTCCGTATACACCTTTTCTTCGCTGTTTGCTAGAAACATGCCTGCGTTCCAAATCAAAATCAATTGTTTCGTTTGTGTACATTCGTCCTCTTTCAGACAGAACAATGACCTGTCTCGGAAGCAGTAAGGAGGCAAGACCAATATCTTGGGTGACGACAATATCATGTGCGGCAGCTGAGTTTGCAATGACTAAATCCGCTGCTTCCTTATGTGTATCTACAAACCGCCAATCTTCAAGTGGAGATCTTTTGGTTTGAAAATGCTCATATGAAGCAATGAATGTCACTGGTACTTGAAATTGAGATGCGACAGAAAGGATTTCGTTTTTTACAGGACAAGCATCTGCATCGACATAAATCGTCCTCTCTTTTTTACGTTCATTCAGGTGACTAATTCTCCATCCCTCCACCTTATTCCTGCTTTAGAGAAGCAAAAAGACCATACTTTTCCCCCATAAAGCAATCAACAGTAAAACTCATTTTGTCGAAAAGTTATGTTCAGAATCACTTGACTTCTGCCAATATTAGTTTATTCGTTCTTGACTTAACTTAAACCTAAAATCAATCATTTTATCACAATTTTTTATTATAATACAAATGCAGCAAATATGCCATTGTTTTTGTTTACCCGTTTCCCACCATAGGAAAAACCCAGGAGGAGCATCCTGAGTTTATTCGGAACCTCTTTTGGTCAGCATTTGATGAATGACATTTGCCGTTTCCTCAACTGCTTTATTCGATACATCAACGACTTGACAGTTAATGCGGTCAACCACTTTTTCAAAATACTCTAGTTCCTCTTTAATCCGCTCAATGTTCGCATAAATAGCGCGATCATTTAAACCAAGAGATTTTAAACGCTCTTTGCGAATATGATTTAGTTTGTCTGGACTAATTTTTAAACCGATACATTTCTTCGGATCAACTGAAAATAACTCTTCTGGCGGATCAACTTCAGGTACAATTGGAACGTTCGCTACCTTCAGCCGCTTATGTGCCAAATATTGAGATAATGGTGTCTTGGACGTGCGTGATACACCAATGAGCACAATATCAGCCTTTAGAATACCTCTAGGGTCTCTGCCGTCATCGTATTTCACAGCGAACTCGATGGCTTCTACCTTTTTAAAATAGTCCTCATCTAATTGACGTACACGACCCGGCTCATGTTTCGCTTCATTTCCATATGCCGTTTCCATTTTATCAATGAGCGGACCGATGATGTCATAATAAACGACACCGTTGGCTTCTGCTTCCTCGATTAAGAATTGGCGCATTTCTGGCACAACAAGAGTAAAGCAGACGATCCCATTATCTGCTTTCGCCAGTGAAATGACTTCTTTAATCGTACCAACATCCTCTACATACGGGATTCTTCTAATATTTGAATGGTCTGATGAGCCGCCATCAAATTGGCTAAGTGCCGCTTTGACCACGAGCTCTGCCGTTTCTCCAACTGAATCTGATACCACAAAAATTACGCGATTACTCATAACATCCCCTCGCAGTCTTCTGTCATTAGATTATTTCGTTCTCCGATAAGCTGACAAGTATTTTCGTCATATTTGTTTTCGTAATTCTTCCGACCACTTCAAAGCCTTTATCCGTATCTTTTATCACAGGAAGTGCATCTATTTGCTTTTCAATCAAGTGCTTCGCCACATCCATAATGAAATCTTCCTTGCGGCAAACGGTGATGTTCGGCATTCTTGTCATAATAATATGGACAGGGATAGATGGAAGCTCCTGTTTCCCTATACTTGCGCGAAGGAGGTCTTTTCTGGATAACACGCCTGTTAAAATAGAGTGATCGTCCACAACGAATAATGTGCCCACATCCTCTAAAAACATCGTACAAATCGCATCATAAACCGAAACATTCTCATGTATTACCACTGGAATGGATTGAAAGTCTTTCACTTGAAGTTTTTTCAGCTTATCTGCGAGAAGCTGCGTGCCTGTTTTTCCTGTGAAAAAGTAGCCGACCCTTGGTCTTGCTTCTAAAAAGCCTGACATTGTTAAAATGGCTAAATCCGGTCTGAGGGTCGCCCTTGTTAAGTTCAGCCGATCGGCGATATGCTCTCCAGTGATCGGACCATTCTCTTTGACAATCTGTAAAATCTGCTCTTGCCGTTTATTTAACTCGATTGTACTCACCACCTTTAAATAGAGAGAGCGAAATCTTTATTTTATGTATATCATTTTCATAACTCATCATATTATAGCGCATCTTTGTCCGAATGAAACAAAAATCCACTCAAAAACCTTGAATTAAATGAGTAAAAAACGATTGCCCTTCGGAAAAGGCAACCGTTCTTAGGTATTTATTTTACAATTAAATTGTTCATATTCGCAAATGATTGAATGACTTTGGCTAGTTTGACCATTTGTGCTAAACGATTTCGCTTCAGTTTTTCATCATCCGCATGAACCATTGTATGATCGAAATAATGAACAATCGGTGTTTTTAACGTATCCAGCGCCTCAAGTGCCAAGCTGTATTGTCCTGCTGCTACATGTTCCTTTACAGCTTTCTCTACTTGCTGATACGCCTCAAACAGCTTTTGCTCATGTTCATTTTCAAACAGTTCAGGCTGAATCTCTGCATCTTCCCCTTTTTTACTGATTGAAATGACGCGCCCCAATGCTTCAGCCGTTTCTTTGAAGCTTTCTTGTTTCACACTCTCTTCAAGAACAGCTGCTTTTTTGACGACTGCATATGGCTCAATATTTTCAACATCCAGCACTGCATCAACAACATCATGGCGGATATGCTCTGCTTGAAGAACATATTTTAAACGATGCGTTAAAAATTCAATCAGAGCAGCTTCATGTTCTGCCTTTACTTGAGCAAGTGCAAACAGCTCTTTAAATGAAATATTCCAATGGCGGTCGAGCAGGATTTGAACGATACCGCTCGCTTGTCTTCTAAGTCCATAAGGGTCTTGAGAACCCGTTGGGATCACATCAATTGAGAAGAATGAACAAATAGAATCAAGCTTATCTGCTACTGCCACAATCGCACCAATCAAAGTGGACGGCGCCTCGTCACCAGCAAAGCGCGGCATATAGTGCTCGTTGATGCTTCTTGCTACTTCTTCATGTTCACCAAGAGCTCTTGCATATTTCTCACCCATGATTCCTTGTAATTCTGGGAATTCATAGACCATTTGAGTCACAAGGTCAAACTTCGAAATACTTGCTGCTCTCGCCACACGTTTAGTGGTTTCGTCATCTGCTCCGACATGCGCCGCTAGACGGGTTGCAATGTCTGTCACTCTCTTCAGCTTGTCGCCGATTGTTCCAAGTTTCTCATGGAATACCACTTTATCAAGCTTTTTAATATTGTCTTCAATCACTAGTTTTTCGTCTTCTTTATAGAAGAATGCAGCATCTGATAAACGCGCACGAAGTACTTTTTCATTCCCTCTTGCGACATTTTCGAGCGCCTCACTGTTTCCATTTCTGACTGTAATAAAGTGCGGCAATAATTCCCCTTGCTCATTTTTCACAGGGAAGTAGCGCTGATGCTCTTTCATTGTCGTCACCAATACTTCTTCCGGCAATGCAAGAAACTCTTCTTCAAAGGAACCAGACAGCACAGTTGGATATTCTACAAGATCGTTCACTTCTTCTAGAAGTTCAGGATCAACAGGAATGACCCAGCCTTTTTCTAAAGATAGCGCATCTAGCTGTTCAGTAATGAATTGTTTTCTTTTCTCTGAGTCTGCAATCACAAATTGATCGCGCAATGTTTGTTCATAGGAAGCAGGTGTGTCAATGCTGGCTGTCGTTCCAAGGAAACGGTGTCCTCTAGTCTCCCGGCCGCTTTTCACCCCAGCAATTTCAACAGGTACAATCTCTTCTCCAAATAAACAAACAATCCATTTAATCGGACGGATATAGCGTAAATCCTCGCTTCCCCATCTCATGTTCTTTGGAAAACTTAATGAAGCGGCGATTTCACCTAACGCTGGCAGAAGGTCTTTGACTTGCTTTCCTTCTTGAAACTTTTGGACATGGACATAATCCACTCCTTTGATCTCTTTGAAATAGAGATCATCTGTTGAAGCACCTTGTCCTCTTGCAAAGCCTTCAGCTGCTTTTGTCCAATTGCCTTCAGCATCTTGGGCAATCTTTTTAGCCGGGCCTTTTGCTTCTTCTTTGATGTCTTCTTGTTTTTCTGCGACACCTTTCACAAGTACAGCAAGACGTCTAGGTGAGTTAAATAAAGCAGTCTCTTCGAATGAAATATTTTGCGTTTCAAACCATGCTTTTACTTTCTCACCCAGCTGCTTTGTGCTTTCTGGCATGAAACGAGCCGGCATCTCTTCTAAGCCGATTTCAAGTAATACATCTTGTTTATTCATGAGAAGCCGCCTCCTCTTTTAGCATAGGGAATCCCAGTTTTTCGCGTTCTTCATAATAGGTTTTGGCTACTTTTCTTGCTAACTGACGCACTCTTCCGATATAACCAGTTCGCTCAGTCACAGAAATAGCACCCTTTGCATCGAGCAGGTTAAACGTATGAGAGCATTTGAGGACATAATCGTATGCCGGGTGAACAAGCCCTTTGTCCATTTGGCTATGTGCTTCTTTCTCATAGGTTGTAAATAGCTCGAACAGCATGTCAGTATTAGATGTTTCAAATGTATAAACAGAGTGCTCGTATTCAGCCATTAAGAATAAATCTCTGACCGTAAATCCGTCTGTCCATTCAAGATCGAAGACATTTTCTTTGTCCTGGATGTAAGAAGCAAGACGTTCAATACCGTATGTGATTTCAACAGAAACGGGCTTACATTCTAAGCCGCCGACTTGTTGGAAATACGTGAACTGCGTAATTTCCATCCCATCAAGCCATACTTCCCAGCCAAGTCCTGCACAGCCAAGAGATGGATTTTCCCAGTTATCTTCCACAAAACGAATATCATGTTTCAGCGGGTCAATGCCAAGTGCCTTCAATGATTCAAGATATAGCTCTTGAATATTGTCAGGTGATGGCTTAATGATCACTTGAAATTGGTGATGCTGATACAATCTATTTGGGTTTTCTCCATATCTGCCATCAGCCGGGCGTCTTGAAGGCTCTACATAAGCTACCTTCCACGGCTCTGGGCCGATGCTTCTGAGGAACGTGTATGGACTCATCGTTCCGGCACCTTTTTCTGTGTCATACGCCTGCATTAATACGCAGCCTTCATTTGACCAATGCTTTTGCAACGTCAAAATCATGTCTTGAATATTCAATGATCGCACCTCCATCTTTTCTAGACCAACCGCTATGTATGGCGGGTGGGATGAGAACCTTGTAAGAGAACACAAAAACTCCCGTCTCTATGCTCGCAAGGTTCTTGCAAACATAGGGACGAGAGTTTTTCCCGCGGTTCCACCCTATTTGCTGGTGTAGTAGCACCCAGCCGCTTTGTTTTACGTTGCTCAAGAATGCCTTTCGTTACGCCTCCATCCTTAGCTCACACCGCCCTAAGGTCGCTTTTATGGATTTTACGTAAGTACTTCTTTCTGTCAATGCAACATATTTTATCTTAGATGATCTTACAAAAAGTCATGGGAGATGTCAACTTTTGTTTTCCCCGCCCATTAGCTTTTTCATGGATTCCATCTGATTCATGAATTTTTTTGATTTTAAATAGAGGCCGGAATATTCGTCATAGTAGTGATCAAGCACTTGACGAATTTCTTGTTTCGTCTGCTGTTTCACATCAACCTGACCAAGCCTTGATAAATCAAAATAATGAAACAAACGGAGCAGCCTTGCAGCTGCGGGGGATAAGGGCAGTTTATATGGATCTTTCGAAAAACAATTTTGGCAAATGAAGCCGTTATCTCTTATTGAGAAATGGAACTGCCCTTCTTTTTGACCACAGTGCACACATTGATCAAGTTCAGGCTTCATCCCCATCACTGATAACATTTTGACCTCTACGATAAATAAAATAATATCAGCATCTGTACCTTCGTTGAGATGACGCAGAGATTGAAGCAGAAGCTCAAACAAATAAGGGTTTGGCTTTTTTTCTTCTGTCCCTTTATCCATCAATTCCGTCATATATGCGGCATATGCGGTCAGAAATAAGTCTTCCCGAATGGCCCGCATACTTTCAATCATTTCGCCTTGCTGGAGCGTTCCAA
Organism: Bacillus safensis FO-36b; assembly: GCF_000691165.1. GTDB lineage: Bacteria > Bacillota > Bacilli > Bacillales > Bacillaceae > Bacillus > Bacillus safensis. The sequence continues at coordinate 444,780 of NZ_ASJD01000001.1, read as the reverse complement.
GTCCTGTTGATGATTGGATGAGAAAGGTGCCGTATAAAAACGGCTGGCTTATAGCTGACAGGCGGCTGTTTGATTTTTTAGCGCCTCTTGCCATCACGCCAATTTTTCCATGTTCTCTAGTGAGCAGCGTGACAATTTTGTTTGTTTCGCCATAATCTGTTGTTCTAAGGACGATTCCTTCACTTTTAATGAGCATTTGTCTACACTCCGAGCATTGGAGGGGTCAAGAATTATAAGATTGGAAAATCAAATCGTGCTATTTCTTCTTCAAGTACATCGGGTCTTTCCAGGTTCTCCTTTTCTAACTCTTTGAAAAGCAGATACGTGTCAACGCTTCCTGTTTGTGAAAATACGTTCCATGTAAAATTCAACATAAAAACCCCACCTTTCTTTATTAGAAGCAGCAACGCTACATCCAACATATTAATTTTATCTTGACCAGGCTACCTCCATTTCATGATAAACAATTTTTACTAATCGAACCGCACCATTGTCAGATTTGCTGACAAATGCAGCGATTTTTTAATATTCGTCTTCTCTAAATCCAAAATCACGCAGGTGAGTGGATTTATTACGCCAGTCCTTCTGAACTTTGACCCAAAGCTCTAAATACACTTTTGAGCCTAGAAGTGCTTCAATATCTCTGCGCGCTTTTTGTCCCACTTCTTTTAACAAGCTGCCTCGTTTACCAATGACGATCCCTTTTTGCGAATCACGTTCTACGACAATGGTCGCCGCGACATGGATCTTGCCATTTTCATCTGGCTTAATCGATTCAATCGCAACCGCAATACTGTGCGGAATCTCTTCTCTCGTTAAATGCAGCACTTTTTCACGAATTAATTCAGAAATAATAAACCGTTCTGGATGATCTGTTACTTGATCTGCCGGATAAAATTGAGGGCCCTCTGGAAGATAACCTTCAATCTGCTGAAGAAGCGTGTCGATATTGTTTCCTTCAAGAGCTGAAATTGGCACAATTTCCTTGAATGGGTAACGTGTGCGGTATTCATCAATTAAAAGGAACAGTTCATCTGGATGAATTTGGTCAATTTTATTAACGACTAGGAACACCGGTGTAGATGTTTGCTTTAGTCGTTCAATGATGAATTCATCACCTTTGCCATAGCCTTCCTGTGCGTTAATCATAAACAAGATCAGGTCGACTTCCTTCAGTGTATTTTGAGCCACCCTCATCATAAAATCACCAAGCTTATGCTTAGGTTTATGAATCCCCGGTGTATCGATAAAGATCGTTTGTGATGTGTTTGTTGTCAGAACACCTTGCACTTTGTTTCGCGTCGTTTGGGGCTTATCGCTCATGATGGCGATCTTTTGTCCAATGACACGATTAAGAAAGGTTGATTTCCCTACATTTGGTCTTCCAATAATTGATACAAATCCTGATTTGAAGCTTTCGTTAGTCATTTAAATCCTCCGGTGAAAATGCGCCTGGCAATAGTTCGTTTACTGTTGTTTCGTATATATGTCCTTTTAAGTTCGTTAGAATCACTGGCATATCAGGTGCACATAGCTCTGAAATGACCTGTCTGCATGCGCCGCACGGCGAAACAGGACGGTCTGTATCAGCCACCACTGCTAACATTTGAAAAGATGTAATGCCTTCTGAATAGGCTTTAAAAAGTGCTGTTCTTTCCGCACAATTACACATACCATATGCTGCATTTTCAATGTTGCAGCCGCCATACACTTTTCCATCATTCGACAGTAATGCTGCACCGACTTTGAATTTAGAATAGGGTACATATGCAAAATCTCTTGCTTTGATTGCTTCTGAAATCAACTCTTGTTTGTTCATTCCTAGTTCCCACTTTCAGAAGAAATGGTACCACTGTCACATTTATATTTTACATAATTCACGTGACATTTTCACGCCCATTTCTAAAAATGTTAATAAATAGTAATATTGTTCTATTGCATGATCTTCGGTAAGAAGATGATCAACCCAATCATAACCGAAATCGCGGCGTAAACGCAAACAGCGCCTGCCGCAGCGTCCTTCGCTCTCTCTGCAAGCGGGTGCCTTTCTTCTGTCATCAGATCCACTGTATGTTCAATGGCTGTATTGACAAGCTCAAGCGCAAACATCCCCCCGCAAAGAAGAAGAACGATCAGCCATTCAAATGGGTCAATGCGGAACCAAAAGCCGCAGATCACCACGATGATGGCTGCGACTGTGTGAAATCGAAAATTCCGTTCATTCAAGAAAGTTCGCCATATTCCTCTAAATGCATAGTAAAAACTCCGAAAAAAACGGGCGAGCGGCCTTCTTTTCTTACGATGATCTCGAAAGACCATAATCATCCAGGATCTTTGTCTGTTTGGCGAACATTTCTTTTTCATCTTCCTCTGTCATATGATCGTACCCGAGCAAATGGAGGAAGCCATGAATCGTTAAGAATCCAAGCTCTCTCATAAAGGAATGTCCATATTCCTCTGCCTGCTCTTTCGTTCGATCTACACTAATAATAATGTCACCGAGTACAGGCGGGATATCATCTGCTCCAATGATTTCAATTTCCCCTTCTCCTTCTTCCTCAAGTGCAAAGGAGATCACATCTGTTGGTGCGTCTTTTCCGCGGTATTCTTTATTGATTTGATGAATTTCTTCATTCGAAACGATCGTCACTGATACTTCCGCTTGATCCTTGACCTCAAGTTCGTCTGCAGCAAACTGAAGAAGCTTTTCCACTTCTTCAAGCTGCTCTTTTGATACTTGTCCTGTTTCATCTATTAAATCGATTAACAATGTCATTTACTTCACCTTCTGCTTCGGGGCATCTGGATATTCAATCCGAGAATGGAAAATCCCCTTTAATGTTGTACAAATCGTTTGGCTGATAATATTTAATTCTTTAAATGTGAGGTCACATTCACTAAATTGCCCGTCCTGCATTTTATCTGAAATAATGCCTTTGACAAGCTTTTCAATCCGCTCTGGATTTGGATTATGCATCGAACGAACCGCCGCTTCAACGCTGTCAGCCACAGAAATAATCGCTGCTTCTTTTGATTGCGGCTTTGGACCAGGGTAACGGAATTCATCTTCTGTCACCTGATCATCACGCTCTTTCGCCTTATAGTAAAAGAACTTTAAAAGAGACTTCCCGTGATGCTGTTCGGCAATGTCGACAAGTTCTTCAGGAAACTTCTTTTCTCTCAGCATATCAGCGCCATCTGTCGTATGGGCAATAATAATATTTTTACTCAGCTGAGGAGAAAGCTTGTCATGCGGATTATCAATGTTCATTTGGTTTTCGATAAAGTACTGCGGTCTTTTCGTTTTCCCAATGTCATGATAATAAGCACCGACCCTTGCTAAAAGACCATTTGCGCCGACTGCTTCACATGCAGCATCCGCTAAATTCGCCACCATGACACTATGATGATATGTACCTGGTGTCTCGGTTAAAATCTTTTTGAGCAGCGGATGATTTGGATTGGATAATTCAATCAGTTTCATTGTGGAAAGAATACCAAACATGCTCTCAAAAACAGGCATTAACCCAATGACCAAGATAGATGATGCAAACCCTGACACAATCGCCATCATGAGGTTCACACCGATTTCAAGCCCTGATGGTGAAGAATTTTGGATGAGTGTAATGGATAAAACCACAAGTACATTCACCAAAGCAACCAAAAGCCCAGCCTGCAATATTTTTGATCTTGCATTATGTTTTCTTAAAAATAAAATACCCGCCATCCCGCTCATCAGATAATAAGCGCAGATCACATAGTTAAAGACGCCGGTTACTCCTTGATTAAACATCATACTGCCGCAAAGAGCAAATACAAGACCGGAGAAGATCGCCAGCCGCTCATTAATGAGCAGCTTGATCAGCATCGTGCCAAGTGCCACTGGCACGACATAGCCTATCGTCGTATACTTCGTTTCCTGGAAGAGGCTGAACACTTCCATGATAATTAATATAATCGTGAAAATAAGCGAGTAAAGCAGTAACGACTTATTCTTATGGACAAGCGATTTTTTCCTCGATTCAAGGGAATGAACAATCGCTGCTAAGAAAAGTCCAATTAATATGAGAAGACCACTTACAGGCTTAAATAAATTTGAGCTGTTTAACAGACCCGTGAGTTCTAATTTGCGATAAACTTCCCGGTCAATGAGCTCTCCTTCTTCAACTAAGATTTGCCCCTGCTTAATTTGCACAGGCTGAATATTGTCAGCCGCTTCCTGTCTTTTCTTCTCTGTTGCCACTGGGTCAAATACATAGTTTGGAATGATCGCAAATTCACCGATTTCTTTCGCCGCATTTAAGTATTTTGATGGAATCGAATTGTTTTTAAGCTCTGTTTTGACTTGTTTTTTCTCATCTTGTAATTTCGCTGCTGTGATTTCTTTACTCATCAGTGAATTCACCACTGTGATGATGGAATCCTTAGTAAATGAGAGATTTTCATCACTTGCTTGGAGCAGTGCTTTGATGGATTGATCCGAAACAGCTTCCTGCATATCTGTTGTGAGCTTTTCTTTGACACGCTTGACCATTTCTTGATCTGATGGCGCGTTCTCTTTATCATCAGCTGCTTTCTTCTCTTCTTTAATGGCTTCAAAGAGGGATGAGATGAGGTCTACGCGATTATCAGAATACGCTTTTTTGAGCGTATATTGATCTTCTACCTGATCTGTTGCTTCTTGTTTCTTTTCTTCTGTCGCTTCTTGATCATCAACGGTTGACGGAGAATAGATGGTCTGTTCGCTCACTGAAAATAAATCTAAGTCGAGCGATTCAGGCTTTACATGGAAGAAGAGCACCACGAATAAAATGGCTGCTAAACCAGCGTACAGCAAAACATTTAAATAACGTGAGCGCTCCATTTTCTGAGGTTCTTTTTTAGACAGCAGTCTTTTGCGCTTACTGCCTTTTTGATTCTTTCTCAAGGAAAGTACCTCCTTTTTTACTTTAAACCACGATCGAAACAAAATGACCCGATGAAGACGATCGGGTCACTCAGTTCATTTTTGCTTTTCGTATGCGCCAATGATCTTCGCCACAAGCGGGTGTCTGACCACATCTGTCTGGTCTAATTCAATAAATGAGATGCCCCTGATCTCTGCAAGCATGTCCTTTGCAGCTGCAAGACCTGACTGCATGCCCTTTGGCAGATCAATCTGTGTAATATCTCCTGTAATGACCATTTTAGAGCCAAACCCAAGTCTCGTCAAAAACATTTTCATTTGGGCAGGTGTTGTATTCTGCGCTTCATCTAAAATCACAAATGCATCATCAAGCGTCCGGCCTCTCATATAGGCAAGGGGCGCTATTTCAATCACGCCGCGCTCGATTAGTCGTTCCGTATGATCACTGCCAAGCACATCATGCAGGGCATCATATAGTGGTCTTAAATAAGGATCTACTTTTTCCTTTAAATCGCCTGGTAAAAAGCCAAGACTCTCTCCTGCTTCAACAGCTGGTCTTGTCAGGATTATCCGTTTCACATGTCCATTTTTCAGCGAATGGACCGCATGGACGACTGCCAAATACGTCTTCCCTGTACCAGCAGGTCCAATTCCAAAGACCAGGTCATCTTTTTTCATCGCCGCAGCATATTCACGCTGGCCGATTGTTTTCACCCTGATCGACTTTCCTTTGGCATTTTTCGTAATTTCATCTTCATACATATTTTCAAAATAATTCAGCTTGTTTTTTTGCGCCATTTTAATGGCATAGACGACATCCCGTTCAGATATCTCAATTCCTTTACGGATGAGATGTAAAAGAGATGTGATCAAACGGCTTACTGTATCTCTCGATGCTTCCTCACCAGAAACATACACTTTTTCTCCACGCGTAATAATGGAGACGTTCAGCTCGTTTTCCATTAGTTTCAGATAAGCATCTTGATTGCCAAATAAAGCAATCGCTTCGTTTGGGCTATCCAATTTTTGTTGAATCTCAAGTAAATGTTCTGTCATTCTCTAGTCTCCCTGAACAATAGGTGTTGGTTGAACAATATCTTCTATTACTTGGTAAAGGATGATTAACTTAACTTTACCATTCCCTGTTGTCTCGTGCAAAACTTTTTCACTTTTCACCTCTCCTGTTTGACCTAGCTTCTCTTCTAATTCTTTTTTACCCATTTTAATCCCTGCTTGAACCGCTTCTTTATTTGTGTATTCGCGATTTATTTTCTCACTTTCGCGTGTAATTTCCTTTTCATAAGAGAATGGGAGCTGAATGTTTAAGAAATGAAGCGGATGAACTTCTGTTTCTGTTTTTGGCTGCTTAAAATCATCCTTTTTAAAAGAAAAGCCCCAAAATGGCAGTGAGCCTCCAAATGCGGAGAGCTTGTGCTTTGTCTTCATTTTACCCGTAAAAACGTCAAAAGATGTTCGAAGAGGGACAGAAACTTCTGAACGATACCACGTTTCACCATAGATTTTCGCTTTGGCTCCTACCGTTTTTTGCTGATCTTCGCTGCCAATGAGTCCAGAGACAAGCATCTGTCCTTTCTTTACATGTTCATCAACCGCGGCGAGCGGCTCCCCTTTTTCTACATACATTCTCGTGATGACAGCCTTTTTCTTGGCGACGATATGCTGAGGACTCGTGTATTTTTCTTTTTCAGGTTCATTTTTTTCCACAACTTTCATTTGAAAGGTTGTGCCGTTTAGTTCTACGCCGACCCATGTGATGCTTTGAATATTGGTTGTCAGGGATTTTTGAATTTTTTCAGGTGTTCCCATTAGAAACTGAAAACGTCCTTTTTGCACCCCAATGTCGTCTAAATGCTTTCTCATTTGATGTTCAGTTTCTGGATTGGCTCCTTTAATATCGATTTTCCATACCATGTTTGAAAGCGCCAATATCGTCACTAGAAAGCATACAATCCCAAGGGTAAATCCGATATTCTTCCTTGACCATAGGAGTAGAAATGGAAAGCCCTTTTTTTGATGAAATGAACATGTCACGTCATGATGTCTGCGTACCTTTCTGAAGGCATGTACATCTGATAAGCGAATAAATAAGCGCACGCTGTCTTGACGGCGGCTCACTTGAAACATTGTGATCCCCTGCCTCGTGCACTCATTGATAAGCCGCTCAATGCCATTTCCTTTGATCTCCACTTCCACTCTGCCAATAAAATAGGCGAACCATTTATTCTTCACGCTTCTCCCCTCCGTCAGTTAAGAATCAATATAACGGACCTCATCGATTTTCCCTTCCAATAAAATCTCTTCTGGCAAAATCGTTTTAATCACAAAATCTTTCCCTGAAATAATGCATTGTCCCTGTTTGAGCATCAGCCTTACCTCTTGATCACTGAAAAGCAAAAGCCCTTTATGGTTCTCTATGTAAATGTGGAGTCTGCCAACCATCGTAATACGGGGAAGATCCATCATCACGTCTGGAGGGATTTCAAGTGTTCTTGTCAGCCATGCTTTAAGTCGATTTTTTCTTTTTCCCATTCAATAAGAACCCCTTCCCACCTCATGTGTATGAGATCAAACTGAAAGATGGTGAGACTGATGAGAAAGCCTCTGTATCATCCTATTCCTCAGGGGTTCATATCATGCTAATGAATCCCGTAAAATAGCTGTTTCAGCATTTTCTTTAAGAAAAAATGTCATCATGCAAAAAAAGCCCCCTTTTTCATAAAGGGGGCTTTCTTCTTTATCTTTTATATGGCCGTTTCATCGTTCTGTGCGGCTTTTTCGCGCGCGGCTCTCCAAATACTTCTCCAAGGATCATTCCTTGAATAATTGTATCTTGGTTCAGCTTCTCAATGAATTTTGGCCTCATTTCAGCAGATGCAGCCTTTGGCCTTGTCAGCTCTCTTTCAAGCGATTGGAACTCTTTGTTCAGCTCGTTTTTTCTTTCTTCCATTTCGGCAAGTGTAGCCGTATAGCGATCTTGTAAGGACTGAGAAGTTTTTTTCTTCATCCCGCCATGATCATGTACATCGCCGAAATCGTCCAGCTGATCCGTCACGACTGGATCTGGACTTGTTTGCTTTGTTTGCTTTTGGGGCACCTGCTTACGCTGAGGAGCGGGCTTCTTTTGCTGATTCTGCTCTTCGTTCTCCTCTTGTTTGCCGATCTTCCCAAAGACGGCAGAGATGATACCGATGATAATCGCAATTAGTAGCGGATTTTCAAATAGAATGTCCAATGGGCTCCCTCCTTAAAGCGTGAGAGGATGCTTATTTGTTTTCATTATCAGATGGACCTTTTGTCATTTTGCCAAATGAATCTCTCATATCCGTATCAGCATCGATATTCTTAATGTTCATGTAGTCCATGACACCAATATTGCCTTCACGTAATGCTTCAGCCATTGCAAGTGGTACTTCAGCCTCTGCTTCTACGACTTTCGCGCGCATTTCTTCAACTTTCGCACGCATCTCTTGTTCTTGTGCAACAGCCATTGCGCGGCGTTCTTCTGCTTTCGCCTGTGCAATGTTTTTGTCTGCTTCTGCTTGGTCTGTTTGCAGGATCGCCCCGATGTTCTTACCGATATCAACATCTGCGATATCAATCGAGAGAATTTCAAATGCAGTACCTGAATCTAATCCTTTACCAAGAACCGTTTGAGAAATCATATCAGGGTTCTCAAGAACCTTTTTATGATTATCTGATGAACCGATTGTAGAGACAATCCCTTCACCTACACGGGCAATAATTGTTTCTTCCCCTGCACCACCGACAAGTCGGTCGATGTTTGCACGAACTGTAATACGTGCTTTTGCTTTGACTTCAATCCCGTCCATCGCAACACCAGAGATAAATGGTGTTTCAATGACTTTAGGGTTTACACTCATTTGAACTGCTTCAAGTACATCACGGCCTGCTAGGTCGATGGCTGCACAGCGAGCAAAGTTCAATTCGATATTCGCGCGTTGAGCTGCAATTAGTGCGTTCACAACTCGGTCCACGTTACCACCTGCAAGATAGTGGCTCTCCAGCTGGTTAATCGTCACATCAAGACCTGCTTTATGTGCTTTGATGAGCGGGTTGACCACTCGGTTTGGAATCACTCGGCGCAGTCTCATTCCGACAAGTGTAAAAATGCTCACTTTTACGCCAGCCGCTAGGGCAGAAATCCACAGCATCACCGGTACAAAAGTGAAAAAGATCGATAGAACAATCAAACCTGCTGCGATAATCACAAATAATAGTAAAGTAGATGGATCCATTTTATTCCTCCTCTAAAATCAGTATATCTATACTTTCCTCACGACAATGCGTGAGCCTTCCGCTTTCACAATTTTTACTTGTTCATCTTTATCGATAAATGCACCTTCTGACACAACATCAATGCGCTCATCTCCGAGTACGATCGTACCAGATGGACGAAGTGCAGTGGCTGTCACTGCGATTTGTCCAACAAGATCCTCTCTTGTTTCATTTGAGACATAACCGCTTTCCTTATTGGTTGAATCGGTTAAAATGAACTTTTTAAAGAATTTCATACGTTTCCCCAACACCTTTGTCAATAAAATAACTGCTATGGTTGAAACAGCAGTGGCAATCAAGATGGAAATCGCCATTTCTGTAAAGCTTCCAGCTGCTAAAAATAAGCTGACAACGACACAGATCAGTCCAATGACACCTACGATTCCCCCTGGCAAAAACAATTCCAGAATGATGAGTGCAATCCCTGCTAAAAACAGGAACAACGTCTCATATCCTGCAAAACCTGCCACGAGATGACCATAAAAGAATAGAAGAAGCGCTGTCACTCCCATGGTGCCCGGGACCCCAAAGCCAGGAGAATAGAGCTCAACAACTAACCCTAAGCTTGCAATGGATAAAAGGATTGGAATGACAATTGGGTGCGTAAGAAAACGCGCAACCTTTTCAGCAAAGCTCACTTCATCGTATTGAACAGAAGCGTCTTGTAATTTCAGCTTCTGAAGCAAGTCATCCATATTTTTTGCTTCCCCTTCTGCATACCCGAATTGAAGCGCACGGTCTGTATTGAAGGTGAGCAATTCTCCTTTTGGTGCACCGGCTTCTTTTGCGTCTATATCTACATCTGCCATGGCAAGAGCATACTTTGGATCACGCCCCTGCTTTTCGGCAGCATCACTCATTTCAGCAAGCCATAGAGATTCAGATTTTTGATCGGCAGCATTGCCTTCTCCATCAATGATCGCAGCAGCCCCCATTTTTCCATTCGGGGTCATATAAATTTGATCGGCATTTAGCGCGATGAAGGCCCCGGCTGAAAGCGCTCTATGATTGACAAACGCTGTCACTGGGATATCGGAAGCACGAATCGTATCTGCGATCTCAAGCGCTGCATCAACTGCACCACCTGGTGTATTGATGTCGAGAATAATATGCTTCGCCCGTTCCGACTTTGCCTGCTCAAACGATCGTTCAATGAATTTAGAAAGTCCTTTTTCTACTGTATCTTCAATTGGGATAACATGAACTTTCTGATCTGCTGATTTCGCGGTCAATTGAACCCCTAATAACAAGCATATTATAAAACAACTGAAGAGAGCAATAGAAATTTTTATTTTTTTCATCTATTTGGTGATCCCTCCTCTCTTTCTTCATTTTACCGTTCCTTTACATACGTTACAAATGTATCATAGGTTTCATTTTTATATGACAGAATCACGAGGGCATAAAAAAAGTATCCTTCTAACAATAGAAGGATACTTTTTATTGAGACAGCTGCTCGCTGACAAGTCTGTTAATGACAGCTCCATCAGCTTTACCTTTTACTTTTGGCATAATAGCGCTCATGACTTTACCCATGTCAGCCTTCGAGGAAGCACCTGTTTCAGCGACCGTTTCTTTCACGATCGTTTGCAGTTCTTCTTCAGAAAGCTGTTCAGGTAAATAAACGTCTAATATGTCAATCTCTTTTTGAACTTTATCTACTAAATCTAAGCGATTAGCTTTCGAAAATTCACGGAGGGAGTCTTTACGTTGCTTAATCTCGCGGGAAAGGACGGTTAGTTCCTCATCGCCGGTCAAACTGTCTTTCTTAAGCTTAATTGCTTCATTTTGCAGCGAAGCCTTTACCATACGAATGACAACAAGCTTGTCTTTCTCACGGTTTTTCATCATAAGCTTCATATCAGAATTTAATTGCTCAAGAAGACTCATAAAATCCACCCTCTTTAGAATTTACGTTTTCTAGCAGCTTCAGACTTTTTCTTACGCTTTACGCTAGGCTTTTCATAAAATTCACGCTTTCTTGCTTCTTGCAATGTTCCAGTTTTGGATACACTGCGTTTAAAGCGACGAAGAGCATCTTCAAGCGATTCGTTTTTTCTAACGACCGTTTTTGACATTCTCTTTCCCTCCCTCCGAATACACCAATCGACTGCATTAAAAAAAGATATACATGCAAAACATGTACCTAGACATTATAATATAAGCCTAGTGTGAGGTCAACTAAGTGATTTGGAAATATATTTTCGTCATGAGCAGGTAGACAAGTCCATATATTCATTGGTAAGAGGAGGACTTTTCTATGATGGCGATCATTTATTTTTGTGCACTTATTTTCATTTTTTTATGGTCAATGGGTTTGCTGAGAAAAGGATTAATGGCGCTTGCGTCGTCTCGTATTGAGAAATCACTTCTTCTCTTTACAGATCACCCGGTCAAAGCATTCTTGGTCAGCATTGTGTTTACAGGGGTTCTACAAAGCAGTTCTGCTTTTATGGTCATCGTCATCGGCTTTGTCAGTACTGGCATTCTCTCTTTTAAAAAATCGATCCCAATGATTCTTGGAACCAATATCGGCTCAACGTTTACGACAGAATTTATCGCCATTAAAATGGACGTATTCATGTGGGTTTTGATCATAGCCGGTCTTGTATGCATTCTTTTTGGCAGGACATCTTTTAGACATGCAGGAAAAAGTTTATTTGGGCTCGGGATGATCTTTTTTTGCATACAAGGCTTTTCAAAAATTGCAGGGATGATGTCAAGCCAGCCTGAGACATTGCGTTTTCTTGAAATGATGCAGCATTCAGACTGGACAGCGCTGCTTTCGGGTACCATTTTCACAGCAATTGTTCATTCGAGCTCAGTCTGTATCGGTATTTTAATGGGATTTATGAATGAAGGAACTGTGGCACTTCAGGAAGGCATCAGCTTTGTGTTGGGGTCCAATATTGGGACATGTATTACGGCTGTGATGGCTGCGATATCCGGCGGCTACGCAGCACGTCAAACGGCTTATGCACACGTCGTGTTTAATGTGCTTGGGGTTCTTTTATGCCTGCCGTTTCTCGCCCTGATCACAGAGGTTGTCGCCCTTCTCGCAAGCTCTCCTGCCCAGCAGATTGCGCATTTCAGCCTGCTGTTTAATGTGGCAAGCTCTCTCCTCTTCTTTCCGTTCATTCGCCCTTTTCACGCATTGATCTTGTGTCTCATGCCGAATCAGTCAAAATAAAAGAAACCGGCTTGCTCTTTTGGCTGCCGGTTTTTTTATCTATTATGAGGTCATTCTCACTTTGTCTGGCTGCACATCATCGCTGATGCGAACGAATTGTCCTTCGTTATAAGGATAGCCCGCTTTCGTAATTTTCACTTTGACCAGACGGCCGATCATGTCCTCTGTCCCTTCAAAAACAACTTTCATGTAGTTATCGGTATAACCAACATAAAGATTGTGGTTTCCTTCTTGTTCTTTGAAGGATTCTTCCGGAATAATCTCTAGCACATCACCTTCGTATGCTGATGCATACTCTTTCGCAAGCTGGTCAGAAAGAGCGATCAAACGGTGGACACGTTCGTTTTTCACATTCTCATCCACTTGATCTTCCATTCTTGCAGCAGGGGTACCTGTACGTTTGCTGTAAGGGAAGACGTGCAGCTCAGAGAATTGATGATCTTTGACAAAATTGTACGTTTCCAAGAACTCTTCTTCTGTTTCCCCAGGGAATCCAACGATTACATCAGAGGTGACAGCAAGTCCCGGCAATGCTTTTTTCAGCTTTGTTAAACGCTCTGCAAAGAATTCCATCGTATATTTACGGCGCATTCTTTTCAGCACAGTATTTGAGCCAGATTGAAGCGGGATGTGTAAGTGTCTGACAATTTTATCTGACTGATCAAGCACTTCAATCACTTCATCAGTAATTTGACTTGCTTCAATAGATGAAATACGGATTCGTTTTAAGCCAATAACACGTTCATCTAATTCTCTCAGAAGCTTTGCAAAGTTATAATCCTTTAAGTCTTCTCCGTATCCGCCTGTGTGAATACCTGTCAGCACAATTTCTTTATAGCCCGCATCAACAAGCTGCTGCGCTTGATTGATGACCTCTTCTGGATCACGAGAACGAAGAAGGCCGCGCGCCCAAGGAATAATGCAGAATGTACAGAAATTGTTACAGCCTTCTTGGATTTTTAATGAAGCGCGCGTTCTGTCTGTGAAGGCAGGAACATCAAGTTCTTCAAACACACGTGCTTTCATGATATTGCCAACCCCGTTGATCGGCTGTCTTTCTCTGCGGTATTCTTCAATATAGCCTAGTAATTTATGTCTGTCCTGTGTTCCAACCACAATATCAACACCAGGAATCGCCATGATTTCTGCTGGTGATGTTTGCGCATAGCAGCCTGTTACACAAATGACACCATCCGGGTTATGACGAATGGCTCTCCTAATGACTTGGCGGCTTTTCTTATCGCCTGTATTCGTGACCGTACATGTATTAATGACATATACGTCTGCTTTTGATTCATACTCTTTTCTTTCATAGCCAGCTTCTTTAAACAGCTGCCAGATCGCCTCTGTCTCATAGTGGTTGACCTTACAGCCAAGTGTATGGAACGCTACTGTTCCCATCATGATTCACCTCTTAATAACTCTGTTTGATAAGATATAGCAGAAAGCGCATATAAAGGAGCAGTTTCTGTTCTTAAAATGCGTGGTCCAAGCCCGCAAATGACTGCACCAAGCGTTTCAAGCTCTTCAATCTCCTTTTCTGCCAAACCGCCTTCAGGGCCAAAAACCACTAGCAAGGTTTGTCCGCCTTTCATCTGTTGAAGCACAGTTTGAAAACGGCTTTGCTCTCCTTCTTTCGATGATTCTTCGTATGCAACGACACATTTATCGAATTCACCAGCTAATTGCGTCAGCTCTTTAAACGTTGATACTGAATAAACACGGGGAATGATATTCCGGTAGGACTGCTCGGCTGCTTCTTTCGCGATTTTCTCCCAGCGCTCTCGTTTTTTATGGGACTTTTTTTGGTCAAGCTTTGTAATAGAACGAGCCGCTTGAAACGGGATAAAAGCACTTGCGCCAAGCTCTGTGCCTTTTTGGATAATGAGCTCAAGCTTATCTCCTTTTGGAAGACCGCTTGCAATCGTCACCCTAATCGGAAGTTCTCTGTCTTGATTTGTCCAGCTTTCAAGGTGACAAATCACTTCTTCCTTTGTTATTGTATCAATTTTACTGAGCGCTTCAAAGCCGTCTGTCGTTAGACAAAGGATTTCCTGTCCTGCTTTCATCCGCATGACATTGGAAAGATGATGTACATCTTCACCTTTTATAACGATGGCTCCCTTTAACGTCACTTCTTCTTTCGTGAGGTCGATAAAATATCGTTGCATACGTGTCCTGACACCTACTCGCTTTATTTTTTCGCTATAATGCTGACCCAATCTTCCATTGACAGCACTTCAACAATGTCAAAACCCGCCTCTTCTAATGCTGTTTTGACCTGTAATTTCTTTTGTCCAATGATGCCTGATGTAATGAAATAGCCATCTTTCTTCAATAGTTCATAGGCTTGATCTGTAAAGCGCAAAATCACTTCTGCCAGAATGTTGGCGACAATTACATCACGCTCACCTGAAATTCCGTCAAGCAAATTGTTTTGTTTGACCGTCACTTGGTCACTTACACCATTTAATTCGATGTTTTGCTTCGCACTTTCTACCGCAACGGTGTCGAGATCAAAGGCTTGAATGTCCTTTGCACCAAGCATCGCTGCTGCCACACTTAAAATTCCAGAGCCTGTTCCAACATCAATCACCGTATCGTTTTCCTTTACGTAGCGCTCAAGCGCCTGAATGCAAAGGACGGTTGTTGGATGCGTACCTGTTCCAAATGCCATTCCAGGGTCCATTTCAATAATCAGTTCATCAGAATGAACTGGTGTATATTCTTCCCACGTGGGAACGATGGTGAATTTTTCAGAGATTTTCACAGGATGATAGTATTTCTTCCATGCGGTGGCCCATTCTTCTTCATTTACTTCACAAATTGACAGTGTATTGCGTCCAAGGTCAATATCGTATAGAAGAAGGTTGTTGATGGCTTCTTTGATCTCATCTACCGTTTCCATCAAAAAGCTGTTCATTGGAAGATAGGCTTTCACAATGACACCTTCATCTGGATAGTCATTCGGATCGAGCTGGTAGATCTCACCGTATACATTTTCACGTTCCTTGACTAAATCAAGCGGGTCCTCAATCACGACACCACTTGCACCTGCTTCATGCAAAATATTGGTGATCGGTTCCACCGCTTCATTTGTTGTATGGACGCTAATTTCTGACCACTTCAATACTACCAACTCCTTATCCGTCTTACTCGCCTTTAAATGCGCGTTTTACCTTATCGAAAAAGCTCATTTCTTGTTCGTCTGGTTTATTTCCGCTCACTTCAGCAAATTTTCTAATGATATCTTTTTGATTGTCTGTTAAATTTGTCGGTGTGACGACACGTACAACGATATGCTGATCGCCTTGGCCGTAGCCGCGTACATTTTTCACACCTTTTCCTTTGAGTCTAAACTTCGTGCCAGTTTGAGTGCCAGCAGGAACTTTTAATTTTACTTTTCCGTGTAATGTCGGCACTTCAATTTCGTCACCTAATGCAGCCTGCGCAAAGGTAAGCGGCATCTCGCAGTAAATGTCATCTCCATCACGTTCGAAGAATTCATGCGCACGCACATGGAATACAACAAATAGATCGCCTGGAGGTCCTCCATTTACGCCTGGTTCACCTTGCCCAGACACTCTGAGCTGCTGGCCATCATCAACACCTGCAGGGATCGTCACGTTAATTTTCTTACGCTTACGCACTTTGCCAGATCCGCCGCATGTTGAACATTTATGATCAATTTGTTTCCCTGTTCCGCTGCAGTAGTTACATACTCTGCGGTTGACCACTTTACCAAACGGAGTAGATTGCTCAACATTTAACTGACCAGAACCGCCGCAATGTGAACAAGTTTTTGCCTGCGTACCAGGCTTTGCACCTGATCCATGACATGTCTCGCAAGATTCTTCACGAGGGATTTCAATCGTTGCTTCTTTTCCAAATGCCGCTTCTTCAAACGAAAGCGTCATTGTATATTGCAGGTCCGCTCCTTGGCGCGGTGCATTTGGATCTCTTCTTCTGGCTCCGCCGCCAAAAATACTAGAGAAGATGTCATCAAAGCCGCCGAAGCCGCCAAAGTCTCCTCCTCCGCCAAAACCGCCGCCGCCAAAGCCTTGGTTTGGATCGGTATGACCGAACTGGTCATAATGCGAACGTTTTTGATCATCAGAAAGGGTTTCATAGGCTTCTTTTACTTCTTTGAATTTCTCATCTGAGCCAGCTTCTTTATTAATATCAGGGTGATACTTTTTTGAAAGCTTGCGGTATGCCTTTTTGATTTCGTCCTTTGAGGCGCTCTTACTTACGCCAAGCACTTCATAGTAATCACGCTTACTCATCTCTTCACACTCCCGATTTTCTCACATAAATACGATTGTATCATTTTGATTTAACCTTTTTCAATTCCTTTCATCGTTGAAAAGAAAAAAAGTCAAAGCCAAGAGATCCTGACTTTGACTTTCTGACGAGTACGTTTCAGCAGTCTTTTTCAAAAGTAAAGGTGATTATTTTTTCTCTTGATCGTCGTTTACTTCTTCGTATTCTGCATCCACTACATTGTCATCTGCTTTTTGAGCACCTTCAGCGCCTTCTTGCTGAGCTTGTGCTTGTTTTGCAGCTTCTTCATAGAGCTTTGTCGTTAATTCTTGAACGATTGTTTGCAGCTCATCTTTTTTCGCTTTGATGTCTTCAAACTCGCCTTTTTCGATCGCAGCTTTTAGCGCATCTTTCGCGTCATTTGCTTTTTTCACTTGCTCTTCATCGATTTTGCCTTCTAGATCTTTTAATGTTTTTTCAGTTGTAAACACTAATTGATCTGCTTCGTTGCGCACTTCGATTTCTTCTTTTTTCTTCGCATCTGCTTCAGCATTTTCTTCTGCTTCTTTGACCATTTTTTCGATCTCATCATCAGAAAGACCTGAAGAAGATTTGATTGTGATGTTTTGCTCTTTGCCTGTACCCATATCTTTCGCACGTACGTTGACAATACCGTTTTTATCGATATCAAAAGATACTTCGATTTGCGGTACGCCGCGTGGTGCCGGCGGGATATCAGTCAATTGGAAGCGGCCTAATGTTTTGTTATCTGCAGCCATTGGGCGCTCACCTTGAAGGACATGGATATCTACAGCTGTTTGATTGTCAGCAGCTGTTGAGAATACTTGTGATTTACTTGTTGGAATTGTTGTATTACGTTCAATCAGCTTCGTGAATACGCCGCCCATTGTTTCAATTCCTAAAGAAAGTGGTGTTACGTCAAGAAGAACAACGTCTTTGACATCTCCTGTGATCACTCCACCTTGGATGGCTGCACCAAGTGCAACTACTTCATCAGGGTTTACACCTTTATGAGGCTCTTTGCCTGTTTCTTTTTTGATTGCTTCTTGTACTGCAGGAATACGAGTTGATCCACCAACAAGGATGACTTTATCAATCTCGCTAGCAGATAAACCAGCATCTTTCAGTGATTGACGTACAGGTGTCATTGTACGCTCTACAAGATCTGCAGAAAGCTCTTCGAATTTAGCACGCGTTAACGTTAATTCAAGGTGAAGAGGTCCTGCTTCTCCAGCTGTGATAAATGGCAGTGAGATTTGTGTAGAAGATACACCAGAAAGATCTTTTTTCGCTTTTTCAGCAGCATCTTTTAAACGCTGAAGCGCCATTTTATCTTTAGAAAGATCAATGCCATTTTCTTTTTTGAATTCAGCCACTAGGTGATCAATGATGACTTGGTCAAAATCGTCTCCACCTAGACGGTTGTCCCCAGCAGTTGAGCGCACTTCAAAGACGCCGTCTCCAAGCTCAAGGATCGATACGTCAAATGTACCGCCGCCAAGGTCGTATACAAGAATCGTTTGATCTTCTTCTGTTTTATCTAAACCATATGCAAGTGCAGCTGCTGTTGGTTCGTTGATGATACGTTCTACTTCAAGACCAGCAATTTTACCAGCATCTTTCGTTGCTTGACGTTCTGCATCGTTGAAGTAAGCAGGAACTGTGATAACAGCTTTTGTTACTTCTTCGCCAAGATAGCTTTCAGCGTAAGATTTAAGATGCTGAAGAATAATCGCAGAGATTTCCTGCGGCGTGTAGTTCTTGCCTTCAACTTCTACTTTATAATCAGTACCCATATGTCTTTTAACAGACATGATCGTGTTCGGGTTTGTAATTGATTGACGTTTTGCTACTTCACCCACTTGGCGCTCTCCGTTTTTAAAAGCGACAACAGATGGTGTTGTACGTGCTCCTTCAGCGTTAGCAATGACTTTTGGCTCGCCGCCTTCAAGTACTGCAACACATGAGTTTGTTGTTCCTAAGTCAATCCCAATGATTTTACTCATATTCGATGACCTCCCATTATGTAGTTATTGATTTACTTTTACCATTGATGGACGAATAACTCGGTCTTTGAGTTTATAGCCCTTTTGCAATTCTTCTACAACGATATTTGAATCGTAGTTTTCATCTTCAACTTGCATGACGGCTTGATGAAGGTTTGGATCGAACTCTTTGCCGACAGCTTCAATTGGTTCAACGCCTTCATTTTTCAACGCTTCTACCAGCTGGCGGTAAACCATTTGCATTCCTTCTAACAAACTTTTCGTCTGCTCATTGTCTGGATCAATTCCAAGCGCTCTTTCAAAGTTATCAAGAGCTGGGAGAAGATCACTGACAACATGTTGAGAACGATATTTTTGCACGGTCTCCACTTCAGTTCGAGCACGGCGTTTATAGTTTTCAAAATCTGCTTGAACACGCAGAATTTTGTTTTCTTTTTCATCTAGAAGCTGCTGCAATTCATCGATTTTTTCTTGGAAGGCAGACTGTTCATCATTTGTTACTTCCTCAGTATCTGCTTGAACTGCTTCTTCTTGTGCTTCAACCTCTGCTTCTTGCTCAGGTGTCTGTTTTTCTTCTGACATTGTGTTCACCTCCCTCAAAAGATTCAAAAATACGAAGGGGCTGTGCCCCTATCTTTTATCACCCTACTCATCATACAAATTGGAAAGTGCGTTTGACAAGTCTTTTGATACATGATGCAAGAGACTGACAACCCTGCCATAATCCATACGGGTTGGACCAATGACGGCAATGGAGCCGAGTGATTTTTGATCAATCGAATAAGTAGCTGTGATTAAACTGCAGTTCTCCATCGCTTCCAAATTGTTTTCTGAACCGATTTTAATGGTGATTCCTTGCTGATTTGGATGAAACAGCTGCATGACATCATTCTTTTGCTCAATAAGCATCATGAGTGAACGGATGCGGTCAATGTCATGAAACTCCGGCTGATTCAACATATTAATCTTCCCGCCAAAGAAAAGTTTTGATTCATTTTGAGTCGATGTAAATGTATTGCCGAGTGCATCTAAAATATGATCATAATCTTTTAAATGCGTACGAAGAAGCATCACAACTTCTTTATACATTCTGTCCTTCAGCTGATCCATCGGGACTCCGGCTAGGCGGCTGTTTAAAATATTCATCAGCTTCTCAATATCGGAGACATCGAGATGCTCAGAGAAGGTAATGGTTTTGTTTTCAACATGTCCGCTGTCTGTAATCATGATCGCCACTGCTTTGTTTGGCTGAACAGGGACAAGCTGAATTTGCTTTAATCGATTTTCACTTAGCTTTGGACCAAGCACAATCGATGTATAGTTTGTGAGATCTGATAAAATTTCCGCCGATTTTTGAACTGTCTTTTCCAGCTCAAAAATTTTCTCCTGAAAGGCCGACTGGATGAGCACAAGCTCTTTAGACGACAGTTTTCGCGGAGAGAGCAAATGATCTACATAATAACGATATCCTTTTTCGGAAGGAATTCTTCCTGATGAAGAATGGGTCTTTTCAATAAAACCAAGTTCCTCCAAATCAGCCATTTCGTTTCTAATCGTCGCAGAGCTGAATGTAATGTCTTCTTTTTTAGAAAGAGTCCTTGATCCAACTGGCTGCGCCGAACGAATAAAGTCATTAATGATGACTTGCAGAATCAAAAGCTGACGATTTGTTAACATCATCATCACCCCTGTTAGCACTCTCTTTCAACGAGTGCTAATTGTATAAACAAAATTACCAAACTCAAATTAAAATGTCAATTATAACTCACCGAGAAACGCTTGAAATACTTCATTGCCTAACAATTTTCCTTTTCTTGTTAAACGTATCCCCTTGTCATCTTTTACAATGAGGCCTTTTTCTTCTAAATCTTCAAGAACAGTGGAAAAAAGTGCTTCTGGTGCAGCACCATATTTTGCTTGGAAATCAGCGCTTTTTATCCCTTCGATTTTTCGAAGACCTAAAAACATTTCTTCTTCTATTTGCTCTGCTTTTGTGACCTGATGTGTTTCCTTATACGGGAAACCTGTTTGGTCAATCAGCTCCAAATAATGTTTCACCGGCCCTGCGTTCACATTTCGGATGCCATCTACATACCCGTGTGCGCCTGCACCAAAACCGAAGTAATCTTCATTGCTCCAATAGGTCAGGTTATGCTGGCTTTCAAAGCCAGGTTTGGCGTAGTTGCTAATTTCGTACTGCTTTAATCCATGGCGCTCCATTTCATCCATCACAAGCTCATACATTTCAGCCTCACGTTCTTGCGGCGGTAAATGAAGTTTTCCTTTTTGCATTAAGTTATAAAAAACGGTTTTCGGCTCGACGATGAGTGAGTAAACCGAATAATGCTCTGCCCCCAGCGAGAAAGCCGTCTCAAGTGAATTCATCACATGATGCTTTTCTTGATGCGGCAAGCCAAACATGAGATCGAGGCTAATATTGTCAAATCCAATCGCTCTAGCTCGCTCAAAGGATGTAAGGACATCCTTCTTTTGATGAACTCGTCCAATTTTCTTGAGTAAATCGTCTTCAAAAGTTTGAACGCCAAAGCTCAGCCGATTCACGCCGGCTGCTTTAAGCACATGCAGTTTCTCAAGCGATAATTCATCTGGGTTTGCTTCTACTGCAAATTCAATCAGATTTTTTGTCGGCTTTAATACGCTGTGAATGCTGTTCATGAGCTTGTCTAGCTGACTGACAGTCAGTGATGTCGGAGTTCCCCCGCCAATAAAAATTGTCTTTAGTTCCTGCTCGCCTTTTTGCTCGATCGTGTGCTGCATCTCTTTCTCAAGAGCCGCTAAGTATTCGTCGACTGGCTGCGTTTTGATGAAAAATTTATTGAAATCACAATAGTGGCAAATATGCTCACAAAATGGAATGTGAATGTATGCTGCTTTCATTAGATGACACCTTCTTTACAGGTAAAGAGCCGCAGTTTATCGCTGCGGCGTCTTTGTTTGTTATCGACTATAAACGTCAAGGCAGACATTGTAAAGCAGGTAGCCTTGAGGATGTTATTTTTTTGGTGTGCTGTCGTCCATCTTCAGCACAGCCATAAATGCTTCTTGCGGGACTTCAACAGAGCCCACTTGCTTCATGCGCTTTTTCCCTTCTTTTTGCTTCTCAAGAAGCTTTCTTTTCCGGGAAATGTCTCCACCATAACATTTAGCAAGTACGTTTTTACGCATCGCTTTAATGGTGGAACGAGCAACGATTTTTTGACCGATTGCTGCTTGAACCGGTACTTCAAAGTGCTGGCGTGGAATCAATTCTTTTAACTTTTCTACGATGATCTTGCCTCGTTCATATGCATAATCGCGGTGAACAATAAAGGAAAGGGCATCGATTTTTTCGCCATTCAGCATGATATCCATCTTCACCAGCGTCGAAGGACGATAGCCAATCAGCTCATAATCAAAGGACGCATAGCCTTTTGTGTTGGACTTTAGCTGATCAAAGAATTCGTATACGATCTCTGCCAAAGGAATTTCGTACACAATGCTCACGCGGTTCGCATCAAGATACTGCATATCAATGAAATTCCCGCGCTTTCCTTGGCAAAGCTCCATCACAGAGCCTACATAATCATTCGGCACCATCATTGTTGCTTTTACATACGGTTCTTCAATTCGCTCAATCTTTTGCGGATCAGGCAGATTGGACGGGTTATCTACGACAATTTTTTCTCCATCTGTCATATATACATCATAAATAACACTTGGCGCTGTCGTAATCAGATCAATTTTAAATTCACGTTCAATCCGTTCCTGGATGATTTCCATATGAAGCATTCCAAGGAAGCCGCAGCGGAAACCGAAGCCAAGTGCTTGGGATGTCTCTGCCTCATATTGAAGTGAAGAATCATTTAATTCAAGCTTTTCTAACGCTTCACGTAAGTCATTGTATTTCGCTGTATCAATTGGATAAAGTCCGCAGTATACCATTGGGTTTAGCTTTCTGTATCCTGGAAGTGCTTCTTTCGCAGGGTTTTCCGCGCTTGTGATCGTATCCCCTACACGTGTATCACCGACATTTTTAATCGCAGCGGTTAAGTAGCCAACATCTCCAACGGTGAGTTCGTCTGTTGGCATGGCTTTTGGTGTGAAAACGCCAACTTCAAGTACTTCAAATTCTTTCCCCGTCGCCATCATTTTAATTTTCTGACCAGGTCTGACGGTTCCTTCGACAATTCGTATGTACGCAATAACGCCGCGATACGCATCGTAAAGAGAATCAAAAATAAGGGCTTGAAGTGGTGCTTCTGGATCTCCAGCGGGAGCCGGCACCTTTTCAACGATTTGTTCTAAAATATCCTCGATTCCAATACCCGCCTTAGCAGAGGTGAGAACAGCTTCAGACGCATCCAACCCGATGACATCTTCAATTTCTTCTCTTACACGCTCAGGCTCTGCACTTGGCAGATCGATTTTGTTGATAATCGGAAGAATTTCTAAGTTGTTATCAAGAGCTAAATAAACGTTCGCAAGTGTCTGTGCTTCAATTCCTTGTGCTGCATCTACTACGAGAATCGCACCCTCACAGGCAGCTAGGCTTCGAGATACCTCATAGGTGAAGTCGACATGCCCTGGTGTATCAATCAGGTGCATGATATATTCTTCTCCATCCTTCGCCTTATACTTCAGCTGGACAGAGTTTAATTTAATCGTTATGCCGCGTTCACGCTCTAAATCCATGGAATCAAGCAATTGTTCTTTCATTTCTCGCTGCGTAATCGCCGCTGTTTTTTCCAAAATACGGTCCGCCAATGTGGATTTCCCATGGTCAATATGGGCGATAATGGAGAAATTTCGAATTCTTGATTGCCGCTCTAATCGTTTTTCTTTATCTGTCACAATCTATCACTCCTACTATAAAACGCGGGTTGCGCTAGGTTAGATTATATCAATAGGGCTGTAAAGATTCAATCGAAATCAAGAAAAGCCGCTTATTGGTCAGCGGCTTTGATCAAAAGGGTGATATCTCATGAAATTCGTTTATTTCCCATTCACCCAATCATAAAGAGAACGGGCTGCATGTGTCATGCCATCAGACAGGGCTTTTCCTGCCTTGGAAAAGGCATTAAAGCCCTCTATTTCCTCCAGCTGTTTTTGTTTTTCGGCAAGATCCTTTTCTGTAACAGCCGTTCCTAAGATAGAAGCTTCCTTCTCTTCATTGTCGTTCATTTGAATGGAGAAAGCTCCTTTTAATTGCGGATCATGGTAGCCCTTCATTTGCAGCATGCCATTATTCGCTTGCTGCATTCCTAAAAAGACACCAAACAGCAAGACCAATCCTAAAATAATGGTTTTTCCAATAAATGAGCCCATATCCGTCACCACCTTAAGAGCGTTTTTTCTCATCCTTTGCTTTGCCGTCAACCTTTTCCGCGTCCCAGAAAATGTCGCTGAATACATCAGCTGCCGCATTGGATGCATTTCTCAATTCTTCCATATTATTATCTACTCCACCAAATTCTAAAAGAAGGGCTTTGTCGGATAAATCTTGATTATAGATTCCATTATCGCCAATTTCTCCTTTGGCAAACACACCGACACTAAGACCTTTATATTTTTTCTCCATCAAATGGTGGAACTCTGTCGCAAGCTTTAAGTTTTTCTCATAGCTTTGATTCTTCTTCCCAACAACAAACGCAATTCTCGCATATTTTTTCCCTTTGATTTCGACAGTCGTATCTTTCTTTCTTCTTGAGTCCCGGTGAATATCAATTAAATAATCGAGGTCATCATTTTTCGCTAAGGCTTCTTTCACGACCAATCTTGATTCATTATAAGACTGCGGATACTTTAATCCTTTTTTCACCAGTCTTTTTTCAATTTCCGTTTTGTCGACTGTATTGCCGATTCCTTGCTGATCAAGCGCCTTTCCAAACATGTCGCCGACAAGGGTGACATTCACTTTTGAGTGCCGTGCATTATTTGGATTCGTTTCTCCTTTTAAAAATGGTAAATATGATTCCGTATTATGTGTGTGGTAAATGTACACAGCTTTTCGTTTTCCTGTTGACCGGTCAGGTTCTTTGGCAGGCTTTTTCGGCGTATCATCATCGAGCTTGTCCAGCTCAGCCAGATTTGCTTCTTTTTCATCTTGGATTACTTCACTAGGCGGCGGCGATTCCATTGGCATATTGGTATAGTCTGTTCCTTCACCCGCTAAGATGATTTTTGTATCAAAATGTTCAAAGCCTGGGAGTTCTCTTCCTAGGAAACTGCGCGGGTCTTCTAAATTAATACTGGTTGCAAGCTTCAGTGACAGCCCAGAGAAATGAAATCCTTTTTGAGCTTCTGGAACTGCTGAGGCGAAATATTGGTTTTCCATGCCCATTAATGTGGCAAAAAATGCGCCAGAGAGCTCATCTGCTACACCATATAACGAGGCTTGCGGCCTCAGCTCGGGTTTTAAAGAGGTCAAAGCCCCTGATATCACAAACACCACAACAAGAGAGGCAATAAATAAGAAGATACTTTTTACTACTTTCGTTCCATTAATCGCAACGACCAACTGTCGAGGACGGCGGGGTCTTTTTTTCATGATTTACTCCCTCCAGCACGCTTTCTAGTAATTACACTATGAGCGAGCTAGAGAAAGTAGAACCGATTAATGATTATATGAACCCATGTTATCTTGAGTGATTTTTTGATGAAGCGCTGTGTTTAATCCGTTGGCAAGTACGTTTGCCATATCATCAATGAATGTATCGACTTCCTTAGGCGTGACCATTAAATTTTGCCCCAGGGGCGCAAGCACTTCGTGGATCAGCTGCCTTTTTTCTTCTTCAGGAAGGGTTCCTACGATGCCTAAGAATGATTGACGCGTTTCTTCATCTGGCAAGTCCTCTTCTTTAAGCACTTTTTTCTTCCCGAATGTCAAACCAGCTGGCACAAGAGAGCGGGATGGTCTATCATCTTTTAGTTCTCTACCAAAATGCTTTAAGACATAATCAATTGTGTCACTTGCAATGGTTACTGCATCCACCACTGTCGGAACGCCAATCG
Source organism: Bacillus safensis FO-36b (assembly GCF_000691165.1). Taxonomy (GTDB): domain Bacteria; phylum Bacillota; class Bacilli; order Bacillales; family Bacillaceae; genus Bacillus; species Bacillus safensis. The sequence goes on along the minus strand of NZ_ASJD01000001.1, from coordinate 419,066 downwards.
CAATCACTGGAATTCCCAATGTTTCTTCGCTTAATTCTTTTCGCTTATTCCCTACACCAGAACCGGGATGGATACCTGTATCAGAAATTTGAATGGTTGTATTCACTCGTTCCACCGCACGAGCAGCAAGGGCATCGACCGCGATGACAAAATCAGGCTTAGACCGCTCAATCACACCTTGGATAATGTCACTTGTTTCAATACCGGTCAGTCCCATCACACCAGGTGACAAAGAAGAAACTGGGCGATAGCCTTCCTGAACATTTTCCGGCTGTAATTCAAAGAGATGGCGGGTCACAAGCAGGTTTTCAACTGTGAGAGGCCCTAGTGCATCTGGCGTGACATTCCAGTTTCCCAGCCCTACTACAAGGCAGCTCGCATCAGCCTGAATGCCTCGGTCTTTTAAAAACTGAGCAAAATGATGGGCAAAGACTTCGACGACTTTTTCTTGCATCTCAGAGTCTTTCTCTCGAATACCTTGCGCCTCAAACGTCAAGTATGTCCCTGCCTTTTTGCCGGTCAGCGCCTCCCCTTCTTTCGTGATTTCTACAGTGCGTATGCGGATGCCCTGCTCATCTTTTTCCTTTTCGACAATCCCTTGGATCCCGTCCTTTTTGACGACATTCGGATTGTTCTCTTGTTCTAGTATCTCTTTTGTTTCAACAGCGAGGTCTGTCCGGATTTGATAAACGCTTAAATCAAGTTTCTGTTTCTCCATAAAAAGACTCCTTCCACCAAGTAATAAACAGTAGTCTTTCCATCTCTTGAAAGAAACATTCGAGCACGTCATCAATGAAAAATACTTTACATTTATATTGCATTCTAAAGGTGTGTTTGATAGAATACAATTTGTTCTATTGTGAAGATTTAACCTTAAGACAATTGTGTTTAGGTTGTATCTTAGGAGGTGAAACACATGCCAAATATTAAATCAGCGATCAAACGTACAAAAACGAATAACGAACGCCGTGCACATAACGTAACAATCAAGTCTGCGATGCGTACTGCGATTAAACAAGTTGAAGTTTCTGTAGCTAACAACGATGCTGAGCAAGCAAAAGCTGCTCTTGCTTCTGCTGCAAAACGCATTGACAAAGCCGTTAAAACTGGTCTTGTACACAAAAACGCAGCTGCGCGTTACAAATCAAGACTTGCTAAACAAGTAAACGGACTTTCTGCATAATGCTTGCAACGCCTCAGTGATGAGGCACCTGTTTAACTGTACGTCCGTCCTGACCGGCCGAGCCTTAAGGACAGACTGGCAATTATACATCTAAACAAAAACGACCCTCTTTTTAGAAGGTCGTTTTTTTATGTTCAAGCGCCTAACAAACGAAGCAGGAACAATTCTAACAGCAGCTGCTTGTCCTTTTTACCGGTTTTCATTTCATAATCAATCGTTGAAAGCTCTTTGACGATCTGCTTGAGCTCTTCTTCTGAAAACAGTCTTGCCTGATCCATCGCAAGTTTGACCCGAAACGGATGGACTTTTAGATTTGAAGCAATTTGTTTTTGTCCATATCCTTGCTGAGCGAAGTACTTCGTCTGCAAAATCAATCGAAATTGAGTTGAAATGAGTGCTAATATTTTAATGGGTTCCTCATTTTGCTTCAGCAGGTCATAAAACATCTGCATGGCCTCAGAGCGGCGTCTGTTTACGATTTGATTAATCAGCTCGAAAATATTTTGCTCTAAGCTTCTTGCAACGAGCTGATTGACATCTGCTAACTCAATTTCTTCCCGCTCTCCAATATATGTACTTAGCTTTCGAACCTCTTGGAATAGAGAGGAGAGACTTCCGCCGCATAGCATCACAAGCTGCTCAGCCGCTTCGGATGTAATCGTCTTTCCTTCTGTCTTCACCAGTGTGATGGTGAAATCAGTTGTTTCTTTTGGGTTTAACTCTTTCGCCTCAACGACAGCAGCTTTCTTTTTTAGCAATTTGGTGATTTTCTTACGCTCATCCAGCTTTTCATATGGTGCCAATAACACGAGAATGGTATAGGGCGCTGGTTTTTCTAAATAAGCTTCTAACACAGAAAGCTCATGCTCAATCTTTTCCTTTTTCTTTTCAGCTGTAAGAAAATAAGGATTCTTGATCACGACGAGACGGCGTTCTCCCATAAACGGAAATGTTTCTGCATCCGTCACAGCCTGTTCAAGCGGCACTTCTTCCATATCGAAGACGGAGTAATTAAAATCCTTCGTTTCTTCCTCTACTACAGCTTGTCTCAATTTAGCAGCGGTTTCTTGCAGTAAATATGTTTCTTTCCCATATAAGCAATAAACGGGATGGATATCCCCTCGTTTTAAATTGTTCCATACATCAAAGACCATCAATTGAATCCCTCTCTTTCACTTCCTCCTCTATCCTAAAGTGTGTGAAGACATTAGTAAAGAGGAAGCTGAAAGTGCCGCCTCCTCATTTATAGTAAACGTCCGGCGCAAGCTCCCGGGTCAGCCTGCTGTCAGACGATATTCATAAAATGATCATAAAATGGAAAACGGTTACTTTACCTTCTAGCAATTCCAAATGAGTTCAAGTATACTAAAATTAGCCAGGAGGGATGAAAATGAATGAATTTGAAAAAAATGTTCAAAGCAAGCGGAATGATGTGACCGACTCAGCCGTTGGTTTTATCGTCACATTCGGATTTTTCGCCTCAATGTTTATTTTGGCAACCATTATACACCTCGTTGGATCTTAACTTCATGAAGGTTACATGACTGCCGTTTTGGCAGTTTTTTTATTGAGTTTGTAAGATATCATATGGAGGGTGTGTGTAAAACGTTCCTTCCTCATCGAGAAATTCATACGTCACGCTCCCGTCGGTATCTGTACGATACACCTTCATTTGCTGGTCCTTTAATTTTTTCAAAACTTCCTGATGTGGATGCTGATAACGATTACGTTCACCTGCTGAAATGAGTGCATGTGAGGGCTTGAGATGCTGAAGCCATTCTTCGCTTGTTGACCCTTTACTCCCGTGATGTCCAACCTTTAAGATATCTGCCCGCAGATGAGGAAAGGCTTCTATCATGTCTCGTTCCCCTTCTTGTTCAAGATCTCCAGTGAGCAGAAACCGCTTCCCGCCTAGAGTAAATGTCAAAACGAGTGAATCATTATTCTTAGTTGTAACCCGATCACGCGATGGATGAAGGACCTGAAATATTTGTTCTCCAATCTGAAGCTGATCTCCTCTCTCTAATTCATCAATCATGATCCCTTGATCAGCTGCTTCTTTTAACAGCTCCGCATCCTCTGGACTCCGTGCAAAGCCTTTTGGGATAGCCAGCCGCTTTACTTTATTTCGTTTGATTAAACGAGCTGCTTCTCCCATATGGTCTTGATCCGCATGTGTAAGAATAAGAACATCAAGTTTTGCTATTCCTTTAGAATGCAGAAACGGGATCAGTGTTTGATCACCGATCGTAGACACCTTACGTCTTTTTTTCCACGGTTCTTCTTCAAAAGAAAGTCTGCCTCCTGTATCCACAAGCAGGTGCCCCTTTCGATAGGGAAGCTGAATAAACAAACTATCCCCCTGTCCTACATCCAGCATCGTCACTTCCCCTTTTTCGAAAAAATTCGGGGTGAAATAGTGTGCACTCAAGACACCAATAAGAAAAAGGATCGGCAGTGCATAGGATTTCACAGAAGTTTTGCTCTCCATCACAAATAACAGAACAATTAAGGCGCTCACCTCAAGCAGAATATGCCACCAAGCAGACTTCATAAAAATCAAGTTGAATTCATCAAAAACAGCCATATTGGCTGACAATTGATGACTAAGCTGAATCACCGAATCAAGCAGCTGAAACAATGTTTGTCCAAGCGGAAGATAAATGATAGTGAGAATAAAAAAGAGTAAGGACAGCGGCATAACGACCGTCGTATATAAAGGAACAAATATCATGTTCAAAGGTACGCTCAGTAAAGAGAATTGATGAAAATGATATAAAAGAACAGGAAGTGAAGCAAGCTGTGCAATAAAGGAAATCAGGAATAATTGCATGACTGAACTTTTTGCTTTTGATAAAATCCTAGTCGATAACAAAATAAAAAACGTGACCGCGAATGAAAGCTGAAATCCGATATCAAATAAATAAAGAGGATGAACCGCTAATAAGAGTAAAAACGTTGCACTTAATACCACAGCAGAAGGCTGTTTCATTTCTTTTGGCAGACTAGTCATCACTAAATAAATTCCTGCCATGAGGCAAGCTCTTAAAACAGATGGTGCAGCACCTGTCAAACAAACATAAATAGGAAGAAAGCATAATAGAAGAATACGTGCTGTCTCTCTTGTCACGCCTGCACGAAGGAGACACCAAAATAAACATGCAAGAAGCGTTTGCACATGCAATCCTGAGATCGCTAGTAAATGAATAATGCCGAGCATTTGATAATCTCTTAATGTGTCAGGTTCTATCAACTCACGATCGCCAAAAATTAGTGCCTGTACAATGCCAACAGAGTGTTTAGGCACATGATCTTCTAAAAATTTCAAACCCTTTTGCCTTATCACTTGAAGAAAATAGGAAGACCCGTCTTTTTTTGTACAGTTTTTGATCGACTGTGGCAGAAAAATGGCGTCAATGCCTTTTGATTTTAAAAATTGATCGTATTGAAACCCGTTAGGAATGGTTGCGTGCTTTGCTGGACGAACATCACCTGTCATGTGACAGCTCATACCAGGTTCTACCTCTTTTAATGCCTCTTTTTCATGCTCTGTTTGAATTGTATAAAAAGTGGCTAGTTGTTCATGGTCTGTTGAAACAGTCGCTGAAAAACGATTGCCATCTGTTTTCGGAATACTTTCAATCACAACGGAACCAGATAGGAATTTTTCTAGTACGGGTTGATCCGTTTCAAGAGACTCATGAATCATAAAAATGAGTATATAGACAGCCCCGCATAGGCTGACCATTAAAAAGAGCTGAGGCATTTTTTTCAGTAGGCTGAGAAGTAATATGATGAGAAGAAAGAGAAGGAAATACATATGAAGATGATATGCAGCCAGAGCAATTCCAACAGCTGCTGAAATTGCCCCAAACGGCAAATATTTAAACATAGGAAGTAAATAATTGATTCGCCTTCTCATGCATATCGCGAATTTCTGTTTCGCTAAGTCCTGATTCACTCAGCTTCCCAATTAAATCTGCAACAAAGGCCAATTTTTCTTGATTTTTTAAGTCGATGATCATTTCATCTAATTCAACTTGCTCTGTTTGAACACCCGCCTGCTCGAATAAATCAATCGCATATGGATGATTTTTATAATCCTTTGCATAGTACACTGTTCGTATGCCCGCTTGAATGATGGCTTTACAGCACTGTAAACAAGGAAAATGTGTGACATATATTTCAGCATCAGCTGTAGGTGCACCAAATTTGGCACATTGTAAAATAGCATTCATTTCCGCATGGATGGTGCGAACACAGTGATGATCAATGACATAGCACCCTACATCCGCACAATGAACATCACCGGCAATGGAGCCATTATACCCCCCTGCAATGATGCGCTTGTCCCTTACGATGGTCGCCCCAACAGCTAACCGCTCACAGGTGCTTCGTAAAGCAAGCAAATGGCTTTGTGCCATAAAATATTGATTCCATGAAATTCTTTCCACGAGCTGATCCCTCCAGAATGATGGTTGATATTAAGTGTACATGCCTTTCTTCTCTAACGTCAATTCTACTTCACGGTCAATTGACTTTTCAGCCGTTCAATCGTCTTTTCCCCAAAACCTGAAATGTTCCGCAAGTCTTCAATTTGTTGAAATTCTCCGTGTTCCTCTCTATACATTATTATAGCTTCGGCTTTAGCTGGTCCTATGCCGTTAATGGTTTGCAATTCGGCTGCATCGGCCTGATTGACATTCACACCTTCACTCTTTTCAACGCCCGTTGATGCGTCAGCTGATGCTGTTTGCGCCTCTCTTTCCGCTTCCCCCTGCTTCCGAACATAAATCATCATACTATCCTCTAATTTAGCTGCTTGGTTGATTTCAATCGAGTCTGCTTTGCTGGTAAAGCCTCCTGCCCTTTGAATCGCTTCCTCTACCCGAGCATCAGATTGAAACGTATAAACACCTGGCTTCCTTACAGCTCCTTTGACCTCTACAAAAATCGTCGATGGCTCTTTTTCTGTCTTTTCTTGTTTGTCTTCTAATGTGACTTGTATGTCTTTATTTTCCTTCAATACACTTGGCTCTCTGCTGCCCTCTCCTTTTCCAGTGAAAAAGAAGAAACTGAAGATGATCACGACTATGAGTCCAGCGGCGATATAAAGACTGTATTTTTTTAATGAAATGAGTCGTTTCACTTACTCACGCTTCTTTCAATCATATTTTTCTACTGCTCAACATACTGTTTAGAAGATAACAGATCCAATGCGTCTAAGGAGGGAGAACGTTTGAATATAGGGTTAATCGGTACAGGAAACATGGGTACCATACTTACTGAGGCATTTATTGAATCAAAGGCAGTCAATCCCTCATCGATTACTATTACAAACCGAACCATTGAAAAAGCGTTCAATATAAAAAAGAACCATCCAGAGCTTGAAGTAACGAAACAGCTTTCAGGGGCTGTCACGAATAAAGATTTCATTTTTGTTTGTGTCAAACCACTTGATATTTATCCACTTTTAAAAGAGCTGAGCCCTCTTTTAACGGAGCAGCAAACCATTGTCATCATTACAAGTCCGGTTCATCCTGAACAGCTTCAGGATATCGTTCCTTGTCAAACAGCCAGGCTGATTCCAAGCATTACAAACCGCGCTTTATCAGGCGCATCACTTTTAACTTTTGGTTCATCATGCAATGCCGCGACGAAAACTGCGTTAAGACAGTTAGCTTCGTGCATTTCAACACCTATCGAGATCCATCATTCGATTACAAGAGCGGCTTCCGATATTGTCAGCTGCGGACCTGCTTTTATCAGTTTTCTCGTTCAGAAAATGATTGAAGCGGCCGTAGAAGAAACGGATATTTCCAAAGAAGAAGCCACCACCTTATCAGAGGATATGCTTGTTGGACTTGGCCGATTGATTGAAAAAAGAGTCTATACCCTTCCGACACTGCAAGACAAAGTATGTGTGAAAGGCGGCGTCACTGGTGAAGGCATTAAAGCACTTGAAGCAGGGGTGCAAGATATGTTTCACCGTCTCTTTCAAAACACCCATGAAAAATTCGATGAAGATCTAGAGGCGGTTGCGCATCAATATCCGCCAAGCGTGTTCACTGATGATCGCAGAAATTAATCATCTTTGCAACAAGCGAAAAAAGGGTTTTAAAAAACCATCGTTCTATTAAACGATGGTTTTTGGTTTCTTAGCTGAGATGAAATACCTTTCGGCGAATTCACCGGGGGCTTCATTTGTAAAATCAGCAGTCACTTCTATTTGTTCAAAGCCAGCGGACTCAAGGAACGCTGCATATGTTTCAAATGGAAATGTGCGCTGTTCATGTGTCTCATCATAACGCTGATACATGTCTCCGTCTTTTACAAAAAAGCTTAAATCATGAATGACCGAATACATGTCATCCCCTTTATCACTCTGCCAAATATAGCTGATCTCTTCATCTTGATCTGCATAAGTCGAACCCGGGAATACCTCTTCCATTTTATAAGGCGTATGAACATCAAAAAGTAAAACCCCATCTGCCTCTAAAAGCTGAAACATGTTTTTAAAGGTTTTTTTGACGTCATTTTCGTTTTTTAAGTAATTCAAGGAATCACAGCAAATAACAGCTGCCTGGAAGGCTTGCTCAAAGCCCGTAACCTCTCTCATATCTTGATGTAAAAATTGAATCGACTGCTTTTTCGCCTGCGCTTTTTGCTGCGCGAAGGCCAGCATTTCTTCACTGAGGTCAATTCCTGTGACCTTGTAGCCCTTTTCAGCTAACCGAAGAGAAATCTCTCCAGTTCCACAGCCTACATCGATGATGGCAGCATTCGGCTTCATATACTGCTGGATCCACTGAACCCATTCATCATAAGGTGCATGTGTCATGAGCTCGTCATACACACCTGCAAACCCTTGATAAATCATGAGTTAATGCCAAGTGAAAGCGTTTCTCTTGGCGCATCTCCCCATAGCTTTTCTAGATTGTAGTATCCTCTTTCTTCTTTGTGGAACACATGGGCAATGACATCACCTAGGTCAATCAATACCCATCTTGCTTCATCAAAGCCTTCCATCTTCTTCACTTCGATTCCGCTTTCCTCAGCAAGATGTTTTACTTCTCTTGCAATGGCTTGCACTTGTTTATCAGAATTCCCGTGACAAATGAGAAAATAATCTGCAACAAGTGAGATTCCTTGCATATTAAGGGCAATAATATCCTCAGCCCGTTTATCATCGCATGCTCCTGCTGCGACGTTTAAAATTGATGATGAATCCATCCAAATTCCTCCTTAGTTGTTCTTATGCACAAGCGAGTTGTAAGTAGCAAGCGTATCTGGAAAGACTGGCTGATTCTTTTTCATTAGAAAACTGATGGTGTTTTTTAATGATTGGATCAGTGCACGATCTAGATCATGTTCTGCTAATTCCCTTACTTCTTCGACACCAGGGAAATGACGTCCTGGTTCAATATAATCTGCGACATAAATGACTTTTTCAAGTAAGGTCATGTCTGGTCTGCCGGAAGTATGAAATTCAATAGCTGTTAACACATCTTGATCATCAATTCCAGCTTCTTTTTTGACCAAATAGGCACCAACCGGGGCGTGCCAAAGCTCGGGCGAATATTCAAGCAATAAAGGGTTCATCTGTTCTTTTTGGATAATCCCCTTCATTTCTTCTTTTGGTCTAAATTTCGCATAATCATGAAAAATAGCGGCGATCTCTGCTTTTTTCACATCTGCACCGAACCGTTCCGCTAATGAAATGGCTGTCTCCATGACTCCGAGTGTATGTGTATATCTATGCTCTGTTAACTGCTCTTTGACACAGTTCAATGCTTCTTCACGATTCATATAAATGATGCTCCTTTATATAACGCTCAACAGCTTTCGGAATCAAATAATCGACAGGGTTCCCCTGCTCTATTCGCTGCCTAATCAATGTCGATGATACATCAAAAGCTGGAACATCTGCAAATAAAACAGGATATCCCGTACTTCCAACGTAACCCGGCCTTTTCATCCCAATAAAGGTGATCATTTGAAGCAAATCATCGATCCGATGCCATTTTGGCAAATACTCGACCATGTCCGCTCCTATCATAAAAAAAAACTGATCTTCTGGGTGACGCTTCTTTAACAGATCGACTGTATCTACCGTATAAGACGGGCCCTCCCGCTCCATTTCAATGAGCTCGAGCCGAAAATATGGATTTGACTGAATCGCCGCCTCCACCATTTTTATCCGGTGATGACTATCTGCTCGTTTCCGTCCAGTTTTATGAGGAGGCATATGGTTTGGGATAAACCAAATTTCATCAAGCCCCACTTGAATCCGCACCTCACTTGCCATCAGCAAATGCCCGTTATGGGGAGGATCAAACGTACCGCCGAACAACCCTATTTTTTTCATATCGCATCCACCTTTACGGCAGCTTAATTTGTTTATTTTCCTTAGATTCTTTGTAAAGGACAATCACATTTCCGATCGTTTGAACGAGCTCAGCCTTTGCACCTTTTACAAGTGCTTTCGCAACTTCCGTTTTGTCCTCGTCGCAATTTTGCAATACGCTGACCTTTAACAGTTCTCTTGCTTCAAGCGCCTCGGAAATTTGCTTGACCATATTGTCATTTACCCCGCCTTTTCCAACTTGAAAAATAGGTGATAAATGATGTGCTTGTGCACGTAAAAAACGTTTTTGCTTACCTTTTAACATGGTGTTCCTCCTAATTTCTCTATGACAATTGACTTCATTTTTCCGGCGTCAGGCGTAATGCCTGTCCACAGTTCAAAGGCTCTTACTGCTTGTCCAACAAACATGCCAACCCCATCCACTGTTTTCAAGCCTAAACCTGCTGCTTCACTGAGCAGTTTTGTTTCTATTGGATTATACACAATATCACAAACGACCGCTGTTTTTTTTGCGTTCGCTAAAGAAATCGGGGTTTCTTCAACATTCGGATACATGCCGATCGAGGTCGTATGGATGATGACATCATATTCCCCAAGCCGCTCTTCTGCTGCATTTAATGTGATTGCTTGAGATGTGATTTTCCCCTCTGCACTTTCAATTAAAGCTTCAGCTTTTTCAATGGTGCGGTTCGTAATATCAAAGCTCTTCGGTGCATACTGAGCAATTGTCGTATAAATCGCTCTTGCCGCTCCGCCAGCACCAATCAAGAGAAATGACAGCTCTGATAGCGGCTGATCCAAGGCTTCAAGCAATGAATGAAGGAAGCCTTCTCCATCTGTATTGTACCCAACGAGCTGATCCCCTTCGAGCCTCACCGTATTGACGGCACCGAGGCGTTCAGCTGTCACATCAATTTTGTCGAGGTACTGCATGATTTCTACCTTGTGAGGAACAGTGACGTTAATGCCGCTGATTCCTAACGCCTTCATGCCGTTAATCGCATCTTTCAGGTCATCATTTTCTACTTGAAAGCCATGATAATGTCCATCAATTCCAGCGTCCTTTAGTGCTGCATTATGAATATCAGGAGACATTGAGTGGCCAACAGGGTTACCGATTACTCCGTATAAAGGTTTCAAGGTCTCTCCCCCTTTGAACATTTAAATTAACGAACGTCTCATAAACACATGAACGCCTTTTGGCGCATAAACTTTGATTTGCTTGCCCGCATCATTTGCAGTAACCCAGCCTAAACCTGAAAAGACGATGTCCATTTTTGGCTGATCAATGGTAAAGGTATGCGGAATGAGCGGCGGGAAATCTTCCATTCCCTCTTTTGATGGCGGTGACAAGAGTTCCCCTGCATGTTTTTCATATAAATCATCTGCGTTCTCCAGCTTTGTACGGTGAATGTTCAGCTCATTTGGCATATAGCAGACAAATGATGTTCTGCCGCCTTTTACGTAATCAAATCGAGCCAGTCCGCCAAAATAAAGCGTTTGTGCTTCATTTAATTGGAACGTTCTCGGTTTCAATTCTTTTTTCGGCGTTAAAATCTTCAAGTCATTTTTGCTGACATAGTGCGCCATTTGATGGCGGTTGATGATGCCCGGCGTATCAAATAAAGCAGACCCGTCATCAAGCGGAATTTCAATCGCATCAAGTGTAGTACCTGGATATTGGGATGTAGTAATAACGTTCTCTTCGCCAGATACTTCTTTGATGATTCGATTGATAAATGTTGATTTTCCAACATTCGTACAGCCGACAACATAGACATTTCTTCCCTCGCGGTAATGATCGATCGCTTCCATCACCTCAGGCACACCCTGGCCTCTGCTTGCACTGATTAAGAAAACATCGATAGGATTTAATCCGTTTTCTTTTGCTTCCCGTTTCATCCAATGAATCAGACGATCTTTTTTCACGGATTTCGGTAAAATATCCACTTTGTTGCCGACAAGTAAAATCGGATTACCACCGACAATACGGCTCAGTCCATTGATCCAGCTTCCGTTAAAGTCAAAAATATCAACGACCTTCACAATGAGAGAATCTGTCTCTCCAATGCTGTGCAATATATTTAAAAAGTCGTCCTCTGTTAAAGAAACATCTTGAATCTCATTGTAGTTCTTTAACCTAAAACAGCGCTGACAGATCACATCTTCTTTCAATAGAGATGCTGCCGGCGCATATCCTAATTGATCTTTATCTTCCGTCTGAATGGCTACACCGCAGCCAATACAAACAACCTTTTCCATTATTACTCTTCCTCCCACTGAATGTGGCCCTTACGCTTTAAGGCTCCTAAAATTCTGCGTTCAATCTGCCGGTTAAACTTTGTGAAAAATCCGTCCGAGGCAGCAACAGGAACGACCAAAATCGTATGGAAGCCATGACGATTCCCGCCAAGAACATCTGTCATGAGCTGATCTCCAATGACAACCACATCTTCTTTTTTCAACTGCATATCAGCGACTGCCTTATTAAAGGCTCTTCCCATAGGCTTTCTCGCTTTATAAATAAACGGAATATGAACCGGTTCAGAAAAAAGCTTGACCCTTTTTTCATTATTGTTCGATACAATCGTCACTTGTATCCCGTGATCTTTCATTTCTTGAAACCATTCAATTAAGCGCGGTGTCGCACTTGGACGGTCCCATTCTACTAGTGTGTTATCTAGATCGGTAATAATTCCTTTTACATTTCGTTCTTTTAATTTTTGCGGTGAAATGTGGAAAATACTTTTCACAAATTCATCCGGTAAGAAATACTTCTTTAGCACAATTTGCACCCTTTCTTCCATTGGTTTTCAGCGATTGTGTCGAATCAAATCACAATTTGTCTGTCTATCGAATACAATGAAAAAGTTTTCGACATATGATGAGGACCTTCAACAGGTGTGGATAATTTTACACACATTATCCACCTATATTCCATCACGCTTTCATTCAATTATAAACACTCTACCCACAAGTTATCCACTTAACCATGTGGATAACAGAACGATTGTTCTTGTTTCCCATTCATGGTAGATTAAAGGTACTTCAAAGACAGTCGATCAACCTATGATGATATGTCTTTTCCTCAAATTTTATGCCAACTTTTTCAGGGGAGGTGTTTTTCCCATCATATGGGTTTCTAGTATGAAAAAGCTGTCAGATGATTTACTTATAGAATCGTATTATAAAGCAAATGAAATGAACTTAAATCGCGACTTCATTGAATTAATTGAGACAGAAATGAAAAGACGTTCGCTCGGGCATATGCTCTCTGTTTCCTCTTAATTCCATATCACAGGAACCATGCCTCCCGAGCACTCTCCTTTTTTAAACTCAGGTGACTGATATTATATCACTTGCGCTATAGGCTTACTACTATTTTCCGTAAAAAACACCCCTTCTGATGAAAGAAGAGGTGTCTTAATTGCAAGGCTGTTCATTCCAAAACCATAACCCTCCGCCTACGACTAAAATGACCACAAGGAACACAACAAGAAAAGCGTAACCGATTCCTGCTCCTTGTGCTGGATAAGGCGAACACGCAGGGTAAGGATAAGGACATCCCCACATATCAGTTACCTCCTTCTAGGAAGATATACTGTTAGACTATGCTGGATGGATGGTCTTGTTTAGGCAGATGGCCATCATTTAAAAATGTTTGATGACATCACGCTCTTTGATTTCGTTATAAATAATTCTCGCCCCTTTTGGTGTCATATGATTGCCAGAAGGGTCGATTAAACCTGACTGAATCAGGGCATGATCACTATCTTCTCCAGCTTCTCGGATGAAAGCTTTCCAGTTGTCGACAAGCGGCACCTGCTCATCCTTCGCTACTTCTCTGGTGATATCATTATAAGAGTTTTGCCAGGCTCTTGCCCCGCCTCTCCCGGCAAAATAAGATGACTTATATCTAGAGTAATAATACAAGCCCTTTTTCCCGCCTTCTACAACAGGCACACAGGTCATGAGAATCGGGGTTATGCCTTCTTTTCTACTTTCAGAAACAAAGTAGATTAAATTTTCTTTAAACCGTTTTTTCGTCACTCGGGGATGTTTCCCGTCTAAAATCGCCGCATCATTCGTGCCGAACATGATGAGGACGTAAGTTGGTTTCTGTTTTAAAATATCCTGCTCAAAGCGAAGTTTCGCGTCTTCAGTCGTCTGCCCGCCAATGCCTGCATTCTTCACTTGAATTTGGCCGCGCTCGACGTTTTTCATGAGATTCACCCATTTTTCAGATGTTGGATAATCTCGAAAGTCCCAGTTTGATCCTCTTGTATTGCTGTCACCAAATGCAATGACGCTTTCTTGTACTGGCTTTGCGCACCCAGCAGCAACACATAGTAGGATAAAAAGGAAAACATATTTCTTCACAACATTCACCTCCAAAAGCCCTCTTCATATAGTAAACGACAAGACTTTTGGTTTCAATGAATGAATGTTTTTGACGAATGCTGCCTATTGCAGCTGAACAGGCATATATGCTTTGTCATGGTGCAGCAGTTCACTTACTTTTACAAATTCATAGCCCCTCTTCTTCAACTCAGGAATCACTTGTTTCAATGCTTCTACCGTTTGCTTGCGATTTCCTCCGCCATCATGTAAAAGGATGATATCGCCGCCTTGAATATGATCAATGATTCGGCTTGCAATTTTACGTGCGCCTGGTCTTGACCAGTCCTTCGGATCTTGCGTAAAGGACCACATGACCACATCGTACCCTTGCTTTGATAGAATGCGGAATGATTTCATTGTTAAGCGTCCACCAGGAGGGCGAAATAATAAGGGACCGCCAGGCTGGAGTGAAGCGATATGGGCCGCTGATTCTTTTAATTCCCGCTTGATCTCCTTTGACGACAAAAGGTCAAAATACGTATGATTCATCGTATGATTGCCTAGTTCATTCCCCTCGTCCACAATCCGTTCTGCGATCATTGGATATGTATGAATTCGGCTCCCTATCACAAAAAAGCTTGCATTCACTTGATGCTCCTTCAGCACATCCAATATTTGATTTGTATACACTGGATGAGGTCCATCATCAAAGGTGATCGCAATCTTTTTCCGTTCCGCTCTCACATCCCAAAAGGCACGTCCCGTTTTTTCAAGATCGACTCGTTTTAATGTACGTGCCTCTATTTTATTAGGAATAAAAGCACATAGCAGCCATATACACATCAAGATATGCAGACCTCTCATTCGACCGCCTCCTCCACCGAACATCATTACCGATAAATTGCCCGCTTTCTCATCAATTCATGCTCATATCCGCTTTTTTTTCAAATAAAAAAAGCCGGCCATATTGGCCCGCTCTTTGTTTCACGTTTGGTTTCTCTCTTCAACTGTCGAACGTTGCTTAGAATTCATACAGACACTCTCCTTCTTGGATTTGATTTTGAGCCCATAATAATTTCTGATAATACTGGTTGGACTTCTTGTATTGTTGAGAGGCTTCTAAGGCTGTCGCAATTTCTAGTGAGATATCCTCTATATAAGAGTATAGGCTAAGTTTTTCCAAATAATCAATGGTTTTTTGCAGTTGGTCTTCATTGATTTCCTGAACATATAAAGCATCCAGGTACTCAAACATATGACAGAACAGCTGGTCTTCATGCTTCTTTGCAGCCAATTTCCCATCTTCTAATATGCGCAGGGCATCCGCTTGTTCATTCTGTCTAAAAAGCAGCTTCGCCAGCGTATAGAGCGTATGCGGAAGCGTTGGAAGCAGCTCTTTGCGGGCAAGATCAGCAGATTCCGTTAAATATCGTTCCGCTTCCTCTCTATAGCCAAGCTCACCATAACATTTTCCTAAATTATAGAGCGCTGAACTGTATATGCGCGGGTGATCAATTTGAGATGCGAGCTGTTTTGCCTTTTTTAAATGAGGCAGTGCCCGGTCTTTTCGTTTTAAATCTTGATAATTTCCTGAGATGACAAAGAGACATTGAATGATGCGAATGGTATACGCATCATGCTGATCGTATATTTCCAGCGCCTTTAAAATATGGTGCATGGAGACATGTGTTTGTTTCATGATATAGTAGGCTTCTGCCACTTTAAAATGAAACTCTGCCTGCTCAATATCATCAAATACCATGGACAGCTGCTTTTCTGCGACTCGATAATATTTGACTGCTTCTAAATATTCTTTTTGACTAAATTCATGCATGCCACGAAAAAATGCATGGTAATAATGCAGCATATCAGATAACTCATGATTGGAGTTTTCGATTTTATCGACTAGATTAGATACTGAGAAAGGTTGATATTTTGAAGGGTGTATATAGTCAAGCATGATTTGGTGCCGAAAACACATGAGCTGATAATAAATCAGTAAATGCTGGTCCTCTTCCATCTGTTCAATTTCCGCTTCAACTTCCGCTTTCAAGATTTCCGCATCTGGAACACTGAACTGCCGTATCATTCGATACCATTCATTAATTTTCATACCTACATGTGAAGATAGAACCTTCCCCATGTTCCGAAAAAACCCCTTCCTTTTCGGTCTAATATTACATATTTTAGCACGCTTCTTGACCGCCAAGCACCGCAAAGAAACCGCAAACATATGAGGGGAGCTGTAAAAAGAGACGAACATTTTTCGAAAAACATGATTTTTTCATCGTACAGACACAGACAATCCCCCCTTCACATACATTTGAGGATATAGGCAGCGGCCTAAACATGGTGGAGGTGAAAATCGTGGCAGGAGTATTTACAGCGATGGGATTGATGGTCAAAGAATTGGTGTTTTTAGTGTCCTATGTCAAAAACAATGCCTTTCCACAGCCCCTTTCGGGAGATGATGAAAAAAAATACTTAGCCCTCATGGCACAGGGCGATGAACATGCAAGAAACATGCTGATTGAACATAACCTTCGGCTCGTCGCCCATATTGTAAAGAAATTTGAAAATACCGGGGAAGACGCTGAAGACCTCATCTCCATCGGGACGATCGGACTCATTAAAGCCATCGAAAGCTATTCCTCTGGAAAAGGAACAAAGCTGGCAACGTATGCGGCGCGGTGTATTGAAAATGAAATTCTCATGCATTTACGCGCGCTCAAAAAAACGAAAAAAGATGTCTCCTTGCATGATCCCATCGGTCAGGATAAAGAAGGCAACGAAATTTCATTAATCGATGTCTTAAAATCTGAAAATGAAGATGTGATCGATACCATTCAGCTCAACATGGAGCTTGAAAAAGTAAAGGAGTATATCGACATTCTCGACGGCCGAGAAAAAGAAGTGATCGTCGGCCGGTTTGGCCTTGATTTAAAGAAAGAAAAAACGCAGCGGGAAATAGCCAAAGAGCTTGGGATATCGCGGAGCTATGTGTCTCGTATTGAGAAGCGCGCGCTGATGAAGATGTTTCATGAGTTTTACCGGGCGGAGAAGGAGAAACGAAAGCGGGAGAAGGGGAAGTGAAAATGAATTTTCCTAACTTCTAACAAAAACAGACCTCATGAGGTCTGTTTTTTATTTCGGCGCTAAGCTACTGTCACTCTGCATTTCTTTTGATAATAGCTGCCGCCTTAGCCCTCAAGAACAATGGCAAGATTTTGGTCATGAACTAAGGCATGAAGGAAATCAATTTATTATGCTCCACTATTTAGAGTACTGCAGGAAATGATGGCAAAGCGATTTGCATATAAGTATTGTATTCTGCATTAATGCTTAAAAAATTTAAATACGAAAAAATAAAATATGATGCTTCGTGTATTCTTGCTAATCAATTTTTTTGAAGAGAAAAAGGCTCTGTTAAAAGTAAATGTTGATATTTGATACCTGTCAGAAAGCTTAGTATAATCAATACAGGAACAAACATTCGGGATATTAGAAGTATGAGGAAGGCGTTTAGTAATTTGTTAAAACACATTGATAAACTACCGCTTACCCAAAAGAACAACTTGCTGCAAGAGACCCTATAAACGTAACAGTTTCCAAGGGTCATGTTATGAAAACAAGGTTGATAGTATGATTGGTTCTAAACTGACACCAGATCATGTACATTGTGTCGTTTAATTCTACAAGAATATCTTTAAGAAATAGCAGTACTTAAAGAAACAATTTAACTTTGGAGTGATCATAATGATTAAGTTTTTTGAGTACAACTGGCAGGTTAGAGACGAATGGGTTAACTGGTGTCATCAACTAACAACAGAAGAGTTGTTACAAGACCGCATAGGTGGAGTGGGGAGTATTTTATACACTCTTTTTCACATTATCGATGTTGAATATAGTTGGCTCCGTGGTATTCAGGGTAAAGAAGACGTGGTATTGAATTTTGATGATTACAAGTCTCTGACGAAGGTAAAAACTCTCTCATCTACTTTACGACATGAAATCGTTGAAATTTTAAAGTTTCATTTAGATGAAAAACAAGATCGAATAGTAACAGTTCCTTGGGATGAAGATGAATACACTAAAAATGAAATATTACATCATATAATTGCCCACGAAATTCACCATATCGGTCAACTTTCTGTTTGGGCAAGAGAAAAAGAATTAACACCTGTATCTGCTAATTTTATCGGTAGAAAGTTAAAATCAGTACATTCTTATGAAAAGTAAGGTCAGTTAAAGATCCATTCATTTATTCCACAATGCCATTTTCTTTTAAAAAGCACTCAAATAATTGCTGACCTTTCTCTTCGATTTGATCATCTTCAATGGGATATTCCCCAATGAATAAGCCTAAATGATTGTATTCCTCATAACTCTTTAAGAGATTCAACCCGTAACTTTTTTGATCAAAAAACAATAACCATTTTCCTGTTTCTAAACTCTTAAAAAACACGCCTTCATAATCACAACCTTGTTCATAATATCCTACATGTACATGCATACTCTCATCTAACCTATGTATTCTTTCATCTGTACACACTTTTATCTTGCTCCCTTAACTTTCATATCTTGCTGAAAATCAATATTCCTTAACTCAACCCAATCAACAAAATCAGGTACCGTTTTTGTCGTCAAAAAGTATTGGACGATTTGATAAGCCTGATTGCGGTCGACATAGCTGCACGATGGCACATGCAATGGTGATCCTGCTATGAAATGCTCGATCGTTTCGATCTTTTCTGCCTTTTGAAAAGGGACTAAAAAATCTGGATATCTGATGATAAAGAATCCATACGGCTCAGTATAAAAGAAAACTAGAGTTTCGCATTCCCAATCTTCCTCTATCTCAATGGAAGATTCCCCGTTACCTTGTTTCCAATACTCTTCACCCTCCTGAAAGAAGATCTTTTTCATGAATTCTTCTCCCGGATTTTCTACTGGAGCTCCTGTAGGCCCGTAGTATAAAAACATCAATATCGCTCCTTCATGCCTATATCAATTTGGATTTAACCAATTGTTCTATTCCCCTCAAAATCATAAAAAGCTTGTGTTTGCTGGTTTAATTTTAGCATGTGAGATAGCTTTGGGTTTAGCTTTTGAAAGGTTTGAGTGCTGACCCATTTTACTTCTTCAATATCCTGATCCGGATCTAGAATGTTCATCTCTCCTCCGGTGATTCTCGCAAAGAACGTAATGATAAGCGCATGATGTTTTTTATCTTGAAAGAACGCTTCTCGAACCGAATGAAGTTCATTTACTTTGACAACATACCCTGTCTCTTCTTTTACTTCACGGATGACAGCCTGCTGCAGGTGTTCACCTTTTTCCACAGCACCGCCCGGAAGTTCCCAATATCCCTTTACATTCTTGACTGTTAATAGATTTCCTTCCTCATCATAAATAATAGCTGAAACCACGTCTACTCGTTTCAAATAAATCCCCCTCAACATTCTCCATTTAATTGCCGAATATATGGCACGAACTGTTCATTTTATACATTCTTATTATACTGTATTAGTAGTCAGCGATTGGAGGCCAGAGCATGTGGATGATCATCATTTTACTTGTTGGGCTTGTGGGATTTACAGGAAATATCGTTTCTCTTTTGAGACAACTCAAAGCGTCAAACGAGAAAATCATTCAACTGTTAGAACATCAAAAACCGAAAAAAACACCTCACGCAACCGGAGGTGTTTACAATAGGAGAAATCTTATCGTTTTTCATCAAACAACATATATCTAATTCGCCGAATATAATGAAGCGCAATATGACCGAGACATAAAATAAGCCCAATCATCGCAAGGATATAGATGGGCAGCATCAAACCAGGTACATAGTTTACGACAAATCCCAAACTAAACGCTGTCAGCATATATATGCTGATCAACCTCATCAATACCATTCGAAGCCCTCCCTTTCTACAATCACTTTAACATATTTTCCCTTCATTCTCATAATTGGCTTTAAAAAAGATGCGAATCCATTAAGACATGCATCTTTTTTACGTATTCAATTCACCTTTTTCGCCCGGGCTTCCTTCCACTGCTCAAGCTCCGAGACTGTTAGTAATTGATATCCTTGTTTGGTCAATTCTTTGATGATCGTGACAGCTGCGTTTGCAGAGGTGTCATAGATGTCGTGCATTAAGACGGTTTCTCCGCTAGACGCATGTGTAAGAATGTAGTTGGCGACGTATTGGCTGTTGCGATATTTCCAGTCTTCAGGATCTACGTCCCAAAGCGTGACTTTCATGTTGACAGCCTCGTTGATCTGCCTGTTTGTTCCACCATATGGCGGTCTAAAGTGAGTCGGTGTGAACCCGCCTGCTTTTTCAATGATTTGCTGTGTATCTTCTACTTGTTTGATAGCTTGTTTTAATGGCAGTCTTGTGAGTAAAGGGTGGTTATAGGAATGATTTCCGATTTCATTTCCACCTTTTCTGATTTCACCCAGCATATCAGGATAATATTGAACCCTGCTTCCTAATACAAAAAATGTCGCATGTCCCTTGTTTTCTTTTAAAGCTGTTAAGATTTTTGAGGTCGTTGATGGATTTGGTCCATCATCAAATGTAAGGGCAATGGCTTTTTGATTTGGGTTGAATACTCCCTGTTTTGGCAGTTTTACGATCTTTCTTTTTGCGATCGGTTCTTTTTTCTCGTTTTTGTTCTTTTCTTTATTGATGTATTCTGGCTTTAACATACCTTTAAGCAGTGTTTTCTTAATCGCCAGCACTTGAGGGCCTTGTTTGACTGGTGCAATTTGCCCTGCTGGAAAGTAAAATTCAATAAAACGATCTTTGATGGCAAAATACTGATAATGCTCTGCCTTAGGAGACGTTCCTTGTTTGAGCAAATGCTCGTTTTCAGCAAGAGAGCGATCTTTTTTCAACTCCTCAAATGTCATTTGAGACAGTTTTTGCAGACTTTTTTTCTTTGATAAAAATAGATCATCAATTGATAAAAACTGCTGTTTCTTGAAATCAAAATTGAATATCTTCGTTTCATGTGCGCCTTTTACTCCGCCTTTCAATTCATATGTATTGAATTTGATCGCAGCAGTTTGTTTGGCATAATGAGTAATCTCGTAATCTATGTTTAATTCGTATCGATGATCTTCATCGACATCACTTGCTTCACTAAACGATGTTTTGAATTTGTCCAGCGCTGTTTCTGCAAATCTTTTCATCTCTTGATCTAGCTTTTTTTGATGAAACACAGGATAGTTCACAGCATATCTCAAGTATCTCCCGTCATTCACGAGGGTCACAATTTCAACTTCTTTATAGCTCGCATCTGGTTCTACCTTCTTCTTCTCTGTCCCGCTTGCCTGCTGATTATGATAAAACGCAGCGATTCCGATGATCATCGCAAGTCTTCATAGGACGAGACTGACTTTCCATTTCATTGACACAATGATTCTCCTCTCGTGATGCCGTCATGCCTGAATGACGTGTGTTTGTAGGATAGACTTTGCATGCACCCTTTTTAGTTTGCAAATCACATAACTGTCACATTTTCGACACATTTTTAGAGAGGAATAAAAAAAGGACTTGATTTCTCAGTCCTTTGATTACTTTTGCATATATAGTTGAAATAATTTCGTTTCTTCATCAATGGAACGCGCTCGATCAAATGCCGCTCTGACCGTCTTTGTATTGTTCATGAGCTCGTACAGCATGGTCAGCACAAAAATAAATGCTGCATTCCCATCGATGTAATCGTCCGGTGCCGTATAAGATGTAGCTCCTGACTCTAAGAAAGCATCTGCTAAATTTTTCTCTCCTAGTGTGCAGCCTGTAGAGATGACATGAACTCCTTTTAAGGAGGCATACCGCTTGATTTCATCCACTCCAAAGGCAGTATCTCTAGGCTCCTCATCTTCGTAAACATCTTCCCCTAATTCAGGCATGATAAATGCTCCTTCTTCACCGTGAAACGATAAAAGAAGGTAATCTATTTCACCTCTAGCTCTACCAGATAACACATGAATCAGATCATTCGGTCTTCCGATCCAATGCATATCGACTTTCACGCCGAAGTTTTCAAGTGCTGCACGCAGGGCAAAAGATTCCAGCTCACTATTGGGTCCTGCTGCTAATATGATACGCATGGCCTGTTGATCCACTTCTATCTCCTCCAGACTATGATAAAAATAAAACCATTTTTTCCTCATCTGCATATGTATCAGCCCATTTTAGCGCTTTTTCTTCGACAGCGTACGACTCAAATCCAACGGAGCGATAGAGGCGCTTGGCTGAGTGATTAGTTGTCACCACTGATAAATACATTTGCTCGATATCCTGCCGTTCTCGCGCAAAGGAAAGAGCTTTTGTCATCAAGGCCTGGCCTGCTCCTTCTCCGCGGGCACTAGGTGTTACATACATCGCTGTCAGATTCGCTCGGTGCTTTAACTTCTGCAAGGTTTCTTGGATGAGCGTGACTGCCCCCACAAGCTGCCCTTGATGAAAAGCGCCAAAAGTCCACATAGATTGGGCCGAAGCAAAACGCGCTTTATATTTGTCCTTTGTATTGATTTGCTCTTCCTCATAGCTCATCGCAAAACCCTCTGGATTTAATCGCAGTGCTTCTAGTCTGAGTGCCGCATATTCTTCAGCATCATCTGGTGTTAACAATCGAATATTCAGAAAACCGCCTCCAAAAGAATGATGGATACTTCCAATTTTATCTTGAAAGAAGATTTTGATCAAAGGATATTGGTCCCTCTGCACATATCTCTTTACCTATATGCAAATTAGACTCGCTTTCCCACCTGTGAAAACAAGGTATTTCAGATCATGTTTACGTGTTTTATTCTAGCAAAAACGATTCTTTTCTCACTTATCTTTTCACCTTTTTTATATTAATCTATAACTAATTCATGAAAAAAATGAAAAAAAAGGATTGCGATGAACTAAAAGATATCTTAAGATAAAATAGTAATAAAAATACAAAAAAGGGAGGAATTTGATATGACAGAAACAAGAAATGAAATCAAACTACATGTTCTTTTTGGTGCTTTAGCAGTAGGATTCCTTATGCTAGCTCTTTTTTCCTTCTCGCTACAAATGCTGCCCGTTGCTGATCTAGCAAAAGAATTTGGTATTCCAGGCAGTGTTGCAGCTGTTGTTCTGAACGTGGTTGAAGCGGGCGGGGCTGTTACAACAATTGTCTCCATTTTAACTGCTGTAGGATCAGGTGGTCTTTCTCTCATTGCAGCGGCTGGTAAAGAGACAATTCGTCAGTACCTTAAAAACGAAATTAAGAAAAAAGGCCGTAAAGCTGTTATTGCTTGGTAATTCAATTTTATGACCCAATAGAAGGAGACTTTGTTCTCCTTCTATTTAAATTTTTATGCAGGTGAGAAGATGTTATATCCATTATTATCACTACTTCTATCAATTAGAATGAAACAACAATATTCAAATCTAGCTCAGTTTATAATACGCAGGGTTTCATTTTTCAAATCGTTTTCTTCTAAACAATACATATTATTTTCTTGCATTCTTGATACTTTATTCGGATGCCTGATTGTATTCGTTATTTATTCATATCTTTACTCTTCGGTCTATCAAATAGAATGGGAAAGTGCTTTTGTGATATTTTTGTTCCTTTTCTCTATTGTCAAAGGAATTGAATCTTATAGAAGAACGCATATTCTTCCTTTTGAAGAGTTAATACAGCTTGCACCTGTTTCCGCGAGACGCCTTTTTCAAACGCTTTTATTTTCAGAGTTGGTATGGCTTCTATTTACGAGCTTGAGTACTTATTTGATTTATTTTCTCTTTCAATATTTCATTGCTCAAACACATGACTGGATATTTTGGTTGAAGCATCTCAATGTTTTATTGACAGGCTTCTTACTTTTTATCGTCAGCAATAAGATATTTGGTGCTTACATCTATAACATTGTCGTAAAAAAAATTGGGATCATTCGTGTTCTTTTTTTCGCAAGCATCTCTTTACTTTTCTTCTTATTCGGAAGGGTTCTAATATCGAACGTTATTTTCCCTTTTTATCACACCTTCCGACAACTTTTTCAATCAATTTCTTCGCTTGCAGAAGATGCGTTTTGGATTACACTTTCAAACAACTTGGTGTCTTTATATCAGAATAATCTTCAGCAAATCCATCATGCTTTATTTTCACAGGATTCGGTATTTCTACAATTTCTAGCGCTTTTTACTTCACCTGTCACATTTTTCGTGGTGATATTAGCTGCAACACTCGTCATGAAGACTCCTGTTCGCTGGATTCCGACTGGGAAAGAGCATGATCAAAGCTCAAAACATTTTAGAGATTTATATTATTGGTACTTTCAAGCACTTGATAAAATTCAGGGCTCGCTGTTTCAAAAGAATATGTTGATTCAAAAAGACCTTAAGGTGTTAAAAGAAAAAAGGTGGCTGCTGTCTAAAGAGTTTTTTAATTATATGTTCATGTCATATGAAGCCTTCTTCTATGTCGGGGTTATGACAGGTTTGATCTCGCTTATTGATCATCAAGCTTTGCAAATTCAGATATTATTCACATTAAATGTGATGATTTTAGCTAATCAAACATATGAAATGAGAATGCTGACCCCTTCTATATTTTCTTTGAGTGCTGAAAAAAAGAATATTTGGCTCTATGAGCTTTCTCAAACATCTCTTATGCAGTTTTTCTTATCAAAAATCCAGTTATTTTATTGTTTATTTTCTATACCATCACTCTTTCTACTTTTCATTAATCTATCAATCATGAGTGTATATCACCTTTTTGATGTTCAGATGCTCATTCAATTGGTGGCATTGGGGATTGGCTTTTACATTTTTCCATTGATTCAGCTGTATTTGTTTCCATTCACAACAAAATTCAATTTTATTCACGAGCATGAAATAGGGACAACCAATGAAGAAATAGAAGTTATCGATAAAGGACAGGCCTTTGCAAGGAATTTTCTCGTGTTGCCTTTCATGTACTATATGATCTTGACCTCTTTTCTACCTATTTTGCAGCATTCTACAAGTCTCATAAGCGTTCTGTTTGCTTTATATTTTGTGATCGTTTCAGTGATTTGCTGGGTGTTATGCCGCAAGACCATCTATAAAGGGATTGAATATGTTGAAAAAAATAAGATGTTTTATATCGGAGAATAGACTGATTCTACGCCTCGGTTACCTCTACGCTGCTATCTTTATTGCAGCTGTGCTAATCGGAAGCCTTCTTCCTTATGATCAGATTCCTTATCTTAAAAAGGATGAAGAGATGTTTTTTCTATCTATTTTCTTAAACAATTTACAAGTTGGAATGGCGATATTAGGAATTGGAGCTTTTACAGGCGGCATCATGTCTGCAGGCATTCTTTTTTACAACGGCTACATTATCGGCAAACTCGTTCAGTATTTGATTGTCATTCACAAAGCGCAGCAGCTATTCACAGGACTCCTGCCTCATGCTTTCGTAGAAGTCCTTGGATTAATTCTGTTTTCAATCGTCAGCTCTTATCCTTTTATTTATCTCTATCGATTTATAAAAGGAGAAACAATTGAATTAAAAAAACTGACTCTAACTGTGCTTCAATTGATTTTTGCAGCAGCCATTCTTTTATTCATGGCATCTCTTTTAGAGCAATACGTTAGCCATGTACATCTACCATAGAAGAAAGGAGAATGCGGTTCCATGGAGCTACTTCTACGTCCTAAGCAATTTTTCAATCAGAATCAATCAATTAAAACCATTGTAGGCCTTGTCTTACTATCATTATTTGTGTCGACTGTCTTTTTAACATTTTTTATTATTGATTTGTTAGTAGATGAACCTTTATCCACTGGGAAACAACTTGCCAGCATTGTTTTTATCTTTTTGCTGACAATCCCGCTTTATTTCATTTTAAATTTTCTCAGTACTGTCCTAACTTCTATTTATATGTATTTTTTTCATAAAGCTTTTATTCTACGCAAAATGTATCTTGTTATTTTGGTTTATAATGCATTTCTTTTATTAGTGAATAGTGCAGCGATCTATTGTGTGATGGTGTTACAATTAGATCACTATTTTCTCTTGATTCAAATAGTTTCCTTCTTATTCAACTTATATCTTTTACGGATCCTTTATGATGGAATTATTTACTATGCTGAAGGATCAAAAAAAGCTGCCTTAGCAACTGTGATCTTGTATATGCTTGTGACGACTGCGTTTGTTATTGGAGGATTCATCAATGGCTAAACTTCAAGTGTCTCAGCTATCTTTTCGCTATGAAACAACAGAAGAGAATTCTCCCCTTCTCGATCATGTGTCATTTGATCTGAAAGAAAGTGATCGAGCTTGTATTATTGGAAAGAACGGCAGCGGTAAATCGACACTTTTAAAGATCATCGCAGGTCTGCTTCCTTCAGCATCAGAAACGATTTTACTTAACGAGCAGCATCACCCTGGAACCGCTCAATATAAAAGTCTGGTAGCATACATCCCAGATAAACCTTTAGTCTATGATGCGCTCACTGGTTTCGAGCATATGGAGCTTATCCAGTCTTTATGGAAAATGAAAAAGTCGGAAAAGGTTTTATACAAAGAGACCTTTCTATCGCTTTGTGATACATTTGATTTAACTCATGCCCTAAAAATGCCTGTCAAACAGTATTCATTGGGCATGAGATATAAACTTTTCTTTAATTGTATGGTGGCAAGATCTCCAGAGCTGATCATTCTTGACGAGCCTTTTACCTCTCTTGATGAAGACTCTCAAATACAATCGATTTCTTTATTAAAAAAAGAGTTCTCTCATCGATGTGTTTTATTTACAAGCCATCAGCGCTACCTTTATTCAGAGTTAGGAAATCGTTTCTTCCAGCTGGATCAGGGACAATTAAATGAAATGGAGCATTAGACATACAAAAGGCATCCCATAAAAGGATGCCCCCTTCATTACCACTTACAGCGCTTCACCGGACGGCAGCAAGGGTTTTTAAAATCACTGCCGCAATCGTATTCTTCTACAATATACTCGTTGTGAGTCGATTCAGTGACAGGATAGTAGTTTTCGATTCTTTTGATGTTTTTATTGACGTTTGTGATATGCGTTGGATGAATTTTTCTGATCGTTTGTTCATTCGTTCTTGTGTTGACAATTTGACGTGTGGGGAAAACAACCGTTTCGTCTCCTCCTTGGTTTCCTCTGCGAGGTCCAAAGAAGAAATCATCTAATCGATTTCGGCTCATCTCAACACCCCTTCAAGTTGTCTTTCACTTACACTCTATCGTATGTCAGAGACACCTTTCGTGATTAGATGCTTGTCTATTTTAAAAAAAATCCACTATCGACCTCGTTTTCTCCATCTTTACAAAAGGACAATTTTAACATATTATACAAATGATAACTTAGGAAGACAGGTCATCCATGAAAACAAAACATCAGCTCTTTTTATTCAATGCATTTTTTCCACTCATTATCAAATAAGAGGTGAACGATATGATCAACACGACACAGCCATTCGAACGAAACAAGCTAGACATTGCACTTGAACTAACTCAATTACATCTGAATCAATATCAAACAAACCATCCTGATCAGCTGAGTGAAATTTACGCGAAATATTACGCACTGCTTGAAGTGCTGGATTTGTCTTCCTATGATCAATTGATTGATTTACTGCCAAATGAGCTCAAACAGACGCTTGAGTAAAAAAACCATCTACCCACATGGGATAGATGGTTTTCTTAAATTTATACACGTGCAGCCATATCGGTTTCGATTTGCTCTAAGCTTCTTCCCTTTGTCTCGACTAGCACAAATCGGGTGAATAACAGCCCGATTAAGCAGATGACTCCGAATGAGGAGAAAATGACCCCAAAGCTGAATTGATCAGCCAGAATAGGGAAAACAAGTCCAACTGCTAACGATCCGGTCCAGTTAAAGGCAGAAGAGATACCTGCTCCGATGCCTCTGACAGAAAGCGGGAAGATTTCGCCGATGATGATCCAAGTGATCGGTGCCCACGAGAAGGCATAGCACAAAATAAAGCAGCAAAGTGAAATCAATGTCACCCAGTTTAAAATTCCTTCACTAACGCCAAGTGCCCCTAATGCGGCTGGAGCAAAGAAAGAAAGGGCCATGCCCGATCCCCCTACGGTGAGAATCGTTCGGCGGTCGAAGCGGTCAACAAATTGTAAAAAGATCACGGTCGTGACGACGAAAATGACACCGACAATGACTGTAAAACCTGCGGCGACCTGCGGCGCAAGACCTACATTCCGAGCGATACTCGTTGCATAATAGACAATGGAGTTCGCGCCTTGAATTTGCTGAAGGGTTGCCATTCCAACCCCAATGAAAAGAGCCATTCGGAATTTCTTTTGAAACAATTCACGAATCCCCGAGCGTTCTTCTTTGGCGACTTCTAAAATTTCCTGCATTTCTGATTCGATTTCTTCACGGGAAGAACGCAGTGATCCTAATACTTCCCGTGCTTTATGAGCCATTCCGTGTTTAATCAAATATCTCGGAGATTCAGGAAGCTTCAGCATGCCAATATAAAGCACGATCGCAAATAAAGCGGCACTTCCCAGCATCCAGCGCCAGCTGTCCGGGATGGGCTCAAACACAAACGCAACAATATAGCTGAGCAATAGACCCGTTACAATCATGAGCTGATTGAGCCCAGATAATTTCCCGCGGATTTTAGCAGGAGCGATTTCAGACATGTAAGCAGGAACCAAAGATGAAGCTGTTCCTACTGCTGTCCCTAAAAAGATTCGAGCGATGGTGAGTGAAATCTCTTCTGGTGCGACAGCTGATCCGATCGCCCCGACAAAAAAGATCACGGATGAGACCAAAATGAGTTTTCTGCGGCCAAATTTATCCCCTAAGAGACCGCTTAAGATGGAGCCAATGATGGCCCCGCCCATTAATGAAGAGACAACGATTCCAAGCCATAATGGGCTGAGCTGAAATTCTTCCTGAATATGTCCCTCTGCCCCT
This sequence comes from Bacillus safensis FO-36b, assembly GCF_000691165.1. Lineage (GTDB taxonomy): Bacteria > Bacillota > Bacilli > Bacillales > Bacillaceae > Bacillus > Bacillus safensis. Next base: position 390,203 of record NZ_ASJD01000001.1, on the reverse strand, counting down.
GCAATAATCCCAATATCATATCCAAATAAGATGCCTGCAAAGGACCCGAAAAAGAAGATAAATTTGCTTGACACTTTTTTCTCCAAGTGGATGACCCCCTCACTTAATTAACCGCTTTCATTTCACCCGATGCTTCTACTGTAACCAGTAGAAGACCTTTCCCCCTTCTATAAAACCACATATTCTGCATTGGCTAGCTTTGCAAAGTGAACAATTTGATCAACCTTTAAATTGAGAGACACGACTGTATGATGGCCCCCGCCTTCTTTAATCCATGCTTTGACGCCATCCTGAAAATTCGGTTTGATTTTCCACAATACACGCGCAACTGGTAAATGAGGTGCTGCTTCCTCTGGCTCAAAGGCTTCGACTTCTTGTATGAGCCATTTGAAATGTGTTCCAAAATCCGCTATAGAGACAACGACACCCTCGCCTGCTTTTCCATCAAACACAAGACGTGCTGGATCTTCCCGGTTTCCAATTCCAAGTGGAGACACGACAATGACAGGTTTTGTATGGGCGAGCGCTGGATCTACTTCCAGCATATGAGATTGCAGCACTGCTTCCTCTCCAAACGTCATTTCATATGTGTAGTCCTCCATAAAACCAGTGGATTGATGATGGCTCATCACTTTTAATAAGCGGTCCAGTGCGGCCGTTTTCCAATCACCTTCCCCAGCAAAGCCGTAGCCCTTTGCCATCAGCCGCTGTACCGCAAGTCCAGGCAGCTGCTTCATCCCATGTAAATCTTCAAAGTTTGTTGTAAAGGCATGATAGCCGCCTTCATCTAAGAAACGTTTGATGGCGATCTCATATCGCGCCTGCACCTTGACACTTTTTTCCCACTCTTCAACTGAATACGTTCCATAATTCACATCATATTGCGTTAAATACTCAGCAAATAATGCATCTACCTCTTCGTCATCTACTGCATTTACATATTCGACGAGATCGCCTATTCCAAAGTAGTCAACGGTCCATCCTAATTGAATCTGTGCTTCGATTTTATCGCCTTCTGTCACAGCCACATGCCGCATGTTGTCACCAAACCGGGCTACTTTGATGTGAAAGCTCTCATGATAGGCAGCCGCAACATCCATCCAATCCGCAATTTGCTGCTGCACTTCCGGCTTTGACCAATGACCGGTCACAATTTGGTTTTGTTTATTTAAACGTGCATTAATATAGCCATATTCTCTGTCTCCATGTGCGGATTGGTGGAGATTCATATAGTCCATGTCGATCGTGTCCCACGGAATCTTTTCATAATATTGTGTAGCAAGATGCAAAAGAGGCTTTTGCAAAAGACTGGTGCCGCGTATCCACATTTTTGCTGGAGAAAATGTATGCATCCACGTCATCACACCGACAACTTCATCGCGATAATTGACCTCTTTCATAAGCTTTGTGATTTGATCGGCACTGACAGCCAGGTCCTGCAAGATCACTGGATAAGGAAGTAAACCGCTCTCATTTAAAGCATCCGTCATCTTTTGTGCATCTGCTTTTACTTTTTTCAGTGCTTCATCACCATATAAATGCTGTGACCCAACGATAAACCAAAACTCTTTTTTCAGGCTTGTTAACATAAATATCCCTCGTTTCTTTATCTTGAAGGTTTTTGTCCGTAATACGCATGCTTTCCATGTTTTCTTAAGTAATGTTTATCTAAAATTCGCTGCGGCAATGGCTCAGCAAATTCGTTCAATTGCTTGGCAAAAAGATTCATCTTGGCGACTTCATCTAAAATCACACTGTTTGTGACCGCACTTTTAGCATCCTTCCCCCATGTAAATGGACCATGCCCTTGAAGCAATACACCCGGCACCGCCATCACATCTAGGTTTCTTTTCTCAAACGTTTCGATGATCAGCTTGCCCGTTTCTACCTCATAACCCCGATTGACTTCTTCTTCTGTTAGAAAACGAGCGCACGGAACGGCGCCGTAAAATGTATCGGCATGTGTTGTGCCCATTGCTGGTAAATCAAGTCCTGCCTGCGCCCAAACGGTTGCCCACATGGAATGGCTATGTGAAATGCCGCCAATTTCCTCAAAGTGTTTGTAAAGAACTGCATGTGTAGCTGTATCTGACGAAGGACTCAATTCTCCTTCCACCACTTCACCATCAAAGTTCACCACGACCATATCTTTTGCTGATAGCTGGTCATACGCTATGCCGCTCGGCTTAATCACAAACAAACCACTGTCACGATCACATGCACTGACATTGCCCCATGTAAATTTCACAAGTCCGTATTTTGGCAAATCTAAATTTGCTTGATACACTTCTTCTTTTAAGCGATCTAGCATACCGTCGTCACTCCTTTCTTTGGCATGAGATGCGCTACCGCTGCTTCTTCAATCGCAAGACCATTTTGATAGCGCTTTAAAAATTCGTAAAAGCCTTTGACATCGAGTGGATCGGGCTCCATGAGCTCTTCTGATGTATGGGCAAATACGCGATGGGTGAGAAATTCAGCCAATGTTTGCTGCTGCTGATGGACCATATACGAAGCAAGGACAGCCATCCCAAACGCACCGCCTTCTCCGGCTGTTGAAACGACTGATACAGGTGTATTCAGCGCTGCGGCAACCATTTTTTGTCCAACAAGCGGTGTTTTAAATAATCCCCCATGCCCTAGTAAGCGGTCAATCACTACATGTTCCTGTTCCTTTAACCGGTCCATGCCTATTTTCATAGCACCAAAAGCGGAGAACAAATGGGTTCGCATGAAATTAGCGAGGTTAAAGCGGCTTTCAGGAGACCTGACAAAAAGAGGTCTTCCTTCTGGCAGTCTCGTAATATTTTCACCAGAGTAATAGCCATAGCTTAAGAGTCCGCCGCCATCTCGATCTGCTTTTAAAGCTTGCTGCAATAAGGATTCGTATAACCTTTCTGACTCCACTTGCAGGCCAAGTGCTTCAAATGCCTCTCTGAATATATTCATCCAAGCGTTTAGGTCACTTGTACAGTTATTCGCATGAACCATTGCAACTGGCAGTCCATCCGGCGTCGTGACAAGATCCACTTCTGGATACACACCTTTTAGATCCTGCTCCAGCACAATCATGGCAAAAACCGACGTCCCAACAGAAATATTCCCGGTCCGTCTTTCTACACTGTTTGTCGCCACCATTCCCGTTCCAGCGTCACCTTCCGGCGGGCAAAATGGAATGCCTGGCTGCAAATGTTTTCCTTGATCCAAAATGGCTGCCCCTGCTGCCGTTAACATGCCTGCCTCTTCGCCTGCTAAATAAACACGCGGCAGAAGGTGCCGAAGCTTCCACGGATAGCCTTTTTCTGCAATCAATGCTTCAAATTGCTGGAGCATTTCTTCATTGTAGTCCTTCGTTTGTTCATCAATTGGAAACATCCCTGACGCATCGCCAATACCAATTGCCTGCTTTCCGGTTAACAGCCAGTGAATATATCCAGACAAAGTGGCCATATATTCTAATCGGGATAGATGTTTTTCCTCTTCTAATACCGCTTGATACAAATGGGCTATGCTCCATCTTTCTGGAATATGAAATTGAAATACGTCTGTCAGCTTTTGACTCGCCTCGATGGTCGTTCCATTCCGCCATGTTCGGAACGGAACGAGAACCTCTCCTGTATGATCACATGCCACATAGCCATGCATCATCGCTGATACCCCGATTGAGCCAATGGTTTGAATGGTCACACCATACTTTTGCTCGGCCTGTTCTTTCATCTCTCGATACGCCACTTGCAGACCTGTAATGATATCAATTAAGTTGTACGTCCATATTCCATCTTGGAGAAAACTTTCCCATTCATATGCACCTTGTGCAATTGGCTGAAATTCCTCATCTATTAAAATCGCTTTAATTCGTGTTGAACCAAATTCAATGCCTAAAGATGTCCGTCCTTCTTTCAAGGCTTTGGCCGTCTCTTTGAGATCCACTCTACGTTCACCCCCATTTTTGATAGCGGTTTCAATTTTCTTTTTCTAGATTCATTGATTCTCTGGTACAATCACAATATAATATTTGTACGTACATATGTCAATAATAAATATAGTTGTACATACATAATGCGACAAAAACTTTCATTTTTTCTGAAGGGGTCATAACAGAAAAGGGAAGCGCCTGTTTTTGATCCGACAACCATGTTAAAATATGTCCATACAATTTCTTCTCAATCCGAGTAGATGATCAACTGAGAAAGAAGTGAAACGATGAAAAAGAAGTACCAGATCATTATTGATGATATAAAAAGCAAAATACTCACAGGGGATTATCGGATCGGGGAGCGTATTCCAACCGAATCAAGCCTGCAAGACATGTATCAAGTAAGCAGACATACAGTTCGAAAAGCCATTTTGGAATTGTCCAGCGAAGGATTTTTGCGCAGCGAAAAAGGTTCAGGCACATTTGTGACCAATCAATATCAAACAAAACCTGCGGGACATGCACATATGAAAACGATTGGTGTCATTACAACATACATATCCGATTACATTTTTCCTTCTATCATTCGAGGCATTGAAAGCCGTTTAAACGAAGAGAACTATTCCTTGTTACTGGCAAGTACAAATAACGATGTTGAGCAGGAGAAAAAAGCGCTTGAAATGATGCTGTCGTTTGGTGTGGACGGACTTATCGTCGAGCCGACGAAAAGCAATTTATATAACCCAAACATCTCGTACTATTTATCCTTTAAAGAACAGGATGTACCGCTCATTATGATCAATGCCTATTATGAGCAGTTAGAGGTTCCTTTTCTCTGTTTGGATGATGTAAAATCCAGCTATTTAGCCACAAAAGAGCTGATCACCTCTGGACATCAGCAAATTGGGCTTATTTCAAAAACAGATGATTTACAGGGAAAATATCGGATGAAGGGCTATATTCAGGCGCTAGGTGAAGCGAAGCTTAATTTCCTGCCTGAGCATGTGCTTTTTTTCGATACAGAATCGAAGCAGCATTTAGGGGAGCAAATTTCCACATTCCTGATGGCGCACAGGCATGAGCTGACTGCCCTTGTTTGCTATAACGACGAGGTGGGTTTAGAAGTAGCCAATGTATGCAGCGAAATCGGGCTGTCCATTCCAGATGATCTCTCGATTATTGGACAGGATAATTCATATATCGCCCAGAAAAATGCCCATGTGAAGCTGACAACACTGACCCATCCTCAGGAGCAAATGGGCCGGGATGCAGCTGACTGGATGATTAAAAAAGTACAAGGAAAAAAGAATCTCCCTGATCAAACGTTTTACGAGCCTGAATTGGTTCCAGGTGAAACGATCAAACGAATAAAATGAGCCCCTACTCCAAGTGGCTCATTTTATTTTAGATTCCAGCATATCCAGCAGATCATACGCTATACGATCGGGAGAGTCTTGCGTGATTCGATTACGGTAGTTGGATAAAACGACCACGCCTGTTTTTGAATGCGGGCGGAAGCCCATGAAACTGGAGAATCCAGACGTCGCCCCATTATGGCAAATGAGTCCTGTGTCATCGATGACCCAGCCGAGTCCCATTGACATGTTCCTGCCCATATCCCGTCTTGGTTCATGCGTGATTTTCCAAAAAGAATCCGCATCTGCGTGTAGATGGCTAGAGAGAAATGACAATAAATCTGTGATGGTCGAGCGAATAGCGCCAGCTCCTTGATAGTCAAGCATATGAAGCGGCGGAACCTCTTTTCCATTTTCCCGATGCCCTAAGATCATCTTTGCTTCTACATTATCCTTAATCGTAATAAAGGTACTTGATAGATGAAGCTCATCCACGATATATTCCATCAATAGCTGTTCATATGTTTTGTGACGAGACCAGCCCATGATTAAACCAAGCAGCCCCATACCCACATTGGAATAACGAGATGGAAAGCTTTTTGGCTGATTCCACTTTTTCGAATTTAACAGTTTCATTAATTCATCGAGTGAATACTGACAGAACATATCTCTTCTCACTTTAGGAAGGAAGCATAGCTGCAAATCTCTAAGAAGACGATGCGGAGGAAGACCAGACGTATGGGTTGCCAGCTGCTCTATTTGAATGGGGTGATTCTTTCGAATGTGAGGACAATACAGAGAAATCGAATTATCGAGTTTCATCTGCCCTTTTTGCATCATGCTTGCCAATATACTTGTCGTAAAGACTTTTGAAATCGAGCCAATCTCAAAAATGACATCCTCTGGCTGCACTCGCTTTTGTATAGGGTGATCCCCGAAATGAAAGACATGCGTTTCCCCTTGATGAATCAGTCCGATCACAAGCAGCGCCTCCTTCTTTTTCTCTGTATAAGAGGAAGCGATTCTCTGTACTTCTTGTTTGAGCGTCATTCATTCTCCTCCTTTCTCTTCGTTTTGATGTGGGATCAATTGATCAAGCTTTTCATAAATCGATGTCAATGTGGAGATCTCATCGAAGGATAATGCTGAATAATATTTTTCAATAATCGCAAGCTCTACCTTTCGCATATTCTCAAGGTACGTTTTTGCCTTCTCAGAAAGTTCAACATGCAATTCCCTCCGGTTATTCGGGTTAATGCTGCGGCGAATCCATTCTTTTTTTTCAAGCGTGTTTAACAATTGACTCACTGCACTTTGAGTGATCCCTAATTGCTGGGCAATTTGAATAGGAGAACTTCCCCCTTTCTGCTCAATAAAATTTAGTACAATATGCTGCTTATCGGTTAACTCATCTACAAATAATTCTTCAAACTCTAATCGGAGCTTTTGATGGATGCGGGCTTCGATATTGTTTAGCTCTTGAATCATAGCTGTTTTGGATGTCACTTTTATCACCTTCATAATTAAGATAACTTAAGTATAAAGCAACCTTTATATTAAAACAAGAAAAAATCCCCATCTTTTAGAAAGATAGGGAACTTGCCTATTACGCTTCTTCTTTAGGGGTAGGCACCGCACATACGCCATCTGCACATGCTGCTTCAAATGAATTGGCAGACGCTTTCTCTGCTTGAGCTGCTTCCTCTGTCCAAGCTGTTTCAAGTGCGCGCAGGAACGTATCGGCCGGCTGCGCACCTGCAACTGAATACTTGTCATTGATCAAGAAAAACGGAACAGCATTGATACCAAGCTGTCTCGCTTCTTGTTCATCTTTTCGGACATGATCGGTAAATGCTTCGCTGCCCAAAACTTGCTGTACTTCCTTCTCATCAAGACCTGCTTTTTCTGCAATTTGTAAAAGGGTTTGACGATCACCAACATGCTTTCCATCTGTAAAATATGCTTGAAACAGTTCTCCCATGACAAAATCGCCTTTCCCCATTTGACCAGCATATTGCGCCAATCGATGGGCATCAAAGGTGTTGGTCAACACGAGCGGATCAAATTGAAAATCGATCCCTTTCTCTTTGCCGGCCTGCTTCACCTGCTCATTCATCGCCATGGCCTGGCTGCGGCTCATGCCATATTTTTTGACGAGCATATCATGAACGTCATGATCGACTTGAGCAGGTGCGTGGGGATCAAGCTCAAAGCTTTTAAACTCTATCTCTACCTGGTCCTTCTCTGGGAATTGTTCTAGCGCTGTTTCCAGCTGTTTTTTTCCTATATAACAAAAAGGACAGGCGATATCTGACCAAATTTGTACTTTCATGTTCATCTTCCTTCCGTGCTTGCACTTTTTCTTTAACGATGTAACTATTATAGTTACATCAAATCGGTTATGTCAAGATTCTGGGCTTGATTGAAATGAAAAAGCCTCTCCTTTTAAGAAAGGAAAGGCGTTGAAAATGACTATTCTAAATTTGCATGGTGACCGTACATTGTATGTGTATCGAGCTCTTTCATTTCCATTAACCGCAAAATGACCCCATCGTAAGTCAAAAGAAGCAGCTGCTCAAATAGTGAACCCATTGGCTGAATGGTATGATGACTTCCTTCCTGTTGATCCTTCGGTGCACCTGACAATAAGATGACTTCATCCGATAGATCAGCTAAAGGTGACTCAGCAGAAAGCGTGAACGCTGCCACTTTTCCGCCAATTGCTTTTGCCTTTTTTGCAAGGACAAGCAAAGACTCTGTGCGACCAGAGCCGCTCCCCACAATCAAGAGATCCTTTTTGGTAAAAGAAGGCGTATTCGTTTCTCCAATGACATAAGCCTTGACGCCAATATGCGTAAGTCTCATCGCAAACGATTTTCCCATCAAACCAGACCTGCCTGCACCTGCCACAAAGACTTTTTGTGCAGATAAAATACTTGTGACTAGGCGCTCTGCTTGTTCGTCTTGAATGGCTGGCGAATGCTCAGAAAGCTCATTTAAAATGGCCTTCACATAGTCGCTGGTCTTCATGATTGTGCGATCAGCTGCTTCATTTGTGCCGCTACTTCTGCTTTATTGTCCTGGCTTGCGATACCGCCGCCGACAATGATTAAATCAGGGTTTAATTTCACGACTTCAGGTAACGTATCAAGCTTAATTCCGCCTGCAATCGCTGTTTTTGCCTGCTTGACGACTTGTTTAATTGTCATAAGGTCAGCAAATGAGTTTTGACCAACCGCTTGCAGGTCATAGCCTGTATGCACACAAATATAATCGACTCCAAGCGCATCCAGCTCTTTTGCACGGCCTGCGATATCTTTGATGCCAATCATATCAACTAAAATTTGTTTTCCTCTTGCTTTTGCTTCTTTCACCGCTCCTTGAATGGACATATCTTCTGCCGCTGCAAGAATGGTGACGATATCTGCTCCTGCTTCGGAGGCCTGCTGCACTTCATAGCCGGCAGCATCCATAATTTTCAGATCAGCGAGTACACGTAAATTCGGAAAAGCCTGCTTGACTTCTTTTACAGCACGAAGCCCTTCGTTAATCACAACAGGTGTCCCAATTTCGACCACATCAATGGATGCTTCTACTTCTTTGATCAGCTCAATTGCCTCTGGTATATTCACTAAATCTAATGCTAATTGTAATTTCATCAACTTTCACTCCCGTTTTTCATCTCATCTTCAAGAGCTCCGCGGATGATGCATCTTGAACGATGAAATGAGTATAACAACAGGATGGACGCAATCCAAGTACGCACTTTTTTTTTACATACTATACTTTTCCGCATATGGTTACAAAAAAGATACTGTCTTTTGGCCAGTATCTCAGCGTAAAGACAAAGGGCTAAAATAAAGTTATTTTAGCCCTTTGCCTACAATCGGTCATCTTTCTATTTATCATCTTTTAAAAAATTACTGTCGAGATACTGTTTTCCCCAATCATACATCGCCTCTAAAATCGGCATTAAGCTTTCTCCTAGTTCTGTGAGAGAATACTCAACCTTTGGCGGGACGACAGGATAAACCTCCCGGTGCACAATGTGATCTTCCTCTAATTCTCTTAGCTGATTGACAAGCATTCTTTGCGTAATCCCAGGCATTAACGACTTTAACTCACCAAAACGTTTTGTCCCTTCTCTGCCAAGGTGCCATAAAATCAGCATTTTCCACTTACCGCCGATAATATTCAGCGTCAGCTCTTTTTCGCAATTGAATACTTTATTTTCCATTCGTGATGACAACAACATACACTCCTTTAATTTCAAACCATTTACGCTTTATCATATACTGCGGCAAAATGAATTGCCCAAGCATACGGTCTTCGTTATTGATTTTGTTTTTTGACAAAAGCCATCACAGCCTCTGTCATTTTTTGTGCTTCTTTTGGCGCTCTGTCTGATCCAAACCATTTGTTCAGATCACTATGGCTTAACGTATGAACCCGAAAAACAAACCGAGAGCCTTTATCATGATTTAGTTTTTCTGCAAATCGGTACACCTCAGGATTTTCCCAGCCCGTGACCAAATAGACAGGAGGTACATTCGCTTGATTCATATAAGTGACAGGTGATGCCTTTGTCCAATTTTTCTCTTGTTTGCCAAAGACTTTTTTGTACGATGGGATGGCTTGTATAAATTGATTGAGGTTTAACGGCCCATCTAAAATCACGATGGAATTAATCGCTTTTGGCGACAGCCCCACACGTTTTAAGTAGGTCGAATCTGTGGCAACCAATGCAGTCAAATGACCGCCCGCTGAGTGACCCATGACATTGATTTTTGATGAATCGATTTGATATTCATCTGCATGATCCTTCACCCATTTAATGGCGTTTGCTGTATCATCTGCCATCTGCTCATAGTTGGCATCAGGGTGAAGCCTGTAATTCATTGAAACAAACACATACCCTTGACCTGTAAAATAATCAGCCTTTGAAGCGACTCTATTCTTATCGCCGCCTGTCCAGCCGCCGCCATGGAGATAGATTATCACAGGATGCTTCTTCTTTTTGTATTCATCTTTGCCCTTTGGCATATACATATCGAGTGTTTGCTGTTTGTTTTGTGTGTCTGCATAATGGATATTGGTTGTCGGCTTAGGCTGGTTGAAACGGAACACAAAGAATGCGCATACCAATAAACCAGCGATGACCGCCGCAAATAAGAGCCATTTCATGAATCGATTCAATGTCATTGCACCTTTCTATGTTTGGGATGGGGAAGCACGAGTTTCAGCAGATATGTAGATAAACTAGCACGAAACTAAATTCATATGGGATGTGCAGAGCAATACAATTGATCAAGTCGTAAGATTCATTATACTCCTTAAAGTGGTGAAATTCATTGATTTGCTCTAGAGGGTTGACATCGAAATCAAGAATTAGATTCTGGATTTTTCATCTAAAAACCATGTCATAGTTTATCCTCCAAGAGGTTATTGTATAAATGCAATGATTCGTTTTCTTGTTTCTTCATGGTACTGGACATAGGAATGTAATAAAGGATACGATTCAAGGACGTGTTGAAATGATTTGATTTGAGGGTATTGCTCTTCAAATGACTGACGCAGCACGTTTAACTGTTTTTTTGGAATTCGTTTATGATCGATCACATAACTTAAGCTGCCTGTCACAAGAGTGAAAAATTCATAAAAATCATCGGACCACATACCAGTTTCCTCCTCAAAAGATACGATATCTTCTGGATAAGCGGAATGAAAACAATATTGATAGCGCTGCTTCAAATCATTGATTAATTCTTGTTTATCTTGGCTGGTGTTCATGGATCCACTACACCTTTCTCTCAATGCTTTTAGGCAGGTTAAAATTTAAGAAGAATATAGTCCTTATTATTCAATATTTGTGTAATTTTGAATGAATTCATTTCTAATATCTTCTGGAAGTTTCTGATTTGGAAATACAACAGAAATCCAACCTAATACAACCTCATTTAAAGTTCTCCACGTTTTTAACGTTTGGCTATTCATCTGTTCTAATTGATGAATAGCTAATACTCCAATCTCATAACCCCTTTCGCCATAAATGATCCATTTCGCAGAAGGGGAAATCCATATCACACGTGAAGCAATATTCATTAAACTATCATTTACGCTATGTATCGGTTAATCCGTTAAGATATCAAGGTAATCACTTGGTGTTATATTTAAAGGAATTTTCACCCAAGGATAATAACCAAATTCCCGATAAAAATCATTCATACATCTCGAATCATCTAAAGCAGCCATTAGTATGTATTTATCTCTGTGTTTCAAAGCTAAACCTTTTAACATCTCCCAGCTATCATCTGATAACAACCAATGAAATTCTTCAAATAAATAATGAGGTTTTTTTGTTTTAAACACTTGATCAGGGAATGTTTTTGTACTGTGAACGAGCGAATGAATAAACGATTGAACCTGTTCAAGTTCTTTTGGATCGGATATAAATAATTTTTTCACTTTATGCTCCTCTCATATCTTCGGGTGACTGATGATCATTTCTTTGGCTATTTTATCAAATCATTGATACTCTCCACTTCAAACCTCATGAACATTACGAATAATTTGATAGCAATTGACTGAAATATTCATTGAATGTTTTTTGATCCTTCAATAACAGTTCTAACCAATTTGCTAAATCAGGATGATCCAGTGGTTTCCATCCTTCTTCTAATAAAATATTTTGGGGACACTCTTTTTTTGATACCATACCTATTATACAAATTTCCAAATCTCTATCTGCTAGAATCGCCCACTGCAAAGAACGGGATAACCAAACCACTATGTTTGAGTTCGTAATTATATTATCCGCTATAGAACCTTTTGGGTGCGTCCATAGTGCATTTACATAATCCTCACCTGAAATGTTCACACTCGCTTTCAGCCAATGATAATAACCAAACTCCTTCAAATAGTAATCAACTGGATCTGGCTTAAGGACTGCGGTCAAAAATTCTCTATCACGTGTTGAATTTGATAACTCCTTGATTGTTGGTAAAATATCATCACTTAATGCCCAATCAAACTCTTGAAACAAAAAACAATCAAAATTCTTACGGAAGACTTGCTGTGGCAGCCCTTTATTTTGATCAAATACATGATCCACTAAATTCTGATAGAACCTGAATTCTTTTTCTGAACGAACAAATAAGGGCTCAGGCTGGTTCAAGCAAAAAGCCTCCTTCTCATGTGATATCACTATCATTTTCCTAAAACTAACCCATATATCATCATCTTATCAAAATATCCCCTTTTATATATAAAAAAGCATCCTAAACGGATGCTTCCATCAAATGATATTTTTTCAAAATACGATAGGTAATTTCTTTTGCTTTTAGTCCGGTGCCTTCGATATTTGTGGCGAAAATGTAGGTTTTGTTTTCATGTTTGATGAAGCCTGCGTACCAGCCGATGCCTGAGCCGGAGCCTGTTTTTCCGTATAGGGTGGCATGTTTCTCTTCTTCTTGTATCATCATTCGTTTGACGGTTCTCATGACAGACAGGTCAAATGGAAGACTTTCTTCATATAGCTGTTTGAGGAAATGGACTTGTTCTACTGGAGAAAGTTTCAACGAACTGCTTAACCAAAATTGATCGATTCCGCCAGATATGTCTTCGTTCCCATAATGAATGGCTTTCACCCAATGATTCATGCGTTCTTCTCCGATGTCACGCGCCATGGCTTGATAGTACCAGACGACTGAATCTCTCATGCCAGAGCCCAGTGTATGATCCTTATTCCAGTTATCAATCTCTCTTTTCACTCCGTCCCAATATTTGATGTCGTATTCATCTCTCACTGCGCCTGTTTGGAGTCCGATGAGGGCATTTGCCACTTTAAATGTCGATTGTGGGGCAAATCGCTCGTTCGCTCTTTTTTTGTTATACACCCATGGCGATTTTTCTTTTACTTCTTGGATGACAAATGTGCCTTCTCGGTCTTTCATGAATTCATCTACTGACCACGCTGGAGATGTTCCCTCACTTGATGAAGGCTGGCCGATACAAAATGCCATCAGCATGATGGTGCAAAACAGCCATTTCATATGCTTTTTCTTCAAAAAAATCGCTCCTTTTCCTATGATTTGTATCGATTGTAGCATGCCTGAGTGATGAGACATAAGGTACGCTTGTCCTCTTTTCTGCCAAATAAAAAAAGCCGGTTTCATCCGGCTTTTTGATCATATTAGCTTTCTTTTTTCTCTTCAATGGCCTGCTTCGCAATTTTTGAAATCGTCATATCATCCATTGGCGGGTTATGGAGCCCAGCCCGGATATCTCGATAGTAACGCTGAAGCGGACAGCCGAGGCTTAAGCTTTTTGCACCGACTAAACGCATGGCTTTATCGACCACTTGCAGACTATGATTAACGACTGTATGCTTCACAGCACCGAATTCATTGATTAACAGCTCTCTTTTCTCAGGCTTTTCATACAATGTTGTCGTTGAATAGATGACGTGGCGTGCTTGCTTTAGTAGTAAATCAATTTCGCCAATCAGTGTTTGGACATTCGGCAGGTCACTAATCGTTCCGCTGATACTGTTCGGTGAATGTGTGATGGCATACTGTACAGCATAGTCTCTTGCCGCTTGTGCAATTCCTAAATAGCAGGAAGGAATATGGGCGATCCAAGGGTTTAACGTACCGCCCCGAGGTCCTTTTTGCACTTCAACAAGCATATCATCTGATACCACAACTTGATCTAAGATTAAATCATGGCTTTCTGTTCCTCTCATGCCGACAACATCCCATGTTTCTTCTATAGAAACACCTTCTGTGTCACGGTGAATTAAGAAGAATCCCATCGCCTCTTTTTCTTCGATCCATACGCCGACTAAAAAGTATGTGAGAGCTGGTGACATTGTTGTGAAAATTTTACGTCCATTGATCACCCAGCGATCACCTGATTTCATCGCTGTTGTCCCAGGCTTGCCGCCTCTTGTTGGGCTGCCTGTCTGCGCCTCACTCACAGCGCGGTTGACAAGGGCGCCCTTCTTCACTTCTTCCGCAAAGAATTGCAGCTGCTTCTCATTCCATAGTTTCTTTTCATAAATTTCACCAACAACTCCTTGGTGCCACCCAATCGATAAGGCAGTCGCTCCGTCCATGCTGCCAAGCGTTTCTTGAAATAGAACCATATCTGTTACAGATTGACCCCCGCCTCCATATTCAGCGGGAAGAGACAGGGCTGTATATCCCATGTTTACTAATGATTCGATATTCTGTTTAGGAAAATAAGCGCCTTCATCATGTTTTTTTGCGTTTTGTTCAATCGTTTCACGAAGAGATTCCAGCTGATTAAGCCATGTTTTTTGAAAATCGGTATCGACAAATAATGCTTTAGACAAAACGTATCCAACTCCTCTGTTTCTCACAATCTATGATATCTCATTTTTCCAATCGGAATGAATAAAACACACTTTACTTATAGGATTTAATGTGTTAAATTTTATCAATATTAAGTACATCTGTCAAAGGAACGTGATGCTTTTATGATCTCAGCTACTAATCTACATAAATCTTATGGGCAGACCCATGTGTTAAAAGGCATTGATTTCACCGTACAAGAAGGTGAAGTGGTCGCAATTATTGGACCGAGCGGATCAGGAAAAACAACACTTCTCCGCAGTTTAAACAGCCTCGACATTCCAGACAAAGGAGAGCTGACTGTTGGAGAAGCCACGATTCAATTTGAACGATATCATAAAAAAGATCTTTTAAAACTAAGGCAGCAATCTTCCATGGTGTTTCAACATTATCACTTGTTTCAAAATAAACGAGCACTTGAAAATATTACAGAGGGATTGATTGTGTCCCAAAACATGTCTAAAAAAGAAGCTGAAAAGGTTGGAGAGCAATTTTTAGCGCGGATTGGACTGCTTCATAAAAAGGATGCATTTCCGAGTGAATTATCTGGCGGTCAGCAGCAGCGGATTGGAATTGCCCGCGCTCTTGCGATGAATCCTGCGGTGCTTTTGTTTGATGAACCAACGTCCGCACTTGACCCAGAGATGGTCGGAGAAATCCTTGAAATGATCAAAGATATTGCGAGCCAAGGGATGACGATGGTCATTGTGACGCATGAAATTTCGTTTGCAAAGGACGTAGCGGATACCGTGATCTTTATGGCAGATGGAGAAATCGTTGAAAAAGGCTCCCCAGAAGACGTCCTCATGAAGCCTAAGCATGAACGAACGAAACAATTTTTATCTAGGATTCATCGCGGAATGTGGCAAGGATCGGAGGAAGACATATGAAGCAAAAGACAGCATTCATGACAGCTGGTGTCCTTCTGATTCTCCTCTCCCTGATTGGCTGCAGCAGTGTGAAAACAACAACAGATGATGGAAAACAAATTGTGAAAGTCGCACTGAGTGCAGAGGTCAATCCACCCTTTTTAGCCACAAATGACCGAAACGAACCGATTGGCTATAACATTGATTATTTAAATGAAGTGGAAAAAAGACTTCCACACATACATTTTGATTACATCTTTGGCGAGGAAGAATCCAATTTAATTGGTGTTGGCGCAGGGAAGTTTGAAATGGCAGCTAATTGGTTTTTCAGTAACCCTGAACGCGAAAAACGGTTTCTTTACCCTCAAGTTCCGTACGGCTATTCGATGACAGGATTAATTGTGAATGAATCAAACCGGGATATTCAATCGCTTGATGATATGACATCAAAAAAGCTCGCTCCTGTCAGTCCCAGCGGCGGATTGCGTTCCATATTAAATCAATATAATGAAGAACATGATCCAGATATTCCGCTGACAACCATTGAAAGCCCTTCAAATGAACTCAACTTAAAGCGCGTTGAAAGCGGACGGTCTGATGCGGCTTTTATGAATATTTCGACCTTCGATACCATACAAAAGCATCTCAACCTAAAGGTCAAAGTTGGCGGCATTGTGTCAAAGGAGCCGATTTATCTTGTCTTACAGCCGAGTGAGAAGCAGCTTGCAGCAGATTTGGACCGGGTCACACAAGAGATGATTGATGATGGAACACTACCTAAGCTTGCGAAAAAGTGGTTTGGGGTTGATTTCTTTCAAGATATTGACTACATCTCAGAGCAAGGCTATCAATATGAAGAAAGGAAGGAAGCGTCATGACGTTTACAGCTGGAGATTGGCTGCGAATCTTTTTACAGGTGCTTGAACGCCTGCCACTCACTTTTCTCATTATTGCGGTGTCATTGTTTTTCGCCATCATAATAGGGCTCTTATTTGCATGCATTCGTATAAAACAAATCCCAGTGCTGAAGCAATTGGCTGTTATCTATTTATCTTTTACACGAAGTACGCCATTAATTGTTCAGTTATTCTTAATTTATTTTGGACTTCCTCAGCTTTTACTTGTGGCAGGAATTCAAATCAATCATTGGGATCGTGTGTTATTTGTGATGATGACGTTCTCTTTACATACGGGGGCTTATTTATCTGAAGTTTTTCGCAGTGCGTATTCGTCTGTTGGGAAGGATCAGCTGGAAGCCGCCTACATTGTGGGGATGACAGATACACAGGCCTTGATCAGGATCATTATCCCGCAGGCCTTTCTCATTGCCCTGCCAAACCTCGGAAATTACACCATTGATCTTGTGAAAGACACGGCGATTGCCTTTACGATCGGACTCATCGATATTATGGGACAGGTGAAGATCATCTTAGGAAATAACTATGGAATCGGCATGTTTGAAGTGTATGTGATCATTGCGATTGTGTACTGGCTCATTTGTATGAGCATTGAACTAGTCACCATGCTGCTTGAAAAGAAATTTGTAAAAGGCCGTACCAGTCTGTCACGTTAAGGAGGCGATTTGATGCAAACCATTGATATTCCATTTGCGATTGACCAAGTACCACATATTCTAAAAGGTGTTCCTTTCACCTTATTAATTGCTCTTGTTTCCATGGCTGTGAGTCTTGTGATCGGATCTGTTTTTGCTTTCATTCGCCTCTTTCGCATCCCTGTACTCAGACAGCTCGTTACGCTATACGTCTCCTTTTTTAGAGGAACGCCGCTTATTGTTCAACTGTTCGCTTTCTTTTATGGGCTCCCTTTTCTTCTAACCAGTATGAGCGGCACATTCGGACTGACCTTTCATCCGGATATGGTCTCCCCTTTAGCTGTGGCTCTTATTACCTTCAGCCTGCATTCAGCCGCTCATTTAACAGAGGTGGTCCGAAGTGCACTTCTGGCAGTAGACAAAGGGCAGCTTGAAGCGGCAAAAATTGTAGGCATGACCACACGTCAGGCGATGATACGTATTATTTTGCCGCAGGCATTTGTTGTGGCCTTACCAAACCTAGGCAATCAGCTCGTTCAGTTATTAAAAGCGACATCTCTTGCGTTTACAATTGGGGTACTCGAAATCATGGGTATTTCCCGGATCATTGCAAATGACGGCTATCAGTTTTTAGAAACTTATCTCGTCTCTGCTTTGATCTATTGGCTGCTGAGCATTGTCTTTGAATTAGCCTTTGCATTATTAGAGAAACGTGTCAGTGTATACGGAAGAACTCTCGGACGTTAAAAAGTCGATCAGGCACAAAAACCTGATCGACTTTTTTATTCACCCTTTTTTGGTGTGTTAAATAGTTCTTTTGGTGCGGGTTTGAGCTTTGGTGCAGAGCCGAATACGACAGGTGCAGAAATATATCTGAACTCTCCTTTTCCATCCATGCTGCGGCCATGTGCCCATCTGCCTTGCTTACTTTCTTCCCCTCTTGAGAAGTTAAACAAGTCATAGGATACTTGCTGTTTTTCTAGTGAACGAGGGAAGGTGGTTGGTACGACGACATCTCCTTCTCGCTCTTCTAATTCTTTAATTGCGGCAAGCCACATATTTTGATGGTATGTATCACGAGCAATGAGGAAGGAGAGCATATCTTTGACGCCGCGGTCATCTGTCATTTCGTAAAGTCTTGTGACCTGAAGGCGGCCCTGGGCCTCTGCATTTAAATTGGCTCTGAAATCCGCCATTAAATTTCCGCTTGAAATGATGTATTTGGCATTCCACGGGTATCCTTGACTATCCGCTGCCATTGCCCCTAAACCTGCAACAATCGCATGCTGCGGGTTCATTCCGCCCATGACAGCTGCAAGTGCAGGATCACTTTGGTACGCCTCTTCTTGTTCTTTAACTGGTGCATTATCAAGTAAACGCGCAATCATCGTTGCCAGCATTTCGACATGACCAATTTCCTCTGTTCCTACGTCAAATAATAAATCCCTATATTTTTGATCTGCCCGGCAATTAAAGCCTTGAAATAAATATTGCATCATCACGCTGATTTCACCATATTGACCGCCTAATACTTCTTGTAATTTCTTTGCATAAACCGCATCAGGCTTTGAGGGCTTTGCTTCATATTGCAATTCTTTGATGTGATAAAACACGATGTCATCTCCCTTATCATGAAACATCTTTTCAATTATCACTATTCAACCGCAGCTCTCTTTATGAAAATGATCTGAATACATAAAAAAAGAGAATGGCTTATGCCATCCTCTTTGTTATCTTACTTATTCAGCACTGACTAAAATTTTCACTTGATCTTTTTCATTGATTAATGCATGGAAGCCATCCTCGATCACATCGTCCAGCTTGATTTTTTTCGTGACGAGTGTGTCTGCAGAGAAATAGCCTTTTCTCATTAGGTTTAATACAGATGGGAATACGTCTCTGTAGCCGATAATTCCTTTTACTGTACGTTCTTTAATGACAATGTCATTCGGCATAATTTCTGCGCCTTTTTCCCAAATGCTTACAATCACTGTTTCGCCTGAAATTCTAGTTGATTGGATTGCTTGCTTCAATACAACAGGTACACCTGTCACTTCAAAAGAAACATCGACGCCACCGTTTGTACGGCGAGCAATTTCTTGAACAACATCTTCATACTGAGATGGATCTACAATGATCGCTCCAAGCTCTTTTGCTTTCACTTGGCGCTCTTTTGATAATTCAACTGCATAAATATCAGTAGCACCAGCTGCTTTTAATGCTTCAATGACAAGTAAACCGATTGGTCCGCAGCCAAACACAGCCGCTGTATCCCCAGCTTGTACTTTACTAGAACGAACCGCATATAAAGCAACTGCAGAAGGCTCGACAAGCGCGCCTTGCTCATATGAGATTTCGTCTGGTAATAAATGAAGTAATTCTTCATCGACTGATACATATTCAGAGAATCCACCGCCGCCTCCGGCAAGTCCTAAAAAGCCCATGTTTTCGTCTAAGTTATAAGCACCTTGATGCCCGTGAGTTGCAAAAATAGGTTCAACCACCACTCGATCGCCTACTTTGTAATTGCTCACGCCTTCTCCTACTTCAACAACTTCACCAGAGAACTCGTGTCCCAGTGTAACGGGTGCTTTTTCTTTTGTAAGTGGATGAGGTTCATTCACAGGAATGAAGATCGGTCCGCCTAAATATTCATGTAAATCACTACCGCAAATGCCGCACCATTTTACTTTAAGTTTCACTTTTCCTGGAGCAACTGTTGGTTCATCAATTTCCTCTAGTCGAATGTCCTTTTGATCGTGCCAGCGTAGTGCTTTCATTTATAAGACTCCTTTTCTCATCAATTTAATTAACTTACTTAAATAATGATAACATAATTTTTTTAATTTTCTAAGTAGGATGCACTATTTTTTTGACAGTCAATGGACGAAAGATGACAAAACATAGCAATAGACAGATAAGAAGCATACATAGACACCCAATGATGACGGAAATTCTGATCGATAGAATATGAGCGAGTCCGCCGAATATTCCTGTCATGGTCATCGTCAGAATGGCTTCAACCAAAGCATAAAAGCTGGCTACCCTCCCCATCACCTCTACGGGGATATTTGTTTGATAGAACGTCATAAAACCTGTATTCGCAAATGCTAAAAAGAAGGCTAATATAAAAAATCCACCGGCGGCTGCAACTAGACTGCTGGAAAATGCATAAATAAGATAGCCAAACGCCACAAACAAACTGCCGATTCCAAGCATCAGCGAAACTGACAGCCTTTCGACAATGACCGAATTAAGACTTGCCCCTGCGATAATACCCGCTCCAGCTATACTGACAAGAAGGCCATATTGTGTATCAGTCAGCATCAATACTTCTTTTGCAAAGGCTGTTTCAAGTGAGTCTATGGCCGTAGGAAGGACCGATATCGCGGCACTAAATAATAAATATACCGTCATGATCTGGCGTGACGTCAGACTAAAACGCAGAACAAGCTTTGCATCTTCTTTTAACATTGAAAGGGAAAACGCCTTTTGGCCAGCATCTATTTTGAGCAAATTCGGTAAACACATCGTTAACAAAGCAGATATCAACAGGCAGATCGCATTTACATAAATTGAAAGCACAGGAGTCCCGATGAGAAAGAGCAGACCTGCTGCTGCGGGCCCAAGTAAAAATCCACCGGATTGTAATAAAGAGCGAATGGCATTAAACCGTTTTCGGTTATCCGCCGGGATTAGTCCTGTCATATACACCATCGACGCTGGATGAAACATCGCTTGTGCCATCTGTATGAAAAACACCATGACATACAGAATGAGCAGATGTCCTGAAAATAAGGCAAAAGGGATGCATGCAATGAGCAGAGCACGGGTAATATCTAAACTGATCATCACATTCCGCTGATTCAGCCTGTCAATCAAACTGCCGGACCAGCTATTGGTCAAAAGAGCAGCAGCCGGTCTTAGCAAATAAACTGCTGTTACAGCAAGTACAGAGCCCGTTTCTTGAAAAATAAGCAAATGGAGGGCAATCATATAAATCCATTCTCCTATGTTCGCAATCCCGATGGCTCCAAGTAAAATACTCATATCCCGCCAATGTTTTTTCATCATGATCCCCCCTATTTGTCATAAAAAAATCCCGCCCCCAAGACATGTCTGTCTTGAGGACGGGATTTACTCCGCGTTGCCACCTCAGTTCATTCATCTGTTGCCAGATGAACCTTAGCGGGTGATCATTCACCCTTCTCTGTAACGGGAGAAGTTCGCTGCACCACCATCCGAGGGAATCCGGTGCAGAGCTAAGAGGCTTGGTTCCATCATGCTTCCCAGCTCCTTCTCAGCTTCACGGAGTTCTCTGTGTGGGGCAGCTATGATGTACTCTTCTCTATTTGCGCTGTGTCTTTTTTTCATCACGATCTTCAGCTGAATTGTTACATATTGTACTGCGCCTCGATCAAAGCGTCAATATTTTTTTCATGTTAATCCGCATAAATCATTTTTCTAGTCATGCCGCCATCAACAACCAAATCTGTGCCGGTCACAAATTGATTGTCTTCATCAGTTAAATAAAAACAGGCTTTCACAATATCCTTTGGCGTACCCACTCGATTGGAAAGATGCTGCTGATGGTCAATTTCTCGAAGACTTTTCTCATCTTTCGTTTCAATCCATCCAGGGGAAATGCTATTCACCGTAATATGATCCTGACTAAAAGAAACCGCCAAGGCATGAGTAAGCGCGGAAATCCCGCCTTTTGATGCAGCATATGCTTCCGTATGAGGCTCTGACATGGTCGCACGGGTAGATGAAATGTTCACAATGGAACCGCCGTTTGGATTCTCTTTGATATAACGTGCTGCTTCTCTAGCGCATAAAAAAGTCCCTCTTACATTTGTATGCAGCACATGATCCCACTCATCGACCGTTAACTCATAAGGCGATGCTGTGCACATGACGCCGGCATTGTTGATGAGAATATCAATCGTTTTGCAGTGCTCCGCCGCAAACGACATTAAGCGCTGAATATCCTTCTCCTGTTTCACATCTGTTTTAATGAAATAAACTTCACAGGACTCTTTTCTCAGCTGCTCCTCCAAACGCTTCCCCTTCTCTTCATCTATATCCGCAAGCACCACACGCGCCCCTTCTTTTGCATAACCGCAGGCGATCGCTTCACCAATACCATTGGCTGCGCCTGTGACGATGACGGTTTTATGTTGAAAAAGCAGCATTCATCCAATCCTTTCTCCATGAGATGTTGTCGTCTATCATATCATTTTGAGGAATCTCGGCACAAAGCTGAATTTGTATGACTAGATCAACTGATCAAAAAGGATCACCTGCTTCGTAAAATTGAGCAGTAATTGATTTTTCATTTATCGTAGATAAAGTAAAAACGTATTATAGCGAAATCAAAGGTCGTCCATCTCTTGATTTGTTGTTATTTAGAATCTAATTGAATATATAAAATGATTAAGATTTAGGAAGTAGAATGTTGTTCTGTCCCATTTCCATTTCATTCGTTTTTTTAACGTCTTTACTTTCAAAGAATAAACGAAAGCAACTGACTCTAAACATTTTCGTTTAATCTTCAGTTAAACGACCATTTTGCCAAAGCTGTTGATAATACGGATGTGTTTTTTGTAATTCTTCATGTGTGCCTTGACCTGACAAGCGTCCATCTTCAAAGACAAGGATTTGGTCTGCACTTGTAATCGTGGATAAACGATGGGCGATGATGATGGTCATCCGGTTTTTCGTTAACGCTTGAAGAGCAAGCTGCACTTCACGCTCTGATTCGTTATCTAAGTTCGATGTCGCCTCATCAAGTAATAGGATTCTCGGATTTCGTAAAATCGCACGAGCAATCGCAATACGCTGTTTTTGACCACCCGAAAGCTTAATACCTCCTTCACCAACCTCTGTATCGAGGCGTTTATCCAGCTGCATGACAAAATCATAGGCATAGGCTGCTTTTAATGCGGCAAGTACCTCTTGTTCACTTGCTCCATTCGTCCCGTACATGACGTTGTCACGAATCGTTCCGTTTAATAACGGTGCATTTTGACTTACATAGCCAAACAGCCCACGCCACTCTGTTAAATTAAATTGCTCAATGTTTTCTTTGCCATACAATATCGCACCTGATGACACATCATAAAAACGTTCAATAAGGGAGAACATGGTCGTTTTCCCGCCACCACTTCGGCTGACAAAGGCCGTTGTTTCATTTGGCTTTAACGTAAACGTCATACCTTTTAACACGTACTTTTCGTTGTACTTAAACGACACATTTTCAAATTGAATCGGCTGTGACGCAGCAGTTACCGGTTTACCGTCTTGGACTTCACGCTTCTCATCTAGAGCCTCGACAATACGCTCTGTTGCGCCAAGTGTTTTTTGTAAATCAGTAAAGAATGTCGCCATTTGTGTAAATGGCATAATAATTTGTACTAAATAAATCATGATTGCCACAAGCTCGCCAGAACTAATGGCACCTGAAGCAACCTGTGAACCGCCATACCCAAAAATCGCAATGATCACAACCATCATGAGCAGCGTCATAAGTGGTGAAAGAATCGCAACAATTTTTGCTTCTTTTAATCCGTACTTGTACAGCTGCTTAATTTGCTTTTCTCCGCCTGCTAGCTCTTGCTGCTCTGTTTGCGAAGCTTTCACAAGGCGAATGTTTGTTAAAATTCTCCCTAATCGTCCGCCAAATCCTGCCAACTCATCTTGATTGGCTTTCGAAATCGCGTACATTTTTTCTCCTAGCGGATACGTCACAAAAATTGTGAGTGGTACGGCGATCAGTAGCAGCAGCGTCATTTTCCAGTCAATCCACAGTAAAACAACGATTGCACCAAGTATCGCAAAAAGCCCCGATACAAACGATACGAGCTTTTCCGTTACAAACTCCTTTACGACGTTTGTATCCTGCGTAATTCGACTCATCGTTTCGCCAGATTCATGTGCATCGTAATATGTTAATCGTAAATGCAGCATATGCGCCCATACTTCTGTTCGTAAATTCGCGACAATTCCTTCACCTAAACGACGCATCATATAAAATGTAACCGCACTAAGCATCGCCTGTACAATTAAAACACCAATGACTGGTAAGAGTGACGTTAATGCAAAACCAGTATCTGAAATTTGGTTAATAAGCTTCATTGTGAGTAGTGGCACAGCAAGTCCTGCTGCCACCTCTACGATACTTATAAAAAATAAAAGAACTAATTGACTATTCGCCATCTGACTGCGCTTCATCAAAATCCAAAGCTGTGAGATTTTCCCTTGCATTATGATTCACTGCTCACTTTCGTCATGACCTTTTCAAAACGGAAAAACTCATACTCTTCATCCGATTCCGGCTCTTTGCCTTCTACATTAGGTCCTGGGTTGCCTTGGTGATAAAACTCAACAATTTTAAAGCCGCATTTATTCACGTAAAAATGAATATTACGCTTTTCAAAATATGGTGTGTGCAGCTCCCAAACCTTCGTCTCTGGGAACGCTGCTTCTATCGCTTCCCACATTTTAGTTCCAAGACCTTTGCCATGTGCATTTGCCCTTGTATACAGGAAGTCCACTTCGTTTCGCTGGGTTTCGTTATTCATTTTCAATACGACACCACCAATTCTTTCGGCGTTTAGTAAAAGTTGACGTACAACCGATTCTTTAGCAGTAAGTGAATGATTGAAATCTTCCTCAGACGGGATTGGTCCCATTTCTGCCGGATCTTCCGCATCTGTAAAACGATCTTGTAACCCTTTCGTAAATGCCTCTTGTAATTCTGCCTTAAATGTTGCTAGCTCGTCCTGCGGTACAGGTGCTAACGTCATTTGTTGATTTAGTTTTGTCATTTCTAAAAAACCCTTTCTTTTAAACTGATTAAAATATTCGACCAACTGTTAAAAATAGCTCACTATAATGGCCTAGACTCCGTATTTTCGAATCCAACCTTCCGCCTTATTACTCCATTTCATTGAGAAACCCAACCATTTACCAAGCCAAGTTAGTAGTGCTCGAATGTTAGGTCATGTTAATCACAAGAAATAGTGTAAGGTATGGAGTAACTCTAGAGTAAAGAAAGAAATGAAAAATATATTCGAAGAAATAATTATCAGCTAAACCTCTTATGTAAAGCGACGAGAAAATAGGTTGGTCGGTACCAACGGAGAAACTTTACGAGCAATCTACGCCATTTTTTAAAAAAACTTGGGGTTAAAATACATTACTGTGTATGCAAAAAGAGATGACTTAAATGAGGAGTCTGGAGAAGTGAGCTGCCTATTTGTCGCCTATATGACCGTCAGCAAGAATGAAACCAGCTGGGTTCTATGAGATTATTTATCATCAAGGACCTTATGAAGAAACCTTAGAAAGTATAACTTTCGTTGATATGTATTGTATATTCAATGTGAATTACACAATAAAGAGCCGTCCCATTTATGGAGCGGCTCTTTATTGTTAACATTTATCGAGAAACCAATACCATTGGCTGCGCCTGTGATGATGACGGTTTTTCCTTGAAAATGCAGCATATGATTGATTCCTTTCTATGACTGGTATGAATAATTTAATTTTATTCTTTCCTGAAAAGAACAATCCAGTCATCCACCTCTATTGATTCTATCTGATCCTCTGTCATGTTCAATCTATAATATTGCTTTATTTTCTCGTTAGCATCTAACATGTATTTTGTAACGATCTCTTCTTCCTTTAAAGTTTTCGTTGTTCGCTTGACCCATTCTTGAAAAGGGTAACGTTTTTTTCGTTCCATTGATCTTACTTCTTTTATTCCCTCTTTATAAAACAATTCCCGCCATTGTTCTGTAGATAGACAGGACACATGACTTGGGTCTCTCAATCTTTCCAGCTCATTGATAAATAGTGCAAGCTCTTCATCATTTGGCGAAACATTATCAATAAAGAAAAACAGACCATTTGACTTTAATACACGAGATGCCTCTTTGGCAAACTGTTCAGGGTTCGGGAAATGGTGTGCTGCAATTCGGCATGTGACCATATCAAATGTGCCATCTAAAAAAGGAAGGTTTTCCGCATCCGCTACTACATAAAAAATTTGTGGATACGCTTTTAAATGAAGTGATGTATGAGAAAGCATCTCTTTTGTTAAATCCGTCGCAAACACTTGATTCACATATGGAGCCAGTGCTTTTGCGGTATGCCCGCCACCAGTTGCTATATCGAGTACGACCCAGCTTTCTTCTGGGGCTGCCCATTCAACAATTAGATCCAGGTCTGCTCCCTTTGCATGAGTTTGACTCGTCACATACTTTTCTGCATTTCTCCCAAATTGTTCTACCACTCTTTTTTTGGCCTGATCTGAATTCATCTGATCCTCCCCTTTGAAATAGATTGGATTTTCCACAATAAAGAGCCGTCCCATTTTATTGAGCGGCTCCTTTCATGTTAAAAATTTATCGAGGTAGCATTCCGTGCGGGTCAATCACAAATTTCTTCGCCACACCCGAATCAAAGTCACTATATCCTTTAGGGGCTTGATCAAGGTCGATGACGGTTGCATTGACGGCTTTGGCGATCTGTGCTCTTCCGCTTAAAATGGATTTCATTAGACTGCGTTGATATTGCATAACAGGGGTTTGGCCTGTCACAAAGGTATGAGCCTTCGCCCAGCCAAGTCCAATTCGTACTTTCAGAGAACCGACTTTTGCATCGGCATCCACTGCTCCTGGATCTTCTGTGACGTAAAGCCCTGGAATTCCAAGTTTGCCGCCAACTTTGGTAATATCCATAATTGTATTTAAAACGGTTGCTGGTGCTTCTCCCTGATCTCCATGACCCGAAGCTTCAAAGCCGACACAATCGACGGCACAATCAACTTCTGGCTCTCCTAAAATATGTGTGATTTGCTCGCCGATTCGATCGTGTTTTCGTAAATTGATCGTCTCGCAGCCGAAGCTTCTTGCCTGTTCCAGTCTTTGCTCATTCAGATCTCCAACAATCACAGCAGATGCGCCAAGAAGCTGAGCCGAATGTGCTGCTGCAAGACCTACTGGCCCAGCACCTGCAATATATACGGTCGAACCAGGCTTTACTCCAGCCGTATAAGCACCATGAAAACCTGTCGGGAAAATATCGGAAAGCATCGTGAGATCAAGTATTTTTTCCATCGCTTGATCTTTGTCTGGAAATTTGAGCAGTTGAAAATCTGCATATGGAACCATGACATACTCGGATTGGCCGCCAACCCATCCGCCCATATCTACATATCCATAGGCAGAGCCTGGGCGGTCCGGGTTTACATTTAAGCACACATGGGTTTTTTGTTCCTTACACATGACGCAGCGTCCGCATGCAATATTAAACGGAACGGACACGAGATCTCCTTTTTGAATAAACTCCACATCTCGCCCAACTTCCACGACTTCACCTGTAATTTCATGACCAAGGACAAGTCCTTCAGGTGCAGTCGTACGCCCTCTCACCATGTGCTGATCACTTCCGCAAATATTCGTCGTCACTACTTTTAAAATGACGCCATGCTCACATTTGCGTCCCACATTGGCTTTAGGTACACCCGGGCCGTCTTTTAAGACCAAATCAGGGTATCCAATATCCTCAACTGCTACTTTTCCTGCTCCTTTATAAACGACACCTTTGTTTCCCGACATGATTTCATTCCTCCCTTTTGTTTAAAAATGAAGTCTCTACAATTTTCTCTATTTCTTAAGCAATTCCCTTCTTCAAACAGCAAATTATGTGAAAAAGAAGGAGATACATGTCTACGTGAGAAAGAAAAATGTGTCTTCCAGTGAAATAAAAAAGAAAATATTGAAAAAAAAGCTAAACTTTTGCAGAACGGTGTCGATATAAGAAATAAGCCAGACAGGTATCCTTAATCGACAAACAAATTCCTTATATATACTATCATTCCTTACACACCTGGCTGGCGCCTATATCACATACAAAAGGCTCTTCTGATGAAGAGCCTTTTTTTATTGCAGGCAAAGAGGCTCCTCTGACAAAGAGTCTCTTTTTTGAGTGCTTGTTCATTACCTGGGAAATATTTTCATCATTTTAAGGCTTTGATACAGATGTATGTATCATAGTGATAAACCGAGACTTCTCTAAAGTGATATGCTGAAAACAGACGGCTGATCTCTTCTTCACTGTACGATGAAAAAGATGTTGACCGTTTTTGTTCGTTGATCAGCTCCTGCTTTTGGAAGGATAAAAATACTTCTCCATCCACTTGAAGGACGCGGTACACTTCCTTCATGACTTGCTCAATATCCTTCAAGTAATAGATTGTCTGCACCGTAAATAATTTATTGAATGATCTGTCTTCAAAAGGTAATTGCTCAGCCTTACCAAGCGTAATAACGGCTTTGTCCTGTTCCGCAAGCTTCTTATGTTTTCTTTTTGCATATTTAATCATATGACGAGAGGCATCCACTCCATATACTTTTCCGCGGTCAAGTTTTTCAGCTACCTTTGATAAGGTGATGCCTCTTCCAGTCCCAATTTCTAAAATTCGGTCATTTTCTTGTATATTTAAGAGTTGAAGCGTCCATTCATTGATATTATGATGATTTTTTTCCATATAGCGGGCAACCCATTTTGAGAACAAGCCTTTTGGTTCCCTCATTTGTTTTCCAATCCAGCTTTGAATCAATGTTAACACCTGCTTTTCACCAGTAAATAAACTATTTACAAATTTTCTTACTTTTCATATCGGCTCTCACCTAACAAAAATTAAGACCTAGTCCTAATTTATTTGTCTTTTATAAGACGCTCCTTTTCAGAAAATGTTTCGCAGAAAGTGAAAATTATTTTTTAACCTAAATAGGCGTTTTCATTATTTGTGCTCAGATTGATTTCGTTTTCTGCATGAGCTGCATAATTTATAAATGTATCTTGATTAGATAAAGGTGGTGCTAGATTATGGGCTTTGGCGGTTATTCTGGAGGCTACTGCGGTGGCTACGGTGGCGGTTTTGCAGGCGGATTCGCATTGCTTGTTGTACTGTTCATTTTGTTGATCATCATTGGTGCAAGCTGGATTTGCTAACGTAAAAGGAGCAGGAAACGTCATGGTTTCCTGCTCCTTTTCTTTAATACCAATAAGTCCGGTACTGATACATATAACGTCTGAGCATTTCCTCTTGCTCTCTTTGCATGCGGTATGGATTGCCGTATCCGTGCTTTAAGGAATGCGGAATAGATGCATACCCGTGCCCCACAGACGGAAATCTCATATATGGTGACATCGACATTCATTGATCACCTCACAATCACCTTTTACGGTATCATATGTGCAGGTGATCAATGTGGAGCGTGTCTAAACCTGGTCCTTCTCCATCGTATAACAATCAAGCATGGCTAGCATCATAAACATGTCAATCTCCTCCTTTTCACATTTTTCATTTCCTGTTTTAGTTCATATACTTTAGTTGTTTCTGTTTCATTTCTTCATAAATTGTTTCGACTTCTTGTTCGTAAAGAACGGTCTCAATGTCCTTGTATTTCCGCTTAATTGTCAAAGTAATAAAAAATAAATGGATTGTCATATACGCTCACCTCCCTTCAGTTCGCAGCACGCGAAATAGCCCGCAGATCTTCTTTATCAGTTGACCTGCGGGCACACAAAAATGCAGATCAAAAGACAGTGTCTTCCAACCTGCAATGGATGATACGTGTGAAATCCTCGTTTACTTAAACAGTTTTGAAGCGTGCACCGTATAAGGCAAAGGAAGGACACGAACTCTTCCACAGGCTGATGACATGATGAAATTGTTGGTTGAATTGATCACAAGTAGATACGAATAACATATTCTTCAGCCTCCTTTACGTTTTTTTTAATTACTTTGTAAGTATATCCAGCAAGCACCATTTTGTAAACCTGTTTTTAGTCATATAGGTGATTTTTGTGTTTTTGACTAAATTTCTACAGTTATTCTTGTCCGATTATCCAATACAATAAAAAAAGCCTCCTCAGGCAAATGAGGAGGCTTTCGAATTAATCTTCATCTAATTCTTGCAGTTTCTTTTGAAAGAAAATCGCGCGTTTAACACAAACAAAAGCTGCTAATAAGAAAACACAATCTATTCCCATCATCAGCATTTTTGGAGATGCTTCGATGTGCTGGTTCGGTAAGATCGTACCAATATATAAAAAGGTGCTGACAGCAAGCAAAATAAAAGCGTACTGCTTGTAATCTGTCACTAAATCACTCCACTTTTTCTTCACTTGTTTCACCTTCCAGTTATCAATGTCTATTCATAGCTTAACATAGTGAGAGAAAGCGAGGAGCATGTAAATCTATCCATTCGCCAGTGCGCTTAGTCCTTGCTTGATATCATGTAGTAAATCATCCACATCTTCAATTCCGACGGAAATACGAATTAAACCATCTGTGATGCCAAGCTCCTCCCGGCGGTCTTTTGGAATGGACGCATGGGTCATCCGGGCAGGGACAGAAATTAAGCTTTCAACCGCTCCAAGGCTTTCTGCGATTGTAAACAGCTTAAGCTGGCTTAAAAATACATCGACATGTTCTTCTTTTCCAATATCAAAAGAGATCATGCCGCCGAAGCCAGATGCTTGTGTTTTCGCAAGTTCATGTCCAGGGTGAGTATCGAGACCTGGATAATAAACACGTGTGACGGCTGCATGTTGCTTTAAAAACTCAGCGATTTTCTGTGCATTTTGTTGATGTGCTTCCATTCTTAGTCCAAGCGTTTTCATCCCTCTCATGAGAAGCCATGAATCCTGCGGTCCAAGAATTCCGCCTGTCGAGTTTTGAACAAAGTGCAGTTCTTCTCCAAGCTCTTTTGTCGCTGTGACGACAAGCCCGCCTACAACATCACTATGGCCGCCTAAATATTTAGTCGCACTGTGCAAGACAATGTCTGCGCCATATTCAATCGGCTTTTGGAAATACGGTGTGAAAAATGTATTGTCGACAATCATCAAGATGTTGGCTTCTTTTGTCAATTCGCTGATGGCTTTTAGATCCGTCATTTTGAGTAAAGGATTGGTTGGTGATTCAATGTAAACGGCTTTTGTTTCAGGTAAAATGGCTTTTTTCACTGCTTCAGGATCACTTGTGTCAACAAAGGTTGCAGTAATGCCAATGCGGTTTAGCACCTTTGTGATGACGCGGTAGGTTCCGCCGTACACGTCATCTGTCAGGACAATATGATCTCCGCTGTTAAACAGCATCATCACAGCCGTAATGGCTGCCATCCCTGAACCAAATGCGTAGCCGCTTGCTCCTCCTTCAAGATCACGAATGACTGTTTCCAGTGCAGTTCTTGTTGGATTTGCTGTTCTGGAGTATTCATACCCCGTATGTTCGCCTGCTTTCGGCTGCTTATAAGTACTCACTTGATAAATCGGCACAGACACGGCGCCTGTTCTTTCATCACCCGTTGTTCCGCTGTGAATCATCATTGTTTTTGGTTTCATGCTATTTTCCTCCCTCATAAATTCCTTTACTTAAATATCGCTCACTGCTGTCAGGAAAAATGGTGACAATGACTGTCCCAGGTGCTGCTTTCTTTGCTTCCTCTAAAGCGGCAAATAAAGCGGCACCAGAAGAGCTGCCGATGAGAACACCTTCTTTTTCAGCTGCTTCTTTCACCATTCGAAACGCATCATCATCACTGACAGTGTAAATCTCATCGAATAAAGCCTGCTCCATATAATCTGGGATAAATTCAAGGCCAATTCCTTCCGTTCTATGCGGGCCCGGGTCCCCTCCATTTAAAATTGATCCTTCAGGCTCCACAACCACTGTTTTTAACGCCTGATGCTGCTCTTTTAAATAGGCGGCACACCCTTGAAAAGTCCCGCCAGATCCTGCTCCCGCCACGAATACATCGATATTCCCTTTTAAGTCGGACCACAATTCGGGACCGAGCGTTCTGTAGTAAGTCAATGGATTTACTTGGTTTTTAAATTGTAAAACACAATAGGCATTGTCAAGGCTTGCCTCTAGTTCAAGGGCTCGATCAATCGCACCCTTCATGCCTTCTTTTCTCGGCGTATGAATAATTTCTGCACCGAGCGCCTTCATCAGCTGTTGTTTTTCTTGACTAAAATGTTCTGGTACACAAAAAATGGTCTGCAATTGCTGCTTTCTTGCACTTAGGGCAAGCCCAATTCCTGTGTTTCCAGCAGTCGCTTCAATAATAGTTCCGCCTGGACGCAGTTTGCCAGATGCCAATGCTTCTCTGATGAGCATATCACCTAATCGATCCTTAATACTTCCACCTGGATTCATCATCTCAAGCTTTGCATACACCTCAACGCCTTCTGGGACGCCAATCCCTGACAGCTTTAAAAGCGGTGTGCGGCCAATTAATTCAGTAATATCATTTATGACAGCCATATGATTCCCTTCCTTTGCATGGAAAAGAAGGGGGAAACCCCTTCTTTTATTGTGTTTGCTTTATCATACGCAAGACAAGGTCGGTTGAGTGAATCGCTGCTTGCTCAAGGAATTGATCAAAGGAGATATTGGATTCTTTCCCTGCAATATCCGATAGCGCACGAACGACAACAAATGGCGTACCAAAGAGCTGGCAGACCTGTGCAACGGCTGCGGCTTCCATTTCCACCGCATATAGCTCTGGAAACTTCTCTCTCACAAACGCTACACGATCCGAATCATTCATAAACGAATCTCCTGTTGCAATCGTTCCTTTTGCCACTTGAATATGATCAATTTCTAAAGCAGATTCTTCTGCCAGCTTCACAAGCTTTTCATCTGCAATGAAAGCAGCTGGAAGTCCCGGCACTTGTCCATATTCGTAATCAAAGATGGTCACATCTACATCATGATGTCTCACATCAGTAGAGATGACAATATCACCTACATTTAATGAGTGGTGGAAACCGCCAGCAGACCCTGTATTGATCACATAATCTGGCTGAAAGCGGTCAAGCAGTAATGTTGTGCTGACCGCTGCATTTACTTTTCCAATCCCTGATTTTAATAAAATCACTTCTTTATCTTCATAAACACCTGTTGTAAATTCACACCCAGCGATGTTTTCTTGTGTAGCATCTTTTAGTTGATCTCTTAAAATCGTCACTTCTTCTTCCATTGCACCTATAACTGCGATTTTCAAATCAAAAACATCCTTTCATTCCCTTTTCTTCGCTTCTACGATCCAAACAAAATCATTCATTTGATGAAAGGACGTGCTAAAACCTTCTTCTTCAAAGATTTGCTTTAGCACATCAATGGATGGATAATATTCCGTTTCTAAATCCTCTGCAAGCTGATCGAACCCTGCGGCTCTCGCTTTGTCGATCTGAGCTTGATGTGCTGCTTGATTTTGAAACATTGTATCAGCAAAAACTATTTTACCATCTGAGTGAAGGATGTTGCTATAGGTGTGAATGGCTTGTTTTTTTTCTTCATCCGTTAAATGGTGGAATGCATATGAGCTGACGATCGTATCTGGCTCAAAAGGCGGCGCTGGAAATGATAAAAAATCCCCATCATGAAATAGATCTGGCAGTCCTTTTTGAAGAGCCGCTTTCTTCATGGCATCTGATGGTTCAACACCAAACACGTTTTTATCAGCTGTTAGGAGCAGCGCTGTTAGATTCCCCGTACCGCTTCCAAACTCAAGAA
Source organism: Bacillus safensis FO-36b (assembly GCF_000691165.1). Classification (GTDB taxonomy): domain Bacteria; phylum Bacillota; class Bacilli; order Bacillales; family Bacillaceae; genus Bacillus; species Bacillus safensis. The sequence continues at coordinate 356,534 of NZ_ASJD01000001.1, read as the reverse complement.
CATCTTGGCCTGAACGGCGGGCAATTTCTTTTAAAATAGCCGGATACCGGCGAAACACTTCTCTATACTGCTCGTCATGACCACTTACCGTGTCGTCATAAGAGTCGGCCCAATGATCAAATAAAGAAAGAAATTCGCGTCCCATTTTCTTTCCCTCCACTTTATCTATTTATTCCTATGCGTATAGTATGTTTTATTCCATCGAACAGTTCCTATCCTACCACAACTTCTGTTTCTTTCCTACTAAAAAATACTGGGAGAGACAGAAAAACATTTGCCCTTCTGAGGGAGAGAGATTAAGATGAATGAAGAGTATAGAGAGGTGAATCAAATGGATTTTCAGCTGGATTTTTTAAAGGATAAAATAGAATTTTTTGAAGCAACATCTTTAAAAGAACTTGAACAAAAGATCCAAAAACAAATTGAACATAATCAGGCGATTCTGCTGACCGTTCATTCTGTCAGTCATCAAACGACTGTGATCGATGAGCGGATTTTGCATACAGCAGTTGTTCATTTTAAAGCAAATGTTTAAACAAAAAAGATAGCAGATCTGCTATCTCAGCGTGTAGACAAACCCTCGCATTCGGTGTCAGGTCTGCGCTCCAGTACTCACGAATGTCAAATTCGCTCCGTTCTGGTGCTCGCCCTTCCTAGGGCTGCAAAGGTTTTTTATACGCTGAAAAGAAGACAAAGGGCTAAAATAAAGTTCATTTTAGCCCTTTGTCATCAATCTGAAAGATAGCTTCTGCTATCTTTTTTTCATGTTTATCTTAATTTTTCAACCTTCACAGGTTTCCAGCCTTTTTCATCTACCCACGTAATTTCCACGCGGTAGCGTTCACCTGTTGTTTTATCACGGATGGTTCCTTTTGCATCTTGAGGACCTCCGTTATTTCCTAACCAAAGAACAGTCATTTGATCTTCTGAAATTCCTGTCGCATAGGACATGGCTTTGATCATTTCTTTCCAGTCTTTTGAGCTGGAATCATAGGTTGCTGTATGTGAACCGGATTGCTCTGTTCCTACAGGCTCCCAGTCATCGTTTTCGTATGTTTTGTCTACGTCACTTGTTTTGCCGCCATCTGTTTCTTTGGCGTCTTTTAACGCATCTTTATTAGGCTTTTCTTCATCATCTGTCTTCTTCGTTTCGTCGTCTTGATCAGATGAAACATCTTTTTTTGCATCTGAATCATTGGATGTGTCTTTCTTTGGATCTTTCACATCTTCTTGTGAGTTTTGTTTATTTTCACTTGTTGCAGGTGCCGTTTTTGATGGCTCTTTCGCTACATCTGGATCTTTCGGCTTATTAAAAATTAACAAACTCGATGCGACAACCAAAATAAGCACCACAACGATACCAATTAATATGTTAAGCACCATATTTGCCTTTCTGCGCTTATCACGATGTTCAAATCGAGAATTTCTACTCAAAATCTCTGCACTCCTTTGCCTCTGTTCCCTAAGTCGTTACTATTCTAACATGTCATGAAGGGATGTTCTATGTCTGTTTCTTTTCAATTTCATTGACCTTTTTTACAATATCATAAAACGCATCATTTGTCTTAGCCCGGCCACTTGTCTCATCAAGGTGAACAACGACAAGGGCGTATTTTGGTTTTTCTACCGGAAAGTATCCAGCAAACCACTTATGATAAAGCGGATTCCCCTTTTTGTCTTGACTGCCGGTTTGGGCAGTACCTGATTTTCCCGCTACATCGTATGGCAAATCTTGAAACCTTCTTCCGGTTCCCTTGTCAGAGGTCACCACCTGCCTTAAGAATTTTTGCAGCTTTTGAGCTGTATAGCGGTCAATGCTGCCCCCTTCAGGCCGTTTGTTTTGAAAGGACAGCATCGTTGTTCCGTTTTGATACAGCACTTTTTCTGCGATTTTCACTTCTTTTCGTTCTCCTCCTCTTGCGATCGCAGCCATCATATTCGCGATTTGCAGAGGTGTCGTTTTCACATTTTTTTGTCCTATTGCGGTTTGTGCAATGGCTTTTTTGACATGCTTGTCTCTTTTATCTCCCCACACACTGCCTGTTTCTTCACGATCAAACTGTTTGAAGTGCTGCTTATGATAGACATCCCCTTCCCAGCCAGCTCGATCTATGAGTCCAAGCTTTGCAGCCGTCTTTTCGATGATTTGATCATCTGTTTGAATGAGCTTTTCAGCAAGTGCCGCAAAGGTATAATTGCAGCTCTGCGAGAAACTGTCCGTCAGATTCAGCACTTCCTGTTTTCCTTCAGGCTCTCCATATAAATTCTTTCGACAGTCATACATGGTTTGTGGCTGGTCAAGGTTTTTTTCGATTGCTGCGGCAAGTACAGCTGTTTTAAAGACAGAGCCTGGAGCAATCGCTGTCAGCATGTAATTTCTTGCCTCATGCCGATTTTTGCTTGTGACATTTGGGGTACTTGCCATTGCCAGTACACTGCTGCTTTCAATGTCGAGCAGAACGGCACCGCCTTTTTCAACGCCTTGGTCTTTGAGCACCTTCTCCATTTCAGCCTGCATGTCTTCATCTATTGTTGTCTGTACCTGAAGTGGATAAAAGGAATGAGCTTCTGCTGTATATTTGACGTCCATACCGAACAAAGGGTTTCCCCTTCCGTCCACATGATATAACAATTTTGTGTCTTGCTCGGGTAATAGAAATTCGTCAAAGGTGCTTTCCAGCCCAAATGTGCCGATTTCAGTACGTATGGAAAGCTCTTTTTTGTCAGGATAACGCTTTCTGAGTAGTTCTGGATTTTCGCTTGTGAAACCTAATGTGTGGAGGGCAAGTCTTTTTTTGTCCTTCTCTTTCATATATACGCCGTACACACCTGAATATTTCATATCATTGATGTCTTTCAGTTTTTTTTTCGTGATGTCATCTTTTAAAATGAGAGGTTTTTTCGTTTCTGTTAACTGTTTTTTGAGTTCATCCTCTTCCATCTCAAGAATAGAGGCGGTTTGCTGCAAGCGTGGAAGATCATATTGCAGGAAAGGAAATAAGATAACCGCAGGCTGTTCTTTTGTAAGGAGTGCTTGGCCGTTTCGATCTAAAAACTCACCGCGACCGTCTGAAATAACGACTTCTTCTGTTCGCTGTTTAACACTTTCTTGTATTAAATTGATATCAAGCTTTGAAAACGATTCTGTGAAGAACAGCTGAATTTCTGCCAGTCTCATTAGAAGACCGAGCAATAGTATAAAAATAATCGCACCTGTCCATTGAATTCTTCTTTTTTTGCGCATAAAAACACCTCGTCCCTATTGTGGACGAGGTGTTTACCTGATAAACGTGATTATGAAATTTTTACAATTTGAACGAACATTTCTCCGCCAGGTGTTTGAACGGTTACTTTGTCGTCTACTTGTTTACCTAAAAGGCTTTTTGCAATAGGTGAATCGTTTGAAATCTTGCCTTCGAACGGATCAGCTTCTGCACTTCCAACAATTGTGTAAGACTCTTCTTCCCCGTCTGGTAATTCAACGAATGTCACCGTTTTACCAAGTGAAACCACATTTGAGTTTCCTTCATCTTCGATAATTTTAGCATTACGAATCATATTATCAAGCGTTGTAATACGGCCTTCTACAAACGCCTGCTCTTCTTTAGCAGAATCATATTCCGAGTTTTCAGAAAGGTCTCCAAAACTTCTAGCGATTTTAATACGCTCTACAACCTCTTTACGTTTAACCGTTTTCAAATATTCAAGCTCTTCTTCTAATTTACGTTTTCCTTCTTCTGTCATTGGAAATACTTTCTCTTGTGCCATGAATCATTCACTCCTTCTATTAATCCTCATCATACAAACTTTCTGCACGTGAGTGACGACTGAAATATACAAGAATGAGGACATGTTCAGGCCCTCATTCCTTCTGTACCATATTCGTAAAAGTCCATCTTACATGGCGTCCCTTTTAGATGCAACTATTATGCCTTTTATTAGACAGGACCACTCGCAGCGGTCTAAAATCGCACAAACTGTGGAAAGGCACAGGAAGCTCCTGTACCTCGTTCGGCCATTTCGATCATATGTAGAAGAATAGCTTATCCATTCTCCATCTTCCAATACATAATATGGTCAGTGTACGATATGTCTATGCTATATTATTACAAAATTGCATTTTGATCAAGAATTGTTTGAAAATTTGTGATGATTTGTTTGTCGTTTTTTTAATATACTTTTTCAACTTCATTCTTTCGCTATGTGGTAGTGATTTCTCCATCTCTTCTTTTCTTCATTGTTTTCTTATCATATCAAACCCTTAAGATTTTTTCCGAGAATGCTGCTTTAATAAATGTTCACACACAATTAACAAATATTAACAAGGAAATATTTGGTTTTTGTTGAATTTTATCAATGCAAGACCAAATACATGCTAGGGAGTGTTTTAAATGAACATGAAGAAAACAATTGTTTCTGTTCTATCCATCTCTACCTTATCTTTTTCACTAATGGGCATGGCTTCAGCCAAAGAAACAGCGGATTTCACAGTCAATAGCAGCTCTTCTGGATTTCAAACTTTAGATGTGATTTCGATTCAAGATTACAGTGTATCTTTAAGAGTTGGTGAGCAATACTCGGTCTATAATTCTGCAGCTACACGTTATTGGACAGATAAACAGAGTGTAGCTTCTGTTAGCTCTAACGGAATAGTGACCGCTCATTCACCTGGCAAAGCCACTATCACTCTTTATAAAGGGACGTCTGTCTTAGGACAAGTTTTCGTGACTGTTTATTAATATGATGCTGAAAAGACCTTTACAATGTAAAGGTCTTTTTCTTCTCCACCATTTACTCTGCTCGGTTTTGAAGAATCGTTTGAATTTTTGTCACCATTAAGTCTATCGCCACATGGTTTTGGCCGCCTTCTGGGATGATGATATCGGCGTATCGCTTTGTCGGTTCAATGAATTGATTATGCATCGGTCTGACAACAGATACATATTGTTCAATCACAGAATCGATCGACCGGCCTCTTTCCTTCGTATCGCGTAAAATGCGGCGGATGATGCGAAGGTCTGCATCTGTATCAACATACAGTTTAATATCCATTAAGTCTCTCAAACGTTCGTCTTCGAGTGCAAAGATACCTTCAACGATGATGACATCCTTCGGCTCAACATGAACCGTCTCTTCTGAACGTGTGTTTAGTTTAAAATCATATATTGGTTTTTCAATGGATTCGTACCTTAAGAGCTGTTCCAAATGCTCAAACATCAGGTCATTGTCGAATGCAAGCGGATGATCATAGTTCGTGAGCAGGCGCTCTTCAAATGGCATATGACTTTGATTTTTGTAATATAAATCTTGCTGAAGCATGAGGATGGAATGTCCTTTAAATTTTTCATAGATTGAATTGGTGACGCTCGTTTTACCTGAACCCGAGCCGCCAGCAATACCAATGACAACTGGTTTACTCCTCATGTGGCTGTTATTTCCCCTTTCTCATCATGTTGCTAGGGTATACTTTTTGATCAAGCTTGAATTTGACGATTTGCAGCGGATGACGAGCAGCATCTAGTTCATTTCCTTTTTCATCCCAAATCGTTTCAATTTTGCATGTGAAATTCTCAATTTCTGGTCCGAAGAATTCGACTTCGTCGCCTTGCTTAAAGAAGTTACGCTGCTGCAATGTCACGATTTGTTCTTTTTCATCATAATGAAGAACAAGACCTGCGAAATCAAATGTCGTTTTCTTTCCATGGATGCCAAACATTTGTTCATCTGTTCCTGGTACGCCTTCGAAAAAGGCTGGTGCTGTGTCACGGTTTGCGCATTTATCTAATTCATCTAACCATTCCTGCTGAATGACAAAATTGTCTGGATCTGCACAATACGCATCAATGACTTTGCGGTATACACTTACAACAGTGGCAACATAATGAATGGATTTCATCCGTCCTTCGATTTTTAAGCTGTCAATTCCCATTTCGATCATTTGAGGAATGGATTCAACAAGCTTCAAATCTTTTGGACTCATTGCAAATGGCGCATCTTCCTCACCAAATAAAGGCGCTTCCTCAGAACCTTCTAGTTTATAAAGATCATAATCCCAGCGGCAGGACTGGCAGCAGCCTCCGCGGTTAGAATCTCTTGCCGTCATATGGTTACTGAGCACGCAGCGACCAGAGTATGCGATACACATCGCACCGTGAATGAATGTTTCGATTTCAATATCGACCTTTTCTTTCATTTCTCTAATTTCTAGCGCACTAGTTTCACGTGCGAGCACCACACGCTCAAGCCCTTCTTCCTTCCAAAACTGAACAGCTTTCCAATTTGAAAGAGATTGCTGTGTGCTTAAATGGACTTCAAGCTTCGGTGCAACACGTTTACATGTTTCAATGATCAATGGATCAGCTACAATAATGCCTGCTACCCCAGCGCCTTCGATCCCTTGAAGGTATTCCTCCAGCCCGTCCATGTTTTCATTGTGGGCGAAGATATTTGTTGTCACATAAATGCGTGCACCATATTTGTTTGCAAATGCGACACCTTCTGCCATTTCTTCAATTGAAAAGTTATCTGCATTTGAGCGAAGTCCAAATTCTTTCCCGCCAATAAAAACAGCGTCAGCTCCGTAATGTACAGCAATTTTCAGCTTTTCCAAGTTTCCTGCGGGTGCAAGCAGTTCTGGTTTTTTTGTAATGACACGTTTCCCATCAATCATTTCAGAAATACCATCTTTCAATAATGCCATTTCCTCTGCCTCCTCTTATCTTAATAAACCGTTTCTTTAAAGAAGAACCCTGTATCAATCGAACGATTCACTGGCTGAATCTCTTCAATCCGCTTCACCCAGTCTTCTTTCTGATCTTCATACGCGTCTTTGTCAGTCGTTAGTAAATCAATTGCTTTTCTATAAAGTGATGTCACCTCTGTCATATAAGAAAGTGACTTTAAAATTCCGTCAATTTTAAATGAGTCAATGCCTGCGTCAACAAACTCTTCTAATTCGTCAATCATACACACATCATTTGGACTCATAATATGTGTCCCGTTTGCATCCTCGAAAATAGGGTATTTGTTTTGACGCTCTTGGTCATGCAGGAATAGCCCTTCCTCCATATTTCTGCCTTCGACATCCATTTGCTTGCCCTGGTATTCAAAGTAGTTGCCGATGAGCGTACGTTTTGATTGAAACATACATGTCATGCCATGAACTTGAATTTCAATCTCCACCTCAGCATTTTCTTTGATGTCGATCACACTGTCCATATTCAGCTCTTTTGCAAGAACAGCACGCGATGCGCCTTTTCTGCCCCAGTAGTTACAAGTGTAATAGTTGGTCCCAGTCGTTTCTGTACTCCAGTGAAGGTTCAGGTTCACCCCTGTTTCCTTTGCTGCCATGATCACGGCTGGGTCTCCAAAAACGACGCCATCCACGCTTAATGAATCGAGAAAGATTAAATAATCTCCAAGCAGCTGCACGCGGTCATTATGAAAAATCGCATTCATTGCCACATACACTTTTTTGTGATGGGCATGTGCAAGCTGAACCGTTTGTTTCACATCTTCTCTTGAAAACTCACCTGCAAGACGAATACCGTATGTTTGTTCGCCTATTAAGAATGCATCAGCTCCTGCCTCAATTAATGGCAGTACGTCTGACACGCTGCTTGGCGTCACAAGCAATTCTGGTTTCTTCATGATTGGTCACCTCTTTTTGTACTAATGGCGATCCCGTCTCCAACTGGAATAATGCACGTTTGGAAATCAGGGTTTGACATGAGCCATTGATTGTATCGATCAATTTTTCCAATTAATTGTTTTTTTCGTTTATCTTCAATTTCTTCTTCATAATTCGTTGCCACTAAGCCTTTAAATAAGACATTGTCTGTAATAATCATTCCGTCATGAGCGAGCATCGGTTCAAACAATTCAAAGAAACGCTTGTACTGCCCTTTTGCAGCATCAATAAAGATCACATCATAGGGCGCCATCGTTTGGACCGTTTTAGCCGATTCCATCGCATCACCAAAAAACACGTGTATTCTTTCTTTTAACTTTAATTCCTCAATGTTCCGTGTCGCTTCTTCATAGCGCTTTGCATTGCGCTCAATCGTATAAATCTCAGCATCTGGCAGAGCTGTTGCCATTCGAATGGCGGAATAGCCAATCGCTGTCCCGACCTCAAGAATTTTTTTCGGCTTTTTCATCGAAAGCAGCTGCAGTAAAAGCTCAATGCTCACCTTTTCCATAATTGGCACATGATGCTCTTTTGCATAGATCTCTAATTGAGCGATTGCTTCAGGACTTGGGTGAATTAAATGTTCAATATAATCATTTATTCGATCATCTTCGATAGTCATTATCTGTCTAGCTCCTTCATGACCTGAAAAAGAAGAGTCCTGCCTATTGCAGCTCTCTTTCTCGTCAATCTTTCGTTCATCTAAGTAAAAACAACCCGATATATTTTACCACAAAGAAGTGGCAATTGCGAACCTATAAAATGGAGATTCCAACGAAAAAAACTGCAGGCAATCTCGTATTGTCTACAGTCTTTTTCGATTCACTTGTACATTAATTGCTGCCTGTGATGTATTTCGCTTTTGCTTTATTATGCTCATTTAACGTTTTCGTAAATACGACCTCTCCATTTTTCTTCGCAAGGAAGTAAACGTAATCCGTTTTCTCTGGATGCAGTGCGGCTTTCCAAGAAGATTCACCAGCATTTGCAATAGGTCCAGGCGGCAGCCCTTTGTTGTTATACGTGTTATAAGGAGATTTCACTTTTAGGTCTTTGTAATACACGCGGGATTTATGCTCACCAAGTGCATAAAGAACGGTTGGATCAGTTTGAAGCGGCATGTCCTTTTTCAACCGGTTATAGAATACACTTGAGATTTTTGCCCGATCTGTCTTTTCTGTTGCTTCCATTTCAATCAGTGATGCCATCGTTAACACATCATGTATGGACATGTTTCTTTTTTTCATGTCTTTTTCATACGTTTTCACGTATTGATCTGTTTGTTTAATCATCGTTTCAATGATCGTTTCGAGCGATTCATCCTCACGATAAAATGGATACGTAGCAGGGAATAAATAACCCTCCAACGGATGTTTCACCTGTTTTCTATTCACCTGTGATGTCACGGTTTTCGGATATTTTTTCATTAGTGTTTGAATAAAATCAGGATCATCCAGCTTCGCTTCAACTTCATTCGCTGAAAAATTCGTCTGATTTGCAATAATGGCTGCAATATCAGACAGCTGTCTTCCCTCAGGAATCACTAGCTGAAAGGCGTAATCTGTCCCGCCAGATGTCAGCTTTTTAATCAGTGTGTCTGCGTCCATTGTTTGTTTTAAATGAAAATATCCTGCTTTAAAGCCGGACGCTTTTTTGTATTTTGCATAATAAGTGAAAATCGTGTCATTCGAAATGAGCCCATTATCTTTTAAAATGCCTGCAATTTCGCGGACAGATGTCCCGTTTGGAATATGAATATTGATGGTTTGTTTACTTTTTTGATCGACCGGTCCGAGTGCTGATTTAACATATAAAAAGCCTGATAATGCTGCAATGATGATGACAGCAAGGACAGATAACAGGACGATCCCCATTTTTCTTTTGAAGAATGGTCGTTTCTTTTGTTCTGAAAACATGCATGGCCCTCCTCACATCTAGCTTTTATAGTACATGATTCGACGGAGTTCGGCAATTCCTTGCTTATGCATGTCATGACAGAACTTGACATAACACGGCTAAACCAATGCCGCCACCGCTTCCAATAGCAGCCATGACATAGCTTCCATTCGGTAAGGCGCGCCCTTCATAAAATAATCTCACCATCATAGCAGCTCCTGACGCGCTGTAAGGATGCCCAAGGCAAAGTGCACCGCCTCTTCTATTGATCCGGTCATATGGTATCCCCAGCGTCCGGGCAATAAGTGCAGCTTTCAGCGCAAACGCTTCATTGATTTCAAATAACGTTACTTCCTCTGCCTTGATGTTCTCTTGATGTAAAAGCTTCTTGATCGCATCAATTGGTGAAGCAGCTGGAAAATGAGGATGTATCGCTGTCACAGCACTTCCGGCATACCGTAGCATCACCTTATATCCACTTGCTTCCGCTAGCGATCTTTCCATCACAACGACGGCGGCTGCTCCGTCTGCTTCCTTACAGCTATTGGCGGCGGTCACAGTTCCTTTTCCCGGTAAAAATACAGGCTTTGCCCGCTTGATCAGCTTTGCCATTGGTCTTATTTTAGCAGCCGCTTCATCTATGTTCATCCCGTCAATCGAAACGATTTCTTCTGAATATGTACCATGTGTGAATGCTGCTAAACTTCTTTCCCAGCTTAAAAGGGCATAGTCATCTTGTTCTTTTCTCGTGACAGAAAATGCCGACGCGGTCAGCTCAGCTGCTTCTCCCATATGCGGATCTCCTATCCGCTCCGGTGAAAAGCGGGCTCTCTCTTTCATTGGTGATCTGGAAATGCTCTCAGTCCCGCCAGCGATATACATCGTGCCCTCCCCCGATTGAACCATGACGCAAGCTGTTCGGATCGCTTCAAGACCCGAGGCACACTGCCTGTCAATTGTCATACCGGGAACGTGTAAAGGAAGACCTGCTTCTAAGGAGGACAGACGGGCCATATTTCCACCGCCTCCGACGACATTGCCTAATATGACGTCATCCGGTGTCCTCATCTGAGACAAATGCCGAATAAGGGGAGCGGCTAATTGCTCTGGGCGATAATTTTTCAGCATCCCATTTTTGTCACCGAAGGGTGTTCGTTTTGCTTCTACGATCACTGCTTGCATGACAATTGCTCCTCCGCCCACTTTTTCATGCTCGCACGGGCTATTTTTCCGCCGGATGTTGCAATCATTTGATCAATCACAAGCCATTTTTTTGGTACCTTGTATGCCGCCAGCTTTTCTTTAACAGCTTGTTGAACCGCCTTTATTTGCGGCACTTGCTCCAATATGGCAACAGGGATTTCACCCCAATATGGGTCAGGAACGCCAACCACAATCGACCGTTTGACCTCTGGCTGTTCATTTAGCACACGCTCAATTTCCTCTGGGAAAATATTTAGTCCTCCATAGACAATCATGCCATTCTCACGACCGCACATATACAGATAACCGTCTTCATCCAGCCATCCCATATCGTAAACTGTCAGCCACTCCTCCGGCGGTTTCTGCTCATGCAAGTATCCTGAAAACGTCATTGGGCTCTTTACATAAATTCTCCCTGTTTCATTTGGCTGACAGACAGATTGATCGGGCCGCCTTACTTCTACTTGAATGGAGGAGAAAGGCCGTCCAACAGAAGAAGGTTTTTGCATAAAGTCATTTGAAGACAAATAAGAGACAAAACTTAACTCTGATGTGCCATAAAAATCAAAAAAAGTGACATGTGGATAGTTGGTCACGAGCTGTTCTTTTGAAGAGACGCTCCAATCTGCTCCCGATGACATGACAAGAAGCGGATTGTCTTCTCTAAAAGCATCGATTTGCAGTAACGTTTCTGTCATTGTCGGGACAGTATACATCACGGTGATATCACCTGTCTCTAAGGCTTTCTTCGCTTTTACTGGCACAAATTTTTCTAAAAGCGTCACTGTGCCGCCAAAATATAATGTACTGATGGCACCATATAAAAAGTGAGAGGATAAGAGTGTACCTAATATAAGAGCATGATCTTGATGAGTGATTCCAAATGAAGCAGTGGTCGTTCGAAAGCTCTCGATCCAAGACTGCTGACGCCTAATAAAGGCTTTCGGTGAGCCCGTTGATCCTGACGTAAACCCCATATAAAAGACAGGATCCTTCTCGGTATCGCAGCTGTTATATGGACTGTCTGTGAGAAGGCTCATTCTTTCCTTCCATTCAGATAAAGAAAGAAGCGGCATGTCCACGCTTCCCTGTTCAAATCTCTTTATCAATCGATCCTCTATAATGGCGAGATCCGCCTCACTTAACTGGAGCTTTTCGACACATTCTTCATGACTCCATCTCGGATCAAGCGGAACGGCTGTCCATCCTGCATAAGCAGCGCCCGCAAATATTTGCAAAAAAGAAGCACCATTTGATAATAAAAAAGCGATTCTTTTTTGCTGATGAACCGTTCCTTGTAACCACTGTGCTGATCTCTGCACACGTTCATACCAATCTTGATATGTAATGCTTTCTTGCTCATCTATGATGGCAATCTGATCTGGTTTCATTTCTGCATGTACTGCATAGCTTTCCGTTATTCTGTTCAAACTGCACGCCTCCCTTTATGCAGATCCCTTTTTCGATATGACAGGGCCTGTATGATTTTGACCGTAAAGACAGCACACATTCCCGCTTTGATGAGATCACCTGGAAGATAAATCAAACTAAGGAAAGCCGCCTGCGAGACCTTCATATGCATCATCATGGCTTGAAAGGGGATGCCGCACATATACAAAATCACAATACTGCAAACCGCATAGATCACAAAAAGACGCAGTGCGGTTACTTTTTTCAGCCGGTTCACCCATAAGCTGATCATGAAGGCAGCAACAGGATAAGCAAGAAGAAAACCACCGCTTGGACCAAAAAAGACCCCTATCCCGCCTCTCCCGCCTGACAAAAGAGGTGCGCCTGCTGCCACAACCAAAAGAAAAAGACATAAACTGATTAGTGCTTGTTTAGGCTTTAACAGCCCGCCAGCAAGCAAAAGACCTGCGGTTTGCAATGTAATCGGTACAGGTGTAAATGTAAGTAAAATCGGCGGAATTAAGCCTAACATCCCGATGACCGCTGTCATTAACGCTATTTGCATCATATCTTGTATTTTCAATCTCCATGCCCCTCACTCAATTTATTGTTAAAAACAGAGTAAAAGGTACAATTCATTATGTCAACATAAAATAAAATAAAGTTAACATATTAATCGTAAAAAAAGACCTGTGAAGAAAGATCAAGAAGATCTGTTCACAGGCCTTTTATTTGTTCTATTCTTCGTCTTCTTGATCTAAGAACGTATTTAACGTTTCTTCAATCATGTCCCATTCTTCATCCGTTTCAATCGGCTCTAGCTCGCCATCTTCACCGTCTTCGTTCGGTGTAAAACTTGATGCATGAATTTCAATTTCCTCATTGTCTTGCTCAGAAATTGGGTAGTAAAGGACATAAGATTTGTTAAAATGGTCGCTTTCAAAAGTAAATAGTACTTCGCAAAGCTGTTCATTTCCATTATCATCAACGATTGTAATTTGCTTTTCTCCGTGTTCCATTTGATTCACCTCATTTTAATTTAAGCTGTCTAAATATCCTTGCAGGATCATAACAGCCGCCATTTTATCAATGACTTTTTTACGCTTTTGTCTGCTCACATCTGCAGAGATGAGCATTTTTTCCGCTGCCATTGTTGACAGACGCTCGTCCCAAAGCACAACAGGAACATTGTACGTGTTTTCTAGCACTTTCGCAAATGATTGGCTGGCTTCGCCTCTAGGACCGACCGTGCCGTTCATATTTTTTGGAAAGCCAAGTACAATTTTATCTGCCCCGTATTCTGCAACGATCTCAGACAGGCGGCTGAGACCAAAGTCTCCGCCTGCTTCATCAATTTTAATGGTTTCAATCCCTTGCGCTGTCCATCCCATTTCATCACTGATCGCAACACCAAGGGTTTTCGTGCCTAAATCTAAGCCCAGAATTCTCATGTTTTACGCCTCTTTATGTGTCTCTAAGTACGATTTAACCAATTCCTCAATTAATTCGTCTCGTTCTAGTTTACGAATTAGGTTGCGTGCATCCTGATGTCTTGGAATATAAGCAGGGTCGCCTGACAGCAAGTATCCGACAATTTGATTGATCGGGTTGTATCCTTTTTCTTGGAGTGCGTCATGAACTGTAATGAGCACTTCATTCACATTGGTTTCAGCTGAATCATCAGAGAAGTTAAACTTCATTGTCTTATCAAATGAACTCACTGTTTCTTGCACCTCTCTTCCAACATTCTACTAGCAAGCTTTTTTCTAACCGCTCATCTAATACCATTATTCTACACTACATCGCCTGATTATAAAACGGATTTGACAGATTCTTCGACAGTTGCCAGTGCTTCTTCAAGCTTTTCTGGTTGTTTTCCGCCTGCTTGTGCCATGTCTGGACGTCCGCCTCCGCCTCCGCCGCAGATTTCAGCTGCCTGCTTCACAAGCTTTCCTGCATGAAGACCTTTTTCGATCACGTCTTTTGTCACTCCTGCTGAAATGTTTACTTTTCCGTTTTGAACGGCTCCCAGGACGATGACAGCTGATCCTAATTTAGCTTTTAAGTCATCAACCATTGTTCTTAAATGGTTCATGTCTTTAGCGTTTACTTTTTCAGTTAATACTTTCACTCCGCCAACTTCTGTCACTTTCTCTAAAATAGAGCTTGCTTCTGCTTGGCTTAATTTCGCAAGGAGAGATTCGTTTTCTCTTTGAACCTCTTTTAAATCTGCCTGTAATGAAGCAATCCGTTTTGGTACATCCTTCGTATTTGACTTCAGCTCGCTTGCTGCCTGCTCTAAAATCGCCAGCTGGTCATTTAATTCTTCATAAGCACCTTTTCCAGTCACAGCTTCAATACGGCGTGTTCCAGCACCAATACCCGACTCAGACGCGATTTTAAACAAACCGATTTCCGCAGTGTTTTGCACGTGACAGCCGCCGCATAGCTCGATGCTGTAATCGCCCACTTGGACAACACGGACAATATCGCCATACTTCTCGCCAAAGAGCGCCATTGCACCCATTTCTTTTGCTTCAGCAATTGGTTTCAGATCAATAGCAACTGAGATACCTTCCCAAATCTTTTCGTTCACGATTTTTTCAATCTGAGACAATTCTTCTTTCGTCACTTGTCCAAAGTGAGAGAAATCAAAGCGAAGTCTGTTTTCATTCACCAATGACCCTGCTTGGTTCACGTGGCTGCCTAATACATCTTTCAGCGCCTGATGCAGAAGGTGTGTCGCTGTATGGTTTTTCACAATGCCTTTTCGAAGAGCTGATTCCACTTCAGCAGTGACCTCGAGACCTTTTTGAGCCGTACCGCTTACGACAACTCCTTCATGGACATGCTGACCGTTTGGTGCTTTTTTCACGTCTTTGATCTCAATGATGGCTTCTGCACTTTTTAGTGTCCCTTTATCAGCCACTTGTCCGCCGCTTTCCGCATAGAAAGGTGTTTCATCTAACAAGATTTGCACCGTGTCTCCTTCATGTGCTTCAGAGACAAGTTCACCATTTTGAAGCAGTTCGATAATGCGAGTTTCCGCAGTTAAATTTTCGTAGCCAACAAAGGTACTTTCCACTTTAATATCGCCTAAAGCGCCGCCTTGAACCTGCATACTGCCGACATCTTGTCTCGCATTTCTTGCCCGTTCACGCTGCTTCTCCATTTCCGCTTGGAAGCCTTCTCGATCAACTGTCATGTTTTCATCTTCTGCGTATTCTTCTGTCAGCTCGACAGGGAATCCATACGTGTCATACAGCTTAAATACATCTTCACCTGAAATTTGTGAGCTGCCTTTGTCTCTTTCTTTTTTGATCACTTCTGACAAAATCGCTAACCCTTCGTTCAGTGTTTCGTGGAAACGTTCTTCTTCGTTTTTGATGACTTTCGCAATAAATTCTTCTTTTGCTTGTACATCTGGGTAGAAATCCTTCATGATCTCAGCAACAACTGGCACTAGATCATACATAAACGGACGGTGGATATGGATCGTTTTTGCATAACGCACAGCGCGGCGCAGCAAACGTCTTAATACATATCCGCGGCCTTCATTGGAAGGAAGCGCACCGTCGCTTACAGCAAAGGCAACTGTCCGGATATGGTCAGCAATGACTTTAAATGCTGTATCTTTTTCCTTCGCCAAACCATAGCTTTCTCCAGAAATGGTTTCGACTGCACGAATAATCGGCATGAAAAGGTCTGTATCGAAGTTCGTTGGCACATTTTGAATGACAGATACCATTCGTTCAAGGCCCATCCCTGTATCTATGTTTTTCTTCGGCAGTGGGGTATATGATCCATCTGGATTATGGTTGAATTCAGAGAACACAAGATTCCATACTTCTAGATAACGCTCGTTTTCCCCGCCTGGATATAATTCTGGATCGTTCATGTCGTCACCGTATGATTCACCGCGATCATAGAAAATTTCTGTATTTGGTCCGCTTGGGCCCTCGCCAATATCCCAGAAGTTTCCTTCAAGACGAATAATACGTTCTTCAGGCACACCAATTTTATCTCTCCAAAGAATATATGCTTCTTCGTCCTCTGGGTGGACTGTCACAGATAACAAATTCGGATCAAAACCAATCCACTCTTCACTTGTGAGGAATTCCCACGCCCATTCAATGGCCTCTTCTTTAAAATAGTCACCAATAGAGAAGTTGCCAAGCATTTCAAAGAAAGTGTGATGGCGTGCTGTCTTCCCTACATTTTCAATATCATTCGTACGAATCGATTTTTGCGCGTTGCAAATACGCGGATTGTCAGGTACGACGCGGCCATCAAAATATTTTTTTAATGTTGCCACCCCACTGTTGATCCATAAAAGTGTCGGATCGTCATGCGGTACAAGTGACGCACTCGGTTCTACAGCATGTCCTTTTTCTTTAAAAAAGTCTAAAAACATTTGACGTACTTGAGCTGAAGTTAAAGTTTTCATTCAAAAATCCTCCCTTTTCATTCATCAATCTCCACACAAACGAAAAAACACCCCGCCCTATGCAAGCACAAAACGACTTACACAGGGACGAGATGTTCTCGCGGTACCACCCTGATTATAGACAAATTCGTCTATCACCTTCACATCCGATAACGCCGGAAGAGAGCGGCAGTGTTTATCTGCACTCGGGACTAGCTTCCGTTAAAGGTCTGATAAGGCTTTTCACAGCAAATAAAGCCTCTCTCTGCAACAGCTTTTTAACGTACTCGGGTCCGTCATTGAATTTCAATATGTATGAATCGAAATTATTATAGACAACTCGGCTCGTCTTGTCAATGAACGCTTCGTCTCATCAGGATATATTGCACAATGATCACCCTGATAATCGCAGCTGCTGGTACGGCTAAAATCATCCCAATTAAGCCAAACAGCTCCCCTCCTGCAAGCAAGACAAGCATAATGACGACAGGATGCATATGAAGGCTTCGCCCTACAATGATCGGGCTGAGGACATTGCTCTCTAAAAATTGCAGCACCGCTACTGTGATCAATACAATGATGACCGATTTCACTGAGATGGTAAACGCAATAAAGATGGCAGGAACTGCGCCAATTATCGGTCCAAAATACGGAATCACGTTCGTTGCTCCTATCAGCATGCCAAGAACGAGCGGATACGGGATATGGAAAAGCCAGAGCACAATGGCTGCTGCACCCCCGATTAAAGAACAGACAAGCAGCTGCCCTCGAATATAATCACCAAGCGATTCATCCACTGCTTTGACAAAGGCATGCCCCCTCTTCCTAAATGATGGCGGCGTTAAATACCATGCCGCCCGCTTCATCGTGTTCATGTCTTTTACCATATAAAAAACAAGAAAAGGAATAAGTGCTGCGACTAATGCGTAATCAAATAAAACTTTACAGCTAAGAATCATCCGCTCAGCGCTATTGGCTGCATATGTCTCCGATTGAACAATGAAGCGGTCCAAGCGGTCGTGAAGTCCGTCAGGCCAGTGGCTCGTATGATGATGAATATGTGATAAAGCGCCATTATACGTTTCCGCGATGACAGGAATTTGTTCTGACAGCTCATTTAACTGTGCGATCATAACAGGCGCTCCTTTATAAACCGCAAAACCAATCCCGCCAAAAAACAGGACATAGATGAGTAAGAGACTGATTGTTCTCGGCAGCCCTCGTGCATGCAGTCTTTCGACAATAGGATAAAGCAGGTAAGAAATAAAAATGGCGATGAGAAGCGGAATGAGAACCGCCTTCAGCAATACAAAAACAGGCATCCATAACTCGTCGAGCTGCAGTAAAATGAGCAAGGATGCAAGGACAAGCAGGACCCCTGCAGCATATATCAGAAATTGGATCGGACGTTTCTTCACCTTTTTCACCTCTTTTCTTATTGTTTAACCATTTTCTGCAATTATCCACGTAAATAAAATTTGTCCTAACTTTGTTAAAAATGAATACACATGAAACATACAGCTCCATCCAAAGTCACTGTTTGCAGTAAAATCTCGTCAGAAAATATTCCATTATTTACCTCTTTTTACGCAAGTTGTGCTAGAATCCACTTTAGCTTTAGCCAATGAAACACAAGAGGAGGTTCTTCATGATCACATTCGAAGAAGTCAACAAGCATTATGGCCAGTTCCATGTACTTAAGGACATTAACCTACATATTCAAAAAGGGGAGGTTGTTGTGATCATCGGTCCTTCAGGGTCTGGTAAAAGCACGATGCTCAGGTGTATCAATCGTCTTGAAAGCATTGATGCGGGAAAAGTTCTCGTCAACCAAGTGTCTGTTCAGCATCCGAAGACCAACATCAATCTTGTCAGGCAAAATATCGGAATGGTCTTTCAGCATTTTCACCTCTATCCGCATAAGACGGTGCTTGAAAACATTATGCTTGCGCCGATGAAGGTCAAAAAAGTAAGCAAGGAAGAAGCAAAGGAAACAGCTGAATTTTATTTAAATAAAGTCGGCATTCCTGAAAAGGCAGACACCTACCCTTCACGACTCTCTGGCGGACAGCAGCAGCGCGTTGCCATTGCAAGAGGGCTTGCGATGAAGCCGGAGGTGATGCTTTTCGACGAACCGACATCTGCACTTGATCCAGAGATGATCGGCGAGGTATTAGATGTGATGAAGCAGCTGGCCCGTGAAGGCATGACCATGGTTGTCGTCACACATGAGATGGGCTTTGCCCGCGAAGTGGCCGACCGCATTGTCTTTATTGATGAAGGCAGAATTCTTGAAGAATCAACACCGGCTGCATTTTATGAAAAACCGCAAGAAAAACGTGCTCAATTATTTTTAAGCCGTATATTAAATCACTAGGGGGAATGGTTTGATGAAAAAAATGAAACGCTTTGGCCTGATGCTCTTTATGACTTGCTGCATTGCCGCTTTGGCTGCTTGTGGATCGACTGAAAAAGGGTCAACTGATGCAAAACAAGGAAGTTCTTTAGAAACCATTAAGAAAGACAAAAAAATCATTTTCGGTGTAAAAAATGACACACGTTTATTCGGTCTAAAAAATCCGAGCAGCGGTGATATTGAAGGATTTGATATTGACATTGCAAAAGCCATCACAAAGGAAATACTCGGCGATGAAGGAAAAGCAGAATTCAAAGAAGTCACATCTAAAACGAGAATTCCTTTACTTCAAAAAGGAGATATTCATGCGATTGTTGCGACCATGACAATTACAGAAGAACGTAAAAAAGAAGTCAATTTCTCAGATGTATACTTTGAAGCAGGACAATCACTGCTTGTGAAAAAAGGAAGCGACATTCAATCCATTGATGATCTTAAAAAAGGAACGAAGGTGCTCGCCGTAAAAGGCTCTACTTCTTCTCAAAATATCCGCGAGAAAGCACCTGAAGCATCCGTATTAGAATTCGAGAACTATCAGGAGGCTTTTACAGCATTAAAATCAAACCAAGGGCAAGTGCTGACAACTGATAATGCGATCTTATTTGGTATGGCAGATGAGGATTCAAATTATGAAGTGGTCGGCGGCACCTTTACAGATGAGCCTTATGGCATTGCTGTGAAAAAAGGAGATCAAGAATTAACAGATGCGATCAATAAAGCCTTAAAAACGTTAAAAGACAATGGAGAGTATGACAAGATTCTTAAAAAATGGATCAAAGAATAGCATTTGATTCGTCAAGATCAATGCCTCAGGTGAGCCGCTCCTTGGCTCCCCTGTTGATCAGGAAGGAAGTGAACTGATTGCTGCGGTTTTCCATTCTCACTGAAAATGTTCATCTTTATTTAGAAGGCTTTAAATATACCATTGGTGCAAGTGTCATTGCTCTGATTGGAAGCTTTTTGATCGGTACACTCATTGCCATTATGAGAATAGCGCCACTCAGGCCGCTCAACTGGTTAGGGACGGCTTACGTGGAATTTATTCGGAATATTCCGTTATTATTGATCACCTTTGTTTTCTTCTTTGGTTTACCAGTGCTGGGTATAGTAGCAGATGGTTTTACTGCTGGAACGATCGCTCTTGCCATTTATACGTCTGCCTTTATTGCTGAAGCCATTCGTGCAGGGATACAAGCTGTGCCGCTTGGACAAATGGAAGCAGCCCGTGCTTCAGGTCTGTCATATGGCGGGACGATGCGGTATATCATTTTGCCGCAGGCGATTAAAATCGTCATTCCCCCTCTTGGGAATCAATTTATTAACCTTGTTAAAAACTCCTCTATTTTAGGTGTCATTGCAGGGTTTGATCTTATGTATCAGGGAGACCTCATTGCGTCTAGAACATTTGTGACGTTTGATGTCTACATCTTTGTCGCCATGTTCTATCTGCTATTAACCATTCCGCTCAGTCTAGGTGTTGGTTATTTAGAAAGAAGATTAGCAAGAAGCCACTAGAAAGGAGGAAACATCATGGATTTTATAGGTGCCTACCAGCCTGATCATCTCGCCTTTTTACTTGAAGGATTTGCTGTCACCTTAAAAGTGGCTTTTATTTCCATCATTTTGAGCTTTATCATTGGATTAGTCGTTGGTACATTGCGGTTCGCTCAAATTCCGGTTTTATCAAAAGTGCTTGCGGTTGTTGTAGAAACCATTCGGAACCTGCCGCTTTTACTGATCATCTTTTTCACATATTTTGCATTGCCTGAAATCGGCATCAAGCTGAGCATCACAGCCTCTGCTATTGCAGCTTTAACCGTGTTTGAATCTGCGATGCTGTCAGAAATTATTCGGAGCGGCCTTAAATCAATTGATAAGGGTCAGATCGAAGCAGCCAGGTCTTCTGGTTTAACCTATATTCAAACATTGAAAATGATTATTATGCCGCAGGCCCTGCGCCGAATGGTGCCGCCAATTGTCAGTCAATTCATATCCCTTTTAAAAGATACGTCGCTTGCTGTTGTCATTGCGCTTCCAGAATTATTACATCACGCACAAATATTAAATGGGCAAAGCCAATCCTATTTACTGCCGATATTCCTATTGGCAGCTATGATGTATTTTGTCGTCAATTTCAGCTTATCTATTCTTGCAAGACGATTAGAATACAGGCAGGCATAAAAAGAACATCCGCTCTTGACGGATGCCTCAGCGTAAAGACCGGTTTTTCGATCACGCTGAAAAAAACAAAGGGCTAAAATGAAGATCATTTTAGCCCTTTTTGTTTACATCATTCTCATAACACGTTTTCTTAGCTTTTTCATATCCCGCTTTGATGGCATATCATATCGGCTTGCAAAGTGATATGCGAGTGCACCTGCACCAAGCGTTAATAGTGAAGAAGTCATTTTGCCCATTCGAAATTCCCCCTTAACACTTATAGTTGAATTGAACGTTCATCGTCACTAAACAGATCATCTAAGCTGCTTAGTGTCCCGTCTTCCTCCACTTGGTGTGTAGATATTTTGCCTTTCGACAGTGTCAATTCAATAAAACAGCCCCAGCAATAATATTGATTGACCCCAATTTTTCCGATGTCTTTACATTTGCAATTTGGGCAAATGAGCATAATCAGCACCTCTTTACGTTCGGTTTAGAACCAGTGCTTCCTTTTGAACGTTCATCAAGGTTCCGGCAGCCTGCAGCTGTTTCCGAATCCCTGATAGCTCTGTAAAGAAGCCGTCCGAGAGTTCATATGCTACGATTGTGCCCGAATTTGAGCAAAAGTATACATCTTCCAAAATGCCTAAATTTTCACCATCAGGCGACTGCATCATTTTCTTTTTTAATTTTGAAAATAACAAGAATGGAGCAGAGGAATCCATGCCCACTCCCTCCTGACAGCTCACATACAAACCTTTATCTGTCAGCTGATCAAAAGCAGAGAATGGAACGAGTGCACAGTCTTTCTTTTTCCCCTCTAACACATATCCTCCGCAGCTGCCTCCGGCTAAAAAGCAAATATCTTTTATGGAACCAAGTGATCGGGACAGCTCATCTGTATAGATCGTCATTCCTTCAAGTTCTCGGCATGTTCTCAAAATGTGCTCAACCACCTTTTGCGGAACAGTCTTATCGTGTGCGTTTGCTTCATGACTCATACGAAGAAATGGCTTCCATGAACAGAATGGGAGAAGTTCTTTTCATACTAAAAGGCTTCCATATGGAAGCCTTCTACTCATGCATAAAATCAAATGGAGTGATTCCCTCCATGCCAATATTTGCGTCATGTACGCTAAACGGAAGCTCTTTTTGGAGCGCTTCAAGTTCTGCATCCATGATTTGTTCGGTTTGCACCAGCCGCATCGTTAAGGACGTTTGTCTAAGGGAATCCTCATTGTTTTTCACGCCCCACTCCAGCGCTGATTCCTCGCCGCACAGTATTAAAAACTTTTTACTGCGTGTAATGGCTGTGTACAGCAGATTCCGCCGAAGCATTCGGTAATAGCTCCTGACGACTGGCAGCACAACAATCGGGAATTCACTTCCTTGTGATTTGTGAATGGAGCAGCAATAAGCATGTGTAAATTGATGAAAATCCTTTTTTGTAAAGGTGATTTCATTCCCATCAAAGGAGATTACGGCCATGTCCTCTTTTTCTGTATTTTCTTTTGCATAAAAAATCGAGACAATTTCGCCGATATCGCCGTTAAAAATGTTGTTCTCCGGCTGATTCACAAGCTGAAGCACCTTATCACCTGTCCGGTACACCACATCACCAAACTGGATTTCTCTGCCTTTTGGTTTTTTAGGATTCAAAATGTGCTGCAGCATTTTGTTGAGCTCATTGATGCCTGCTTTTCCTTTATACATTGGTGCGAGCACTTGAATGTCCTTTGCCGAAAATCCTTTTTGAGCAGCATTGCTGACAACTTTCTCAATGACTTCTTTCATTTGATCAGCTGAACACCGAATGAAGGACCGATCCTTTGAGCGTGCAGTAATATCCTTTGGCAGCACACCATTTTTCATATCATGTGCCAGTTCAACAATGGTGGAGCCGTCTGCCTGCCGGTAAATATCTGTCAGGGTAACAGCCGGCACGGCTTTTGAGGCAAGCAAATCCCGTAAAACTTGGCCTGGTCCGACAGATGGCAGCTGATGTTCATCTCCTACCATAATCACTTGGATATGATCAGGAATCGCTTTAAACAAATGATTCGCCAGCCAAATATCCAGCATACTTGATTCATCAATGATGACAAGCTTTCCTTCTATCGGCTGTTCCTCATCATGCGAGAAGCCCTCCGAACCGTTCCAGCCTAGCAGCCGGTGAATGGTGACAGCTGGAAGCCCTGTTGATTCTGTCATCCGTTTAGCCGCCCGTCCAGTTGGTGCCGCAAGCACAAATGGGAAGGATTCATCTTTTTTATAATCACTCGGATCAAGAGAAACACCGTGAAGATCACTGTAAAGCTCGACAATTCCTTTAATGACCGTCGTCTTCCCTGTTCCAGGCCCGCCTGTTAAAAGCAGCATCGGGGACATGAGTGCCTTTTGAATCGCTTCCTTTTGTGTCGGTGCATACTGGACGCCTAACCGCTCCTCCAGCTCGCCAAGTGCTAGCAGGAATTCTGATTCAGGAAATTGATCTGCATATTCTGTTTGGGAGACGATTTTTTGAATGCGTTTGGCGACACTTTGCTCTGCATAAAATAAGGATGGATGATAGCAGCGGTCGTCTTCAATGATCATTTCTTTTCCTTCGCCAAGTGCAATGATCTGATTGGCAACATCCATTTCAGTCACTTTGTAATCATTGCCTGTTTGGTTGAGCAGTTTGCGGGTTTCGACGATCAAATCTTTCGTTTGTATGTACGTATGACCGTCCTGAAGACTAGCTGTCTCCACTGTAAATAGCAAGGCGGCGCGAATCCGCTCTGGGTCATTACCTGAGATGCCTGTTCTAGCACCAAGCTCATCCGCCTTAATAAATCCGATTCCCTCGACATCCTTGACAAGCTGATAGGGATTTTCCTCGATTTTCTGCAGCGTTTCACTCTCGTATACTTGGTAAATCTTCATGCTGAGCTGTGGACCAAAGCCATACTGATTCAGGCTGATCATGATTTGTTCCAGCCCTTGATGCTCCTGAAGCGCTGCGGCCAGCTTATCCGCCTTCTTTTTTGATAAGCGCGGTACATCATACAAAACAGCTGGGTCACGCATAATCTTATGAAGCGTCTGATTGCCAAGCTTCCCGACGATTTCTTCAGCCGTCTTTTTCCCTATCCCTTCAAATAAATCACTTGAGAGATAATGTATGATTCCTTGCTTCGTTGTTGGTACTTCCTTTTGAAAATGAGTGGCCTGAAACTGTTCACCAAATTTCGGATGGCTTGTCACTTTGCCATAAAAGGTGTAGGTTTCCTCCTCATGAAGTGCTGGGAAGTAGCCTGTGACAGATGCTGTTTTTTCCTCTAAGTTTTCCGATGTTTCAATGACTTTTACCTTTAACACCGAGTATAAATTACTTTCATTATGGAAAATAACGGCTTGAATGGTCCCCTTTAAAAACGGTTCGTCCTCAAGCTTCATTTGATCTGGATGTTCCTGCACAGGTCTTCCCTCCTTCCATCTATTCTGCCTCTTGAATCAGCTTTTGCGCATGTAGTGCCAGCATATGGTCAGGCTGCACGTCAATGGCTTTACCCAGCATCTCAAGTGCTTCGTCTTTTTTCTCTAAGTACGCATACGCAACACCTAAATTATAAAAGGCATCTGCATGCTGCGGATCACGCGTGATGACTTCACTAAAAGTTGTCACCGCTTCTTCCAGCATGTGTTCATTGGCTAAGCACATGCCAAATTGGAATCTTGCTTCATTATCTTCTTCATTTAGTTCAACAGCACGCTGAAGATACGGCATCGCAAGCTTTGGCTGCTCTAATTTGATGAGCGTCTGCCCAAGCATATAAAACAAATCACTATTTTCCATGCCCGCTTTTAGTGCTTGTTCAAAGTAGTCTTTCGCTTTCATAAAGTCTTCTTTTAATGTATATACATTTCCTGCTCCATAATAGGCTGCAGCTGCGGTATGATCAAGTTCAATTGCTTTCTGAAAAAAGTTTAAAGCGCGTTCAAATTCATTGATACTTGAAAGTAAGTTCGCAAAGTTAATATATGGAACCGGGTCCTTCGGGCTTTCTTCGATCGCTTTTGTAAAAGCTTCAGCTGCTTTTTCGATATTCCCTTGATTCAAGGCTTCTATGCCGATTTCGTTATAATTCATTCGCTCTCTCATCCTTTCATTAAAAAACCTCAACAGCGACGTTGAGGTTTTGAAACATGCTACACATACGACAGCTTTTGACCATCTTTGAAGACATCGTCAATTGTACCGCCGCCAAGACATTCGTCGCCATCATAAAAAACAACCGCTTGTCCCGGGGTAACAGCACGAACAGGTTCATCAAAGATAACCATCGCTTCTTGCTCACCTGTCATTTTGACCTTCACATGGTGATCTTCTTGACGGTATCTGAATTTTGCTGTGCAAGTTAATTCACCGTTTTCTCCGACAATATGAGGACGAGTCCAGCTGATATTAACAGCTGAAATGCTTTCAGAGTATAAAAGTGGATTGTGGAAGCCTTGTTCAACAAACAAGATGTTTTTCTCCAAGTCTTTTCCAACGACAAACCAAGGATCACCGCTGCCGCCAATGCCAAGTCCTTGGCGCTGACCGATCGTGTAATACATCAGTCCATCGTGCTCCCCTTTTACTTCTCCGTCCATTGTCTGCATCACACCAGGCTGTGCAGGCAAATATTGACTGAGGAACGTTTTAAAGTTTCTTTCTCCAATAAAGCAGATACCTGTTGAATCTTTTTTCGCTGCTGTTGCGAGCTCTGCTTCTTTTGCCAATTCACGAACCCTTTTTTTCTCTAAATCACCGATTGGGAACATGACTTTATCAAGTTGTTCCTGTGTCAGCTGATTTAAGAAATACGTTTGGTCTTTGTTTGCATCAAGACCTCGCAGCATTTTGACTTCATCACCAGTTCGATCAACACGAGCATAGTGTCCTGTTGCCAAATAATCCGCACCAAGTGAAAGTGCATGCTCAAGGAATGCCTTGAACTTAATTTCTTTGTTACACATGACATCTGGGTTTGGCGTTCTGCCCGCTTTATATTCATCAAGAAAATATTGAAACACTTTGTCCCAATATTGCTTCTCGAAATTCACTGCATAATAAGGGATTCCAATTTGGTTACATACGCGGATGACATCCTCATAGTCTTCCGTTGCTGTGCAAACACCATTTTCATCGGTGTCATCCCAGTTTTTCATAAATATGCCGATGACATCATAGCCTTGCTCCTTTAACATAAGAGCGGCAACTGATGAATCGACTCCTCCGGACATACCGACCACAACTCTTGTATCTTCTGGTCTTTTTGTCATCTTCATCAACTCCAATTTCAATGAAACAACATGCGCGTTTCGTTCTTCAGGTGCTTCGCTGTTTCATTTTTCACACACGAACAAAAGGAAGCATTTATTTGGCTAGGCGTTTGACAACAGCCGCTATCTTATGTGCCGCCTGCTTCACATGATCCTCTTCATTCCCAAGACCGAAGCTTATTCTGACTGAGGATGTCAGCTCTTTTGCTTCTTCGCCATACATGGCGCTTAACACGTGCGAAGGAAGGACAGATCCAGCCGTACATGCCGATCCGCTTGAAACAGCAATTCCTTCCATATCTAAATTCACAAGCAGCGATTCAATGGAGACGCCCGGGAAATGAACATTTAAAATGTGCGGCAATGTCTCTTTCGGATGTCCATTGATAGAGAAATTGAGAGATTCCTCTTCGAATACTTGCAGCATGGTTTCTTTGAGCTTACCATAATGCATCGCTTTTTCTCTTCTATTTTGCTTCGTTAATTGAACAGCTTCTGCAAGCCCAACAATTCCTGCCACATTTTCAGTGCCGGCACGGCGCTTTCTTTCTTGTTCGCCTCCGAATATTTGCGGAGAAAGTTTCACGCCTTCGTTTACATATAAAAAACCTGTTCCCATCGGACCATTCAGCTTATGGCCAGAAGCAGATAAAAGATCAATATGGAGATCTGCTGCATCAATGGGCACTGTGCCAAACGCCTGCACTGCGTCTGTATGAAAATGAGCAGTGTGATCACGCAGAAGTTCGCCAATGGCTTTGATTGGCTGAATCACACCTGTTTCATTATTGCCGTACATGACGGTCACAAGAATCGTATCATCTCTCAATGCTTGATTTAATTGATCAAGATGAATCAATCCTGTTTCGTCCACATCTAAATATGTCACTTCAAATCCTAGTTTTTCTAGGCGTTCACATGTATGCAGCACCGCATGATGCTCTGTTTTCACTGTGATGATATGTTTTCCTTCATGCTGTCTTGCCATGGCAACACCTGTAATTGCCAGGTTGTCCGCCTCGGTTCCACCGCTTGTGAGGATGATCTCCTGCGGTTTACAGTGTAATTCTCCTGCAATGACTTCTCTTGCTTCATCGAGCCACTTTCTTGCCTCGCGCCCATATGAATGAATACTAGAGGGATTGCCAAATATCTCTGTAAAGTACGGCATCATCTTGTCCACAATACGCTGATCCATCGGCGTTGTGGCCGCATGATCTAAATAGATTCGTTCCATTTCCGGTACACCTCTGATCTAAATATAGAACATATACGAGTCTTGATCCCCGTCATCTGTGTAGCTTGCCAAGTCTTCAAGAGTTGTATTGTCTAGTACGTCTTTTACTGCATCACGAATACGAATCCATAGTTCACGCTTTGCTGGTTCTTCGTTTTCGATGACTTCAACAGGACTAATGGGTCCTTCTAATACACGAATAATATCACCTGCTGTGATCTCGTTTGGTTCATGTGCAAGAACATAGCCGCCATACGCTCCGCGGATACTTTTTACAAGACGGGCATTGCGGAGTGGTGATACAAGCTGCTCTAAATAATGCTCAGACAAATCATTGTTTTGAGCGATTGATTTTAATGATGTAGGGCCTTCGCCATGTTTTTTGGCTAATTCGATCATGATCGTCAGACCATATCTGCCTTTAGTTGATATTTTCAAGTTAAACACCTCTGCGTTTTCTATTCTATGTCATCAATTATTTTTCTGATTTCATATACGCCGATATATAGACCAGAAGCAATTATATCATACTTTCAGCCAACTTTCATTTACGGGTTCTGAGCATGATAGAAGGACGAATCCCTTTTCTATTTGAAGAAATTTCGGTACTCTATACAAACAAGACATTGCTATAGGAGAGATAATTATGAAACCTTTAGCGTACCGGATGCGCCCAAGTCATATTGAAGACATTATTGGGCAGGAGCATCTTGTTGGAGAAGGTCAAATTATTAGGCGAATGGTCGAGGCAAAACATTTATCCTCGATGATTTTATATGGACCGCCGGGCATCGGCAAAACATCGATTGCAACCGCGATTGCTGGCAGTACAAGCATTGCTTTTCGAACGTTGAATGCGGTCATTCATAACAAAAAGGATATGGAAGCTGTTGCCGCTGAAGCGAAAATGAGCGGCCAGGTGATCCTTATTTTAGACGAAGTCCACCGGCTTGATAAAGGAAAGCAGGATTTTCTTCTTCCTTATTTAGAAAATGGCATGATCATTTTAATTGGGGCAACGACGGCTAATCCCTACCATGCGATCAATCCTGCCATTCGAAGCCGGACACAAATATTCGAGCTGAAGCCGCTTGAAACAGAGCAAATCAAAGCTGCGTTAACAAGAGCCTTACAGGATGAGCATCGAGGGCTTGGCGGCTATGAGGTGACAGTGGACGATGAAGCGATGAATCATTTTGCCAATGGATGCGGAGGAGACGTGCGTTCTGCTTTAAATGCACTCGAGCTCGCTGTCCTATCGACAAAAGCTGATGAGACAGGGCATATCACAATCACTCTTGCCGCAGCAGAAGAATGTTTACAAAAAAAGAGCTTCTCACATGACAAGAATGGTGATGCTCATTATGATGTCCTCTCGGCTTTTCAAAAATCCATTAGGGGATCTGATACAGATGCGGCGCTGCATTACCTTGCCAGACTGATCGAAGCAGGAGACCTTGAGAGCATTTCCAGAAGATTACTCGTGATGGCTTACGAGGACATTGGCTTAGCCAGTCCGCAGGCTGGCCCCCGCGTGTTAAGCGCAGTACAAACAGCAGAAAGAATCGGTTTCCCAGAAGCACGGATTCCACTGGCGAACGCAGTGATTGAGCTGTGTCTTTCTCCTAAGTCCAATTCAGCATATAAGGCGATTGATGCGGCACTTGGTGATATTCGTACAGGGAGAATTGGTGAAGTTCCAGTTCATTTAAAAGATGCTCACTACAAAGGCGCCACAGCACTCGGAAGAGGCGTCGATTACTTATACCCGCATGATTACGAAAACGGCTGGGTGAAGCAGCAATATTTACCTGATCCGCTGAAAAACAAGCAATACTATGTACCGAAACAAACCGGAAAATTTGAAGGTGCATTGAAACAGGTCTATGAAAATTTAAAACGCCAGAAATAAAAAAAGCCCCCTGCATGTTAGCAGGCGGGCTGTTTATTTATCCTTCACACGTGTAATTGGAATATCTTTTAAAAGCTTCATAATGACATGACCACCCATGATCAGCCCAGCAACAGACGGAACGAATGCATTGGATGATGGCGGCATTTGCGCCTTGCGAATCTTCGCTTCATCATTTCCAACTTCTTTTCTGACATCTTCACGAATAACAATCGGACTTTCATCAGAGAAAATGACTTCAATTCCTTTACGAATCCCTTCCTTACGCAGACGTGTTCTCACAACTTTTGCAATAGGGTCGGTATGTGTTTTTGAAATATCATCAATTTTGAAGCGTGTCGGATCTGTTTTGTTCGCAGCTCCCATACTTGAAATGATGTTCACACCTCGTTTCAGACACTCTTTCATTAAATGAATTTTATAGTGAATGGTATCTGAGGCATCAATGACATAATCAAGCGGATACTCAAAAAATTGTTCGTATGTTTCCTCTGTATAAAACATCTTCAGCGCAACAACTTCACATTCTGGATTAATATCAGCGATTCTCGCCTGCATTAAGTCAACCTTTGGCTGGCCAACTGTTGATAGCAATGCTGGAAGCTGACGATTTACATTTGTAATATCAATATCATCTTTATCAACAAGAACAATACGGCCAACGCCTGAACGAGCGAGTGCCTCAACTGCGAATGAACCAACGCCGCCCACACCAAGCACTGCAACTGTACTGTTTTTTAGTATATTTAAGCCTTCCTTGCCAATGGCAAGCTCGTTTCTTGAAAACTGATGTAACAAGTGCCTCACTCCACCTTTATTTAAAATGAATCGAAAGAATCATATCATATTCAGACTTCTCCGTCATCCTTCTCTAAAAGAAAAAAACACAAAAAAGTCCCGATGACGCCGCCAGCATTTCCTTCGTTTTGAACCCCGCACCATGCAGGTGGGTGCTTTCTTCCTGACTTTATAAGTCCTCTAAAGAGGCATTTATGCAGAAAGGAAAGGCAAGCTCCCGTATAAAAAAATGTTCGGTCAAAACTAGGTAACCACCGTACGTATCAGGACTTTATTTATTATTGATGAAAGCATATCATAGGCATATTTCTTTTTCAAGCGTTTACATACCTATAAACATGCGCCTATTTTACTGTTTTACTTTTGTTTTAATCGCTAAACTCAGCTCATCAAGCTGCGCCTCGCTTACATGGCCAGGGGCATCTGTGAGAACGCAGCTCGCACTTGCCGTTTTTGGGAATGCAATCGTATCTCTTAAGTTAGAGCGGCCTGCAAGCAGCATCACTAAACGGTCAAGACCCAGCGCGATTCCGCCATGCGGAGGAACACCGTGCTCAAACGCATCCAGCAGGAAGCCAAATTGTTCGTAAGCTTCTTCTTTTGAAAAACCAAGTAAGCCAAACATTTTTTCTTGAATGTCCTTTTCGAAAATACGAATAGAACCTCCGCCAAGCTCGTAGCCATTCAGCACAAGATCGTAAGCCTGTGCCTTCATGTCTTCCGGGCTTGTTTCAATTAATTCAAGATCCTCGCGAACTGGCATTGTGAATGGATGATGGGCAGCATAGAAGCGGCCTTCTTCTTCATCTTTTTCAAGCAGCGGCCAATCGACAACCCATAAGAAATTGAATACAGACTCATCGATCAGTCCAAGCTCTTTACCAAGTTTTAAGCGAAGTGCACCAAGCGCATCATGGACAACAGACGTCTTATCTGCAACAAAAAGTAAAAGGTCGCCTTCTTCAACTTGCAGCTGTTCTTTTAATTCAGCTTGCTTTGCTTCATCAAAGAATTTAGCGATCGGACCTTTTAATTCAGTCCCTTCTGCTTTTAGCCAAGCTAGACCTTTTGCACCGTAGTTCGCTGCAAATGCACCAAGTGCATCAATGTCTTTTCTTGAGTAGTTCGCTGCAGCCCCTTTTACATTGATGGCTTTCACAGACCCACCATTTTTCACAGCTCCGCTAAACACTTTGAAATCGGAGTCTTTTACCGTGTCTGAAATGTTCACTAGCTTCATCTCAAAGCGTGTATCCGGCTTATCAGATCCATAAGAATTCATCGCTTCATCGTATGTCATACGAGGTAATGGCAATGTAAGGTCTACTCCTTTGACATCTTTCATCACCTTCGCCATCATCTCTTCAGCAAGCGTCATGATATCCTCTTGACTCATAAAGGACATTTCAATATCGACTTGTGTAAATTCCGGCTGACGGTCAGCACGCAAGTCTTCATCTCTAAAACAGCGGGCAATTTGATAATAACGGTCCATTCCAGAAACCATCAGCAATTGTTTAAATAATTGCGGAGACTGAGGCAATGCATAAAATTCTCCCTCGTGTACACGGCTTGGAACAAGATAGTCACGCGCACCTTCTGGGGTACTTTTCGTTAAAATTGGTGTTTCAATGTCTAGAAAGCCGTTGTCGTCTAAGAAATGGCGGAATGCTTTTGTGACTTCATGTCGCATTTTCATTGTTTCAAACATTGCAGGGCGGCGAAGATCCAGGTAACGATATTTTAAACGAACATCTTCTGATACCTCATCTGCTTGATCTGAAATCACAAAAGGAGGAGTCTTCGCTTCATTTAAAACGCTGACCGTTTCGACTTGAATTTCAATTTTGCCCGTTTTTAAATTTGGGTTGATCGTTGCTTCTTCTCTTGCAACAACCGTTCCTTTAATATCAAGGACATATTCATTACGAATTGATTCTGCTGTCTCAAGCGCCTCTTTTGATAGGTCTGGATTGAAGACAACTTGTACAATCCCTGTACGGTCGCGCAAATCAATAAAGATTAATCCGCCTAGGTCACGCCTTTTTTGAACCCATCCTTTTAATACAACTGACTGACCGATTTGGTCTTCTGTTACTTCTCCACAATAAAAAGTTCTACCAAACACAAACATTCCACTCCTTCTTTACGCTTTCTGGTGGGCCTTCAACATTTGAATCAGCTCATCAAGCTTCACTTCAATTTGTTCACCCGTTGTCGTATCTTTCACATTCACAATTTGCTGCGCAAGCTCATCTTCACCAAGAACTGCAATAAATTTGGCTTTTAATCGATCAGCCGCTTTAAATTGTCCTTTTAGTTTCTTCCCTGTATAGTCCATTTCACTTGAGATACCTTCTTTTCTCAGACGGTTTAATAATGAAACAGAATAATCCTTCGCTTCATCTCCGAGAGCAGCAATGTATAGATCAATACCATCTTGCAGAGGAAGCTCAATTCCTTCAGCATCGATCGCAGATAAGAAACGCTCAATACTCATCGCAAATCCGATCCCTGGTGATTCAGGACCGCCAATTCCTTCAACGAGCCCATCATAACGGCCGCCGCCGGCTAATGTTGTAATCGCACCAAAGCCTTCTGCATTACTCATGATCTCAAATGCTGTGTGATTGTAGTAATCAAGACCGCGTACTAAATTTGGATCAACGACATACTCAATGCCTATATCCGATAAGTATTGTTTAACCTTTTCAAAATACGTCCGCGATTCTTCATTTAAGAAATCTTGAATGGATGGAGCTGTTGCCATCAATTCATGATCACGATCCTTTTTACAATCAAGAATACGCAGCGGATTTTGATGTAAACGCGTTTGACAGTCGTGACAGAATTCCTCAATTCTTGGTTCAAAGTGCTTGACCAGTGCTGTGCGGTAGTCTGCACGGCTCTCTTTGTCACCAAGGCTGTTAATGACAAGTTTTAAGTTGGAAAGACCTGCTTTCTCATACACACTCATCGCAAGCGAAATGACCTCAGCATCAATGGCAGGATCTTTGGAACCAATCGCTTCTATCCCAAATTGATAAAATTGACGATATCTTCCTGTTTGCGGACGTTCATAGCGGAACATTGGTCCGATGTAATACAGCTTTGTTGGCTGAGCAGGCTGTGCAAACAATTTATTTTCAACATAAGAACGGACGGTTGAAGCTGTTCCCTCTGGACGAAGTGTGATGCTGCGTCCTTTTTTATCTTCAAATGTGTACATCTCTTTTTGAACGATATCAGTTGATTCGCCTACTCCCCGTGCAAACAGATCAGTATGCTCAAAAATCGGTGTGCGGATTTCTTTGTATTGAAAGGCTGCACATGTATCTCTCGCAATTTGTTCAACATACTGCCAGCGTTCTGACTCTCCAGGTAAAATATCCTGTGTGCCTCTTGGAATATTAAAACTCATTTTTCGTCCTCCTACGACCATCATTCATTTTTTATGTGGACATATAAAAAACCCCCGCCTCTACTATGTGTATAGTAGGGACGAGAGTTATACCCGTGGTGCCACCCTAGTTGGAACATGATCCAGCCATGTTCCCGCTCAAATCCTTAACGCAGATTCACGTTCTCCGCCTATTGACTCATTTTTAGAGCGTTCAGCAGGAAACCTACAGAGTGTTCTTTCGTGATAAATGCCATGCGGATTCGCTTTCAGCCTAAGGCGATTCCTCTCTGCTCACGCAATTTACCCTACTATTCTCTATCATCAGTTCCACATTTTAAATTTTCAAGTGTGTTGATTTATATTATAATAAGGTCGGTGCTGCCACTCTGTCAACCCTTGCCGTGCCTCTTTTTCTTTTCCAGCTCTTCTTTTGACGTACATCCGTATTCAGATGCGGTCTCTTCAAGGAAGCCTGGCTGATCCATTTCGTCGTGCTGCCAGCGGTCGATATCACGATGTCCATTATATTGCACTCGTCCTAATTTTCTGCTTAATCTCATGTTTGTACATCCTTTTATCACATTTTTATTTAGTATAAACAGATTGATTCATTTTTATTAGGGAAACTGCAAGGAATTCATCCACTACATAACGAATTAACATTCATCGGTTTTACAAGGGAGGGGAAAACACCGTTTTGAATCTGAAAAAACACAATCAAATGATGATGCTGCTTACTTGTTTTGTTCTCATCGCGAGTTCTTTGCCTATGACACATGCTACAGCACAAACAGATCAAGCTGTTGTCGCAACAGATGAAATCAATGTGAGAACGGGCCCTGGTTTAAGCTATGGAATTGCAGCTGTTGTAAAACGCGGCGAAAGCTATCCCATTCTCACTGAACAAGGAGAATGGGTGCAGATCCAATTATCAAACGGACAAAAAGGCTGGGTCGTCTCATGGCTGATTACCACATCATCCGGCGCTCAAAAATCCGCGAAGCCAAAGGCGCAAGGTCAAAGCACGGCTGGAGGCAGTACAATTACATCAACAGCTTCCGACCTTCGCATCCGGACAGGCCCTGGGACTTCCTATCAAGTGATTGGTACTTTCCCGAAAGGTGCTACCGCTAAAAAGCTCGAGACAAGCGGCGAATGGACGAAAATTTCGTATAAACAAGCAGAAGGCTGGGTTCACTCTGATTATGTTTCAGGGGGGCAGAAAACTTCTCAATCAAGCTCCGGCGAGTCCTCTCGCTCTAACCAGACAGGCACAGTTGGCGTATCGAGCTTGAATGTAAGGCAATCGGCCGCACCAAATGCACAAGTCGTCGCTTCACTTGCCCGCAACACACAGATCACCATTTTGCGAGAGCAGAACGGCTGGTATGAAATTGAGGGGAAAGGCGTAAAAGGCTGGGTTGCAAGCTATTACATTGTCACAGGCAAAGGAGCAGGCTCTGCACCTGAAAAGAGTTCATCCTCTTCGGCTTCTGAACAAAAAGCGTACATTGTCTATGATGGCACCAATATTCGAAAAAGCGCTTCTACCTCTGCTGGGATTGCAGAAAGAGCAACAAAAGGAGCTGCCTATCAAATCGTTCGGACACAAGGTGACTGGTACGAGGTGACACTATCAAACGGCGGAACTGGCTATGTGGCGAGCTGGGTCGTTCAAACGAAGAAAAATAGCAGCGACGCGCCAAGACCTCAGCACGATTCATCGTCTGGAACTGGTTCTTTAAAAGGAAAAACGATTGTTCTTGATCCTGGTCATGGCGGAAAAGACAGCGGCACAATTGGCGCAGACGGGGCTTTTGAAAAGAACATCACCATCAAAACCGCCAATTTACTGGCAGGCAAATTAAGGGCTTCTGGTGCAAATGTATATTTAACAAGAAGTGATGATACCTTTATCAGCCTTCAATCAAGGGTGGCAACATCTCATTACCGAAATGCAGATGCATTTATTAGTCTTCATTACGATAGTTTTATGGATCAAAGTGTTAGAGGAAGTACAGCGTATTATTATCAAGCAGCAAAAGATCAGCAATTAGCGTCAAGCGTTCATTCAGAAGTCGCAAAACGCTCTCAAATCCCTGATAAGGGTGTCAAATTCGGAGATTACTTTGTTTTAAGAGAAAACAAACGCCCTTCCCTTTTATATGAACTCGGGTATTTAAGCAATCCTCAGGAGGAAGCGATCATTTATAGCGCCTCTTACCAAGAACGAGTCACAGAAGGAATGACTGAAGGATTAAAACAATATTTCCGTTAAAAAGAAAGAGGCCACTGCGCCTCTTTTTTGTTTATCCGCAAAAGAAAAAGACTCTAAACAAACTCCCGCACGAGTTCATCTACAGTCTAAAGAGAATCTATTCTTTGCTGTCCATCAAGATCGTGACTGGTCCTGAATTGGTCAATGTCACGTCCATCATCGCACCAAAACGGCCAGTTTCCACATGGATGCCTTTTTCTCTAAGGGTTTTATTGAAACATTCATAAAGCGAGTTAGCTGCATCCGGCTTGGCGGCTTTCATAAAATTCGGCCGTCTGCCCTTTCTCGTATCACCATATAGGGTAAATTGTGATACAGACAGAACGCTTCCTTTTATGTCCAATAATGAACGATTCATTTTCCCATTTTCATCTTCAAAAATACGTAAATGTGCAAGCTTTTCAGCTAAGTAAAGCACATCTTCTTCTGTATCTTCGTGTGTGACACCAACAAGCACCATATATCCTTCGTTGATGGCACCTGTGATCTCTTCTTCTACCTTCACAGATGCATTTGTCACACGCTGCACAACAAGCCTCATAGACGATATACTTCCTTTCTAATTCATGAATCGGCGAACAGAGTAAATGTCTTTGATTTGTTTAATGCGTTCGACCACTTTGTGCAAGTGATTAATATTTTGGATAAAGATCGCCATATGGATCGTCGCCACTTTGTTACGATCAGACTTCCCAGAAACAGAGGAGATGTTCGTTTTGGTTTCGTTGACTGCTTGAAGCACCTCATTGAGTAAGCCGCGTCTATCATATCCTAATATTTCAATTTCTACATTGTATTCTTTACGGTTTTGAGCAGGCTGCTCATGCTCCCACTCAACGGGAATTAACCGCTCCTGCGCTTCTCCTGTCTTCACGTTCGGACAGTCGTCGCGGTGAACAGATACGCCTCGGCCCTTCGTAATAAAACCGACAATGCTATCGCCAGGAACAGGATTACAGCACTTAGATAAGCGGACAAGCAGGTTATCAATTCCTTTGACCCTTACGCCAGCTTCCCGTTTTTTCCCGTGATACGTCTTCGGTTCCACCGTCACTTCTTGAACGGTTTTCTCTTGCTCTTCTTGATCTCTTTGTTTTCTTTCTTTTTCCGTTAAACGATTGGCGACCTGTAGTGCAGTAATGCCGTTATATCCAACAGCTGCATACATGTCCTCTTCGTTTGAAAAATTAAATTTGTCAGCCACTTTTTGCAGGTTTTCAGCGGTCAGAATGTCTTTGACATCAAACTCAAGGTTTTTGATCTCTTTCTCCACGAGCTCTCGGCCTTTTTCGACATTTTCTTCACGGCGCTGTTTTTTGAAAAACTGTCTGATCTTGTGCTTCGCTTGGGAGGTTTGGGCAAGCTTGACCCAATCCTGACTTGGCCCGTAGCTGTGCTTTGATGTCAGAATTTCAATAATGTCACCTGTTTTTAGTTTGTGATCGAGTGTGACCATCTTGCCATTGACCTTGGCACCGATCGTTTTATTCCCAATTTCCGAGTGAATCCGGTAAGAGAAATCAATCGGAACTGAGCCCGACGGCAGTTCAATGACGTCTCCTTTTGGCGTAAACACAAACACCATATCAGAGAAAAGATCAATCTTTAACGACTCCATAAATTCTTCTGCATCTGTGGATTCATTTTGGAACTCAAGAATTTCTCTAAACCAAGAGAGCTTCTTCTGGAAGACTGCTTCTTCTGTTGATTCTGCTGACTCTTTGCCTTCTTTGTATGCCCAGTGTGCCGCAATTCCGTATTCTGCAATTTCATGCATTTCCACTGTACGGATCTGAACTTCAAGCGGATCGCCTTTTGGCCCAATCACCGTTGTATGAAGAGACTGGTACATGTTCGGCTTTGGCATCGCAATATAATCCTTAAACCTGCCTGGCATCGGCTTCCAGCACGTATGGATAATCCCGAGCACAGCATAACAGTCTTTAATGCTGTCAACCAAAATACGAACGGCAAGCAGATCATAAATTTCATTAAACTGCTTATTTTGCAAGACCATTTTGCGATAAATACTATAAATATGTTTTGGTCTGCCGGAAAATTCGGCCTTGATGTTTACCTCAGACACGCGGTCTTTCACTTCATTGACGACCTCGTCCAAGTATTCCTCACGTTCCGCTCGTTTGCGCTTCATCAGATTCACAATCCGGTAATATTGCTGCGGATTTAAATAGCGGAGTGCTGTATCTTCAAGCTCCCACTTAATCTTTGAAATCCCTAATCTGTGCGCAAGCGGTGCAAAGATTTCAAGTGTTTCATTTGAAATTCTCCGCTGCTTTTCCTGCGGAAGATGCTTGAGCGTTCTCATATTATGAAGACGGTCTGCCAGCTTAATCAAGATTACGCGGATATCCTGCGCCATTGCAACAAACATTTTTCGATGGTTTTCGGCCTGCTGTTCTTCTTGTGATTTATATTTAATCTTCCCGAGCTTTGTGACACCATCAACAAGCATTGCTACTTCCTCGTTAAAATGCTCTTTTAAATCCTGTAATGTCACATCTGTATCCTCAACTACATCGTGCAGGAAACCGCCTGCAATGGTTGATGGGTCCATTTCAAGATCAACAAGAATGCCCGCCACTTGAATTGGATGGATAATATAGGGCTCACCAGATTTCCGGTATTGCTCCTTGTGTGCATTTTCAGCATATTCATATGCTCGCTCTATAAATTGAATATGTTCAGCGGACAGGTATTCTCTTGCTTTGTCAATGACCTGCTGCGCCGTTAAAACTTGTTCGTTCGCCATGGAATCACCTTTTTAAATGAAAACTGTATTGTAGTTTATTATCAAGAAAAATTCGATAGATGTAAAGAGAAGAAGTCCGCTAAAAGATTTTTGATAGGAAAAAAGCACCCTTCTTACTGAGTGCTTTTTACGAAAACTCCATTAGTATTGCATTAACGTCATGATGTCGTAGCCGTCAAGCTTCTTTCTGCCGTCCAGATACGTCAGTTCAATCAAAAATGCAATCCCTGCCACAACGCCGCCTAATTCCTCTACAAGCTTAATGGACGCTTCAATTGTTCCACCAGTCGCAAGTAAGTCATCTGTAATCAGGACACGCTGACCAGGACGAATCGCATCTTTATGAATCGTTAATACATCTTTACCATATTCCAAGCCGTAATCGACTTTAACGACTTCACGAGGAAGCTTTCCTTCTTTACGAACCGGTGCAAAACCTACACCAAGTGCGTATGCTACAGGGCAGCCAATAATGAATCCACGCGCTTCAGGTCCAACAATGAGATCAATGTCTCTTTCCTTCGCGTAATCAACGATTTGATCCGTTGCATAACGGTACACTTCGCCTTTATCCATTAACGTTGTAATATCTTTAAATTGTACACCTTCCTTTGGGTAGTCAGGTACAACTGTCACATATTGTTTTAAATCCATCTTTTCCTTTTCCTCCTCGTACGTCAAAGCACAGGTGAGACTTCGCTCATCATGCTATTCAGCCATTCCTTCAGCTCTTTAGCTGAGGAATATGTTAGTGTTTGATCGAGTTCCATCAATCGTTGTTTTGCTGTATAGGATGCTGATGCCGTTAAATCTTTTTTAGGGGCATCAAGTACTATTGACAGCACACCATTCTCTATTTTAACAAAACCGAGTTCAAAAAACACCTTTGTCATAAAAATGATTGTATCTTTTGTCCAGCCTCTATGTTTGGCAAGGTCCATTCCTTGTTCTTTGATAGGAAAACTTCCCCGTTTAAACAAGAACCCATAAAACCATTTGAATTGGTCACGGCTTGGGAAAGAGGACATAAAATGATCTTCTTTTCTTTGAAAAACCGTATAAATTCTGGCAGGCTTTTGATTTTCTAAAAGCTGCTTCAGCAATTGCTCATCTGCGGGAACATCCGCAAAGACCACATATTTGCCCTGTACATCAAACGTTGATACATTTTCTGCATGAACATGATGAATGGGGATATCGACGTCCTGTTTTGTTGCTTCATCAAAACAGACAACCAAAGATTTTTCTGAATCAAGCGTCGAAACTTTCTTCTCCCAATCCTTTTTCCCGCGCAGATCAAACAGCTGCCATTCATCAACTCGTGCATCTTTTAGCATCAGCTGGGGCTTCTTCCGGTTATTCCATTCATTGACGGACATTTCTCCAATCACGGAAATGCGGCTTCCTGGAACAATTTCTTCTTTTAATTTCCCTTGGTGAAAACCGACACAGTCAAGCAGCTTGTCTTCGTCTTTCAGAGACATTTTAATATGGTTGTGATTTGCCCCAATCGTTCGGATATCTTCAAGCTTCGCATCTTCAATCATAATGAACGGTTTTGGGTTTGACATACCGAATGGTGACAGCATCCCCGCTTCCTCAATCGCTTCAACCGTCAATTCGTCTACCTTGCACACGGCATCGACCCGCTGTATTGGAATAAAATCTTCTTCCGTCAATGTTTCATTTGCATATTGATTTAATCTTTCCCTTAGTAAAGCGACATCATCCGCTCGAAGTGTCATCCCTGCTGCCATCGGGTGCCCCCCGAAATGCGGCAGGATGTCGCGGCATTTGCTTAGATGGAAAAACAGATCGAAGCCAGGAATACTCCGGGCTGATCCTTTTGCCATTTGCGTCTCTTCATCTATTCCAAGCACAATCGCCGGACGAGAAAAAGTATCCGTCAATTTAGAGGCAACAATTCCGACAACGCCCGGATTCCAGCCAGCTTTCGCTACAACGATCGCAGACTGGTCATCACCTGCCTCTTCCACCATTTGAATGGCTTCTTCTGTGATCGTACTGACAATCTTTTGACGTTCTTTATTCAGTTCCTGTACAAAACGAGCGAGCTCTTCTGCTTCATCCTTATCCTCAGTCATCAGAAGATGAACGGCAGGATCTGCCTGTTCAATTCGTCCTACAGCATTCAGCCTTGGCGCAATTTGAAAGCCGACCGTTTCCTCATTGGCTTCTTCTAGAGTGGCTCCCGCTTCTTTCAATAACGCTTTCAGCCCCGGTCTATTCGACTGCCGAAGCTGCACAAGGCCTTTTTTGGCGAGCCACCTATTCTCATCATGAAGCGGTACAAGGTCCGCAATTGTCCCGATTGCTGCAAGATCTAACAGCTGAACTGGCAGCTTCCCAAGCAGTGCATGCGCCACTTTAAACGCTACGCCTACACCAGCAAGTTCTTTAAAGGGATACTCACAGCCAGGCTGCTTAGGATGGACAATAGCAAGTGCCTCAGGCAGCTCCTCACTTGGTTCATGGTGATCTGTAATGATTAGGTCTAACCCTATTTCTTTTGCAATACGTGCTTCATTTACAGCAGCAATGCCTGTATCGACCGTGATGACAAGCGATGCTCCTTGCTCCTTGATATATCGAAATGCCTGTTCATTAGGCCCATAGCCTTCTTTAAATCGATCTGGAATATAAAAGTCTACTATCGCAGACCGCTCTTTTAATGTATGTAAAAGTACAGACGTACTTGTCACACCATCTGCATCATAGTCTCCGAAGATCACAATCGATTCCTGCTCTTCGATCGCTTTGTTGATGCGCTCTACTGCTTCTTTCATTCCTTTTAATAGAAATGGATCATGAAATTCGGCTTTTTGATCAAATAAAAAAGACCTCGCCTCTTCTACTTCTTCAATTCCTCTTTTTACGAGAAGCGATGCAGTCAGCGCTGAAATATTCAGATTTTCAGAGAGTGATTTCACTTTTTCTTCGCTTGGATGTTCATATTCCCAGCGCATTTTGGATAATAACATAAATTCACCCCTCAACCACACTATTATACTAGAGTGGCCTGAGGGGTTTCAATTTTTATTTTATGAAATTGTGCTGGAAGATTATTTTTCCTTCCGGTCAAATGATGCTGGCTGTTCTTTTAAAGGCGTGACATGAGATTTCTTTTGAAGATCTCTGTCTGCCTTTTTCGTCGCCGCAGCAGGTGCAGCGGCTGCACGCTCAGCTTTTAATGCTTTTAGTTCACGTTTCAGTTTCACAATTTGGAAGATCCCTGCAAATGCCACAATCAGCCCGCCCATTAAAACTGAACCGATAATGACAAGGATCAGCGGCCATTCAGCCGTTCCAAATAAGTAGTGTACCTCGACAGGCCGTACATTAATCACGGCAAATACTGAGACAATTAATACGAAAATAAATGCGAGTATGATGGTCCATTGTTGTTTGTTCATCTACATATCCCCCAAGCTTTTTCTTTTATTCTTCCCTTTTCGCTGCCTTTTTTAAACACCGAAAGAAAGCAGTGGAAGAAAACCTATCAGCATGGGCATCATCAGCTGCTGAGTTTTTCTTTAATCAGATTCTTTAATTCTTTTCTTTCTCCAGAAATGACAAGGGTATCCCCTTCTTCGATAATGGTATCTGGTCCTGGATTTAAAATCTTCTCATGTGATTTTCTCACAATGGCGATGACTGTTACTTGATAGTTTTGGCGAACATTGAGGTCACCGATGCTTCTTTGAACAGCTGGTGCATTCTTTTCAATTTTAAACCATTCAATCACCAGTTCATCAATGGCTACCTCTACGGTTTCAAGCGCTTTCGGCTTATAGACCATGCCGCCTAAAATAGCCGCAATTTGTCTTGCTTCTTCATCGTTTAGCAGGATGCCAGAAATCGTTTCTTCATGGTCGTCCTCATGAAAATGATACATTTCTCTTCTGCCGTCATCATGTGTAATGATGGCAAGCTTCTCATTATTTCTTGTGATCATTTCGGCTTTATGACCGATACCTGGCAGTTCAGTTTCCCGAACCTTCATAACAGCCCCTCCAATGAATAAAGCCAAATGCCTAAACAGACACTTGCTTTCTATACTGGTCTAAACGTAAGTCATTATAGCAAAAGACCATTTTAAGATCAATGAAACCCGAAATGTTTTTTCAAATCATCTTATTTTCAGAAAAATCGATAGAAAAAGACTGCCGAAAAAGGCAGTCTTTCTAGATTAAATATCTTGATCTGTATCA
Organism: Bacillus safensis FO-36b; assembly: GCF_000691165.1. Classification (GTDB taxonomy): domain Bacteria; phylum Bacillota; class Bacilli; order Bacillales; family Bacillaceae; genus Bacillus; species Bacillus safensis. The sequence continues at coordinate 313,393 of NZ_ASJD01000001.1, read as the reverse complement.
ATCTTAGCTGGTTTTTTCAGCTCACGGCCTTTCCACATCAGCCAAATTTGTGCCGCGATATAAAGGGATGAGTACACCCCTGTTAATAAGCCGACAAGTAAGGCGATGGAGAAGTTTGTAATCGACGCTGATCCGAAGATAAGCAGTGCGACAACAACGACAAGTACAGTCAGCACCGTGTTGACAGATCGCGTAAAGGTTTGCTGTAAGCTTAAGTTCACAATGTACGATAGATCTTCAATGGTTTTCGGTTTACGTTTCTTCATTTGCTCACGAACCCTGTCGAAGGTAACGATCGTGTCGTTGATCGAGTACCCAATGACCGTGAGGATCGCGGCAATGAAGGTGACATCCACCTCTAAGCGCGTAATACTAAAGAAGGCGACAATAAAGAATGCATCGTACAGCAGTGAGATAATCGCCGCAATCGCCATCTTATACTCAAAACGGACGGATACATATAAAATGATCCCAATGGAAGCAATGATGACGGCATATAGCGCATTACGGGCAAGTTCTTTACCGACAGTCGGTGATACTGTACTTACGTTCGGCTCAGTGCCGTATTTATCTTTGAAGTAATCCTTCACTTCAGCGATTTTTTCTTTGTTCGGCACCCCGACAAATCGAGCAGCTGCCTGATTTTCTTTTTGCCCCGACAGCACAACACTGTCTGCTTCAAGACCAAGCTTTTTAAAGTCTTGCTCTACTTGTGCAGTTGTCAGCTTGTGATCGCTTTGAACATCAATTCTCGTTCCACTAGCAAAGTCAATACCAGCATTGAGCTTGAAGATCGAAAGGACGATGATTCCCGCAATAGTAACAGCTATGGAGAAAATCATAAAGCCTTTACGTTTGCTGACGAAATCCCATTTATCAAATGGCGTTTTCGGTTCGGTATTTTCTGTAGTTTCGTGGATACTCATGATGTCTTTTTTGCGGACACCAAACCAGCCTTTTTTGCGGTCGAGCGCACGGCTTTCTACAAGCAGTCCAAGAAGGAATCTTGATAGGAATACAGCCGTGATAAAGCTTGTTAAAATCGAGAGGATGAGCATTGTTGCAAATCCTTTTACAGAGCTTGTCCCGAAGAAGAACAGCACTCCGCCGGCAATAATACTTGTTAAGTTTGCATCAAAGATGGTCGCAAATGATCTGCGGTTCCCTGACCTGAAAGCAGAACGGACAGATTTGCCGAGCTTCAGCTCTTCTTTGATCCGCTCATAAGTAATAATGTTGGCATCAACAGCCATCCCTACCCCTAGAATAAGTGCGGCAATTCCAGGCAGTGTCATGACCGCGCCCATCCAGTCAAACACTTGCAGCGTAATGTAGATATAGGCTGAGAGTGTGATGACAGCTATAAGACCAGGTAATCGGTAATAAAGCAGCATGAATAAGAAGATAAATGCGATTCCTACAATTCCTGCGAACACTGTTTCGTTCAGTGCTTGTTCACCAAACTGTGCACTCACAGATGTGGAATATTTTTCTGTTAATTTTACTGGCAATGCCCCGGCATTTAAAATACTTGCGAGGTCTTTTGCCTCTTGGACAGTAAATTTCCCTTCAATTTGTACGTCACTGCTGTTAATCTCTTGATTCACATTTGGTGCAGATACATACTTGTGGTTTGATTTTGAGACTTCTTTTTTGAAGGAATCTCCTTTGTGATAATCAAGCCAAATGACAAGCTGGTTATTCGGCGCCATCGCTGCTACTTTTCTTGTGACGTCACCAAATTTTTTCGCATCCTTTAGTTTAACCGTCACAATTGGCTCATTCGTTTGACTGAATGTTTGTTTTGCACTGTTTTCGACTAGGTCAGCCCCGTTAAGAAGTTCTTTATCATTCGTATCTCTGAAGGATAGCTGTGCTTCAGTGGAAAGAATCTCCCTAGCTCTGTTTTGATCTTTTACCCCTGCAAGCTGCACACGGATACGATTATTGCCTTCAATCGAGATGTTCGGCTCACTTACACCTAGCACATTGGCTCTTCGGTTAAGAGCTTCCACTGTACTAACGAGAACACTATTTGTGATCTTGTCCTCTTTTTTCACTGGATGTACATCATACAGGACTTCAAATCCACCCTGTAAATCCAGCCCTAGCGTCATATCTTTCGCAACAGGCTTTGTCAGTAAGCCCACGCCAGTTCCGATTAACAGAACCACTAAGAAAAACGCAAGAATGCGCCCTTTTTTCATTATGTATTTCCTCCTTAAACACCTGAATCCATTAAGATGGCTTATTTCAACAGTTCATCAAGCATATTCTTGCCATCTTCACTGTCCAAAAAAGCAGACGTTTTAAACGACTGAACGGTTGCATAGTTCATAAATTCGCCTATTTTCACAGATAAAATATCTGCAACCATTTCATGAATCGGATACTCTTGTTTTTTCTTCCACTTCTTATTCTCTAAGTATGACCATAATTCCTCTAAATCTACATCTTTATAGCCCAAAACGATGAATTCTTCAAGCTTACTGAACAGAAAAGGCTTTAAATGGTCTTTGTATATAGCAGCTGGGTGTTGTGTCATTGCGTAGCTCCCCCTTTTCAGTTTTTTATCGAGAGACTTGTCATGCTTGGACGATATACACGCATATCTTATTGTATATGATTCTATGTCGTTTGAGAAGGCAGGTGATCTGTGATTTGACGAAGCAAACGTTTTTAAAGGGGACCATTATTTTAATTTTAGCAGGTTTTATCACGAGAATATTGGGTTTTGTCAATCGAATTGTCATTGCGAGGTTCATTGGCGAAGAAGGGGTCGGGCTTTATATGATGGCTGCACCTACCTTTTTTCTCGCCGTGACGCTCACACAATTCGGACTGCCTGTCGCCATTAGTAAGCTTGTCGCAGAAGCAGAAGCCCGGGGTGACAAACAGAAAACAAAACGTATTCTGGTCATGTCCCTTGCGATAACAGGAACACTCAGCCTGATATTCACTCCGCTCTTTTTATGGTTTGCGCCCATCATGGCAGAAAATATGCTGACTGATCCTAGAACGGTCTATCCACTGCTTGCCATTACACCCGTCGTACCAGTCATCGCCATTTCCAGTGTGTTAAGAGGCTATTTCCAGGGCAGACAGCAGATGAGCCCGCTTGCGATGTCTCAAGTTCTGGAGCAGGTCGCAAGAATTTCATTAGTGGCAGTATGTACAACGGCTTTCCTTCCTTACGGGATTGAATTTGCGGCAGCAGGTGCGATGATTTCATCTGTGATTGGAGAGATGATTTCACTTGCTTACTTACTGATCGCCTTCCGCTATAAAAAGACGATTCGTATTCGAAAACGATTTTTTAAGGCGATTCATGACGGGAAGGACACGTTTAAACAGCTGATGAGCATTGCCCTGCCAACAACAGGCAGCCGTTTTATCGGGAATATTTCGTGGTTTTTAGAGCCGATTGTTGTCGCGCAAAGTCTTGCCATTGCTGGTTATGCAGCTGTAGAGGCGACAAGGCAGTACGGGGAGTTGACTGGTCTTGCCTTGACCCTTTTGACACTGCCTAGTTTTATTACGTATTCACTCTCCACTGCATTAGTTCCGGCGATCAGTGAAGGAATGGAGCAGAACAAACGTAAAACGGTCGAATACCGGCTGAAGCAGGCGATGCGCCTTTGTTTACTCAGCGGAGGCATTTCATGTATTATTCTTTTCGTTTACGCAGAAGATTTAACGCTCTTTATGTATGGTTCATCGCACGCGGCCATTTATGTGAAATTCATGGCGCCATTTTTCCTTCTTTATTATTTTCAAGGGCCCCTTCAAGCCGTGCTTCAAGCACTCAATTTAGCTGGTGCGGCGATGACCAACAGCCTGATAGGTGCAATTGTGAAAACAGGGATGATTTTTGTCCTTGCTTCCCAGCCTGGCTTTGGCATTATGGGCGCAGCACTTGCGATCTTAATCGGCATCATCCTTGTCACGCTGCTCCATGCGGCAACTGTCGGAAAGGTGCTGCCTATTCATTTACCATTAAAGGAATATGGACTATGCGTCCTTGTGATTATCGGTACAGGGGCTGTCAGCCTCTGGCTGAAATCTCAAGTAGACGGACTCTTTTCTGCTCCTATTGAACTTGTGACGCTCATTTTTGTTACGTGCACGCTCTATGTCATTCTATTAATCTGCCTAGGGCTAGTGAAACGAGAAGAGCTGCGCCGCATCCCGTTCATTGGGAAGCTGTTTTAGCTCATCTCTTTTTGATCACTTCATCTTTCAAATCAATATAAAATGTTTTTTGATTAAAGCTGCAGTAAGAGATTTGATCGATATCATGATAGCCTCTTTTAGCAAGCTCATCTTTCAGCCACTGTTCATTTTGATTGATTTGCTTAAGGTGGTCATGCTGCACGACACCGTCCGCAACAAGTGGAAGCTCAAGCGCTGCATGTTTGCGCTTGTTTTCTTTTTCGACAACGGCGAGCTTTCCAGACGGCTCTAAAATGGCGTAAGAGACATCCTGAATGCTGTCGATGTTATTTTCTCTTAATTGAATGAGAAGGTCATCAAAATTGTATCGCTGTTTTCTCATTGCACCCTCGTCTATTTTCCCATTGATGATGAGCAGGGCCGGTTTGCCGTCAAGAAAGCGCCGGACGCCTTGGAATTTCAGTGAGAGGTAAGCAAGTGTGATTTGAATGAAGGTTAACAGCAGGATTGGCCATACCGTATGTAACATGTGATCCTCTACTTCTTCTATGGCGAGAACCGCAATTTCTGCGATCATCATAAAAATGACTAAATCTAAAATGCTCAGCTCGCCAATTTCCCTTTTGCCCATTAAGCGAAATATAAACCAAATAAGAAAATATAAAATGATGGTTCTCATGGAAATGATCAAGATATCCTGCATGTGATGTAAACCCTCCTTCTCCAACATAGCTTGTGTCAAAACACTTTATTTATGTAGAAAAGAAACGTCTGAAACATGTCTATTTTTTCTTCACTGTGAATACATTTTAGTAAAAGACAAGCTTCGTTCAATTGGAGAGGAGACGAATCTACATGCAGGAAACGAAACATATTGGAAAAGGCATTTTATCCGGCTTAATTGCCATTTTTGTCGTGATGGTTGTCACAAGTTTACTTGTGTCGCTCATGCTTACATTCACAAGTATGCAGGAAACATCATTTAAATGGATGATTATGATTTTGTCCTTTGCTGCCCTTTTATTAGGAGGCATCATTTCTGGAGGGAAAGCAAAGGAGCGTGGCTGGCTGATTGGTGCGGTCACGTCTATCATTTTTTCCCTCACTGTATTTCTATTTCAATATTTGGGATTTGGAAAAACGTTTTCACCAGAGCAGTTTATCTATCATGGAGCATTTTTAGGCATTTGTATGCTGGGGGGAATGATTGGCGTCAATCTTCGAGGCAAATAAAAAAAGAGCGGTTATATCGCTCTTTTTTTTATGGCTATGTATCAGAGGATTAGCCTTTGTCAGCTAATTCTCTAATAGCACGACGATCGAAAGTTAAACGGTTGTTTTCGCTTGTTTTGATGACCACTTTTGATTCATCAATTGAGTCGATTTCACCGTGTAAACCACCGATTGTGACGATTTTATCGCCTTTTGATAAAGATTGCTGCATCTGACGCACAGCTTTCTGTTGCTTTTGCTGTGGACGGATTAACAAGAAGTAAAGCACAGCAAACATGACAACAATCATAATGATTGAACCCATACCACCATCCATTCTATTTCACCCCTTTCTAAAGCATTGTAAAGCCTTTCGTTTATGCGTTAAAAGTTTTTCGCATTCGGTTTGTTAAAGCCGTAACGCTCAAAAAACTCTTCTTTAAAATCACCTAAACGATCCTCACGGATAGCTTCTCTCACTTGCTCCATTAATTTTAACAGAAAATGAAGATTATGATAAGTTGTTAATCGAATTCCGAACGTTTCATTTGTTCTGATGAGATGTCTAATATAGGCACGTGTATAGTTTTTACATGTATAGCAGTCACAGTTTTCATCGATTGGTCTAAAGTCACGCTCATATTTTGCATTTTTCACAACAAGACGGCCTTCACTTGTCATCAAGGTGCCGTTTCTTGCAATTCGCGTCGGCAGTACGCAGTCAAACATATCTACACCGCGAATGGCGCCGTCAATTAAGGAGTCTGGTGAGCCGACACCCATTAGGTACCTCGGCTTGTCTGCCGGTAAAAATGGTGTTGTGAACTCTAGTACACGATTCATCACATCTTTTGGTTCCCCTACAGATAAGCCTCCGATGGCGTAACCTGGGAAATCAAGTGAAACAAGGTCTTTTGCACTTTGTTTACGAAGCTCTTCGTATTCTCCGCCTTGGACAATCCCAAACAGCCCTTGATCTTCAGGACGCTGGTGCGCTGTTAGACAGCGCTCTGCCCATCTGCTTGTCCGCTCCACAGAACGTTTCATATAATCGTACTCTGCAGGATACGGCGGGCATTCATCAAATGCCATCATAATATCAGAGCCAAGTGCATTTTGGATGTCCATGGCTTTTTCAGGAGATAGGAACAGCTTGTCTCCGTTTAAATGATTACGGAAGTGAACGCCTTCTTCTTCAATTTTTCTAAATTCACTCAATGAAAAAACTTGGAATCCGCCTGAATCTGTTAGGATTGCTCGATCCCAGTTCATAAATTTGTGCAGACCGCCTGCTTCCTTTACGATATCGTGACCTGGACGGAGCCATAGGTGGTACGTATTGCTTAAGATGATGCCTGCATCCATAGCCTTTAATTCTTCAGGCGCCATTGTTTTGACTGTAGCCAGTGTACCTACTGGCATAAATACAGGTGTTTCAAAGGAGCCGTGCGGTGTATGAACGCGGCCAAGACGTGCACCTGTCTGTTTGCATGATTTAATGAACTCATAACGTATCGGTAATTGCGACAAAAATGAGCCCTCCTGTCTTTGTTGTATGATGTTATTGAATCAGCATGGCATCGCCAAAGCTGAAGAATCGGTATTCCTCTTTAACAGCCTCATTGTACGCTTTAAGTACGTGCTCTCGTCCAGCTAATGCGCTGACAAGCATAATTAACGAGGATTTTGGCAGATGGAAATTCGTGATCATGCCGTCAATTGCCTTGAATGTGTAGCCAGGGTAAATAAAGATCGACGTCCAGCCGCTTGAGGCTTTGAACTCACCATCATGTGCACTTGCAATGGTTTCAAGCGTTCTTGTTGACGTTGTGCCGACTGAAATAATCCGCCCGCCTTCCTTGCGAATGCGGTTAAGCTCATCAGCTGTTTCTTCATTCATTTCATAAAACTCTGCGTGCATTTCGTGTTCTTCAATACGTTCTGCACTTACCGGACGAAATGTGCCAAGCCCTACGTGCAGCGTAATGAAAGCAATGTGTACACCTTTCGCTTTCAGCGCATCCAGCAGCTCGGTTGTAAAGTGGAGACCGGCAGTTGGCGCAGCAGCGGAGCCAACCTCTTTTGAATAAACGGTTTGATAGCGTTCACGGTCGTCAAGCTGCTCTTTAATATATGGAGGCAGCGGCATTTCACCAAGGGATTCAAGCACTTCATAAAAAATGCCTGTATATTGAAACTCGACTTTTCTTCCGCCATGTTCCATTTCCTCTGTGCATACTGCTTTGAGCCGTCCATCACCAAACGTGATAACCGTCCCTTTTTTCACCCGTTTGGCTGGTTTGACAAGTGTTTCCCAGTTGTCTCCCTCTTCTTGTTTCAATAGAAGCAGCTCTACTTTGGCACCTGTATCCTCTTTCATACCAAACAGACGTGCAGGCAGAACGCGCGTATTGTTTAGAACGAGACAATCACCCTTTTGAAAATAATTGATGATTTGTGAGAATGTATCATGTGTAATCGCACCCGTTTGTTTGTTTAAGACCATCAGTCTTGATGCATCTCTTTTTTCAAGCGGTACTTGTGCAATCAATCTTTCTGGTAAATCAAAATCAAATAGTTCTAGCTTCATTTCCTTCACCTATTCTGTAGTTAACTAGTTAACGTTATTTCATCCGTCCAAAGATATTAAGTAATATGGTTAGTACGATGCTAATGACAATGCATGTAATGACAGGAAAAAAGAACGTTACATTTCCTTTTTTCACAAAAATATCACCTGGAAGCTTACCAACCAATTGAAATACTAATCCTGCGGCAAAAAGGACACCACCTAAAATCATTAATATTTTAGGGAATTCAGTCACGAATCGGAACCTCCATTTGAAAATGTTCATACGCTTCTCTTGTGACGACCCGCCCTCTTGGTGTTCTTTGCAGGAAACCAATTTGCAGTAAGTACGGTTCGTACACATCTTCAATCGTATGTGATTCTTCTCCAATTGTCGCTGAGATCGTATCAAGCCCAACAGGACCGCCTCTAAATTTTTCGATCATACTTAAAAGCAGCTTATGGTCTATATGATCAAGGCCAAGCCTGTCGACTTGAAGACGCTCTAGGGCATCTTCCGCAATATCCTGCGTAATGGCATGATTCCCAAGCACCTGCGCAAAATCTCTTACTCTTCTGAGCAAACGATTGGCAACCCTCGGTGTTCCCCGGGAACGTCTCGCAATCTCTTCAGCAGAGCGAATATCGATCCCAATCTCAAACAGCTCGGCTGTTCTTGCCACAATGTGAGCCAAATCTCTTTGTTCATAGTATTCCAATCTTGCATGTACCCCAAACCTATCACGAAGCGGCGCTGTTAACAGCCCGACACGGGTTGTTGCACCTACAAGCGTAAATGGCGGTAAATCAAGCCGTACAGAGCGTGCTGTATCTCCTTTTCCAATGACAATATCTAAACAAAAGTCCTCCATTGCTGGGTACAGCACTTCTTCAATTGAGCGCTGCAAGCGGTGAATTTCATCAATAAACAATACATCACCTGGCTCAAGAGATGTTAAGATGGCCGCCAAATCACCAGGACGTTCAATCGCTGGTCCTGACGTTGTACGCAGCTGAACATTCATTTCATTGGCAATGATCGACGCAAGCGTTGTTTTCCCAAGTCCAGGAGGTCCATATAAAAGGACGTGATCAAGCGTTTCCTGCCTCATGCGGGCAGCTTCAATAAATACGCTGAGGTTATCCTTTACTTTTTGCTGACCGATATATTGGCTAAGTGTCTGTGGCCGCAGACTTTGCTCAATGGCTGATTCATGGTTGTCTGCTTCAGTTGAGACGAGCCGTTCATCCATGAGACATCACCCTATTTCAACATTTTTTGTAAAGCTTTTTTCACATATTGATCGGTTGTGAGATTCTTTTCTTCTTTTAATAATGGAAGAACCTTTTTGATTTCACGATCACCGTATCCAAGGACACTTAAGGCTTCAAGCGCTTCATCTAATGCAGTTTGCTGCGTTTCGACCTGAATGTGGTCCTCGTGATTAAATAAGTTGCCAATCATCTCTGGCACCACATCTGCAAGTTTGCCTTTTAGATCCAGAATGATTTGGCGTGCTGTTTTTTTGCCCACACCAGGGAATTTAATCAGGAACGCTTCATCTTCACGTTCTATCGCTGAAATGACAGCGCCAGGATCCCCGGAAGCAAGAATGGCGAGTGCGCCCTTTGGCCCAATTCCTGTGACATTTAACAGTTTTGTGAACAGCGCTTTTTCTTCTCGTGTTTGAAAACCGTATAACGAAAAGGCGTCTTCCTTTATGTAATGATACGTATAAATCGTTTCTTGTTTATTTACTCGATAGATAAACGGGTTTGGGGTATAGACTTGATATCCCACTCCGCCGTTTTCAATGACAACATATTGCGGGCACACATAATCAATGGTCCCTTTTACAAACTCTATCACCGTTTTCACCTCTTTGACTGTTCTTCATTGTAACATAAATCGAAGAGAAAACCGCAATAAAAGTTAACATACGTTCGCTCAGTACATTTTTATGATGAAACCACGAAAAACAGCTTGCGGCCTTCACACCAGCAAGCTGTTACACGCTTTAAAACGATACTTCATTTCGATAAGGCTTCATGACTTCAAGCACATGCTCAAATTCATCCTTTGTTCGAAAAGGAATGCCTTGCTCAAGCTGCTTTTCCACATGACTTTCTAAACGGGACGTATCAATTTGAAAAAAGAGATGAATAGGCTCCGCCCAGCCGTCAGGCCTTCCATGAAACGTAGAAATCACACCGTCCTCTGATAATCCGATATATCCATTTGCTTTACTTAATGGAGAGATATCATCAATTTGCTTTCTAAAAAGGGCAAAATCCTCTTTTTGTTCTACGAGCGTCCAGCCTTTATACTGCGCCCAGAATGTGTCTTTGTCTTCTAATGATGCCCGGTGTCTTTCAATACTCACATCGCCGTCTAGATAGACTTTTTCAAGCTGGACGGTAATAGAGTTTGACTGCTTTTGCAAGTGTTCTTTCCCTTCCATATCCGCAGCAAAAAAAAGCACACTTGTCATGATAAGTCCTGTAACGAAACATTTCATCTTCACTTTCACTATTTACACCTCTTTAGAACATGAGATCGATGCATGACATATGTAGTTTGACCCATTTTTCTAAACATTAACCAAATCGATCATTCAAATGTATGGTAAGAGTCTTTCGTTGTATCCTTCATTCGTAAATGTTATGTTTTATACAATCCATTGCTTTATCGAATGACACGGTTTTTTCATCATTCGTTTTTCAGCCGCATAAACTGAAACCAAAGAAGGTGAAGTCAATGTCAGATGTCAAAAGATTAGCCGAATCGATTCAATATCATGAAGAGAAACGTTTTCATAAGCTTGCCTATAAACCGGCAGAGCTTGAACTGTGCGGCAAAGGAAGAAGTGCCTATGTCTTTTTATACAAAAAAGACGGCAAGAAAATGGCACTAAAAGTTTTTTTCCCTTCTTATCAGCATATTGCCCGCAAAGAGGCTGCCATTTACGAAAAACTTTCTGGTTCGTCTTACTACCCTGAGATTTATGAGTCTGGGGATCAGTATATTTTAATGGAATATATTAAAGGCTACACATTCTATGAATGCCTTACAAAAGGAATTCCTATTAAAAAACAAATGATTGAACAAGTCGATGATGCGCTGGAGGAAGCGCGCGAGAAAGGATTGAATCCTTCTGATATTCATCTGCGCAATTTGATCTTAACAAAAGAAGGACGGATCAGGGTCATTGACGTTGCCAGATTCACGCAAACGAAAGCATGTCATCAATGGGATGATTTAAAAGCCGCTTATGCCTATTACCAAAAACCTTTTTTCCCTAAAAAAGCACCGCGTCTGTGGCTTGAAGTCATTGCATATTTGTATAAAAAGAACTGGCTGTCCCGCGGGCAGCTTAATAATCGAAATGATTTTTCTGCATAATGAAAGCCGCTCTCTTTTGAGCGGCTCAGATTGTTGACAAAGGGCTAAAATGATCTTGATTTTAGCCCTTTCTTTTCAGCGTGATAGAAAACCTTTGCAGTCTAGGAAGGACGAGTACCGGAGCGGAGCGAATTGGACATTCGTGAGCACCGGCACGCAGAACTGACAACGAATGCGAGGGTTTGTCTACACGCTGAGCCGCTCTCTTTGAGCGGCTTTCTGCGTTATTCTGTTTCTACATGGATACTATTGACGTTTAATAGGTTAATGATTTCATTATTCAGCTTAAACCAATGATTGGCTTCTTCAATTTTTTTATACACATCATAGGTAGCTGGACGTTTGAGCTCGAAATCAAGCACTTCCCCATTGTTCATATGAAATGTTACCTTAAATACTTTCATCATAAAGATCACCTTCCACTCTTCTTGTTCGCTGGTCAAATAGATCAGCTCTTTTCATTCATTCTCTATTCAACTCGTTTCCCCTCTTTGTTTCCATTCAAACCCAAGAAGTTTAAATTTTGTTTAAATTCACACAACATATCTATCTCTCAGATCTGCAAAGAAGTATATTGATTAAAAAGGAGGCTGTCCTTAATGAAGCAGAAAAAGAAACGAACATCTCCCGAAAAACAAACAGTCTTTTTTCATTTAACAGATGCTCTCATTCCAAGTGTGGACATGATGTATGCAGCAAAGGCATTTTTTCACCTTTTAAGAAAAGCCTTCTCAGCCGTTTGATAAAACCCCGCACAGCATGCGTGCGAGGTTCTTTTTTTAGGGCTGATAAATTTGACTTCCCTGACTGACAAACTCCTTCGCCTTCTTTTCCATCTCTCTTTTCACTTCTTCAGATTGATTGCGGATATCATGAGAAATTTTCATACTGCAAAACTTCGGTCCGCACATCGAGCAAAAGTGAGCGGTCTTAGCGCCTTCGGCAGGCAATGTTTCATCATGGAACGCCAAGGCTCTTTCTGGATCAAGTGACAGGTTGAATTGGTCCCGCCATCTAAATTCAAACCTCGCTTTCGATAAAGCATCATCGCGCTTTTGAGCAGCAGGATGTCCTTTTGCTAGATCAGCGGCATGTGCGGCAATTTTATAGGCGATCACGCCTTCTCTCACATCTTCTTTGTTCGGCAGACCTAAATGCTCTTTTGGTGTTACATAGCACAGCATGGCTGTTCCGTACCAGCCGATCATGGCCGCACCGATTGCGGATGTAATGTGATCATACCCCGGCGCGATATCTGTTGTAAGAGGCCCTAACGTATAAAATGGTGCTTCCTTGCAAATGTCCATTTGCTTGTCCACATTCTCTTTGATTTTATCCATTGGGACATGTCCGGGCCCTTCAATCATCACCTGCACATCATGTTTCCAAGCGATCTCTGTTAATTCACCTAACGTTTCCAGCTCTGCAAACTGCGCCTCATCATTCGCATCAGCAATCGAGCCTGGTCTAAGTCCATCTCCAAGTGAAAAGGCGATATCATATTTTTTCATAATTTCACAAATGTCTTCGAAGTGAGTGTAGAGGAAATTCTCTTGATGATGAGCAAGACACCATCTTGCCATAATTGCACCGCCTCTTGAAACAATTCCAGTCACCCGATCGACTGTAAGCGGAATATATCTTAACAGCACGCCCGCATGAATTGTGAAATAATCTACACCTTGTTCTGCTTGTTCAATTAATGTGTCCCTGTACACGTCCCACGTCAAATCTTCTGCGACTCCATTCACTTTTTCAAGGGCCTGATAGATAGGAACGGTTCCTACTGGGACTGGGCAATTCCGAATGATCCATTCTCTCGTTGTATGAATATCCTTTCCAGTAGACAGATCCATCATTGTATCTGCCCCCCATCTGATCGCCCATGTCATTTTTTCAACCTCTTCATCAATGGATGACGTGACAGCTGAATTACCAATATTCGCATTGATTTTGACATGAAAATTCCTTCCGATAATCATTGGTTCACTTTCTGGATGGTTAATATTCGAAGGAATGACGGCTCTTCCGCTCGCTACTTCCTCTCTAACGAACTCAGGGCTTAGCTCTTCTCTTATTGCGATAAACTCCATTTCAGGCGTAATGATGCCTTTTTTGGCATAATGCATTTGCGTCACGCGCGCTCCTTGTTTCGCGCGGAGCGGCTTATGATGAAAATCAGTTTGGACAGAATGGAAGGACTCCTTCTCCCTTGAACGATATCCGTTATCTTCCGGTTTTACATGACGCCCTTCATAGCTTTCTGTATCTCCTCTTTCTTCAATCCATGCTGCCCTAAGACGCTTTAATCCCTTTGTGACGTCAATATGAACGTTCTCATCAGTGTACGGTCCACTCGTATCGTATACACGGACTGGTTCATTTTTTATGCCGCCCGCCTCTGTCACAGTATGTGAGAGCGCAATCTCTCTTTTCGGCACTAAGATATCGGGCCTTGATCCTTTCTCATACACCTTTCGGCTGCCGTCAAAGCTGGATAATAATGATTGGTTGGATGGGACACTTTTCTTTTCCTTCATTTGCTGTTCTCTCCTTTTCTTCTTGTCACCGGACAGGATGGAATCAGCACCAGCAAAAAACCAGGCTCTATTGAAAGAACCTGGTTTCGTCGTCAGAAATAAACATGCATATCATTGATAGGATACATGCATCATCTTCAACTTCCCCACGCTGGTACGAGCCAGATCAGGTCCAAAGGGTTAAGAAGCTTATGCTACTCTCTCAGCCCATTTACGGGCACCCCTAGTCACTTTTATTGATTTCCACATCAGTGTAGCATAGAGACATCATGAAAAAAAGAGAATTCAGGAAAATAGTTCCTTTCCCCTACAAGCTTTATGGATTATATTGATATACAGATTTCTATACATGATCTGTCTCTCTCATTTCAATTAAATCTGAAATAATCGTTGATCCTTTTCTCCTATTATGTATAATTAATCTAAACGGAGAATTTTTATACAATTTATTCAAAGGAAGTTCTAGTCGATTGCAAACATTTCTCACATTTATCGTCGTAGGATTCTCAATTGCTCTGCCTGTTGGAGCAATCACGGTTGAAATGACAAAACAGGGACTCAAAAACGGATTCTTTCATGGTTTAACTGTCGGAGCAGGCGGTATGACCATAGACTTATTACTTATCTTGACTTTATATGCTGGATTTGCTCAGTTTTTATCTCTGCCGTTTGTTCAAATCCCGCTCTGGCTGATCGGAGCTGTATTTTTAATGATTCTCGCATACGACTCCATTAAACACGCGGATCAAGATATCCATTTAGCAGGAGAAAAGGTCAATAAATCATTCGCAAAAACATATCGAAACGGCTTGCTCGTGGCGGTATCTCCTGGAAATCTTGTGTTCTGGGTTTCTGTTTTTGGTGCTGTACTTGCGGATGCGTATACAAAAACAGATTCATCTGAATTTATGCTGGCTGCCGGCGGTATCTTGGCAGGGATTTTCCTTCATGACATCGGTCTTCTCACACTTGTATCGTTAACAAGAAAAGTGATGAATCGGACGATGATCAAGTGGACATCCATTATTGCTGGTATTTTATTACTAGGGTTTGGCTGTTATTTCTTTTACGAATTTTATATAGGCATCAAGGTTTATTTTTAAGAAAAGGCTAAAGTTCGTGATGAACTTTAGCCTTTTTGTGTCAAACTATCGGGTCATGCCTGTTTGGCCTGTTTCAAATTGCGTTCTTCTCATGTCTCTAAAGCGAGTGAATGCACCTTCATCTTTTATGACTTGGACTGCTCTTCCATCCGCATAACGAGTCGCTGCTTCTTCTACTTGTGATACGCCTTCTGACGTCAGGCGGCCATCTGATTTAATGGCAATATACACATTCTCATCCGTCACCATGACTTGAGAGTCTGCCACGTGATTCATTTTATTGACGCGGTTGGCAATTTTTCTTGAACGCTGAATGTTCTCTTGTTTATCATAGCCTGAGAACGACATTTGGTTATGATAATTCATATCTCCATGACTGTAGCGTCCATCTCCACCTGTGAGAGGCATTCGATCATCCGTTTGAGGACGTGTACGGTAATCAACATTTGTTGTATTTCTCCCGTTCATTCCCTCCATAAGTTCAGAAACTGGTCCTTGATGATCTTGGTTGTTGTCTTCCGCTCGTTGATTTGAATGATAACCAACCGGCTGGCCTGATTGATTATGACGTGTATCGACACCTGCGTTATTATTTGCACCACATGCCGTTAAACCAATAGGAAGAAGCACTAATGCGATTGTTTTTTGCCATTTTTGTCTCAAACGAAAAACCCCCTGTACAAATTCAATCTCATGAGCGCGAAACAGGCTCTGTTTTAGCATGTACAGTTAGGAAAAAAATCAAGCTGTCAGTTATAAACAAAAAAAGGAACGATTGAGATCGTTCCTTCTGTCATTAATCTTCTTCCTCTTCCTCCGGCCTTGCAAAAACGGATTGACCTGGATATGGCTGCATATAAGGCTGAGCTGGATAAGCCCCCATTTGGCCATAAGGAACAGGATTCGGATCATGTCCTGGCCAAGGCTGATGATGCTTCATGCCATCATCACATCCGCAGTCTCCCTTTCCATATGCTGGATTTGAAACATTTGGATAAAATCCTTGATTTGCGTTGGCATTTGCGTTGGCGTTTGAATGCATATGGTGATGCCAGTGATGTCCGTCGTTTGCATGGTGCTCATGATTCTCTCCGTAGTAAGCTGGCGCTTGATACGCAGGATAATACGGATGAGCCGGGTATGGATATGGCATCATATGATGATGATAATATGGCTGGATTGGATAACATAGGCCTGATCCCGGTAAAATTGGCGATGCCGGCACCATTTGCTGCGGATATGGATACATCGCCGGCATGTAATGACCATAACCAAAATAAGGATCATATGGTTCATGATGATGGTGCTGATGATGATGCTCGTTATTTTCAGCCACTCCCCCTACCGCTGCCCCTCCCATATTTGGCATTTGCGGGAAGTTAGGAAGGTTCGGATAATTGCCATGCTCCATGTCTTTTCCCTCCTCTTTTTGATGCGGAATATGAATAAACGGATCATACCCCTTCGCCACTTCTTCTTTTAGATGACCTTTATTTTCATGATGAAAATGGTCCTTGTTATCTTTATGTTCCTTATTTTCATGATGAAAATGATCCTTGTGGTCTATATGTTCCTTATTTTCATGATGAAAATGATCCTTGTTATCTTTATGGTCTTTATTTTCGTGATGAAAATTTTCCTTGTGATCCTTTTTGTGATGAACGTGATCTTTTTTCTCATGATGATCTTTTTTGGGAGGAGGCGTGAATGGCTGGTAGAGATTGGTCTGATAATAGTTCACATCGACTTGCGGAAAAACTGGCTGCTCGATCTTTGGCACTGGCGGTACATATGGTACCGGTTCATTTGGCTTTTCCTTCGGTTTCGTATCTTGCACTTGCACAACATCTTTTGGCTTTTCTTTCACATACGGATGTTCTTTCGTTTTTGGCATTTCTTTTGCTTTGTGATGATCTGTTTTCACAGGAACACCACTAGATGGAATTTTAATCTTCATACCCGGCATGATCAAATCAGGATTACTGAGCTGTGAATTTAGTTTTTTCAATTCTTGAAAGTCGACTCCGTATTTCTTTGAAATTTTCCAAAGGGAGTCTCCTTTTTGCACAATATGAATTTTCAACGTTTTCCCCTCCTATGCAAAACGTGAACGTAACGGTTATGTCAGAAGTACAATATGTTTCAACATAAATTTATGCCTATTTACAAGCCGATATGATAAAAACTTGTTTTCTGATAGGAGGGGCTGATTCATTATTTAATGGTGAGCATTTTCTTGAGTGCAAGCAATGCGTCTTTCGTGATGTCTTCATTGACCTGTATCAACCCGGCCGGCTGACCCTTCTCAATGCTTTCAAGTGACCATAACAAATGAGGCAGATCAATCCGGTTCATAGTCAAACATGGACACATATCTGGGTTAAGGGATTCAATTTGTTTATCTGGGTGCTGCGCTATGATCCGTTTGACTAAATTCATCTCTGTTCCAATCGCCCATTTGCTTCCTGCTGGTGCCTGTTTGATCGTATCAATAATAAATTTCGTTGAACCTGCTAGGTCAGAAGCCCTTACGACCTCATGCGTGCATTCAGGATGGACAAGAATTTGAATGTCACGATCTTTTTTTCTCATTTCTTCTATATTCTGAACGGTAAACTTCTCGTGTACGGAGCAATGGCCTTTCCATAAAATCATCTTAATACGAGAAAGCGGCTGATCGGTGATGAGCTTTTCTTCTATCTGATCCCACACAGCCATTTCTTCTAGCGGAATACCTAAATCAAAAGCCGTATTACGCCCTAGATGCTGATCAGGGAGAAACAGAATCCGCTCTTTTTGTGTCAGTGCCCACTCGAGTACTTTTTTAGCGTTTGACGAAGTAACAGTCGCCCCGCCATGCTTGCCGACAAATGCTTTAATATCTGCTGTTGAATTGACGTACGTAAGCGGAAGTATTGTATCCCCAAACAGATCAGTGAGCTGCTCCCATGCTCTGTCTGTTTGTTTCATGTTCGCCATATCTGCCATTGAACAGCCCGCCCTCATATCTGGCAAAACGACGCTTTGATTCTTGTTTGACAGCATATCTGCCGTTTCTGCCATAAAGTGAACACCGCAGAACACAATGTATTCAGCCTCGTGATTGTCGGCAGCTATTTGTGCCAGCTGCAATGAATCTCCTGTGGCATCTGCAAATTCGATGACCTCATCCTTTTGATAATGGTGGCCCGGTATAAAAAGCTTTGAACCAAAAGCCCGCTTAATTTCTAACACTCGCTGCTTCATCTCATCATCAGAGCGGTGTTTATATTCATCTGGCATCATGACTGCATGTTGATTGGCTAATACATTAAGCATGGACATGAGTTGTTCCCCCTTTATGACTGAATTCCATATTCATACTAAAATCAAATGCTGGGGCTGAATGAGTCAGAAAACCAAGTGAAATAAGATCGACTCCTGTCCCCCTGTAGCTTGGCAATGTCTCTAAGGTGATTCCCCCTGAAGCCTCTGTCAGAATGGACTCTGGCGTCATTTGTTTAAAACGTTTTACCTCGTCCGGAGAGCAGTTATCAAACATGATAACATCCGCTTTTGCTTCAATGGCTTCCATTAGCTGCGTTTCTGATTCAATTTCCACTTCAATTTTCACCATATGACCGGCATATGCTCTTGCTTTCTCTACAGCTTCACGGATAGAACCGCATGCGGCAATATGATTATCTTTAATCATCACCCCATCCGATAAGCCAAAGCGATGATTCTTACCACCGCCTGTCTTTACTGCGTATTTTTCTAACATACGCAAGCCGGGTGTCGTTTTTCTCGTATCACAAATCGTAATAGACGGGTCACCTAATCGCTGCACCGCCTCATGTGTTAAGGTGGCAATACCTGTCATTCGCTGCAATAGATTTAAAATGACCCTCTCTCCCTTTAATAAGCCGTTGACTGGGCCCTTTATTTTCGCCAGTACAGCGCCTGAATGAATCCAATCACCTTCTTGAAAAAACAGCTCAGTTTGAATCTGTTCATTCAACAGGCGGTACCCTGTATCAATCAGTTGTGACCCTGCCAATACACCAGATTGTTTCGCAATGATAAGAGCTGTTCCTTTCTTGTCTCCAAAGATGGCATCTGCTGATACATCTCCAAAGCCAATATCTTCTGTGAAAAAATGAGTGAGCATTTGTTTTAACTGTAAACGTTCCATTTGGCACCGATCCTTTCATTTTTCATAATGTGAATGTGGCCTTTTTCATGAACAATCTGCCTGCCCCGCCACAACGCATCACTCCGCTCTGGATAATCCATTCGATAATGGCCGCCTCTGCTTTCTGTACGAAGTAATGCAGATTTAGCAAGGCAAACCGCTAATGCCCATTGATTGCTTAATTCGATCTGTTCATTTGTGATATCCTTCACATTAATTTGCTGAAAATTGACATGTTGCAACGAATGAAGCAAAGTCTGCAAGCCTTTTTCATCTCTCACAATGGCCGCAAATGTAGTCATCCATTGTCTCAGCTGAGCTGTTGAAATCATTGGGACCATCCATATTTCTCGAATAGAAAAAGGTGGACTTGTTTCTTTCAGTTTAGGGAGCTGTTCAATTTTTTGTGCCGCTTTGCTGCCTAACACGAGACCTTCCAGAAGAGAATTACTCGCCAATCGATTCGCACCGTGTAAGCCAGTGCAGGCCGCTTCTCCAATGGCAAATAGCGCTGGAACAGTCGTTTCTCCATATTCATTCACGCTGATACCGCCCATTAAAAAGTGCATACCTGGGGAAATTGGCAGCCTGCCGCTTGCCATATCGACGCCTGCGCGCTCGCACATCTGAGCTATGGCCGGAAAACGAGCTGAAAAATGCGGAATATCATGGATGTTAAGATACAATTGATGACCTAATTGCTGCTCATGAAAAATCGCTCTAGCGACCACATCTCTAGGTGCTAAATCAGCTTGCGGGTGAATATCTTTCATGATCCGCCTGCCTGTTTCATCTTCTAAATAAGCTCCCTCTCCCCGTACTGCCTCTGAAATGAGACCAGCTGCTTTTCCCGCGATTGTTAAAAGAGTAGGATGGAATTGAACAAATTCGAGATCCACTAATTGCGCCCCGGCTCGATAGGCCATCATCAGTCCGTCTCCTGTTACAGAAGGATCATTTGTGTTTGTCTCATATAAGGAGCCGCAGCCGCCAGTTGATAAAACAACGGCATCTGCGGTCATCGTATGTACGTGTCCTTTCTCGTCTTTCCATACAACACCCGTACATGTCCCTTCATGAATCAATAGATCAATGACATGATGATATTCGTATAAATGAATATGTGAGCCAAGCTGACTTTTTAGAAACTGAACAAGGGTTTTGCCTGATTGATCTCCTCCCGCGTGCAAGATGCGATGAGTGGTATGTGCTCCCTCTTTGCCTAATTGCGGCTCTCCCGCCTCATCTTGATCAAATGGACAGCCTTCTGCTACGAGCTGCTCCACAAGATGTTTTCCAAGTTTCACGATTTCTTGTACAATTCTTTCATCATTGTGGTCACAGCCGGCAGCTAGTGTATCCTGCACATGCTGCTGAACTGAATCATGTGCTGAAAAGGCAGCAGCGATTCCTCCTTGTGCCAGCATGGAATTACTAGATGAACATTGTTTTTTTGTCATCATGATGACCTGGCAGCTTTTCGAAATGGTTTTTGCAAAGGAAAGCGCTGCAATGCCTGATCCCACCACAATGACTTTTTTGATTGATGACACCATCGCCCCTCCTGTCATTTACACCTGTCTTGACACATATCATTACACAACACTAAAATAAATACAAGAAAAAATTTTCACACGGGAGATGGATGGGTTGGTTTATTTAGATTACGCAGCTTCTACACCTGTTTCAGAGGAAGCGCTGCATGTTTTTGAGCAGCTAAGTAAAAATTTCTACGGAAATGCAAGCAGTCTTCATGATGCCGGGGGAAAAGCAAATGACATATTGACTTACAGCAGACAATCACTCGCTGCCATGATCGAGGGTGAACCAGATGGAATCTACTTTACAAGCGGTGGAACTGAATCCAATCTCCTTGCGATTCAATCGATCATCAATGGACTGCCAGCACATCAACAGCATGTCATCACAACTTCAGTTGAGCATCCTTCTGTTCATCATGCAGTTAGCAGCTTAGAGCGTCTTGGCGTAAAAGTCACGATCATTGAACCGAATCAGGATGGAATCATAACAAAGGACATTCTCAAAAAAGCATTATTGCCTGAAACAGGGCTAGTATCTATTCAGCATGCTAATTCAGAAACAGGAATTATCCAGCCGCTTGCTGAATTAGCCCCTCTTTTAAAAGAAAGGAACATTCTTTTTCATACAGATGCTGTGCAAACATTTGGAAAGATTCGTGTGTCCATCAAAGAACTTGGAGTCGATGCTGTGTCCATCTCAAGTCATAAAGTGTATGCTCCTAAAGGCGCTGGTGCTGTTTATATGGGCGCACATGTTCCTTGGAAACCTTTATATGCAGGTGCAGTTCAGGAAAATGGCTTACGTCCAGGGACAGTGAACGTTCCATGTATCGGTGCTTTTGCGGCCGCGAGCGAACAAACGATGCTTAGGCTGGATGAACAGCATAAATTAGATAAGCAGCTGCGTGATTATTTTCTTCAGCAGTTAAAAATAAGACAGCTGCCAGTTCGTACACTTCAGGACAATGACAACCGCCGCACGCTGCCTCATATTATTGGTTGTTTTTTTGAAGGGTTTGAAGGACAATATGTAATGTTAGCATGTAACCGGCATGGGATTTGTCTTTCAACTGGAAGCGCATGTGCTTCTGGCTATCACCATCCTTCCCCTGCTGTGAAGGCATTGCGTGTATCAGATCGTGATGCCCTTCAATTTATTCGACTATCATTTGGATGGCAGTCATCAAAAGAGGACATCGATCAGCTTTTGCATACATTTGAGCATTTGCAAAAGGAGAAGAAGGGAGCTTAGGACGTGGAGCAAGAGAGGAAACTCATTGGCGAAGAAAGAAGAAACGCCATTTTAGAGTGGCTGAAAGAAACAGACACACCGCTTACTGGAAGCTTTTTAGCTAAAAAGGCGGCTGTCTCTCGGCAAGTCATTGTACAAGATATTTCATTATTAAAAGCAAAAAACGAACCCATTATTGCCACAAGCCAAGGCTATGTGTATATGGCAGCGCAGCATGCGCCAGAAAGAGAAATTGAACAAATCATCGCCTGCAAGCATGATCCTGCTCGTACAGAAGAGGAACTGACCTTAATTGTAGACTTTGGTGTGACGGTGAAAGATGTGATCATTGAGCACCCTGTTTATGGTGAACTGACGGCCTCTATTCGCGTCAGTACACGGAAACAAGTCGCTGATTTTGTGCATCATATTTCTAACACCGGCGCTTCCTACTTGTCAGAACTAACAGACGGCGTGCACCTGCATACTCTCACTTCTTACAGCCAAAAGCAACTTGACCAAGCCATTCAAGCGCTGGATGATGCTGGGTTTTTAATAAAAGACTAAAAAAATAGTGTCCTGCACGGGACACTATTTTTCATTCGTTAATTCATATGTTTGATAGCTGCCGAGCAGCTTAACCTCACAGCCAATCGCCTCTAATTCTTGAATCGCACCAGGAACGAGGACATCATCCATTTCTTTTTCAATATCAATAATAAATAAATAATGTCCAAGACCTGTTTTTGTCGGACGAGATTCAATTTTTGACAAGTTGAGATTCCGCCAAGAAAAAGCAGACAGCACGCG
Source organism: Bacillus safensis FO-36b (assembly GCF_000691165.1). Classification (GTDB taxonomy): domain Bacteria; phylum Bacillota; class Bacilli; order Bacillales; family Bacillaceae; genus Bacillus; species Bacillus safensis. The sequence continues at coordinate 290,637 of NZ_ASJD01000001.1, read as the reverse complement.
GTGCAATGCGCCTGATTGGTCATCCTTAGGCAGACTGACCACAATGGTCGTTTTTGGCTTTGATGAGAAACCAGAATTCATTGGGAACGATGCGTTAGGATCTTTATGTAAAATCACAAAGCGTGTATGGTTGTGCGGATAATCATGAATGTCTTTTTTCGCAATCGTCAAACCATACGTTTGTGCGGCAATTTCATTAGCAATAGCCCCGACAGCTTCATCTGGATGCTCACTGATGTATTTTGCTGCATAGCCTGTTGATTCCACTGGCCGATGAGGAATATGAGGGTACTGCTTTTTCAGAAATTGATGACACTGGGCAATCGCGTGAGGATGTGATTGAATGACATCTAATGTCTCCCAGCTCTCGGCTCTTGATGGGTGGACAAGCAAATGCTGCCGAATTGGTGCTGTCATTTCCCCCACAATGGACAGCGCTTCTTCATGAATTAAATAATCAATCGTTAAGTTCACAGAGCCTTCGAGTGCATTTTCAAGTGGAACGACCGCCAAATCGACTTCGCCCTTTGACACAGCATCCATACATTGCGGAATCGTTGCATAGGCACGCTGCACCGCATCTTTTGGAAAACAAGAGCATACGGCCAAATGAGTAAATGTTGCCTCTGGTCCAAAATAACCTACAGTTAATTGCTTCATCTGCTATGATCTCTCCTTTTACGCCCCGGAACCTAAAATTTCGACTTTTTCGACAAATTCAAGCTTTCTTAATTGATTCATGACGGTGTTAATATCATCTGCCATTCCAGCTGTACTAATTGATAAGGTGACATTCGCTCTTCCTTGCAGCGGAATCGTTTGGTGAATGGATAACACATTACAGCCAGAGTCAGCCACAATTTGAAGCAGTCTTGATAAAGCCCCAGACCGGTCCTCAAGGTGGAAAAACAATGTGATGATCTGCTCTTTCACCATTGTATAAAATGGAAAAACAGCATCTCGGTATTTATAAAAAGCACTGCGGCTTAAATCCGCTTTTTGAACAGCATCGGCAACTGAATCCGCTTTTTTGCGATCGAGAAGCTTTTTGACTTCAAGCGTTTTTCGCATCGCATCTGGAAGTACATCCTCTCTTACTAAATAGAACGTTTCTTCTTTCACCTGTTTTCTCCCCTTTTAAAAACGGGAGAGCCCATGGTCTGGACCCTCCTTTTGATCAATCAATAAATTCGAATTCAAATTCAAGCAGACGAATGATGTCGCCATCTTTTGCTCCGCGCTCACGCAAGGCATCATCGACACCCATTCCGCGCAGCTGTCTAGAGAATCGTTTAACAGATTCATCTCTTGAGAAGTCTGTCATCTTAAACAGACGCTCAAGTGCTTTACCCGTTAAGACAAATGTGCCATCTGGATCTCTAGAGATTTCAAATGGTGCATCGCCTTCATCAAACCTGTACATCACGCGGTTATCCGACAGCTCCTCTTCATTATAGAGCGGGAATTCCGGTGTTGTTTCAAGCTGATTGGCGATTTCAAATAAGAGCTCACGAAGCCCTTCTCTTGTGATCGCACTAATCGGGAACACTTTATAGTCATCCGTTAATTTTTCCTTGAATGCCTCTAGATTGTCAGCTGCATCTGGCATGTCCATTTTGTTCGCAACAATGATTTGCGGACGCTCTGTCAATCTCATATTGTACTGCTCAAGCTCTTCATTAATCGTCACGTAGTCTTCGTATGGGTCACGTCCTTCAAGTCCAGACATATCAATGACATGGACAATGACACGTGTACGCTCAATATGACGTAAAAATTGATGACCTAAGCCAACGCCTTCGTGCGCTCCTTCGATCAGTCCTGGCAGATCCGCCATAACAAAGCTTCGGTTATCGTCTGTTTCAACAACCCCGAGGTTCGGTACAAGCGTTGTAAAATGGTAATCCGCAATTTTTGGTTTCGCAGAAGAAACAATCGAGAGCAGCGTTGACTTCCCGACACTTGGGAAACCAACAAGTCCAACATCTGCAAGTACTTTTAATTCTAAAATGACGTCACGTTCTTTACCTGGTTCACCGTTTTCAGACAGCTGTGGTGCAGGGTTTGCTGGTGTTGCGAAGCGTGAATTCCCACGTCCGCCACGTCCGCCTTTGGCAATTACAGCCCGCTGCCCATGCTCTGTCAAGTCAGCTAGTACTTGTTCCGTCTCTGCATCTGTTACAACCGTACCCGGCGGAACTTTGACAATCATTTCTTCCGCATTTCGGCCATGCTGGTTTTTACTCATTCCATGCTCGCCGCGGTCAGCTTTAAAATGGCGCTTATAACGAAAGTCCATTAACGTTCTGAGTCCTTCGTCTACTTCAAACACAACATCTGCACCATTTCCGCCGTCGCCGCCTGCTGGGCCGCCCTTTGGTACATATTTTTCACGACGGAACGCCACCATACCGTTTCCGCCGTCACCGCCTTTAACATACACTTTAACCTGATCTACAAACATAACTTCCTCCGTTTCTCTGCATCACATATCTCGTTCTTGCCTCAAACAAAGCTCAATCATGGACTCATGAGGCGTCACATGAAATTGCGTTATACTCATACATGGATAGTTTGCGTCATGAAACGCATTTAACGCATCCAAACTTGTTAATTTTCCTTTGAAATCAAAATATAAGATCACATCATTTTCTTCATGATCTGTTTGGAACGTGACCGTTAAATGATTTTCAGTTTTTTGGCAAACTGATTGATCAAATATCGAAAACAACTCCTGTGATACCGTTAGCAGCTGCGATTCATATGCTGATAAGTCTCGGGTTTCACCAAGCACTTCATATTCTAAGGTGATAAAATGCGACTCCCAATTAAATGTTAGAAAGTAATAGGCCAATTGGGGAATTTTTAAATTTGAGAGTTTGGATTCATGCTGTGCTTCAATGACCATTTCTTCTATAATTTCAAACACGCGGTCATATTTTTCTAATGTCAAGTTGCCTTTGATCAGCTGTAATTTATTCATCCAGTCGTGTCTTGAACGACTGAGCAGATCAATCAATTCATTTGTTAATGCAACGTGAGTTAATTTTTCATTTTCTTTACTTGGTATCTCTTCCATTATCGCACTCCCAATCGTTTGGTCTCTCTTTTAGGAGTCTTATCATCAATATGTCTCCCTGAATTATAACAGAGAAGACAGCATAGAAAAACACTAGTTATGTGAGGAAAGGTTGTTTTTTCTGATCGTATAGGAGAAAATGAGGCAAAGTCAGCAAACGTTCTTTGATATTTATGGAGTGCATCTTCTTTTATCATCTTCGGTACTGCTTGTAAAAAGTGAAAAAAACTCCAGTCAATGACCGGAGTTTTTAGCAATTATTGTGCCGCAGGATATACGCTCACTTTTTTACGGTCACGACCGAAACGTTCGAATTTAACCGTTCCGTCGATTTTAGCGAAAAGAGTGTCGTCGCCTCCGCGTCCAACGTTTTCACCTGGATAGATTTTCGTTCCACGTTGACGATAAAGGATAGAACCACCAGTTACGAATTGACCATCAGCACGTTTAGCGCCTAAACGTTTAGACTCAGAGTCACGTCCGTTCTTTGTAGAACCTACCCCTTTTTTAGATGCGAAAAATTGAAGATCTAATCTAAGCATGAAGTTCACCTCCTATTTTTTTGTTGATATTCTCACATAATCGTGATAATCTCGTTCAATTGTCTCCAAGGAAACGACCATGCCTTCTAAAAGCAGCTGGGCTTTTTCAAAGGATACTGGATCTGTATCAGCCGGCAGTTCAAAAGAGAAGTAGCCGCCTTCTTCACCAATATCAAGCAGTGGGTCCAATCCTGTCAGTGCAATAATTGAATTGACTGAGCCGAAAACAACAGCAGATACACCTGCACAAACGAGATCCTGACCTTTTTCAGCAAACTCGGCATGTCCAGTCATCTGAAAAGACGTAATGCTTTCATCTGCTGAAGACCGAGTAATGGTTGCTTTGATCATATCACTCACACGCCTTAAGCGTTGATTTTTTCGATAACAACTTTAGTGTAAGGTTGACGATGACCTTGTTTCTTGTGGTTGTTTTTCTTCGGTTTGTACTTGAACACAGTAATTTTCTTACCGCGACCTTGTTTTTCAACTTTAGCCGTTACTGTTGCTCCAGCAACTGAAGGGTTACCCACTTTGACAGTGTCTCCGCCGACAAACAATACGTTTTCGAAAGTTACTGTTTCACCTGCTTCAGCAGCTAGTTTTTCAACATAAACAGTTTGACCTTCTTCAACTTTTACTTGTTTACCACCAGTTTCGATAATTGCGTACATCTCTGCACCTCCTAATAAACTCAGACTCGCCGAATACAGGGGGCCATAGGCACTTTACACCTGCTCCGCGCGGTTGTAGCACGGGTGCTACATATCCATAACATTAAAAAATATATCAAACTAGACGCAGAATGTCAATGTATTTTCACCATTAGTACGGTAAAAGAAGCTCTTCCATTGAGGAGGTGGTTCTGCGGTCTGAAAAATACGCATGGAGCAGTTCATTTTCATCAAGCTGGCTCATCTTCACGCCATCTCTTTCAATAATAATCGGATGTTTGCAGCCCCTTTGAAATCGTGCCATCACTTCGTATACTTTTTCCTCTGCACTTGCTCTCAGCGGAATCAGTTTTTCTACCTTTTGCTCTTTTTTACCGTAATACCGTTCTAGTAAAAAGCGAACCCTGACGTAATGCCGCTGCCTGTGCTCCATCACGAGTGAATAAGCTAAAAAAGTGAGCAGCACCCAGCCATTGAATTGCAGCGGTGCAAACAAAAGTAACCCTCCTGTCAATAGACCGAAAAAGACAAGTGAGCCTTTTATTGCTAGGGCATGTGCACGTTGGAAAGGGTAAAAAACGGATAAGAGCAAAAAGAATAATTTTCCGCCATCAAGCGGCCAAACGGGCAAAAGATTCACAAGAAAAATCGCCATATTATAAAAGGTAAACATCGTAAAGACGTCATGCGAAATAAGAGAAGCCTCCATGAAAAGCCATGCCATGAGCTGGAGCGGTACATGCTGAAGCGGCCCGCACAAAATGACCGCCAGCTCTTCTTTTAACGGACGGTTCCCATGTTCCTCTACTTCCACCGTTCCGCCAAATGGCAGTAAAAAAATCCGCCGAATGCGCCAATGATAATAGCAGGCAGCCGCTGCATGTCCAAGTTCATGGACACAGACGATGATAAGCAGACAAAGCAGCGGCTTAATTTGGCCTGACAGAACCGCAAACGCCATCACAATCCACAGCAGCGGATGGATATGAATTTTCGTCAGCATGAGCAGCCATCTATTCAAAGGTCATCACCTGAATAGGATCGATAAATTGTTCATTTTGCTTAATGGCAAAATAATACGTGCCCTTCCCTTGATCATCAAGCGAAATCTGGCCAATTTTTTCACCCTTATCGACAAAATCGTATAAGGCCACATCCGCTTTCTTTAATTGACCGTACCAGCTATAGCTGTTATCTGCATGCTGCACCACCACGGTAAGCCCTGTATCGCTTTTCTTTTTCACCTCAACCACATAGCCTTCCTTCATACTATCTATGGCTTCAGCGGATGTCTCCACTTTGACACCTGCTCCATTTTGCGTAAAGGATTCCTGCACTTTACCAGAGGCAGGAACAGCCAGTTCTTGATTCGCTTGTACGTCCTTTTGGCCATCTTTTTTCTCTGTTAAAAAGGCCAGCGGATGTCCAACTGTTTTTTCAAACCAGCGGTTAACAGCAGCAAATTGAAAATCTTGCTCAAAGGTCTGAGTAATCATCGGCTTCAGCTGCTGAAACGGACCTGTCTGACCTTTAAATGAAATGGCTGCAATCAACACAAGGGACGCTGATAATAAACATTTAAGCACAAAGGTATTCGGGTTAAATAAGGGATGACGATATTTCTTTGGCTGATGGGACGCCGGTTCATAGGAGGTCGAGCCAGAATGCTTTTCTTCCTCTGTCAGCATAACCCATGGCGGGATATCTTCTTTTTTCTTGAAAGCCGTCTTCTTAGGGAGAGCAGCTGGCTGCATCGTTTTGCGTCGCTGCGCGATTTTCTTTCGGTACTCGTCCACTCTTTTCATGAGATCACCCTTTACATACAAACAGTTTGTACATTTTATGTGACAACCCCATCTGATATGCAACAAAAAGACCGATTCTCATCGAATCGGTCTCAGCGTGCAGAGAAACCCTCGCATTCAGTGTCGGTCTGCGCTCCGGTGCTCACGAATGTCAAATTCGCTTCGCAAAGGCAGCCGCCTTTCCTGACTGCAAAGGTTTTCTATCACGGTTCAGTGATTATGCTCTTACACCAAAGAATGCTTTAAGCTTTGCAAACATTCCCTTGTTTTCTTCTTCAAAAGATTGAAGCGGTACTGATTCGCCTAGTACGCGGCGGGCAATATTGCGATAGGCAATCGATACTTTGTTTTTAGCATCCATGACAATCGGTTCACCATTGTTTGAAGCCTTAATCACATCATCATCATCTGCTACGATGCCAAGTAGATCAATCGATAAGTGATGTACCACTTCATCTACATCCATTGAATCGCCATTTTTCGCCATGTGTGTACGAATACGGTTGACAATCAAACGAGGCGGTTCGATATCTTCTTGTTCTAACAAACCGATGATTCGGTCCGCATCTCTCACAGCTGAGATTTCAGGCGTCGTCACGACAATAGCCTTGTCTGCACCGGATACAGCATTTTTAAAGCCTTGCTCAATTCCAGCAGGGCAGTCAATGACAACATAATCAAAGTCTTGTTTCAATGATTGAATTAATTCTTTGATCTGTTCCGGCTCTACAGCCGTTTTATCGCTTGTTTGAGCAGCAGGTAAAAGATACAAAAGATCCTCGAAACGCTTATCTTTTACAAGCGCTTGGTGAATTTTGCATCTTCCTTCTACTACATCGACTAGATCATAAATAATGCGGTTTTCTAGCCCCATCACGACATCCAGATTCCGAAGGCCGATATCGGTATCAACTAGACACACTTTTTTCCCTTGAATTGCTAGTGCTGTGCCTAAGTTTGCAGATGTTGTTGTTTTGCCAACGCCGCCTTTTCCTGAGGTAATCACAATAGCCTCGCCCAATTTCACATTCCTCCCTCAAGCCTTGTCAGATTAGGTCTTATATGAGCCAATTGCTGCAGGCGTTCAATGATCATATTGCCATCTATATCTAAATAAGCACATTCCATTTCATTTCCATCTTCTTTTTGGTCTGGTGCACGGTTAATAACTTGTGCGATGCGAAGCTGTGTTGGAATCATATGTGATGCCGCAATAACAGCCTGTTTGTTGCCATTACATCCAGCATGCGCCACACCTTTTAATGCGCCAAGCACAAAAATATTTCCCCCTGCGCGAATCGTTCCGCCAGGATTGACATCTCCTATTAATAAAAGATCTCCTTCGACATACAGCACCTGTCCAGAGCGTACAATTTTTGCTACAGAAGTAATTTCAGCCTCTGCTTTTAATCGTCTCGCCTCTTCAGTTGACATGACGTCACTTTCAATGGAGTGGATAACGAGATGTTCATTTTCAGACACCACTTCGGTCAAACGTGTCTCCTGATCCTCTGTTAAATAACGAAAACCAAGCTTAATATGCACATTGACCTTATGTCCTTCTCTTCCATCTGTATATTGCTCAAGTAATAGAACCTCTCGCAAGCCAGAAAGAAGGTCATCAAACGAACAGTCATCATTTAACTGTAATGTTAATCCGTTTTTTGTACCTTTTATCGTCACATATTGCTGTTTTTGAGTTTTCAAGATGCTCACCTCAACAACATACTCATTTCGCCGTAATTGGACAAACTCCTGCTTTTATTCGTCGATCAGTTCTTGTTTCACATGGGTGAAAAAGAGCCTTAGCGGCACAACAAGTATGAGAGACGCAGCAGTATTTAAAAGAATCGTTGGAATAAAACGTTCGATGACATACGTATTAAACGGCATAATTCCTGGTTGAATTGTCGCTTGAACGCCGTATACATAAAACTCCATCACGGAAACAGCAATAATCGACAGAAAGACGACAACTAACATATTCGTTTGCAGAACTTTAAAGGCTTTTGCTAACAAATAGCAAAGCGCCCCAAAGCCAAACATATGAACACCAAGTATACCTGTATATGAAATATCATATAAAAGTCCAAAGATAAATCCGTAAATCACACCATATTTTTGATTCACAAAAGCAGTCACAAATACAAGTGCGAGTAAAATGAAATGAGGAGCTAAAATTTGATTCTCTGAAACAAATGGGAGCTTCACTAAATCAACAAAAATGCTGTCAAATACGAAGATAAACAACATGACGAAAGCAAGAAGGACACGTTTCACGAGCCTTCCTCCTTCGTCAATTCAGATGCATCTGCTGTACTTGTGCTGCGATTCACCACAATCACGCGGTCTAAATTGTTGAGTTCAGCCGCTGGTTCTACGTAAATGATCTTTGTCAGGCCGTAATGGTCTGGCTCAATTTCACTCACCTTACCAATCGTTAAGCCTTGCGGGAATACGCCCCCTGCTCCAGATGTTTCAACAAGATCTCCTTTTTTGACATCCCCATCTGCATCGGATTTCAGAATATTCATAGTCAGCATTTTTTTCTTGCTGTCATAACCGTTAATGATTCCATTGAGTTCTTCTTTGCCCTTTTTCGCATAAATTTTCGTTGAAATTCTATTATTTTGGTCAGTAGAGCTTAGCAACCTTACAGTCGAAGTAAAATTGTTGAGCTTATCACTTTCAATTTTCCCAATTAACGCACCACTCTCATTTGTGACCGCCATATCTTTGTCCACGCCTTGTTTTTTCCCTTTATCAATCATCACAAAGCTATCCCAAAGAGATGGGTTTCTTGCGATAACAGTTGAGAGAATTGGCGTGTAGTCACGAATAGAGTTCACATAGCCAAGCTGTTTGCGAAGCTTTTTGTTCTCATCTTCTAGTTCTTGAAGTTTCGCCTCATATTGGGTTTGTCCATCAAGTTTTTTTCGAAGACGCTCGTTTTCATCATATGTGTTCTTTAAATCTTGTACGTTCCCATAAATACCGGCAATAAATTGTGATGGTTTATGAAAGACACCTTGAAAAAAGCCTGTCGTATCCCCCACTAATTTTTCCGGCCATGAAGCACCTCTGCCGCTTTTCACTGAAAAACCAATCATGGCCACCAGTACGATGACACAGACAAGGAGCAACATTAATCTTTTATTCATAAAAAACTGCGGCATGTCTTACACCTCTTTAATTACGACCGATTATCGATTATCTTTTGATTTTCCTTTGAACAAATGAATATGTTCTAGTGCTTTCCCTGTTCCGATTGCCACACAGTCAAGCGGGTCTTCTGCAATAATGACTGGCATTTTCGTTTCATCACTAATGACTTTGTCAAGATTACGAAGCAATGCTCCGCCTCCTGTTAAAACAATTCCGCGGTCCATAATATCTGCTGCCAGCTCAGGCGGGGTTTTTTCAAGAGTCATTTTCACTGCATCGACAATTGTTTCCACCGTATCGCGAAGCGCTTTTGCAATCTCTTCTGCCGTAATAGAGATTGTTTTTGGCAGACCTGTTAAAAGGTCACGGCCGCGAATGTCCATCTCATCATGTACATCAGGCTGCGCAGAACCGATTTCCATTTTAATCGCTTCTGACGTACGATCACCGATCATTAGGTTATACGTTTTACGGATGTAGCTGCTGATCGCATCATCCATTTCATCTCCTGCCACGCGGATTGATTGTGATGTCACAATGCCGCCAAGAGAAATAATCGCTACCTCTGTTGTACCGCCGCCAATGTCCACAACCATACTTCCTGTTGGCTCCCATACAGGCAGGTTAGCACCAATTGCCGCAGCAAATGGCTCTTCAATCGGGTATGCGTCACGTGCACCAGCTTGTCTTGTTGCATCAATGACTGCACGCTCTTCTACAGCTGTAATACCAGATGGTACACATACCATGACGTAAGGTTTACGAGCAAAAAGCCCTTTGCCTTTTAATGCTTGATTAATGTAATATTTCATCATTGTTGCTGTCGTCTCGTAATCTGCAATGACTCCGTCTTTCATTGGGCGTAATGCCACAACATTACCAGGTGTACGGCCAATCATGTTTCTAGCATCATTTCCGACTGCCACTATAGACTTCGTATCAGTTTCCAAGGCTACGACCGAAGGTTCTCTCACAACAATGCCTTTTCCTTTAATAAAAACAAGCGTATTCGCTGTTCCAAGATCTATTCCAAGGTCTTTTGTACCAATTCCAAACATATGTATGTATCTTCCTTTCTTAAACCAAAATTCCCTTAGGGAAAAACTCATAAACTCTATTATATCGTAAAACATTGAAAAAAAAAGTGTTACAAATACCCTTTTTCCTTCAAACTCACAAATTTTTGATCACCTATGACAAGATGATCAAGCAGCTGTATTCCAATCAGCTTTCCACATTCAAAAAGTCGCTGTGTGACTTCAATATCTTCCCTGCTCGGCGTCGGGTCTCCAGATGGATGGTTGTGCACACATATAAATGAAGCAGCCGAACGTTTAAACGCCTCTTTGAAAATTTCACGCGGGTGAACGATGGATGAGTTCAAACTTCCAATAAACACAGTATGTTTATGAAGAACTTGATTTTTTGAATTGAGATAAAGACAAACGAAATTCTCCTGTTGTAAAAACCTCATATCTTCCATCACATATTTTGCCCCATCCTCTGGTGTGCGGATCACATAGCGGTTGTCCGTCGTTTGATGGTGTAATCTAGTGCCGAGTTCTAAAGCAGCTAATAGAGAGACCGCCTTCGCCTTTCCAACTCCTCGAATCTTCGACATTTCTTCAATTGAGGCTTCTCTTACAGAGCGAAGACCGCCAAATGTTTGCAGAAGTCTTGCAGAAATTTGGAGAACTGATTCCTTTTTTGTGCCTGTCCTTAAAAGAATCGCAACAAGTTCATGGTTTGACAGACTGCCGGGACCATATTTCATAAATCGTTCTCTCGGCTTTTCATCTTGAGGAAAATGCTTTAGCAACATAGGGAAATCGTTCATGATGCCCACTCCTTTTAGATTCCTTCCTGTCATCAAAAAGGGGTGATTCCAAATGTTTCGAGCACTCTAACTGTTTTGGCAATAGGGAGACCGACAACGGAAAAATAATCACCATCTATTTTTTGAACAAACAGTGCGCCTTTTCCTTGAATGCCATAGCTTCCCGCTTTATCAAGCGGTTCTCCCGTTTCGATATAGCGGTCTATTTCATTTTGCGCAAGTGTCCAAAACGTCACTTCTGTTTGTTCATAAAATGTTTCTTTTCTATTCTCTGACTGAATCGTGACACCAGTCAAGACTTGATGTGTCTTTCCTGACAATAATTGAAGCATTGAGGCCGCTTCTTCCTTGTCTTTTGGTTTCCCAAGACATTTGCCGTCAATTGCAACAATCGTATCTGCACCAATAATCACAGCTTCGGGATATAATCTTTGAATATCACTTGCTTTTTGTTCTGCCAACCATTGGACGTTCTCTGCAGGAGAAAAGTTTCGATTTATTTCTTCTTTTAATTGACTTGCTTGAATTTCATAAGAAAACCCTGCTAGATCAAGCAATTCTTTTCTTCTAGGGGATTGAGATGCGAGAATCAATTGGTTCATGTTTGTTCATCCTTTCAGGGTTTAGCCTAAGAAGTAAGATACCCATTCATCCTATCAAATGTACATCTTACCGACAATTTACGAAAATTCATTTTTCATGTTCCTTCATCATTATGTTGGATGCAAAAGAAAAAAACTAGTCATTTTTTGACTAGTTTGGTTTCTTAAAATATGATTTTACGTATTTAATTGATCAAGCAGTGCCTGCTGAGATTTCCACCCGTTTTCAGCAGTAGGTTCATTTAACAGCTGCACCGCTTTCAGCAAACTGCTTTTAGCTGGTGCGTCCGTTGTTTTGGCACTTTCAAGCTCAGAGATCAGCTGCGCAACGTCCTTTTGATCCACATCATCCCCTGCAATGACCTTAGAGGATAAAACAGATGCCTTTTCTATTAAACTAGTCAGCTCCTCCGGTACTTGAAATGAGAGCTCCTTGCCTCCCCACGCCTCAAAGTGCTGATCAATCAGCTTCTTCCCAACAGCGCTTGTCATGCCCTGTTCTGTCGCAAGCCCGGCAATAACATAATAGCCATCATCCATTGAGACCTTTTTCCCCGCATATCCTGCTTCTTTTAAACTGCCAACTAATTCATCTGCTCCTTTTTCAGAGGAAAACTTTCCAGCCTGTACAACATATGTTGAAAAGCTGCCAGAGGCGCTTTTTTCATCTTTATTCTCTTTTGATTCATCAGCAGTATCTGCTGGCGGCGCATCCCCGCCCGCTTTCATCGATGATTGATTTCCGGAAGCTGAAACGCTGATATCTCCCCCTGATGGATTCTGATTACCATCTTGACTTAAGCTAAGTGCAAACACACCTAGGCCTGTCCCAAGAACCACTGCAAACACAATCGTTGTCATCACTCTCTTAAACGGGCCGCGGTTTTTACCGAACTTCTGATCAAAGGAGCCTTTTTTCTTTTGATAAGGTGTGACGACCTTTGGATCAGAATGATAAATATGATCAGCTGCATCATCCCACTGGAAATCTTCTTCTTTCGGTTTAGCCGGTTCTTCCTCGGAAGCAGCAGTCTCCAGTTCTGACTGCCTTTTTTCCTCCCAATTCGAAAACGTCACTTGATCATCCTCTTGTTGTTTTAGCGGCTGATGGTCATCTTCATGAAGCATTTCTTCTTTGCCATTAATATTGACTTTTAATCCCTGTTTTTTTGCCTGCCTTTTTTTCACTGTCATTCCCCGCTTTCTGACATTGTTTGTAAGAAAGACCTTTTTGTCCAATGAATCAGCGCGAATGTAACCCGTCCTTCTTTCTGTTTCACACTTTAACATAGCGGATAAAAAAAAGAACAAGACTTTTGTCGGCAGGGAAAAAAAGTGTTCGCCAATTTTTTCAACCGGTCGACCCGGTGAATGAGAGCATGACATGAGCTCCAAAGAGATACAACCAAAAAGAAAAAGAGATCGCAGGAACAAAGGGAAATGGCTCATCTAATCGAAAGGAAAAAACCTTCGCATAGACGATTCCAGCGATACACGAGAGGAAAAGAATGAGAAGGAATGGCTTGAATCCTAAGCAAAATGCAAGCACTCCGAACAGCTTGATATCAGCTCCGCCCATGCTATTTGGCTTGAAACGATCTAAACTATAAAACAAGAGAAAGCAAAAAAGAAGCGAAGCCGCTCCTTCCCACCAAATAAGAAGAGGTTCAAGCGTGCGGTATATGACGAAAAGAGGGAAAAAGAAGAGAAACAGCTCGTTTGGCACCCTCATATAAAGGAGATCGCTCACGACAGCAATCACAAATAAACTACAAAGAATCACAAGAAAAAGACCTTCAAACGAAATACCAGCGATTCTATACATGAGCAAAAAAAGACTGCCTGACAGCAGCTCAATCAGTGGATATAGCAAAGACAGCCGAGTGCCGCAATGTTTACAAGCCCCCCTCAATAATGCATACGAAACTAGCGGAATCATCTCGCGCAAGGAAAGCGGCTGTTTACAGACTGTGCAGTGAGAACGAGGAAAAAGAATAGACCGCTTCAGTGGCAGCCTTTCACCAACTAGATGAAAGAACGACCCCATAGTGATGCCTGCAAGAAACACAAAAATGCCTATCATATATTGTGACCCCTTCCGAGAATAAGATAGACCGGATTTTACCACGACCCTATTCATTGAGCACATAGCGAAAATATGATTTTACTTCCCTTCTGCGTATCAAAAGAAAAAAACGCAAGAGGCATTGAAGCCATTTGCGTTTTTTTGTTACCCGATCATACGATTACGTATATCTGAAATAAAATAAAGAGAGCCTGTCACAAGAATCACCGCTGAAGGATCATCACTTTTTTTCTGAATGAACTCAAGCACTGTACGAGGGTCATCATCATAAGACTTTGCGTCTAACTGACTGCATACATAAAGCTTTTCAGCTGATTCGGCTCTTGGAAAATCAAATGAAACAAAATGGATAGAAGAACTAACGGCTTCAAGCTTTTGAATCATTTGCTTGTACGGCTTATCTTTTAAAGCACTAAAACATATATGCACCTGTTTACTAGAAAAATGAGCTTGCACAGTTTCAATTAAACGGTCGATCCCTTCTTCATTATGAGCACCGTCTAAATACACTGGAGGATGATCTTTGACTTTTTCAAACCTTCCAGCCCAAACTGCCTGCCGAATGCCTTCATATATTTGCCCTTCTGTCACGCTAATATAGCCTTCTTGCTCCAGCCATTCAATGAGTAAAACAGCAAGGGAAGCATTTTGCCTTTGATGCGTTCCAATTAATCCTGTTTCAAGCTGAGGATACCGCCTTTTTGATGTGCGTAACGTGAATCGTTCACCTGTTTCTGTCGGCTGCTGCTCATCAAAACTACAAGTATCATGTAAGGAAATACATTCGGCATTCTTTTCTTTGGCTGTGTTTTGAATGACAGCAAGAGCTTCAGGCTGGTGAACTGCCGTGATCATCGGAATACCCTCTTTGATAATGCCTGCTTTTTCAGCTGCAATTTGTTCAAGTGTGTCACCTAAAATGGCCATATGATCATGACCAATCGACGTAATCGCTGTTAAGATTGGCACAGCAATATTTGTAGAATCAAGCCTTCCGCCAAGCCCTGTTTCCAAGAGGACAAAGTCTACTTGGTGCACATGAGCAAAATAAGCAAATGCACACGCTGTAATGATTTCAAATTCTGTTGCTGCGCCAAGCTCAGTTTGATCTAATTCATCAACAAGCGGCTTGATTTCATTCACCAAACTCAGCCATTCTTCATCCTCTATAGGCGCTCCGTTCACGCTGATTCTTTCATTGAACGTTAGTATAAATGGGGAGGTGAAGGTTCCGACCGAATAGCCGGCTGCCTGTAAAACAGAACGCGTAAACGCAATGGTTGATCCTTTACCATTTGTACCTGCAACATGTATTGCTTTTATGCTTTGTTCCGGATTGCCTAGTCTGTTCATCAGCCATTTCATTCGTTCAAGACCCGGTTTTACACCAAAGGCCAGTCTGCTGTGAATCCACTCAATCGCTTCATGATAGGTTGTAAACAATGTCATCTCTCATTTCATACGAAATTTTCAAAAAAGACGACTCCATTTCATTAGGAGCCGTCTTTTCAACCTTATGCTTTCAGCTCTTCAATACGCTTTTGAACAGCTTCGCGTTTTGCGACATAATCACGTTCTTTCGCACGCTCTTCTTCTACGACACTTTCAGGTGCTTTTTTCATAAAGCCTTCGTTGCCAAGCTTTTTCTGTACTCGTTCCACTTCTTTTGTCAGCTTATCAAGCTCTTTTTGCAGACGTGCAATTTCTTCATCCAAGTTGATTAAGCCTTCAAGCGGCAGAATGAGTTCTGCTCCAGAAATAACAGCCGTCATCGCTTTATCACTAGCTGGAACATCTGTGCCAATTTCAAGAACACTTGGGTTCGTGAAGCGCTCAATATATGAACGATTTTTCTCTAAACGTTCCTGAACATCAGACGTAGATGCTTTAATGTAAAGCTCAACTTGTTTGCTCATTGGCGTGTTCACTTCACTGCGAATGTTACGAACAGAACGAATGAGTTCAACAAGCAGCTTCATATCAGCAGAAGCTTGTTCATTGGAAAGCTCCGGCTTCACTTCAGGCCATGCCGCTACAGTAATGGACTCACCTTCATGCGGCAGATGCTGCCAGATTTCTTCTGTTAAGAACGGCATAAACGGATGTAGAAGCCTCATCGTTTGATCTAATACATACGCAAGGATCGAACGAGTCGTTTTCTTCGCCGCTTCGTCTTCACCATAAAGCGGAAGTTTCGCCATTTCAATGTACCAATCACAGAAATCATCCCAAATGAAGTTGTATAAATGTCTGCCCACTTCACCGAATTCATACTTGTCAGCAAGCTGTGTGACACTTTCAATCGTTTCATTTAAGCGTGTTAAAATCCATTGATCAGCAACTGATTTTTCCCCTGATAAATCAAGCTCATCATACGTTAAACCATCCATATTCATTAAAGCAAAACGGGATGCGTTCCAAATTTTGTTCGCAAAGTTCCAAGTGGATTCAACCTTTTCAAAGCTAAAACGAAGATCCTGACCTGGTGAGCTTCCAGTCGCTAAGAAATATCTTAATGAATCCGCACCGTATTTGTCGATGACCTCCATTGGATCAATTCCGTTTCCGAGCGACTTACTCATTTTACGTCCTTGTTCGTCGCGGATGAGTCCATGAATGAGGACATCTTTAAACGGTTTTTCTCCTGTGAATTCAAGACCTTGGAAGATCATGCGGGATACCCAGAAGAAAATGATGTCATAGCCTGTTACAAGCAGATTGGTTGGGTAGTAGCGCTTGAAGTCTTCACTGTCTGCATCTGGCCAGCCCATTGTAGAAAACGGCCAAAGTGCTGAACTAAACCATGTATCAAGCACATCGTTATCCTGTTCCCAGTTCTCAATATCTTCTGGTGCTTCAAGACCAACGTATACTTCTTTCGTTTCTTTATGATACCAAGCCGGAATTCGGTGTCCCCACCATAGCTGACGAGAAATACACCAGTCACGGATATTTTCCATCCAATGTAAATATGTCTTCTCAAATCGATCTGGAACAAATTGAACTTGATCGTCTCCTTTTTGCAGATGAATGGCTTCGTCTGCCAGCGGCTGCATTTTCACAAACCATTGTGTCGATAAATACGGTTCAACGACAGCTCCACTTCGCTCACTATGACCAACTGAATGCATGTGGTCTTCAATTTTGAACAAAATGCCTTCCTCTTGTAAATCCTTCACAAGCTGTTTGCGGCATTCGAAGCGGTCCATCCCTTTATATTGCAGTGCATTCGCATTCATTGTGCCATCTTCATTCATGACAAGAATACGCTCTAACCCATGGCGGTTTCCAAGCTCAAAGTCATTCGGGTCATGAGCAGGTGTAATTTTCACAGCACCTGAACCAAACTCCATATCGACATAGTCATCACCGACGATTGGGATTTCACGGCCTGTAATTGGTAAAACCACTGTTTTTCCAATCAAATGCTGATAGCGTTCGTCATCAGGGTGTACGGCTACGGCTGTATCCCCCAGCATAGTTTCAGGTCTTGTTGTCGCAATTTCAATTGAACCTGTTCCATCTGAAAGCGGATATCTCAAGTGATAAAACGCACCTTGAACATCCTTATAAATCACTTCAATATCAGAAAGTGCCGTTTTCGTTGCTGGATCCCAGTTAATGATGTACTCTCCGCGATAAATAAGCCCTTTTTCATACAATTGAACAAACACTTGGCGAACGGCTTTATTCAGACCTTCATCTAAAGTAAAACGTTCACGGGAGTAATCGAGGCCAAGGCCCATTTTCGCCCACTGGCTCCGAATAAAATCTGCATATTCTTCTTTCCACTTCCACGTTTCTTCTACAAATTTCTCCCGGCCAAGGTCATACCGGCTTACGCCTTCTTCGCGAAGCTTTGCCTCGACTTTTGCTTGAGTCGCAATACCGGCATGGTCCATACCTGGAAGCCAAAGAACGTCATAGCCCTGCATCCGTTTCATACGTGTCACGATGTCTTGGAGTGTAGAATCCCATGCGTGCCCAAGGTGCAGTTTTCCTGTCACGTTTGGTGGAGGAATGACGACTGTATATGGATCTTTCGTTTTGTCATTTTGTGCTTCGAAGAATTTCCCTTCAAGCCAGTACGTATAGCGGTCTTTTTCAATCGCATTTGGATCGTACTTTGTTGGCATTTCTTGATTATTTGTTCCCATTTGTGTAACCTCCACATTTTTTCGGCTGATGAAACATAAAAAAAAGCCTTTCCATCCTTATAAAAGGACGAAAAAGCTTTTTCGCGGTACCACCTTTTTTCATGAGACACATACACGTGTCCCATACACTCTAAAGGATAACGGGGTTCTCCCGAATTTCTCTACTTGTTCATTCAAGAAATTAAGCTCACAGGCGACCTTCCAAACAAGTACATCCTAGGAAACCTTTCAGCTCTTGGCTTCCCTCTCTTTAGGGTCTTGCTCGTACTCTTCCTGATCCACGCTTACGATATATCACGTTCATCAGCACATACTCATCTTTTATTAATATTACTAAATGCCTTTTGTTTTCGTCAATCATCTTTTCCGCTTTTCTTCTTCTTTATACAAATTGGGCAGGCACCCTTCGCCCTTTTGCCCATATGATAATAACAAAATGAAGAAGGAGGGCGTTTGATTTGAAGAAGATCAATCCTTACACACTTCCCCCCTGGCTGAGACAAATTCGGGCAGTTGCTTCCCAAGTCGTTCTCCCGATTGCTATATTTCAAGGATTTCGTACGATCATTTTCCCTACGACATTTGACGTCCTCATTCTAGGTATTCTTATTTTTCTCGTCTGTGCCTTTCACCTTGATTGGTTTTAAAAACTTATCATTATGTACCTGCCCATATAAAGCCAGCGCAGCATAACCTCGTCATTCCGCCGATGACGAGGCACTTTGTTCTTCTTCAAGCCGTCTAGCCTGCTCAATCTCGTGAATCTTCATGACAGTCGGCTCTGAATTTTTCATCTGCCAATACGCTCTTAACAGCTGCTGGCAGCTTTCCATTTCATCCTGCCCGCCTGCTTCATAGGCTTTTACCGTATCAAACAGACCTTGCGGATAAGCGAGGTAGCTTAGGAATAAATGCAGTTCTTCCTCCCTAAGAGGGTTTCCTTTTTGATACGTATAAAACAAGGAAGTGCATTCAGGACAAGACGTGGGATAGGTTTTGAATGTCCGAAAGTAAAAGGTCAGAAGATCATAAATGGGGGCGGCTTTTTTAGACCGCTCAAAATTGGTGAAATGTCCTGTCCCTACATCATTATACAAAAAGTGATGGATCGATAGCTGTCCATGATTTAGCACAACACGCGTTGTCTCTTTGTCTGTCATTTCTTCATGCCAATCTTCTAAACGTTCAAGCGCAAATTCACTGGCAGACATCGCCTCTGAAAAATACATAGCAGCGGCCAGCTCAAATGGCGACATATACCACGTTTGTTCTGCCCGCTCTATGAATCGTTCATACATGTCTTTCTCTGTTTCCCATTTGGTCTTGATTTGTGTGTAATGTGCTTCTATCTCTTGCGCTGTGATATCCATCATGACTTCAGTCCGCTTATGAAGTCTTGCAATCTCTTGAAATAAATATTCATGCTTATCGTCCTGCTCTTCTCTCTTTTCATTCGTCAGCCACGGCATCAAATAGTATGCATACCGGCTTTCCCGATGACTTGAGAAAAAGGAACCGCTCTTCGTCCGATAAATCGGCACAAAGGAGCGATAGCCCTTTGATTCCAGTTCAAGCATTTGTTCTGTAAATTGCATATGCCGGCTGGCTTTTACTCGTTTCAGAGCAAATACACCCTGCTTTGTATAGACCTTGATGACAGCAGGACTGACAGGTTCAATATATTCAGCCTCAAGCCCGTATTCGTATAAGACAGATTGGATTTCATCCACGTTCACTCACCACATTTTCTCGGTCAGTCATCGCTTGCTATGCATTGCTTTTTTGATATTCAGGAATATAAAGAATCTGCCCTTCCTCAAGCTCCGCATCCATCGATAATGAGTTTGTGCGAAGAAGCTGCTGCACATTCAACTGATATCTCTCACAAATACGATCGACCGTATCTTCTTGCTGAACTATACATATTTTCATGCGGGAAAAATCTTCCTCCTCCTGCTTAGCGAACAGCTTTGTTAAATAAAGAGAGTTCTCACTGCCAGACGTTTCTCTCACGTCTTCTTCAAGCTCCTCTTCTTCTTGAGCTGACTCATATATTTTAGGTGCTTCCCGTTCATATAAACGCCCGAGCTGATATTCATCATCGTGCGCCTCATGCTCAGGTTCCACTTGATCAGCAGGTGTTTCAAAAGCCGGATACGACTGTACCGTTTCTTCCTGCTCTTCAGCAGCTTCCGGATCCTTTCTCACTTCCACTTCAAAGAACGGATCTTCTCGGTCCTCTTCTTCTAAAAGCTTTGGCGGTTCAAAAAATGGCGGTTCCTGCACCTGAGCTTCAGGAATAGATCGATAGCCAGACGCCACCGCTTCTTCTTGGTTATTAGGCTGTTCCGGCTGTTCCGGCTCTTCTTGTTCTTCTAATTCTTCCGTTTCTTCGGGCGTTTCTTCGGGCGTTTCCGCTACTTCCCTCACCAGCTCTATCTTAATTTCTTCTTCCTCTTCTTGTTCTTCTTGTTCTTCTTGTTCTTCTTGTTCTTCTTGTTCTTCCTGTACTGCCTGTTCCTCTTGCTCCGCGCGCGTGGCATGTTGGAATACAGGCTGATTCTCATCATGCTCACGTTCTTCGCTTTGCAGCTCTTCTTGTTCTTCTTGTTCCGGCTGCAACTGATAATCGTAGGCCATATCGCCATAATCCTCTTCAGGACGATGGACAAATTCATATGGCTCCTCTACAGGCGCTTCAGGCGTTTCCTCGTCTAACAAGCCCTCAATGGCTAAATCAGCCTGAATGGTGAGCAAACGATTCTCTGTCAGCTGGTAATCAAACGCATCAATAAACACAAACACATCATTTAAATGACTAATTTTGTTCTTCGGAATGGTGATATCGACTGGAAATTGATGCAGAAGCTCCGCCGTTCCGTCTTCTCTGACCTTTACCTCATCTGCTTCCCTGTATGTTGGAAAGGAACTCAATTCACCCAATAGCTCCTCTTGATTTATGTTGTATTCTCCTGTTAGCTCGAGTGAACCTCTAATGGAAACATAATCATTCACTTCTTGAACGAGAATGTCAGGGTCGAGAGAAATTGACAGCAGCTCACTGACTTCCTGTCCGCTTTTGAAATAAATGGATTCTTCTACCGAAAACTGTAATCGATTGTTTTGAGACAAGTCGGTGTCCTCCTTTCATCTAATCCTTAAAAAATAAAATTAGATGTCAATACAGTTGTATGAGGGAGGGAGTGAAAATATGATTGGTTTTCTCCAATGCAAAAAAGCCGATATGTCTCCATATCGGCCTTTTGTTTTATCGACGTAGTTTTTGAAAAACCTTTTCCACTGTCTCAATTGTATATTCGATGTCTTCATCTGTATGAGCTGTTGACAGGAATAGTCCTTCAAATTGAGAAGGCGGGAGGAAAATGCCGTGATCGGCCATTTCCTTGTAAAATTCAGCGAATAAAGCAAGATCAGCTGTTTTCGCTTTGTCATAATTGATCACTTCTTCATTTGTAAAGAAGAATCCGATCATGGAACCCGCACGGTTAAACGTTAATGGAATTCCGTATGCTTTTGCCGCTTTCGAAATGCCTTCTTCTAAACGGTCACCTTTTCGTTTAAATTCTTCATAAGACTCAGGTGTCAGCTGTTTTAGGGTTTCTAAGCCTGCTGTCATCGCAAGAGGGTTACCAGATAACGTTCCTGCTTGATAAATTGGACCACTTGGCGCAATTTGTCTCATAATATCCGCTCTTCCGCCATAAGCACCGACCGGAAGACCGCCGCCAATGACTTTACCAAGGCACGTCAGATCAGGTGTGATGCCAAAATAGCCTTGCGCGCAGTGATAATCCACGCGGAAGCCTGTCATGACCTCATCAAAAATAAGTAATGATCCATATTGCTCCGTGATGTCTCTCAGTCCTTGCAAGAAACCTTCTTGCGGAGGGACAACCCCCATATTTCCTGCAACCGGTTCTACAATGACACCCGCGATATCGTCTCCAAATTCTTGAAAAGCAACTTGAATGCTTTCTAAATCATTGTACGGTACTGTGATTGTGTTGCTTGCAGTCCCTTCAGGAACACCAGGACTATCCGGCAGTCCAAGCGTCGCCACTCCAGAACCCGCTTTGATGAGCAAAGAATCACCGTGGCCATGATAGCAGCCTTCAAATTTCACAATTTTATTTCTGCCTGTAAAACCGCGAGCTAGACGAAGTGCACTCATCGTCGCCTCTGTACCAGAGCTGACCATACGAATAACTTCGATTGAAGGAACCCGTTCTGATACAAGTTTAGCTAATTCATTTTCAACTAACGTAGAAGCACCGAAGCTTGTCCCATTTTCCGCTACTCGCTGAATGCTTTTAACGACACGGTCATTTGTATGTCCTAAAATAAGCGGTCCCCATGATAAGACATAATCGATGTATTCATTCCCATCAATATCATAGATCTTGGCACCTTTGCCTCGTTCCATAAAAATCGGGTCTGTGTTGACTGATTTAAATGCACGTACAGGGCTGTTGACACCACCAGGCATTAAATGCTGTGCTTCTTCAAATGCTTGCTTTGATTTTTCATAGCTACGTCCCATTTCAACGTCCTCCTGTCTATCCGTTCTTTATTCTGAGAGCCATTTTGCTGCATCTTTTGCATGATACGTAATGATGAGTTCTGCTCCTGCACGTTTCATGCTTGTCAGCATTTCAAGAACAAGCTCTTTTTCAGAAATCCAGCCATTTTGAGCAGCGGCTTTCACCATCGCATACTCTCCGCTCACATTGTAAGCAACAACAGGGAGTGTAAATTCATTTTTCACATCACGCATAATGTCTAAGTAAGAAAGAGATGGTTTGACAATCAAGAAGTCAGCTCCCTCTTCTACATCAGATTGCGCTTCTCTTAGAGCCTCTAAACGGTTTGCAGGGTCCATTTGATATGTTTTACGATCTCCAAACTGCGGTGTACTATGTGCCGCATCACGGAACGGACCGTAAAAAGCACTTGCATATTTCACCGCATATGACATGACAGGTACATGAATAAAGCCTGCTTCATCAAGTGCCTCACGAATAGCAACAACAAATCCGTCCATCATATTTGAAGGCGCGATGATATCTGCACCTGCACGCGCTTGGCTGACAGCAGTTTTCGCTAATAGCTGAAGAGATTCATCATTTAAAATTTCTCCATCTTCAACGATTCCGCAATGTCCGTGATCTGTATATTGGCATAAACAAGTGTCTGCAATGACCACGAGCTCTGGGAAATGCTTTTTGATCTCAAGCGTTGCCCTTTGAACAATGCCATGATCGTGATACGCCTCACTGCCTACATGATCTTTATGATCCGGCACACCAAATACAATGATCGATTTGATGCCAAGATCAACAAGCTCTTGAACTTCTTCTTTCACAAGGTCTACAGAAATGTGATATACACCCGGCATTGAAGAGACTTCTTTTCGTACATTTTCTCCCTCTACAAAAAAGATCGGGTAAATGAAATCAGATGGTCTTAAAAAGGTTTCTCTGACTAATTCTCTCATTCCTGCGCTTGTCCGCAATCTGCGGTGTCTGTTAAATTTCATCAATGGTTCAACTTCCTTTCAGATAAACGGCACATTAAATCTAGCATTCCGTCTATCGTATAAGTATCTGGGGTTTCAGAAGAAATCCCGTATTGAAGCAGTGCCTCTTTTGTCAGAGGACCGATCGTCACAAAACAGGTGTCAGATGCAGCCAGCATCGCTGCATCTGCTTCCATCACATGCATAAAAGAATGAACAGTGGATGAGCTCGTAAATGTAATAAAATCAAATGATTGCTTCGTCATTGCCGATTTAAGTGCAGCAATTCCTTCCTCATCCTTGACTGTTTCATATAAAATCCATTCTTTTACTTCTATGCCGAGCGGAACGAGGGTCTCTTTCACCACATCTCGTGACAGATGCCCTTTTGCTACAAACACACGCTCTCCTGGGCGTACATGATCAAGTAATGCATCTGCCAGCTCTTCCGCTATAAATCGTTCTGGCACCACATCCACCTTCAAGCCGTGCTGCTCAAGATAGGCAGAGGTTTTCTCGCCTACAGCAGCGACTTTCAAATGGGTTAAGCTCTTATGTAAATGATGGTCTTTTATGTAGTTGAGAAAAAAAGACGCACCATTCACACTCGTGAAAACAAGCCAATGGCTATTTTGTAAGTCCTTTAAAAAGGCCTGCGCTTTTTCTTTTGTGAGCGTAGGCTCAAACCGAATAAGAGAGGTTAAAACCGCATGGCCGTTCAGCGCTTCGATCTTTTGCTGAAACACGCCCGCTTGACGTTCATTTCGAGTGACAAGCACCGTCTGTCCGTAAAGCGATTTGCCTATGCTCATTGAGACAGATCCTTTTTCACCTTGTCGATCAAATCCTTTGCTCCCTTATCGGCCATCTGCTTCGCACACGCTGTTCCAATGGCTTCAGGGTCGGTGCCTGTGACGGTTTCTCGAATAATCGTGTGCCCATCAGCAGATGCAACAAGACCTGTTAGTTCAATTTCATTATGCTCATTCATCGTTGCATAGCCGGCGATCGGCACCTGACAGCTTCCATCCATTTGTTTGAGGAAGGCTCTTTCTGCGAGGACCGTTTTCTTCGTATATTCATTCGTAAATTGGGCGAGAAGCTGCAACAGCTCTTCATCATCCCCGCGGCACTCAATCGACAGCGCGCCTTGTCCAACGGCAGGAAGGCACGTCTCAGGAGATAAGAATTCCGACACGACCTCTTTGCTCCATCCCATTCTAGACAGACCGGCGGCCGCTAAAATAATGGCATCATACTCTTCATTTTTCAGCTTTTCCAATCTTGTATCAATGTTTCCTCGAATCCATTTAATCTCAAGATCTGGTCTCTCCTGAAGAAGCTGGGCGCTGCGCCGTAAGCTGCTCGTTCCCACAATTGCGCCCTTAGGCAGTTCGCTGAGACTCAGATGATCCTTCGAAATAAGTGCATCCCGCACATCTTCACGCTCAGGAATACAGCCAATCACTAAACCTTCCGGAAGAGCAGCCGGCATATCCTTCATGCTGTGCACCGCCATATCGATGTCATGATTCAGCATCGCCTGCTCGATCTCTTTAACAAACAGTCCTTTTCCGCCAACCTTAGATAAGGTCACATCTAAAATTTGATCACCCTTTGTCACAATTTCTTTTATTTCAAAAGAATAAGAAGGGTTTAGTTCAGACAGCTTTTGAATGACCCATTTTGTTTGTGTAATTGCCAGCTTACTTCGTCTAGAACCTACTTTAATTGTACGCAATACGTCTTCCTCCCGACAATGCCTTTAAGACTCATCATTATTGAAACCAATGAAAGGTTGATAAGCTACCAAGCAGAAAATAATTGATCATCAGCACAAGAAATGAAGCGACATTCCATAGTGCTACGATTTTGCCCTGCATATTTCTCACCAATCTGATATATAAGTAAAATCCGTATAAAAACAGCATAATAAACGAACCAAGCACCTTTGCATCTGTCCAGTACAACGTATCATACGAAATATATGCCCAAATGATGCCAAGAATTAAACTAAGCAAGAGCATTGGCACACCAATAATGTTTAATACGTACGCCATATGATCGAGCTTTGATAAGTCTTCAATTCTCAGAAGCCATTTTCCCCATTTTTTCTTTTTCAGTAAACGATATTGAAAGAGATAAAGCAGTGAAAACGCAAATGAAAGTGAAAAGGCACCGTAGGATAAAATCGCCATCGTAATATGAATCACGAGCAGTTCACTCGTGAGCTTCCCCGTTAGTTCTGCTGAATGGAGGTCAGATGGTGTAAAGGTGTGAATCGCCATCATGGAAAAACCGATCACATTTGTAAAAAAGACAATAAATTCAACACGCAATACCTTTGTGAGGACAAGAGAAAGTGTCACAAGCACCCACGTATAAAAATATAACCCCTCTGCTACATTCAACACAGGGAATCGGTCTGTTTCCATCATAATATAGAACATGTAGACTGTTTGCAGCAGCCAGACAATAGAAAGCAACCAGAAAGCCATTTTTCCAGCCTTCCGGTTGTGTTGAAGAAAATCTATGAAATAGAACAAGACACTTAGTGCATAGATTAAGATCGTCGCTTCATTGAGTCTCGCTACAATGGATTCCATCATCGCTTAATCACTCACTGGCAACTGTAGCAAAGCCTTGTGCCATATTTGGTTTGAACAGCTGAAATGATCCTTGCTCCACCTGCGCAGATTCGACCTTTTGCTCTTCATCTTCAACCTGTAAATCAAAGATTTCTTTAAAGAGTAAAAGCTTTTCCTCTGCATTCGGCTCCGCGGCAATTTCTTTTGCCTTTAAGATAGGATCTTTCAGCATTTGGTTGATGATGCTTTTCGTATGTTTATTTAACAGCTTCATTTCACGGTTTGTGAGGTTTGGAAGCTTCCGCTCAATACTCTGCATCGTATCGGCTTGAATTGTGAGTGCCTTTTCTCTAAGTGCAGAAATGACCGGAACAACACCTAACGTATTCAGCCATTGCTTAAATTCCACAATTTCTGCTTCAATCAGAAGCTCAACCTGCTCAGCCACTGCACGGCGCTCTTTTAAGTTGGCAGCCACGATACCTTCAAGGTCATCAATGTCATACAAAAAAGCACCTTCTACTTCAGAAATAGCTGGATCTAAATCACGGGGTACAGCAATATCCACCATAAATAGAGGTCTGCCCTTCCGTTTTTTATTCGCACTTTCGACCATTTCTTTTGTAATGACAAATTGTTTCGCTCCCGTTGAGCTGATTAAAATGTCCGCTTCGGATAATGTTTTTTCTAATTGGTTTAAGCTCTTAGGCTCTCCTGAAAAACGACCCGCCAATTCCTTTGCCTTCTCAAACGTTCGATTGATGACCGTTACTTGGCCGATTCCTTGACCTTGAAGGTTTTGAGCCGCCAGTTCGCCCATTTTGCCCGCACCAAGAATCAGGACATGCTTATCAGAAAGACGTCCAAAGATTTTTTTGGCAAGCTCAACAGCTGCATAGCTGACAGATACGGCATTAGACGCAATATCCGTTTCCGCATGAGAGCGCTTTGCAACGGTTACCGCCTGTTTAAATAAATAATTGAAAACGGTACCAATGGTCTTCTCCTCTTGAGCTACTTTAAAGCTGGAGCGTACTTGACCGAGTATTTGCGTTTCACCAATGACCATGGAATCAAGTCCACAGGCCACACGGAATAAATGCTCAACCGCTCCATCGTTTTCATAGAACTTCAAATAAGGAGAGACATCTTCCTTTTCTAAACCGAACCAATCGGCTAAAAATCTTTTTATATAAAACCGTCCAGTATGAAGCTGATCTACTACTGCGTAGATCTCTGTTCGATTACATGTTGAGATGACGATATTCTCTAGAATGCTTTTTTCTTCTTTAAGCTTGGACATCGCTGTTCCGAGCTCACTCGGTTCAAAGCTCAGCTGTTCCCGTATCTCAACAGGGGCTGTTTTATAATCTAAACCCACAACAAGAATATGCATAACTTCAGCTTGCACCCCCAACGCCCTGTCTAATTTATAATAATTACAATATAGAATTTATTATTTATAATGATTATAACATATATTCATTTTTAACTGGATAAAAATTGTGAACAGATTTCAAAAATGTTGTGATATAGTAGAAAAATGTTCGACACTGTTTATGCCATATCATCACTTCAAGCAATTTACCAGATTTGGCGCGTGCGGACAAATGATCTGCTTAAAAGAAGGTGACATCTTTGAAGAAGAAATCCATTTTGCTGCCGCTTACTTTACTGGCTGTAGCGCTATATGCCATTCTCTCAGGAGGTCAATTTGACATTTGGAAGGATCAAGAGAAATGGTATACACTTGTACTGCTTTTTGGTCTCGCTTTTTTATATCAAGGAAAGAAGGAGCAAGAAAGCGCTCATGTGTTTATCGGTATGCTTATGACAGGCCTTTCGCTACACTTTATTCTACAGCCTAAATTGGACCACTGGCCAGACACATTTACAATGATTGTGTTCATCGTAGGACTTGCACTCTTTGTGAAATCATCTCAGAAAAAAGAATATCGTATTGAAAGTGTTGTGCTGATCGCACTCGGTCTGTTCCTTTATTTCTTTCAGCAAATTACAAAACAGCTAAGTTCCCTTTCGATTCCTACTTCTGGCTTTGAATTGTACTGGCCTTATGTACTGATTGCTGTCAGTCTCCTCTTATTATTTTTAAAAAGGAAATAACTTATACAATAAAAAAGCATCTGCTCATGGCAGATGCCTTCAGCGTGAAGACAAACCCTCGCATTCTGTGTCAGTCCTGCGTGCTGGTGCTCACGAATAGCAAATTCGCTCCGCTCCAGTACTCGTCCTTTCTAGACTTCAAGGGTTTTCAAATCACGCTGAAAAGAAGACAAAGATAAAAAAGGCATCTGCTCATCGCAGATGCTTTTTTTAACCGTTTACTTTCGCAAGGATCGCATTCCAGGCTTCGTCTTTTCCCTTTTTTGTTTCAGAAGAGAATAAGATGAGTTCATCTGATGGGTCAATGTCGAGCGTCTGTTTGACGACTTTCGCATGTTTTTCCCATTTGCCTTTTGGAATTTTATCCGCTTTTGTTGCGATGACGATCACGGGAACTCCGTAATATTTAAGGAATTCATACATGTTCACATCGTCTACTGATGGCTTATGGCGCAGATCCACAATTTGGACAACTGCTTTTAATTCTTCACGCATTGTAATATACGTTTCGATCATTCTCCCCCAGGCTTCGCGCTCTGTTTTTGATACTTTGGCAAAGCCGTAGCCCGGAACGTCCACAAAATGGAGCATATCATTAATAATGTAGAAATTAAGCGTCTGGGTCTTACCTGGTTTAGAAGACGTACGCGCTAAATTTTTACGATTAATCAATGAGTTGATGAACGAGGACTTTCCAACATTTGATCGTCCAGCAAGCGCGATTTCAGGCAGCCCGCCGCTCGGGTACTGCTCTGGTTTCACCGCACTAATGACGATATCTGATTTTGTTACTTTCATCTTCCCTCTCCTACCAACGCTTTCTCAAGCACCTCATCTAAATGTGAGACCGGAATAAAGGTTAGTCCTTCTCTCACACTTTCAGGAATATCATCAATATCCTTCTCATTGTCCTTTGGAAGAATAATGGTTTTCAATCCTGCACGATGTGCGCCTAATGCTTTTTCTTTTAGTCCGCCAATCGGAAGCACTCTTCCTCTTAACGTTATCTCTCCTGTCATACCAACTTCTTTTGACACAGGACGTCCTGTGAGTGCTGATACAAGAGCCGTCGCAATGGTGATACCAGCTGATGGCCCGTCCTTTGGAACCGCACCCTCTGGAACATGGATATGAATATCGTGCTTTTCATTAAAATTAGGATCAATGTTCAGTTCATCTGCTTTGGATCGAATATAACTGAATGCCGCCTGTGCAGATTCTCTCATGACATCACCTAGCTTACCTGTTAACAAGAGCTTGCCTTTACCAGGCGAGAGTGATACCTCAATTGATAAAGTGTCTCCGCCAACAGTCGTATACGCAAGTCCTGTGACAACCCCCACTTGGTCTGTCGTTTCAGCCTGACCATAACGGTAAAGTCTTTTTCCGAGAAATTCAGATAAGTTCTTTTCCGTCACTGTGATGCGTTTGCGGTCTTCAGCCACAATCGCTTTTGCCGCTTTTCGGCAAATGGCCGCAAGCTGACGCTCTAATCCACGAACACCCGCTTCTCTTGTGTAATAGCGAATCGTATCATAAATCGCGGCTTCACGAAGCTGCAAGTTCCCTTTCTTTAATCCGTGCTCCTTTAGCTGCTTCGGCAGAAGATGGTCTTTCACAATCTCTGCTTTTTCAACCTCTGTATACCCTGCAATCGTGATAATCTCCATTCTATCACGAAGTGGACCTGGAATGGTTGCTAAATTGTTGGCAGTGGCAATAAATAACACCTGCGATAAATCAAATGTCTCTTCAATATAGTGATCGCTAAAGTTGTGATTTTGCTCAGGGTCCAGCACTTCAAGCATCGCAGAGGACGGATCACCTCTAAAATCAGAGGACATCTTATCGATTTCATCTAAAAGAAACACTGGATTCATAGTGCCTGCCTTACTCATCCCGCGAATGATACGGCCTGGCATCGCCCCTACATATGTTCTTCTATGTCCACGAATCTCAGATTCATCACGCACACCGCCAAGAGAGATACGGATAAACTTTCGGTCAAGTGATTTAGCAATCGATTTGGCAAGTGACGTTTTCCCTACCCCAGGAGGTCCTGCTAAGCAAAGAATCGGTCCTTTTAATGAATTGGTCAGCTTCTGTACAGCAAGGTATTCAAGCACACGTTCTTTGACTTTCTCCAGCCCATGATGCTCATCATCTAAAATTTCACTTGCAAGCTTTAAATCTAGACGATCTTCTGTATAGATGCCCCATGGAAGATTGATCAGCCAATCAATATAATTTCGAATGACAGAGCTCTCCGCAGAGCTTGAAGGAATTTTTTCATAACGGTTCAATTCTTTTAACGCCGTTTCACGAACAGAATCCGGCATGCTGGACTCTTCAATTTTAGACATTAATGAACTGACTTCGCCTGTTTTTCCTTCCTTGTCTCCAAGCTCCTTTTGAATGGCTTTCATTTGTTCACGCAAATAATATTCTTTTTGCGTTCGTTCCATTGAACGTTTGACGCGCTGTCCAATTTTC
Source organism: Bacillus safensis FO-36b (assembly GCF_000691165.1). GTDB lineage: Bacteria > Bacillota > Bacilli > Bacillales > Bacillaceae > Bacillus > Bacillus safensis. The sequence goes on along the minus strand of NZ_ASJD01000001.1, from coordinate 259,949 downwards.
TTTTCAATTTCCAGCACTTCTTTTTCATTGTGGATTAAGCTGATGACGCGATTCAGACGTTTTTTGACATCCACTGTTTCCAGCACTTCTTGCTTGTCCTTTAACTTGAGCGGCAGGTGAGAAGCGACGATATCTGCCATTCTCCCCGGTTCTTCAATATCCGTCACCGTTGCATATGTTTCAGCTGAGATTTTTTTTGAAATTTTTATGTACTGATCAAAATGATCTAGCAAAGTGCGCATGAGTGCTTCTGCTTCTGCGTCTTTTAATTCTTCTTCTGCCAATTCTTTAATATCGACGGACGTATAGTCCTCAAGCTCCACGTATGATTCGATCTGCGCTCGATTTAAGCCTTCAACGAGTACACGAATCGTTCCATTCGGCAGCTTCAGCATTTGTTTGATTTTTGTGTAGGTGCCGACTTTGAAAATTTCCTCTTCACCTGGTTCATCTATTGAAATTTCCCGCTGTGTTGCTAGAAAAATCATATGATCGTTCATCATCGCCTGTTCTAAAGCTTGAACAGACTTCTCGCGTCCAACGTCCAAATGCAAGACCATTGTTGGATAAACAAGCAAGCCTCGCAGTGGAAGGAGCGGAACATTCTTTTTGATTTCATCTGCCATGTTGATTGACACCTCCGTCACTAGTATGAATCATTATAATATACCTGTTTCAGTCTTGTACAATGTAAAAGACTTGAGAAATGATGATCTTACCGTAGTATACCCTTTCTTTTTATCTTGAAAAAGAAAAAAAGATCTATTTCACTAAAAAATCCCCATATGTGATGGGGATTAAACAGATTTTCTTTTCATTTCCTCTTCTAGTCCATCTTTCTTCTCGTCTGGCGGGTTGACCAAACACTGATCCAGCACTTCTTGGAAGTGCTTCACAGGCACAATGGTGACGCCTTCAATCTCTTTTAAGATCGACTGCTGGTTGTCATAAGGAATAATCACGGTTGTGGCACCAGCCTGTTTCGCCGCCTTAATCTTCGGTATCACACCGCCGATCGGCTTCACCTGACCCTGCAATCCAATTTCACCTGTCATCGCTGTCAGATGATCAATCGGGATTTGATGAATGGCAGAGAAAATCGCCGCCGCCATGGCAATCCCAGCAGACGGTCCATCAATAGGGGCACCGCCTGGAAAATTAATATGGATGTCATATTCATTTGTCCGTATGCCCAAGTTTCTCAGCACTGTTAATACATTTTCAACTGATCCTTTAGCCATACTTTTTCGTCTAATGGATTTCGATTGACTGCCAATGCTTTCTTCTTCTGCAATGCCTGTAATGTTGATACTTCCTTTTTCGAGTGCCTTACATATATTCACTTCAATCTCGAGCAAGGCACCGCTGTTTGGTCCGTAGACTGCCAGACCATTCACTACACCGACTTTTGGCTTTTCCGGTACTTTTTGTTCATATCTTGGTGTCAGCTGGCTTGAGTGAATGACCCACTCGACATCGGCGATCGTGATGTCTTTTCGATTTTCTGTGACGGCCATTCCAGCGGCGATCTGCACCATATTGACTGCTTCACGGCCATTTTTCACATAAGAGGTTAACAGGTTCAGCCCTTCATCACATAATTCCTTTTGGATTTTCTGGACAGCCTTAGCAGCGACAATTTTCAGTTCATGCTGGTCAAGGTCCTTAAAGAAAATTTCCAAACACCTCGATCGAATCGCTGGTGGAATTTCTTCAGGTGTTCTTGTCGTGGCACCTATCAATCGAAAATCAGCCGGAAGTCCATTTTGAAAAATGTCATGAATGTGATTCGGAATTTGAGTGTTTTCCTCACTGTAGTAGGCACTGTCTAAAAATACTTTCCGATCTTCAAGGACTTTCAGCATTTTGTTCATTTGAATCGGATGCAGTTCCCCAATTTCATCGATAAACAGAACCCCGCCATGCGCATGCGTAACGGCTCCTTGTTTTGGCTGCGGAATGCCTGCCTGTCCCATCGCTCCCGCCCCTTGGTAAATCGGGTCATGCACGGAACCAATGAGCGGGTCTGCGATGCCCCGTTCATCGAACCTTGCGGTTGTGGCATCGAGCTCTACAAATACCGCATCTTTCTTAAACGGTGAATCAGCATGACGTTTCGCTTCTTCCATGACAAGACGGGCAGCAGCTGTTTTTCCAACCCCCGGGGGTCCGTAGACAATGACATGCTGAGGATTCGGTCCGCACAGCGCTGCTTTTAGAGCACGAATGCCGTCTTCCTGCCCTACAATATCTTGAAATCCCTTTGGCCGGACTCTCTCTGATAAAGGCTCACTCAGCTTGATTGACCGCATCTTTCTGAGTGCTTCCATTTCTTTTTTTGATTCTTTGTCTATCGTCACCTTTTGTGTGCGCTGATTTCGCAGTAAGTTCCAAAAGTACAGCCCGATGACGATACCAAAGAACAGCTGTATGAATAATACGATTCCTGTCCAGCTCAATCGGTGCTCCCTCCTTCATCTATCGTATGTATTGGTTTCTGTCTGCTAGTATTTCCTAGAGCTGGACGGAATAAACACGTCTTCTGCGATAAATAAAAAACTCCTGAATCAAAATGATTCAGGAGTGATAACTTCTCTTATGCAGATGTTTTTGTATCTTTGTTGACGACTGTGCCATCCTTTAACACAAGACGCGGCGGCTCACCATCAGCAACCGTTGCACCAGTGATGACACATTTTTCAATATCATCACGAGATGGAAGGTCAAACATGACATCAAGCATGATGCCTTCAATGATCGAGCGAAGACCACGAGCCCCTGTTTTACGCTCAATTGCTTTTTTCGCAATTTCGCTAAGAGCATCTTCTTCAAATTCAAGCTCTACATCGTCAAGCTCAAGCATTTTTGTATATTGCTTAACAAGCGCATTTTTAGGCTTCGTCAAGATTTCTACAAGTGCTTTTTCATCTAACGGCTCTAGGCTTGCAATAACCGGCAGGCGGCCGATGAATTCTGGAATTAAACCGAAGCGAAGCAAGTCTTCTGGCAGTACTTTTGATAGAAGGACTTCTTTTTCAAGATCTTCGACTTTATTTTCCGCACCGAATCCAATTACTTTTTGACCTAAGCGGCGTTTGATGATTTGCTCAATCCCGTCAAAGGCTCCTCCACAAATGAAGAGGATATTCGTCGTATCAATTTGAATGAATTCTTGATGCGGGTGCTTACGTCCACCTTGAGGCGGTACACTAGCGACTGTTCCTTCAAGAATTTTCAAAAGGGCTTGCTGGACGCCTTCCCCAGATACATCGCGAGTGATAGAAGGGTTTTCTGATTTTCTTGCTACTTTATCGATCTCATCGATGTAGATAATGCCTTTTTCCGCTTTTTCTACATCATAATCCGCTGCCTGGATCAGCTTTAGTAAAATATTCTCTACGTCTTCACCAACATAACCTGCTTCAGTTAATGATGTAGCATCTGCGATCGCAAATGGAACATTTAAAATACGTGCAAGTGTTTGAGCAAGTAATGTTTTACCGCTTCCTGTTGGTCCAATCATAGAAATATTACTTTTCGAAAGCTCAACATCATCAATCTTGCTGTTTGAATTGATCCGTTTGTAGTGGTTATACACCGCTACAGCTAAGGATTTTTTCGCATTGTCTTGTCCGATGACATATTCATCAAGAATCTCCCGAATTTCATGAGGCTTCGGAACATCCTTGAATTCAACTTCTTCCTCTGTGCCGAGCTCTTCTTCAACTATTTCCGTGCAAAGCTCGATACATTCATCACATATATATACGCCAGGTCCTGCGACCAGTTTACGCACTTGATCTTGCGTTTTTCCGCAAAACGAGCATTTTAATTGACCTTTTTCCTCGTTGAATTTAAACATTCTTTCACCCCTTATTCTTCTTCACTTGCCTGTAGCTAACAGTCAGCTACCTTTCTGGGTCCAGTATGTATGCATTTTACCATACTTTCCTAAAAGACGGTAACGATGTGTTTCTAACACTGCACATTGAAATATGTATGACAGAAAGATGCGACTTACACTATCGTTTCCAAAAGAAGCGATGATAAGTCAAAAATTGTACAAAACAAGGCACGAGTCACTCGCGCCCTGTTTTATTATTATGCACCATATTAACGGTTTTCTACAAGAAAATCAATTGCTTTACGAACTTTTAGATCTTCTTTCATTGCTTCAGTAGATCCGATCGCTTGTTTGATATTTTCAATTGGCATGTTGTATGCTTCAGCCATTTTTGAAAGTTCTTCTTCCACTTCTTCGTCAGACACTTGTAAGTTTTCTGCAGCAGCAATTGCTTCAAGTGTTAGGTTAGATTTTACGCGTTTAGCAGCATCTTCTTTCATTTGCTCTTTCAGCGCATCTTCATCTTGTCCAGAGAATTGGAAGTAAAGCTCAAGGTTCATTCCTTGCATTTGAAGACGTTGTTCGAATTCTTTCATCATGCGGTCTAGCTCTGTGTCAACCATCGCTTGTGGGATGTCAACTTCCGCATTTTCAGAAGCTTTCGCAACTAGCTCTTCACGAAGTTTTCCTTCTGCTTCGTTTTCTTTTGCTTCTTCAAGACGTTTCTTCGTTTTTTCAGTTAATTCAGCAAGCGTTTCTACTTCTTCATCAACATCTTTAGCGAACTCATCGTCAAGTGCTGGAAGTTCTTTTGCTTTGATTTCATGAATTTTCACTTTGAATACAGCTGGTTTACCTGCAAGGTCTTCAGCGTGGTATTCTTCTGGGAATGTAACTTCTACGTCTTTTTCAGCGCCAGCTTCAAGACCAACTAATTGCTCTTCGAAACCTGGGATGAATGAACCAGAACCAACTTCAAGAGAGTAGTTCTCAGCTTTTCCGCCTTCGAATGCTTCTCCATCAACGAATCCTTCGAAATCAAGAACAACTGTATCGCCGTTTTCGATTGCGCCTTCTTCTTTGACAACAAGCTCTGCTTGACGGTTTTGCATGCCTTTTAGCTCTTCTTGTACATCTTCATCAGTGACAGCTGTGTCGTCTTTTTCTACGTTAAGACCTTTGTAGTCACCAAGTTTTACTTCAGGCTTCACAGTTACTTTTGCAGTGAAGATTAAGCTTTCGCCTTTTTCGATTTTCTCAACATCGATTTCAGGGCGGTCAACTGGCTCGATACCAGCTTCGTCGATTGCTTTTGGATATTCAACTGGAAGAAGAATATCTAATGCATCTTGATAAAGAGATTCTACACCAAAACGCTGCTCGAAAAGACCACGTGGTACTTTCCCTTTACGGAATCCAGGAATCGATACTTGCTTAACCACTTTCTTAAATGCATCATCAAGTGCTTTGTTAAATGTTTCAGCGTCAACTTCTACAGTTAGAACGCCTTCGTTACCTTCTTGTTTTTCCCATTTTACTGACATGTGTGTTTCCCTCCAAAAATCTATTCAGATTGTGCGTTGCTCCATTCTAAAGCATCATAAAGACTTCGTCCAATCAAAAACCACGCACTCCGCTAAGAAGCTTGCATTATGTATACAACATTTGACTTGATTATACATATCGTCTTTCAACCGTTGGAATCTGACAACTGCACTATATATGCACAAATACAACCATTATATTATAACATAACAAGTCCGTCTTTCAACTAAATCGACAAATTACAAATAAGAAATTTCTTCAATATCTTTCAGCATTGTGCAAGCTTCTCTCAGCTCTCGTTCGTTAAATTCATACAATAAATGCAATTCTTCGAGTTCAATCTCGATCCCATGCATTTCATAGCCGACTTTATGAAGTGCCGCTGCCCAAAGACTCGGATCTGTGTATTTAGGAAGAAATGGATACAGCACAAATAAGTGTCGGCGCCATAACTCTTCCACGCCTTGGTAAAGGGTCGGATTCTCATTGCCGAGCGTGTCATCGAGCATACGAAGCACTTGCTGGAGAAGCGGCATCTGCTCTGGCTTTACAGCCTCAGAAGGAATAAGGGTTAAAGAATCACCGAATTTCGTCACATGAACCGGCTTTGCCACATCATGATCTGCCAGAAGCTGCAGGATCATTGATTTGACCAAAGGGTTCCCATCAGGGTTTTGTAAGATGGTATTTAATAGACCCATGTGCGGTGTGATGTTCCGGTCTTTCAACGAATGGATAAACTGTACCTGTTCTTCCGGCCGCTTTAGCATGTCATCTATGTTGATCTCACTTCCGGCGTCCTCATCTTCATCTAGAATCTCTTCAGGTGATTCGATCATTTTTCTGCTAAATTCGAGCAGCTTGTAAAAATGCTCCGCGCTTTCTGCCGGAAGATGGTTTTCCTCGAGCACAGCCTCAATCGTCTGTTTGACTTCTTCATATTCTTTCAGCTGAATGAGGATCGTCATATACACTTGGAGCACAGTGAAATAGTGACCATATCCTTCATGCAGCATTTTTTCACAAACACGCTTTGCATCCTGCAGCTCACCCAGCTCCAGAAAACAAATGGCCATTCCGAGGTGAATATCGGATTCTTCATCGTCATCATACGATTTTGCTTCTGAAAACAAGTGAAGCGCCTCTTGATACTGTTTATCTTTTAATGCTGCCATTCCTTTTTCAATCAGTCTTTCTTTCAGACCAGGAAACAAAATGACATTATCTTTCTTCTTGTCATGCTTCATGCTTACGTTCCTTTCGGGCGCATATTTTTTATCAGTTTACCAACGAAGATTAGTAAACACAAGTAACGAGAGGTTTTCATGCAAAAAAGAAGCCGTCACACCTCGGGCGGACAGCTTCTCGTTGCTTAAGCGCGCAGCCAGCTGCTGCGCTTTTCTTCAAATGCTTGAATGTCATCTTCTAATAGTAATGTTAATGAAATCTCATCATAACCATTCAGGAGCATTTCTCTCCAGTGAGGGTCGACTTGAAAAGGGGTGATATTCCCTTCGTGATCTTCTATCTGCTGTTTTTCAAGATCAACCGTCATCTCATACCCTTTGTTCTCATATGACGCAGCGAAGGTTTTCCACACATCATAATCAAGGCGAATCGGAAGCATCCCATTTTTAAAGCAGTTTTGATGAAATATATCTGCGAATGATGGTGCGATGACAATTTTAAAGCCATAATCATCAAGCGCCCAAGGAGCATGTTCCCTAGATGATCCGCAGCCAAAGTTCTCCCCTGCGATCAAAATGGATGCTCCTTCATAGATCGGCTGATTTAGTTCGAAATCTGGATTTGGGCTGCTATCGGCTAAATAACGCCAGTCGAAAAAGGCAAAGCGGCCATATCCTGTTCGTTCGATTCTTTTTAAAAATTGCTTCGGAATAATTTGATCTGTATCTACATTGATACGGTTAAGCACAGCGGCTTTTCCTTTATGAGTGACTAAAGGCTCCATCTATGACAACTCCTTACACGACTGTTTTCTCTTGATTAAACTTCCTGACATCGACAAAGCGGCCATGTATCGCAGCCATTGCAGCCATTGCCGGGCTGACAAGATGCGTTCTCGCACCCTTCCCTTGACGCCCTTCAAAGTTACGGTTTGATGTGGACGCGCAGCGTTCACCCTCCGGTACCACATCGTTATTCATACTAAGGCACATACTGCAGCCTGATTCTCTCCATTCAAATCCTGCTTCAAGGAAGATTTCATGAAGACCTTCTTTTTCTGCTTGCAATTTGACACTTTGAGAGCCAGGCACCACAATCGCTCTGACATGATCTGCTACTTTTTGTCCTTCAATCATAGAAGCGGCTTGGCGTAAATCAGTCATTCTTGAGTTCGTACATGAGCCGATAAAGACATGCTCAATCGTAATATCTTCTATACGCTGATGCGGATGGACACCCATGTATTCATAAGCACGAATCGCTTCTTTTTGATCATCTTCTTGTGCAAAGTCCTCAGGTCCTGGGATCGATGCATCCACAGGCAGTACCATTCCTGGATTAATTCCCCACGTAACCATTGGTGAAATCTGATTTCCATCTAACACAATGGTTTTATCGTAGGTTGCACCTGGATCTGTTCTAAGTTCTTCCCATTCTTTAATAGCTGCTTCGAAGTCTTCACCCTGCGGTGCATATTTGCGGCCGCGGCAATATTCGAAGGTGACTTCATCAGGTGCAATCAATCCTGCTCTTGCGCCTGCTTCAATTGACATATTACAAACGGTCATCCGCTCATCCATCGTCATGTTTCTGAATACTTCCCCAGTGTATTCAATGACATAACCTGAGCCGAACTTCACGCCGTGCGCACCAATGACGGCTAAAATGACATCTTTGGCGGTTACCCCTTTTTGAAGCTTTCCGTCTACTCTAATTTCTAGCGTTTTCGGACGCTGCTGCCAAAGTGTTTGTGTAGAAAGTACATGTTCAACCTCACTAGTACCGATCCCAAAGGCAAGTGCACCAAATGCGCCGTGAGTTGATGTATGACTATCTCCACAAACGATTGTTTTCCCCGGAAGTGTCAATCCAAGCTCAGGTCCAACGACATGGACGATTCCTTGGTCAACACTGTAAAGGTCAGCAAGACGAACGCCAAATTCCGCACAGTTGCGCTCTAAGGCACTCACTTGCTTTTTAGCAATCTCATCTTTGATCACAAATCGATTCACAGTTGGGATGTTGTGATCCATCGTCGCAAACGTGTTTTGAGGTCTTCTCACCTTGCGCCCTTTTTGTCTTAATCCTTCAAATGCTTGAGGTGATGTCACTTCATGCACCAAGTGCAGATCAATATATAAAAGGTCTGGTTTTCCCTCGCCGCTTTTGACTACATGCTGATCCCATATTTTTTCGATGATTGTTCGAGGCATAACCCTTTTCCTCCCTCTACCTAATTCCACAAGATTCTATTTACACAATGGTTTGCACGCGCTGCTTGAGTGCGTCTACAACCGCATTAGTGATTTCTTCAGTCGTTTGATAAGTTCCCTCTTTTGCTGCTAAATCTTTTGTTCGTTTGCCAGAGGCAAGAACAGCTTCGACAGCTTCTTCTATTGCAGCCGCTTCTTCTTCTAATGCAAAGGAAGTTCTAAGCAAGCTTGCTGCTGATAAAATGGTTGCCAGAGGATTTGCAACGTTTTGCCCCGCAATATCGGGTGCTGAACCATGAATTGGCTCATATAAATGAAGACCTGTGCTTGATAAACTAGCAGATGGCAGCATGCCGAGTGATCCAGTAATCATCGAAGCTTCGTCACTTAAAATATCGCCGAACATATTCTCTGTCACAATGACATCAAATTGAGCGGGCTTGTAAATCAGCTGCATGGCAGCATTGTCGACGAGCATATGCTCAAATTCAACTTCTGGATATTGAGCAGCAACTTCTTCTACCGCATCCCGCCATAGTTTACTAGAAGCAAGAACATTCGCTTTATCTACAGACGTCACTTTTTTCCGTCTCGTTAACGCCATATCGAACGCTTCTTTTAATACGCGGACAATTTCTTCCTTTGTATAAAGGAGCGTATCAACGGCAGCTTCTTTTCCTTCATCATCCGTATAGCGTTCGCTTGGTTCACCAAAATAGAGACCGCCTGTTAATTCACGAACGATGACGAAATCGACTCCGTTAATGTGATCCTGTTTTAACGGAGATGCCCCGCTTAAACTATCGAACACCTTTACAGGGCGGATGTTTGCAAATAAGTCCAGCTGTTTACGAATGGCGAGCAGGCCTTTTTCTGGACGAAGCTCTGGCGGGTTTTGATCCCACTTTGGTCCGCCGACTGCTCCTAATAAAATCGCATCAGCGTTTTTGCATACATCTACTGTTTCCTTTGGAAGCGGGTTGTTTTTTTCATCTATTGCGATACCGCCAATGAGCGCAGTTTCAAATTCGAATTCGTGCCTAAATTGAGCCGCCGTCTCTTGAAGGACAGCAACTGCAGATGTCACGACTTCCGGTCCGATTCCATCGCCGGGCAAAAGTGCAATTTTCTTTTTCATGAGAACCTTCCTCCTTTCCTATGAGATCGCGTGATGTTTCTCAATTTCAATCAGATTTGATTTGAAGATTAAATGCCTGTTTACTGCATTGACGTAAGCTTTCGCCGATGCTTCAAGCACATCTTGCGCTACACCGCGTCCTGCTGTTTCTTTTCCTTCTATTGAAACAGTGACATATACTTCTGCTAGTGCATCTCTGCCTTTTCCATTTGATTGAATGCGGTAGTCCAGCAAATGAATTCTTTCTTCCATACAGCGCTCAAGCGTGTTGTACACAGCCTCTACACTGCCTGCACCTGTAGCTGCTTCTTGAATGACTTCCTGTGTTTCTTGATTTTTCAGAGAAACTGTTGCTGTTGGCATTTGTTCTGTTCCATAGTGCACTTGCAGACTTTCAAATTCATAGCCGATTTTTCGGTCTGCTACTTTTTCTTCTAATATAATAGAGATCAAATCATCATCTGTAATTTCTTTCTTCTTCTCTGTCAAGTTCTTGAAAGTCTCAAAGAATTTATTGATTTCGTCTTCCGTTAGTTTAAAGCCTAGTGTTTTCAGGCGGTCTTTAAACGCGTGTCTTCCGGAGTGTTTTCCAAGGACAAGCACATCTGTTGTCACACCGACAAGCTCTGGAGAAATAATTTCATAGGTTGTTTTTTCTTTGAGGAAACCATCTTGGTGAATACCTGATTCATGTGCAAATGCGTTGTTTCCAACGACTGCTTTATTACGCGGCACAATCATTCCTGAGTATTTGCTCACTACATCACTTGTACGCTTAATTTCATTCAATTGAATCGTTGATTCGACCTGGTAAAAGTCTTTTCGAATATGAAGAGCTACTGCAATTTCTTCTAAAGCGGCATTTCCAGCACGCTCGCCAATTCCGTTGACAGCCGTTTCAATTTGATCTGCTCCATTTTCAATGGCAGCAAGTGAGTTTGCCACAGCCATTCCTAGATCATCGTGACAGTGAGCGGACAAGTTGACACGGTCGATATTTGGAACGTGTTCCTTCATATATTTAAAGATGTTTCCGTACTCTTTTGGCGCTAGGTATCCAACTGTATCTGGCAAGTTAATGACACTCGCCCCAGCGTCAATCACCTTTTCTACAATTTCTGCCAAGAAAGCAAGATCTGTACGGCACGCATCTTCTGCTGACCATTGGACAACTGGAAAACGTTCTTTCGCATATTTCACCATTGCGACAGCCTGTTCTACGACTTCTTCACGTGTTTTCTTGAGTTTATGCTTCAGGTGAATGTCAGAAGTGGCAATAAAGACATGAAGCCTTGGCTCCACTCCATCTTTTAATGCTTCCCATGCAGCATCAATGTCACCTTTCACACATCGTGCAAGACCAGCTACAGAACAGCTTTTAATCGTTCTTGCTATTTCTTGTACGCCTAAGAAATCCCCTCGGGATGAAGCGGGAAATCCCGCTTCAATGATATTAACCCCAAGGCGCTCAAGCTGCTTTGCAATGATTAGCTTTTCTTGTGCATTTAAGTTCACTCCTGGAGATTGCTCTCCATCTCGAAGTGTTGTGTCAAAAAAATTAATTTTCCGCACCGACGCTCACCGCTTCCTTTTTCTTTCCTTGTTTAACGAAAGGCATCATTTCACGAAGCTTTCTACCAACGATTTCAATTTGGTGCTCATTTTCATTTGCATTGATTGCATTGAAACGCGGACGATTCACTTGGTTTTCAACAATCCATTCTTTTGCAAATGTTCCGTTTTGGATATCAGTCAAAACAGCTTTCATTGATTCTTTTACTTTTGCATCCACAACACGTGGTCCTGATACGAAGTCACCCCATTGTGCTGTATCAGAGATTGAATATCTCATGCCTTCTAAGCCTTCTTCATACATAAGGTCAACGATTAATTTTAGTTCATGCAGACACTCGAAGTATGCAAGCTCTGGCTGATAACCAGCTTCTGTTAACGTTTCGAATCCTGCTTTTACTAATGAAGTAAGACCTCCACAAAGAACTGCCTGCTCACCGAATAGATCCGTTTCTGTTTCTTCTTTAAATGTTGTTTCAAGAACGCCCGCTCTTGCTCCGCCGATTGCTTTTGCATAAGCAAGTGCTTTGTCTTTCGCTTGGCCAGATACATCTTGATAGATAGCAAATAGGGCAGGTACACCAGCGCCTTGCTCATATGTTCTTCTCACAAGATGTCCTGGACCTTTCGGAGCTACAAGATACACGTCTACGTCACTTGGAGGAACAATTTGATGGAAGTGAACGTTGAATCCGTGTGCGAATACAAGTGAGTTGCCAGCTTCTAATTGATCTTTGATTTCTTCATCATATACTTTCTTTTGCTGCTCATCTGGAAGTAGTACCATGACTACGTCTGCTTGTGCTGCTGCTTCTTTTACTGTAAATACTTGATGACCGTCTTCTTGTGCTTTTGTATAAGATCCGCCTTTTCTTACGCCGACGATCACATCTACGCCGCTTTCTTTTAAGTTCAATGCATGTGCATGACCTTGTGATCCGTAGCCAATGATCGCTACCTTTTGACCATTTAATACGTTTTCTTGAATATCACCGTTATAATATACTTTTACCATTTGACTCTCTCCTTTTGTTTAGACAATTGAAATTGTTTTATTTGTTTGCGGCTTTTGCTGATTATCTCTCGCAAAGGCCGTGGTGCCAGTTCTGGCGACTTCTTTAATGCCGTATGGCTTAAGTAATTCAATGAGTGCTTCAATTTTTGAAGACTCACCTGTCACCTGAATGACGACACTCTCTCTGCTTACATCTACAATAGAAGCTCTAAAAGGTTCAATGACCCCCGTGATCTCCATTCTTGATGCTGGTGCAGATACGACTTTTATCAAAGCCAGCTCTCGCTGAACGATTGATTGGTTTGTAATGTCTGTTACTTTCAGAACATCGATTTGTTTGTTCAGCTGTTTTGTCAGCTGTTCGATGTCTTTTTCCTGGTCTACATGGACGACGAACGTGATGCGTGATACATCTTGAATCTCAGAATGGCCGACCGTAATGCTTTCAATGTTGTAGTGTCTTTTAGTAAAGAGGCCTGTGATTCTGTTCAGTACGCCTGATCGATTTAATACAGTCAACACAATAATTCTTTTCAAGGTTTCACCCCCACCATCTCATGAAGTCCTTTCCCCGGTGCTACCATCGGGAATACTTTTTCATCTCTCGCTACATTGACATCGATGAAAACAGGCTCTCTAGAGGTTAAGGCTTCTTCAAGCTTTTCTTTCGCCTCTTCGTCTGATGAGATTCTGATTCCTTTAATGCCATAAGCTTCAGATAATTTGACGAAGTCTGGCTGCTCTGAAAATTTAGAATGTGAGTAGCGTTCTTCGTAGAAAATTTCTTGCCATTGTCTTACCATTCCAAGGCTGTGATTATTGAGTACAATCACTTTGACTGGAAGGTTCAGCTCACGGATAACGGCAAGTTCTTGCAGGGTCATTTGGAAACCTCCGTCTCCTAAAATTGCCACAACAGTTGCCTCTTGATCAGCCAGCTGAGCGCCGATGGCTGCTGGTAATCCGAAGCCCATTGTGCCAAGACCTCCAGATGTTACCCACTTATCTGCATTTTCAAATGGATAGAACTGCGCCGCCCACATTTGATGCTGTCCGACATCAGTTGCGACAATGGCTTCACCTTTTGTGAATTGATGAATGTATTCAATCAGCTTTTGAGGCTTAAAGCCTTCTGCTTCGTTTTCAACGTACCAGAGTGGATATTCTTCCTTCCACTGATCTAATTGATTTTTCCATTCGTCTGATTCCCCTTGCTTCCCGTCCTGCTTGATCAGCTCTTCAAGAACGAGCTTACTGTCTCCAACTACCGGGATATGGGTATGAATGTTCTTGCCGATTTCCGCTGGGTCGATGTCAATATGAGCCACCTTCGCATGTTTCGCAAAATGATTGAGGTTGCCTGTTACCCTGTCATCAAATCTTGCTCCGATTGAAATAAGCAGATCACATTGATGAAGAGCCATGTTCGCTGCATATGTGCCATGCATACCGGCCATCCCTAGGAAAAGAGGATGCTTTGCCGGGAATCCGCCAAGTCCAAGCAATGTATGAGCGACTGGGATTTGCTGCTGCTCTACATACTGTCTTAATTCTTCAGATGCTTTGCCATGAAGAACGCCAGCTCCTGCTAGAATAACTGGTTTCTTCGCTCTGCTGACAGCTTCTACTAATTTGCGAATTTGCAAATAGTTCGGCTCTACTTTTGGCTGATAACCAGGTAAATCAATTGGCTGATCATATTCAAACGTTCCTTCAATGCCTGCAACATCTTTTGGAATATCAATCAAAACTGGACCAGGTCTGCCTGTTGTTGCGATATGGAATGCCTCTTTAATGACACCCGGTAATTCCTCTGGATTTCTTACTTGGTAGCTGTGCTTTGTAATTGGCATTGTGATGCCGAGTACATCTGCTTCTTGGAAAGCATCCGATCCAATGACTGACGTTGCCACCTGCCCTGTGAATACAACAAGGGGAAGTGAATCAATCATCGCATCTGCAATTCCTGTCACAAGGTTTGTCGCTCCCGGCCCTGATGTGGCTATGACAACACCCGGTTTACCAGATACTCTTGCGTATCCTTCTGCTGCGTGAATCGCTCCCTGCTCATGTCTTGGCAGGACATGAAATAAACCAGAATCGTAAATTTTATCGTAGATTGGCAAAACCGCTCCGCCCGGATAGCCGAAAATGACTTCTACTTTTTCTCTTTTAAGTGCTTCAATTAACATGAGTGCACCGTTCATCGTTTGTGGCGCTTTTGATTTTTCTGTCTCCATTTGTACATTTGTCCCCATTTGATTTCCTCCTCTTTGTCTTGCTTCAGTCAAGTCCTTTCACCCTTTTCTATTCAAGATAGAGATATGAGACCATATAAAAAAGCCTTCTCACCCCACAATGACACTACTTTTCACTAGGTCAAAGGGGCGAAAAAGCTTTGTTTTTTCGCGGTACCACCCTTGTTCACGGCATATCCTGCTGCCGTCTCATGGACATCTTTCGTCCATTTTGGTAACGAGTGAGCAATGTCACTCGGTCTGCCCTACTATCATTTCAAGCAGACACTCAGAGGTGAGTTCACTTTAGAAAGTAACACCGGTTTCCAGCTAGCACCGGCTCTCTGTAGATACTGACTCTAAAGCTACTAGTCCTCTTCAACGTTTATCGATATCTATTTAGCTTGCATGAATGTTTTCATCTGCAAAAACGACTTTTTCTCCTTCTTCAACTACTCGCTTGCGGAATTGTTCAAGAAGTTTGTTTGTGTGGAATCCAGGTTTCCCTTCACCGATTGTACGGCCGTCAACTTTTACAACGGCGATGACTTCGGCTGCGGTTCCTGTTAGAAATACTTCTTCAGCTGTATACACATCGTGTCTTGTGAATGGTTCTTCTTTCACTTCGTATCCTAAGTCTTCTGCAATCTCCATGATGGCATTTCTTGTGATGCCTTCAAGTGCGCCGATATAACCTGGCGGTGTATAAAGCTTGCCTTTTTTATAAATAAACACGTTGTCTGCAGAACCTTCCGCCACGTACCCTTGATCGTTCAGCATCAGCGCTTCACTCACACCGGCCATATGGGCTTCGATTCGGACAAGAATGTTATTCAAATAATTTAATGATTTCACTTTTGGGCTAAGGACATCTGGACGATTTCGTCTTGTTGGAACAGTTACAATATCGATACCCGTTTCATATAGGTGCTTTGGAAAAATGGCCAGCGGCTCTACAATGATCACTGTATTGGCTCTCCCGCAGTTGTTAGGATCTAATCCAAGATCACCTGCTCCTCTTGAGACGACAAGGCGGATATAGGCATCCTTTAGTCCGTTCCTTTCAACTGTATGAATCATTTTCTCCGTGAGTTCCTCAAGTGAATATGGAATGTTCAGCATAATGGATCTGGCGGAATCATACAGGCGGTCTAAATGTTCTTTCATTCGAAAGATATTTCCGTTATATACGCGAATCCCTTCGAACACACCGTCGCCATATAAGAAGCCATGATCGTAAACTGAAATTTTCGCATCCTCTTTTTTCACGAGTTCATCGTTTAAAAAGATCCACTGTTCCTTTTGGTCTTCCATTTTCAGTGAGCACCCTCTCTTTCAAACAAAAAGTAGTTGAATTTTCAGACACTTTATATTGAAGTGTCTCTCGCTTGCACTGCGTGTTTGTTTAGCTTTTGTTGAACCCATCTTACGCCGCTTTCCATACAGTGTCAACAGCATTTTTAAAATTATTAGACAATTTAGACTAATCAAAATTAAATGTATACGCTTACACCTTTGCTAGACAAGGAATGAAAAAACTTAAAATTTTTTGTATTTTTTCTTCAATTTATTTACTTTACATGAACGCTTTTCTTTTGAGAAAACTTTTGTGATATTTTTTCACATGATTTTTGATGAATATTGTGAGATTTCATTGACTTTGTTTTTTCTTTTGGCATGCCTTTCTAAAGCGTTTTCCTATGAATTTATGATAGAATGAGAGCATCTAATAGAAGGAGGGCAATACATGGCTAACATCAGAGGTTATATCGGTACGTATACTAAGGGAGACAGTAAAGGCGTTTATACGTTTACATTAAATACGGACAAGCAGCAGATTGAGCAAGTAGAAGTCGCTGCGGAACTTGAAAATCCTACATATTTAACCGTGTCAGAGGATCAAAAGTTTGTTTATGCTGTTGTGAAAAAAGGATCACAGGGCGGCCTTGCTGCGTATCAAATTGATTCAACAACAGGCAGACTTCACTTCATCAACCAAGAGCTTGCCGATGGAGCTTCTCCTTGCCACGTCAGCGTGGACAGTCAAACGAAAACGGCGTATACAGCGAACTATCATAAAGGGACAGCAGAGATGTATGAAATCGATGCTGAAAATGGCTCAGTGATCCGCACGCTGTCACAGGCGCAGCATGAAGGAACTGGCCCTAACGAAGATCGTCAGGAAAAACCGCACACTCACTTTATGGGTCTCACGCCAGATGAACAATTTGCAGTAGCTGTTGACCTTGGAACAGATGGAATTTATACGTATAAGAAAGAAGACGGCAAACTTGAGCTTGCTCATACATTTGAAACAAAGCCTGGCAGCGGACCTCGTCATATCACATTCCACCCAACGAAACCTGTGGCATATGTAATGACAGAGCTAAGCTCAGAGGTCATTGTGCTTCGTTACTTTGAAGATGGTCATTTTGAAGAGATCCAAACAATCGCGACCATTCCAAGCGATTTTACAGAGAACAATCAAGGCAGTGCCATTCATGTCTCTTCAGACGGACAATTTGTTTATGCAGGAAATCGCGGTCATGATAGCATTGCGATTTTTAAAGCAGATGATGACGGCCAATTAAGCCTAGTCGAGATTGCTTCTTCTGAAGGAAACTGGCCTAGAGATTTTGTGCTTGATCCAACAGAAGAATTCCTCGTCGGTTCAAACCAAGAATCTAGCAATCTTGTGTTATACAAACGCGACAAAGAAACAGGACGTCTCACTGTCTTACAATCAGACATTACCGTCCCTCATCCAGTTTGCGTGAAATTTTTAGGGTAAAGAAAAAAGCCTCCAATAACGGAGGCTTTTCTTCATGCAGACGGCATACCGCCATCCTCAAGCTTTTGATCAATCAGAGACGTATCCGTTTTTTCACCGAACCATTTTGACAGCCTGTCTTTTGCTTTCCCTTTCACATCATCATCAATGTACATCGCTACTTGAAGCAAAGCAAATGTGATGGCTCCTAAATCATCTGTGTAGCCGACGCCAATCAATGTATCCGGAATGAGATCAAGTGGAAGGATAAAATAGCCGAGTGCTCCAATAATCAAGGTCTTTGCTTTGACCGGCACTTCGGGTTTTTGCAATGTATAGTAAAGTAATAGCACAGCATAGACAAGAGAGACACCAGCTTTTTGTGCCGTCTTTTTTAACTTTTCCCAAAAGGCATGATCATTAAAATGCTTCTTTGAACGCTTTAATAGTTCTTTTTTCTCAGAACGATTCATCATATCGCCTCCATCTACAGCATAGCCCTTTTCCCTCAGTTATACAAGATATCCGCTGATTCGACAAACAAAAAGCAGCAGAAAGCTGCTGCATTCTACTGCTCTTTGTAAAACTTTTCAATTGCCTTATCGATGTACACCCATCCTTTATAAGACACATGAATCGTATCTTTAAAGAAATATGGATCGTACTCATGCTTAGTCAAATCCGCGACTTCATACCCATTATCTCGAATTTGACGATTGATTTTTTCATAATAACCTGTACGGCCTTCTTTCGGAAAACCGGTGTAATCATACCACTTTCCGTTGACAGGAATCGTCACAAACAAAGGCTTCGCCCCTGCCTGTTTTAAAATATCCAGCATGATTTGAAAATCTTTGTATTCTGGTGATTCCGCATAAGAATGACCTTCACGGGAATCCTTCATCTTTTTCATAATCGGTTTCAGCTTGTGGTCAAACAGTTTTTGGTTAATATAAAACGGGTTGTCCCCTGCTCTTTTCGCACCAAAAATGCTCGCTTCTTTTTCAAGCTCAGCCCATGTTTTTCCTTTGACTGAAGGAGACGGTTGAAGCTTGCGCGCATGCCCCGATCCAATCGTATAGTACATGTCTTTCTTTTGAAGCATACCATAATACATTTTCGCAATAGGAGAAATCGCGCCATAAGCGAACTTGTTCCCAGATAGCTCTGCTTTAAAAAGCTCTGTAATCACCATGTCGTTTTTGACTGCTTTAAACTTCATGATTCTTTTAATCAGTTCTTTTTTCACAGTTGGATCAATTTCTTTATTATAGGCGAGATTCAGCGCTTGAAGCGCTGAATAGTTAGGTGCAAAGTGATTCTCGTCAGATCCCCATTTCACAAACCACTGCGGAGACACGATAAATACAAGCTTCTTCCCTTTTAATTCATCCATATGCGCTGCGAAGTTCATCGCATGAATTAATGATTGCGATCCACCTTTTCCAATAAGATAAGGTGTAAACCCTTGAGGATTCTCATGAAAGAAATTCGAAGGGTGATATGGATCAAAACGTGATAGTTCAGAAGATCCATAGATCGGCAAATAAGTTGGATCTTTTAGCATTTCATCTTGTAAATAGAGCCCTTGAAACATCCCTGGATCTAATTCTGTGGCTGACTTTTGTAATTTGTCTTTTGGGATCAGGTGTGAGAGCCATGCATTTGGTACAAGAAGAACACCAATGAATAGAACAGCCGCTAAAATAAGCGGCCCAAAAAAACGCTTTTTCATTACTTCATCTCTGCCAGCTGCTCAGCAATATGATTCGGCGTATCCCACACATCACGATCGAATTCTGTAATCGGAACAGTGATTCCGAGTTGACTTTCAATTGCCATAAGCAGTTCTACTGTACCAAATGAATCAAGAAGACCTTCTTCAAAAATCGCAATCTCTGGATTTTCTTTCACAACGTCATCCTGACAAACCTCTGCAATAATACCGTATACTTGATTTTTAAATTCCATAATTTTCTACTCCCTTAATCATTAATGATGAAATGGTTTTCCTGAAAAAATATAAAATCCGAAACAAATCACATGGAATGTAATAATGATCGACACAACCATTGTGACCTTATTATCCGGCCACCACTTGTGCTTTTTATTCCATTTCTCAAATAAATTGTAACCGGACATGACAACTGCATGATATAGTCCGTAAATAATATATTGAAGGGCAAGACCATGCCAAGCACCCATCAATAGAAATAGGACAAAGTACCCAATGTTTGATACAGCCATTCGGTTCTTGATCCACTTCTTTTTAGTCATAAAGAACACAAATCTCATAAACACGTAGTCTCTGAACCAGAAGGACAGGGACATGTGCCAGCGATTCCAGAAGTCTTTAATGTTTCGGCTGATAAACGGTTTATTAAAGTTCTCTGGTGATTTAATCCCCATCATATAACTCACACCTACAGCAAATGCTGTATATCCAGCAAAGTCAAAGAACAAATACATGCTGTAAGCATACATATATGTTAACTGCTGAACAAAGTGACTGCTGCTAATGTGATGGATATTCATCAGAATATATGTGTGAATCAGATAGCCAATAATGAACTTATATAAGAAGCCAATAAAAATTTTATGAATACCGGCATATAGAAGATCACTGTATGCTTCTTTTTCAGGCGGCGTATCCATATCCTTTTCAAATCGGCGGTAACGGTCAATCGGACCTGATGAAATCGTCGGGAAAAAGACAATGAAATAGACCAAACGGTGAATCGGAATTTTCTTCTTAATCAAGCCGTCTCTTGTCTCGATAATTAACTGAACACCTTTAAATGTTAAGTATGAGATTCCCAAAAAGCTCAGCCAGTTCATTGGCGCCGGCTGGTGCGGCTGATGAGTTAAAAAGAACGGTAAAATCTTTGACAGCACAAGCGGCAAAATAGATGCCACCACTGCTGCATAGAAAACAGATGCCTGATTCGCCTTTAACCGATATGCAAGGTACAGGCGGATGATGAAGACTTGCCACACCGTGAACAAGAAGAGCAGCAGCGCGCCATGGGCATCCTTTGAGAAAATAAGTGCCAGCGCCACCACCGTTGCAAACATGTTGTAGCCCTGCATTCTTTTGCCGCGAAGACCAAGAATGATCGTCGGCAAAAGAAGAATACCAATTAGAATGAAGAAAAAGAATGAACTAAACGGAATCATAGAAGAACCTCTTTCGCGATTCTCTTACGGTCAACCTTCCCGTTTGGCGTCATGTACAGCTGCTCAAGATACACAAATTTTCTTGGAATCATGTACGCTGGCAGTGAATCCGCCATTTCCTTCTTAATCGCACTTGTCAGCTGATACTCTTTTTCAAATGGATGAGCTGCTGGAACAATCGCTGCAATCAAGTACTCGACATGACCGTTTGGCTGGAATGGCACAATCACACAAGCATTGACATAGGTTGTCTCGCTCACATGATATTCAATTTCTTCAAGCTCCATCCGATATCCATGAAGCTTAATTTGATAGTCGAGACGGCCATGGCACGTAATTAATCCATCCTGCGCCACACCTGCGTCACCTGTACGGTAAGCAGGGCGTCCCTCGTATTCAAAGAACACTTTATCCGTTAAGGCTTGTTCACCTAAGTAGCCTCTCGTGACGCTTGGGCCCACGATGACAATTTCCCCTTTTTCACCATCAGGAAGTGTCTTGCCTTCTTCATCTAAAATGACGATGTCTGTATCAGGTTTGGCATAGCCGACTGGTAAAGAATCGTGCTGATCAAGAATCGCCTGCGTGACTTCAATTGATGTGATCGCAACAGTTGCTTCAGTCGGACCATACGTATTAAAGACCTGCGCCTTTGGAAAACGCTCCAGAAGTGCACTTGCTACAGCTACAGGAAGCGCCTCACCGCAGAACAAGAAAACTTTCAGCTCAGGTAAAAGCTCCCCTGTAAAGGAAGGGTCCATTAAGCACATTTGCACAAAAGAAGGTGTTGATGTCCACACTTCAACGTCAGATTGACCAAGTGCTGCAAACATATCCTTTGGCTTATTGACGAGATCTTTTACTAAACAGTAAAGCGTGCCGCCTGATTGAAGCGCTGGATAAAGATCCATCACTGATAAGTCAAAAGAAAATGGTGCTTGATTTAAGAATGTGCGTCCCTCACCAATTGGGAAGTCACGGCACATCCAATCTGTAAAGCTTTCTAAATTATTGGCTGTTACCTGAACGCCTTTCGGTTTTCCGGTACTGCCAGACGTATAAATGATGTAAAAAACATCATCTTGTTGAACCCACTGCGTGGATGGCGGTGCTTCTTTTTCAAGTGCTAAAAGCGATGCCGCACTCTTCACTTCAATGTGCTCTTCTACATCTAATACATTCTGCTCATTTGCACAAATCAATAGACTGGCTTTTGAGCTTTCAATAATTGAGACGATACGCTCGACAGGTATTGAGATATCGACCGGAATATACGGTCTGCCTGATTTCACACTGCCTAAGAAAGAAATCAGCATCTCTGGCTCCATATGACCGTATACAATGACAGGTTCACTGCCAGCTGCGACTGCATCGATCGCACCAGCCATTTGGTCTGATAAATGCCAAAGCTCATCATATGTGATCGATGCATGTTGAGAAACAAATGCTGGCTGTGTTGGTTTCGTTTGCTGGTATTCATGAATCGTTTGTAATAGTTTCATAATTTAATCTCCAATTAAAAATCGTTGTAAATGAATGATCCCGTATTTGCTGTGTGGAATCCGTAAATAAAGAACAATAATAGCAAAATAAGTAAGTAAAAGCTTGTATATCCTATCCATTTTACAGACTTATTTTCTGATAGCTTTTTGAATAGCATATTGATAACCTCTTTTCTTTTGACACTTATAGAGACGCATGACTCATTCAAAGAGTTTCATATCAAACCATAAAAATTTTAAGAAATGCTAAAAAAATGTCGAACCTTGGAACGTCTCTTTTGAGCAAAGCTGTCTTATTGTAACAAAGATTTAATGTATTTGAAATGAAATTCGATCTTAAATTTGCCTTAAAATTGCTGAAAGCTGTCGAGAAGCAGCATATTCTTCTTTAGATTTATTCATTAACAGTTAAACCATTAAATAGAGTTCCATATTCATCTGAATTAAGTTACATTAAGTCATATAATAATTAATCTTCTAAATGGGGGTTCTTCTATTGTCAAAAGGACTGATTCATCATATTGAACTAAATGTTTCGAATTTAAAGAATTCGATTATTTTTTGGGGGTGGTTTTTAGAGGAGTTAGGCTACGAGCCGTATCAAACCTGGGAAAGCGGTCGAAGTTGGAAATTGGGAGAAACTTATATCGTTTTCGTACAAACGGAGAAACGATTTATGGGCATACCCTATCATAGACGCAGGTCAGGTCTAAACCACCTGGCTTTTCATGCCAGTTCCCGGCAGCAAGTAGATGATATGACTGAAAAGTTAAAAAGCATGGGTGTTAAAATTCTTTATACCGATACACACCCCTTCGCAGGCGGCGATAAACATTACGCTGCTTATTTTGAAGATCCTGATAGAATGAAAGTTGAATTGGTGGCACCTTGAATTGAATTAAGAAAGGCTGTATCGACTTTTAACATTCTCAATCCATTTAACAAAAAAGAAGAGCGATTAAATTTAAGTAGCCGTGCTCTTCTTTATGTTTCAATATATTTATTACTCATTATCTATTTCATGTGAATCTGTTTAAAAATTAATTTCATAATAACTAAACGTATATATCCCTAAATCTTATGTAATATCCATATATATTGTTCTCCAAATAGACTACCAATAATCCATTTCTATAATTATGGCCAACTACGGGCTTTTAGTCATATCGAATGCGCTTGACATTTTCCCTTTCAAACAAATCATTCTCAAATAAGTGGTCACTGCTTAAAAAGTGAACCTATACTTAAGATAGGATTCAAAACTTATTTATAGCAAAATAAATTAGTACTATTAAAATCGATATGGGATTCGTGATTTCTTGATCTCATCAGGGGAAATATCAATTTCTTTTAATTCGAGAAATTTACGAAGCCCCTCTAAATTAATATCCATATTGTTCTTTGGTCCAATAGTAACACCTGAAACTACATCTTTATGAAATTTTCTTTCAATATAAGGAATAAAAGTTCCACTTGATATTCTACATTGGTAAGTTTCATCATTTCCAACTGTATGCAAAGCAATTCTAAACTCTTCTTCTTGAGCAAAGCACTCATCTTTAAAAAAAATAGAAACCATATGTATTAGCTCTAAAGCAGAAGATAAATGTATTAAGGTATTCGACACTTCATCCGTCATTTCATCATTCTTTAAAATATTGAATACTTTTTTTAATAATGATTTCAAAATAGTTTTTTGATCATCAACATCATAATTTACATAAGAAGCCAGCAAATAAGTATTAGTATCTTTGAAACTCTTGACTAAATTTTCATAATCAAACATAATACAATATCCATCATTTTGTGAATAATTTGACCATAGTAAATTTGAATCTGGATTAATACAAAATGAAAGAGAGTAGTAATTCTTTTTATTCTGAACAAAATACATATCGATTAATAATTCATATATATTCATAATCATTTTAGTTCTAATCTCATTTAAACCTTCATCTTTACATAAAGAAAGCAAAATTTCTTGGCTTAAATTAAATGTATACTTAATTTCTGTCTTGTCATTTAAAAAATCAATATGAGAAATCCAAAATGAGTTATTTTCTAGAATTCCCTTAAAACCATATATATCTGTGTAATGATATATCTTACGAGGTGGCTTTTTTTTAGATAATATCGGCCTCATGCTTCTTTGAAAGAATTCACTGTATTCATGTGCATGAGCACCTCTTGTTATTACTTTCAATATATTCACTCCTAAAATTATTGTCCTAATTATTAATATATCTTATTTGGAAAATTCGGTAAATATTTAAGTAGAGGCACTATTATCAACCTTACAGCAAATCAATAAACAGCTTAAATCTTTACTATAAAAAGACACCCAGTTAATTTGGATGCCTGCATAAACTTTTTTGGGTATCTAATGACCCCGGATGCATTTTCTTTTCTGCTTTTGCCCCAATGAAGACAAAATCAATCTAACCCCCACATCGACCTTCCACTCAGCAATGGTCAGATACTTCGTTTTTCTCTTAGTGTTTCGGCGATGATATACATTTCCTCGATTATTTCTCTTAAATCGGAAAGCACTGTTCACTTCCCTCGAATAATTTAAAATTATAAAATTTATATATTTATTATACTCTATTATACAAAAATTAGGTAGTCCTATTTCATAACTGACAAAGTTAATGACATTGGCATTTGATCAACAAACTTCATATCATTCTTTAGTGCTTTTAACTTTTTATCGATAAGAAGAATATTTTTTCGAATATCCATCAACATTTATCCAAAAAAAACGGTTTCTTATTGCAAGTCGGCCAACACTTTATCATTTTTACTATTTTTTGCTGCTAATACTCTATAATCAGAGAACAATAAAAAAGTTGCATGGGTTTCTCATCAGTTCATTATAAAAAAATCCGTCACAAGGCAAGCGGGTTCTCCGCTTCCATCTAGCCCCCAAAAGCTTGGATACATCCCGTCGCCGAAGCCTGTTGTAAACATAGCAATGTCCACCTTGTCATGAAAACGGGTGACGAGCCAGTTCCATGTGTGCTTGTAGTTTTGCTCAAGCGCTTCTGCAAATTCCTCGCAAAGATAGTAGAAATCATTGTCCTCGCATAGGCTACGCGTTCGTCTCTACTTTCTAACTGCTTAATTACAAGTAGAATAGGATATTTCCCTTGAGCAACCTTCCTCGTAAAAGATTGGTCACCTTCTGAAACAAAAGGATCACAGGCAACGATAGACTGCTTGTGATCTTGATATGGCCTAACTGTTTAGCAAATAACCGATCACCTTCACTTCTGGGCTTCTTTTGTTCTTTCCATTTTCAAAAATTAAGTTTGTTGGATCGATGTTGTTTCTTGCGTTAGCCGTGAGACTGATAGCTTAGCCAAGGACTCCTTTCGCCTATACGTATGACTTACGTACACGAAAAACCCGCTACTAATACGTTTATGCCATCGTTTGATTCAACGGACACTATACGCATCAATAACGGGCAAATACGCCTCAGGAGAGATTCGAACTCCCGATCCACAACTTAGAAGGAGTCTGGTTAGAATGCTTCGTATTTTATACGCTACCTATTATTAATAAAATGAAAAGGTTTATACATATTACTTCTCCACAAGTATTTTATAACGAATATCTAAGAAATATCATAATTTGATTTAAAATTAATACTATCGATTTCTCCTTTTACATTAAATGTAAAATCATTCGGGTTAAAAAAAGCAAAGTTATAATAACCCAAGTCACTAGCACCTTCATACTTAATCCCATCGAATCCAATCTCAATACAGCAAATTGCAATAAAGTTAGTAATTAGATAACCTTTCCTAACATTTGTACTTTCTTGGTTTTCTGCTGATAAAAAGCCTTCAAATCCTGTAAATATTCTATCAATATCTAATAAAAATAATTTCCTACAATTATTAAAAGTAGCTACATCTGTAACTTCGTTCTTTTTCGGTTCAATTTCATAAGGAATCCCCTTCAAATCATTTGTGCAATATAATACGGAAATACCTACTGGATTATATCTGCCATGTGAGGTGTCTCCTTTAGGCGGATTCCACATTGTCTCTTGACTATGTTTCTTTTTATCTTTTCCCCTATTTCGACCTCTAAATAACTCCAAACCACGTTCTAATATAAAATAATCTTCTTGCGAGTAAATATTCTCTAATGTTCGATATATTTTTTTACCAATTTCATGTTTATAAGCCAAAAGAGGTTTTTCAAATAGATAATCCTCAAATTCCTTTAATTTTGAAGACTCGATATTAATTTCATATTTCTTGGCAATTTCTGAAAAAGAGTCCTCATCAAATCCCCAAAAGGAATTAATTTCCTCTCTTGTATATATTTTATCAAGAGATTCGAAACTTCCATTATCAGGATCATTTTTTGGATCGTAGCCTGACCCATAGTTACAGTTTGGACATATTAAGTTATCTAAAATTAGATCAAAATACTCTTCAAACACACCATTTTCACTCAAGAAGTCATATACATGCTCTCCTATATGTAAAAAGTTAAGCTCCTCTTTCTCATACTTATATGAAGTGTATTCTATTTCTTGGCCTTCAGAACAGTAAGAGCAGTATTCAATTTTCTCAGATAGAATTTCACCGGCCTTTTCCGCAACTATTCTCATTAGTACTTCCTTTGAACCTTCATCAATTACATAGCATTCCGTTGGTAACAATTCTTCCTCACACTTTGTACAATAATATTCGCCTTCTTCTGCATATCCAACAATATAAATAGGAGGAGATTCATTTAAATCATCAACTTCTATATTTAATGCTTCCATTTGTTCGTCTACATTAAAACAATTTAAACAAATTACTTCCTGCATTTTTCCCACCTCAGTTTTTAAGTTTAAAAACATCTCAACGACTGGTAATGTCAATTCTAATCCCAACATATACCTACTATCAATGTGAATAAAATACCTTTATTTTATATAACATATGAGACTCCTGTCACTTAATGCTTTCATTAATCGTAATATTCATAATTCTTTCTAAAATTAAAATCACATCTAAGTACTCTTGCTTATTAGAATGATTTCATGATTCTATAAAACTTATGACTCACTTCAAGGAAACGTTCTTCCGTAACACCACATAATCTATACTTCTTTTCATTCAAAAAACTGACTCGAATATCCACTCTATGCTGAATATTCGTTACGCTTTGAAAATACTATACATGAAGTGCGTAATCTCTTATGGTACGCTTGTTTCTATTACCGCTAACTTTCATCTGCCTTGTAATGACGTCAAGTTACATTTGAAATCATGATAAAGTCACTTAATACAGCTGATTAATCAATATTTGGTATTGAACGGTAGAGCAAGAAACAGATAATTCCTCAAATAGTCGTATCTTTTTAGGTCATAAAAAAAACCCCTATCGTTAGTAATACAGGGTGATATACGGTATAATTCCTTAAATAACCGTTATACTGACCGTTTCACTAAACGATATAAGAGGTTGATTTGACGGGCTTTAGCACCCGATTTATTATACGTCCCAGGAGAGATTCGAACTCCCGACCGACGGCTTAGAAGGCCGTTGCTCTATCCTGCTGAGCTACTGGGACATGTTGTTATGTAGTGTGCTTTGGTGTATTACCTCAGCGACAAGATTTATTATATTACTATTGTTCTTTAAAGTCAACGGTTTTTCGAAAGTTTTTTCATAAGGGGCAAATGCTGCACCCTTATGAAATACCTTCCAATGTGACAGTGTTTTCGAGGTCTTGTATGACCTGACCTTCGTCCGTGAAAAACTGTACGTTTGCTTCGCTTCCATCTAGTGTCAGTATAGCATAGCTGCGCTCTTTTCGCACTCTTGGCAGGTGCACGCTGCCTGGGTTAATGAGCAGTTTTCCTCTGAGCAGTTCACTGCCTGGAATGTGCGAGTGGCCAAAGCAGATAATGTCTGCGCCCAGCTCTTCTGCACGGTAGTAGACTTGAAGTAAGGATTGTTTGATGCCATGCAGATGTCCGTGAGTGAGAAATAGTTTTCCGCCTCCATCAAGTGGGAGCAGGAGCTCTTCTTCAAAATCGCCCATAAAGTCACAATTTCCTTTGACGACTTTGTATCCTTCGAGTGCTGGGTGGTTCGTTTCGAGTTCTGAATCTCCGCAGTGAATCATCATGTCAACTTCAGCCGCATGCCGTTTGGCAATGGTTTGAAGTTCGTCTGTGAGTCCATGACTGTCACTAATGATGAGTATCTTCATGGCTTCATTCCCCCTTATTCATTTGCGTCTAGCAGTGATGAAAGCTTTTGAAGCGCGACCGCTCGATGGCTGATCTTGTTTTTCTCCTCTGGTGATAACTCGGCCATCGTCTGGTCTTTGTCTTTAACGATGAAAATTGGGTCGTATCCGAAGCCGTTTTCGCCGATTGGTTCCTCTGCGATAAAGCCTTCTACTGATCCTTCTACCGTTTTTGTTTCTTTACCTGGTATGCTGACAGCAAGGGCACATCTGAATCTGGCTGTGCGGTCTTCTTTTTCAATGCCTTGAAGTTCGCTCAGCACTTTTTCCACATTCTCCGCATCGTCTTTATGCTCACCTGCGTATCTCGCTGAATACACGCCAGGTTTTCCGCCCAGATAATCAATCGACAGACCGGAATCGTCTGCAATGACCATTTCACCTGCTTTGGCTTGAATGGCCTCCGCTTTGATGATGGCATTTTCTTCGAAGGTTTGTCCTGTTTCTTCAATTTCTTCAGTAAAGCCAATGTCTGCTAGTGTTTTGACCGTGAATCCTTTCGGCTCAAGAATGGCTTTGAATTCTTTCGCTTTGCCCGCATTGTGCGTTGCAATGATGGCTGTTTTCATCCTGATCAAACCCTTCTCTTTATTCGATGACTTCTCCTGTTACTGCTTTTTGCTTTTCGATTAGTTCTTTGATGCCCTTTTCGGCTAATTCAAGCAGTCCGTTTAGTTGTTCTCTTGAGAATGTCGCTTCTTCTCCTGTTCCTTGAAGTTCAACAAAGCGACCAGCGCCTGTCATGATGACATTCATATCTACTTCAGCAGACGAATCTTCTTCATAGTTTAAATCTAACAGAAGTCCTTGCTGAGAATCAATTCCGACGGATATCGCCGCTAAATAATCAGTAATCGGGTTTTCTTTGATGACTCCTTCAGCTCGTAGCTTTTGAATCGCAAGTGTCATGGCAACAAAAGCACCTGTGATGGATGCTGTGCGTGTGCCGCCGTCTGCTTGAATAACATCACAATCAATCCAAATGGTGCGTTCGCCAAGCTTTTCTAAGTCAACGACTGCGCGGAGTGCTCGTCCAATTAAACGCTGAATCTCCATAGTGCGTCCTGTGACTTTTCCTTTAGATGATTCTCTTATCGTTCTTTGTGCAGTTGCTCTTGGAAGCATGCTATATTCTGCTGTGATCCAGCCTTTTCCTTCTCCTCTTAAAAAAGGAGGTACGCGGTCTTCGATCGATGCGTTACAAATCACCTTCGTATTTCCCGCTGAGATTAAGACAGAGCCTTCTGGGTGCGTGATGTAGCCTGCCTCTATTTCAATTTTTCTCAATTCGTCATATTGTCTTTCATCTAATCTCATGTTTTACCTCCGTTACGATATACATTCCTCGCGAGTGCCAGCGGGGTTCTCCTACTAACTTTGACAACCTCAGCTCGTTCTAATCGCTTGGAATAAAAAAGAGGCAGCGAATATGCATGCCTCTTTTTCTCCATTATATCAATGTGTGACGTTAAAAACTACCTGTATTCACTTGTTCTGGTCGTGAAACCGGCTTTGTGAGCTCTGCTCCTTTTTCGTTCACAAGCTCAGCCTTGCCGTTCACCTTGACAGATACGCTTTTGACGTCCGGCAGCTCGGTTAATGTGAGCACAATGCTATCAAGAACTTTTTGTGAAATGACCTTTTTCTTTTCATCTGCACTGCCAAAAATGGATTCGTTGAAATCAAGTGTCACATGGCCATCTTTTACTTTTGGTACATCATTCAGCTTCACATCTTGATCGAAGTCTGTAAGCAGATGGCTTTTTTTGCTTGGTCCAGAGACGAGCTCATCAATCGCTGCTGTAATCGGATCATCCTCGTCTTTTGGCGCTCTTTTGGTCACCGGAACATAGTACGTCTGTTCATCAGATTCAGCTAAATAGTAAACCGTCACTGGCTTTGTCGCTGTCATATCAGCAGCAGCCTCGTGCTGGATATTAATACCGTCTTCTCTGCTTAAATCATCTGAGATAGGTGTACCGTTCACAGGCATTTCTTTTAGTTCATGTCCATTCATCTTCAATTTGACTTTGGCTATGGAATCAAACTGTGTTAACGTCCAAGTAACAGATTGCAAAATGCGCTGCTCGTCTTCTTTTTTATAGTTTTTAAATTCATTTGAAAAATCGACAACCGCCGTTCCGTCTTTAATATCGACAGATACGCTCGTATCCGCTGGCAACACTGCTCTGAATCCATTCGGCATTAAGTTCGAAATAGGCCCCCCATCCACGAGATATTCAAGGGTTTGTTTGGCACTCCCTTCATTTTTCGGCAATGGAATGGATTGAGATACGACATACCCGTTTTTATCTATTAAATATAATTCTCTCATGACCGTATCTGCCTGCTTCTCTTCTTTTCCTTCTTTGGCTGTTTGTTTATCTTCTTTATTTTCTTTCACATATGTGACGTTTTGTGGCGGGTCAATCTCTGTTTTCGCTTGGTCTGTTTGAAACAATCCGCATCCTGACAAAAGCATGGCTGACGCGATACACGTAACAGCTGCTGTAGATCCTTTTTTCAGCATACTTCACCCTCCTCTAGTAGTTTGTACTACTATGTATACGAGCTCCCCCAGAGGATTAGACCCTTTTCATAAAAAAATAACCCACTTCAAAATAGAAGGGGGTTATTGCTGGTAGATGTGTTCAAGTGACACAGTTTCGACCTTCCCTGGCAGGTAGCCAAACCAGTCACGAGCGATGTTTTGAAAATTTTGCTGCTGCCCCGTTGTGTAAAATGTATGGACAGGCGCTTCTTTAGAGGTATTTAACAGCCCTTTATATGAAAGAATCGTACTCGCTTCTCTCGCTGTCTCGTCCCCTGATGAAATGATGCTGACATCACTGCCCATAAAGCGCTGAATCGGCTCTTTTAAAATTGGATAGTGTGTGCAGCCAAGAATAAGTGTGTCAATTCCTGTCTCTTTCATCGGTTCAAGGGAATCTTTCACCACTGCCTCTGCTGTCTGATCTAAAAACGTACCGCTTTCCACAAATGGGACAAGGAGCGGACACGCCAGACTTTGAACTGTTAGACCTGCTTTTAGTGACAGCAGCGCTTCTTTGTATGCCTCGCTTTTGATCGTATTGACTGTGCCAATAACGCCAATATGCTGGTTGTTCGTCACTTTAATTGCTGTACGGGCGCCAGGCTGAATGACGCCAATAACCGGAATATCAAGCGTTGCTTTAATTTCATCCAGTGCGATCGCTGTTGCTGTGTTGCATGCAATGACGAGCATTTTAATATGGTGGTGTTTTAGTAAGTAGTGTGCCATTTCCCATGTATATTGAAGAACTTCTTCTTCTTTCCTTGGGCCATATGGACATCGTTTTGTATCGCCTACATAAATGATTTTTTCTTTTGGCAGTTGTCTCATGATTTCCTTTGCAACGGTTAAACCGCCGACGCCGGAATCAATGACGCCGATTGGTTGATCCAACAAAATCGCCTCATTTTCTTTTCATTTGCTGCTGTAGTTTCGTTAAGGATTGGTTGAAAACGATGGCTTCTTCTTCTGAGAAAGCCTCTAGAAGTTCACTGACGTATTCTTGGCGTTTAGCAATCACTTCTTGAATGATCCGCTCGCCTTCAGGCAATAAATGAATGCGAACCACGCGGCGGTCAGATGGATCTTTCACCCGTTCGACAAGTTCACTTTTTTCCATTCTATCAATTAAATCAGTGGTTGTACTGCAAGCCAAGTACATCTTTTGTGACAGCTCGCCTATTGTCATATCTCCGAATTCATAAAGCCACTGAAGCCCAATGAATTGTGGAGGTGTAATCGTATATTGATTCAGGATTTCTCTGCCTTTTTGCTTAATAATTGCGGCAATGTGACGCAATGATTTTTCAATCTCTGCAACATGGCCTGACTCATTCGTTTCCATTTAATTGATACCTCACTATAGCATCTCACTTTGATTAAAACGTACATGTCTATTTTCCTCGTTTTTCAAAGAAAATGCAAGAAGAGACTCATGGAAACCATATAGAAATAACCGGTTCCTTCCCGATATGGAAGGAAAACCGGCTGACTTTAGAGCTCTAGCTCACCCATACGCAGAAGCTCGACTACAGCCTGTGAACGGCCTTTGACTCCTAGCTTTTGCATGGCATTCGAAATGTGATTTCGAACAGTCTTTTCGCTAATAAAAAGCTCGCTTGCAATTTCTTTTGTTGTTTTATCTTGGACGAGCAATTCGAATACTTCTCTTTCTCTTTTGGTTAATAGCGGCTTGGATTGAAACTCTTTCTCCTTCAAGTATTGTAACCCTCCTTGCTAAGGTGAGAGCTCTAGTCTCTATAGAATGGGATTCTGTATAGTCGAGATATCATATGCCGGGTGCCTGAGGTAGGTGACGTTAAAATCAAGAAATCCCGCATATCAGCGTCCAATTTCTGCGCTTTCATCCACGCAAAAAAGGACGTGCCTCTTCCCCGAGACATCGTCCTTTTTTGCGTGGTATTTAAAAGATTGAAATGGCGCCTGTTAACAATGCAATAAGTGTTGTAAAAATGGCAGTTAACACGGTCCATAGCAGTGCATATTTTTGCAAATCACCAATATCTTTGTTCAGCATACTGACAAGCAGCAGTGTTGAAGCGACAAGCGGACTCAGTAAGTGGACAGGCTGCCCTATGATAGAGGCACGTGCAATTTCCACCGGATCAATTCCGTAAGCTGCGCCGGCTTCAGCCAAGATTGGCAGCACCCCGAAATAGTAAGCATCGTTTGAAAGCACAAATGTAAATGGCATACTCGTCAAAGCCACAATCAGCGGGAAAAATGAGCTGTAGGAATCCGGAATCATGTAAATGACCAAATTGGCAATGGACTCAACCATTTTTGTTCCAGAAAAGATCCCTGTGAAAATCCCTGCTGCAAATACAAGTGTGATAACCGTTAATGCGTTGCCTGCATGAGATAAAATTCGCTCGCGTTGATCTTCAACCTTTGGATAGTTGATCATAAGAGCGATGACAAATCCAATTAAAAAGAGTACAGGAATTGGTATGATATCCATGACGAGTGTGACCATGACAGCAACTGTAAGGAAGAAGTTAATCCAAATCAGATTCGGTCTCTTGATATCGGCTACTCCATCTTCAATTGACGCAGCCAATTCAGGAGAAATGGACACCTCTTTTTTGTGCTGAATTTCTGCAATCCCAATCCGTTTTCTTTCTTTTTTCCCAAGTACATAAGCAGTAAAAAGTATAAAAAGACCGCCTCCAACCATCGTTGGGAGTAATGGAATGAAAAATTCGCCTGCATCTAATCCAAGCGCCGCGATTGCACGAGTAGCCGGACCGCCCCATGGCGTCATTCCGCTCATAATTCCTAATGATAATAATGAAATTGTTCCTAAAATTAATGGGTTCATCCCGATTCTTAAGAAAAGTGGCAGCATCGCTGATACGGTAATCATGTACGTTGTTGTTCCGTCACCATCTAATGCAACAAGCATAGACAAAATTGCTACCCCAAAAGCAATTTTGACAGGATCACCTTTTACAATACGTAGAATGAGTTTAATCAGAGGATCAAACAATCCAGCATCCAGCATGACACCGAAGAATAAAATCGCAAATAACAATAAAGCAGCTGATGGTGCAACAGTTTTCAGTCCATCAAGCATCATGTCCCCTAACCCTTTGTTAAAGCCGCCGATCAATGCAAATATGATAGGTACAACGGTTAGAGCCACCACCGGATGCATACGTTTTGTCATAATGAGAAATGTAAATGTCAAGACCATCAAGATCCCTAAAATAGCTAGCACTTTATATCCCTCCATCCTCTTCTTTACATGATCTGCAAGCGCCCCCTTGCACTTGCGATCTATATGTTAGCGCTTTCTATTTCAAGGATATAATAGCTTTTTTTATAATGAAAATATCGATTTTTTCGCTTATTCAATAAATTTCTTTTATAATCAACCTTGCTGATTTCTTAAAAACTCAATGAACGCTTTCACCACAGACAAATGAAGTGAGTCTGGCTGGTACATGAGCCATGTATCTCTTAAAACAGGCTGTCCATCTTTATACGAAAGTCCTTTTACAAATAACTCATCACTTGGTCTGAGGCAAATTTCTGGGACAATGGCATAGCCTAAACCATGCTTCACCATCTCTTTTGATGTATCCTGACGGTCTGTCTCCATCGTGACAAGCGGAGGCATTGTGAATGTTTCCTGCCACCATCTGTTAATCAGCCGTTTTAATGAACTGTCTGTATGATAGTCAATGAGCGGCAGATTCGGGAGATCCTTTAGCTGAATCTCTGATTTTGAAATAATGCAAAGACGCTCTTTATCAAGCAAAAAACGCTCTCCATTCCAGTCATAATCACCTCTTAAAATCCCTAAATGCACACTTGATGTTCCTAATAAATCCATTACCTTTGTGCTCCAGCCTGTGTTGACCATAAATTGAACATGTGGATACTGCTTAGAAAATTCTTTTAATATTTCTGGTAGTTTATATTGGGCAAAGTTACTTGAGACCCCTAACCGGATCGTTCCTTTGACCTTTTTTTGCATATTGAGCATGCCATCTTTCGTTTGATGCAGCTGTTTGAGCATGTCATTTGCGTATTTAGCCAAGTATTCGCCCTCTGATGTAAATTCAATTCCTCGTTTTCTTTTAAAGAAAAGCTTCATATCAAACTCCTCTTCAAGCTGTTTCAATCGATAGCTTAAGGCAGGCTGAGAGACAAATAATTTTTCTGCCGCTTTTGTGATGTTCTTTTCTTCATAAAGCACCTTTAAAAACCGCCAATCTTTTTCATCCATTGTATGCCCTCCTTTTTTACTAATTATAAAATATTTTTATTGATTTCTCTTAAAATAATGTATTTAACTTATTTCTTATTATACTTTACCATTTTGGTTAGATAAACAGTTCATTAAAAATTGAGGGTGAGAGTCATGAGAAAAGTTCCAATCACAATCATGCGAGGCGGTACAAGCAAAGGGGTATTCATTCACGCAAACAATGCACCATATGAACACGATGAGCTCGAGGCATTTCTATTAGACATTATGGGCAGCCCTGACCGGCTGCAGGTCGATGGGATCGGCGGCGGTAATTCTTTAACAAGCAAAGTGGCCATTATCGATAAAGCCACACGCCCGGATGTGGATGTGAACTACACATTTGCACAGGTCAGTATTAATGAGAGATATGTCGACTTTAAAGGAAACTGCGGGAACATCTCATCAGCCGTTGGGCCGTATGCGATCATTAAAGGACTTGTTCAAGCGGTTGAGCCCATTACGACTGTGCGTATTCTCAATACCAATACAAATAAAGTCATTACGGCAGAGGTCGAAGTCGAAAATGGGGAAGTAAAATTTGAAGGACAGGCAGAAATTCCAGGCGTAAAAGGAACCGGTTCTCCCATTTATTTATCCTTTGAGAAACCTGAAGGCGCTGTCACAGGTAAAACCTTTCCGACTGGAAACAAAATGGATACGATTCAAACAAAATTTGGAGAGATTCCTATCTCGATCATTGACATTGCAAATCCAATTGCCTTTATTCGTGCCAAGGATATTCAATTAAAAGGAACTGAATTACCTGAAGAGTTTACAGATGAATTACTGGATGATTTAGAAGAAATCCGTTCTCTCGCTGCTGAAATGTGTCACTTTGCACCAAAAGAAATGGCCACATTACAGTCTCCAGCTGTTCCAAAGCTTGCGCTCATCAGCGAGCCTGCTGATTATGTAGATACAAATGGAATCTTGAGACGAGCAGAAGATATGGACATCATCGTTCGTATGCTATCAATGCAAAGACCGCACCAAGCACTTGCCATTACCGGCTCTGTCTGCGTGACAGCCAGCTGTTTCCTGGATGAAACGCTTCCTTCTCAGCTGTTCCAAGGTCAAGATGACACCCTTCGTATTGGGCATCCTGCCGGGATTATGCAAACGGAAATTGACATCTCTCAAAACAGAGTCAAAGTCATTCGAACGGCAAGAGAAATTCTAGACGGAGTTGTTTTCACAAAACAAGACTATGTGATTCAGCCTCATATTAAAAGAGAAGCTTAAAGCAGACGAGAACATCGTCTGCTCAGATTGTTGACAAAGGGCTAAAATGATCTTGATTTTAGCCCTTTGTCTTCTTTTCAGCGTGATAGAAAACCTTTGCAGCCCTAGGAAGGACGAGCACAGGAGCGGAGCGAATTTGACATTCGCGAGCACCGGAGCGCAGACCTGACAACGAATGCAGGGGTTTGTCTACACGCTGAGCAGACGAGAATATCGTCTGCTTTTTTTAATGCTGAAGCGGTGCATCTATATCTCCGGCAGAATGAGCTTTTATCTGCCCTTTCTCATCTTTGAGCTGGAGATGACCGTAGCGGTTGACTCCGCAGCAAATGCCCTCTTCCCATGTTTGTTTTTCACGGTCTAACGAAATCCGCAGCGGTTTATGAAGACGATATAATCGTTTGTTGTAGAGGGCCGTGAGTGCTTCAAACCCTTCATTCTTCCAGCGTGTATGATATTTTTCAAAAGCGGCGGCAAGTTCTTTCACAAGCTGATCAGCTTTTACCTCTGTAAGCTCTGATAGGCAAATGGTTTTGTACGGAACATGCTCTGGCTTTGTCTTCACATTGATGCCAACCCCGATATAAATGGCGGTACGGTCCGCTTCAATCAATGTGCCTGATACCTTTGCTTCATTGATGAGAATATCATTTGGCCATTTGATCGCCAGCTGATCCTCAGCCCTGATGAGAGGTTTGAGTACATCGTAGATCGCTAGTGCCGTCAGCGGAGCGATCGTTGACTGGGTGGAGAGTTCTTCTGGCGGCAAAACTGTCATGGTCACAGCGACATTCCCTGCAGGCGTTTCCCACGGTCTGCCCAGCCTGCCTCTTCCTTCTGTCTGCTGATGTGCATAGACAGCAAATGAAGGTTTTTCTCCTTTTTGCATAAGCCTTTTTGCTTCATTATTTGTACTATCAATGGTGTCATATTGAAAAATCTTCATGTGTTCTCCTTTTGTTTCTTCTTGATATGATCCTTTTATTATAACAAAATGAAGCTTACACGATGATGAGGGCTCTATGTTACTTATTTCGTTGAGCTTGAAATGTCTCTTTTTCTTCCTCTGTAAATGGGACAGATGCGCCTGTTTCTTTATTAATTTGCACCATGGTGACTGAGCCTGTAAAGCATGGTTCCTGCTTTTCGTTTTCTCCTAAATAATGAAGGATGAGTGAGCTTGATCCGACTTTTTCTGGCTTTACATACACACGAAGCCGCTCCCCTATCTCCACCTGTTTGATGTAATCACATTGCAGGTTTGCCACGACTGTAATCGTCTCTTTCACACGTTTCATTCGTTTATCCACAATTCCTGTTTTTTGAAAAAAGGCAATCCGTGCTTCTTCAAAATACACAAAAGGGGTGACATTGTTCATATGGCCGAACATATCCGTTTCTGAAAAACGGACAGTCGTTTCGACATAAAATCGAAAAGATGCTCTCCATTCATCAAATGGTTCCTCAATATATGATGGAAGTCTCACTTCATCATCTCCTTATTCATCAATAAACGCCTCTCCCATATTGGAAGAGGCGTTTATTTTGTGTTCCATCCAGCCTCTTTTAAACACTCATCATGATTGGCAAAGAGGACTGAATGTGATGTTATTCTGCGTGATCGCTTCCGAAGAAGTTACGGAAAGCTTGTAATGTTGTATCTCGGTTAAGTGCTGCAATTGACGTTGTCAGCGGGATTCCTTTCGGACAAGCCTGCACACAGTTTTGAGAGTTCCCGCAGTTCGCAAGACCGCCGTCTCCCATAATTTCTTCTAGACGGTCAGACTTATTCATCGCACCTGTCGGATGTGCGTTAAATAGACGAACTTGCGAAAGCGGTGCAGGGCCCATAAAGGAAGACTTATCATTTACGTTTGGACAAGCTTCAAGGCAGACACCACATGTCATACATTTAGAAAGCTCATACGCCCATTG
The DNA here is from genome assembly GCF_000691165.1 of Bacillus safensis FO-36b. Taxonomy (GTDB): domain Bacteria; phylum Bacillota; class Bacilli; order Bacillales; family Bacillaceae; genus Bacillus; species Bacillus safensis. The sequence continues at coordinate 221,470 of NZ_ASJD01000001.1, read as the reverse complement.
ACGTTTTTTCTCAGGCATTCTTGGTCCAGGTCCAAGATCATATGTGCCATCGATCGGCACCCATGCTTTTACTTTTTTCAAGGAGTTGAACATGCGGCTTCTATCAACCTGCAAGTCTCTCACGACCGGGAATGTCTTCATCGGCTGAAGACGGATCGGCTGATCTAACTTGTCAATCAAGGCTGTACATGACTGGCGCGGTTTTCCATTAATGACCATGGAACAAGCTCCGCACACCTCTTCAAGACAGTTCATGTCCCAGTTGATCGCCGTTGTTTTTTCACCTTGTTTATTGACCGGGTTACGTCTAATTTCCATGAGTGCGGAAATGACGTTCATATTTGGGCGGTAGGGGATTTCGAATTCCTCATCATAAGGCTTTCCATCTGCTGTATCTTGACGTGTGATAATGAATTGAATTGTGTTTTTTTCACTCATCTTATTTCTCCACCTTTTTCTTCGAGTAATCTCGTTTACGAGGTGCAATTAACGATACATCGACGTCCTCATAGTGGAATGCAGGCTTTTGATTTTTCCCTTTGAACGTAGCCATCGTTGTTTTAAGGAATTCTTCATCGTTTCTTTCTGGGAATTCCGGTTTATAGTGTGCGCCTCGGCTTTCATTCCGGTTATATGCCCCGATCGTAATGACTCTTGCCAGCTGAAGCATGTTGTCAAGCTGACGTGTGAAGGCAGCGCCTTGGTTGCTCCATGATGCGGTATCATTGATGTTGATCTTCTTGTAGCGCTCCATTAGTTCTTCGATCTTCTGATCTGTTTTTAAGAGTTTGTCATTGTAACGAACCACTGTCACGTTATCCGTCATCCATTCTCCAAGCTCTTTATGAAGCACGTAGGCATTTTCTGTTCCGTCCATGCTGAGGATGTTGTCCCATTTCTCCTGCTCTTTCTTCACGGCGCTGTCAAATAGTGCAGAAGAAAGGTCTTCCGCAGATTTTTCAAGACCGCTAATGTACTTCACCGCATTTGGTCCAGCGACCATTCCGCCGTAAATCGCAGAAAGAAGTGAGTTTGCACCAAGTCTGTTTCCGCCGTGCATTGAGTAATCACATTCTCCGGCAGCGAATAGACCTTTGATATTCGTCATTTGATCATAATCGACCCATAATCCGCCCATTGAGTAATGAACAGCTGGGAAGATTTTCATCGGCAGCTTACGCGGGTCGTCACCCATGAATTTTTCATAGATTTCAATGATTCCGCCAAGCTTAATATCAAGCTCTTTTGGATCTTTGTGAGAAAGATCGAGATATACCATGTTCTCTCCGTTGATGCCAAGCTTTTGCTCGACACATACGTCAAAGATTTCACGCGTTGCAATGTCACGCGGTACAAGGTTCCCGTATGCTGGGTATTTTTCTTCAAGGAAGTACCAAGGCTTCCCGTCTTTATACGTCCAAACACGTCCGCCTTCACCACGAGCCGATTCACTCATGAGACGAAGCTTGTCATCTCCTGGGATCGCTGTCGGGTGAATTTGAATGAATTCTCCATTTGCATAATGCGCACCTTGCTGATAGACGATGGACGCAGCAGACCCAGTGTTAATCATGGAGTTCGTTGATTTACCGAACACGATTCCAGGACCGCCTGTTGCCATGATGACTGCATCTGAACGGAAGGATTCAATTTCCATTGTCGTCAAGTTCTGCGCGACAATCCCGCGGCACACTTCCTCGTCATCTAAAACAGCGCCAAGGAATTCCCAGCCTTCATATTTCGTGACAAGTCCTGCTACTTCATAGCGGCGAACCTGCTCATCCAGTGCGTATAATAGCTGCTGGCCTGTTGTAGCTCCAGCAAACGCTGTACGGTGGTGCTGTGTTCCCCCGAAACGGCGGAAGTCCAATAATCCCTCTGGTGTTCTATTAAACATAACACCCATACGATCAAGTAAATGGATAATGGACGGCGCTGCTTCACACATTGCCTTTACTGGCGGCTGGTTGGCTAAGAAATCTCCGCCGTATACCGTGTCATCAAAATGCTCATAAGGTGAATCCCCTTCACCTTTTGTATTAACCGCTCCGTTGATTCCGCCCTGTGCACATACAGAATGCGAACGTTTCACAGGTACGATTGAAAATAGTTGAACAGCTGTTCCCGCTTCTGCTGCTTTAATAGTTGCCATGAGACCAGCTAAGCCGCCTCCGACAACGATGATGCTAGAATTACTCATTGTAGCCCCTCTCCCTCTTCTACTAATCTATTTCCTCTTAAACAAAAGCGAAAATTGCTCTTAGCCCTACATATGAAAGCGCTATAAATATACCTAATGTCACATATGTGGAGATTCGTTGTGAGCGTGATGAAACAGTAATTCCCCAGCTGACAGCAAATGACCACAAGCCATTAGCAAAGTGGAAAATAGTAGATAAAACGCCGACAATATAGAAGCCTAGCATAAATGGAGAGCTTAAAATATTCGCCATCATGTCATAGTTGACTTCAGCTCCAAGCTGAGCTTGAATTCGTGTTTCCCATACGTGCCAAGAGACAAAAATCAATGTGATAATACCTGAAATCCTTTGCAGTCTGAACAGCCAGTTTCTTAAGTAACTGAAGCGAGACGTGTTGTTTTGTGCCGTAAAGGCTATGTACACCCCATAAACAGCATGATAGATCAGTGGTAAGAAAATCACGAACAGCTCAAGTGCATATCTGAAAGGAAGCTGTTCCATAAAGTGTGCAGCTTTGTTAAACGCCTCAGGTCCATTCGTCGCAAAGTGGTTAACCACTAAGTGCTGTATTAAAAATAGACCGACCGGAATGACGCCAAGCAAAGAATGCAATCTCCGATAAAAAAATTCTTTGTTCCCCGACATTACTTTACCCCCTAGTAAAAAAAGTGCAATTGCTTGAAAATTGTCTTACCCCCGCTTCTTTCAATTGTAAGCACTTTATTCAAATTTATTGACAATTTCATTTTACTCCTATGTCAAAAAAGCGTCAAGAAACCGCGTACATAAATTAAAATTTTCCGAAATTTAAAAGTTTTAAATCAAAATTCGTTTTACTACAATAAGAATTTCTTAGACTTCAGGGAAAACTCTGTCATCATATGCCCACATAAGCTATAATAAATTGTTGAAAGAGGGGAGCCGTACAATGAATAAATTCGAATCTAACTTAGAACAGCTAAAAGAAATTGAAGTCAATGGATTTGCCTACGAGCTGATACGCGAAGTTCTGCTGCCTGATATTCTTGGTCAGGACCATTCATCTATGATGTATTTTGCGGGTAAACTGCTTGCTCGTAAATTTCCTCAAGAGTCATGGGAGAAGATCCCCGAATTTTTCCATGATGCCGGATGGGGGACTCTCACAATGGTCCATTCGAAAAAACAGGAAATTGAGTTTGAGCTCGAAGGTCCACTAGTATCAAATCGACTCACCTATCAAAAGGAGCCATGCTTTCAGATGGAAGCGGGTTTTATTGCTGAACAAATTCAGCTTCTGAATGAGCACGTGGCTGAATCCTATGAACAAGTGAAAAAGCGTGCTGAGAAAGTCATTTTAACCGTTAAATGGGATTTAAGAGACCCTAGCTAATACTCTTGATAAAAGGCGCGGACTTCAGGTCACGCCTTTTTTATATGTCTACATCTATCATAGCATACTTAATGAATGGGTTTACGCCCGTTTCAGCCGATTCCATATAGAAAAAAGAGGCGACCCTCTTTCATGAGAGCACCTCTTTACCTTTTTAAGAATGAGCAGCGGCGCTCACCTTTGATAAATCAAACGCATCATGCAGCGCTTCAACCGCTTTGACCATATCATCACGGCCGACCACTGTTGAGACTTTGATTTCAGACGTACTGACCATTTTCACTTGAATGTCTTTTTGCGCTAACACAGCAAACATTTCAGCAGCTACGCCTGGGTTTGAGACCATTCCAGATCCCACGATGGATACTTTCGCTAATTTGCTTTCTGTCTCAATCTGCTCGTAGCCAAGCGCCCCTTTATATTCTTCTAATACTTCAACTGTTTTGGACAAATCATCCGTTTTGACAGAGAAAGAGATCGACGTCTGATTGGTGCTTGTGACAGACTGAATGATGATATCAACATTGATATTCTGTTTCGCAAGCGTCGTAAAAATGGTCGATAATGTTGTTAAACCGCTTGAAAGTCCGCACACTGTCACACGTGTAATCTGATCTTCAAATGCAATGCCTCTGACGACTAAATTTTGTTCCATGGATGATTCCTCCTCAATTAACGTACCCGATTCATTTTCAATACTAGAACGGACTTCTAGCGGGACTTGATAATTTTTCGCAAATTCAACAGCTCTTGGATGCAGAACGCCAGCTCCTAAATTAGCCAGCTCAAGCATCTCATCGTATGAAATGCCTGCAAGTTTCCGCGCAGATGGTACATAACGCGGATCTGTTGTAAACACTCCTGGTACATCTGTGTAAATATCACATTTATCAGCTTTTAGTGCGGCAGCCAGTGCCACAGCAGTCGTATCTGATCCGCCGCGGCCAAGTGTTGTGATATGTAAGTCATCTGCAATTCCTTGGAAGCCTGCCACAACAACAACTTTCCCCGCACTTAATTCCTCTTTTATTCTTGATTCATCAATGTCCACGATTCTTGCATTTCCGTGTACATGCTCTGTTTTCATACCAGCCTGCCAGCCTGTAAAGGAAATGGCATCATAACCTCTTCTTTGGAGCGCCATCGCTAATAATGAAATGGTCACCTGCTCACCAGTTGCGAGCAGCATATCCATCTCTCTTTTGCTTGGATCGTCTGTGAGTTCTTTCGCTAAGTCTACTAGAACATCCGTTGATTTGCCCATCGCTGATACAACCACAACCACATCATGTCCTGCCTCGCGTTCAGCGATCACTCTCTCTGCGGCATTGCGAATTTTTTCTGCCGACCCAACGGAAGTTCCGCCAAATTTTTGTACAATTAGTCCCATGTCTACCACCCTTTTTCAAAAGTTCACGTGTGAGAGAAGAGGCAGCTTTGGAGACTGTCCGCTCACTGCAAATAAAAAAGCAATGAGAGAACAAATCTCCCATTGCTTTAAAATCATCATTAAACGATGCAAACAATGAGATAGCCCTCCAAGAAATGAATTCTTGACAGCCCTACATTTCTTCAATGTACAGCCAGCGAATAAAATGAGTGGATTTTATTCACTTCGGCGACGCTCCCCTTTCAGCCCTCTTCTTAGATCCCATCGATCTCCGAAGGCTTACTCTTGAAGTTCGCACCTCTATCTTCAACAAACAACACGTTCATTTATTAAATTAGTCACATCTTAACAGACTTTCGGTAAAAGTACAATCTATTTTTTTAATGCTTCCATTAAAAGTTCAGTCGTCTGTTTCGGAATGCCAGCCTCCTGAAAGTCTTGGATAGAGGCTTCTTTCATCTTTTTCACAGAGCCAAAATGTTTGAGGAGCTGTTTTTTACGTTTCTCTCCGATACCTGGTACATCGTCTAAAATAGACTGGAATGCATTTTTTCCGCGCAGCTGCCGGTGAAAGCTAATGGCGAACCTATGCACTTCATCTTGAATGCGCTGCAATAAGTAAAAGGCCTGGCTATTCCGCTCCAGCGCAACAATTTCAAGTGTATCTCCCATCATGAGATTCGATGTCCGGTGTTTTTCATCTTTTACAAGACCTGCGACTGGGACAGACAGATTCAATTCATTTTCAAGCACATCGATGGCTGCGTTGATTTGTCCTTTTCCTCCGTCAATTAAAATTAAATCTGGCAGCGGCAGTTCATCCTTTAACACGCGGGTATATCGTCTTCTAATGACTTCACGCATGGATGCATAGTCATCTGGCCCTGAGACGGTTTTAATTTTGTATTTTCGGTATTCCTTTTTATAGGGTTTTCCGTCCTGAAAGACGACCATGGCAGAAACCGGGTCTGCTCCTTGAATATTTGAGTTATCAAATGCCTCGATTCTGTATGGCATATAAATATTAAGTGCATCCCCGAGCTGTTTCACCGCACCAATTGTCCGCTCTTCATCACGCTCAATGAGCGAAAATTTTTCTTTTAAGGCGATTTTGGCATTTTGATGGGCAAGTAAAAGTAAATCCTTTTTCTTTCCTTTTTTCGGCTGGTGAACGTTCGTCTCAAGCAATTGCTCAATCATCTCTTGATCGACACTGTCAGGCACCAAAATTTCCTTCGGCAGAAAATGGTTGTTCTTTTCATAAAATTGCCCCATAAACGTGAGGAACTCTTCCTCAGGGTCCTGATACATTGGAAACAGGCTGACATCACGTTCAATCAATTTCCCCTGTCTGATGAAGAAAACTTGGACACACATCCAGCCTTTATCATAGGCATAGGCAAAGACATCTCGATCTGATAAATCACTCATCGTCATTTTCTGTTTTTCCATCGTTGAGTCGATATATGCGATTTGGTCTCTTAGTTCTTTTGCCCGTTCAAACTCTAAATTTTCAGCAGCTTCCTGCATCTTTTCGGTGAGTTCTTTTTTGATTTGCTGATGTCCTCCGTTTAGAAACCTTGTGATTTCATCCACGAGCTGCTTATTCGTTTCCTCGGAAATGTCATACACACATGGCGCAAGACATTGTCCAAGGTGATAATAAAGACAGACCCGGTCAGGAAGAGTGGCACATTTTCTCAGTGGATATAAGCGGTCGAGCAGCTTTTTTGTTTCTCGAGCTGCTTGTACGTTTGGGTATGGACCGAAATATTTTCCTTTGTCCTTTTTTACATTGCGGGTGACGATCAGCTTAGGATGGCGTTCATTCGTAATTTTTATAAATGGATACGTCTTGTCATCCTTGAGCATGACATTGTATTTTGGGTCATATTTTTTGATTAAATTCAGCTCTAAAATGAGCGCCTCGATATTAGAAGAGGTGACAATGTATTCAAAGTCTTCAATTTCACTGACAAGCCGCTGCGTTTTGGCGTCATGTGATCCAGTGAAATAAGAGCGCACCCTATTTTTTAAAACCTTTGCCTTTCCCACATAAATGATCGTATTTTGTCTATCTTTCATTAAGTAACAGCCTGGTTGATCCGGCAGGACTGACAGCTTTTCTTTGATTAGTTTGTTCATCTTTTCATCCGTCCTTGTTTTCCTCTTTCACTCCTTCTAGTGTATCACGAACATTTGTTTTATACCATGTTGAAAGAAAAGCGGCTCTCGTCTTTACGAGAACCGCTTCAATGATTATGCCGCTTGAGCATAGATTGGTTTATAGATGTTTGTTGACAAGCTCAGCAAGTGCTTCTTTTGGTTTGAAACCAACAGAAGTTTCTACAACTTCACCGTCTTTTAAAACAAGAAGTGTTGGGATACTCATAACGCCGTATTTACCAGCAGTTTCTTGGTTATCGTCTACATCAATTTTTACAATTTTCATTTTGTCGCCCATTTCTTGATCAAGTTCTTCAAGAACTGGAGCAATCATTTTACAAGGTCCACACCATGGTGCCCAAAAGTCTGCAAGAACAACACCTTCTGCAGTTTCTTGTGAAAATGTTGCGTCAGTAGCTTTTACGATTGCCATTATTCATTCCTCCAATGTAAATTATGCTTTTTAGTATAGCATCTACCAATGTGACTTGCGAATGAAATGCTTACGAATCATTTTTTAGGAAATGAATTAAAAAACAAACCGTATAATCGCACCAATAACAACAATCGCACCGATGATCATAAGAATGGTTCTAAGCATATGACATGACACCCTTTCCGCTTCATTTACAATGTATGATGCCCCAACATTCTTCTCATCAAACATCGAAATATGCAATTAAGCGAGGTCGACAGTTATCATGACCACTGACATTGGCGGCAGCTCCACCGTTAATTCTCCGGACTTTATAGCCATTTGCTCAAAGTCTTTTGGCTGAACAGAATGAGGATCATCGAATGTATTATGGGCATTCATGCGATCAGCCGTCAGTACACGTCCAGTGACTTTCGTTTGTTCTTCAATCCCTGCAATGGCAAGGGATATCTCTGTTTGTTCATGCGGATTCAAGTGACAGTAGCTAATATGCATCTTACCTGATGAACGCGAGGCTGACACACTGACCTGAGGAATTTTTTCACCTCTTCGTTCATACGGCGGTGAAACGAACTCCACTTCAAGCGCTTCTTCCTCTTGATGCACTTGAAACATGTGAAATACATGATACGTAGGTGTCAGAAGCATCTTTTCGTCCTTTGTTAATACCATCGCTTGCAGCACATTGACCGTCTGAGCAATATTTGCCATATGAATCCGCTCGCAATGGCGATGAAAAATATGAAAATGGAGGGCGGCCACAAGGGCGTCTCTTAGTGTGTTTTGCTGATATAAAAACCCAGGATTTGTCCCTGGCTCTGGGTCATACCATGTCCCCCATTCATCAATAATCATCCCGATTCGCTTGTCTGGGTCATAACGATCCATGATTTCTCCATGGTCTTCGACAAGCCGTTCCATCTCATAGGCCTTTTTCAGCGTGATAAACCATTCATCCTCATCGAATTCAGTCGCTGATCCTTTCTTCTCCCATGTACCCGGTACGGTGTAATAATGTAAACTGAGCCCATCCATCCACGGTGCGGCCTGCTCCATCAATACTTTCGTCCAATTCACGTCATTAGAGTTCGCACCGCAGGCGATTTTATAAATACGCTGCCCTGCAAACTCTCTTACGTACGTTTGATAGCGTTTATATAAATCTGCATAGTATTCAGGCGTCATATTCCCGCCGCAGCCCCAGCTTTCATTGCCTACACCAACATAGGTCAGCTTCCAAGGTTCTTGTTTTCCATTTTTAATGCGCCAATCTGACATAGGTGTCCCTTTTGGAAATGTCATGTATTCGACCCAATCGGCTAATTCTTGAACAGACCCGCTTCCCACATTGCCGCAAATGTAAGGCTCACATTCAAGCAGCTCACACAATGCCATAAATTCATGCGTACCAAATGCATTGGATTCAACCGTACCACCCCAATGGGTATTGACCATTGGCTTTCGTTCACTCAGCTCACCTACACCATTTGCCCAATGATACTCGTCTGCGAAGCAGCCCCCCGGCCATCTCAGCACCGGAATATGTAATGCTTGAAGGGCCTTCAGTACATCGGTACGAATCCCTTCAATATGATCAATCTCTGAGTCTTTTCCTACCCAAATCCCGTCATAAATTCCTCTTCCTAAATGCTCCTGAAAATGCCCATAAATGTGTTTAGAAATGCGTCCAATCACGTCATTGACTTTTACTGTCCCCTTCACTTGTCAACCGCTCCTTTTCTTCTTGATCACATACAAAAAAACCCAGAATACCTAGGCATTCTGAGTGTATGAGCGTTACGAGTGGATATTCATCTTTTTTAACTCTTCATTCAAAAGCGGTACCACTTCAAACAAGTCACCAACAATTCCATAATCGGCGATTTTGAAGATTTCCGCTTCTGGGTCTTTGTTGATGGCCACAATGACTTTACTGTTAGACATTCCCGCTAAATGCTGAATCGCTCCTGATATCCCGCATGCAATATAAAGATCAGGTGTGACGACTTTTCCCGTTTGACCAATTTGCAGGGCATAATCACAATAATCAGCGTCACAGGCTCCGCGCGAAGCTCCGACTGCTGCCCCCAGCGTCTCAGCGAGTTCATTCAGCGGTTCAAAGCCTTCCTTGCTCTTAACCCCGCGCCCTCCAGCAACAATGACCTTTGCTTCTGATAAATCTACACCTTCTGACGTTTTTTTAATGACTTCCTTCACGATCGTCCGAAGGTTTTGAATGTCGACAGAAACTGGTGTGACTTCTCCGCCTCGTGACGTATCCCGCTCAAGTGGTGCCACGTTATTTGGCCGGATGGTTGCTAGAAGCAGACGGTCTGTCGAAATGACTTTTTCGAAGGCTTTTCCAGAGTAAATCGGTCTAGTGAAAACAAGATGTTCACCGGTAACGCTTACATCAATCGCATCTGAAATCAAGCCAGTCTGGAGACGTGCGGCTATTTTCGGCGACAAGTCTTTTCCGATAGATGTATGGCCAAAGAGCACAGCATCTGGATCAACCTGATCTAATATGGCTTGAAGCGCCTGCGCAAAACCATCTGACGTATAATATGAAAGGTGCGGATGCTCCACAATCATGACATGATCCGCTCCATAGTAAAGCAGTTCATCTGCTAGGCCTTTGACGTCATCCCCTATTAACACGCCAATGACCTCGCCGCTCTCTGCCACTTTGTGAGCGGCAGCAATGGCTTCAAATGTCACATTTCTTAATTTACCGTCACGACTTTCTCCAAGTACAACAACTTTTTTACTCATCTTCAAGCTCCCCCTTGTTCTCGTGATATCGTAAAGTGGATGTTTAGATGACTTTTGCTTCATTTCTGAGTAGATCTGTCAGTTCTTTGACTTGATCCTGAAGCTCGCCGCTCAGCACCTTGCCACCCTCTTTTTTCTCCGGTAAGAAACGTTCAATTGTTTTGATTTTATATGGTACATCGTCTTCATCCAGATCTAAATCATCAAGTTCCAATTCTTCTAAAGGCTTTTTCTTTGCCTTCATAATGCCTGGTAATGATGGATAGCGAGGCTCATTGAGTCCTTGCTGAGCTGTGACGACAAGCGGGAGTTCGGCAGAAATGACTTCCACATCCCCCTCTGCATCTCGTTCAATCGCCGCAGAGCCGCCGTCAATTTGAATACTTGTTATCGTAGTCACATATGAAAAACCGAGTAATTCAGCAAGACGCGGGGCTACCTGTCCAGAGCCGCCGTCAATTGCTACATTCCCTGCTAAGATCAAGGAAGCCTCTTTGTCTTTTAAATAGTGATAAAGAATGGTAGAAGCTGAATATTGGTCCCACTCTTCTAAGTCATCTTCGACGTTTAACAAGACAGCTTGATCACAGCCCATAGCAAGCGCTGTTCTCAGCTGTTTCTCTGCATCCTCACCGCCAACTGTCACAACGGTCACTTCTCCCCCGTGCTCATCGCGAAGCTGAATGGCTTCTTCAATGGCATACTCGTCATAAGGATTAATAATGAACTCTGCTCCATCTTCTTGAATTGCACCAGACTGAATCGAAATTTTCTCTTCCGTGTCAAACGTACGCTTCATCAAAACAAATATATTCATTTATTTCTCCCCCTTGTGTCGTACTTATCCTTTATTCCCCTTTAAAGTTCGGTTTGCGCTTTTCGATAAAGGCCTGAATGCCTTCTTTGGCGTCATTTGATTGGAAAACCTCACCAAATTTTTTGGCTTCCAGCTTCATTCCGCCGTCATATGAATACAGTTTTGTGGCGTTCAATAAATCAAGCACATATTCAAGTGATTTAGGGCTTTTCGCGGCAAATTTCCCCGCAAGTGTTTTGGCCGCTTCGAGCGCTTCTTCCTCTGTTTCTGCCAGCTTTGTAACAAGGCCGCACGTAAATGCTTCTTCACCTGTAATCGGTTCAGCTGTTCCCATCATTTCAAGTGCTTTAGCAGAACCAACGTAGCGCGGGAGGCGCTGCGTGCCGCCGAATCCTGGAATAATGCCAAGATTTAATTCCGGCAGTCCAAGCTTTGCATCTTTTGTTGCGATTCGGATATCACAAGACATGGCAAGCTCAAGGCCTCCGCCTAATGCTGCTCCATGAATCGAGGCAATGACTGGCTTTGGACACTGTTCAATCCGTTCAAAGACTTGCTGTCCTCTATCAGCGAGGCTTGCATAATCAGACTCTTCCTGTAAAGTCGTAAATTCTTTAATATCAGCACCTGCTGAGAAGAATCTGCCTTCCCCGTGGATCACAATCGCTCTTACTTCCTCATTCTGTTCGAGCTCTTCGAACATGTCATTAAGCTCAGTGAGCAGCTGAGAGGATAAGGCATTTGCAGGCGGGTTCTGAATCGTGATGAGCGCTGTCTGTCCTTCATGATGTAAGCTGAGTATTTTTTCCATGTCAATCATCCTTTTTCACATTGTCTTTAGGATTGATGTATTCCGTTTAACAGCAGATCATGTACATTTTCTGCGAGTGCAGGCAGATCATACTTTTGATCATTCATGACCCATGTTGTTGCGGTTTCATCAATCGTCCCAAATACCATTTGTCTCGCTAAGCGGACATCTAAATTTTGTCTAAATTCTCCTGTTTTCTTTCCTTCTGTTAAAATAGACTCGAGCATATTTAAATACCCTTTTAGCACCTCATTGATTTTTTGCCGCAGCTCAAGGTTTGACTGCCTGAGTTCAAGCTGTGTCACAAGAGCCAAATGATGATTCTGCGCCAGCATGCGAAAATGCTCCTCAATCAACAGTAGAAGCTTTTCTTTGGCAGATGGCTTCTTTTGGATATCTGTTTCCATCCGTTCGATGAATTGTCCCATTTTTTCTTTGAACAATGAGATGAGAATATCCTCTTTGTTTTTGAAATAAAGATAAATGGTTCCGTCTGCCACCCCTGCTTGTTTCGCAATCTTTGAAACTTGTGATTGATGATAGCCGTTCTCCGCAATCACCACAACTGCTGCATCAATAATTTGCATGTACTTCGGTCTTTTCTGCTTCAATGTGCTTCGTCCCTTTCTAAATTGAATGAGCATTCATTCATAACTTTATGTTAAAAAGAAACGGGTGATTTGTCAAGAGATCTTCTTCTTTCTTTTCAACCTTTATCATACCAGAGCAGACTGTCATCATTCAAATCATCCGGCCGCTCGACCGGATGATGAAGGTCGTTATTTCTTCAATTGATCGACAGGTGTCTCAGATGATGAAGCTTGCTTTCTTTTTTCTTCTTCAATTAATACTCTGCGCAAAATTTTTCCGACAGCCGTTTTAGGCAGTGATTCTTTAAATTCATACACGCGCGGTACTTTAAATGAAGCAATTCTCGTTCTGACAAAGCGATCGAGTTCATCCTCTGTTAAATAAGCATCCTTTTTCGGCACAACAAACGCTTTTACTGTTTCTCCTCTATAAGGATCTGGTATGCCTGCGACAACGGCTTCTTGTACAAGCTCATGCTCATAAAGGGCTTCTTCGACCTCTCTTGGGTAAATATTATAACCGCTCGCAATAATGACATCTTTTTTCCGGTCAACGATATAGAAAAAACCGTCCTCATCCATATACCCAATATCTCCAGTGAAAAACCATCCGTCCCTTAATACAGCTGCTGTCTCCTCTGGCTGATTCCAATAGCCTTTCATAATTTGCGGCCCTTTGACGATAATTTCTCCGTGCTCATACGGCTCTTTAAGGCCACCCGTTTCCTCGCAATAAATGCCTGCGTCTGTCCCAGGCCACGGACAGCCAATGCTGCCTGTTTTGTTCGCTCCCCATAAAAAGTTAGAATGGGTCACTGGCGAAGTTTCTGAAAGACCATACCCCTCAACTAAACGCCCTCCTGTTAATTTCTCAAAGCTCTGTTTGACTTCAACAGGAAGAGCCGCCGAGCCGCTTAAACATGCAGTGATGGACGACAGATTATACTTTTCAATGTTCGGATGATGCAGCAAGGCAATATACATGGTGGGTGCACCTGGAAAGAGTGTCGGTTTCTGTTTTTCAATCGTTTTGAGGGTATCAGCTGCGTCAAATCGCGGAAGGAGAATCATTGAATGCCCTTCTTTCACAGCAAGGTTTAATACGGTCGTCATTCCGTATACATGAAAAAACGGAATGATGCCAAGGATTCGTTCTTTTCCTCTTGTCGTTTTATACATCCAAGAAGCGCACATTTCAGTATTCGCTAAAATATTTTCATGCGTCAGCATGACCCCTTTTGGTAAACCAGTCGTTCCGCCTGTATATTGCAAAACAGCGACATCCTCTTTCGGTTCAAAGGCAAGAGCCGGAATCTGTTCTTCTGACGATTCTTTCATAATTTGTGAGAAGTGATGAATGGTCTCGCTTTTCTCTACTTGGATGACCATTTTATTTTTTCTTTTTTGGACGATAGGAAACAGAATGTTTTTCGGAAATGGTAAATAATCCTGCAGTTTGGTGATGATCAAGTGCTCCATACTTGTCAGCGCTTTCATTTTATAGGCCTTTGGATACAATAAATCCAGTGTAATCAGCACTTTTGAGCCGCTGTCCTCCATTTGATATGCCAGTTCTTTCTCCGTATAAAGCGGGTTCGTTTGAACAACGATGCCGCCTGCAATTAAAACAGCATAATAAGAAATGACAGATTGAGGACAGTTTGGCAGCATGATTGCTACTCTGTCGCCTTTTTTCACGCCAATTTTCATCAGGTGACCAGCTAGTTTCAATGCTTCTTCCTGGAGCTGTTCATAGGTGATGTTTTTTCCTAGAAAATGAATGGCTGTATGCTCAGGTGCAGCCTCTGCGGAGCTGAATAAGTAAGATTGTAACGTCTCATTTGGAATGGTGAGTTCGTGGGGAATTTGATTCGGGTAATGCAGAAGCCAACGTTTATCTGACTGCATAAAAACCCTCCTTCCTGAACTTTCGTACTATTTTATTATAGCAAACTTTTCCTTAAGGCAGTTTTCTTTTTTCAAATAGAGCTTGGTTCCATGGCATCTTTACTTCTTTGCCGGTGTTTCGATCGATGCTCTTTTTCCTTCATGATGCCACTGTTCATATAATCCACCGATTGCACGAAATGACTCATTTACTCTCTCCACGATCTGTTGATGGATACTCGGGTCATTAGGTAAATGCGTCTGGATGTTGTCGACTTGATACTGCCTCATCATATCTATGTAGACTGTAAGAAAGATTGTGTCTTCTAAAATCCAGTAAATGACTTCATCCGCCGCTTTTGTTCTTTTATGCAGCATTTGGATTCCTCGTTCATATTGAATAAGAATATAGCCACTCGGATCGATTTGAATATAAGGGCTCAAATCATCAAAAAATCCAGTCGTTTGAAATGGACGTGCAATATACGGTTCGTATATGTCTCTTGGCAGGGAAGTCATTTGGAGACAAGTATCAATTCGCTTTATGAGTTCGTCTTTTTGCAGAATTTGCTTCATGTGATTCACCGCCTTCTGGTGAGATAAAAGCTGCCAAGGAATCCCTGACAGCTTTCTCACTTTGTCTTCTTCATTTCACAGGAACATGTAAACGGCACCAATGACCGCAAAAGTGCAGGCAACTACGATTAATACTTTTGCTAGCTTTTCCATGTCGTCTCCTTAAATGCCGGCTGCTACTACATAAGACAGCCCAACTGAAATAATGAGTGAAATAAACCCGACCGCTCTATTATCATTCTCAATTTCTTTGTCTACTTTAAATCGTGGTGTTAAAAATTCAAAAATGAAATAGCTGACAAGCAGCATCACAAAGCCGTATACGCCCCATCCAATCATTTGCAGAAGGGAATTGTGCTGTGCGATAGAATGCTGAAACACATTCGCAATCCCAAAAATCTTTCCGCCTGTTGCCATGGCAACAGCTAAGTTCCCCCGCTGGATCTCTTCCCAGTTTTTATAGGAGGTAACGAGTTCAAAAATGGTTAGAAATAAGACAAGACATAGGACGGCCACGCTGTAATAGGCGGCAATTTCCACAAGTTCATTTTCCCAAAAGGCTTTCATGCGTTTTCTCCTTTTTACTTTAATTCGACGATGGTAACGCCTGATCCTCCCTCGCCTTGTTCCCCAAAACGAGCATTTTTCACACTTCGGTGCTGTTTCAGTAATTCCTGAACCCCTTTTCTAAGGGCGCCAGTTCCTTTTCCGTGAATGATTGACACACGCGGATAACCAGCTAAGACAGCATCATCTAAATATTTCTCGACTCTGCTTAAGGCATTTTCATAACGCTCTCCCCTTAAGTCAAGCTCAAGCGATACATGATAGTCTTTTCCTTTGACTGCCGTAATGGCTTTCTCCTGCTTAAATTCAGGTGCTGATTTGATAAATTCCATGTCTTTTTCTTTTACTTTCATTTTCAGAATGCCCATTTGGACACTCCATTCTTTGTCACCTGTTTGTTCAAGCAGCGTTCCTTTTTGCCCGAAGGTGAGCACTTTCACTTCGTCTCCTGATTTTAGCTGTCTTGCTGCTTTTTTCACCGGCTCTGGCTTTTTCTTCCGGTCAAACTCAGGGACTGCTTCTTCAAGACGCTTTCTCGCATCGATGAGTTCATGTTCTTTAAATGATCGATGCTCATTTTTTATCGAACGAAGCTCTTGAATGATGTCTTCTGCTTCTTTTGAGGCTTGTTCAATTTTTTCTGCCGCTTTTTTTTCAGCTTCTTCAAGCAGTTTGTCCTTTTGCTCATTCCATTCAAGAATTTGTCTCTGCAATTCTTTATGAAGCTTTTCTGCTTCTTTTCTATAGACTTCTGTCTCATGCAGCTCTTCTTCTGCTTGTTTCTTGCTATCTTCTAATGAAGCAATCATTTGGTCTACTTCATTATGCTCGGCATGCATATCCGCTTTTGCACGGTCAATGAGGTGATCTGGCAACCCAAGACGTTTAGAAATTTCAAATGCATTACTTCGTCCGGGCACACCGATGAGCAAGCGGTACGTTGGTGATAAGGTTTCAATGTCAAACTCCACGCTCGCATTTGTGACACCTTCCCGGTTATATCCGTAAGCCTTCAGCTCAGGATAATGGGTCGTTGCGATGACGCGTGCATTTGTTTGATGCACTTCATCTAAGATACTCATGGCCAGCGCGGCACCTTCTGCAGGGTCTGTTCCTGCCCCTAATTCATCAAATAACACGAGTGAGTTAGATGTCAAATTCTTTAAGATATCTACAATATTGACCATATGAGATGAGAACGTACTCAAGCTTTGCTCAATAGATTGTTCATCTCCAATATCAGCAAAGACTTGGTCGAATACAGCCACTTCCGAGCCTTCTTCAACTGGAATATGAAGGCCTGCCTGCGTCATCAGCGTAAGAAGACCAAGCGTTTTCAAGGTAACTGTCTTACCCCCTGTATTTGGGCCAGTAATAACGATGGTTGAAAAATCTTTGCCGAGCTCAATGTCATTTGCCACAACCTGATCCCTAGGCAATAGAGGATGTCTTGCCCGCTTTAAATAAATCTCCCCTTGATCATTCACAGCAGGCTTTGTGGCTTTTTCTGCCTTTGCATATTTGGCTTTAGCAAAAATAAAATCTAACGTCTGAAGCTCCTTTACATTGTGAAGCAGTTCTTCAATGTGTTCTGACACGCTCGCTGTCAGCATTTGGAGGATCTTTTCGACCTCTTGTTTTTCTTTTAAAC
Source organism: Bacillus safensis FO-36b (assembly GCF_000691165.1). Lineage (GTDB taxonomy): Bacteria > Bacillota > Bacilli > Bacillales > Bacillaceae > Bacillus > Bacillus safensis. The sequence goes on along the minus strand of NZ_ASJD01000001.1, from coordinate 204,231 downwards.
GGGTTTGCTGCAAGGTGTTATTTAAATCCACGACCACTTGCGGCTCAATAAAAAGGGTTGCCCCAGATGATGATTGATCGTGAACAATTCCGCCGTAATTCGAGCGGTACTCCTGCTTTACCGGAATCACAAACCGATCATTACGAATGGTGACAATCGTGTCTGACAGCATTTTTGAAGCAGATTGTGAGCGAATCATGGATTCTAATTTATCTCGAACTTTTGATTCTAATGAACGTAATTGCGTACGTATTGTTCGTAGCGCCGGAGTTGCGTGATCAAGCACTTCTCCATTATCACCAATACAGCTTTCGATTTCTTTTCTGACTTCAGGCAGTAATATCAGCGTCTCTGCATATGTATGAAGGCGAGGTATGTCTACACCATCTTCATACAGGGACGTGAGAAAGTGCTTCATATTTTTCGCAGTGTATAACAGCGCTGCAATTTCCATGAGCTCAGATGGGCTTAATGTACTGCCGATTTCTGCCCGTTTGACCCCGCGTCTAATATCCGTCAGCCCGCCAAATGGCGCCGATCCCTTTAAGCGGATGACATCCTGTGCTTCTGCTACCTCTTCCAGCAAATGCTGAATGGTTTCTATATCCGTCAGCGGCGTTAAATCCTGCGCTCTTTCTTTTCCTAATGAGGATGCGGTATAGGACATGACTTTTTCTTTTACTTTATGAAATTCTAATGATGCTAACACTTTTTGTTGCAGCATGGTCCAGCCTCCTAACGACTACCTGTCACGCGTTAAAAACTTTTTGATCTCGTTTAGAGAAAAAGTATTCACGACATTTGCTTTTGGTGTCCAGCCTTTTCTTGCAGCTGTTACACCAACTTCCATATGATCCAGCATGGTGATATTGTGTGCATCTGTATTGATCATGATGTTCACACCTGCTTCGTTTGCTTTCATTAAATGCTCTGCTTTTAAATCAAGTCTTGACGGGTTGCTGTTGAGCTCTAGTGCAGTTCCCGTTTTCTTCGCAAGCTCTATGAGCTGATCTATATTTAAGGCATAACCGTCCCGTCTGCCGATCAAACGGCCTGTTGGATGTGCAATTAAATCCACATGCTGATTCCGCAGGGCATTTTCAAGGCGCTCCATAATGACTTCTTCCGGCTGAGAAAAGCTCGAGTGGATAGACGCAATGACAAAATCCATGTCTGCTAAAAAGTCATCATCATAATCTAATGATCCATCCGGGAGAATATCCATTTCGACCCCTTTGAAAATGTGAAAATGCTCGAATTCTTGATTCAGCTTGTCAATTTCTTTTGCTTGCAGACGTAAACGTTCTTTTGTTAAACCGTTTGCTACTTTTAAATATTGCGAGTGGTCTGTAATCGCCATGTATTCATAGCCTTTTGCGATACATGCCTCTGCCATTTCGCGAATAGAAAATGCGCCGTCACTCCATGTTGAGTGCATATGAAGGTCGCCTTTGATATCTTTTAACTCTACAAATTGCATACTTTCTTTATACGTATCAATCTCCGCTCCGGTTTCACGAATTTCTGGCGGGATGAGCGGAAGTTGAAAATGCGCATAAAAAGCGGCCTCGTCTTCAAACGTTTTGACTTCTCCAGTTTCAATTGTTTCCACACCATATTCACTAATACGCTCTCCGCGTTCCTTCGCCAGCTGTCGCATGCGAATATTGTGATCTTTTGAGCCAGTGAAATGGTGCAGCGTTGTTGCAAATTGGTCTGTTGTCACAAGCCGGAAGTCTACACTGATCTCAAAATCAAGGGCAAGAATGACAGATACCTTCGTATCACCGCTTGCGATGACGTCTTTGACATCATCAAGTGCAACGAGCTGCTCTCTGACTTGTTCAGGATCGCTGGTCGCAATGATATAATCTAAATCTTTGACAGTTTCTCGTGCACGTCTTAGACTGCCAGCTCTAGAAAAACGAAGAATCCCCTTCATCTGTTCAAGCGCATGATCAATCCGCTCTGCCACATCTAATGCAAAGCCAATTGGCAGTCGTTCTGGCTGTTTTCCAGCCTCCTCAAGAGCGGCGAGTATCTTTTCTTCGGTTTTTTTACCGAAGCCTGCAAGCGCTTGTACTTTTTCCGCTTCGCATGCTTCTTTTAATGACTGTGCATCATGGACGCCAAGCTCTTGGTAAAGCTTCGCAATCTTCTTCCCGCCAAGCCCTTGCAATTTTAAGAGCGGGACAAGCCCTTCAGGCACTTCCTTTTTTAATTGTTCGAGTGTTTCTGATTGTCCTTTTTCGATATACTCTGTGATCACAGCAAAGGTTCCTTTTCCAATGCCGGGTAATGCTAATAAATCATCTATTTGAGAAAGGCTGCGGTCGTCTTGTTCCAGTGCCGCTGCTGCTTTACGAAAGGCAGAAATTTTAAAAGGATTATCTCCTTTTAGTTCCATATATACTGCAATTGTTTCAAGAAGTTTGATAATATCTTTTTTATTCATCTCTCATCCTCCAGCCGCTTTGGCATCTTCCTATATAAATATACAAACTTTCCCTTCATCCTACAACTTTCTGTCATGTAATGAGAAAAAACTTCTCCAGGAAAGGAGAAGTTTTTAAACTCCATACGTCGACCATAGGTCTTTGACAAGACCGGACAGGTAAGGGGTGTTGTTTACGATCACATCTGCTAACATTGATTTGCTCATCATTGTTTGCAGCGCATCTACTGGAAGTAATGCAGCGACAAACAATAGAATAAACACAAATAAATAGGTTTCAAGAAATCCTAAAACACCGCCAAGCAGTTTGTTCACCTGTTTAATCACAGGTATACTTGCAATGGTTGTGAGCAATCCGCCAATGATGGCGAGCAGGATTTTGGTCAAGATAAACAGAATGATAAACGCAATGGTATTATAATAAGCTGTTTCTAAATTCCCGCTAAAGAAAGCGAGCTGCGGTTGACCGCCGCTAAAATTAGGTGCCGGAATCCACGTAAGCTGTGGTGCAAGTGACTGATAAAACATAGAAGCCACTAAGATAGAAACAACAAAACTGATCAATTTAATAAATTGAAGAATAAACCCGCGCTTTAGACCGACAAGCGTTCCCATAAGAAGCAAAAACAAAATGATGATATCGATCACGGTAATTTCATTCCTTTTCTTTTAGCTGAATCTCTAATTTTTCGTATTGCTCTTTTAATTTCAAGTAGTCGTGGACGACATTGACTGCTGTCAGTACAGCTAATTTGTTTATATCAAGGTATGGATTTTTTTCATTTATTTCTCTCATTTTATCATCAACAATTGACGCAACATGTCGCATATGCATCTTCGTTTCTTGTCCGATGATCGTATAGGACTGTCCGTAAATCTCAACTGTTGTTTTCGTTTTACCGCCGTCAGACAACGTTTCTCCTCCATTCCACGAGAATCCTAGTCTCTATCATAACATGTTTAGACATTGAATGGAAAGACGAGCCCTTCCCTGTTATGGTACACTTTAGAAATCAATGATATCAAGGTAAAAAGGAGTTATCCACTGTGCCCCAATCCGTTTTAAAAGCAACATCAGAAGACCTCAAAAAGATGAAGAGCGCGTATGCGCACCATTTAACAGACAATTTGCCGCCAGGCGCCCTCTTTCAAGCAAAAGTCCCTGGCTGTACGATTACAGCCTATCGATCTGGAAAAGTATTGTTTCAAGGACAAAAGGCAGAAGCTGAAGCCAGTCAATTCAGCCACTTGCAAGCAGCTGATACGAAAAGTCAAAAATCACCTGCTGTTACAAAATACAGTCCGCCGCCCGGCATTGCTTCCATGTCGGTCATCGGTTCAGATGAAGTAGGTACAGGTGATTATTTCGGACCGATCACAGTCTGTGCGGCCTATGTTGATGCCAGCCAGCTTGCTTTAATGAAAGAGCTTGGCGTAAAAGACTCAAAAGGGCTAAAGGACCCGCAAATTATCAACATTGCCAAGGATCTCATCAAAACCATTCCGTTCAGCCTTCTCGTTCTCCGAAATGAAAAGTACAATACAATGCAGGAAAAGGGCATGAGTCAAGGAAAAATGAAGGCACTGCTTCATAACCAAGTCATCACCTCTGTGCTAGAAAAACTGGACGGACAGCAGCCTGAAGCCATTTTGATTGACCAATTTGCAGAACCAGGGATTTATTTCAAGCATCTTGCCGGGAAAAAAATCATCCGGGAGCGGACGTATTTTAGTACAAAAGCAGAAGGCATCCATTTGTCAGTCGCTGCAGCTTCCATTATCGCAAGGTACGCCTTTTTAATTGAAATGGACAAATTATCACAGGCTGCAGGCTTTGACATCCCAAAAGGAGCCGGTCCTCATGTAGACAAGGCCGCCGCCAAGCTCATCAAGCTGCACGGTGAAGATGCTTTACGTCAATTTACAAAGCTGCATTTTGCCAACACACAAAAAGCGAAAAAAATGCTATAAAAAAAGCTAGGGCCATGAGGCCTTAGCTTTTTTTCTTTAACCGCGTAAGACGGCTTGATACGTATCTTCTAGTGCTTTCAAAACTTTTGTGTGAACAGCTGTGACTTCTTCCTCGGTCAACGTTTGTTCAGGATTTAAATATTGAAGAGAGAATGCAACAGATTTTTTGCCTTCTTCCATATGCTCCCCTTCGTACACATCAAATACAGATAGGTCTGTGAGTAGATGACCGCCTGCTTCATAGATGACACGCTCCAGCTGTCCGCTTGAGATATGCTGATCGACAACAAGTGCGATATCTCTTGTCACGGCTGGGAATCTCGGGATCGCTGTATATTTCATATCCTTCGTTTCAGATGTCATTACATCTGTTAAATCAAACTCGAAGACATACGTTTCTTTTAAATCCAATTCCTTTTCAACGACTGGATGCAGTGCGGCAACAAAGCCAATGACTTGACCATTTAAGTGAACATCTGCAGTTCGCCCTGGGTGAAGACCCTCACGTTCTGCTTGAACATATGTGATTTGGTCTGACACACCAAGCTTTTCGAACAATCCTTCAGCAATTCCTTTCGCTACATAAAAATCGACGGCTTTTTTCTCGCCCTGCCAAAGATTTTTATGCCATAAGCCTGTCAGCGCACCAGCGACATGTTCTTTTTCCACTGGTTTTGCCCCTTCAGCTTCTGCTAAAAAAACAGAGCCCGTTTCATAAAATCCAAATGAATCAGCTTGTCTTGCCAAGTTATATGCAACAGAATCAAGTAAGTTTGGCAGAAGACTTTGTCTCAGCACACTGCGTTCCTCACTCATTGGCAGAGAAAGTCTCGTTTCATAGGCTGGATGCAGTGCAAAAGCTGTGGACTTATGCTGATTCGTCAATGAATACGTAATCGCTTGAGAAAGTCCTGCCCCCTCTAAGAAACGTCTTACCTTTCTGCGCTTCACTTGGTATGGCGTGAGACCGCCAACGGTGCCAGCTGTCCTAGGCAGTGTAGATGGAATATTATCGTAGCCATATAATCTTGCCACTTCTTCAATGAGGTCTTCTTCAATCGTAATATCCATTCTGCGGGAAGGAACCGTTACGACAAGAACATCATTTGATTCGCCCACTGTGAAGCCTAGTTTGTTGAAAATCTGAATCATATCTTCTTTTGAAATGCTCATTCCAAGCACCTTGTTCACACGCTCAGTTGATACGTGGATGACATTCATACTTGCTTCAAGGTGATTCTCCTCAACTGTACCGCTTAGCACTTCACCGCCTGCATACAAGCTGATCAATTGAGCTGCTCTTTCTGCTGCCGGTTTCGTACGCTGCGGATCGAGTCCTTTTTCAAATCGTGTGCTTGATTCACTGCGAAGCCCTAAGTCTCTAGATGCTTGACGGACTGTTTGACCGTTGAAATATGCCGCTTCTAAAAGAATCGTTGTCGTCTCATCACGTACCTCTGATTCAAAGCCGCCCATGACGCCTGCTACCGCGTGCGCTTTCGTTCCATTCGTGATGACAAGGTGCTTTGATGACAATGTGCGCTCTTGCTCATCCAGTGTTTGAATGATTTCGCTATCAGACGCTTTACGAACGACCACCTGCTTTGAACCAAAGCGGTCATAATCAAAGGCATGAAGCGGCTGGCCGTATTCAAGCAGTACAAAGTTTGTAATATCCACAACGTTGTTAATTGGACGGATGCCTGCATTCATCAATCTTGTTTGCATCCAAAGCGGTGCTGGTCCAACCTTTACATTTTTAATGATCTTCGCTGCATAAAGTGGATTCGCTTCTTGATCCTCAATTTTAACAGAAATATAGTCTGCTGCTTTTTCGGAAGAAGTGTCATGTGCTGTATCAGGAAGCTTGATGTCTCTTCCTAAAATGGCGGCAACCTCATAAGCGACACCCAGCATATTCAGGGCATCGGCACGGTTTGGTGTTAAGCCAAGCTCAAGTACCGCATCATCTAATTGAAGTGCTTGAAGGGCATCATCCCCTGGTTTCACGTCATTCGGGAAAACAAAGATGCCTTCTGCATATTCCTTTGGTACGAGCTTGCTTTCTACGCCTAATTCTTGCAGAGAACAAATCATGCCATGAGACTCTTCACCGCGCAGTTTTGCTTTTTTAATTTTAAAGTTGCCAGGAAGGACTGCACCCACCGTTGCGACGGCCACATACTGTCCTTTATCCACATTGGGAGCTCCGCAAATAATTTGCACCGGTGCGTCTTCGCCGATATCAACAAGACATTTGTTTAATTTATCCGCATTCGGATGCTGTTCACGTTCAATGACGTGTCCAACGACAACTCCTTTAATACCTTCGCCTTTATATTCAACGGCTTCCACTTCAATTCCGCTTCTTGTGATTTTTTCTGCTAATTCAGCCGGCTTGATGCCTTCTAAATCGACATAGTCTTCTAACCATTTATATGAAACAAACATGTTGATTTCCTCCTCTTAGTCCTGCTTGAATTGCTTTGTGAATCTAATGTCATTTGTGTAGAAATGGCGAATATCATCAATGCCGTATTTCAGCATCGCGATCCGTTCCACACCCATTCCAAAAGCAAAGCCTTGGTAAGTTTCTGGATCAAATCCGCTCATTTTCAGGACATTCGGATGAACCATTCCTGCACCTAAAATCTCAATCCAGCCTGTTCCTTTACATACGGAGCAGCCCTTCCCGCCGCATTTAAAGCAAGACACATCGACTTCGACAGATGGTTCTGTGAATGGGAAAAAGCTTGGACGCAGTCTAATTTCACGATCTTCACCAAACATTTTTCTTGCGACTGTCTCCAGCGTTCCTTTTAAATCACTCATGCTAATATTGTGATCGACGACAAGCCCTTCAATTTGCATAAATTGATGTGAATGAGTCGCGTCATCACTGTCACGTCTATATACTTTCCCAGGACAGATGATCTTCACAGGACCTTGTCCTTTATATTTCTCAAGTGTACGTGCTTGTACTGGTGATGTTTGTGTTCTCATCAGTGTATCTTCGGTAATATAGAAGCTGTCCTGCATATCACGTGCCGGATGCTCCTTTGGGAGATTCAGTGCTTCAAAGTTATAATAATCCGTTTCCACCTCAGGACCTTCCTCAACGGTATAGCCCATGCCAATAAATAAATCTTCAATATCTTCGACAACTATCGTTAATGGATGTCTTGCTCCCATTTTGATTGGACTTGCCGGTAAAGTAACATCGATCGTTTGAGAAGCAAGTTTTTTCTTCACTTCTTCTTTTTCCAGCTGTTCATTTTTTTCAGCAATGGCACCAGCAATCTGCTCTCTTACTTCGTTTGCGAGTGCACCCATTTTCGGTCTTTCTTCTGCGGAGAGCTTGCCCATTCCGCGAAGTACTTCTGTAATCGGTCCTTTTTTCCCTAAGTATTGAACACGAATGTCATTGACCTCTTTGAGCGAGCTAGCTGCTTCAACCTTCGCTATCGCCTCTGTTTCAAGCTGTTTTAACGTTTCTTGCATGAGTGTAATCCTCCTTTTGATATACAAAACCGCTCGGATAAACGGCTGTTTGATCGTTTGAAGACAATAAAAAAACTCGTTCCTCCATAAAAGAAGGGACGAGTTGTGGTCGCGGTACCACCCTTGTTAAGCACAAATGCATGTGCGAATAAGCTTCATTGACATAACGGAATCAAACGAATCCGGTTCACCTTTACGCAAAACCTGCGGTCCCGGTGACAACTCCAGAGGTGAATTCCTGTTTCAGCATTCCTTAAATGCACTTTCAGTCTACGATGCATTCTCCCTATAAGGCCGCTTCTTGAAACAATCTTCCTCTATCATGGTTTTTAAAATATTAGTTTCATTATAGTGAAAATGAACGCATGTTGCAACATTATCCACGCAAATGATAGACAAGAACAGCGGCTGCAACAGCGACATTTAATGATTCTGCCTGCCCATACATTGGCACATATAAATTTTGATCTGTCATTTGCAGAATCTCTGGATCAATACCTGCTCCTTCATTTCCAACAATTAATGCAAACGGACCTTCTGCCGTTACGCTTCTATACTCTTTCGCATCTTTTAAAGCACTTCCGTATACAGGTATGCCTTGTTCTTTCAGTTCGGTGATCGCCTGTTGAAGGGTTTGCTTCAAGATAGGCAGGTGGAAATGAGACCCTTGTGCCGAACGGAGCGTTTTTCCATTAAACGCATCAACTGTTCCTTCTCCTAAGATCACAGCATCAAGACCAGCGGCATCTGCTGTTCGAATGAGTGTGCCTAAATTCCCCGGGTCCTGCACTGCGTCTAATAGAAGAAGCCGTTCAACCTTCTTTTCTTCAAAAACAGGAACTGTACAGACTGCGGCAATGTGCTGAGGCGTTTCCGTTTCTGTCATGGCAGAAAAGGCCTCTTCGCTCAGTTCATAAAGCTCAATGTCAGGCTGGATATGAGAAGGAAGCATATCGGGCGAGGTGACCATTAATTCCTTCACGATCCCGCTCTTTAATGCTTCTTCGACTAAATGTATTCCCTCAACGAGAAACAGCCCCGTTTTCGTTCGTTCTTTTTTCGTATGGAGCTTCTTCCACTGTTTAATGTTTGTGTTTTTAGCTGATTCTATATATTTCAAGCGACGTTAACTCCTTTAATTATCATGAATTTATTATATCTCATGCACCCTACATAATAAACCTGTCTTTGAGACAGAATAGGGCTATTACCATCAAAAAAGGAGTGTGGGCAATGGATTTTAATTTAAGAGGCGCAGTCATTCAAAACATTACTGGCCATAATCAAGAACAGCTTGAACATACGATTTTAGATGCTATTCAAAGCGGCGAGGAAAAAATGCTGCCAGGCCTTGGCGTGTTGTTCGAAGTGCTATGGCAAGAAGCATCAGAAAACGAGAAAAATGAGATCCTTGAAACATTAGAGCAAGGCTTAAAGCCTCAGCAGCAGCAATAAAAGAAGCCGGTTTGCTTATATAAGCAAGCCGGCCTTTTTCGTTTAGCCAGTGATAGGCGTTTCCATTCGAAGCGCTGGATCACGCCAGATTTCGACCCATTTTTTTATCGCAAACACAATAATCACAAAACCTAAGATCAGCATGATGATCGACAGTACCGCATTCAGCACGCTGTAACCGGATGCTTCAGGATTGAGATATACATTTGCTACCATCCAATAGCCTGCATAATTCACCGTCACATATAAGTAAGCAAGCGGAATTAAACAAGTCAGCATATATCGTCTTTTATCTGCAATTTTTAATACAACGGTTGCCCCGATGATCAACCCAACCGAGGCCATTAACTGATTTGAAACCCCAAACAGCGCCCAAATAGACCCGATGTCCCCTGAGTAAAGTAAATATCCCCACATAAAACAAGCAAGCGCACTTGCAAACACCGAACCAGGTATCCAGTCAGTTCGTTTAAGCGGTTTATATGCTTCACCTAAGAAGTCTTGAATCAAATAGCGTGCCACACGTGTCCCCGCATCAATAGCAGTTAAAATAAAGACAGCCTCAAACATAATGACGAACTGGAAGAAGTAAGAAGCCAAATGACTAAAGAACGGAATCCCCGTAAAGATATACGCCATCCCTACCGCTAATGTTACGGCACCACCCGTTCTTCCTTCTAAGTCAAGGCCGATTTCCTTACTCAGCTGCGGAAGGTTTTCGACACTCATACCGAGTGTGCGGAACACTTCTGGTGTACTGTTTATCGCAAAATAATCTCCTGGATGCAGAGCAGTAGCCGCAATTAAAGCCATAATCCCAACTAAGCATTCCACAAGCATTGCGCCAAACGCAACAGGCTTCATATCACTCCATCGGTCCAGCATCTTAGGTGTTGTCCCTGAACCAACAAATGCGTGGAAACCAGAAATGGCACCGCAAGCAATGGTAATCGAAATAAATGGCCAGACAGGACCAGCTAATACAGGTCCTCCTCCATTCACAAACTCTGTAAACGCGGGGAATTGAATGGACGGATTCACGACAAAGATACCAGCAATCAGCGCAATGAATACACCAATTTTCATAAAACTACTTAAATAGTCCCTCGGTGCAAGCAGCAGCCACACTGGCAGAGCCGCAGCAAAAAAGGCATAGATCGGCAGGGCAAGAGCAAGCGTTTTTGTATCAAGTGTTAAAAAATCACCTAGTGCCGTTCCTTGAATATTTGGACCAAGGAATACCCCAAACATCAGCAAAATAAATCCCGCAGATGTCGCCAGCTTTAAATTGCCTGTTTTTTTATAATACACACCAACCCCCATCGCAATCGGAATCGTGATTCCAACTGCAAATGTCCCCCAAGGGTTACGTTCTAAAGCATGAAGCACAACCATAGACAAACCTGCCATTGTGATTGTAATAATAAACAGCATCGCAAGCCCTGTACAAAACCCGGCAACAGGTCCCAGCTCTTCCTTCGCTACCTCTGATAATGATTTCCCCTTTTTTCGCATCGATGCAAATAAGACGACTAGATCATGTACAGCTCCGCCTATGACTGCTCCAATCAAAAGCCAAAGGAGACCAGGTAAATACCCAAATTGAGCGGCTAAAATCGGACCCACTAACGGACCAGCAGCTGCAATGGCAGCAAAGTGATGCCCAAATGTGACCCATTTATTTGTCGGCACATAATCTTTCCCGTCCTCTAGCGTGTGAGCCGGTGTAGGATGATCATCTGTGACCTTTAATACCTTGACCATCATAAATGTACCATAAAGACGATAGGCAATCGCTAAAATGCACATAGATCCTATGACAATTGTAACCGCATTCATTTAACCATCCCCTTTGTATAAACAATTTGTTACAAATATAACATAAATTGATTGATTTTTCTTTCTTTTAAAACCAAGTTGACAAATAAGAATAATATGTTTATTCTTAAGGAGCTTCACCTACTTCCATAAACTCTCTTTTGACAGGGCATTCTATGGCTCTGTCCTTTTTATTGCTTTCATCTTACAAAAATAAACGCTCGATCACATGTGCCTTATTCACTAGGAAACATTCTCTTCTTTTACCGAAAATAGTTCTTTTAACTCACTTCGAACACACCGTTCATTTCCTGGGAAATTCAATAAAAAAAGCCTTTCCCCTGTACTGAGGAAAGGCTTTCTTACTTAAGAACCGTACGTAATCTGTTCAACGGTTTTTTGATCAAGTCTTTTGATCACTTCTGTTAAAAGCTTCACTGCATTTTCATAATCATCTCGGTGAATCATTGCGGCATGGGTATGAATATATCTGCTCGGAATTCCGATAGATAGTGATGGAACACCATGGCCTGTTAAATGAATACCGCCAGCATCTGTCCCGCCGCCAGGCATTGAGTCATATTGATAAGGAATGTTCAGTTCATCAGCTGTTTGGACAACAAAATCACGAAGTCCTTTATGAGAGACCATTGAAGCATCAAATACAACAATCGTTGGGCCTTTGCCAAGTTTGCTAGTTGCTTCTTTCTCAGTGATGCCCGGTGTATCTCCTGCTACACCTACATCAATGGCAAATCCAATATCAGGCTGAATCGTAGCCGCTGCTGTTTTAGCTCCGCGCAGGCCTACTTCCTCTTGGACAGTTGCGACGCTGTAAGCAATATTCTCATGCTGAGCATTGTGCAAATTTTTCATGACATCAATGGCGACTGCACAGCCAATGCGGTTGTCCCATGCTTTTGCAAGGAGCATTTTTTCATCATTCATGACTGTAAACTCAAAGTAAGGAACGATTTGATCTCCAGGCAGCACGCCCCACTCCATTGCCTGTTCTTTGCTTGACGCCCCAATATCAATAAACATATCCGTAATCTCAATTGACTTTTTACGAGCTTCAGGTGACAAGACGTGTGGTGGCTTTGAACCAATTACCCCTGTGATCTCTCCCTTTTTCGTCACAATGGTGACACGCTGGGCGAGCATGACCTGTGACCACCAGCCGCCGACTGTTTGAAAACGAATGTAGCCTTTGTCATCAATTTTTGTCACCATGAATCCTACTTCATCTAAGTGACCAGCGAGCATAATTTTAGGTCCGTTAGCGTTTCCTTCCTTTTTAGCGATCAAGCTGCCAAGGCGGTCTGTAGAGACTTCATCTGCATATGATTCTATGTATGTCTGCATGACTTTTTTGACATCACGTTCATTTCCTGGAATCCCTTTTGCATCCGTTAGGTCTTTCAGCATAGTTAATGTTTGATCGAGCTTTGTCATTCCATTTATCCTCCTTTATCTTCATGGTGCATTCTTATTATACAAAACCTCTTTCGTTCAATACGATCTTTTTATGAATATTTTTTCGTTTTACGAAATATTTTTTTAAAAAAAGTTGAAACCTTTTGGCGTTTTCATTCGTAGTACATCAGATAACGGTATTGGAGGTGCATCCTGTCATGTTTGTAATCCTCATGAGACTAGCTCTTGTTGCACTGCTTGTCTACATCTTCTACATGGCGGTAAAATTCTTCTCAAATCCGAGAAGAAAGCTGAAACAAGCACAATTAAAAGAAGGCTTTTATTTTATGGACGAACAGCAAAATGCGCGCAAAAATTTTAATTTCGTCTATAAAGGTGTCTTGTTTGAAGGGGAGAAGCATGTTCCTTCTAAGGATCATCCTCTGTTTGTCCACTCCATTTACGTTTGGACGGAGTCACCTGAGAAGCTGAGTGAATTTACATTAGAAGACTTTGAAAAACTGGAGGAAAACATTATCGAGCGTTATCCTCAAACAAAAATTGATTGGGATCAGCCCATAAAAAAAATCAAACAAAAAAAAGGAGCAGACACGCCGTCCTAATGGCGTCTGCTCCTTTTTCAAATAACTTGGATATATCCCAATAGGATCAACTGCAAAATAATTAATAAAGGCATGCCGATTTGAAAGGCAGGATGCTTTGTTTTATGCCGGAAATACTGCATTCCTAGATACGACCCGGCAGCGCCAAAAAGAACCGCAGCACTCCATAAATGCGCCTCTGAAATTCTCCATTTATGTGCTTTGGCCCGGCGTTTGTCTTCACCCATGAGAAAAAAGCCATAGCCATTCACCAAAATAAGCAGCAGGATCAAAGCCATATTCATTCATTTCACCTCACATGATGAGAAAAAAAGATCACCCCTCGAAGGAATGATCTTTTATAGAACTTACTTGTCTAGTTGTGCTTTTGCAGCATCAGCAAGCTGATTGAATGCATTTAGGTCATTCACAGCAAGGTCAGCAAGCATTTTGCGGTTTACTTCGATACCAGAAAGCTTTAAGCCATGCATTAAACGGCTGTAAGAAAGACCGTTCATACGAGCTGCAGCGTTGATACGAGTGATCCATAGTTTACGGAAGTCACGTTTTTTCTGACGACGGTCACGGAAAGCGTAGTTTCCAGATTTCATCACCTGTTGGTTTGCTACTTTGTATAATCTATGTTTTGAACCGAAATAACCTTTTGCTAATTTAAGAACCTTTTTACGACGCTGACGCGACACAGTTCCGCCTTTTACTCTTGGCATTGTAATTCCCTCCTATGATTCCTATTCCAAATTACTTAATGTTTGCAAGTTGTTGTTTGATACGTTTGAAATCTCCAGCACTTACGATTGCACTCTTACGCAATTTACGTTTTTGCTTTGTAGATTTGTTAGCGAACAAGTGACTTGTGTACGCATGAGAACGTTTAAGTTTACCAGAACCTGTTTTTTTGAAACGTTTAGCAGATCCGCGGTGAGTTTTCATTTTTGGCATTGGATGTTTCCTCCCTCTGTTACTTTACTTTTCGACTTTTGGTGCAAGCATGAGGAACATGCTGCGTCCGTCCATCTTAGGTTTTGTTTCTACTGTTGCTACTTCAGCGCAAGCTTCAGAGAAACGGTCTAACACGCGCTGTCCGATTTCTTTATGCGTAATCGCACGGCCTTTAAAGCGGATAGAAGCTTTCACTTTATCTCCCTTTTCAAGGAATTTGATAGCATTACGGAGCTTCGTGTTAAAATCATGTTCATCGATTGTCGGGCTCAACCGAACTTCTTTTAAGCTAATGATTTTTTGATTCTTACGTGCCTCTTTTTCCTTCTTCTGCTGTTCGAATCGGAACTTACCATAGTCCATGATTCGGCAAACAGGTGGTTTTGCATTTGCAGCAACTAACACAAGGTCAAGATTGGCTTTAGCAGCAATTTCCAGAGCTTCCTGGCGGGTTTTAATCCCAAGCTGATCGCCATTTTGTCCGATCAAACGAACTTCACGCGCACGAATACCTTCATTAACTAATTGATCTTTGCTAATAGTGAGCCACCTCCATGAGATTTTGAATTGAGTTCACAATTCATTTGACCATTTCGTTGTATGTTTTACAGGCAAACAAAAAGTGTGGGCATATAAAACACCCACACTGCGAACATTTGCATGAAAAAATAAATGTACGGTCAACCTGTCAACTACAAACATGTGTCAATCAGGTGAGAAGCGGGTGCTTCTGCTTGTGATATCTATTCAATTCGTTAATTATTCTACACAATTTTCATTCGTCCGTCAAGTAACCGAACTCTTGAAACAACTTTTTCAGTTTAACATGATGAGACGAATTGGGCAAGACTTTTTCACACAATGACGCCATCAAAGAATCAACTGCATAAAGATTGGGATGACGATAACGGTCACAACTCCTACGACCACAACGGCGATACTTGCCATCGCTGCTTCTACTTCTCCCATCTCAATTCCAACAGAAACCCCAAGCGCATGTCCTGATGTACCAAGTGCAAGACCTTTTGCCACTGGGTTTTTAATGCGAAATAATTTTAAGAAGAAGGCACCTAGTGCATAGACAATGACTGCGTTAAATATGACTGCAAAGGCTGTGATATCTGCGATTCCGCCAATATCCTTTGCAATCGGAAGAGCAATCGCTGTTGTCGCTGCTTGTGGAAGCATGCTTTTCATCACAGCCGCATCTAAATGAATCCCTTTCGCTACGAGATATACGATCGTAATGGAACAAAGTGAACCGACAAAAATAGCGGATAAAATTTGCCACCAATATTTTTTAAGCAAGGCTCTCTGCTTATAAAGCGGGATAGCGAAAGCAATCGTGGCAGGCTCTAAGAAAAATTTGATAATCTTGCCGCCCTCATTATAATCTGCGTAGGAAAAACCGCCAACTTTCAAAAATAAAATGCCCAGTACCATCGCCACAAACAGCGGAGTGAACAAGAAGAAACCTTTTGATTTTTTAAATAAGAATGTCCCTATTCCAAAGGCGACCAATGAGACGACAATGCCAAAGTAAGGACTCATTGTACTTGTACCCATTTTGCATCTCTCCTTTAATGCGTACTTGAAGCTGGTTTATTTGAATGAGAAGGAGCAGATTTACTCTCCTTTGTCTCTTTACGTTTCTGCGGTCTTTCTGATAATTGCATGAGAAGCTGCGAAAACAGCCCTGTCGCTGCAAGTAGCATAATGGTTGCAATGATAATGACGCCGACTACTTGCACACCTACTTCTTGCATGACACCTAGTGATTGAATGACTGAGATTCCAGAGGGAACAAATAGAAAGCTAATGAGTCCTGTCAATGATGTACCTAATTGCTCCACCTGCTCCAGTTTAACGATTTTCGTTGTTAACAAAACAAATAATAGAACCAAACCAATGACGGATGCGGGCATCGGAATCGGTAAATACATTGAAATGAGATTAGAAACAAACATTACGGTTGCAAAAATAAATGCTTGAGATAGAAATCCATATACTTTCGTGGCACTCATGCCGCTTCACCTCTTTCTTCGACTGCCCTCAGTATAAGGCATGAAATAAACGAATGAAGCGTTTACAATAAAACTCGCTGGATTCAATGACTGAAATGCAAAAAACGAGTATTGAAATACAAACAAAAAAAGCCCTCCTACTCTAGCAGGAGTGACTTCTTTAATTCTTTGGCATATGTGCGGCTGACAGGAATGATCGACCCGTCTGTCATATGCAGATTATACGTCGAATTAAACCACGGCTGTACTTCTTTCATATGAGAGGTATTCACGATATAGCTGCGATGAACCCTCATAAAGTAAGCCTCAGGAAGTTTCTTTTCAATGACCACAAGCGGTTCTGTGACCTCATACATGTGATCCTTTGTTTTCACGACCTTTTTCCCCTCGCTGAGTCCAACATACATGATCTCTTCAACTTGCAGGATCACAATTGAGTCATCGACTGAGATGGCTAATTTTTGCTGGCGGGGCGCTTTCTCATCTGACAGCTGGCGCTCTTGCGTCTCAACAGATTTCCACTTTTTAAACTTTTGAATCGTCTGGAGCAGCCGCTCTTCATCAAATGGTTTTGTTAAGTAATCAAGGGCACTTACCTCAAACGCCTTCAGCGCATATTGATCAAAGGCAGTCGCAAATACAACCGCTGGCGGATCAGACATCCGGTTGAGCCTTTTGGCAATATCAAATCCGTTCTCACCAGATAAATCAATGTCTAAAAAGAGCAGATCCGGCTTATGATCGACCATCCGGTCAAAAGCAGATTCTATATTTTCTGCTTCCTCTATTTGAACATCCTCTTTCGTTCTTCGTAATAAGTATTTTAATTCATCTCTTGCTAACACTTCATCATCTACGATTAATACTTTCATCAACGAGAATCATCCTTTTTTACATAGTCCATCGGAATGCGAAATGAGATGTCAGTGCCTTTGTCACTATGAATGGATAAAGCGGCTTGTCTGCCAAAAATCCCTCTTAACCGCTGATCTAAATTAAAAAGGGCTGTCCCTGTTCCTTCTAGTGATTCGACAGGCGCTTTTAATAGCTGAGCCATCTTGTCATCATCGATCCCTTGTCCATTATCTGTCACTTTCATATAAACATGCCCATCTTTCATCAAAGCAGATACGATGACTTCACAATTCTTTTGATGTTTAGGAAAAGCATGTCTCACTGCGTTTTCAACAAGCACCTGAAGCACAAAGGGCGGAATCATCACCTGCTCCAGCTCCTTTTCGATTTGAAAGGTCACATGGTATCTATTTGGAAACCTTGCTTGTTCGAGTGATAAATATGCCTCCACATGCTGAATCTCCTTCTGCATTGGAATCAGCAGCTGGCGGGCGCCTTGCATATTTGAACGGAAATAAATACTTAGCTGAAGCAGCAGCTTCCTTGCCATCTCCACATTGGTTCTGCATAAAACAGAGATGGTATTAATAGCGTTAAATAAAAAGTGCGGGTTCACTTGTGCTTGAAGTGCTTTGATCTCTGCATCTTTTAAGAGGCGGCTTTGAGTTTCCGCCTCCCCCAGCTCAAGCTGTGTGGAAAACAGCATCGCCAAACCTTCTGCAAGCTCCTCTTCCACCCTGCTTAATCCGACCGGAGAATTGAAATACATTTTTAACGTTCCAATCGTTTGACCGTTAGAAGTGAGCGGCAGCACGATGGCCGCTTCAAGAGGGCAATGGGCGACTGAACAATTGATTTCGCCCTTCGAATGTGCCTTCATAATCTTGCCGCTCATCAAAACCTGTTTCGACAGCCCTGTAATCAGGCTTTTAGATGGAATATGATGATCTGTTCCATCTCCGACATGTGCTAAAATCTTTTCTGTGTCTGTTAAGGAGACCGCATCTGTTTCAGTCAACCGATGAATGATCTCCGCCACACTTTTACATGACTGTTCATTTAACCCTTGGCGGAAAAAAGGCAGTGTTTGATCGGCGATCGAAAATACACGATGTGTCTGCATCGCTTTTGCCTGCTCTTCTTGCCGAATGACTGACTGTAAAATAGATAAAAAGATAAAGCTGCCGATTCCATTCACAAAGATCATCGGCAGGGCGATGATACTGACAAGCCCCCATGCATCCGCAAATGGCTTTGCAAACAGAAGGATAATGATCATCTGTAATGATTCCATCGCCACCCCAAAAAGAGCTGCTTGGCGAGGTGTCACCATTCGATTCCTCCGCTTAAACCTGCTGCCGACATAGCCTGCAATGACACCCGCTAAAATGGAAGAAATCGCACAGCTGAGCGCGGTGCTTCCTCCTAAGGAATAGCGATGAATTCCAGCTAAAAGCCCTGCGCCAATCCCTACAAACGGCCCCCCGATTAAACCTCCCATTTCGATCCCCATAATTCTCGTATTGGCGATAGAGCTTGACGAGCCAAGGTGATAAGAAAACTCATGATTCATGACAATTTGCTGCTGAATTTCAATTCCTGTGTAATTGCTGATAATACTAAAAGAAGCAAAAATGAAGACAAGAATTGCCTTTTTCCGAAACCCTTGATTATGTAGCAATAGATTGCGAAAGCCCTTCACATGGGCAAGCACAAATCCTAAAATAACGATGATCCCCACACGCTCGATCATCATGATAATTAAATGAAGCAAACCGGCCACCTCAAATGATGTATGTCATATCTACTGTCTTTCTATTCTATCATGTGCGGTCAATGATCAAATATCTCTCAAATCTTTTCTTTATTGCCCTCTTCTTCTATTGTAAAATGAACATGAGCCTGTCACTTGCAATTGAAGGTAACACATACATAACAAGGGAGAAGATCATGAAAGCCGTATTTTTCGATTTAGATGATACTTTGCTTTGGGATGAAAAAAGCATTCACACAACTTTTCAGGAAACTTGCCGGGAAGCGGAAAAGAAATATGGACTTGATCCAGAATCGTTTGAACAGATTGTACGTGAAGAAGCAAGAAAGCTGTACTCTTCCTATGAAACATATGATTATACTGTCATGATCGGCATTAATCCTTTCGAAGGACTGTGGTCGAATTTTAGTGAACCGATTAGCGAAGGCTTTCAAAAGCTGAACGCCCTTGCACCTGAGTATCGCAAAAACGCTTGGACCAATGGCTTAAGGGCAGCGGGAATTGACGATGAGGCATTTGGACAATATTTGGCTGATTTCTTTGCAGCAGAGCGCAGAAAACGCCCATATGTCTATGAAGAAACATACCCTGTTTTAAACCGCCTGAAAGGCAGCTACGAATTGCTCCTTTTAACAAACGGAGATCCTAGCCTTCAAAAGGAAAAACTGGCAGGTGTTCCTGAGCTTGCCCCTTATTTTAACGAAATTGTGATTTCAGGAGACTACGGGAAAGGCAAACCTGATCCGGGTATCTTTGAGCACTGCCTTCAGCTGTTAAACTTAACAAAAGACGAAGTGATCATGGTTGGAGATAATCCGAAAACAGATATTCTCGGCGCATCTCGCGCTGGCATCCAAACCGTTTGGATCAATCGCCATGGCAAGAAAAACGAAACAGATGTAACGCCTGATTATGAAATCAAAGACTTACATGAATTGTTTGATATATTAAAATAGAACAAAAAAACACCCTTCTCCTGACGACGAGATTGGGTGTTTTTGTAGTCTTAGAGCTATATGATTGCCGCTAGACTTTGCGCTTGCCGGTCTAAGCCGCGTGCTGCTTCTCCTACAATGATGAATTCCTCACTTGCCTGCTTTACAAGATCCCGGTTAGTAAACACGGTTGTCTTTGCCCGGCTTGTTCCGCTGCTGACTTTCTCTACTTCTGCATGGATCGCCTTCACGTATTGATCTACCTTGACGATCGCTTCTTTTGAATTTGTCGCTAGCTTTCGAATTTCTGCTGCCACTACACTAAAGCCATTTCCATAGGAACCCGCATGTGCCGCTTCTATTGCCGCATTTAAGGCGAGCAGCTGGGTTTGTGAAGAAATGCTGTTAATGCTTGCAGCAATGGAGCTGATGGACTCTACCTGCTCGGTTAATCCTTTTAGCAAGCTCATATTTTGATCGGTTTCGTTTGCTATATGATCAAAGGAGGCATTGACACTTTGACTATGCTGAATGCCAACTTCTGCTCGTTCCATTAATTTTGCAGACATCTCCTTTAAGTCTTCTACGACTTGCTTCATTGTATGTTCTCTCTCCGTAATATCTGTCGCCACTTTCACAACACCTACTACAGTTCCTTCTTCATCTCGAACAGGTGAATATGTCGCTTCAAGCCATAAGCTGCTGCCGTTTTTCGTGATCCGCTGCACTTTTTCTTGAAAAACTTGACCTTCTCTCAAACGCTTCCAAAACATGTGATAGCTCGTGTGTTCTGTAATATGCGGAGGACAGAGCTGTCTATGTTGAAGACCGATCATCTCTTCTTTAGAATATCCCATGGCTTTTGCAAAAATATCGTTCACCCATAGAACTTCACCTGTCACATTAAATTCAATCATTGCCAGCGAGTGCTCTAATGCACGAAGAACAGCTGATTGCTCCAATACATGTGACGATAAATTGTTTGTTGTTTGCATCATCGCTTTCATTCCCCCAATTTGTCTCGAACCAATAGTACATACTTACCCTTACTTTTGTACTATCTAAACGTCTCTTTTTAGGAATTGGATCACTAGTGGAGGTGTTTTCCAAAAAGAAAAAAGCCAGTGACCTAAAGAGAATCACTGGCTGTGCTTATTATTTCTTTGCTTCTGCTACTGCATGTTTCACAAAGCCTTCAAGATCCATTGTTTCTGAATCTTGTTCCCCGTACTTTCTTACATTGACAGCGCCATTTTCTGCTTCTTGATCTCCGACGACAAGCATGTACGGAATCTTTTGCATTTGCGCTTCTCTAATTTTGTACCCAATTTTTTCATCGCGGCTGTCAAGCTCTACACGAAGGCCTTCAAGCTGCAAACGTTCTTGTACTTTTTTCGCATAGTCTAAATGAACAGACGGTGAAACTGGGATGACTTGGAATTGTACAGGTGCCAGCCATGTTGGAAGGGCTCCTTTGTATTCTTCAATTAAGAAGGCAACGAAACGTTCCATTGTAGAAACAACGCCTCTATGAATCACGACTGGACGATGGTGCTTTCCATCTTCTCCGATATATGTGAGATCAAAGCGTTCTGGAAGTAAGAAATCAAGCTGTACAGTGGATAATGTCTCTTCTTTTCCAAGAGCTGTCTTTACTTGTACATCAAGCTTCGGCCCATAAAATGCCGCTTCGCCTTCTGCTTCATAGTAGTCGTGACCAAGCTCGTCCATTGCATCCTTCAGCATCGATTGTGCTTTATTCCACATCGCATCGTCATCGAAATACTTCTCAGTATCTTCCGGATCACGGTAAGATAAGCGGAATGTGTAGTCATTCAAACCAAAGTCTTGATACACTTCTTCAATTAAGCGAACTGTACGGATGAACTCGTCTTTGATTTGATCTGGACGAACAAAGATGTGTGCATCGTTTAATGTCATACCGCGAACACGCTGAAGGCCGGATAAGGCACCTGACATTTCATAGCGGTGCATTGTACCAAGCTCTGCAATACGAATTGGCAATTCGCGATAGCTGTGCGGCTCGTTTTTGTAAATCATCATATGGTGCGGACAGTTCATCGGACGAAGAACAAGATCTTCGTTGTCCATTTCCATTACTGGGAACATGTCTTCTTGATAATGCGCCCAGTGTCCTGATGTTTTATACAATTCAACACTTGCAAGAACTGGTGTGTACACATGTTCATAGCCAAGACGCACTTCTTTATCGACAATGTAACGCTCAATGACGCGGCGGATTGTAGCGCCTTTTGGCAGCCAAAGCGGAAGTCCTTGACCAACCTTTTGGGAATTCGCAAACAGTTTCAGCTCTTTTCCAAGCTTACGGTGATCGCGTTCTTTCGCTTCTTCCAGCAGACGTAAGTGCTCATTTAAATCTTCTTTGCTGAAGAAAGCTGTTCCGTAAATACGCTGAAGCATTTGGTTGTTACTGTCGCCTCTCCAGTATGCACCGGCAAGGCTTAACAGTTTAAACTCTTTGATTTTTCCTGTAGACGGCAAATGAATCCCGCGGCAGAGGTCAAAGAATTCCCCCTGCTCATAAATCGTCACAGCTTCACCTTCTGGAATCGCCTCTAACAGTTCAAGCTTTAATTCATCACCAATCGCTTCAAAGCGCTTTTTCGCTTCTTCTCTTGATACTTCAATTCGCTCAATTGGCAGATTGCTGTTAATGATTTTCTTCATTTCTTTTTCAATCTTTGGTAAGTCTTCAGGTGTGATGGCAACATCGATGTCCACATCGTAGTAGAAACCATTTTCGATGACAGGACCTACGCCAAACTGAACGTGATGCTCTTTTCCATAAAGGCGTTTGATCGCCTGCGCTAGCAAATGTGCTGTGCTGTGGCGCATAATGTCGAGTGCTTCTTCACTTTTATCTGTGATGATCTCGATTGTTCCACTTTCTAATAGCGGCGTACGCAGATCTATTTCTTTACCGTTCAATTTACCGGCAAGTGCTTTTTTCTTTAGGCCCGGGCTAATTGATGCCGCGATGTCTTCTGTTGTAGCTGTTTTGTCAAACTCCTTGACTGCTCCATCTGGAAATGTAAGTTGAATTTGTTCTGACATCTCTGGTCACTCCTTTTTTTGGCAATATAAAAACCCCGCCCCCTGGAAAGGGACGAGGTTGAATAAACGGAATCGTGGTTCCACCCTTTTTCCCGTACTTGCAGCTTGCTTTTTCATAAGCAAATACGGCTTGTGTTTCGATAACGGGAATTCCCGTCAGCCATTACTAAAATGTTCACAGCTGATGTTCAAAGGTGGTAAAGCAAATGGTCCTCTGCTAGGAAGCTTTCAGCCGCGGCTTCCCTCTCTTTAAGCGGGTGTTCATTTGTTCATGTCCTTATCAATACGGTCTCTGTATGAAGTTACACCGTATTATAAAACGTTTTTTCGTGAAAATCAAGAAAGCTTTTCACTTTTCTTGTTGAAATGAGCATGTACAAATTGAACATTCTGCTCTTGGAATGAATGAGACGGGAACACCTCGACCCTTTCTTGAAAAATATTTTGAATGGTTTGCACCATCGAGTGACCTGTATCATTTGTAAACAGGTCAATTTTTTGCGGTGCAATGGAGACAAGCGGTGCAATCAGCTGTGAATCAATATACATTGGATGCTCTCTTACAAACTGTCTGTCTATGTATTGTTTTTGATCACGCTCAGAAGCGTAGCGAAATTCCCAAATCACCAGGCGGTCCTGATGCACAACATGTACTTTTTCGAGCCTAGGCTCTCTTGCCATCACATAGTCTCGAAGCGATTGAATGAAGTTTTGATACTCTTGCTCCATTTTGTATTCTTCAATGGACACTTCAACATAGTTCTTCAGCCTTCGGTCATACTCTGACAGCCTAAATGTCATAAATGAACCAATTGAAAAAACACCTTGCTGTAAAGAAATCGCTTCAAGCTCCTTTTTTAAAAGGGCTTCTCTTGACGGGTCTTGCTGAATGCCGGGAATATCATCTAAGTCCCCGTTCATAATACTGTGAGCGATGGAAAGAATTTGGTGCTGCTCTTCGGGATCTTTAAACAAATAGGTGTTTTCAAGGATGCTGCGCATGCGCTCATTTTCTTTGCATTCCAAAAAAAAGTGAACCAATAATGGCCGCACAATGTGCTCAAGTGCTTCTTCGGATTCCTTCGCCTCTATGAGAAGCCGGTCTTTCCCTTGTTGAATTGACATGTGATGCCGACTGTCCAAGTGTTCAGCAAGATGTAAAAAAGCGGCGGTATCATATTCATCTTCAAAGATTATTTCAAGCATGTTTGTCCCCCCTAACGACATCTGTTACATATATATGGGGGGAACATAAAAAATAGACGCCTAAAATAAATCAGGCATCTTTCTTTTTAAAATGAGTGGAACAGAGATAAAGATCAAATAAATCAAACAAACAACCGCTAAGGCGGCATAATTGCCGCTGACAAAGCTTGAGCCGAGAACATTTAACGCAATTGTACCCGGTATTAAGCCTAAAAAGGTGGCTGCCACAAATGCACGATAATTTGCACGTGAAGCGGCTGCCGCATAGCTGACAAAATCAAAATGAATCGGTGCAATACGCAATAACAAAATATAAAGAAATCCATGCTCCTGAATACGGGACGTCACCGCTTTCAGCTTCCGGCTGTTTGATTCCGTTTCCTTCTTTTTTGCTCGAAAGGTTGAAGCAATCATGAAGGAGCCTGTTGCCCCGGCTGTCGCTCCAATGAGGGCATAAATCGTCCCAAGGACACTGCCGAATGCCAAACCCGCCGCAAGCGAAAAGACCGTAATCGGGACGAGAACAAACGGGCGGAAAAGAGATAAGAAAAGAAAAACAAAGGGAGCCAGCATTCCAAATTGAAGCACCCAATTCTTCACATCTTTCGGCGCCAGCTGAAGATGCTGTTTATTCAGCCACCACAGCGCAGCAGCAAGAATGCCAATCACAAGAAAAAGCAGCCATTTTCTTTTGTTCATTTCAATTGCTCCTCCTTCAGGTGACATACGCTTTTATAAATGACGGCGGTTTTCTCCTTCGAGCAAGACAGGCTCTGCTAAATAGAGAATCCGTTCCATTAAACGAGCGGCTTTGACCTCTTCTTTTTCCCCCCGCTGCGAGTACGTAAAGTGATGCTTCAGCTCATTTGGGGAGAAATTAGAAGAGAAAAATGTCGGCAGCTGTTCTGCCATACGGTATTGTAAGATCGTACCGAGCAGTTCATCCCGCACCCAGCTTGTCATCGATTCTGCCCCAATATCATCAAGCATTAAAATAGGAGTGGATTTAACCATATTCAGCTTTTCTTCTAGCGTATGATCAGCTAATGAATTTTTTAACTCTCTTACAAATTCAGGAACGTAAACAAGGAGAGATGGGTACTCTTTTTCCGCTAGCTGCTGCGCAATAGCTGCTAGTATATACGTTTTTCCTACTCCAAACTTTCCGTGTAAATACAAGCCTTTTCCTTTTCCAGTCTCATCATAGCTTTGGAGGAATTGACCTACTTTTTGAATGACCTCTTGTCTTCCCACAACGTTCAGATCAGCGAACGTCGCTTGAAGGACATTTTGCGGAATATACATGCTTTTCATCAGCTCTTGCTGTTTTTTCTGTCTATCGAGCCGCAGCTTGACCAGGCAAGGGGAATATTCAATATCAATACTCTGACCTTTGATCACAAGCTTCGGGTGATACCCATCTAAAATGGCATTGACGTTTTCGTCATCTAAGCAGTAAGAGCAGCCCTTCGACTGCTGCACATATTCAAAGAGCCGGTTCAAGCTGCGATTGATCATGTCTTCATGTATCTCTTCTTGATGCTTCTGTAAAAATGCCTTCACATCTTCATCAGACAACACACTTTCTTTAATCTGATTGTATCTCACGCGAAAATCTACTCGTCCTTTTAGCTGTTCAAATGAACGACCGATCGGTTTCATCCCATCTCACCTCACCTTAATGTGCATTGTACTTTTTCATATTTTTAAACTGATCTAACAGTTTTTCTTTTTCTCGTTCAAGGTCTTCTGTAGACAGATTGTCCGTTTGCTCTTTTGCCGGCTGTTCTTTTGTTTCGGTTTCTTTCATCCAGTCAGGCAGTTTCTCTTCCCGGACGACTTTTCCTGAACCATATGGGCTGCGCTGCTTTTTCTGCTGCGCCCACTCTGTCATTTGTCTGTTCTCTTCTTTTGCAATTTTCATGGCCGCAGCAACGGTTTTGATTTTCTTTCTCACCCAATGAGAAGCGATTTTTTGCATATATGCTTTCGACAGCTTCATATCTGTTTTGAGTAATGTATAGTAGATGAGAACATTCATGACACCTGGCTCTAGCTGCTGCTCGAGCATGATATCTTCGACAATTCTTAAGTCGGCATATGTTGGCTCAATGCCATCTGCCATGTCTTTTAGCAGCTCCCTAGGCGAAATATGATCCAGCTTTTCAATTAATTTTGCATCTGGAGTATCTGCCGCCTGCGTCTTTGAAGCATCTTGGCGCAAGTGTCTTGGCTGTTTTTGATCAATCAGCTTTGGCTGTTCGCCTCTGTATTCAATTTGGTACCAGTCTCTTGCTGCTTTTCTCAGCTCTTCTGTTGAGATCATTTGATCCGAACCGCATGCACCTGCTACAATATTTTGCATTTGAAGCGGGGTGATGCCGTATACAACAGCTAACTTCTTAATTGTTTCTTTTACCTGCTTTGTCAAAGCCTTTCTTGGAATCATCATGTCAGACATACCCGCTAATAATAGATCGAAATCAAAGGATTCGTCCGAGAGCGGTGCCGGCTGACTCGATCCAACGGTCACATATTCATAGCCTTCATCTAGCGATGACGCCTGATGAATTTCTTCTGTCATCTTGCGCTCGCCTGGCTGCAATACGTGAAACACTTCTTCAAACGACCGTGAAATATTCTTTGCTTCTGCAGGAACACCCGGATAAGAGAAATAATTACGCAGCTGCATATATTTTGCTTTCTCTACACGATGGTACAGCAGGACATTCAGCATACCATCTTGGAAAAATTCATCTGGTCTTAGCGGCGGTACAAGCTCATATGTAAACAGTCTGCCTTCTTCCGTTTCCTGTTCATATGTGCGGAGTAAGCCGATCGCTTCAAGCTTTAAACGTTCCTCAAAAATATCATTTAAATTCGTTTGCAGCATGACCATGAGCTGCCGATGAGGTGCAGGTTTCCCCCACATACGATTTTGTTCCAGCTCTCCCCACAGCGTCATGTATAAGCTGAAAGCGGACATGCCAATAAGCGGCTGATATAAAAGAGTGATGAGCTGTCTATCGATGTCACCGAGCAATGAAGCGCTTTTGACGACATACGGATCGACGGCTAGCACTTCCTTCCAATGCTCTGTCATATGCTGATCCTCCCCATGAATTGCGATTGTTTCCATTGTACACTCTTTTTGCGTTTTACGCTTTACGCAGGAAAAAGAGCATGAAGAATCTCCAGCTCTTTTTAGCGTTCTTTCTTTAAAAGATCTTTTAATTCATCAATAAAGACATTAATGTCTTTAAACTGCCGGTAAACCGAGGCAAACCTGACGTAAGACACTTCATCAATTTTCGCCAGCTCGTCCATGACCATTTCACCTACAAGCTCGCTTTTCACCTCTGACATGCCTTGATTGCGCAGTTCTTTTTCAATATTAAAGCAGACATCCTCCAGCTGCTTTAAAGCGACAGGACGCTTTTCACACGCTTTGATGAGTCCTCTCAGCATTTTTTCGCGGCTGAATTCTTCTCGAATCCCTTCTTTTTTCACCACAATCAGCGGTAATTCTTCTAATTTTTCAAACGTCGTAAAGCGATATTGGCAGCTTTCGCACTCTCTTCTGCGACGGATGGATTTCCCTTCATCTACTGGTCTTGAATCAAGCACCCTTGTGCCAAGGTGCTGACATGTGGGACATTTCATTTCATCAGCTCCGATCTATTCTTGGAAGTTGTTTGTCTAGTTCATCATAAAGGGACAGAACGGTCTTTTGACTATAGCCGAAATCTGTTGGCAGGGCCGTTTCTGTTGTTACATTAAAATCGACAGCTGTTTCAAAAGGACGAATTGAAATGACAGTCGCCACAAGAAAGGCTTTTTTCGGCAATCGTATGTTTGCGCTGATTTCACCTCGTTCTGCTGAAACAGATGTCACTTGATAAGAATCGCTTCGGGAAAGAATGGTTTCCACCGCTTGAAAAACTTGTGTATTCGTCGATTTGTAGTAATGGCTTTTCAGTTCTGACACTGGATGCTCGTCAGATGTTTCTGTATGGTTTGACATGAACCGTTTAAACTTTTGTCTTAAAGTCATACACGTATCCCCTTTGCCATAATGCCTCTTTCTTTATTTTATAAAAAAAACCTTTGTTTTCCTAGAACAAAAGTATAGACAAGCTGGGGAATGTTGGATTTTTTATCAAAAAAATATAAAAAGGAGCATAACACAAAGGCATTCAATGCTTTTGGCCAGCTCCCATTGCAATCTTTTTTATGTTTACAGTGCTTTGGCTTGTGCCTGTTTTACTTGTACAGGTCCCATGCCTCGAGGAATTTCGATGTTTTCTCTTGTTTCAGCACCTAATTCATCTCCGATATGATCTGCTGCAATATTCGGATCTAGGTCACCGCAAGTATAAACATCTATGCTCGCATAACCATGTTCAGGAAAGCTGTGAATTGTCAGATGAGATTCAGAAATAATGACAACTCCACTTACTCCTTGAGGTGCAAATTTGTGAAAAGCAACCTCTCTTACCTCAGCTCCTGATTTCAAAGCTGCATTTACAAACGTTTTTTCAATAAAATCCATGTCGTTCAGTTTATCACAGTCGCATCCCCATAGCTCGGAGATAACGTGACGTCCGATTGTTTCCATCATGGACCCCCCTTTAAACAAGAATGAAAGAGTGAAGTTCTAAGCAGCCGGACCGGACATATACCACGGGGGAAAGTTAGTCCTAAGAGGTCCTAACCCTTTAAGTATACCCGAATGAGTCTGCGAACAAGAAGTTCACGAAAAATAGTATACTTTGTTTAGACCCATTTTGCAAGCTGTGTTTTTAGTGGGATTTTCTCTCATTTCTTGAAAAGGGACGATCGTCTTCTTCATTTCAAACAGCAGACAGCTCTTTCATCTGTGCGCCGACAAACTTTACAAGGTCAACCACTCGGCATGAATAACCCCATTCATTGTCATACCATGCAAGAACTTTCACTTTTCTCCCTTCCATTACCATCGTTGTCAGTCCATCAACGACTGCTGAATAAGGATTTGTGTTAAAGTCCGTAGAGACAAGCGGCTCATCTGTGTAATCTAAAATACCGGCAAGAGATGTTTTAGATGCATTCGAGAAGGCTGCATTGACTTCTTCTGCTGTGACATCTTTTTTCAAGTCAACGACAAGATCAACCATCGACACATTGGAAACTGGTACGCGGAGTGCAAGTCCGTGTAATTTCCCTTTCATGTGCGGAAGCACTAAAGAAAGCGCTTTAGCGGCACCCGTCGTAGTTGGAATAATGGACTGAGCACATGCTCTTGCCCGGCGCAGATCCTTATGCGGGTTATCGATATTTTTTTGATCATTTGTATAAGCATGAACCGTTGTCATTAAACCATTGTCGATGCCAAATTCATCATCTAACAGTTTCACAACTGGTGCTAAACAGTTTGTTGTACAAGATGCGTTTGAAATAATGACGTGCTTTTCAGGATCAAGATCATCCTCATTGACACCCATCACAATCGTAATGTCTTCATTTTTACCTGGAGCTGTTAGAACGACTTTTTTCGCTCCGGCATCTATATGGCCCATCGCTTGATCTTTTGAATTAAATTTACCTGTTGCTTCAATGACGATATCAATCCCAAGCTCTCCCCATGGAAGCTGCTTCGGGTCTCTATTATTAAGCAAAAGAACTCTTTTGCCATTCACAATCAAGGCGTCATCTTCTGCTGTCACATCACATTCGTAACGTCCATGATTTGTGTCATATTTAATTAAATGTGCTAGCGTTTCGGCAGGATAGCTTGCGTTCACCGCTACAATTTGAATTTGATCATCAAGCATTGCTTTTCTGAAGACCATGCGTCCAATTCTGCCAAACCCATTGATCGCTGCTTTTACCTTCATGAACAGGTCACTCCTCTATTATGTGTTATACTCAATAAATTTATTTATGAAATTAGTATATCACATTAGAATGTAATTGCCAGTATATAAACGTATATTTTCTAAAAAGGGCTGTTCTTTTCAAAGGAAATCAGAATAAAGCATAAAAAAAGAAGAGTACGTGTATGTACTCTTACTTATCTGTATGTTCCCATTCATTTAATATGTTCTGCAATTGCTTTCTAATAAACGCGAGATCTTGTGTGTTCTCTATCACGCGGTCTGCTTTTTTACATTTCTCCTCAAGAGGCTGCTGAGAGTGAATACGATTCAGCGCTTCTTCCTCGCTGAGGTCATTTCGATTCATGAGCCGCGACAGCTGCAATTCGGGCGTTGTATACACCACAATGATGCGGTCGACGAGACTTTCCAGCTGACTTTCAAATAAAAGCGGGATATCGAGGACAACGAAGGTTTCCTTCTGACTAACCCCTTCATCTCTCTGTTTGAGCATTTCTTTTCTCACTTCAGGATGAACAATCGCATTCAGCTGCTTTCTTTTCTCTTCATCAGAAAAAATGACGGCTCCAAGCTGCTGCCGGTTCAGCTCCCCATTTGGCAGGAGAACATCCTCACCAAAGGTTTGAACGATTTGTTGAAGAGCTGGTGTTCCTTTGGCAACTGCTTCTTTTGCAATGACATCTGCGTCCACGACCCGGATGCCCTGCTCTTTTATCATTTGCGAGACGGTGCTTTTTCCACTAGCAATCCCGCCTGTTAATCCAATGACAAGCGTCAATTGATTTCCTCCTTTACAGCTTCCACACTCCAATTAAAATGAGCAGAAGCCCTGGTAAGCATGCAAGTTTATCGATCCAGCGCCAATTGGCCAAGTAATGACCGGAACGGAGCCCGATACACACAAAAAGTGAGCTCATCACGGCCACAGTGATACTCATGACAATTGGAGAAAAGCCTAGAATCGCAGCGCCAATCCCTGCGCCAAATGCATCAATGGATAAAGCAATCCCAAGAAGCACCGCTTCTATTCCATTGATCGTCCCAGAACGGTCAATATCTGCACTTGTCGGCTTTCGCAAAATTTGAATGACAAGACCAAGCGATTGCACTTCCACATTGAGCAATGTCTTTTCATGAAGGAGCAAATCACGCTCTTTCGCTGGTTTGTAAAATTGATAAAGGACCCAAAGTCCAATGGCGATTAAAATGCCTCCACCAAGTTTATCTGTCACTGAGACAGGGAGGAATGTCGTCAGCAGGCTGCCAATCAGCATGGAAATGAGCAGCACAATCCCTGAACAGCACGCAATAATGACAATCGCTTTAAATGGAATCTTCATTTTACGAAGTCCATACGTAAATCCTACAGAAAAGCTGTCAATGCTGACTGCAATAGCTAAAAACAGGAGCGAAATCGAAATCATACCTGAACTCTTCCTTTCTGTTCATGCAACGATGATCAAGAGTCTCTAGGCGTCCTTAGACTCTTCTTCACTATATGAAGAGCAGGTGGGCTGTGTGTCAGTCTACACCTTGCTGAAAAATGAATGTTTTTTATCGTATGCACAGCAAAAAGGAAGCATGCTGATGGCTGATTTTTATTGAGGACGCTTTTGGCAGGTCACACAAAAATGAGTGCCGCGCCCTCCGACTACTGTTTTCTCAATGATGCTTCCGCATGTTTGACAAGGCTCTCCCCGCCGGTCATACACAAGAAGCTGCAGCTGAAATGTTCCAATATCACCTTGTGAATTGATATATGAGCGAATCGTGCTTCCTCCTGCATCTACCGCTACTTGAAGTGTATCGATAATATGCCTGTGAAGCACTTTGCACGATTCAAGGCTGAGCTGATTCGCTTTTGTTTCTGGATGAATGCCTGCTTTAAACAAAACCTCATCTACATAAATATTACCTAGTCCCACGACAATCTTTTGATCAAGCAGCGCTGTTTTGACCACACGGGAAGTTTTTTCCAATTGCTCCCATAAATATTCCGGAGTGAATTGATCATCAAAAGGCTCATACCCCAGCTGCGAGAGCGGGAGTTCCTTTTCTTCTTC
This sequence comes from Bacillus safensis FO-36b, assembly GCF_000691165.1. Taxonomy (GTDB): domain Bacteria; phylum Bacillota; class Bacilli; order Bacillales; family Bacillaceae; genus Bacillus; species Bacillus safensis. The sequence goes on along the minus strand of NZ_ASJD01000001.1, from coordinate 172,224 downwards.
ACCCGGATGAAATAAATGCATCGTGCCAAATTTACGCACATCATGATACCGAAGCTCAGTACCGTCTGTAAATGTAAAGACGACGTGTACATGTTTATCGTATGGCTCATGCGCTTCATGTACACGGTATTTCCCTTCCATCCTTAAATGGGAGACCATTACGTAGTGGTCTAAATGAAAGAGCAGGAACTTTCCTCTTCTTTCAATGGTTTGTATCGTTTCTCCTACCATCCTTCTTGCGAACTCTTCCGGCTCCCCAGGACGTTTGATGATATTTGGCCATTTGATATTGACCGTTTCAATCGTCTTTCCTTCGACTAACCGCTTGAGTGTGCGCCGGACGGTTTCAACTTCTGGTAATTCCGGCATGCTCCCCGCTCCTTTTTCTCTCTCTATTATTTTGCGTCGTACCAAGATGGCCCTGAAGCAAAATCAACTTTTAGCGGCACATCTAGCTGAAGTGCATTTTCCATGACTTCAGGAACAATTTTTTCGAGTATGGCAATTTCTTCTTTCGGCGCTTCGAAAATCAATTCATCGTGCACCTGTAATAAAAGATTTGCCTGCAAGTTTTCTTCTTTTAATTTACGCGCCATATCAATCATGGCCTTTTTAATAATATCAGCTGCACTTCCTTGGATCGGTGTGTTCATGGCTGTTCGTTCGGCAAAGCTTTTGATATTAAAATTACGGCTTGTGATATCCGGGATATACCGTCTGCGTTTGAGAAGCGTCGTGACATATCCTTTTTGTTTCGCTTCCTGCACGATCTCTTCCATATAGGTTTTCACGCCTTTAAAGCTTGTTAAATAGCGTTCGATAAAGGCAGCTGCTTCTTTTCTTGTGATCCCAAGGTTTTGAGATAACCCATAATCACTGATCCCATATACAATACCGAAGTTGACAGCCTTGGCTTGTCTTCTCATAGAGGAAGTCACTTCTTCTTCTGAGACATGGAACACGTCCATCGCTGTCTTCGTGTGAATATCCATATCTTGCGTAAACGCTTCGATCAAATTCTCATCCTGAGAAATATGAGCGAGTACACGCAGCTCAATTTGTGAATAGTCAGCAGCAAACATGAGCCAGCCTTCTTTTGATGGAACGAATGCTTGTCGAATCTTTCGTCCTTCTTCTAAACGAATTGGGATGTTTTGCAGGTTTGGGTCTGTCGAGCTTAGTCTTCCTGTTTGCGTGAGCGCTTGATTAAATCGTGTATGCACTTTATGGGTATCCTTGCGCGTTACTTTCATTAAGCCTTCCACATAGGTCGATTGGAGCTTTCCAATTTGGCGGTAATGCAGAATGGACCGAATGATCTCGTGCTTATCTTCAAGCTTTTCAAGAACATCCGCAGATGTCGAGTAGCCCGTCTTTGTCTTTTTAATAATCGGCAGTCCTAATTTTTCAAAAAGAATCACGCCAAGCTGTTTAGGAGAATTGATGTTAAATGTTTCACCTGCTAAGCGGTGAATGGTTTCTTCATATTCTTTCAGCTTTTTCGTTAACTCTTCACCCATCTTCTCTAGGCGCTCAATATCTACCTTTACCCCAAGGGATTCCATTTCACCTAAGATGAGGGCAAGCGGCAGCTCTAAGTCTTCATATAGTTCATGCTGATCATTTTTTTCTAACGCTTCAAGTGTTAAATCATGCAGAGCAGAGATCGCCGCTGCTTTTCGTCCAAGATGTTCCTTCAGTTCATCTTCAGGTGGAATCGCCTGCTTTGCTCCTTTTCCGTACACTTTTTCATCAGAAAGAGCGATGTTAAGACCATATTCCTTCGCCACACTTGCGACGTCCTCATACGATTTCTGAGGGTTGACGACATAGGAAGCGAGCAGGACATCGTTATCGACACCTTTTAGATCGACATCATGCCATCTGAGGGCGACAACTGCTCTTTTTGAATCAAAGACCCATTTCTTCTTCGTTTCATCCTGTACCCATTGTTTAAATGCGTCTGATTGAAGCGCATCTTCTTTCGTGATAAAAAACGCACCATTTTCATTATGGATCGCAAAACCAATCAAATCTGCTTCATGATAATTATCTCCAAGCTGCTCTACCACAAGAGCAGCTTGATCTGTCAGCAACTCATCCGTTACTTCGGTCATTTTTTTCACTTCTAATGCTTCTACTTCGACCTGTTCACCTGTTTCTGGTGCTTCTCCTAGACGCTCTAGCAGCGTTTGAAAGCCTAGTTCTTTATAAAGAGAGATCACTTGATCCATATGAGGACCTTCATATGCGAGATCCTTGCTTGATACATCAATTGGCGCTTCTACAAGAATCGTTGCGAGTTTTTTACTCATCACCGCTTGCTCTTTATATTCTTCAAGCTTTTCTTTGAGTTTTTTACCGCTGACTTCGTCAATATGTTCAAGCAGGTTTTCAACCGTTTCAAACTGCTTTAACAATTTAATCGCTGTTTTTTCGCCTACACCCGGCACCCCTGGGATATTATCTGAGGAATCTCCCATCAAACCTTTCATATCGATGATTTGATCTGGGCGCAGGCCATATTTCTCTTCAATATGAGCCGGTGTGTAATATTCTACTTCTGTAATGCCTTTTTTCGTAATTGCCACCGTCGTATGGTCTGTTGAGAGCTGCGTTAAGTCCTTATCTCCTGAGAAAATTTTGACTTCAAAGCCGTCTTTTTCTGCCTCCACAGCCAATGTCCCGATAATATCGTCTGCCTCGTATTGAGGAAGCTCGTACCTTTTCACCTGATAGGCATCTAATAACTCACGGATGAACGGCATTTGTTCTGATAGCTCTGGCGGCGTTTTTTGTCTTCCGCCTTTATATTCTTTAAATGTCTCGTGGCGGAATGTTGTTTTTCCCGCATCAAATGCGACGAGCATATGGGTTGGCTTCTCGTCCTCGAGCATCTTCATTAAGATCATCGCAAAGCCATAAATGGCATTTGTATGGACGCCTTTATCATTTGATAATAGCGGCAAAGCAAAAAAAGCTCGATATGCGAGACTGTTTCCATCCACTAGTACTAATTTCTTTTTGTCTGTCATGTTTTAATCCTCCATCGGCTGAGCCATTTCAGCCGTCTCTTTCACACATTGTATCATCATTTTATCAAAGTTTATTTTGAAAAGAAAATAGTCGAACCTGCATAAAAAAAGGGACGAAAACAACAAGTGTTTTCGTCCTTACAAAATTGGCTCCTTGGATGAAGGGGTTCCTATTCATCCTACCAATGATTGTTTAACTAAACATGAATCCATTGTAAAGATCATGTAAATTTTAACGCGACTTTCCTTTTTCCCTATTTTGATTTCAGGCTCACTGTAAAAGTCGTTCCTTTACCTTGTTTGCTATGGACCGAAATCGTCCCTTCATGCGCCTCCACAAGGTGTTTGACGATGGCAAGACCAAGTCCTGTACCGCCTGAATTTCTACTTCTATCTTTATCAATTCGATAAAATCTCTCAAATATTCTTGGAATCTCGCTTTTCTTCATGCCGATTCCTGTATCTGCTACATCAAATTCATAGGCGCCTTTCCGCGGTCTTGCCGAAATGGTGACACTCCCTCCCTCTGGTGTATAGGTAAGGGCATTGTTCACGAGATTGAGGAAGATTTGTTTTAACCTCAGCGGATCTGCCATCACATAGACAGGCTCTTTCGGGATACGCACTTGTAGTTGAATGCCTTTTTCTGCAGCCTTTTGTTTTAAAAGGACTTCAATCTCTTGAATGATTTCTGTCGCATTGGCGTCTTGAATATTCAGTTTGAAATGCTGCTGCTCGATTTTGGAAAGATCGAGTAAATCTTGAATGAGTGTTTCGAGACGGACACTCTCTTTTAGAATGATGGAAAGGAATTGTGTCAGCGCTTCTTTGTCATCAATCGCTCCATCAAGAAGAGTTTCGGAGAATCCTTTAATCGACGTAATCGGTGTCTTTAATTCGTGAGACACATTGGCGACAAAATCTTTTCGCATCTGCTCCAGCTGCTTTGTTTCTGTCACGTCATGAAACACAAGGACTATTCCTTTCCATTCATCGTCTGTACTTAAAATGGGAACACCATCCACCTGGAAGTAGCGCCGTTCAATGTCAACGGCCAGGCGTAAAAACTTCCGCACCTTCGTTTCTGTCATGAAAATTTCGTCAATCAGCTCAATAATTTCTTCATGTGTAAATGCTTCATGATACAGCTTGTGCATGTAAATATGCTTTTGCACCTTAAACTGCTTGCGGAAAGTTCGATTGACTAGGTTAATATACCCCATCTTATCAATCAAAATAATCCCTGCTCCGATGTTTTCAATGACTGTTTGCAGACGGTCTCGCTGCATCTCCCCAGTGCTTGTCATTTCTTGAAGGCTTTCTGCCAGGCGCTTCATTGATGTATTAAGCTCACTTGTTTCAATGATAAGCTCTTCATAATGATTGGTATCATAGTTCCCGCGTTCCAGCTGTTTGGCTACCTTTGTGGCATAATCTATCGGTTTTACATATTTCATCGACATGCGGTATCCAAAGAAAACGATAATAATAATCGCCGTTCCAAGACAAACGGCTAATGCGAGCCAAAGCTGGCCGTCAATTTCATTTAAAGGCTGGAATGACGCATGGAGAAATAAATAGCCTGCCGGTTCATTTTGTTTCAGGATAGGGACTGCGTAATGAAACAGCGCATCCTTTTCATCCTCAATGACGACTCCTTTTGTTTGAAGGCGTTCATTGTTCAGTGTGTTTTGAATGATGCCCCTTTGCTCCGCTTGACCTGTTGTATGTATGATATTCCCCTTCAGGTCCACAATTGACGCATTCATATCGAGATGCTGCTTTGCCTGATTGAGGATCTCCTTGTTTTGCTTCGCCTGCAGATCATCACCATCCATGGAAGAAAGAAGAAAGCTCGATTCATTTTCCATTCGTTCCGTTAATTTAGTTTCATAAAAAACATGGAACATGTGATCCAAAAAAAGGCCAAGTGCAACAAACACAATAAAAAGGAGAAAAATAAGTCCCGAAAACAGGCGGGTTCGAATTTTACTCATTTGGCTTTGGCTCCTCCAATTTGTAGCCTAAGCCGCGAATGGTTTTAATGTATGTTGGTTTTTTCGTATTCTTTTCAATTTTGTCCCGCAAGTGGCTGATATGTACATCCACAATACGAGTGTCACCTGCAAAGTCATAATTCCAAACGGCACTTAGCAGCAGATCACGTGTGAGGACACGTCCTTTATGCTTGGCCAAATAAAGCAGCAGTTCAAATTCCTTCGGCGTAAGCTCTAGGCGTTCTTCTTGGAAGTAGACTTCATAGTGTTCTGGTAAAATGCGCAGTTCACCAATTTTAATTTGGTCTGCAATGAACTCTTCCCTCTCCTCTTGCGCGGGGACAGGCTGAGATTGCTGCGCTCTTCTCAAGATGGCTTTTACCCGAGCACCCACTTCTCTAGGACTGAATGGCTTTGTCATGTAATCATCGGCTCCAAGTTCAAGACCGAGCACCTTATCAAATTCATCGTCCTTTGCTGTCAGCATTAAAATAGGGAACATCATTTTTTGAATTCTCAGTTGTTTGCACACTTCAATACCGTCCATTTTCGGAAGCATTAAATCTAATACAATGAGATCAGGCTGTTCACTTGCTGCTTTTTCAAGCGCTTCTTCCCCATCTCTTGCTGTGACGACATCATAGCCCGCCCTTTCAAGGTTATAGCTTAGAAGTGTTACAATCGATTCTTCATCATCCACAACTAATATTTTTTTATTCATGTTGTGCCTCCAATTAGTGATTTCCCCTGCATCCGTTTTTTTGTATCTTATGTGAAAAGCGAGAAGTCATGCTTTCTCTTTCATTTTAACGAAAGCTTAACAAGAGGACAATTTAAAATTTCGACAAGATTGGTTTTGTAAACAAAAAGAAGGCCCCTCATAAGAGAAGCCTTCTTTTTTTCATATTAAGACAATACTTTCATGACGTTCTTAACAGATTCAACAGAACGGTCAAGCTGACTTCTTTCTTCTTCTGTCAGCTCAAGCTCAATGATCTGCTCAAGGCCGTTTCCACCTACGATTGTTGGTACACCAAGGTAAATGCCTTCGTAGCCATATTCACCTTCAAGGTATGCAATCGTTGGGATCACGCGGCGCTGATCTTTTAGAATCGCCTCAACCATTTCTACTAGTGAAGCAGCAGGTGCATAATAGGCACTACCGTTACCTAATAGGTTTACGATTTCGCCGCCGCCTTTTCTTGTTCTTTCAACAATCGCATCAATACGATCTTTTGGAATCAATGTTTCCAGCGGGATACCGCCTGCGTAAGAGTAACGAACAAGCGGAACCATGTCATCGCCATGTCCACCAAGCACAAAGCCCGTCACATCTTTGACAGATAGGTTTAATTCTTGAGCAACAAACGTACGGAAGCGTGCTGTATCAAGAATGCCCGATTGTCCAATGACTTTTTCTTTTGGTAATCCTGATTCTTTATAAACGGCATATGTCATTGCATCAACAGGGTTTGTTAACACAACAATAATGGCTTCTGGAGAATATTTAACGATTTCGCGTGTCACGCTGCGCATGATTTTTTCATTTGTTGACACGAGATCGTCACGGCTCATTCCCGGCTTTCTTGCAATTCCTGCCGTAATGACCACGACATCAGAACCGGCTGTATCTTCGTAGTTAGAAGTGCCTGTAATGTTCGCATCGAAGCCTTGAACAGGGCTTGCTTCCAGCATATCAAGAGCTTTCCCTTTTGTTGGGTTCTCAAGCTGCGGGATATCAACTAATACGACATCCGCTAATTCTTTTTGAGCCGTTAGAAATGCTGTAGTTGCTCCTGTAAAACCTGCTCCGATGACAGATACTTTTTTACGCTTGTTTGCCATTTCCTTTTTCCCCTTTAACTTTAAAGTTTAAGAATCAAGACAAGTTTTTGATGAGCTCGTCAGCAAACTCAGAACATTTCACTTCTGTTGCGCCATCCATTAATCTAGCAAAATCGTATGTGACGACTTTAGATGCAATTGTTTTTTCAACAGATTGAATCACTAGATCAGCTGCTTCCTGCCAGCCAAGGTGCTCAAGTAAAAGCACGCCTGATAGAAGAACAGAAGATGGATTCACTTTATCAAGACCAGCATATTTTGGTGCTGTTCCGTGAGTCGCTTCAAAAATAGCGTGTCCTGTTTCGTAGTTGATGTTTGCACCTGGTGCGATACCAATTCCACCAACTTGTGCTGCAAGTGCATCAGAGATGTAATCTCCATTTAAGTTCATTGTAGCCACAACATCGAACTCAGCTGGACGAGTTAGGATTTGTTGAAGGAAAATATCTGCAATGCTGTCTTTGACAATGATTTTGCCAGCAGCTTCTGCTTCACTCTGCGCTTTGTTTGCCGCATCTTTTCCATCTTGTTCTACAATACGATCATATTGTGCCCATGTAAAGACTTTGTCGCCAAACTCTTTTTCAGCCACTTCGTAGCCCCAGTTTTTGAAGGCACCTTCTGTAAATTTCATGATGTTTCCTTTGTGAACAAGCGTCACAGATTTACGGCCTTGGTCAATTGCATATTGGATAGCCGCTCTGACAAGACGGGATGTTCCCTCTTCAGAAACTGGCTTGATTCCGATACCTGACGTTTCTGGGAAACGGATTTTATTCACACCTAATTCGTTTTTTAAGAAGTCAATTAACTTCTTCACTTCGTCTGAACCTTTTGCATACTCGATACCAGCATAGATATCTTCTGTGTTCTCACGGAAGATCACCATATCTGTGTCTTCTGGACGTTTCACAGGAGAAGGTACCCCTTTGAACCAGCGAACAGGACGTAAGCATGTGAATAAATCAAGCTCTTGTCTAAGTGCCACGTTTAATGAACGGATTCCTCCGCCAATTGGTGTTGTTAGTGGCCCTTTAATCGCAATTAAGTATTCGCGAATGTCTTCAAGCGTTTGCTCAGGAAGCCACTCTCCAGTTTTATTGTAAGCTTTCTCACCTGCATATACTTCTTTCCAAGTGATTTGCTTTTCACCTTTATATGCTTTTTCTACAGCTGCTTCAAGTACTCTTGATGCTGCTTTCCAAATGTCAGGACCGATTCCGTCCCCTTCAATAAACGGGATAATTGGATTATTTGGTACATTCAATACGCCGCCAGTAACTGTAATTTTTTCGCCTTGTGACAATGATATTACCTCCCAGGTTATGTAGTGAATATTTGAAACTTCTTGGCTTGATGTCTGCAAACAAAGAAGTTTTTCACGTGATTCGTTTTTTTTGTTGATATGGAGGCTGATTGGCCTTTTGAAATCAGCCCCCGCTTATTCTATAAACATTAGTCTCTTTCACTGATCGGAACAAAGGTTTGAAGATCAGGTCCAATGTAGTCAGCTCTTGGACGGATGAGACGGTTGTTGTCATATTGCTCTAGAATGTGAGCAATCCATCCAGAGAATCGGCTGATCACGAAAATTGGTGTAAACAAGTCATGATCAATCCCAAGACTGTGATATACAGATGCAGAATAAAAATCAACATTTGGTGGAAGATTTTTCTCTGATGTCACGATTTCCTCTGCGCGAACAGACATTTCATACCATTTCGGCTCGCCAGTGAGGTTTGTTAAACGCTGGCTCATCTCTTTTAGATGCTTTGCACGCGGGTCGCCTTGACGGTATACACGGTGGCCAAAGCCCATAATTTTTTCTTTCTTCTCTAGCTTACCATGAATATAGGAATCTACGTTTTCAACTTCGCCAATTTCTGAAAGCATCTTCATCACGCCTTCATTAGCGCCGCCATGAAGCGGTCCCTTCAGCGCACCGATAGCCGCTGTCACACCAGAGTAGATATCTGATAGTGTAGCAACACATACACGTGCTGTAAATGTCGATGCGTTTAATTCATGATCCGCATGGAGAATAAGTGCCTTATCAATGGCTTCAATTTCTACTGGTGACGGCTCTTCGCCATTTAGCATATACAAGAAGTTTGCAGCATAGCTGTATTCTTCTTTTGGCTGTACAGGCTCAAGCCCTTTGCGAATGCGTGAAAACGCAGCGACTAGTCCAGAAATTTTCGCCTGTAAGCGAATCGCCTTTCTGTAATTCGCTTCTTTGTCCATAATCTCTGATTCGTCATCAAGTAAACCTAGTAAAGATACTGCTGTACGAATCGCAGACATTGGATGAACCCCATCAAGCGAATAAGATTTAAAATGCTCAATGATTTCTTGCGGAATCTGAGCATTTTCATTGAGCTGCTGTTTTAATTCACTCAGCTCCTGCTCATTCGGCAGCTTTAAGTGCCATAACAGGTAGACAATTTCTTCGAATGTAGCTTTTTCAGTTAAATCATCGATATTGTACCCTACATAAGTAAGAGTATCATCAATAATTGAGCTTACGGATGAAGTTGTTGCCACGATACCTTCAAGACCTCTTGTTGCTGTCATGTTCAATCTCCCCTTTTTAAAAAGATTCCCCTTCGTTGCAGAATTCTCACTTTTTGAAAGCGCTATCCAATCCGGATAAGATAGCAGGCTCAGAAAAGAAAATGCTTACATTTACCTATACGGTTAGAGCGCTTTTAGCCTCATATCTCTTGTGTGATCAATGAGTTCAAAATTAAGCCTATTCCCATTATAAACAATAATCAGACATTTGTTAAATGTTTAACTATAATTTTTTTTGATATTTTTTTTTCCAGTCTCCCATATCAGGCATGGAATAAAGGGATTTTGCTTCTTTTAATATATTTAATTATGTTTTTTTGCAAAAGCTCACGCAAGAAAAAATTTAAAAAAGAAAGTGGCAGGAACCACTCTCTTTTCACCCGCTGAAAAATTTCACAGCCTGCATCGCCAAATAAGCAATTCCAGCCCCGATAAGCGGTCCAACTGCCACACCTTTAAATAAGCTGACTGCCAAAATGGTACCGAACACAAGCGCTGCCGTAATATGCGGATCATTTTCGAGTAGCACAATCCCGTTTTTTGCAATTAATGCTACTAATATACCCGCTCCAAGAGCTATCCAAGCATAGGAAGATTTCATCGCTTCTCCAAGCTGCTTAAATCCAATGTCACCTGTTGCAATCGGGACCAGAACTGCAATGGTAATAACGGTGACCCCCCAATTAATGCCTTTAGATTGGAGAACCGGGAAAATTTTTTGATCCAGGCCAATCAGCTTAATCGCGATCAGCACAGAGACTGCTACAATTAACGAATTGTTTTTTGCAATAAGTGCAATAACGAGTAAAAGAACCAAAAACAAATTTGCTTGAGTAAACATACGCCGCTCCTTTCTTTCTTTTTATTGCGACCTTTTCATATTACTAATCTTTTTGAATAAAATGAAGTATCGGACATGCTTGTTTTTTGGAGGGGATTGTGTGAATCACGCCTATGTGGCCATTTTTCTTCGAAGTTTGATGATGATCAGCATTGCTGTTTTTGCGGTTGTCTTTTTATATCAGTCTTTTCCGTTTTTATATCCTTTTTGGATCGCCCTTATCGTGTCTTGTTTAATTCATCCTGCCGTCTGCAAAATCGAAGAGATCACCGGGATGCCAAGAGGATTTGTTGTGGTCATTGTGCTCTTGCTCTTTTTAGTCGCAGCCGCCGGCTTAATGACGCTTCTAGTTGCGGAAATCATTTCAGGAAGTGCTTATTTGGCAAAGGTGCTGCCCCGTCATCTTGATCAAATGATTGGGATTGTAGAGCAATTTTTCACAGACAAGATTCTGCCTTTATATCATGATGTGACGGCCCAATTTAATACGCTTCAAGCAGGTCAAAAGGAATCGATTTTGGGACAAATTCAAGCACTTGGTGATGAAGCGGCCGCAAAAATCGGGTCTTTTCTTTCAAAAACATTCGAGCTTATTCCGGCTTTTTTAGGTCTTTTGCCTGATGCAGCAGCCACACTGTTATTTTCTGCTCTGGCGACTTTTTTTATCACGAAAGATTGGTTTACGTTAAAAACATATGGCTCACGTATCTTTCCCGCAAAATGGATGCAGCATACACGCGCTATTTTATCTGAAATCAAAAAAGCCATTACCGGCTTTATGAAGGCTCAGCTTCTGCTTGTTGCCATGACGATTGGTATTGTATTGATTGGACTCATCATTTTAAAGGTCAAGCATGCCTTCGTTATCGCTCTATGTATCGGGCTCGTCGATTTACTTCCATATATCGGGAGCGGCACTGTTTTTCTACCGTGGATCATTTATTCTGCTATGACAGGAAATCTTTCCCTCGCCATTGGACTGGGCATTTTGTATATTGTCGTCCTCATTCAAAGACAAATATCAGAGCCAAAAGTCTTAAGCAAATCCATCGGACTTAATCCTTTAGCCACGCTTGTGGCGCTATTTGTCGGGTTAAAATGGTTTGGTTTTCTAGGACTTGTGATTGGCCCTGCTTCCCTTGTCGTGTGGCAGGCATTCCGTAATGCAGGAGTTTTCAGAGATATTTATGAGTACATTCGGTATGGAATGCAAAAATAAAAGAGACCTTCAGCTGAAGGTCTCTTTAACGAATGATCGTGTAGCGGTTGCGATTAGACATGTTTCTAAGCCAGCGTTCAAAGAGCGGCTTGATTCCCTTTCTCGTCACCGGAATGAGCAGCAAAGCCCCAATGAGATCCGATAAGAAGCCTGGAATGAGCAGCAGCAGACCGCCGATTAGAATACAAAAACCATCGACAATCGCTCCCCCTGGCATCTTGCCATATTGTAAATCTCGCTGCACTTTTTGGAAGGCTTCTATACCTTGTTTTCTTGCAAAATAAGCACCTAAGGCACTTGTCAGCACGATGAGCAGCATGGTTGGCAAAATGCCAATGATTTTACTTGAGATTAAAAATAAACTAATTTCCACCGCAGGGAACAGAATTAATAATAGTAGAAAATATTTCTTCAACCATATCACCTCATGGGGTATCTTTCATCGAAAGCTGTTTACTTTTTTTAGTGTAACATAAAAAAAGAGAGGAGTCAGACAACTCCCCTCTAGTATGATTTAAAGGACGCTTGCACGGCCTTTGTAGATCGCTCCGCGTGCTGGATCTACTGTAATCTCTTCGCCTTCTTTTAATAGTGTCGTTGCGCTGTCAAGACCAACAATCACTGGAATGCCGAGGCTTAGTCCAACAACTGCTGCATGGCTTGTTAAACCGCCTTCTTCTGTGATAAGGGCAGATGCTTTTTCTAAAGCTCCCATCATATCACGATCTGTGCAGTTTGCAACCAGGATCGCACCATCGTACATTTTTTCTTCTGCTTCTTTTCCGCTTTGTGCAATGACAACCGGTCCAAATGCAGATTTACGGCCAATACCTTGACCTTTCGCAATGATGTCACCGACAACATATACTTTCATTAAGTTCGTCGTACCTGTTTCACCAACTGGCACACCTGCTGTAATCACGATTAAATCGCCGTGTCTTACATAGCCTGTTTCAATTGACTTTTCTACCGCATTCTCAAGCATTTCATCAGTAGATGTCGTTTTTGATCCGCTCTTTGCAAATACACCGAATACGAGTGAAAGCTTTCTCGCCACTGATTCGTTTGCAGTAACTGCTACGATTGGTGCTTTTGGTCTATATTTTGAAATCATTCTTGCTGTATGTCCGCTTTCTGTCGGTGTCACAATGGCTGCTACATCAAGCTTCATTGCTGTATGTGCAACAGATTGACCAATCGCGTCTGTAATGCTGACTTCTACTTCTTCGCTTCTGCGAGAAAGAATGGCTTTATAGTTTAGTGCTTCTTCTGAACGTGATGCAATGTTATGCATTGTTTGTACGGCTTCTACTGGATATGTTCCTGCTGCTGTTTCACCAGAAAGCATTATCGCATCTGTGCCGTCAAAAATAGCATTTGCCACGTCACTTGCTTCCGCACGGGTAGGACGTGGGTTACGCTGCATGCTGTCCAGCATTTGAGTCGCTGTGATGACAGGCTTGCCTAAACGATTGCATTTTTTGATCAGCATTTTTTGAACAAGCGGTACTTCTTCTGCCGGGATCTCTACACCAAGATCTCCACGCGCAACCATTAAACCGTCAGATACCTCAAGGATCTCGTCGATGTTATCAACACCCTCTTGGTTTTCAATCTTAGGGATGATTTGAATATCAGTCGCATTGTTCTTTTCAAGAAGCTCACGAATTTCAAGAACATCAGAAGCTCGTCTCACAAAAGAAGCTGCGATGAAATCGACGCCTTGTTCAATTCCAAACAGAATATCATTGGCATCCTTTTCTGTAATACCTGGCAGGTTCACACTGACGCCAGGTATGTTGACGCCTTTTTTGTTTTTGAGCGTGCCTGTATTCATGACTTTAGTGACGATTTCTTTGCGGTCCTTGTTAATTTCTTTTACTTCTAAACCAATCAGACCATCATCTAATAGAATCGTTGAGCCTACTTCTACATCATGAATTAAATCTTCGTATGTCACACTAATTTTTTCCGTATTTCCAACAATGTCTTCCATACTCACGATAAGATCAGCACCAGCGACTAGCTCAATTGAGCCGTTTTCAACTGTACGTGTACGGATCTCTGGACCTTTTGTATCTAGAAGGATCGCAATGTCCTTGCCTAATGTTTTACCTGCTTTACGTATGTTTTCAATGCGTGCACCATGCTCTTCAAAATCTCCATGGGAGAAGTTGAGTCTGGCTACATTCATTCCTGCTTCAATCAATTCAGTCAGCTTTTCAATGCTTTCACTTGCTGGACCGATTGTACAAACGATTTTTGTCTTTCTCATTACTGTTCCTCCTAAGGTCTTCTCGTTTTATATAGAGAGCTCTTGTGAAAGTCGGTACATATTTTTATCGACTGTATGTTTTTTATCTAAGATTTCTAAAATATCGTGATGAACGAGTTCATTGCTTTGAATGCCTACACAGCGTCCGCCTTGTCCTTCAAGAAGAAGCTCAACTGCATATGCTCCTAAACGGCTTGCCAGCACTCGGTCAAACGCACTCGGAGAACCTCCGCGCTGAATATGCCCTAAGACAGATACACGTGTTTCAAGGCTTGTCTCCTCTTCAATCCGCTTACCAAATTCAACACCGCTGCCTACGCCTTCTGCAACGATGATGATACTATGCTTCTTGCCGCGTTCGTGACCTCTTCTTAACCTAGCAATAATTTCGTCCATGTCATAGTCTGCTTCAGGAATCAAAATAGATTCGGCTCCGCCCGCAAGACCTGACCAAAGGGCAATATCACCAGCATGTCTTCCCATTACTTCCACTACGTATGTACGTTCATGAGATGTGGCTGTATCACGAATTTTATCAATGGCATCAATGACAGTATTCAGTGCTGTATCAAAGCCAATAGTGAAATCAGTACCTGGAATATCGTTGTCAATCGTGCCTGGAACACCTACACATGGAAAACCGAGCTCTGTTAATTTCTTCGCTCCCATAAATGACCCGTCTCCACCAATGACTACAAGTCCTTCAATACCGAATTTTTTTAAGTTTTCAATTCCTTTTTCACGACCTTCAACTGTCTTGAATTCAGGACATCTTGCCGTGTAAAGTTTTGTTCCTCCACGATGAATGATATCGCCTACTGAACCTATTTCGAGTTTCTCAATTTTACCGTTAATTAGACCTGAGTATCCATTATAAATACCGTAAACTTCAACATTATGGTAAATTGCTTTCCTTACAACTGCGCGCACAGCTGCATTCATTCCTGGGGAATCCCCACCGCTTGTTAAAACTCCTATACGCTTCATCTTTTTCACCTCAGAGACCATATATGAATTAAACATACCATTTCCACTGCTTGAAAACAATCATGAGCAAATTTGGATGTTTTCAATACGAATTTCTAAAACCCTACTTATTATACAATTAAATAAACCGTTTTTAAACAAAAGTTAAGAACGTCATGAAAGCAAATCTCTCTGAAATCTGTGAAGGGAGGTGCTATAAACCTTATCATATCAAGGTTTTCAGACGTTTCAAATTTTATGAAAACAAAAGAAAATTATTTTCAAATAGCGCTTACATGAAGTCGGTTTTCATGAAAAAAGATGAAAAAAAATAAACGCCAGCCAAAATGGCTGTACGTTTATTTAGTTTACCCCAATATATTGATTTTCAATCGATACTTTCCCGATTGCTTTATATTTTTCATATCTTTGTTCGACTAGTTCTTCAGGTGTTAGTTTGAGCAAAGATGTAAGTGACTGTTTTAATGTTTTTTCCATGTAAGCTGCTTGTTGTTTCACGTCTCGATGTGCTCCACCTTGCACTTCTTTAATAACATCATCTATAATATCTAATTCTTTTAGGTCTGGAGCGGTAATTTTCATTGATTCTGCAGCTTTTTTCGCAAGTGATGAGTCCTTCCAGAGCAGCGCTGCTGCACCTTCAGGTGAAATCACTGAATACGTTGAGTTTTCTAGCATGAATAGGTGGTTTCCTACGCCTAAGCCTAGTGCGCCGCCGCTTCCGCCTTCTCCAATGACAATACAGACAACTGGTACACGAAGTCCTGCCATTTCGAATAGGTTTTTCGCAATTGCTTCACTTTGTCCGCGCTCTTCAGCTGCTTTACCAGGATAAGCTCCTTTTGTATCAATAAAGCAAATGATCGGGCGATTAAATTTATCTGCTTGTTTCATCAAGCGCAGCGCTTTACGATAGCCTTCTGGATGAGGCATTCCGAAATTACGGCGCAAGTTTTCTTTTGTATCTTTACCGCGCTGATGGCCAATAACAGTGACAGGAAGCCCTTTAAACGTGGCAATTCCTCCAACGATCGCTTCATCATCACCATAAAAACGGTCACCGTGACATTCGAAAAAGTTGTCAAACAGCTCTTGAATGTAATCGAGAGTTGTTGGGCGCATCGCATGCCGAGCAATCTGCACTCTGTCCCACGGCTTTAAATTTGTATAAATGTCTGCTTCAAGCTTGCTCAGACGTGTTTCAAGGCGCTCAATTTCTGCACTTAAATCCATTTCTGAGTTTTGTGTGAACTTTTTCAGTTCATCAATTTTCGCTCGAAGTTCAATGACAGGTTTTTCAAATTCTAGTTCTCCAGCCACTCTCGTTCACCTCCTGTGCTGTGTAGTGCTAAGATTCGGCCTAGTGTTTCTTTCATTTCTGCACGATGGATGACAGCATCAAGCTGTCCATGCTTCATTAAAAATTCAGCCGTCTGGAAGTCCTCTGGCAGGTCTTCACGAATCGTTTGTTCAATGATTCTTCGTCCTGCAAAACCAATTAAAGCACCAGGTTCTGCAAAATTGTAATCACCGAGAGACGCAAAACTAGCTGATACACCGCCAGTTGTTGGGTTCGTCATCACAGAGATAATCAAACCTTGATCCTCGCTGAACAGTTTTAATGCTGAACTTGTTTTTGCCATCTGCATGAGACTAAGAATTCCCTCTTGCATTCTCGCTCCGCCAGATGCAGTAAAGATAATAAATGGCACCTTGTCCGCTTTTGCTTTCTCGATCGCCAGCGTGATCTTTTCACCAACAACGGATCCCATGCTGCCCATACGGAACGTGGCATCCATGACAGCAATCACAGCACTTTGGCCTTCAATTTCACCTTTACCTGTGACAATGGCTTCATTCAAAGATGTCTTTTCTCTGTCTTTCTCAAGCTTTTCTTCGTAGCCTGGGAAACCGAGCGGGTTTGCTGAAATGAGGTGCCCGTTAAATTCTTCAAATGTGCCTTCATCTACAAGGCTTTCAATACGCTGTTTTGCATTCATTTGCAAATGTCTGCCGCAATTCATACAAACACGTAAATTTTTATCTAGTTCTTTGGTGAGCATTATTTTTTTACATTGCGGACATTTGGTCATGATGCCTTCAGGCACATCTTGACTTGCCTGTTCAGAGGGTACAGATGCATATTTTTTCTTTTTACTGAAAATATTCTTGATTGACAAATGACTACCTCCCTTTTTGAAGGGTTTTTTCTTTACACGCACATCCACTATTATAGGACATGTCATAACTGTACCGAAACTATTGTACTTTTTTTGTCAAACGCTGTCATCCTTCATTCAATTTTTTCAGTGGGGAATTGATGAGAAATGAGTATGTGTTTGGGGCGCTGAGCAGTTGATATGTTTGAATTGTGAACGTCTACAAAAAAATCTCATTCCGGATGAAAAATTTTTCGCATAAGAGAGGAAATGGTGCACGTTTTTCCTCCAGTTTCAGAAAGAACGTGCACACTTTTCCAGTTGATTATTCGCCGATAATCGTTAATTTTCTTGTTTTTTCAGCGACAGCTTCTGGGTCGACCTTGATTCTTGCAACGCCAGTTTCCATTGCTGCTTTTGCCACCGCTTTTGCTACCGCTGGTGCTACGCGTGCATCAAATGGTGCAGGGATGACATATTCAGCTGACAATTCTTCATCTGAAACAAGAGACGCAATCGCTTCAACAGCTGCGATTTTCATTTCTTCGTTAATGTGAGTCGCACGTACATCTAATGCTCCGCGGAAAATTCCTGGGAATGCCAGTACGTTGTTCACTTGGTTCGGGAAGTCAGAACGGCCAGTTCCTACAACACTTGCACCTGCTGCATGTGCATCTTCTGGCATGATCTCTGGATTTGGATTAGCCATAGCAAAGATGACAGGATCTTTTGCCATTTTTCCAACCATTTCTTTTGTTAAAGCGCCTGCTACAGAAACCCCGATAAAGACGTCTGCACCTTCAATGACTTCTTCTAATGAACCTTCTTTGCGGTCTTGGTTCGTGAATTTAGCTACTTCGTTTTTCACTGCATTCATACCGTTCGGGCGGCCTTCGTAAATAGCACCTTTCGTATCACACATAATGATATCACGTACACCGAAATGATAAAGAAGTTTGATAATCGCAATTCCTGCTGCCCCGGCGCCGTTTGCCACTACTTTGATTGAAGACATGGATTTTCCAGATAGCTTCAGTGCATTCACAAGTCCTGCTACTGTCACAATGGCTGTTCCGTGCTGATCATCGTGGAAAACTGGAATGTTTGTCTCTTTTTTCAAGCGCTCTTCGATGATAAAGCAGTTAGGTGCTGCAATATCTTCAAGGTTCACACCGCCAAAAGTCGGCTCAAGAAGCTTCACTGTTTCAACGATTTTGTCAACATCGTTCGTTGCAAGCGCGATTGGGAAAGCATCCACGCCTGCAAAACTTTTGAATAATACAGCTTTCCCTTCCATTACTGGAAGAGATGCTTCTGCACCAATATTTCCAAGCCCTAAAACAGCGCTTCCGTCTGTGACAACAGCGACCATATTGCCTTTCATTGTATAATCATACACTTTGCTTGTGTCGTCATAAATATCTTTACATGGTTCTGCAACACCAGGTGAATAAGCCAAGCTCAAGTCTTTCGCATTTTTCACTTGTACTTTTGATTTTGATTCGAGTTTGCCTTGATTCTCTTTGTGCATATGTAATGCTTCTTCTCTTAATGACATGTGATGAACACTCCTTCAAGTGGAAAATGATTTAATGATTTGCTAAGTTGATAAGCACATACTGGCAGTTTTAAATACACAGAATCTTTAAAATGATAACACAATAGGTGAATTTGTAAAACATATTCAGGCGATTTGTCATCATTTAATCACAACGTTTTGTTCACCTAGCAGCTCTTTTAACTGGAAAATCACAGCATGATTTGCATGAACTTTGTATGCATCTGGAAGTCTCATCGTCTTTTTTTGCTTCTCATAATACAAATAGACATCTGCTTCTCCGCTGTGCATCGAGAGGACTCGTTTTACTTGCTCTAGCAGCTCCTGCGTATGATTCTCTTCTTTGACCCGAATGTAGACAGACTCTTTTCTTTTTGCGTCCATCTCTTCCAGCAAAGCAGCTTCTTGCACGATGATTTGACTGCTGTCATTTCTGACCTCTACTCTGCCTTCAACATAAAGCATGGTGCCCTCCTCAAGTAAGGGGGACAGCTTTCTAAATTGCTCTGGAAAGACGACGCCTTCCATTTCTCCCGTTTCATCCCCAAATGTAACAAATGCCATCGATTGTCCATTTTTTGTCCGAATCGATTTCACTTTTGTCAAAAGACCACCCATTGAGATTTTACGCTTTATATAGGAAGAAAGTCTGATGATTTCCACTGCACCATTCTCTCTTAAGCGGTCTCGGTACGCTTGTACTGGATGATTTGATAAATATAACCCGAGTGCCTCTTTTTCAAATTGCAGGAGGTCAACAAGCGGCATTTCTTCTATCTCCGCATATTTTGGCTTAATGGAGAAGGTTGTATCCCCAAGAAAGTCCAGCTGATCCTCTGGATTTAAAAATGACACGTGGTCTAACGCAATATCTATCGATGCTAATAACGAAGCACGATTGGGATAAAATTCATCCATCGCCCCTGAAAAAATGAGCGCTTCAATCGTTTTTCGGTTGACACTCTTTGGTGATACTCTTGCGCAAAAATCAAATAAATCTTCAAACGGCTTTTCCTGTCTTGCTCTGTATATATCCTTTACAGCTGACACTCCGACATTTTTGATCGCTCTTAAGCTGTAGCGGATCTCCCCTTTTTCAACCGTAAATGGAAACTCACTCTTATTAATAGAAGGCTTCAACACAGATATCCCTTTTTCCTTCGCCTCATAGAAATATTGAGCAACTTTGTCTTCATTTCCAATTACACTCGTTAAAAGACCGCACATAAAATATAACGGATAATGCGCTTTTAAATAAGCAAGCTGAAAGCCAATCATGCTATATGCAACAGCATGGCTTCTATTAAAACCATAGTTTGCAAATTTGACGATTAAGTCATAAACGTCATTTGCAATGTTAACAGGATACTCCTTTTTTAGGCATCCTTCAACAAAATGGCTTCGCTCTTCATCAAGGACCTTTTTATCCTTCTTCGAAACAGCTCTTCTTAATAGATCTGCCTCGCCCAGCTGAAAACCAGCCATCTTCGCTGCAATCAGCATGATTTGCTCCTGATAGACGATGACCCCATATGTATCCTTTAATATGTCATACAAATCAGGATGAGGATAGGAGACCTTGACTCTGCCATGCTTTCGGTCGATAAAAAGCGGGATATTTTCCATTGGACCTGGACGATAGAGGGCATTGACCGCCACGATATCTTCTAAACTAGACGGCTTCAGGCGTCTCAGCACCTGTCGCATTCCCTGTGATTCAAGCTGGAATATTCCAGTTGTATCTCCGGCGGATAACAATTCAAACGTTTTCTGATCCTCGTATGAAATGTCACTAAAGTTAATGTGGACGTTTTCCTGTCTTTCAATCTGGTTTTTAATGGATTCAATTAATGTTAAGTTTCTGAGCCCTAAGAAATCCATCTTTAAAAGTCCAAGGTCTTCTAAATAATTCATGGCGTACTGCGTTAAATACACACCTTCATGGCCGTCTTGAATCGGAACGACCTCTGTCAGCGGCTCTTCGCTCAGCACCACGCCGGCTGCATGTGTCGAGGTGTGTCTTGGCAAGCCCTCTACTTTTAAAGCAGTTTGGAAGACCTTTCGAAGCTCTTCGGATTGCTGAAGCATCGTTTTTAATTCAGAAGATGCAGTCACCGCTTCTTTCAGCGTCGTTCCTGGCTTTGATGGAATCAGCTTGGCAAGACGGTCCGCTGCTTTTGAATCAATTCCCATCACACGTCCAACATCCCTTAAAGCAGCTTTTGCTGCAAGTGTTCCAAACGTGACAATTTGCGCCACATGCATGTCTCCGTATTTGTCTTTTACATAAGAAATGATTTCATCTCTTCTCGTATCGGGGAAATCAATATCTATATCTGGCATACTGATCCGCTCTGGATTTAAGAAACGCTCAAATAAAAGACCGTGACGGATCGGATCGACATCCGTAATAAACAGAACATAAGCAACAAGTGAACCCGCTGCTGATCCCCGTCCAGGGCCTGTGACAATCCCTTTGTCATGCGCATACTTCATAAAATCCCACACAATGAGAAAATAATCACTGAAATTCATTTTTTGGATAATGCTCAGCTCATATTCAAGCCTTTTAACATACATGTCATTTGAAGCAATCTTTCTTTGCTTCATCCCTTCTGCGCACACTCTGCGTAAAAACTGATCTGCTGTTGATTGATCAGGAGTTGGATAGGATGGAAGTTTTGTCTGCCCAAGATTTAAATCGACTTCACAGCGGTCTGCAATCTCCACCGTTCTTGTCAGCAGCTCTCGATCATCTCTATACCATTCCAACATTTCATCAAAGGATTTGAAATGCTTTTCTCCTCGGTCTTCCTCTATCTCTGAAAGCTGCTTACCTGCTTTAATCGCCTTTAAGCACGTATAAGCCATTTTGTCTTCTCGATTGATATAGTGAACATCACCCGTCGCAACAAGAGGAATGTCCGTACTTTGTGAGACGTCCCGCAGTTTGCCGGCGAGCGATTCGTCCTGCTGAAATGGCTGAAGTGCGATATACACATGTCCCTCGCCGAATATATGCTTCAATTGTTTGGCGGCTTCACGCGCTTCTTCTAACTGATCATGCTGCAAAAGCGTTTCAATATACCCAGATGCGCCTGGTGTGATGGCAATGAGCCCGCGGTGATAGCTTTTGAGCCATTTCTCTTTCAATCCGGCTTTTGATTTTGATTTCAGCACACTGCTGATTTTGATCAGGTTTTGATAGCCTTCATTGTTTTTTGCAAGGAGTACCAAGGGATAAGCCTCTGTCTCTTGTTCATCTATGAAGACAGAAGCTGTTAAACCGATAACCGGCTTGATGCCATGTTTTTTACATTCCTTATAAAATTCAACCGTGCCATACATCACATGGTCATCGGTAAGAGCAAGCGCCTTGCAGCCAAGTTCTTTTGCTTTCAGCACAAGCTCCTTTACTTTAGCTGCACTGCTTAACAAGCTGTATCCACTGTGGACCTGAAGATGAACATAAGACATGCTTAATCCACTCCTTTCGTCTAAAGTCATTCTTTCATTATAAAACGCGATGCGATGAGAAACAAATGTTCTTTCTTTTCTGACCGTTCATACTTGTCCAGCACACGCCATATATTGAATAGAGTGAGGTGGACAAAATGGATGTGAAGGAAGCTTTTATTCCGAATTTTATCAGCTGTTATTTTATCGCCCTTGGAGTCATTTTGGGTGGTGCTATCATAGGCGGTGTTGGTGCGTATTTATCTGGTCAGCCGCCTTTATCCATTATTACTAGTCTTGCCAACCGTTTAAAGATTTGGGCGCTTGTCGCCGCTATCGGTGGAACATTTGATGCTGTTTATAGCTTTGAACGAGGCATTTTCGAAGGAAACACGCGTGATATTTTCAAGCAGATTTTATTAATTATCTCTGCCATGGGCGGTGCACAAACGGGGTATCTCATTATTACGTGGCTCACCCAGGAGCATGTGTCATCATGAGGGTGCCGGAGCTGTATAAACGCCCAGGCTGGCAGCGTTTTTTTGCAGGAATGATGTTTGGTGCGATTGTAAGCTGGCTCATTTTTCTCTTTACATACGGAACCTTTCAGGAAAAGCAAGTGACACTGCTGAGAAGCCAGCAGCATCATATGGACAGTCTAAAAGAACAAATCACACTCTATCGGGAAGATTTGCATAAGTTAAATGAGGATAATAAGAAGCGGCTGCTGATTCAAAGCGTAGATGTTCATCTCGTGAATCGTGAGCAGTATAAAATCCCAGAGCCAGATACGCTAAAGTTTGAAGATCAGGTCAAGGAGGATATCTCAGAAGTCATTACAAAGGATATTGAAAGTGTCTATAAAACAAAGGAATTACTAAAACGGACAGTGGAAAATAAAGAATATACCATTCGGGAAAAGGCATATCGCGCGAAAGTGACAGAGCTGACAATTTATACGAAGCTTTCACTTGAAGTACGTATTTCATTTGCTGAATAAGGAGGTTGTGGAATTTTTATGAATTTCTGCCCTCAATGATCGCTTTTCACGCTTCATTTTTATACACTAAAAGTAGAATGAAATCTTAAATAGAAAGAGGTGAGGACAATGGAGGTTTACAGCTATCGTCAAATGGCACGAGACAAAGCAAGCCGGATCAAAGACGGCATGTGCGCCTATGCTGAGACAGAAA
The DNA here is from genome assembly GCF_000691165.1 of Bacillus safensis FO-36b. Lineage (GTDB taxonomy): Bacteria > Bacillota > Bacilli > Bacillales > Bacillaceae > Bacillus > Bacillus safensis. Next base: position 149,085 of record NZ_ASJD01000001.1, on the reverse strand, counting down.
TGATGGCTCATTTAATTAAAAAAGAATTAAAGCATCAAAATCTCCAAGCCTATGAAGATTCAACAGACATCGGCTGCTGGTTTATCCCTGTATGCAAGTAACCCTTTTCTCCATGACAAAAAAGAGAGAAGGGACTTAAGTATCCCTCCTCTCTTATGATGATGATTTACATACTTCCTCTAAATCACGCAAAATCTCATCTGCTACTGCCCAATCATAAATGGACGCACCGGCTGCAAGCGGGTGGCCGCCGCCATGATATTTTTTCGCAATGGTGTTAATGACGACTCCTTTAGAGCGGAATCTAACACGAATCTGATCGTTTTCTTCCACAAAAAAGACCCATGCCTTAATGCCTGCAATATTTCCTAGTGTCCCAACAAGCTGTGAGGCTTGCTGCGCTGTTGTTTGGAACGATTCCAAAATTTCACGCTTAATGAAAACAGATGCAACCCCGTTCTCTGACAAAGAAATATGTTGAAAAATATAACCATTTAATTTCACGACATTCAAATCTGTCTCATACAATTGATTGAAAAGATCTGAAGATGAAAATGGATATTCGATGAGTTCACCTGCATATTTGAGTGTCTTTTTCGTTGTGTTTGGGAAAAGGAAGCGGCCTGTGTCTCCTACAATGCCGGCATAGATCAATTCAGCCGCCTTTGTATTCAGCTGATATCCTTCTTCTTTCCCCTCTAAGTACAATTCATAAATCATCTCGCTCACAGAGCTTGCCTCTGTATCCACCCAAAGCAAATCACCATAAGGATCTTCATTTGGGTGATGGTCGATTTTCATCAGCTTATCGCCCATTAAATAGCGCTGATCATCGATTCTTGCTTGATTGGCCGTATCACAGACAATGACAAGGGCCCCTTTATACACGTCGTCTGGTACCTCATCGAGTTCATATAAAAATGAAAGGGATGGCTCAGGCGTTCCTGTCGCATAAATATTTTTTTCTGGATAGGTGGCACGCAAGATTTCCGTAAGGCCGCACTGCGATCCATACGCATCAGGATCTGGTCTTACATGTCTATGGATGATGATGGTGTCATATAATGATATGGTTCTAATCAGTTCTTTTTTCATAAAAACTCCTTCTCATGCGATACTCTTTTTATTATTAAATCATAATCTATCGTGACGGAAAAGTGAGGAATAGACAATTTATTCTAGTAAGCAAGCCTATTTACGTTTAAAATAGGGTTGTAACCACTTACAATGGAGGCTTGGCACATGCTTGTTTTGATTGTGTTTATTATTTGTTCTGCCATGTTTTATTTATACTACAAAGCAAAAAATGTCCGTACGAACCGGCCAGTCGAGAAAAAATTCTGGTCGGCGAAATCCAGTATGGCACTTGGCTGCTTTGTCCTGCTCTTCGGTGTGAATCAATTATTTTTAAACCGCTCGTCACTCGCATTTGTCATCGGATTTATTTTTGTTGCCGTCGGTATCGGCAGTACGTGGGCTGGGTATAAAGCCTACAAGCATTACCTTCCGCTCTTCTTAAAGGAAGGCGAAAAAGATCACGCGTAATAAGGAAAGGGGCGACATAAGTTCGCCCTTTTTATCATTATCCCCTCTCCATCAGCTGCACCATCAGCATCGCTTTGCCTACGATATTCGATTGGTGATAAACCTCCACTTCCAGCTTTCCAAACTTGCGCCCTACTTCTAAAATATTCGGCTTAATCTGGATTGTGGATTCCATTTGGACCGGTTTTAAGAAATAGACAGAGAGACTCTCGACGATCAGTTCGCCCTTTTTATGAGATTTTAAGAAGCGGTTGGCAGATTCGATTAAAATTTGTGTGAACACCCCATATGAAATGTTTCCAAGCTGATTCGTCATTTGCGGGGTAACCTCGTATTGATAAACCGCATCCGCTTTTGGTTTCTCTGTATCGGTTTCTTTAAACCCTCTTGAGACAACATCATCCAGCTTTTCTCCGACCTGCGGCTGCTTTTGAATCATTTGGAGCGCCTTGAGCACATCCTGACGGCTGATCATACCGATCAGCTTCGCATGATCATCCACAACTGGCAGCACCTCAATGCCTTCCCACACCATCATTTGTGCAGCTGAGGCGACAGATGTTTTGCCAATGACCGTCAGTGGATTTTTCGTCATCACTTTTTCAATCGGTGTGGAGCGGTCATGCCCCGCAATATCCTTTGAGGTGAGGATTCCGTGAATCTTCATTTGATCATCTGCGACCGGGAAACGACCGTGGCCAGTTTCATAATTCTTTTCATACCATTTTTCAAGCTTATCCTCTGGTGATAAATACACGGTGCGTTCAATCGGCGTTAAAATATCTTCTACAAGCACAATTTCTTTTTTAATTAATTGGTCATAAATGGCTCTGTTAATGAGGGCCGCTACGGTAAATGTATCGTAGCTTGTCGATAAAATCGGCAGCTCCAGCTCATCTGCGAGCTGAATGATTTCATCATCTGTTGAGAATCCGCCTGTGACCAGCACAGCCGCTCCTGCCTCTAATGCCTGCCTATGGGCATTGATCCGGTTTCCGACGATGAGCAGGTTGCCAGCAGCCGTATAGCGCATCATTGCGTCCAGCTCCATCGCTCCAATGACAAATTTGTTTAACGTTTTATGTAATCCGGCGCGTCCTCCAAGGACCTGGCCATCAATGACATTGACCACTTCTGCATATGTCAGTTTTTCAATATTTTCTTTTTTCTTTTGTTCAATTCGAATGGTGCCGACTCGTTCAATGGTACTGACGAATCCTTTATTTTCAGCATCTTTGATGGCCCGGTAAGCGGTGCCTTCACTCACTTTCATTTCTTTCGCTATGCGCCGGACAGAGATTTTCTCCCCGACATCTAATGAATCAATATACGATAAAATTTGCTCATGCTTTGTCGCCAATCCCGTTCACCCTTTTTGTTTTCAGCGTTTTCATCTATGTTTCATTATAAGGGCAGGAGGCTTTTAATAGCAATTTGTCTTTTCTTTCAGCAGATGAAGGCAAATAAAAAAAGCCGGCATTTGTGTGCCAGCTTTATTCATATGAGGATTAAATCTCGATTGATTCCCCGCTGTTTAACACATGACCGACGCCGCCATGCAGGCTGTCTGCAAATGCATGCGGATCCTGTTCAATTGGCGGGAATGTGCTGTAGTGAATCGGAACGACCTGTTTTGCCCGCAGCCATTCTGCTGCGATTCTTGCATCCTCCGGTCCCATCGTGAAGTTATCACCAATTGGAAGGAATGCGAGCTCAATATGATTCAGTTCACCAATCAGCTTCATATCTGAAAAGAGTGCAGTGTCTCCAGCATGATAAATGGTTTTGCCCTCTGCGGTAAATAAAATACCTGATGGCATCCCTGTATACGTAATCGTCTGTGCCTCTTCATCAATGACAGCTGAACCATGGAACGCTTGCGTGAGCTTCACTTTACCAAATTCAAACTCACGGCCGCCTCCAATAGAAAGCGGGTGCGTTTTCACCCCTTGCCAGCTTAAATACGTGGCAAGTTCGAAAGGCGCGACAACAAGTGCATCATTGTTTTTAGCAATTTCAATGGTGTCGCCGATGTGATCTCCATGTCCATGTGTCAGTAAAATGACATTCGCTTTCACATCTTGCGGTTTGATATCTGTGTGCTTATTTCCATTTAAAAATGGATCAATCCAAATATGGTATCCGTTTGTTTCAATGTGTACAACTGAATGTCCATGATATGTAGCTTTCATGTGAGTATATCCACCTTTCAATTTTTGATCTCATATCATTTATTCCCTCTATAAAAAGCTGAAAAACTTAATGCCTGTGAATCACGTTAAGACCACCTGTTGCTTCAATGACGGTCCCTGTAATAAGATCTGAACGGTCATCGCATAGAAATGAGATGATACGTCCTATATCCTCTCCAGTGCCAGACCTGCCTATCGGCGTTTCATCGTCTTTGATTTGGCGGGCTTCCTCTATTGTCGATTCTTTCATGTCTCCAACGATTTTGCCTGGACACACCATATTGGCCGTGATACCATTTTCGGCTTCTTCAATCGCAATGGTTTTCGTCAATGACGCAAGACCCACTTTTGCCGCTCCAAAGGCTGATCTGTGCATCCAGCCTGGCGCATGGTCTGCACCTTGGAAGCCATAAGTGATAATGCGGCCAAAGCCTTGTTTTCTCATCATTGGGATGACCATTCGGAACAAATGGAATACTGCTGATAGGTTGCCTTCCATCATTTGATACCATTCATCCTCAGAATAATCCGCCAGTTTTTTTCGTTCAAAAATATAAGGGCCAGCATTGTTAATCAGGGCATCAATCCGCCCAAATCGCTCTGCTGCCAGCTCTACCATGTTTTTTAAATCTTCTTTTTTTGTCACATCACCTTGGACAAATTGAAGCTTATCTTCGTACTGCTGTAATTCTTCTTTCATCTGCCGGACAGCTTCATCATCACTTCGATAATTCACTGTCACAGAATACCCCATATTCAGTAAAGACTCGGTGACTTTCCGGCCAAGTCCTTTAGAACCCGCTGTTATTAATGCGTGTCGCACACAATCTCCTCCTAAAGCAAAGGTTGCAAGTTCACGTGTTTCTTATCTTATCTTTTACTTTACTATAAACCGGCATCTGGCGCACTTATGAACCCTTTATCGATATGAGTCAAACAGTATAGGGTGATTCATCCACTTTTTCAAATCCCATGAGCCATGGATATCGAGAAGCAGCGAAACAAAACGATAGCACTCTCTCACCTCATGAAGATCACGAGGAAGCGGGCAAATCTCTTCATAACCCAATTGAACATTGCGGGCAGCTTCTTTCGTCAAAAGGTATTCCAATGCAATAAAATCAAACGCAGCTGGTCCATATACGACATATTCTGTATCAACTAAACTCGTCACTAGATCATCATTTTCAATATATTGAGACGGATCTAAATCAATTAAAATAAGACTGGCTGAATCAGGCGTCCTTAGCTTTTCAATCTTTTGCAGCACAATTTCTGCATAACAGTGAAATTCAGGCTGATCAGCGTAATAGCGGTCTATGAGTTTGGATACAGCCTTTTTTAACACAGCATGGAATTCTCTCAAATGCTTCTTTTCAGCTCCGTAGACTGCACCAAAAAAGTCAGTACGATATGAATGAAGTTGTGCTAGTTTCCTCCCATAATCCTTATAAAAGTCTGATGAACGTCCCTCAAAAGATGTACAAGGTGTTCCTTCTACTTTTTCCATTACATAAAAATGTCTCCCTGCCTTCTTCACTTTACGAACAACTTCTGGAATATGAAAGGAATTCATATGAGACAGCTTTTGATTGATTTGATCGATATGCTCTTGTACAGTACGGTCATCTACTCCATAGATCATCTTGATCCCAAATACAAATTCACTTTCTTCTCTTGCAGTTTTAGGAGATTTGACTACATATTCCGTTTTATCTTGTAAGGAGATCAGCCACACATCATTAACCCGTCCGTCATATTGTTCTCCTAACGTTTTCACTGATACGATTGGTTGATGAAACAAAGCCTCAAGCGTTTTCTTCATGATCTGCTGTCACTCCCTCTTCTGCTTGACGCAGGTATGCTTTCATTTCTCCAATGATCATCAATCTCCTTTTTCCATGACAAAAAAACCATCCGTATAAATGAATGGTTTTGATAAGTTATGCCAGGCAGGTTTTTGCTTTTTCTAAAGCGAGCTGAATTTGTTTGAATCCAGTTCCGCCTGCACTTGTTCTTTTTTCAACAGCAACATATGGATCAAGAACTGTGTAAATGTCTTGTTCAAAAAGCTCACTTGCTTCTGTAAATGTTTCAAAAGGAAGATCACTTAGATAGATGCCTTTTTGAATACATGTATACACAAGCTTGCCAACGATTTCGTGTGCTTCACGGAATGGCATGCCTTTTTTCGCAAGGTAGTCTGCCACTTCTGTCGCGTTTGAGAAATCTTCTTTTGTTGCCTTTTTCATGACATCTTCGTTCACTGTCATCGTTTGAATCATGCCTGTAAAAATTTGCAGGCTGCCAGCGATGGTTTTCACTGTATCAAACATGCCTTCTTTATCTTCTTGCAGGTCTTTGTTATACGTAAGCGGCAAGCCTTTCATAATCGTGAGAAGCCCCATCAGGTTGCCATACACGCGGCCTGTTTTCCCGCGGATTAATTCAGCCATATCCGGGTTTTTCTTCTGCGGCATCATGCTGCTGCCTGTTGCATACGTGTCATCGAGTTCAATGAATTTAAATTCTTGCGAGCACCATAAAATGATTTCCTCACAAAAACGTGAGAGGTGCATCATCACAAGACTGCTATTAGATAAAAACTCTAAAATGAAGTCCCGGTCACTCACACCATCGAGGCTGTTTTCGTAAATGTGGTCAAAGCCAAGCTGCTCTGCTGTATATTCACGATCAATCGGGAATGTCGTTCCTGCTAACGCTCCGCATCCAAGTGGAGACACGTTAATTCGCTTCAATGAATCTTGAAAGCGCGCTTTGTCACGCTCAAGCATCCAAAAATAGGCGAGCATATGATGGGCAAACGAAATAGGCTGTGCACGCTGCAGGTGCGTATATCCTGGAAAAATTGTTTCAACGTGCTGTTCTGCCTTTTCTACAAGCACCGTTTGAAAAGAAGAGATCAGCTCAATAATATGCTCGACTTGGTTATTCAAATATAAGTGCATATCGGTTGCAACCTGATCATTCCGGCTTCTCGCTGTGTGCAATTTGCCGCCAAGCGGACCAATCTCATCAATGAGCATTTTTTCAAGGTTTAAATGAATGTCTTCATAATCTACTGAGAATTCCAGTTCATCCGCCTCTGCCTTTTTCATGAGTGTATTTAGTCCGTCTTTGATGGCAGCGGCCTCCTCATCGCCGAGGATACCGCATTTATTCAGCATACTTGCATGAGCAAGGGAGCCGGTCAAATCTTCTTTGACTAATTGTTTGTCGAAATGAATGGACGCGCCAAACTCATCGACCCATTTTTCTGGTGTTTTTTGAAATCGGCCTCCCCAAAGCTTTTTCATGCTTTAACCTGCTCCTTTTTATTCACGATGCTGTTTACTTTTGTCGGTAAGCCCCAAAGGTTAATAAATCCTACAGCTGCATCATGATCGAATTCGTCTGCTTTTGTATAAGTTGCTAGATTTTCATCATAAAGTGAATATGGTGATTTACGTCCTTCTACAATGGCATGACCTTTAAATAGTTTCACACGTACAACACCCGTTACGTTCTGCTGTGTTTCTTGTAAGAATGCATCTAGTGCTTCTTTAAGCGGTGAGAACCATAAGCCGTTGTATATTAATTCAGCCATTTTTTGTTCAACGATTGGTTTAAAGTGTGCCACTTCCTTGACAAGCGTTAAGTCTTCAAGCTCTTTATGTGCTTTAAGAAGTGTGACAGCACCTGGGCACTCGTACACTTCACGGGATTTGATGCCGACAAGACGGTTTTCAACGTGATCGATTCTGCCTACACCATGCTGACCAGCGACTTCATTTAAATGAAGGATGAGATCAGATAATGAATATTGGATACCATCAATCGCAGTCGGTTTTCCTTTTTCAAACGTGATCTCAATGATTTCAGGTGTGTCAGGCGTTTTTTCAAGTGGATTTGTCAGATCGTATGCACCCTCTGGCGGCGCAGCCCAAGGATCTTCTAAAATGCCACATTCGTTACTTCTGCCCCAAAGGTTTTGGTCGATTGAATATGGGCTGTCTAAGTTAATCGGGATTGGAATACCGTGTTTTTGTGCATAATCGATTTCTTCATCACGAGACCATTTCCATTCACGCACTGGTGCAAGAACTTCTAGGTCTGGATTCAATGCTTTAATGGATACTTCGAAACGAACTTGGTCGTTCCCTTTTCCAGTACATCCATGAGCAACTGCTACTGCATTTTCTTTTTCTGCCACTTCCACTAATTTTTTTGCAATAAGCGGGCGGGATAGGGCAGATACTAGTGGATATTTTCCTTCATACATTGTGTGTGCTTGTAATGCAGTGAGCGCAAACTCTTCAGCAAATTCTTCTTTTGCGTCAATCATGTATGATTGAACAGCTCCGACTTGAAGTGCTTTTTGTTGAACGAATGCTAAATCTTTTCCTTCACCTACGTCCAAGCAGCAAGCAACGACTTCGTATCCTTGCTCTTGTAACCATTTAACTGCAACAGAGGTATCAAGACCTCCGGAATATGCTAATACGACTTTTTTATTTTGTGACATGATTGAAAAGCTCCTCTCGCTTGTTTTGATTCTGTGAATGTTTTTGCATAAAAATAAGTTTTAATTTATAAACATGCATTTAGTATGTATACACTGTAACAAGGAAAAATTGTTTTTTCAACCCCTTTATGAAAAAAACTCTGCCAAATTTTCTTGGCAGAGTCATTTTGGGCTATTTTTGATCCTTTTCAAGCTCTCGTAAGACATGAGGAAGCTCTGGAATCACGAGTTTGGTCATGGCTAAACGAACGGCTCCGGTAGATCCCGGCGTGGCAAAGACAGCCTTTTGATTGACGACCCCTGCCGTTGCCCTGGATAAAATAGCAGCTGAACCTATGTCTTCTGTATAACTGAGCATGCGGAAGATTTCGCCAAAGCCAGGCAGTTCCTTGGAAAAAAGAGGGGTGATCGCTTCAATGGTCACATCCCTTGCAGCAATTCCTGTGCCGCCATTTAACAAGACGGCATCTATTTTCGGTTCGCTTGTTCCCTCCAGCACAGCGTCTTGAATCGATCCTATATCATCTTTTACAATATCGTATGCAAGAACAAGATGTCCCTGTTCTTTGAGCAAATCAATCATCAGACGGCCGCTTTTATCTGTATCTTTCGTTCTTGTATCACTGACCGTAATGACTTTCACATAAAGCCTTTCTTTCGCCTCACGTTTATGTTCTGTCACGCTCATCTTTCGCACCGCTCCCTTTTGCTTCGTATTGGACAACATTATAGCATGCTGCTTTTAACAGAAAAAAGCTCTTTTCCTTATTGGAAAAGAGCTTCTCAAACTTGATTACGCTAAACGCATAACGTCTCTTGCAATCATTACTTCTTCGTTTGTTGGGATGACGATTACTTTTACAGGTGAGTGCGGGTAGCTGATGAATGCTTCTTCGCCTCTCATGTTGTTTAGGGATGGATCCCAGTAAACGCCCATGAATTCTAGACCACGAAGTACACGTGCTCTAACTTCTGAACTGTTTTCACCGATTCCAGCTGTGAAGATGATCGCATCTACGCCATTCATTCTAGCTGCATAAGAACCGATGTATTTATGAATACGGCTCGCAAAAATATCAAGAGCAACTTCTGCACGGTCGTTTCCTTCTTCTGTTGCTTCTTCGATATCACGAAGGTCACTTGACAGACCAGACACACCTAAAAGACCACTCTTCTTATTCAAAGTAGAAAGCACTTCTTCAGCAGTATGTCCTGTTTTTTCCATAATAAATGGAATAAGGGCAGGGTCAATGTTACCAGAACGTGTACCCATTGCAACACCAGCAAGTGGTGTAAAGCCCATAGATGTATCGATTGATTTTCCGCCTTCAACTGCTGCGATACTCGCACCATTTCCAAGGTGGCAAGAAATCAGACGAAGCTCTTCTAGTGGACGGCCTAATAGCTCTGCTGCACGCTCTGTAACGAACTTGTGGCTTGTCCCGTGGAATCCGTATTTACGAATACCAAAGTTTTTGTAGTAGTCGTACGGAAGGCTGTATAGGTAAGACTGCTCTGGCATAGTTTGGTGGAATGCTGTATCGAACACAGCAACCGCTGGTACGTCAGGCAGAATTTGTTTGAATGCTTTGATTCCTACAACGTTTGCAGGGTTGTGAAGTGGTGCAAGCTCTGAAAGCTGATCAATGTCATTGATCACTTCATCAGTTAAAAGAACAGAATCGCTGAATTTCTCTCCGCCGTGAACAACGCGGTGTCCTACGCCATCAATTTCATTAAAGTCTTTGATGATGTGAAATTCAGTTAGTTTTTCAAGCAGCATTTTGACCGCTACTGCGTGATCTGGAATATCTGTCACTTCTGTTTTCTTTTCTCCATCTACAGAGATCGTGAAGATACTGTTGTCCATTCCGATTCTTTCAACAAGCCCTTTTGTTAAAACGGTTTCTTCTGGCATGTCGAACAATTGGAATTTAAGAGATGAGCTTCCTGCGTTAATTGCAATAATTTTGGACATTACTGTCGCTCCTTTTACTCAGTTGTTATATAAGGTTTCACGTTTTTTCCGGTGCTATATTCAACCTGTTTGACGGGTCTTTTATAGTTTAACGATAAGTCCGAAAAATATCTGACTTTTTCATTTAAACATTGAAAACTTTGCATTTCAAGTGCACCTTCAAACTGTTATCGCTTACATCAATAAGTCGTTATTTTCTGAATAGTAAAATAGCCAGAAATCACTCTGGCTATTCTTTCGTTTCTTTTTCTTCTATAAACCACTGGTCTAGTTTTCTCATCACACCGACCATTGCTTCCTTCTGTGAGAAAGATGGAAGATTGGCAAACAGCATTCGTTTTGGTGCTTCCAGCCCTTCTTTTTTCTTTTGCATCACAAATAAGCTTTTGGCGTGTTTTTTATCCTTAAACATGGACACTGGCAGCTGAATTAACGCATTCATATACGCATGATCTTTGATGAAATCCTTTAATTGTACGCTCTCTTTTCCTTCAAACAAATCATTTGGAATGATGAAGAATAGGAAGCCGCCTTCTTTTGTGTAGCGAAGGCTTTGTTCAATGAATAAATAATGGGCAAAAGCATGTCCTTCTTTTGCCTTTAATTCAAAGTCTGCTGCACGCTCATCATTTGGATAATAGCCGACTGGGAGACTGCATACAGTGACATCTGCCGGTGAGATCAGAAGCGGCTCAAGACTGTCCTGGTGGAAAAGCTCAACTTCTTTCTCCTCTAAATTCGCCTGCGCCCAAGCAATTTTAATGAGCACATCATCAATTTCAGACGCAAAGCCGCGTTTTGTTTCTGCAGTGAGATTATTTAAAACAGCAAGAAGTAAGTTTCCTGTTCCCGCTGCTGGATCAAAGACTACAAGCTCTTTTTGACCATCTAAAAATTTGTTCACCAAATAGCTGACAAACAGTCCAATCGTATCTGGTGTCATCTGGCGATTTGGATGAGAAATATCCTTTTGACCTTTCAATACGGCGAGCTGAAACGCTTTACGAATCTGCTCATGATCATAAGAAGCAAAATCTGCTTTCTCTATTAAATCCTTTAATAAACCGTTTCGATCATTTGCTTGGAAAAAGGCTTCTCCTGCTTCTGCCAATGCTTCAATATAAGAAATACTCTGTTCCTTTTTTAATCGAATAGAAGCTGTATCGAGCAGTTCAAAAATCGTACTTACTTGATCTTTCTGCAATGCTTTTCTCTCCTCGCTTTGTTAAAAGCTATATGTTCTCATTGAAAAGAGCCCCAGGATGAAGCCGGAGCTCTTGTCGATGCTGCTTTTATAACAGTGATTTTGCAGCTTCAATGGCTTTTTCATAATTTGGGTGATTCGTTGCTTCACTTACGTATTCAGTGTAAACCACTTTTCCGTTAGGGTCTAATACGAAGACTGCGCGCGCCAATAAACGCAATTCTTTCATATACACTCCGAATGCTTCACCAAATGACATATCTCTGTGATCAGATAATGTTTCGACATTTTCAATTCCGTTTGCTCCGCACCAGCGTGCTTGTGCAAATGGAAGGTCTGCACTAATCGTATAAATATTGACAGGACCTAAACCCGCTGCCTCTTCATTGAAACGTCTTGTTTGTGCGTCACACACACCTGTATCAATAGAAGGAATCACTGAGATGATCGTCACTTTTCCTGCTAAATCAGAAAGTGAAACTTCTCCAAGTGAGTTCGTTAATACCGTAAAATCAGGAGCCTGCTCGCCTACTTTTACTTCATTTCCTACAAGCGTGACAGGACTTCCTTTAAATGTGATCGATGCCAAAACAATTCCTCCCTTTTCAAATGTATGGTTCTATCATAGTAGAGAAAGCAAAAAACTGCAAAGCCTAATCGTCCATTTTGCAAAAAAAGTTAACTGCAGCGCAGCTAACTTTTTAAAGGTCTATGTCATCTAGTTTTCGTTCTTTGTGACGGTGCTCCCGCTCATCCTTCTTAAACATGTGCTGAAGACGTTCAATTGCTTGAGGAGCAGAATCCAATATTTTATCGAGCAGATGGGTGTGTTCATCCAAATGAAGCATTCGAACTCCGTTTGTTCCTACAATTAAGAAGGCGATTGGTGTAATCGACACCCCGCCGCCGCTTCCGCCGCCAAATGGGAGTCTCGGCTCTTTTCGTTCCTGTTCATCAGAACGCTTTTCTTTCTTTTGGTTCCCGTTAAATTCACTGCCGCCGGCTGCAAATCCAAAACCAACCTTTGACACAGTGAGAATGACACTGCCGTCAGGGGTTTCGACTGGATCGCCGATGATTGTATTCACATCTATCATTTCTTTTAAGTTTTCCATCGCTGTCTTCATGAGACCTTGGATTGGATGATCTGCCATTTTCGGGTTCCTCCTTAAACAGATGATTCATTCTTCGTTGCTTGAAGAGAGGCACTTTTTCTCGCCTTTCTTCCTTTTAACCAATGGACAAGTAAACGAATGGCTGCAAGCATAGCATGTCCAATACGGAAATAAGCTATACATGCAAACTGAGTCTGTGACACATTGTGCTGAAAGGCCGGAATGACTTCATATATCGGTTTATGCTTAAAGGTGAGATGCTCCTGCATAAAGGCAAGCAGTGCTCCTTTAACTGACCACACACCGCCGGCTGCTACACCTGTTAAAGCGGCGTCTTGAAAGCCGATCCATGTCGACCAGTGAAACGAGTCAATCTTTACGTGGATGAAGAACTTGCGCATGATCCGGTTTAAATCGACAATCTCTTTTGTGATGCGCTCCATTTGATGAAGGATCTGCTTCATATCACGTTTTCCTACTTTTTTATGCATCGATTCTTTTTCGTGATCAGGCGTTTTGGCGCTCTTCATTTTCTTTTCACGAATATCAATCGTTTGGTCTTCTGGATTGACCCTCACCATCGGAATCTCTTTTTTGAGTCTGACCAATCCATATAAGGTGATGACCTTCAGTGCAATGTGGTCATTGTCGTTTGTATGCGAATAGTCCAGCGAAATGGTTACTTTCATGAAAATCAACAAGATCACAAGAAACAAAAACGCTGCGATCCAAACGTAAAGCACTGTGCTCACTTCCTCCATAACAAATGATGCTTCCCCTACGATTATGGCTCTCATTCTGGATTTTATACCCAATCAACAAAAAAGAGTTTGACCGTTACGGCCAAACTCCCTCTGATTATACGTTTGATTCTGTTTTTTCATATAAATGTTCATGGACGACCACCGTATCGGCAAAGTAATCATGAACCCCTTGCTTTTTCGGTGAGAACCCAACGATAGCATAGAGAATAAAGATCGTATTAATGTAGCGTCCCACAATCTCTCTAAAGAAAATAACATCCCATGCCAGCTTCTTCTCAGGCTGAAGTGAGACCACTTTAATCCCAAACACCATCTTGCCAAGTGTTTGTTGAAAGATTTTCGTCATGATGGCGAAATAAAGGAGGAATACAATCGTCGTTGTGACGGAAAATGGAGAAAACCATCCTCCTCCTTTGGACCAGCCAAACAGACTAAAGATTGGAGAAACCGTCAAATGGTTTACACCCCAGACGACGAGCCAATCAAGAATAAATGCCCAAAATCTAATCCAAAAACCTGCAAACGCCTGTGCTTCAATTGAAGCGCGCTTCACAAAGGCCGGCTTCGATTCTTCCTCTTGGCTGCGGCTTTCGCTTACTTCATCGAATGTAGAATCCATCTATGATCCCTCCTTTATTTTGAATAGAGATACATCGGTTTAGACCCATTTGAGCCAGCCAGTGTTTCTTTTAAATTCAGAAAATCAATTTCGCTTTTAAAGAGCTTGCTTGCACTCATGTTGAAAAGAGAGTTCCAGCCAAAGCTTTGAGAATAGCTGACCACTGTTGCTCCTTTTAAGCCTTTTTCATTTTTCTTCATCACTTTTAATGCATCTTCATAATACCCAAGCTCATCGACTAATCCGTTCGATTTTGCCTGTGTCCCGTCATATACCCGGCCGTCAGCGATTTTCTTGACTTCCTGTTTTGACATGCCGCGTCCTTCAGAGATCACTTTGACAAATCCTTCATAAGAGTTGTCGACCATGCTTTGCATGATGTTGCGCTCATCTTTTGTCATATCACGGTTTGGAGACATGATATCTTTGAATTTCCCGCTCTTAATCGTTTCATATTTAATACCCAGATTATCTGCGAGCTTTGAATAATTCAAGCTTTGCATGATGACACCTAACGATCCTGTTAATGTTTCAGGTGAAGCAAAGATTTTCTTCGCTGGAGTTGACACGTAGTAGCCGCCTGAAGCTGCCATGGATCCCATAGATACGTAAATCGGCTTCTTCGCTTTTTTCACTTCTTCTAATTTTTTATGTATTTCAGCACTTTCATAGACACCGCCGCCAGGAGAGTTTACGCGCAGAAGTACACCTTTTACAGAAGCATCCTCTTTCGCTTTATCTAGTTCTTTGAGGAATGCACGATGATCATAACCTTCTCCGCCTAATAGGCTCGATGCGCCGCCATTATCTTGAATGGTTCCATTAATCTCAAGAACAGCAATCTTGCCTGCACCGCTGCCATTCTCTAGTACCTTCTCTTCTATTTCATCCCCGAATTGATAGCTCATTTTATTGTCATTGAAGCTATCGAACAAGGCCATCGTGACACTAATTACAATTGAAAATCCGAAAACACCAAGTGCAATAATTAGTGCTACCCATCTTTTCGCATTCATCTTTTTCTCCTCCTTTTTATCTCACTTCATTCATACGAATGCCCACACGAAATGTTTCACAGGAATTGTGGTTTTTTTACATTTCATGTAGGCATATGATAGCACCTCTATTAAATAACGATCAACTTTACATCGTCTACTTAGACATGCGCATGACGAAAAATTGGCTTTTTTATCCTCTCCCTGCACCTAATAGGCTAGATCTTCACCGCAACGAAACACCTAAACCATTCTTTCATGAGAAAACGGCTATTCAATTATGCTCAGGATTCAGCCATTTCAAATCACTCACATCGACTCATTTCTCATAAAGCAATCCGATCTTCAGATGGTTCTTTCTAAAATTTTTACTTTCATATGAAAAAAGTGTAAAATGTGAGCAAGGGTTTTCATGTAAGCCCTTTATCATTGAAATTTATTTTTGACAGCAAAGGGGAGAACGTCAATGACAGACAATCGTCGCAATGTATTTTTCTTTTACAAAAAAGATCATGAATTGGATGGACACATTTCTTCTCTCGAGAAGCTCGCTACTGATCAAGGCTTTCACGTCGTCAAGCGTGCAGAGGATGCCCACATTATTGCTTCAATTGGCGGGGATGGCACATTTCTTCAAGCAGTACGTAAAACAAAATTCCGGGATGACTGCTTGTATGTAGGGGTATCAAAATCAGAGAATACGCACCTATACTGCGATTTCTCGTTAGAGCATTTTGATAAAATGATTGATGCCATGAATACTGAACAGCTTGAAGTGAGAAAATATCCGATCATCGATGTAAGCGTTGACAGCACAAACCAGTTCCATTGCTTAAATGAACTGTCAATCCGCTCCAGCATTATTAAAACATTTGTGATCGATGTGTATATAGATGATTTCCACTTTGAAACTTTTAGAGGCGACGGCATGATTATTTCCACTCCGACTGGCTCAACGGCCTACAATAAATCCGTGAGCGGCGCCGTGGTTGATCCGATGCTTCCTTGTATGCAGGTCACAGAACTTGCATCGCTGAATAACAACTCTTACCGTACATTAGGCGCTCCTTTCATCTTGAGCAGTGACCGCAAGCTGACGCTGAAGGTAGTGCAGGATGGAAACGATCATCCAATTATCGGGCTTGATAACGAAGCACTCGGCACAAAACACGTCAAACAAATTGACATTGGCCTTTCAGGAAAAGTCATTAAAACGGTGAAATTAAAAGACAACTCTTACTGGGAAAAAGTAAAACGAAGATTCCTTTGAGAATTTGTCCGCACGCTGAAAGCTCCTTTACGGGGCTTTTTTCTATGTTTTTTCATTCACGGTCATGGTTATGGTATGATGTCACAAGTATGAATGTACGAAAAGGAGAACACGATGACATTACAACATTTTGATCAATATCCATTAAGTGATGAATTGAAACAAGCGTTAGAAGCGCTTCACTTCCATACACCAACACCTGTTCAGCACGAGACATTATCAATTGCTTTTTCAAAGCAGGATTTAATCGTCAAATCTCAGACTGGGAGCGGCAAGACTGCAGCCTATGGTCTGCCGATTTGTGAAATGGTTGATTGGGCTGAAAATAAACCTCAAGCCCTCATCCTCGTTCCAACACGAGAGCTCGCCATGCAGGTCAAACAAGACCTCACAAGCCTCGGGCGATTCAAACGAATCAAAGCCGCAGCCATTTATGGAAAAGCCCCTTTTCAAGCGCAGAAAGTAGAGCTTTCACAGAAAAACCATATTGTGTGCGGGACACCAGGCCGCATTTTGGATCACCTTGAGAAAGGCACCCTTTCTTTAGAAAATCTCAAATTTTTCGTGTTAGATGAAGCGGATGAAATGCTGAACATGGGATTTATCGATCAAGTCTCTTCTATTATTCAGTATCTGCCGCCAAAGCGCATGTCGATGCTGTTATCAGCGACAATGTCTGATGACATGAAGAAATTGAGCGAACAGTTTTTACAATCACCCAAAGTCATTGAGATCGCACGTGAAGAAACGTCTGTACAGCAAATCACTCACACCGTGATTGAAACAGAAGAAGAATCGAAATTCTCCCTTCTTCAGCGTACGATCGTCATTGAAAATCCAGATAGCTGCATTATTTTCTGTAATACACAAGACCGGGTGAATGAACTCACGCTGAAGCTGGACGAATGGGATGTGCCCTGTGACAAAATTCATGGCGGCATGAGACAGGAAGACCGTTTTGATGTGATGGATGAATTTAAAAAAGGTGAATTCCGTTATCTGATCGCAACAGATATAGCAGCCAGGGGAATTGATGTCAGTGATATGACGCATGTCATTCATTATGATCTTCCTTATGAAAAAGAGCGCTATATTCACCGGACTGGCAGAACAGGCAGAGCGGGGAAAAGCGGGAAAACGATTGCCTTTATGACAAAGAATGCAAAGCCGCTTATTGATGAATTAAAGCAGGATGCCGGCATAGATTTTCAAACTCAGCCTTATCCGACAAAGGAAGAAGCAGAAAAGCATGTAGAAAGCTTTGAAGAAAAGATTGAAACGCCTATTCAAAAGGAAAATAAACAGGCAGGCGTTGAGAAGGATATTATGAAGCTTTATTTTAACGGCGGAAAGAAAAAGAAACTGCGGGCTGTTGATTTCGTTGGGACCATTGCCAAAATAGAAGGCGTTGCATTCGATGACATTGGGATTATTACGATTCAAGACACAAAAACATATGTCGATATTTTAAACGGCAAAGGCCCTCTTGTGCTGAATGCTATGCGCCACACAACCATTAAAAGCAAGCAGTTAAAAGTACATGAAGCTCGTTCATAAAAAGTAAAGGCCCAGCGCCTTTACTTTTTTTATTGATGAGAAATAAACTCAAAACCGTGATCCCATCAGCCTTTTTGAGGTCAAACATGACAAATGTCATATTGAATACATGATGGGTGCTACTATGAGTATGACACCTTTCCTTCTATACTTTGAAGAAGAAAGAAACGGAAAGGACTTGAACGTTCATGACGACTTCAACAAACACACAGCAGCAAGCCTCTTTAAGAAAACAAGTTGGCCAATTCTCTGGTGCTGATTCAAAAAAAAGTATCATTCAACTCTTTAATACATTCATTCCATTTTTGGGGCTTTGGTTTCTTGCCTATTATAGCCTGAACATCTCCTACCTTTTAACCCTCTTTTTTGCGGTTATTGCAGCTGGTTTTTTAGTACGTGTCTTTATTATTTTTCACGACTGCTGCCATCAATCCTTTTTCAAACAGAAGCCGCTGAATCACCTGTTCGGTTTTTTAACGGGCGTACTCACCCTTTTCCCTTATCTTCAATGGCAAAGAGATCATTCAATTCACCATGCCACAAGTAGTAATTTAGACAAACGAGGTACTGGCGACATTTGGCTCCTGACAGTCAAAGAATATCAAGAAGCATCAGCATGGACAAAATTTCGCTACAGATTTTACCGTAACCCTTTTGTGATGTTTATTTTAGGTCCGATCTTTGTCTTTCTCTTAAAAAACCGTTTCAACGTCAAAAATGCTCGTAAAAAAGAGCGCTGGAACACGTATTTCACAAACGTGAGCATCATTGCGCTAGCAGCTGCAACGTGTCTTCTTTTTGGCTGGCAGGAGTTCCTGCTTGTCCAAGGTCCAATCTTCCTGATCTCAGGATCAATCGGTGTATGGCTGTTTTATGTTCAGCATACGTTTGAGGATTCTTACTTTGAAGCAGATGAACATTGGAATTATGTGCAGGCAGCGGTAGAAGGCAGTTCTTTTTACAAATTGCCAAAGCTTCTTCAGTGGTTAACAGGCAATATCGGTTATCACCATGTCCATCATTTAAGTCCGAGGGTACCGAATTATCACTTGGAGCATGCACATGATCATAGTGAGCCGCTTCAAAATGTTCCAACCATCACTTTAAAAACAAGTATTGAATCAATGAAATTTAGACTTTGGGATGAAGAAACGAAAGCATTCGTTACCTTTAAAGAAGCACGGCAATCTAAGAAGATGCCCGCACCTGTCATTAAAGGAGACATTCTAAAGAAAAATGCATAATTGGTGCAAGCTCTTTCTTACACTAGAAGGAGCTTGTTGTCATTTACAGGATGCAACCATAAGTTGAATTTGATAAAGTAAGGAAAAAGAACGAAAACGGAAAAGGTGGCACACGGATGAAAAAACAGTTTAAAATTCAAAAATTGCATGGGATTTCTCCCTATATATGGGCCATTTTTTTCATCCTGCCCTTCTATTTTATCTTTAAAACACCTTCGACTTTAGGTATTGTGATCGGCATTATTTTGAACGTCGTCTTTTTCGCTGTGTATCGTTTTGCCTTTGTCGCAAAAGGCTGGTCTTTATATGTCTTCGGTCTTTTATTGATCGGTATTTCAACTGGTTATGTGATGCTCTACAGCTATATTTATTTCGCTTTTTGCATCGCCTATTTCAATGGGCATATTAAAAGAAAAGTACCTTTTTATATCTTATACTATATTCATCTAGGGAGCGCTGCTATAGCGGTGAACTTTAGTTTGATCTTAAAAAAGGGCTGGTTTCTCACACAAATTCCTTTTGTCGTGATCACCCTGATTAGTGCCATTCTTCTTCCTCTCAGCATTCGGAGCAGGAAGGAACGTGAACGGCTTGAGGAGAAATTAGAATATGCCAATGAACGGATTGCTGATCTTGTGAAGCTTGAAGAAAGGCAGCGCATTGCACGCGACCTGCATGACACCCTTGGACAAAAGCTTTCTTTGATCGGGTTAAAAAGTGATCTTGCCCGTAAACTCGTGTATAAAGACCCTGAACAGGCCCGTGCCGAACTCAAAAGCGTCCAGCAGACCGCCAGAACGTCTCTCAATGAAGTACGGAAGATTGTTTCCTCCATGAAGGGGATCCGAATCAAAGAGGAAATGTCGAACATTGAGCAAATTCTCGATGCAGCCGGCATTGAATTGATCTATGATGAAAAGGAAGCACCGAAACACATCTCACTTCTGAACGAAAACATTGTGAGCATGTGCATCAAAGAGGCGGTGACAAATGTCGTCAAACATAGTGACGCGACTGTTTGTAAAATCACCATTCACCAAAAATCAAAGGAAGCCATCATCACCGTTGAGGACGACGGAACATTTAAAGGCGACTATCCGCCCTCTCAAACGAAGGGTCACGGCCTTTTAGGAATAAGAGAAAGATTGGAATTTGCAAATGGCCGCCTGCGTATTGAAACAAAAGACGGGACAAAGCTCATTATGAGCATTCCAAATGATTCAGCAGCAAAAGAAAAGGAGGGGATGAAATGATCAACATCTTTATCGCAGAAGATCAGCAAATGCTGCTTGGTGCACTCGGTTCACTTCTCGATTTAGAAGACGATATGACGGTTGTTGGGAAAGGTACGAACGGCCAAGATGCCATCGATTTTGCCAAAACACACCCTGTTGATATTTTCTTAATGGATATTGAAATGCCGGGAAAAACCGGGCTTGATGCAGCGGAAGAGCTTAAAGGATCAGATGTGAAAATCATCATTTTAACGACCTTTGCCCGCTCCGGTTATTTCCAAAGGGCGCTAAAAGCTGGCGTCAGCGGCTACATGCTGAAAGACAGCCCAAGCGAGGAGCTGGCAAGTGCCATTCGCAGTGTGATGAAAGGGAAAAAGGTGTACGCACCTGAATTGATGGAAGACTTATATAGTGACGAAAACCCTTTAACGGAGCGAGAGAAATCGGTTCTTGAACTCGTCGCAGATGGTAAAAACACAAAAGAAATTGCAAAAGAACTGAGCATTAAAAGCGGCACTGTCCGGAACTACATTTCCATTATTTTAGATAAGCTGGAAGTGAAAAACCGCATCGAAGCCATTACACGATCAAAAGAAAAAGGCTGGTTTAAATAAAAAAAAGATCAGGACACATGCTGCCTTGATCTTTTTTTTATCGAAAATCCCCTCTTTATTTTTTTATCATCAGCTATCAAAATGTCATTGACAACAGCCCACAGTTCTATGATATGATATCCAAGTGATAATAATTATCATTATCACTAATACAACCAATATCCGGCTTATGTGCCGATTTCAAAGGAGTCTACATTCATGAAGAAAATATTGTTCCCTCTGATGCTCATCTTTGTACTTGCATTGAGCGCATGTGGCAATAGCAGCAGCTCTTCCTCAAATAAAGGAAATCAATCCACATCATCAGACAAAATTACATATCAATCTGAAAATGGGCCTGTGAAGCTGCCAGCGCATCCAAAACGTGTTGTTGTGCTCGGTTCTTACACAGGGAATGTCATGTCACTTGGTGTGAACCTTGTCGGCGTTGACTCTTGGTCCAAAAAGAATCCGCGTTTCCAAAAGAAATTAAAAAATGTGGAAGAAGTATCTGATGCAAATGTAGAGAAAATCATGAAGCTAAAGCCTGATGTCATCATTGGCTTAAGCAATACTAAAAATGTAGAAAAGCTCAAAAAAATCGCACCAACCGTTTTATTTACGTATAACAAAGTTGATTACCTTCAGCAGCACATTGAAATTGGAAAAGTTTTAAACAAAGAAAAAGAAGCAAAAGCTTGGGTAAAAGATTTCAAAAAACGCGCAGCTGAAGCTGGAAAAGAAATCAAAGCAAAAATCGGCGAAGATGCAACCGTTTCTGTCTTTGAAAGTGGCACAAAAGATCTTTACGTCTTTGGAGATGCATGGGGCCGCGGAACAGAAATTCTCTATCAAGCCATGAAACTGAAAATGCCTGAGAAAGTGAAAGAAAAAGCATTAAAAGCCGGCTACTACGCAGTTTCACAGGAGGTCATCCCTGAATTTGCAGGAGACTATATGATCATTAGTAAAAACAGCGAAATGGACAATTCCTATCAAAACAGTGAAATTTACAAGTCCATCCCAGCTGTCAAAAAACATCGTGTGTATGAAGCCAATGCAGAGGAATTCTATTTTAATGACCCACTCACACTTGAATTCCAACTATCATTCTTTAAAAAGCACTTTTTAGGTAAATAAGCTGAAGCAAGGGACCTCTTCCCTTGCTTTTTTCTTGTCTGCTTCTAGCGGCAGGGCCTTTTTTCCGCTACAATGACAACAAGCGAATACAAAAAGTGTGGTGCTGATTTTGTTTAAGATTCTACTGATTGAAGATGATACAACCCTCTTCCAAGAAATCAAAGAACGTCTAGTCAACTGGTCCTATGATGTCTATGGGATTCAAGATTTTCATCAGGTGCTGCAGGAATTTACGGATGTCCAGCCTGATCTCGTCATTATTGATATACAGCTGCCAAAATACGATGGCTTTCACTGGTGCCGGATGATTCGGCATCATTCAAATGTTCCGATCATCTTCCTCTCCTCAAGAGACCACCCTGCTGATATGGTCATGTCGATGCAGCTCGGAGCCGATGATTTCGTGCAAAAGCCCTTCCACTTTGACGTACTCATTGCCAAAATAAGTGCTGTTCTTCGCCGCGTGCATGATTATAGTGCAGAACCGGCCAGCCTAAAGGTATGGTGCGGCGCTGCGATTGACCTAGAAAAAAACACCGTAACAAATGATCACGGTGAAGTTGAATTAACGAAAAATGAGTTATTTATTCTCAAGGAATTGATTCAGCATAAAAATCATATCGTCAGCCGTGAATCACTCATTCAAGCATTGTGGGAGGATGAACGGTTTGTCAGTGACAATACACTGACTGTAAACGTCAACCGCCTCAGAAAAAAACTAGACGAGATCTCCCTTGGCGCCTTCATTGAGACAAAAGTGGGTCAAGGCTATCTTGCAAAGGAAAAGGATGATCAATGATGCTGCAAGCATTTTTAAAAGAACGAAGAAGCTGGATTCTTTTCTTTCTTAGTTTGCAGCTCCTCATTCTGTTTGTTGCTTATTTGGATACGACCATTCCAATCGCTTCTCTTTTTTATATTGTGCTATTGTCTACATTTCTCATGATTGTCTTTCTCTTTTTTCGATATCGAAAAGAAACGGCTTATTATGAGAGGCTCAAAGAATGGGATGATGACATTGAACATCAAATGCGGCTAACCCCCTCTTCCCCATTTGAGCAGCTCATCCATGATGCGACGTCAGAGCAAATTGCACGCTACCGGCGGATGGCAGCAGAGCAGAAAATCGCTCTTGAAGAAGAAAAAGATGAATTGCTCTCTTGGATACATGAGGTCAAAACACCGCTTACAGCGATACGCTTAATGATTGACCGCTTAACAGATCAGCAGCTGAAATCAAATATGACGTATGAGTGGCTCAGAATCCATTTATTACTTGATGCCCAGCTGCACCAAAGCAGAGTACGTCATATCGAAAATGATTTATTCATTGAAAAGCTGGACCTGCAAAGCATCATAGCGAAAGAAATCAAGGCTCTCCAATCATGGTGTATGCAAAAAGGAATCGGCTTTGAGCTGACGCTGGAGGAACGTACCGTATTAAGTGATATAAAATGGTTATCCTTTATGATCAGACAGGTACTCACAAATGCAGTCAAATACAGCCATTCTTCCGATATTGTCATTGAAAGCAAGCAAATAAATGACCAAGTCATGCTGACGATTACAGATCAAGGCAGAGGAATTGATCCAAGAGACATCTCTCGTATTTTTGAAAAAGGCTTTACCTCAACAAGACATCACAATGACACCGCCTCAACGGGAATGGGGCTCTATTTAACGAAAAAAGGAGCAGACGCTCTTCATATCACGATCGAGGTCAACTCCACGATAGATGAAGGTACAACCTTCACCTTCATCTTTCCGAAAAAGAATGATTTTGTTCATATTGCGAGCATGTAGCAATCGCAATCTCTTCGCGGCTGTCAAAACTTGCGCGAAGAGATTGCGGTGGTTTACTTAGGAAATACTCCCCGCTTCTTGGCGAAAAACATCTCCCATCTGTCTCCGTCTATAAATACTTAAGATCAGCCCAACAGCCATCATTTCTAGAAGAATATGTGAACCTCCATAACTCATGAAAGGCATAGACACTCCAGATAAAGGCAGAAAGCCAAAGTTTGTGAAAATGCTTAAGAGACATTTTGCTGCAAACACAGCGGCTAAACCTGTCATGACCATTTTGCCATAAGCCATTTTCACTCGTTTTGCTGTATGAAATACTCTGTGAATAAAGATGACAAACAACATGAGCGCAATGAGCCCTGCGAACCAGCCAAATGAATAAATGATATATGTAAACATCCAATCCGTGTGAACTTCTGACATGGCATAAGAGGTGATCTGAAGCCCGTTTGAGCTGAATTCATGAATTCTATAAAAGGAAAGGTGCCCATCTGCTTGAAAAAGAGAAAATAATT
Organism: Bacillus safensis FO-36b; assembly: GCF_000691165.1. Lineage (GTDB taxonomy): Bacteria > Bacillota > Bacilli > Bacillales > Bacillaceae > Bacillus > Bacillus safensis. The sequence goes on along the minus strand of NZ_ASJD01000001.1, from coordinate 124,788 downwards.
CAACCATCAGATATAAAATGCCTGCTGCTGTCAGCATAATGATTTGCCATAAACTTGCGCTAGACACATACATCACGGTTAAGCACATGACCAGACAAATAACGGTCGCAGGAAGAAAACCAATCGTACTGATTAAAATAATCGGTAAAGCCATAATCCCTACTCCAAGCCAAGCTTTGAGCCCATTCTCCCAACTCCAATTGTGAAAGATACCTGCTAAAGAAATAGCTAGAAGAAAAGGCATAATCTCAGTCAAATTTATTGATACATCACTTATTCTTAAAAAAAGTATACCGTTCACTCTTGCCCCGAACATCATCGAAAAAATCAGCATTCCGAGTGTCCCAATGTATAAATGCCAAGAGTATTTCAATAAGCGCCGATAATCGAATGAAAACAAACCAAACATAAGCACTAGACCCACTAAATAAAAGGCAAGGCTTTTATAAAAAATGTTCATGTTTTGAAGATTTGTAAAATCTGAATGAAACTGCAAAAAGTACATCACAAACAGCCCGCAAAAACAAGTGGCTAACACTAGAAGAATCATTTTAAAATCCATTTGGGTTTTATGAGTTTCATGAAGCTGCATTCCAAGAATTTCCGCATCACCAATTTGGTTCAACGCTTGATCTACCGCCTCTTCTTCAGACACCCCAGCATTCATTGCTTCCTCTTTTAGTGTGTATAAATGATCCATCAGTTCAAGCTTTACACTCGAATGAACATCTTTATTTTTAATTCGTTTACATACACTTTTGACATACTTCTCAAACTTTTTATCTAATCCCATGCGATTTTCTCTCCATTCAAAACGCCATCAACTGCATGTTTAAATACTTTCCATTCTTCTTTCTTTTCCTGCATCAATGCTTTCCCCTGTTCATTGATTTTGTAATACTTTCTTTTCCGGTTGCCACTCCCTTCGCCCCAGTAAGAGATAATGAATTCTTTCGCCTCCAAATTGTGCAAAATAGGATAGATTGTCCCTTCTTTAAAACTGAAAATCTCTTCCGACTTCGTCTCCAATTCTTTAATCATTTCATATCCATACATTGGTCTTTCATTTAATAAGCTTAATATAAGGGTAGATGTACTTCCCTTTAGAAGCTCTTTACTCACTTTCATTCTTAGTTACCTCCAATACATAGATTTACTATGCATATATTCAATATGCATATCATACATGAATAAAATGACCATGTAAAGCTTCCAAACAACATCATGACATGAAAAATCAGAGAAGATTGATACATAAGAGTAAAAAACAGATAAAATAAATGGGGAAAGAAAACTCATCCTGATAAGAAACTGGTATACATACAATTTGTTTAAAAAACAGGCATGTGACAACAATGTCACATGCTCGTCTATTTTGTTCGCCAAATCGAAGGACGTCTAGCAGGCTTCTTTTTATACTAGAGATATCAATTAAAAGAAAAAGGGGTTCAGCAAATGAACATTTTAGAAGCTCGCAAAATTTATAAAAGCTATGGAAATAAATTCAACAAACAAGAGGTGCTGAGCGGCATTGATTTGACCATTGAAGCCGGGGAATTTGTCAGTATTATGGGGCCATCAGGCTCGGGGAAAACAACCCTTCTGAACGTATTGTCATCTATCGATCATGTGTCCAGCGGATCCATTCGTATTGCAGATGCTGAGATGACGCAAATGAAGGATCAGCAGCTTGCGGAATTTAGAAAAAAGCAGCTTGGCTTTGTTTTTCAAGATTATAATTTACTTGATACACTCACGGTCAAAGAAAATATTCTTTTGCCTTTATCCATCTCCAAAACACCAAAAAAAGAAGCTTTTGAACGTTTTCAGCAGCTCGCAGAAGACATGGGGATTTATGAACTAAGAGACAAATACCCGAATGAACTCTCTGGTGGACAAAAGCAGCGGACATCGGCGGTTCGTGCCTTCATTCATGAACCAAGTCTTATTTTCGCTGATGAACCTACAGGGGCACTTGATTCCAAATCTGCATCTGACCTGCTCAACAAGCTGCAAGATTTCAATCGTAAACGAAAAGCGACCATTGTGATGGTGACACATGATCCTGTCGCAGCCAGCTATTCAAGCCGCGTCATTTTTATCAAGGATGGACAGATTTATACACAGTTGAATAAAGGCGCTTTAGAAAGAAAAATGTTTTTCGAGGATATTATGAAAACGCAAGGTGTCTTAGGCGGTGTGAAGCATGAACATTAATCAGCTCATCTTCCGTAACCTGAAGAAAAATTTGAAGAATTACTATTTATACGTGTTTGCTCTCGTGTTTAGTGTCGCGCTCTATTTTTCCTTTGTCACCTTGCAGTACTCACCAGCACTTGATGATGTAAAAGGCTCCATTAAGGGCGGTGCGGCGATCAAAGCCGCTTCTGTACTACTCATTGCCATTGTTGGGATCTTCCTGTTATATGCGAACAGCATTTTTATTAAACGCAGAGGAAGAGAAATAGGCCTCCTTCAGCTCATTGGCATGACGAAACAAAAAATTGCCAAACTGCTTAATGCAGAAAATTTTATTCTATACGTATTCTCCATGGGTGTTGGCATCATAGCTGGATTTATCGGTTCAAAACTCATGCTGATGGTGCTATTTAAAGTAACCGGCGTCAGCGCCATCGCCAACCTGCACTTTTCAGGCATGGCCCTTTTACAGACACTTATCGTCTTTTTCATCATCTATGGATTAATCATGTTAAGAAATAGATGGTTTATTAATAGACAGACCATTTTATCTTTGTTTAGAACAACATCTTCGACAGAACAGCGTGTGAAAAAGATCTCTGTGTTTGAAATCATCATTGGGGTTTTCGGTATTGTCTTGATCAGCTCAGGCTATTATATTTCTTCTAAGCTTTTTACCGGCTCATATAAGTCGATGCTTGAGTTACTTTTAGCCATGATTTATATTTTAGCCTCTGTCATCATCGGTACCTTTCTTTTTTACAAAGGCTCTGTTTCTTTCATTGCCAATATCGTACGTAAAAGAAAAAATGGCTATCTCGCCATTCATGAAGTGTTATCTTTGTCATCCATTATGTTCCGGCTAAAATCAAATGCACTGCTTTTAACGATTATTACAACCGTATCTGCACTTGCCATCGGTTTGCTGGCTCTTAGCTACATTTCCTATTACTCAGCAGAAAAAACCGCTGAGCAGCAAATTCCAGCTCATTTCGTCATGGGCTCAGAAAAAGAAGCAGCAACCTTCACTCGTGCACTTTCTGACAAACATATTGCTTATGATCAAAAACAGGTCAAAGTGATTCAAGCAAAATTTGATGCGAAAAAAATCATGGATTCAGAGTTGAAAAATATGAATAATGATCCAGGCGTATTGACACTGCCTGTGATCAGTGAGAAAAACGCACCAAATATTCATGTGGAGAACAACGAAGTGATTTTAAGCGGCTACAGTGATCTATTAAAGAAATTCATGCCGATTCAAAGCTCAGGCAATGTGAAACTTCTCATCAAAAAGCCTGTTGATTTGAAAGTCATGGATATGAAGAAAGATTATCTCATTTCTTACAACTTCACTTTTGGCGGTCTGCCTGTTGCCGTCGTGAGTCAAAATGTTTTTGAGCAGCTCGACAAGCAGAAAGATCCAAAGCTGCAGCTTAAGAATAGCCAATATAACGCAGTCAATATAAAAGATGATAAAAATCTTGAACAAGCAAATAGCGTGTTTACATCTTTAAAACTAAGTGACAAAAGCATGTCTCAATTAGCTTCAGCTCAGCAGCAAAAACAAACAATAGGACTGATGATGTTTGTGGTCGGATTTTTAGGTCTCAGCTTCCTTGTCACATCAGGCTGTATTTTATACTTTAAACAAATGAATGAAAGTGAAGAGGAACAAAGCTCCTACACGATCTTGCGTAAGCTTGGTTTTACTGAGAAGGATCTATTAAAAGGCATCCGGCTTAAACAGCTGTTTAACTTTGGGATTCCGCTCATCATCGGATTGCTGCACAGCTACTTTGCTGTACAATCAGGCTGGTTTTTGTTCGGCGGAGAATTGTGGACTCCAATGCTTATCGTCATGTCGATTTACACTGCCCTCTATTCTGTCTTCGGATTCCTGTCTGTCCAATATTATAAAAAGGTCATTAAAGAATCCTTGTAATCAATTCCCCATAGGCATCGCCTATGGGGTTATTTTATTTACGAAGGTGTTGATTCAAACTTGTGTGATAAAATATGGTCTCTTGCTGCATAAGCTTTTCGTTTGACCTCTTCTAGATTCACACCGACAAGCTTTCCGTTTTGTTTCACGGCTTTTCCAGCCACATAAACAGAATCAACATTTGAAGGGTGTGCCGTTTGGACAACCGCGCCAGCCGGATCTGTCATGGGCAGAAGATTCATGCTTGTCCGGTCGATTAGGATGAAATCAGCTTCTTTCCCAGGTGTAAGCGACCCAATTTTATGATCGAGCTGTAATGCACGAGCGCCATTGATCGTCGCAGCCTCAAGCATTTGATGAGCAGACAGCCCAAGTTCAGGCCCCGGCATGATCCCATCCATTAATAACGATTGATTTTGGATCGCGCGCTCTGCTTGAAGTCCGAATTTCATTTGGGCAAACAAATCTCCTCCTGTCGCTGTCACTACGTCTACACCGAGCGTTGGAAGAACACCTTGTGCAATCGCAAGTCCTGTGACAGGATAACCGTGACCCATCATCATTTCAATTTCAGGGGTAATGGATATGGAGCTTCCGCTGTCTGCCAGCATCTTCATTTGATCCGCATCAATTGCATTAATATGCACCATGTTCAAATCCGGTCCGAGTAACCCTGCTTTGTGAAGCCGCTCAATCGATCGATCCTCCGCTCCCCAATTCCCAAAGCCGATGTGCATACTGCATAGAGCATCTAGAGACCGGGCTGTTTCAATTTCAAATACCGACGTCTCCCATGAAGAAAACTCTGGTCCACGAATCGCAAGTCCCATTGTTAAAAGCTGATCTGATGATTGAAAATGCGCTTTTTTCACACGTGCTGCGTCCTCCATATTGGTGAGCGTACTCTCTCTATCCCAATATTCAGCATCTCCAGAGGACCCAAAAGCAAAAACAGCTCGTATGCCCGCATCTTTTAATCCTTCAATGAGCTCTTCTGTATGATCCATTGAATTGATCATCGTCCAGTCTAAAAACGTGGTCACACCTGCATCTAAAGCCTCTAATGCCCCTAAATAATTGGCGATTCGATCGTCGGATGGGCGTCTCATCGCTCCATAGTTGCCATAATAGATTTTGCTCAAATATGTCTGCAAAGACCAATCTGTTCCTATGCCCCGGATGACAGACTGCCATACATGCCGATGTGTATCTACAAGACCTGGCATGATGACCATATCAGATGCATCAACAATGTCAGCATCACTTACTTCAATTGAAGGTCCAACTTCTAAAATATGTTTCCCTTCAATTAATAAATCTCCCTTTTCAAGAAAACCTAAAGATGGATCCAGTGTTAAAAGAGCTGCATCTTTAAACAATGTTTTCTTCATCCATATCCCCCTTTTCAAATGACGAGGATGAGTGACCCCGTCTCAATGTCATTTTAAAACAGAACAGGATCAAATTAGAAGAAAAGTGACTTATCCCAATATATGAAGAGCAGACGTTTCTGAAATAGTTCTTTCGATCATCCCAAACTCAAAGAATTTCATAGGTTTGATTCCGATATATTGTAAGGCTGCTACACTTCCAACATAAAAAAAGCGCTGGATCATTACGTCCAAACGCTTCTTTGTTTAATTCTCTATGTACCTTACACAATCAATTGATACGCAATGTATAACGCAACCAGCCAGATCATGACCGCCGAAGCCTTATTAATACGGTTCATCCATTTGCCGTTTGTATCTAACTTTCCTAACATCTTCCCTAAAAGGGCGAGCCCAATAAACCATAACCAGGACACGATGATACAGGCAAGTGTAAACGCCAGCTTTTCTGCTCCGCTATATTGCAGCGAATTCGTACCAATGACACCAATCGTATCGAGAATCGCGTGGGGATTTAAAAGAGAAACTGAACAAGCAAATAAAATTTGTTTTCTTGCAGGCATTAATTTCTGCTTCTCTTGATCCCCTGCTGATGAGCTTGTGTTCCATACAGACCATCCCATATAAACTAAAAAACAGAAACCAATGATATAAAGACCGATTTGCAGCACTGGAATGGTAAACACCACAACAGAAACACCTATGACAGCTAAAGCAATTAAAAGTGTGTCACAAAGAGCAGCCGTGATGACGACAGGCAATGCTCGATATAATCGAGGTTGCAGCGCTCCTTGTTGAAATACAAATACATTTTGTGCGCCCAAAGGTAAAATGAGACCAAAGGCAAGTACAATTCCATGAATGATCGCAATGGACATCTACAAACATTCTCCTTTTTCAGAAATTCCTACATATTTTAACATAAAGCACCCTGCCTGCTTTCAATAAATTTCATTTTCCGTACAAAAAAAGCGCTGGATGCTTCCATCCAAACGCTTCTCATTTATTCATTATTTATTTTTTCGTGCAAGCTCTCTTTCTCTCAGCTCTACACGGCGAATTTTCGCTGACGGTGTTTTTGGCAGTTCGTCAATGAATTCGATTTCTCTTGGGTATTTGTATGGTGCTGTTGTGTTTTTCACATGTGTTTGCAGCTCTTTGATCAATTCATCACTTTGCACAGTTCCATCACGAAGGACGACGTATGCTTTCACGATTGATCCTCTGATTTCATCCGGGCTTGCCACAACTGCACATTCCTTCACTGCTGGATGCTTGATCAGCGCATCCTCTACTTCAAACGGTCCAATTGTATAGCCTGAGCTGACAATGATGTCATCTCTGCGGCTTTCAAACCAGAAGTAACCATCTTCGTCTTTTTTCGCGCGGTCACCCGTAATAAAGTAATTGCCGCGGCGCTGCGCCTTTGTACGCTCTTCGTCTTTATAGTATTCCTTAAATAAAGCCGGCGTTTCAAGATGGACCGCAATGTCACCAATTTCTCCAGGTGCGCAGATGTTTCCATCCTCATCAATGATGTCTACTTCGTTGCCAGGGGTTGGTTTTCCCATACTGCCTGGCTTGATGTCCATTCCTTTTAGCACCCCTACGAGCAGTGTGCTTTCAGTTTGGCCATAGCCGTCTCGTACTTCTATATCGAAATGCTTTTTGAATGTATCAATGACTTCACGGTTCAGCGGCTCTCCCGCAGAAACAGCACTATGCAGCTTTGGCAGCTCATACTGACTTAAATCATCTACTTTTGCCATAAAGCGATATTCTGTCGGTGTACAGCATAGGACATTGATTTCATTTTTTTGAAGCAGCTCTAAGTATGTATTTGGATTGAATTTTCCTCCATACACAAAGCCTTCTGCTCCACTTCCTAACACAGATAAGAGGGGGCTCCACACCCATTTTTGCCAGCCTGGTCCTGCTGTTGCCCATACTTTATCTCCTTCACTAATGGAGAGCCATGCTTTGGCAGCTGTGCGTAAATGTGCATACGCCCATCCGTGTGTATGAACAACCCCTTTAGGGTTCCCTGTTGTACCTGATGTATAGGATAAAAACGCCATGTCTGTGCGCTTTGTATCTGCCAATTCAAGTTCGTTTGATTGCTCTTCTTTTTGCGCTAGAATGTTTCTCCAGCCATGATCGTTTTCACCGATTGAGAATGTTTTAAAATCGTTTGGCTGTTTGGTTCCGTCGAACGATTGAATGAATGAAGAGTAAACGATCGCTCCCTTTGCTTCTGCATGTTCAATTCGATAATCTATATCTTTTGCACGCAGCATTTCTGAACAAGGAATCACGACCATTCCTGTTTTCAAAATCGCTAAATAAATGCTGTATGCCTCGAGCATGCGCGGCACCATCACAATGATTTTATCGCCTTTTTTGAAGCCTGCTTTTAATAAAACATGTCCAATTTTATTTGCCTCTTCCACTAATGCTGCATACGTCACATGCGCTTCGTGGCCATTGCCGTCCTGCCAGTGCAGGGCCATTTTCTCCTTGTCATGACTGAACGCTTCAATCTCGCTGACTAAGTTATATTGTTCTGGTGCAATTAAGTCTTCTCTTTTCATGGTACAGCTCCTTTTAGCCTCTTTCTTATGAAACGAAACATGTTTCAATTTACCTATTCTAACACTCATAACTGAAAAATGCTTGAATTAGGACCTACTCCTAGTATTATGCCATAATTTTTTTCATCCGTCTTCTTTTTTAAAAATATTCTAACTATTTATATGTACAAAAAGAAAAGAGCGGGAAGGATCCCGCTCATAAGCCATAGCTTTTAAATTGTGTGTCTTAGAAAGATCCGCCACCCATATGTTGTTGAGCGTAAGATACAAGACGCTTAGTGATTTCTCCACCAACTGATCCGTTAGCGCGAGATGTAGTTTCTGCACCAAGGTTTACACCAAATTCAGAAGCGATTTCGTACTTCATTTGGTCGATAGCTTGTGCAGCGCCTGGTACTAGTAATTGGTTAGAACTGCTTTGTCTGTTTTGTTGAGCCATGTGTTCTCACCTCCTTGTGAATATAGAATGTGTAGAAACACATGACTTCATGCGATTGATTTTATGGTAATTATTATGAAATTTTCGTTTTAGAATAAATCAGCGAATTCGTCTGCCGCTTTCTTTTCATTTGTCACAATAATTGTTTCAATTTGCTCTACTGCCTCGTCCAGCATCGGCTCGAAATCAGCAAAGCTTTCGTAGCGTTCTACCTTCTCAAGCTTTGGTTTTGTTTTAGGGGACGGCGGCGTAAAGATCGTACAGCAATCCTCGAAAGGCTGAATGCTTGTATCGTATGTGCCAATTCTTCTCGCTTCATCAATAATGTCATTTTTATCGACAGCAATGAGCGGGCGGATGATTGGTGTATTGGTCACATGGTTAATGGCATACATGCTTTCAAGTGTCTGACTTGCCACTTGACCAAGGCTTTCTCCGGTAATAATCGCAAGGGCATCGCGCTTTTCTCTTATTTTGTCAGCTATTTTCAGCATCATTCTTCTTGTTGATGTCATCGTATAGTTTTCAGGTACTTGTTTGTGAATCAGCTCTTGAATTTTTGTAAAAGGTACGATGTGAAGCTTCACTTCGCCTCCATATGCTGCCAGGCATTCTGCAAGATCAATGACCTTTTGTTTGGCACGTTCACTTGTATACGGCGGACTAAAGAAATGCACAGCTTCAATTTCAATTCCGCGTTTCATTGCTTGATAGCCGGCAACCGGGCTGTCAAAGCCGCCGGAAAGCATGAGCATCGCTCTTCCGCTAGAACCGACCGGCAGGCCGCCTGCACCTTTAACATCTTTAAATGTAATGTACGTTGCGTTCTCTCTGATTTCTATGCGTAAATGCACATCCGGCTGTTTCACATTGACCGTTAAGTTTTCCGTATTCCTTAGAACATGTCCGCCAATTTCACGGTTCATTTCATTTGAATCAAGTTCAAATTGTTTATAAGAGCGTTTCGTTGAGACTTTAAATGTATTTCCTTGTTCATACACTTCCTGTACCGCTGTTAGTGCCGCTTCTTTAATCGCATCTAGATTCGTCTCACATTTAACCGCAAGACTAAAGCTCTGAATGCCAAATACACTTTTGAGCTGTTCTGAAATTGGTTCAGGGTCTTCTCCGTTCAGCATAATCGTGATGCGGTCTCTATCAGATGCAACCTTTAATGCTTCAAAATCCTTTAGGACGAATCGAATGTGCTGTCTTAGTTTTTCAATAAATTTCTTTCTATTCTTCCCTTTTGTTGAGATCTCACCAAAACGGACTAAAATATGATCATATTTCATGCTGTTATCTCATTCCTTTTAATTTTTTCACACTTTGTGCGATCGATGTGATGATTTGCGGCGTTAGCTCTGGTCCTTGTCCATACGTCAAGCTGATTCTCATACTGCTTTTGGCTACTTCCTCTGGTTTTCCCATTGCCAACAGGATACGGCTTGGCTCTTTTTTCTTAGCTGAGCAGGCAGAGGTTGTAGAAACATATATGCCTTCTTTTTCAAGCATATGGAGGAGGACCTCAATTTGAATACCCGGCACTGAAAAATTCACAATGTGCGGCGCACTTTGCGCCCTCGGTGTATTCATCACAATACCTTCTATCTCTCCAAGCTGTTTTTGCAGCTGCGTTTTTAAGTTCAGCATCTCATTATGATACTTGTCAAGCTGTTCAAATGATTGTTTCATGGCTTTTGCTAAGCTGACAGCTCCAGCAGGGTTTTCAGTACCTGAACGAAGTCCTAATTCCTGCTCTCCCCCAGTAATGAAAGGGGCGAGAGTGACATCTTTCTTTAAAAAGAGTGCTCCAGTGCCTTTTAAACCATGAATTTTATGGCCTGACATTGTCAAAATGTCTACATCCAGCTGTTTATTGAGTGCCACCTTGCACATTCCCTGCACCCCGTCGACATGAAAAAGTGCGTTTTCGGCATGCTCGCGAATAATGCCAGCAGCTTCTTCAATTGGCTGGATGGCACCGGTTTCGTTATTGACGTGCATCATGCTGACAAGCACTGTATCAGGGCGAAGCACTTCTTTTAAATGAGTCATATCTGCATGGCCATGCTCATTTACTTGAATATAGGAGATGTCAAAGCCAAATAACGCCTTCAGCTGTTCAAACGATTCAATAACAGAAGGATGCTCTATTTCTGTGGTCACAATATGCTTGCCCCGGTTCATTTTGGCAAGTGCTGCCCCTTTAATGGCAATGTTATTCGCTTCTGTTGCACCAGAAGTAAAAATAATCTTATATTGTTTCAAGCCCGTGTAGTGAAGCATTTGTTTTCTCGTTTCATTTAACAGCCGGCTTGCATCAATTCCGAGCTGATGAAGCGAAGATGGATTTCCAAAATAACGTTCACTCACTTGCTGATATACTTGTAAAACCTCAGGGTACGGTTTTGTGGTTGCACTATTATCAAGATACATCATGGCGAAACTCCTTATCCTCTTGCGTTTAACTAATATGATCCGAATTCCTTTTATTTCAATATAAAGCGGTATATTGACAACCTCATCAATTCACTATATCATGCATAGTGCCATTGTCATATTTTTTCCTAAATTGACAGAATATTTAAACATGGCGGAAAAATAAAATAATAGGGGGATAACCTTATGAATAATAAGTTAAGTCAAACAGACACATTAGCCATCGGCTTAATGTTGTTTGCACTCTTTTTCGGCGCAGGCAATATGATATTCCCTCCTGTACTTGGACAGTACGCAGGTGAAAACGTATGGCTTGCGATCGGTGGATTTTTACTGACAGGAGTTGGACTTCCGCTCTTAGGTGTCATCGCCGTTGCCCTGACAGGAACTGGAGCAAAAGGGCTTGCTGACAAAGCTCATCCTACATTCGGTACCATTTTCACCGTCATTTTATATTTATCCATTGGGCCTTTCTTTGCGATCCCTCGTACTGGAACGGTTTCTTATGAAATTGGGCTGGCGCCGTTTCTGACTGAAGCGCAGTCTGAATCATGGATTCCATTATTCTTGTTTTCGATTGCTTTTTTCGGCATTACTTATGCTCTTGCTTTAAATCCATCGAAACTCGTTGACCGAATCGGTAAAATTTTAACACCAATTTTACTCGCTGTCATTGCTTTAATTGTGATCAAAGCGATTGCGACACCAATGGGTGGAATTGGCAGTCCGCATCCAACCTATGAAGGAAGCCCGCTCTTTACCGGGTTTTTAGAAGGCTACAAAACGATGGATGCTCTTGCTTCAATCGTTTTCGGAATTGTCGTTGTCACGGCTGTGAAAGAACGTGGTATGACAGAACGAAAATCGATTGCAGCAGCCTGTATTAAAGCAGGGCTTGTCGCAGCTGCTGGACTAGCTCTTGTGTACATATCACTCGCTTATGTCGGGGCGTCAAGTCCTGAGGCTACAGGCATGGTCGGGGCAAATGACGGAGGGAAACTCCTTTCGCTTGCGGCAAACTTTTTATTTGGTTCTGCTGGAAATATTGTGTTAGGAGCTGCGATTTTATTTGCATGTTTGACCACAAGTATTGGACTTGTTTCATCCTGTGGGGAATATTTTTCTTCGCTATTTCCACGCTTTTCTTATCGCACAGTAGTTTTAGTTGTATCTTTATTCAGTACATTTGTAGCAAACCTTGGACTGGCACAAATTATTTCGCTCTCTGTTCCGGTTCTTGTTGCGATTTATCCGTTAGCCATCGTGATCATTCTCTTATCTTTTCTTGATCGCTGGATCAACGGAAGACGGATTATTTATATCGCTTCACTCCTTTTCACAGGTGTCTTTGCTGTGATTGATGGGTTAGTTGCAGCGGAAATCCCTCTTGGCGGATTACCTGAATTTTTAGAAGCTGTTGTTCCTTTATACAAACTTGGGATCGGCTGGGCTATCCCTGCCGTACTTGGAGCCATTATTGGTCTTCTTATTTCTTTGTTTACGAGTCCACCTAAACAGCCTGCTTAATCAAGCATCAAAACTAAAAACATCCCTTTCCATAAGAGAAAGGGATGTTTTTTTATGTTCTTCATATACTAAAATAGAAAAATTCATGACTTTTGTATGAAAACACATGTTGACATCAGGCGTACATCCTTTATAATTAGTGAATGTTAATGAAGAACCGTTTTAGCAGCTAATTAACAGAATATTTCAACATAATATTGGAGGCTTTATATTCAATGAAGGCAACATTGTCGACGAAAGATACGATTATTATAGGTTTTATGTTATTTGCTTTATTCTTCGGCGCCGGAAATATGATTTATCCACCAGAGCTTGGGCAATATGCCGGAACAAATGTATGGAAAGCAATGGGCGGATTTTTATTAACAGGTGTCGGTTTACCTCTACTCGGGATTATTGCAATTGCTTTAACAGGGCGTGATGCAAAAGGACTTGCAGATAAGGCTCACCCAGTGTTTGGAACAGCATTCACCGTCATTTTATATTTATCCATTGGACCGCTTTTCGCTATTCCGCGTACAGGAACAGTTTCGTATGAGATTGGGGCATTACCATTTTTATCAAGTGTACCAGCTTGGCTGTCCCTTCTTTTATTTACACTCGTCTTTTTCGGTATTACGTATTACCTTGCTTTAAATCCAACGAAAATCGTGGATCGTGTAGGGAAAATATTAACACCGATTAAATTTACGATCATTTTTATTATCATTGTTAAAGCCATTTTGACACCGATGGGCGTCATTGGTACACCAGATGTATCTTATAGCAACGGATCGTTTTTCAAAGGATTTTTAGAGGGCTATAAAACGATGGATGCTCTTGCTTCTATTGTATTTGGAATTGTTGTCATCAACGCAATTAAAGGACGCGGTGTGACAAGTAAAAAGGCACTGGCTTCTGCTTGTATCAAAGCGGGTTTGATTGCAGCTGCTGGATTAACCTTCGTTTACCTGTCACTTGCGTATCTAGGTGCTTCTAGTACACATGCCATTGGATTCGTTGGAGATGGAAGCAAAATCTTAGCTCAGTCTTCTCAGTTCCTTTTCGGAAGTCTAGGAAATATTGTGTTAGGTGCTGCCATCACAGTCGCTTGTTTAACAACAAGTATCGGTCTTGTCACATCATGCGGAGAGTATTTCTCAAAGTTACTTCCTAAGCTTTCTTATAAAATGGTCGTGACACTTGTTACATTATTTAGTTTCATTATTTCTAACTTTGGACTTGCTCATATTGTTGCTTTCTCTGTTCCAGTCTTAACAGCGATTTATCCGCTGGCGATTGTGATCATCGTTCTATCACTTGCTGATAAATGGCTTGGACATAGAAGACCTGTGTATGTCCTCTCGTTAATTTTAACAGGGTGCGTCAGCTTATTTGACGGCTTAGCAGCAGCAAAGCTTCCAATCGGTCCAGTAAAAGACATTTTCCAAACAGTGCTGCCTTTTTATGACCTTGGCATTGGCTGGCTTGTCCCTGCGATACTTGGGGTCGCCATTGGGTTCGTGATCTCACTTTTCACTTCTTCTGCTTCAGAAGAACGCCAGAAACAGGCATCATAATACAAAAAAAGCTGAAGTCCTATCAATGGACTTCAGCTTTTTTATTGATGCTGATATTCTTTTTCGTGCTGAGCTAATAGCTTCTGAACGGCTCCAGGTGATGCTTTTTCAACAGCTGAGGCTGCTACATCAAATGAACCATTATAATCATACGCATAAAATCTTCGCTCTGCCTCTTTTAATTGTTCTGAAAGAATATGATTTTGGCTTCTAAAACGATTGCCATATTGAATGATTCGTTCAATTTGATCCACTTTAGTGAGCATTTCTTCCGTCTCATTCACAACATGTCTCACTGTGTCGGAGGCTTCTTTTAATTGCCCATTCACAGCTGGCATGTTGAGCGGCAGGTTCTCCAGCTGCTCGTGCACTTGCTGAATCATCTCCTGCGCTTTTTCAGCCTGCTCTTTCATATCAGCAGGTACACCTGGAATATTGCTTTTTTGCAGCTGACGCACTGTATCTGTCAGCATCGTTTTGAGCTCAGCCAGTGTTTCTCTCGCTTGCAGCTCTTCTTTTCTTAATGATTGAAGATGATCCTTAAATGTATCGTGCAATGCTTTTGCATCATCGATAAAGGTCTCAAGCTGATTGATTTCATTCATTAATAATGAATATGCGACATGGTCACGATCAAGCTTCTCGCGAATTTGTTTCATGAGCTTTTCAATTTCTTCTAAGCGTTTTTCGAACGCCTTCTGTTGATCAAGCTCTCCGGCTGTCAGCTTGTAGCTTTCTTTTACAAGAGCTGTTTCTGCCTTTGTTTGGGTGTGATCCTGCTCGAGCTTTTCAAATGCTTCCGTCAGCTCAGGCATTTTACTTTTGATTTCCTGACCTGCTTCTACTTCTGCTTCCAGCTGATCATACAGCGTCTGAATGGCATCATCAATCATTTGCAAAATGCTTGATGCTTCTTCCAGATTGAGTTCATCAATCAGTAGTTTTTCCGCACGGGTCAGCTGTTTGTTTAAGTTCTCAAGCTCTTTAGTGATCTGGATGTGCTCGAGCTTGTAGCCTTTGTCTGTCATTTCTTTATATCCGTCTTTCAGCTTCGTCAGCTGGCCTGGTACGGTTTGTTTACAGTCTGCAATGAGCTTCGGTACATCATTGATATACAGCTGAAGCTGATCGAGTCTGCGGTCTTGCTCAAGCAAAATCTTTCTTGCTTTCATATAGTTGCCGTTTTCTGTCTCTTCTTCGTACTGCTTGATCCCTTCCCAGGCCTCATCTAAGTCCTGCTCCATTTTGTCATAAAGGGTGCCGTATAAATGGCTGTACGCAAGCAGATTTTTTCGAACTGTTTGATATTGTTCTTTGACCTTTTCAATGTCCTTGCGATTTTGCTCCTCGCTTGTGACAAGGTCTGCAATCTCTTTTAAAATGTCTTCAATGTTCGAATCAGCAGCACTCAGCAAGTCCTCAATGTGCGTAAGAACCTGCTTGGCTTTGGAGAATCGATATTTATCAGAATACTCTTCTGCATCATATAATAGCTCCTCTACCTTTGGAAGATGGGCTGTGACGATATCGTCCCACTCTGCACGCCATCTTTCAAAAAATTGCTCTGTTTCTCCGGTCATTTTTAAATGTTTAATCTTTGAAATTTCTTCTACAATTGATCTGTTTAAAATTTCAATTTTCCATGCTTCCAATCGGTCAATCTCTTTATATATATTTTTTCGCAGGAAATAACCGACTGAAAACAAAGCAAGCAAAATGACAATTAAACCGATGATTAACTCCATAATGAGCCCCCTTGTTGTGATCTAAGTGATGTCAGGGTAAAAGTGTCCCGAGTAGACCTGAGAACCCTTTCGTGTCCGCTTTGCATTTGTTTTTTTATAAGCAGGATCGTATGTTTTCCAATACCATCCATTCACGGTTTTATGTATGTTTTTTCAAGAAAGTATTTGTGCGCTTTCTATCATTTGATCACACGTATCAATGTGACCTGCTTTTATGTATGCGGAAGCTGTCGTTTTCATTGTTATTATGATACCATGTAACCAGCATTTTTGGTCATGATTTTTCATTATTTTCGCTGATAAACATCACGTTTTTCAAAATATCGACAAGAGGTGACGACATGCTGAAACAAGATGCACATCTACATACACCGTTTTGCCCGCACGGTTCGCTTGATTCTTTTCATTCTTATATTGAAAAAGCCATTAAAAAGGGATTTGATTCCATAACCTTTACCGAGCATGCCCCGCTGCCTCCATCGTTTCAAGATCCAACACCTGAGCAGGATAGTGCCATGAAGCTCCAAGACCTTGAAGCGTATATAACGAAACTGGCTCAGCTGAAACAAGAATACAAAGGACAATTAATAGTAAAAACTGGGCTTGAGGTTGACTTTATCAAAGAGTATGAAGAGGAAACAAGAACCTTTTTAGACTGCTACGGTCCAGAACTAGACGACGCCATTTTATCTGTTCACTTTCTTCCTGCTGGCGATGATTATATTTGCCTTGATTTTGACGAGCATGCCTTCCAGCAGCTAATAAGCATCTATGGCAGCATCGAACAGGTCTATCAAAGCTACTATGACCAAATTCATTCTTCTATTCTATCATCTTTAGGCCAATATAAGCCAAAGAGAATCGGTCATATCACCCTTGTCCAGAAATTCAAACAGCTTTTTCCATATGAAATGTCACCTGAACTTTGTCAAAAGGTCACCCTTTGCCTTGAAGAAACGGCAAAAAAAGGCATGTCCTTAGATTTTAATACATCAGGTCTTCGTAAAACATATGCCAGAAGTATCTATTTAGATCAATGGATGATAGACCTTGCAAAAAAGAAAAAAATTCCGCTCATATTCGGCTCTGATGCCCATCAAGCGGAAGATCTCGGATATGCGTATGATCAATTCGAGGACATCATGAGGTTCAGATGAGAATCTAGTGCCGGCTCTTTTGGTTCTAACAGATAATGAAGCGAGCGGCTCAGCTCCTTAAAGTACATTTGATAGAAATACGGCTCACTTGGGTTCAAATAAAGCACCTCTGTTAAATATTGCGGCTGTAAATATGGCATCATGAGAAGTGATTTAAGCTGAATCATAAAGGATGCGAGTGAAAGCTGCTCACAAATAACATGGGTGCTTTTTCCTTTTTCAATGATGAGCTGAAACAAATACTTTTCTTTTGTTAAATATGTCGACATGATTTCTCTGATGAGTGTCGAATCAATCGTCACCTCCCGATAAACGAAACGGGTTAATTGACGGTGCTTGTGCTGATAAGATAAAATATCAAAAACCACATGTAGTAAGCATTCTTTTGCATGACGGGTTTCCATGTGATGGAGATGTGATTCAATCATGTGAATGTAACCTTCATAAAAATCGGATACGAGCTGCTCAAGCAGCCCTCCTTTTCCTTGAAAGTAATAAGAAATGTGGGCAACGTTGACGTTTGCTTCCTTCGCAATCTCACGGACAGAGGTTCCAGAAAATCCTTTTTGGTTAAAAAGTCTGATGGCAGCATCCATAATACGGTCTTTTGTTTGCACGGTTGTTGATGTTTTCATCCGCTCACCCCTCTTCATGTGTACATACTTCAAGATGAAGGCGGAAGTTCCTTTTACAATTGCTCGACAAATCCCACATGCGAGACGCAAGTTATGTATTTTTAAGATAGAAAGTAGGAGATTTTCATGTTTCATGTCGAAAAACAGTCTGGCGATCCTTCAAAAGACTATCAATTGCTTGTCAAACAGGTAGAAGCCATTACAGATGGTGAACCTGATCT
Source organism: Bacillus safensis FO-36b (assembly GCF_000691165.1). Taxonomy (GTDB): domain Bacteria; phylum Bacillota; class Bacilli; order Bacillales; family Bacillaceae; genus Bacillus; species Bacillus safensis. The sequence goes on along the minus strand of NZ_ASJD01000001.1, from coordinate 106,937 downwards.
GATTGCCAACTTGGCAAATGCAGCTGCGCTGCTCTATCATTCACTTCCTGAAGTCAATTGGGCAGGGTTTTATTTAGCAAAGGGCGGCGAGCTTGTGCTTGGACCATTTAACGGACTGCCTGCATGTGTGCGCATCCCTTCTGGAAAAGGTGTTTGCGGTACAGCGTTTGCGACAGGTGAAGTGCAGCGTATCGCTGATGTCCATGCATTCCCTGGACATATTGCCTGTGACGCAGCATCGCAATCTGAAATAGTCATTCCGCTCAAGGTCAATGGACAGATCATTGGGGTGCTCGATATTGACAGCCCTGTGAAAGACCGCTTCAGTGAAGTAGATGAGTCCTACCTTATTCAATTTACAGAAATTCTCCAACAGGCGTTATCCGTCTCTATGGATGCGTAATCATGCAGAAAAAGCAGGCACATTGTCTGCTTTTTTATGTTTCTTTATATAATGGAGAACGTCACCTCTGCCTCTAAATAGGTTGACTTCTCCTATCCAGCGTCATATAATAGAGTTTGTGTGAAATATGGCAGCCTTTTTGTTCGGCTTTTTTGTATCATTTTGTTCCTTCTATATTATGAAGGTGCATCTTGTAACTCCCTGCTGCTGGAGCGAGGATGCATGAAAACATAATGACGAAAAAGAGGAAGAACAGACGGTTTTTATTTTTCACAAATAAAAACAATAAGGAGGAGTCACATTATGGCTCGCTATACAGGTCCAAGTTGGAAGATTTCCCGCCGTTTAGGCATTTCATTAAGCGGAACAGGTAAGGAACTTGAAAAACGCCCTTACGCTCCAGGCCCACATGGTCCAGGACAACGCAAAAAACTATCTGAATACGGTTTACAATTACAAGAGAAGCAAAAGCTTCGTCACATGTACGGTGTCAACGAACGTCAATTCCGTACACTATATGATAAAGCTGCTAAACTTCCTGGTAAACAAGGTGAAAACTTCATGATCCTTCTTGAAACTCGCCTTGACAACCTAGTATACCGTCTTGGCCTTGCTCGTACTCGCCGCCAAGCTCGTCAGCTAGTAAACCATGGTCACATCCTTGTTGATGGAAGCCGTGTAGACATCCCATCTTTCTCTGTGAAACCAGGTCAAACGATTGCTCTTCGTGAGAAATCTCAAAACCTTGCAGTAGTGAAAGAATCAGTTGAAGTAAACAACTTCGTTCCTGAATACCTTTCTTTCGATGCTGAAAAGCTTGAAGGAACTTTCACTCGTCTTCCAGAGCGTTCTGAATTAGCGCCTGAAATCAGCGAACAACTAATCGTTGAGTTCTACTCTCGTTAATTTCTTTACTTCTCTAAGAGAGAGCAAAAAAACCCTAGATCCCTTGATTGTTCAAGGATTTCTAGGGTTTTTTGTATGTTCTCAATTATACATGAAATCATTTGAAGTCATCTTCCATTTTCAATACTTATTTTCCCCGGCTGCCTGCTCCATTCTTACTTCAATCAAACCTGTCTCTATTTTTATATACAAATATAGGAAACATTTCATTGAAGTGCCTTTTATCTATTGGTACAATCATGATAGATGACATATCAGTCGTTTGGTCTTCTATAGTACGCAGATGGAGGAGTTCCATGTATAGTATTACAATCATTCTATTCTTACTTTTAATCTTGGCAATGATTGCCTATTCTCTTCTAAGAAAAAAACAGATTATCGATGAGCCGCCCAATAGATTTGCTGCAAGTCTGTTTATCTTTCTGCTCTTTTTTTCTATCTGCTTTGTGATCGCGGTTCCAAGTCTATTGCTATACATCACTGTTCTAGGCGTGAATTTTCTTTTTGGAGAAACCATCACGTATGATTCGTTTTTTTCTTTGATCTCTTTCTCTTTGTTAGTAAGTGTTATCGTCGTTTTTTGGTCACCTGTCCTTCTATTCATAGGAAAAGGACTGGCTTATCTCCTTAAGCTTCCTGTATGGCTCACTTATACTTTGGAATGGGTGAGTTCTTGGATCGTTTTACATCTCTCTATCAAGTATGTCCTTTACTTAAATTTAATGAATGTATCGATAGGGGATTCCGGCGTATTGATTTTATCATTCTTTGTCAGTTTTTTAATTATTGAGATTGATCTCGTTTACTCACGTAAGAAACAACGAAAACAATCGCTGGACACATATCATTAGCATGAAAAAAGCTCCTAGATCTCTTTCTAGGAGCTTTCAAACTTTTATTCTTGACTTGTCCATTTTGCGATGAGCTGCTCTGTTGTCATGACAGTCGCAAATTCATCATGCAGGGTTGCAAGTGAGAGCCGGTGGATCGTTTCTGGGTCAAAATATGTACCATTTTGATCTGTTAGTCCAAAGGCGGCTGTTGCATCTGAGATCAGATACGTATCAAAGCCAAGATTTCCGCTCATTCTTGTGGTTGTTGATACGCAGTGAGGGGTTGTTAATCCTGCGATCACGACCGTGTCAACCTGGTTTGATCTTAGATGTTCCTCTAAGTTAGTACCAATAAAGCTGCTGTTGACTTTCTTTTGTATCACCATTTCTTCCTCTAGCGGTTTAGCCAAATCTTTGAAAAGGTGCCCTTCATTTGCTGGATGAAATACAGAGTCCGGATTGTTGGATGTATGCTGAATATGAATCACTTTCCAGCCTTTCTCTCGCCAAAACGTTAATAGCCGGCTAATATTCTCCTCTGCCTCTAGGTTATTGCGTTCTCCCCATTTTTCATGCTCGAACGCTTTTTGTACATCTACAATGATGAAAGCCTTTTGATTCGTTTTCACAAACGCCCACCTCCGAATATTCACATTCACTACATGTAGTGTAAGGAATGGCGATCGTTTTGTACATGTTTTTATTCAGCTATGTACGATGGTCTGTTTGTGTATCATCGTTTTGCCACCCTTTTCAATATCTCTAGCTGCCATATGCCAGCTGACATCAAAAAAGACAGCATATGCCGCTGTCTTTTTTCGTTTTTTAATTCGTATTCTGTCCTCCGCCGTTCAGTCCTTCTTTAATATACCCTTTCACTTGGCTTGAGGTTAATAGACCGATATGACCAACGCCATGGATCAGGATGTTTCTTGCGCCAATTAAACGAGAGAGGCTGTTGACGACAATAAGATCTGCCGAGCTATAGACGGATGTGTAAAGAATTTTTTGATTTGGATCTGTGCCTGGTAATGCTCTGCTTGAAACGAGTCCGTTTGCTCCACCAATTGTGACAACGTTCTCAATTTTATCGCCGCCATCTAGATTCTTAATATAGTATAGCGTGTTCGCCCCGCCCATACTATGAGCCACAATATCTACTTTTTTGGCACCCGTTTTGTCTAACACATCTTTGACGAATCTCGATAGACGCGGACCATTGTTGCGGTTATTTCCTGTTTTGTCTATGAAATCAATAGCATATAATTGGTTTCGATCCCAGCCTTGTGTGGCCAAATAACTTTTAATAGAAAAAAAGTTATAAGAGGCACCGCCAATGCCGTGCACCATCACAACCGGATTATGCTCAGCCGCCTTCGCCTCTTTCGGCTGGATAAACGCCATTGAACCAATCACCAATGCAAGCGCAATGAGAATTTGCAAACTCCTTTTCTTAACAAAAATCACTTTCATTCCCCCTTATTCATCTTATACGACTCTATTTTATACAAGAAAAATATGTCAGAAAAGTGAACAAGGTAATGTTTATGAGATGATTTTACAAAAATATAAATAATCAAAAAGCACCTTGGACTTTTTTAAATTAAAACAAAAAGACTACGAGACCTTCTTTCTTTCATATATAATATCAATAGACTAAGGAGGTTCTACTAGATGCTATTTACTCAAACACCTGCACCACCCTACTACGCCGCGATTTTCACATCAAAACGAACAAATGTCGAGCAGAAAGAATACGCTGCTGCTGCTCAAAAAATGGAAGAATTAGCGAAAGATCTAGATGGGTTTCTTGGAATGGAAAGTGTACGAGATGAACATGGTGTTGGAATCACTGTCTCTTACTGGGATTCATTAGAATCCATCAAAGAATGGAAAGCACATACAGCACATCAGCGTGTTCAAAAAAAGGGGAAAAAAGATTGGTATGAATCCTATACAACCCGAATTTGTAAGGTAGAACATGCTTATACAAACAAAGATTCACTCCTTGAACAAGAAGCAGACGAATGAGCTACTTCTACATAAAAAAGAAAAGCACCTCAATGTTGGGGTGCTTTTCCATGATGCTTACTGTTTCATACTTTATTTATACGTCACGAGGAAGTATTTCTTTTTCCCTCTTCTTAAAACGGTAAATTGGTTTTCAATTCGGTCGTCAGCGGAAAGAACATAATCTTTATCTGTTTGTCTCTCTCCGTTGATGGATACAGCACCATTTGTGATATCTTCACGTGCTTGACGCTTTGATGGAGACAGCTTTGATTCCACAAGGATATCGACTAGTGTTAATTCTTCTGTGCTGCTTTTCTCCATTGATGGAACATCCTTAAAGCCTACTTTCACTTCTTCAGCTGTAAGAGATTTGATCTCACCTTTGAATAGCGCATTTGAGATGTTAACAGCCTGTTCTAGTGATTCACGGCCATGTACAAGTGTTGTCACTTCCTCTGCTAGACGGCGCTGCGCTTCACGCTTTTCAGGTGCTGTTTTCACTTTTTCTTCGTACGATGCGATCTCTTCTTTTGATAAGAACGTAAAGTATTTTAAATATTTCACGACATCACGGTCATCTGTGTTGATCCAGAATTGGTAGAACTCGTATGGAGACGTTTTTTCTTTATCTAACCAGATGGCGCCGCCTTCTGTTTTACCAAACTTTGTACCGTCTGCTTTTGTGACAAGCGGCATCGTCAGACCAAATGCTTTTGCCCCTTCTGCTTCAGACTTACGGATCAGCTCAAGTCCAGATGTGATATTTCCCCACTGGTCACTACCGCCGATTTGCAGCTTACAATTTTCATTTCTGTAAAGGTTTAAGAAGTCTAAAGACTGCAGGATGACGTAGCTGAATTCTGTGTAAGAAATCCCTGTTTCGATACGTGAGCTCACGATATCTTTTGCCAGCATGAAGTTTACACCGAAGTTCTTACCAATATCACGAAGGAACGTGATGACATTCATTTGGCTGATCCAGTCGTAGTTATTCACGATGACGGCTGGATTCTCGCCTGCTTCAAAATCAAGAAATTGAGACAGTTGTCCTTTGATTTTTTCTGACCACTGTTCGACGATTTCTGCTGGATTTAGTGAACGTTCTGCTTTCTTGAAGCTAGGGTCGCCGATTAGTCCAGTTGCGCCGCCAACAAGAGCAATCGGATGATGACCTGCTTCTTGGAATCTGCGTAATGTTAAAATTGGCAATAGATGACCAATGTGTAAGCTGTCAGCTGTCGGATCAAAGCCGGAGTATAGTTTGATTTTTTCTTCTGCTAATAATTTTGTTAAACCTTCTTCATCTGTTTGCTGCTGGATTAATCCTCTGAACGATAGCTCTTCCATCAATTGACTCATTTCCAAATCTCCTTTTTTTACAATTCAACAAAAAAACGCCCCTTCGAATGAACGAAGGGACGATATATATCGCGGTACCACCCTGCTTAAAAGACAAAAAATCTCGTCTTTTCACTTACACTGATAACGGACAGATCCGTTCTTTCACTAATCAGGGCATGCTCCTTTTCGTAAAAGCGGTTCGTGAGGGTAATTCGAATATCTCTTTGTACTGACTCGCACCAGCCGTCAGCTCTCTTCAACAGGGAAAGATCATTCTACTGAATCTCAGTCAAAACCTTTTCATATTCAACTAATGTCATTTTTAACACACTTTTGATATCAAGTCAACTGATGAAAAAATTTAATCTTCCATTGTCGAAAGGTCGCCAGCAGGTAAATTCAGCTCCCACGCCTTTAGCACACGTCTCATAATTTTTCCGCTTCTCGTTTTCGGCAGTTTGTCTTTGAACTCAATTTCTCGCGGTGCCGCATGTGCTGCGAGTCCTTTTTTCACAAATGTACGAATCTCTTCTTTCAGCTCATCTGTCGGCTCATATCCGCTTCTAAGCGCTATAAATGCTTTAATAATTTCACCGCGGACCGGATCTGGCTTTCCAATGACACCAGCCTCCGCAATAGCTGGATGTTCGACCAGTTTACTTTCCACCTCAAATGGACCGACCCGCTCTCCTGACGTCATGATGACATCATCGACACGTCCCTGGAACCAAAAGTATCCGTCTTCGTCCATATAAGCTGAATCTCCTGAAACATACCAATCTCCCGGCATAAAGTAAGATTCATATTTTTCAGGATTGTTCCAGATCGTATGCATCATAGAAGGCCAGCCTTTTTTAATCGCAAGGTTGCCCATCCGGTATGGCGGAAGTTCATTTCCTGCATTATCAACAATCGCTGCTTCTACGCCTGGAATCGGTTTTCCCATCGAACCTGGCTTGATGTCCATGCATGGATAATTACAAATCAGCTGTGCTCCGGTTTCTGTCATCCACCAAGTGTCGTGAATCCGTTTGCCAAAAACAGCATCTCCCCAGCGGATGACTTCTGGATTAAGCGGCTCTCCCACACTTAAGACATGGCGGAGCGAGCTGAGGTCATATTTTTGAATGAGATCATCCCCTGCCCCCATGAGCATTCTAAAGGCGGTCGGGGCACTGTACCAAACGGTTACACCGAGTGATTCAATGGTTTCATACCACGTATCAGGATTAAACCGGCCGCCTAAAATCACATTCGTTGCCCCATTTAACCACGGTGAAAAAATACCGTACACTGTGCCTGTAACCCAGCCTGGATCAGCTGTACACCAGTAAACGTCATCTTCTTTCAAGTCTAGCACCCATTTACCAGTCTGACCTTGCTGGACCATTGCACCATGGACATGAAGCACACCTTTTGGCGTCCCAGTAGATCCTGATGTGTAATGAAGCAGGAAGCCGTCTTTTTCATCCATCCATTCAATCTCAAGCTCCTTTGCTGCCTCCTCAAACGCCTTTTCATAGTGAATTGTCCGCACGCCATCGACGTCTTCGTTTTCACCGCCGACAATGATGACAGATTCAAGCTTCGGAAGCTCTGCAAATGGAATTCGCTCAAGCAAATCTGGTGTTGTCACGATCACCTTTGCCTCACTATTTTCTAAACGGTCTTTGACGGCACCTTCCATAAATGCCTCAAATAATGGGCCAACGATCGCTCCAATTTTAACTGCACCAAGCAAAAGAAAATAGAGCTCAGGTGATCTTGGCATAAAGATAAACACGCGATCCCCTTTTTCTACATGTGCCTTTTCTCTGAATAGATTCCCCGCTTTGTTTGTGTTGATTTTCATATCCCTGAACGTATACTTTTCATCCCGCTGTGAATCTTTGTAGTGAAGCGCCACCTTGTTGTGACGAAACGAGTCCGCATGTCTGTCAATCGCTTCATAGGCTGCATTTATTTTTCCTGTTTCATACCAGGAGAAGTTTTTTCTAGCTTCCTCCCATGAAAAATCTTTGTATGCCTGCTCATAATCATTTAAATGATAATCCCCTTTTACTGATGGTAGCGTTTCCAATTTCATCAAACAGTCCCCCTTTGCATACGTTTACAATGACCATTATAGTATAGATGACTTTTTTTCTCAATTTTTAAAAAACTTCTGATGAAACCGTTTTAATTATTGCAAGTTTTAAGATAGAATAGAGACGACTCACTAGAATTAGGGGCGGTGGATACGTGGAGCATCCTAAAACTTATTATTCAAAAACCATTGAGCGAGAAACAGGTTCCATCCTGGTTGAAGGACCGGTACCTGCATCAGAGCTTGCGAACTATACGTTTCATGAAGGACTAACGGCATTTCGCACGCCTGAGGAACAGAAACAAGCACTTGTTGAAATAGCAGATCTTCCAGAAGGACGTATTATCATTGCAAGAGCGAATGAGCTTGTCGTAGGCTATGTCACGTATTTGTATCCTGATCCACTTGAGCGCTGGTCAGAGGGCAAAATGGACAATTTAATTGAGCTTGGCGCGATTGAGGTCGCTCCTCCATTTAGAGGATGCTCACTTGGCAAGCATTTGCTTGATGTGAGCATGATGGATGAGCAAATGGAGAATTACATCATCATTACAACTGAATATTACTGGCATTGGGATTTAAAGGGGACAAAGAAAAACGTTTGGGAGTACCGCAAAATGATGGAGAAAATGATGAACGCAGGCGGTCTTGTCTGGTTTGCAACAGACGAGCCAGAAATCAGCTCACATCCAGCCAATTGTTTAATGGCCAGAATTGGGAAACATGTGAGTCCTGATTCGATCGAGCGTTTCGATCGTCTTCGCTTCCATCAGCGTTTTATGTATTAACGTTCAATTCGTTTTTTTGGCAAAGGGGATTGGTAAACAATGATGATTGAACAAATTATGGAGCGTGATGTGATCACGCTGCGAAAAACCGATACGATTGAAGAAGCCATTCAAAAAATGAGTGCACACCACATCCGGCATATCCCGATCGTATCTGATCAAGGGTCTGTCATTGGGATGGTGACAGATCGGGATATTAAAAATGCCAGTCCAAGTATTTTTGAAACAGAGAAAAGGAAGCTCTTTATTCAGCGGCCAGTAGAAGAGATCATGGTATTAGAGACGATCACGGCTCACCCGCTTGATTTCGTTGAGGAGATATCAAGTGTCTTTTTTGAGCACGGAATTGGCTGTCTTCCAGTGGTGAGACGCGGCAAGCTTGTAGGCATTATCACAAAAACAGATCTGCTTCGTACGTTTGTAAGACTGACAGGTGCAGATCAGCCTGGGTCGCACTTAGAGGTTGAAGTGGAGCAGATGACAGAAAGCCTCGCAGATATTACAGCCATTTTAAAGGAGCAGCATATTCAAATGCTGAGTGTGCTCGTGTACCCGCATGCCAATGAGGCATCTAAAGTGCTCGTATTCCGCCTTCAAACCATTCATGCAGATCATGTGACGAAGCTGATTCGCGCAAAAGGCTATAAAGTGCTCTGGCCTATGGAGCAGACGATCAAATGAAGGAAGCGACCTTTGTTTTTTCACCATCTTTTCAAACGTACCAATTTAACCAAGATCATCCCTTCAATCAGCTTCGTGTCTACTTAACTTATGATCTACTTCAAAAAATGAAGGCGTTAACAGAGGATGAAATCGTTGCACCGCGTATGGCTACTCTGGAGGAATTAAAGCTCGTCCATACAGCAGATTATATCCAGGCTGTGCAGCGGGCAAGTGAAGGAAAGCTGTCTACGGCAGAGGGTGAACGATACGGTCTTGGCACTGAAGATACACCGATGTTCGCAGGCATGCATGAGGCGGCATCTCTCCTTGTTGGCGGAACATTAACAGCGGTTGACCAAGTGATGCTCGGTCATTCGCAGCATGCCCTCAATCTCGGCGGCGGGCTTCACCACGGATTCAAAGGGCGTGCATCTGGCTTTTGTATTTATAATGACAGCTCTGTGGCGATTCAATATATTCAAAAGACATATGGCGCTAGAATTTTATATATTGATACGGATGCTCATCACGGCGATGGTGTCCAGTTCAGCTTCTATGACGACCCAGAGGTATGTACGGTGTCCATTCATGAAACGGGACGCTACTTATTCCCTGGAACCGGACAAGTACAGGAAAGAGGCCACGATAAAGGCTATGGCTATGCTTATAATATTCCACTAGATGCATTTACGGAAGATGAATCGTTTCTCGAAGCATACCGAACAGCAGTGACTGAGATTGCTGCTTTTTTTAAACCAGATGTGATTTTGACGCAAAACGGGGCAGATGCACACTACTATGACCCGTTAACTCATTTATCTGCCACCATGAAAATATATGAAGAAATTCCTAGACTTGCTCATGAGCTTGCACATCAATATTGTGACGGCAAGTGGATCGCTGTTGGCGGAGGGGGATATGATATTTGGCGCGTCGTTCCAAGAGCGTGGAGCCGTATTTGGCTTGAGATGAAAGGCATTACACCGCCAGATGAGCTCCCTCAGGACTGGATTCAGGCATGGAATAAGCAATCGCCTGTTACCCTTCCACCTACATGGAAAGATCCTGACGATTTATATCCACCGATCCCAAGAAAAGCAGAAATCACAGAAAAAAATGCACAAACAGTAGAAAAAGCACTTATGCCTGTTAGAAGAGAAAAGAAAAAGGCATAAGAAAAGCAGGCTATCCCTCATAAGGTAGCCTGCTTTTTTTGCTTTATTTCGTTGATTGTCTTTCTTCAATTCTGTGCGGAAGCTCAACAATTTGATCGTCCACTTGTTCTTTGTTCATCAGCTTTGTGAGCAATCTCATCGCAACAGCACCAATATCATATGTCGGCTGTACAACTGTTGTCAGCTGAGGACGCACCATGAGAGAAAGTCTTGTGTTATCAAAGCCAATCACTTCTAAGTCTTCAGGAATAGATACCCCTCTGTCTTGTGCTCCATGAATGACACCTAGAGCCATTTCATCTGTAGCTGCGATAACAGCTGTCGGCTTGTCAGACTGCTCAAGCAGATGAGCAAGTGCTTCAATTCCAGAATCATACGAGTAATCGCCTTCAGCGACGAGCGTATCGTCAAACGCTATGCCCGCTTCTTCAAGTGCTCGCTTATAACCTGCAAGCTTTCTCACGGAATTAATTGGTTCTGACATTGGACCAGAAACAAACGCAATTCGTTTATGTCCTTTTTCAACTAACAGCTGAACTGAGTCATAAATGGCCTGCTCATAGTTGATGTTGACGGATGGTGTTTGAGCCTGCTCTTCAACAGATGCTGCAAGAACAATCGGCACAGGAGAGCGCTTAAATTCTTCCACATGCACATCTGTGATATTTCCGCCCATAAAGACAATTCCGTCTACTTGTTTGCCGAGCATCGTATTTAACAAATGAAGCTCTTTATCTGTATTTTGGTCTGAGTTGCTCAAAATAATGTTGTATTTATACATCGTAGCGATGTCTTCAATACCGCGTGCTAATTCCGAATAGAAGATACTAGAAATATCAGGGATGATGACCCCAACTGTCGTTGTTTTTTTACTTGCTAGGCCTCGAGCCACTGCATTCGGACGATAGCCAAGGCGGTCAATCGCTTCAAGCACCTTTTTTCTTGTTGTTGGTTTTACGTTTGGATTACCATTTACTACGCGTGATACCGTTGCCATACTTACATTTGCTTCTCTTGCTACATCATATATTGTAACATTATTCACATAAATCACTCCTTCAAATACACTTCATATCTATAGCATTCACCAATTGGATAGAGACATGTCAGATACGAGGAAAATAATATCCTATTTGTCATTAAAACGATGAAAAGAGACACATAATTTTTCAATCTACATCAAAATGACATTCTTTTATGAAATTATACACGTTTTTTTGTCATATGAAAACGTTCCCTTTCTTTTTATAACTAAATTAAACAAACTTTAATCAGCTTGTTACCTGTAAATTGAATCATATTTCATAAAAAAACATTGAGAACGCCAGCTATGACAATGATCTTAGCAGATTCTATCAAATTTTAAAAATGAAAACATTGTGAACAAGCACTTTTTAGGGTTGCAATGTGCTTTCTTCCTTTCATTCCCAAACTTCATGGTATTTCTCCATCAAAAAACCGCCGGGCAGTTATCCGGCGGCTATTTCTATCTATGATTACGCGTGAATATTCACAAGTGGTCTTAACGCATCTAACCATTTTTCGAATTGTGGAATGTCCATTTGCTGCGCTGAGTCAGACAGTGCAACAGATGGATCTGGATGTACTTCTGCCATGACACCGTCTGCTCCAATCGCAAGAGCTGCTTTTGCTGTTGGAAGGAGAAGATCTCTACGTCCAGTTGAGTGCGTCACATCAACGAAGACTGGTAGATGTGTCTCTTGTTTCAAGATTGGCACTGCCGAGATATCTAGTGTATTTCTTGTCGCTGTTTCGTATGTGCGGATACCGCGCTCGCAAAGGATGATTTGATCATTTCCTTGGGCGATGATGTATTCAGCTGCATTGATGAATTCTGAAATGGTCGCTGCAAGACCGCGTTTTAAAAGAACTGGTTTCTTCACGGAACCGGCTTCTTTTAACAGCTCGAAGTTTTGCATGTTACGTGCCCCAATTTGGATAACATCGATATGCTCAATCGCTTCTTCAATATGAGCAGGATTGACAATTTCACTAATGACAGCAAGACCGTATTCATCCGCTACACGCTTTAGAATCTTTAGACCGTCTACACCAAGTCCTTGGAAGTCGTATGGACTTGTGCGAGGTTTAAATGCACCACCACGAAGTAGTTTTAATCCCTGCTGTTTCGCTGCTGCCGCTACTTCTGCGACTTGCTCGTAGCTTTCAACGGCACATGGTCCAACGATGAAACGCTGCTTTCCATCACCGATCGCTTCCCCATTGATATTCACGATTGTGTTTTCTGGCTTTTTCTTACGAGAAACAAGAAGTGCTTTGCTGTGGTCATCTTCTTGAAGCTCTAGACCTGCTTTGAAAATCTCTTTGAAAATATGCTGAATCGTTGAGTTTTCAAATGGTCCATCATTTTCTTCAAGAATTTGGTTCAGCATTGTGCGCTCTCTGACAGGATCATAACGGTTGACACCTTGCGCTTCTTTTGCTTTTCCAATTTCTTTGACAATGTTTCCTCTTTCATTGATCAGTTTTAGAATTTGAAGATTTAGTTCATCTGCTTGCTGCCTCAATTTTTCTAGTTCATTGTTGCTCATTTTTGTCATCCTTTCCTCTGCCTGCTCTCGCTTTTTATTTTTTCATTCTTGCATGATAGGGTTTATTATAAACAAAGATTTCGGAATTGTCACGAAAATTTTCTTTATTACCCAAACGCTTTTAAGCGATAAAGTATTGTATGTAAGATTATAGCATACTTTTTGTTCAAGTAAACCTTTTTTATAAAAAAAACGTCAGCTGCTGCTGACGTTTCTTTCTTTTACAGATTATGTTCAAGCGCTTCTTTTGTAATGCTTGAGTGAGAAGCATGCCATTTTACTTTTCCACCGCTAAAGATGAGTGCCTGCGGACTTTCGTGCTTTACACCTGACTTTTCAGCCACGTAGGATGAAAGCTCTCTCGTGTTTTGAATTTGCAAGAAATACGTTGGCACGTCTTCATGTGCAGACGCAAATGCTTCAAACTCTTGAAAAGCCGCTTGGCTGATCGGACATGTCAAACTGTGCTTAAAAAAGACAAAGGTCCCATCTTGATTCGTTAGTTGATCAAACTGTTCTTCTGTTTCAATGAGTTGTTTTGACATGATGTTCTCCTTCTTCACTTCGAGCAGTGAGAGTTAGCCTTTAGTAGATTGTTCTACTTTTTCTTTGACATCTTTGATGCCGTCTTCAATTTCTGATTTTGCTTCTTGTGCTCTTACTTTTGCTTCATCTGCTACATCAGATGCTTCGCTTGCCAAATCCGCTGCCGCATCTTCTGCTTCATTTTTCACATGATTAGCTTTTCCAGCCGCACGCTCTTTTATGTCTTTCACTTTGTCTAAAATCTGGTTTGACTGCTCTGCTACAAGCTGAGACAATTCAGACGTTTTATCTTTTGCAATCGTCACATATTCAGTGCCTTTTTCTTTTGCATCTGTTGTGAGCCGGTCTGTTTTTTCTTTTAACGCATTCGCTTGGGTGTTCAAATCATCGCGAAGCTCTTTCCCTGACTTCGGTGCTAAAAATAATGCTGTTGTTGCACCAACAATTCCACCAATAAGTGTTCCGATCAAAAAGTCTTTGCTATTGATTCCGTCTTTGCTCATGATTATTCCTCCTATGCGAATATGGTTTATTTTTGATGTTTACGCTGTTTCCATTTTTTATAAATTTCAAGTGCTGCGTTACTCCAGCTTACCACATCCGTCACTTTTTCTTGATTTCTTTCAACGGATGAAGAAACCGCACCAGCTGCCTGCTTTATGCTTGTATTAAATTGGTTGATCGAGCCGCCAATTCCCTGCACCGCATCCACAACTGTGTTAAGTTTAGCTGATTTGTCTTGAATATCTTCAGCAAGCTGATTCGTCTTATGTAGCAACTGTGCTGTCTCTGTGGTGATGCCTTGCATCTGACCTTCAAGACCTTCTAAAGTTGATGCAACATTCTTTAATGTCAGCTGTAAGGATTTTAATGTTTTGGACAAATAGATGACAAGAATGAGGAAAGCAATTGCGATCAGTGCAACGCTTAGATATAGAATAATAATCATCTGATACCTCCTTTGCTGCGGGCATATTCAATTCATTACCCTCTCGTTGTATCATTCAAACATCGCCTAGAATGACCGATTGAATAATAATTCTACACTTATTCGCTAATTCCTGTCCACAGCGAACGAAAAAAAGCGCCGCATGTTGACACATTTAGCCCTTTTGTCACATTTTATTCAAAATAAAAAAAGTGCCGGGTGAAACGGCACTTTTTTAAAGCATTTATACAGCGACTTTTTCATAAGCACGCAAATACTTCTGAATGTCTCCTGCTCCCATAAAGATCAGAATCGCATCTTCGTGCGTTTTCAGCACAGATGTATCTTCTTCCTCAATTAATTGGGCCTGCGGGATTTTTTCTCGTAAATCTTCAATGCTCAGCTTCCCAATGTTTTCACGGGCTGAACCGAAAATATCACAAAGGTAGACATAGTCGGCTTTCTTTAGACTGTCAGCAAATTCACTTAAGAATTGCTGTGTACGTGTGAACGTATGCGGCTGGAAGACAGCCACAATATCACGGTCCGGATATTTTTGGCGAGCTGCTTCAATCGTGACTTCAATTTCAGTTGGATGATGTGCATAATCGTCAATTAAGACCTGCTCACCGACCACTTTTTCATTAAAGCGTCGTTTCACACCGCCAAATGTCGTTAATGCGCCTTTGATAAGCTCTACATCAATGGACTCATAGTGACATAATGCAATGACAGCTAACGAGTTGAGGACATTATGATTTCCGTAGGCAGGAATGTAGAAGGTATCATAAAACGTATTGCGTACAAATACATCAAATGTGGTACCTTCCGTATTTTTCACAACATTGCGTGCTTGGAAATCATTTTCTTCGTTGAAACCGTAGTACACAACAGGTACCTTCGCTTGAATCTTTGGCAGATGCTCATCATCACCGCAGGCAATAATGGCTTTTTTCACTTGAAGCGCCATGTTTTGAAACGCATCAAACACGTCATCAATATCCGAGAAATAATCAGGGTGATCAAAATCAATATTGGTCATGATCGCATAATCTGGATGATAGCTGAGGAAGTGTCTGCGGTATTCGCATGCTTCAAAAACAAAATACTCGCTGTTTTCTTTCCCCATTCCAGATCCATCACCGATTAAGTACGAAGTAGGTTTGGCTGCCTGCATGACGTGAGCAAGCAGTCCTGTTGTCGATGTTTTGCCATGAGCACCAGTAATCGCAACGTTTGTGAATGAATCCATGTATTCTCCAAGGAATTTATGGTAACGAATGACAGGAATCCCTTCAGAAAGGGCACGTTCAATCTCAGGGTGTGTATCAGGGAATGCATTTCCTGCGATGACCGTCATCCCTGGCTGAATATTATCTGGGTCAAATGGTAGAATTTTAATATTTCGTTCTTCTAATGCTTTTTGTGTAAAGATATGTTTTTCGATATCCGATCCTTGGACAGTATACCCAGTATCATGAAGAATTTGGGCCAGTGGACTCATACCTGTCCCTTTTATTCCAACAAAATGATAAACAGTCATAATTGTACCTCCAACAAACGTCTATCTGACTTACAGTATATGACGCTCATTTCAATTTGCAACTTGTGATTTTTGCCTCTAGCTGATCACAGATCGCAGCTCCAAATAAAGATTTTTTCCGATCTTCCTATTCTAATCAATATTAACTATGATTAGTATCCGACAACCTTCCCATTTCTAACACCTGTTTCCGCTTATTTTACATAAAAAAGCGCTCTGACAGACATGCGAAAAGCGTCCAATTACAAAATTGCACCTATGTGCTATCATACCATGTTTATGAAAAAAATGAAGTGGTTTGTTTAGATCAACTGTTCTAAGTCACTCAGTGTCATGAGCACTTCTCTTGGCTTACTGCCTTTCGCACCAGAGATCATCCCCTCGCGCTCCATCATGTCAATCAACCTGGCTGCACGGTTGTAGCCAATTCTAAATCTTCGCTGCAAACTTGATGTACTAGCGCTATTCTGCTCGATGGCAAAACGGCAGGCATCCATAAACAATTCATCTTCGTCTGTAATCGCAGAGCCCTGCAGCATGAGTTCCTCCTGTTCAAAAAGGAACACTGGCTTGCGCTGCTTTCTCACATGTGCCACCACTTGATCAATCTCACGGTCTGATACAAAGTTCCCTTGCAGCCTTGTCGGTTTGCCGGAGCCATTTTCTAAGAAGAGCATGTCTCCTTTTCCGAGAAGCTTTTCTGCACCTGCCATGTCAATGATCGTTCTTGAATCCACCTGACTTGAAACAGAAAACGCAATTCTTGTTGGAATATTAGCTTTAATGAGACCTGTAATGACATCAACAGAAGGTCTTTGTGTCGCAATCAATAAGTGAATGCCGCATGCTCTTGCTTTTTGTGCAATTCGGCAGATGCTTTCTTCGACTTCATTTGGTGCGACCATCATTAAATCAGCCAGCTCATCGATCACCACGACGAGATAAGGCAGTTTTTCTCCCATTTGTTTTTCTTTCACAAGCTCATTGAATCGTTTAATTTCTCTCACGCCAGAGTGTGCAAATAGTTCATAGCGTCTTTCCATTTCATCCACTACCCATTTCAGAGCAGCAGTTGCTGTCTTGGCATCGGTGATGACTGGACTCACAAGATGCGGAATGTGGTTATACGGCGCTAATTCAACCATTTTAGGATCAATTAAGAGCATTTTCACTTCATCTGGTGATGCTTTAAACATTAAGCTCACTAAAATCGTATTAATGCAGACGCTTTTTCCTGAACCAGTGGCTCCGGCAATTAAGCCATGCGGCATTTTTTGCAGATCAACCACGACAGGCTGGCCTGAAATATCTAATCCGAGTGCCGCTGTTAAAGGAGATGGATTGTCTCTAAACGCACTGCTTCTGATCATTTCTCTTAAGAACACCATTTTACTGTGCAGATTTGGCACTTCGATCCCGATCGTGTTTTTCCCTGGAATCGGGGCTTCAATTCGAATATCCTTTGCGGACAAACTAAGTTTAATATCATCTGACAGGTTCGTGATTTTGTTCACTTTGACACCTGGTTCTGGATGTACTTCAAACCTTGTCACAGAAGGTCCCTGTGTGACATGAACGACACTTGCTCTTACGTTGAAATTTTTAAGCGTCGCATTGAGCAGCTCTGCCCGCTCTTTCACCCATGTGCCGTCCTCTTCTTTTTGAGCTGGCGGTACGTCTAAAAGGGCAAGGCTTGGAAAAACATACCCTTGTGTATCGGCTGCTTTCTTTTGTCCTTGCACGCGCTGATCGCTTTTTAACATCATGACATTAAACGGAACCGTAGAGGTTTGCCCGCTTGTGCGTTGTGGCTGCGGAGATGTCTGTTTTGGTTCTTCTTTCTTGACTTCATGCGTTTGTTCTTGCTGCTCTGTCTGCTCTATAACCGTTTCTGCCGCTTCAGATGCAGTTTGTTCCTCTGTTACTTGTTCTACTGGCAGCACTTGATCTTCTTCAATTTCAGCTTCTTGGACCAGCTGATCTTCCTGCAGGTCATGTTTGACTGGCTCAGCTTCTTCAAATGCTGCCGCAGGCGCTTCTTCTTGTTTGTCTTCTATTGGATCAGCCGCTAGTTCTTCCACCGGTTCTGCTGAAATGTTTTCTGTTAACGCCGCTTCTTCTGATGGCATGTCTACTTCCATTTCAATCGCTGGCTGCGAAGGTTCCGGTGTTTCGAAGGTCAACATGTCTATTTCCTCAGTATGATCTTCAAACTGATGGACAGGCTCGTCCTTAATTTCTTCTTCATCACCGGAGACAGTCTGTTCCGGCTCAGACCCAACGGGCTGCTTCTGATAGACTTCTGCTTGCTGCTTATGTACATCAGCTTCATGATGATCTTCTGGCTCGTTTTCTTCTTGCTGGACGAACGGCTCGTCAGTTAAACGTTCCATCGTCGTTTGAACATGATCTTGATAAGCGAGTTCTTCTTGCAATGTATGCGGGGTTACTGCTGGCTCTTTGTCCGTTCTCTCTTCTGCTGACGCTGAAGCCATTTCCTCGATACGTTTTTCTTTCTGTATAGACGGGATGTTCATTTGCTGTCTGACATTCCGTTCACGCTCTGCCTCTTCTGATAACAGTGTGACACGCTGCGCCGTTTCTTCTGCTGATTTCCTTTGAACTGAAGCTGTTTCTTCTTTTGCATCTGCCCGTTTTGGACGCATATCCTGATGATAGCCATAGATCGGTGATGGAATTTGCTCTGGCTTGAATGGCTTTTTATTTATATCAGGCTGAAGCGTTTGTTTAGGCTGATAGGTTTTCTGCTTTGCCTTTGGCTGGCTTGGTTTCACGCGTCTTCTCTCCTGCTTCACTCCATCACGCTGGGGTTCATCTGGAACGAGCGGAAAGCGAAAGTTCCCTTTTGGATATTCATAATACACTTTCGTATCTTCGATTTTTTTATATTCTTTATGCGGTTCAAAAGCTGGCTGCTTTGGTGCAGCTAGATCTTCTTCAGGTCTTGCAGCTTTTTCTTCTTTCTTTTCTTCTCCTAAAAATACACTGAAAAATTTATCTAACCAACTCATCATTTATCACTCACTTTAACTCCCCTTACGTTTTCTTGGGCGATTTTTAGTATACCATTGCTTTTTCATGCAGAAAAGCGAGAAAAGTGCCGCTTTTGCTGTTCATGCTGTTGTAGATGAAAAAAAGTCACTAAGTACGTACTTAGTGACTTTTGGTATAACACATTCTTCGCTCCTATGTGCCCGTTTATGGGAGGTTACGCTTTAAAGGGTTCGCCAGCTTGATGGCTTCCATCTAAAACAAGAATCCCTTTTTCAGCAGGTGCGTCTGGAAGATCTAACTCTTTTGCAGAACAAATCATACCGCTTGATGGAACGCCTCTTAGCTCAGCATCTTTGATGACCATACCGCTTGGCATCACTGCACCGACCTTCGCCACCACAACATATTGGCCTTGGTCAACGTTTGGTGCACCGCACACGATTTGTAAGGTTTCATCGCCCACATCAACTTGGCAAATGTTTAATTTATCTGCATTCGGATGCTTTTCTTTTTCCTTTACATAGCCGACAACAAATTTTGGTGATAAATCCACAGTCAACGTTTCACTGACACCGTTACGGTTTAAAATTTCATTGATATCTTGAACAATGGTTTCAGAAAGCGGAACAGATCCGTTTTCTTCAATTTTCATGTAAGTGGATGCATTGAAGATATTAAAGCCTGTTGTTTCTTTTGTTTCTTGATTGAAGATTCGTACAACATCTCCAAACGTCTCATGACCTACTTCTTCTCTCGTCACATCTTTCAATGAGATAAGGAGTGTGTCGCCTACACCTTCTGCATTATAAAAAACGTTCATTCTTCAAAATTCCCTTCTACTGCTGTTTTGGTCTGCTTTTTGCAAGTATAAAGATCGGTTCAAGCTTACCCTCATCATATAAAAATGACAATGCGGTAATCGGAACCGTGCCGCTGGCGAAGAAGCTCATCGACATCTGTCCTAAAATATCATAGCCTGAATCATTGCGAACATCAGCAATGATGAATACATCTTGATGGGGAACAGAAATCGCCATCTGTCCTTCTATTTTTTGCGCGTATTCTTGTAATAACGATTCATTTAAAAGTCTGCTGGCGTCATACCCGTCATTTGCACGGAAGAAATAAAACCGGTTGCCTGCCACTTCATCCATTTTCACTACTGTTTCTAGCGAACGGACGTTGAAGCTTGCAGTTTCTCTGATTCGCTCTTTTGTCCAGTTTTCCTTTTGGAGCATCTTTTCATCAATTAATCGGTAGGTGCTTCCAAGGTCAAGCGCATAGTAGATTCTCGTTTCTGCTGTATGCTCATCAAACACAAGCGGAATCCCATCACTTGATGCCTCAGGAAAGGAAGTGGAACGAATGACCGGATAGATCTGCTTTTCTTTTCCTGAGATGTGCTGCGCTTCGCCTTTCATGGCACTCAGCGCTTCTTTCACATAATAGACGATCTCATCAATGGTTTCATCAGGCTTTACTTCCCACTTTGCAATAATTGGCGGGAGCTCTAGTGTGATGCCTTTGCCTGTTTGTTTATCTTCAATACGAAGCGTATCTTTTTCCCGGTCAAACTCGTGTGACCAGCTGTCGTTCGTCAGACGGCTTTTGAGTTCATTCGCAAGCTGTCTTGATGTCATTTTTGCCATCGTTTTAGACTCTCCTTTCGT
The DNA here is from genome assembly GCF_000691165.1 of Bacillus safensis FO-36b. GTDB lineage: Bacteria > Bacillota > Bacilli > Bacillales > Bacillaceae > Bacillus > Bacillus safensis. The sequence goes on along the minus strand of NZ_ASJD01000001.1, from coordinate 86,454 downwards.
TATTTAGAAAGAGAATCTGTTAAAAAAGCTTCAATCTCTTCCTTTGTCTTACGATCTTTGCTGACAAAGCGGTTAATCTCTTGTCCGTTTTTAAAGACTAAAAAGCTTGGAATACCGTAAATTTCCCACTCTGCACAAGTGTCAATGAACTTGTCTCTATCGACATAGAAGTACTCAAATTCTGGGTAGTTTGCTTCAAGCTCTGGCAAGAATGGCTCAATAAATGTGCAGTCCGGGCACCAGTCAGCTGAAAATAGCAATACCGTTAAGTCTTCTTGAATCACTTTTTGTAATTCTTCGTTTGATTCAATTTTTTTCATGTTTCATTCCTCCAGTTTGTATGGTTAAATCTCCGAATTGTATATAGCCTTTCTTTCTCATCCATTCTGATACTACCAAACTAATCACTGCCGGGCCAACGATATGCAAGAGAGCGATCGCCAGAAATACAGATGGATGAAACCCCATGACGGTCAGCGTCATGAGCTGTCCAACAAGCCCGCTCGTTCCCATTCCCGCTCCTGCCGCATTATTGACCATCCCAAAGCCAATAATACCAATTGGCGCGAGAATCAGACCAGCAATTGTCGGCGGAATCAGGATGAGGGGATTTTTCACAATGTTCGAAAGCTGCAACTTTGACGTTCCAATGCCGACAGCCGCAAGACCGCCAAAGCGATTTTCTCTAAAGCCTGCAGCGGCAAAGCCGACCATTTGAGCACAGCAGCCAATCGTTGCAGCACCAGCAGCTGTTCCGCTTAAGTCAAGCATAAGCGCAAGTGCAGCACTTGAGATCGGAGAACTGAGAGCAAGTCCAACAATGGTCGCTACCAGCATGCCCATGATCAGCGGGCTTTGATCTGTCCCCCACATGATGAGCCTGCCGAGCCCTGTCATCATGGCTTCAATTCCAGGTCCGATTAGGGCAGCGGTGAAAAAGCCAGTGATAATGGTGACAAGCGGCGTTAAAATAATATCAATTTTTGTCTCACCACTGACCAGCTTGCCTAGTTCCACACCAATTAATGCTGCGGCAAAGCTTCCAGCAGGCCCCCCAAGCTCTGCTCCTGCAGCGCCTGAGACAACACTTGCAAAAATGATCAAAGGAGATGCATGTAAACGGTACGCAACCGCTACGCCGATCGCCGGTCCCATGAGCCCCATGGCAAGGGTTCCCATTTTAATGATGAGTGGAAGTGATAACAGACCGCCTGCTGTTTTTAAAATCAGTCCTACCACTAATGTAGCAAATAGACCTAAAGCCATATAAGAAAGTGCATCAATGAAATACACCTTTGGCGAAAGGGAGATCCCCTTTCTTTTTAAATAAGTCATCAACGTCGTCTTCCTGCTTTCTCATAGGAAAGACGAAGAGGCCTGTCCTTCCCATTATATGTAGTATTCTTGCGATGAAAAATAGTCTCTACCATGAATATCATAATCATATTTTTTTTGCTTTATCAAGCACTTCTTGTGTAACATGAAAAGAAACAGGACAAACCTTTACTAAGTTTGTACAAAAGGAGGAGATCGTTATGCAATTAACTGTCTATTTAGCTGGAGAAATTCATAGCCAGTGGCGTGATGAAATCAAGGAGAAAAGCCAATCTTTGAAGCTGCCGGTGACATTTGTCGGTCCAATGGAAAATCATGACCGCTCAGATAACATCGGTGAGGATATTTTAGGTGAGCAGCCGAATGCCATTTTCAAAGATGATGCAGCTTCTGATTTGAACAATTTCCGCACTGAAATTTTATTAAACAAAGCAGATGTCGTCATTGCGCGCTTTGGTGAGAAATATAAGCAGTGGAACACAGCCATGGATGCATCTGCTGCGATTGCAAAAGGGAAACCTCTTATTTTAATCCGTCCAAAAGAGCTGCACCATCCGTTAAAAGAACTCTCAAACAAAGCAAATATCACTGTGGAAACCGTAAACCAAGCGATCAAGGCGTTATCTTATGTGTTTGAACAGCAATAAGAAAAAAGGCTGCTCTCATTGAAGAAGCAGCCTTTTTCTATTCTATTTATACTTGTTGGTAAATAGAATCCACTGTACTTTGATCACAATTTTTGACAAGGCGGACAATTAACTCTTTTGCCGCTGCGTAATCGTCCACATGCAAAACAGAATGACTTGTATGAATGTAGCGTGCACAAACTCCAATCACAGCAGAAGGCACACCTTGGTTTGAAATATGAACACGTCCAGCGTCCGTACCACCCGGTGATACGAAATATTGATATGGAATGTTGTTTGTCTCAGCAGTATCAAGCACAAAGTCTCTCATTCCGCGGTGCGTAATCATTGTCCGATCAAAAATACGCAGAAGTGCACCTTTTCCAAGCTGGCCGAACTGTGTTTTGTCACCTGTCACATCGTTTGCAGGACTCGCATCTAAAGCGAAGAAAAGATCTGGCTGAATCATATTCGCAGCTACCTCAGCTCCTCTAAGCCCAACTTCCTCTTGAACAGTTGCTCCTGAGTACAGCTGACATGAAAGTGATTCGTCTTTTAATTCTTTTAATAATTCAATTGCAAGGCCGCAGCCATAGCGGTTATCCCAAGCCTTCGCTAAAATCTTTTTTGGATTCGCCATTGGGGTAAAAACCGTTGCAGGAACGATTTGCTGTCCTGGACGAACGCCAAGCTCTTTTGCCTCTTCTTCACTGTCTGCACCAATATCAATAAGCATATCTGACGGCTTCACAGGTTTGCTTTTTTGTTCTGGCGTGAGAAGGTGAGGAGGTGTACTAGAGACGACACCAGGAATTGGCCCGTGATCGGTATGGACGTCCACACGCTGCGCCAGCATGACTTGACTCCACCAGCCGCCAAGTGTTTGAAAACGAATCATCCCGTTTTTCGTAATCGATGAGACCATGAATCCGACTTCATCCATATGACCCGCTACCATAATTTTCGGTGCGTTTTCCGGTCCCTTGCGTACGCCAAACACTCCGCCAAGACGGTCTTGAATGAGTTCATCAGAATATTTTTCAAGTTCCTTTTTCATAAAAGCACGCACATGGTGCTCATTTCCTGGAGTTCCCTGTAATTCTGTTAAATTTCGGAAAAGCGACAATGTTTCTTCGTTCATTCTACAGTTTACCTCGTTTCTATGTAATGACCATATATATTCCTATAAAAATAACACTCACTTTATACTATAAGAATTCTTTCGGTTTTCCAAGTATCTCTCCAGAAATTTTGAATATGCTTTCAAGTATTCGGATTCCTTAACATCGTTGGACAAGTTTTGTATAATGGAAAAAACAGCAATACGGAGGTGCAGCACGTTGAAGTTAAAACATGTTCTGATTGGTGCGAGTATTGGCGTAGCCGCTGCAATTGTTGCAAAGAAAGTATTTTTCCCTACGTATATCTCATCTGAAAAAGCATTAAAAATTGTGAAATCTGCTTTTAAACAGCGCGGCCCGATTGATGGCTCTTGGATTTATACTGTACCAGAGCCGTATACCGTAAATGGCGAAACGATTGATGTATACAAATCTGGCATTACCCGCTCTGCCTTTGGTGAGCTTGAACAGTATGAAGTGATGATTGATGCCAAAACTGGCATGATCGTGGATGTAATTGATTCTGTTGCTTGATCAAGAAAGCTTCGCAAAGACATGTCCTTGCGAAGCTTTTTTTATATGGCTTTGATTTTTTTGTAAACAGGATGCCACATAGCGTCCTGCACAGCCTGAATGAGATCATCAGGCGTTTCTTCTGCAATTCCTTCATCAATTGCTGCCTGCGCCACACGGACGGCCACTGTCGCTGAAACGGTTCGAAGCTGATCGACACTTGGCAGCATCGCTGCACCCGGCTTCCCAACATTGACCATGCTTGCAATGGCTTCAGCACTCGCAACAAACATACTATCTGTCATGAGGCGTGCTTTTGACACAATTGTGCCTAGACCAAGGCCTGGGAAGACAAGGGCATTATTCGCTTGTCCAATTTCATATGTGACACCGCCATATTCGACAGGATCAAATGGACTTCCCGTTGTCACAAGGGCACGTCCTTCAGTCCACTCGATCAGATCTTGCGGCTTTGCTTCTGAAAGAGGTGTCGGATTCGACATCGGTAAAATCGCAGGACGCTCCACGTGTGACGCCATTTCTTTTACAATTTCCTCTGTAAATGCTCCTCCGACCGTCGAAGTGCCAATTAAGATTGTTGGTTTCGCCTGCTTGACGACCTCTAATAGATCAATCGAATGCTTTGGACCATTACGGGCATAATTCTTTACTTCGTCAGAGCGCCTTGCATACGGCTTTTGAAATGGCTGAATGTCAGGTGAATCATCTGTGAGCAGCCCCGTTTTATCAATACACCAGAAATGATCATAGGACTCCTCTTCTTTGACTCCATCTCTGACAATGGCATCACGGATTTGCTCGGCTATGCCAATACCTGCCGTACCCGCTCCAAAAATGACAATACGGTGATCTTTCAGCGGAACCTTCGAAGCTTTTGCACATGCCAGAACTGCAGCAAGTGAAACGGCGCCAGTCCCTTGAATGTCATCGTTAAATGTACAAATACGGTCCTTATATTTTTCCAATATCGCACGGGCATTCTTTGTCCCAAAGTCTTCCCAGTGAAGGAGTGCATTTGGGAAAGTAGCGCGGGCAAGCTCGACATATTGATCAATGAACTGATCATAGCGCTCTCCTCGAACGCGGGAGTGCTGGTTTCCAACATAAAGCGGATCATTCAAGAGACTTTCCTGGTTCGTTCCGGCATCAAGCACTACTGCCAGCACGCGGCTGGGATCAATGCCTGCTGCAGCTGTATAAACAGCAAGTTTTCCAACTGAAATGGCAATCCCGCCAACGCCCCAGTCTCCAATGCCTAAAATGCCTTCTGCATCCGTTGCAACGATTAAGTCGATTGATTCATCGACACCATAAGAGGCAAAAATCTCTTCCATGCCTTCCAGATCATCAATCGATAAATACAGCCCTCTCGGCTTTCGATACTCATGGCTATAACGCTGAATAGCCGTTCCTACAGTCGGCGTGTAGACAATCGGAAGCATTTCCGCCAAGTGCTCATTTAGCAGTTTGTAAAAAAGCACTTCATTTCTGTCATGAAGCGCTGTTAAATACACATTTTTCCCCAGTTCATCAGGCTGTGCCTTAAACTGTTCATATGCACGCTTTGCCTGATCCTCTAAGGTTAAGACCTTAGGCGGAAGGAATCCCTTTAAACCGAGCTCCTCCCGCTCTTCCTTTGTAAATGCAACCCCTTTGTTTAAATAAGGGACTGACATGACTTCCATTCCTCTTAATGGTGTTTCGATCACATCACCATGTACACGATAAAATTGGTTCACCTGCACTCTTCCTTTCACAAGTTCATTTTGTCGTTATTTTGTGTGAAAGGCGAATAAAACATACAGATGATCTTTTATCTTCCTGTTTCTCTTTTGATGTCGTGTGTGATCTGCCCATCTTCGTCCCATTTTACAGCACGATAAATGGCATCATGATAAAACAAGTACCAAGCATTTTTTTCTTCAGCATATGCCTGCCACTTTTGCTTGGCTGGAATCGAAGTCATTGGGTAATCATCATATGCCAGAACCCAGAGTGGATTTTTATGAGCGTGTGTTGGCATGATATCAGCTAAATGAATCGCTGTTTCGCCCTCACTTGTGAGCGTTAAAATACTATGACCATTGCTATGGCCGCCTGTATGATGCAGCTCGATTCCTTCTGTCACTTCGATGCTTTCTTCAAATGTGACGACTTGATCTGCCACAGGCTCCCAGTTTTCTTTCCAATATGTATTTCTTGAGCGAATGTTTGGCGCTCTCATTTCATCCCATTCGATTTTCGATGTGATGATTTTTGCCTGCTGAAAAACAGACACAAGCTTATCGCCTTCACGTTTTGTTAATCCGCTGGCATGATCAAAGTGCAGATGTGTCATCAATACGTAATCAATATCTGATGGGCGCAGGCCAAGCGCCGCTAGAGATTCTTCCAATTTGGTTTCCTCTGTCACGCCGTAATTGCGTTTTTGTTTATCCGTCAGCTTCCCTGATCCGATGCCGGAATCCACTAACAGATGAAGACCCTTCCACCGAATGAGAATTGGATCACATCGTAATTCAATTTGATTGCGGTCATTTACCGGGTATTTTTTTGACCATAATGGCTTTGGCACGACACCAAACATCGCTCCGCCGTCCATGTGCGTATCTCCCCCGTTTAACCAAAACAGTTCCATTTCACCTATTTTCATTGTCTCCATTGCTGTCATCCCTCCTTTTTCTATCGTAGCAAATACAGCCAAAAATCGCATGCACCAATCTTTTCATAAAAAAAGCTGACTGCCATTTTTCTATTGCAGCCAGCTTGATATCACTTGTTATTCTGGGAATTTGACTTCTGATCGATAGATCGGTTGTCCCATAGACGAGAATTTCTCTTCATATTCAGTCATCACGTTTCCTTCTAAGCCGTCCTCATGTAAATCTAAGCTGACATACGTTAAAAGAAGGCCATATGCAGAAAAACTTTTTAAGGAATATTCAAATAACCCGCGGTTATCTGTTTTGAAATGTAATTCACCGCCTGGACGAAGAATATGTTCATATCGCTCTAAAAAGGTTTTAAACGTCAATCTGCGCTTTTCGTGTCTTGCTTTTGGCCACGGATCAGAGAAATTCAAATACACCCGGTCAATCTCATTTTCCGCAAACACATCTGTCAGCGTCTCAGCATTGATGTTCAAAAGCTTTACATTTTCAACATCTGTCTCTTTGATTTTATCTACTGCCGTCACAATAACACTTTTAAATAATTCAATGCCAATATAGTTGATATCAGGATGAAGCTTGCCCATTCCAGCAATAAAGCTCCCTTTTCCTGTCCCAACTTCGATATGGATTGGATGATCATTTCCAAACAGCTCATGCCATTTCCCTTTATATTGCTCGGGACTTGCTAAAGCAATATGAGCATTCTCAGCTAAGTAATCATCCGCCCATGGTTTATGTCGCATTCTCAATTTGATACACCTCTATTTTCTTTACATTTTATCAAGATACCATGAAACATAAAGACCCGCAAGACAGCATCTTCTATGTCCATATAAAAAGACCAGCCCTTCGCTTGAGCTGGTCTGCCGCATGTATAAATTGGACACTGAATGCACAGTTTAACCTCATAAATGACACGCAGGAAAGGAGCATTTGTATGGGTTTAAACCGTCAACATCAGCTTCAATTAATCAAAGATATTTTAACCGATCACCAGCTGGATTGCTGCGGGACTGTTGCAGAATATGAACAGGTGGGACGCGTGATTCAATTAATGCTGGCAAAAGAAGATCTGGATGCCGACATTCGTCAGCTGTTAACAGATATTTATGATTACAGCCAAAAGGGCACCTCTGTCAGTTCAATTGATGCACATATTGAGGAGCATCAATCACATCTGTCTGAGTGGGTCGAGAACATTCCACTGTCTTAATGGATGTTTAACCGTTTTAAGAGTGCATTTAGCTCCGCTTGCACTTCTTTTTGCGCCTTTTCATTCCCTTTTCGTTTATGCCAAACGACAAACGATACGGTTTCAGCGAGCACGTACCACGCCATGCGCTTTCGCAAATTGTCCGTCAGCGGGGCGCCGTACATAGAGAGCCAGCTTTCCCAGTTCTCTTCCTCAACATAATGGTATAAAAGCGGTCCAAGATCAATCGCTGGGTCTGCAATCATCGCCCCATCCCAATCGATCAAATAGAGCTGGTTTTCATCTGTCAGCAGCCAATTATTATGATTGAGATCGCAATGACAGACGACCTTGTCCTCAAAATGGACAGCCTCCACATGCTTCTCTAAATACTGGATGGCACGCGAAATGTCTTGTGAATCAATTTGCTCGTTTAATATGGACTGTTTCAGATGCATCAGAATGGATTCTGGGTCTAGAGAGTGCTTCTCTAATCGTTTCAGCATATCGAGCAATTCTTTTGATGTATGAATTTTTCTTAGCTGCTCTGCTACAGGACGATCATTCATGTCCTTTGGCTTCAGCTCTCTGCCGCTCAGCCAGTGCTGTGCAGTAATCACATCTCCATTTTCCATCCGTTTTGTCCAGACAAGCTTCGGCACAATGCCTTCAGCTGACAAAACCGCAAGAAACGGTGACGTATTGCGTTTTAAAAATAGCTTTTGGTCATTGTGTGTTGCGAAGTACGCATCTCCCGTAGCGCCTCCAGCCGGAGAGATGTGCCATTCGCTACCTAATATTTGTCCCAACCAGTTCATATCAATTTTCAACCCATCATTTCTTAAAATATTTTAAATCTTGCTTTTTTAGTCGACAAAATTCAGCCGATTGAGGATCAATTGGCTGTTTCTTTTTTTATTTATATGATCATAAAAACAAAAAGGACAGCTATTGAGAATGAGATGCTAAACAATAGCCGTCCTATAGATTTTATCGTTACCTTCTTATACTCGTCAAGCAAAACTAAAAAATCAGGACAAGAACCTTACGAAAAAGAAGGCTTTTTTCATGGTTCTTTGACTAAGGATATACCACAAGTTATTTAAGCACGTAATTTTAAGGATCGTTCACTTGCCTTTACAAAGACAGGCGTTGCGCCGATCACTTCTCCATCTGCGTGAAATAAGATTTTTTCATCTGCTTCTAAAAACGCTTCCTCATGCTGAAACAGGGTAACCCCCTTCATCCCAAGATGCTTTCGGAACACCATCGCGCTTAGAAACAAAAGGACTTTGAATGGATTCAAATCTGTGACAACCAACGTTTGAAAACCTGGCTGCCTCGCACTCACTTCCGGTGCCGCTTCCAGCCCTCCCCCGTAATACGGGTGATTGCAGACGATCACAAACCACACTTGGCGAAAGACTTTCTTCTCATTTTCAATAAATAACGCAAGATCAAACGGCTTAAACGACCATAAAGAATGGAGAAATGACAGAGGGTAGATGATAAAGCCAAGCCCCAGCCGTTTCAGCCACTTTTTCCCTCTAAAATGCACCGTTTTCCTCAGTACATGTGCGTCAAACCCCGCACCGATATGATTGAGAAAGAGAACAGATTGCGGACTTTCGGCATGATCTTGAAAGGAGCCGAGAGAAAATGTTTTGGTGAGCATTCTCTTTTGCTTTCTCACTTCTTTTAGGACATCATGACGATGGATACCGAGACCCTTCGCAGCATCATTCCAATGACCAGCAGGGACAAAACTAAGCTGCACATGATCGATTTCCTTTAAGCCATTCAGTACTTCATGAATGGTGCCGTCACCGCCAATAACAATCAAGCGCTTCAGCCTGTCATCCTGCATGGCACTGATTTGTCTTGCCAAAACTTCTGCATGGCCTTCATGCTGGGTGAGAAATGATCGATAAGAGACCTCCACCTTTTGTAATTCTTTCTCTATGCTCCTCCATGTGCGGAGTCCTTTTCCATGTCCTGCTTCTGGATTAACGATAAAGTACCATTCATTCATATATTAGCTCCACTCAGGTCTCATTTTTCGTGACCTTCCATCATGCCTTTAATCGAGCCATTCCTGTCTTCTTTTGCTGTCTGATTCACCATAAGCAAGCAATGCCTTTGTCGCCTTAAATTGCTGATGCTTTGTCGGCGCCGTATTTTTCCGCTGCTTTTCAAACCACTCTTCTGCCTTCTTCTTATCGATAACCTCCATCCCATATGGAACTTCAGGTAAATCAATATAAGAGGTTCGGCTGATGAGGATTTTTTTCACAGGAAGGTCTACACCACTTTGCTGTAAGATTTTTGACACGACGGTGCCAGATCGCAAAAGGCTTGCACAAGGATTCAAGACGGACTGAACAGCTTTCCCAGTCGCCCGTTTTTCCCAAAAACGTTCCTTCGTTCCGATATAGACGCTGTCTGGCTCAGCCTCTAAGAAAGATAAACAGATCACTTCGAGCGGCGTGATGAGTATCGGACATAATTCCATCTCAGCTTTTTGAATGAGCAGCACCGGCTTGTACATCACAAAATAAGAATCCGGAAGCTGCCTTGCAAGCATCCGCAGCTTTTCATCATACCGAATATGATGGGAAACGGTTGAAATATGTGAAATCGTCGAACTCGCCCATTTTAATTGCACTTCAAAGAGATGATCCTTAAAAAAGTGAATCAGCTTCGTTTCATCGGCAGGAACGTTTCTGAAAACCCCTTGCTCTATATCTGTCGGCTCGTTAAAAAGACTCAGGTCCCGTTCCTTTTTCATATCGGCTTCTTTTTGCTTTCTCTTTAAGGAGAATTTCTTTCTCTTTTCTTCCTCTTGTTCTGGCGCTTGTTGAGGAATTTGATCAAACGGTTGCTGCGCCTCCTCTTTTGAAGCCTTTTTTAACTCGTCCCATCTTTGTTTTTTCAACCGATTGAATTGATTGATATAGTGATGCGGGTCTTGTTCATATCGTGATATATAATCTTGAATTTTGATAATTTGCGCCATCTGCTGCTCACTCCAACTTCTAGAATCATTTATGTAGTGTAAATTGTTTGATTGCGTGATAACGAGGGGTTTCCTTCGGACGTATTTCAAATAAAGTGATACGAGAAACCTCCATCACATATGGCTCTTTGCGTAAAGGAGCTTGCTTTTCATAAGGGTCATCCGCATTCCATTTGCGCGCAATCGTCATATGCGGATGAAACGGTCTCTTTTCAACAGGGTGTCCTGCTGACAAGACGGCTTCCTTTACCTTTTCTCTTAAATGCATGAGCGGCTCACTTTCATGAGGCTTTGCAAAAAAGACTCTTGGGCGTTCTTTCGCACCAAACTGCCCTACCTCATTCAGCTCTAGTGGAAATGCAGACGCTTCATTTGAAAGGATGTCAAGCAGCTGGATGATCTTTTTTAAACGCTCTTCTGGAATGGCGCCTAAAAAGATAAGGGTCACATGATAATCATGTGGTGCTGTCCATTTTTGAAAGAACAGTCCGCTCCTTTGATCAATGTCTTGTTTGATTTGATGCGCAAGTTGTTCAGGGATGTGAATCCCTATAAAATAATGACGGCTTTCTGACACAATATCACCTGTCCTTTTTTAACAAACTTTACGAATCCCCATTGATGATAGTATAACTAAAGAAATGCGGAATGAGAAGAAAGGGTGTCATCTGATGAAAGTTGCACAAAATATAGCTGAGCTGATTGGCGATACACCACTTGTCAAATTACAGCGGCTCCAGCCAGAAAATGCGGCGGCTGTTTACTTAAAGCTGGAATCATTTAATCCGAGCGGAAGTGTAAAAGACCGCGCGGCTTACAATATGATCGTCGAGGCAGAAAAACAAGGGAAACTCACAAAAGGAGCAACCATTATTGAGCCTACGAGCGGGAATACAGGGATTGGTTTAGCCATGAATGCCGCCGCAAGAGGCTACAAAGCCATCCTTGTCATGCCTGATACGATGACAAAGGAAAGAATCAATATTTTGAAGGCATACGGGGCGCAGGTCGTCTTAACCCCAGGAGAAGAAAAAATGCCGGGCTGCATCCGCAAGGCTGAGGAACTGGCTGCTCAAATTCCTCACAGCTTTATTCCCATGCAGTTTGACAATAGAGCGAACCCAGATGCACATAGAGGCACAACAGCAGTCGAAATTATGGAAGCTGTGAAACAACTTGGACAGCCTCTTGGAGCCTTTATCGCAACAGCTGGAACTGGCGGTACTATTACAGGAACTGGAGAGGAATTAAAAAAGGCATTCCCTCATTTAACCATCCGTGTGGCAGAGCCTAAGGGCTCCCCTGTCTTATCTGGCGGGAAACCTGGGAAGCATAAGCTCGTTGGCACAAGCCCAGGATTTATCCCCCATATTTTAAACGAGCACGTCTATGATGACATCGTGCAAGTAAGTGACGAAGATGCGTACCACATCACACGGCAGCTCGCTCAGCTTGAAGGAATTTTGGTAGGCCCATCCTCTGGGGCGGCTTGCTATGCAGCCATTGAAACAGCCAAGCAATTGCCGGCAGATCAAATTGTGATCTGTATGACAGCAGATACGGGCGAACGATACTTATCCAGTGATGTTTTTCAAAATTAAAAAAGGAACAGGGCGATGAATCCCTGTTCCTTTTTCTTCATTTCACGGTTAAGATGCTTTGACAGATTTCACTTCAGCCTGTTCCCCTCTGATAAGTAAAGCCTGTTCATCAGTAAGCGGACATAAATCAAGCGTCTGCTGATGCTTCTCTGTGATTTGCTGCGCAGCCTCGCCTAAATAGGTATTGTGCATATGCGGTACTGGATAGCGGCTTATTTCATTGAAAGCTTGATATGATGAAAGCTCCGGTGCCTTCTTTTGATCATCCATCAGAGAGATATATTCAATGCTTGGCGCCATGATAATACTCCCAGCAGACTCTCCGATGTACAGCTTGCCGTTGTTGATTTCTTCTTTCAACACGTCATCGAGACGATGCTTTCTTAATTCCTGCAATAAATAAAACGTGTTGCCTCCTGACACGTAGATCACATCATTTTGTTTGATCATCTGCGAGATCTCTTCAGCGGACTGTTCATCTATCTGCACAGTCTCAAGCTGCATCCCTAATTGCTGAAAGGCTTCCTTCGCTGCCTCTACATAGTGCGTGACTTCTTCTACAGCACTTGCCGTTGGAAAGAAAGTCACGTGCTTTCCTTTTAATGATTCCCCCGCAAAGTCAGATAAGAGAGAATAGCTGTCTTTGAATGAAGAGCATAAGAACATTTTTTTCACTATGAATCCCCTCTTCTCTTTTCCATTTCTATTTTGCTAATTCATACATAGCTTGTGCGTAAAGAGCTGCTGCTCTCAGTAAGTCATCAATTTCAATATATTCATCCTTTTGATGGGCGCAGTCTGGCCTGCCAGGAAATAAAGGTCCAAAGGCAACGCCTGCTTCTAAAGATCTTGCATACGTTCCTCCCCCAATGGCAATAAGGGTTGCAGGATCTCCCGTTTGTTCCTCATATACCCGCTGCAAGGTTTTCACAAGCGGATGATCTTTTGAGACGTGATGCGGAGGGCTGTCTTCGAATTTTAGCAGGGCTGCCCCTTTGATGCTTTCAATTCCTTTTTTGACGTCCTTGCCGTCTGCTGTTACTGGATAGCGGACATTTAACCCTAGCTTTGCTTCCTCATTCTGTTTAAAGCGGATTGTCCCAACATTCAACGTCAAATCTCCACTAATCTCATCTTTGCAAGCAATTCCCAGCTTTTGTCCTCTTGTATCTTGATCAAATAAAGCGTTGATTTGGGAAGTAAAGGCAAGTCCCTGCTCATCTAATTCGTGTCCGCATAAGAAATTCGCCATATGAATGCCCGCATTTGTCCCATGCGCCGGCTCCATGGCATGAACGGACACCCCTTTTAATGTAAAATGCAGTCCATCTGCTGCGCTTTTTACCTCACCAGATAATTGATGATCAGCAAGATAGGCTTCGAAGGCTGTTTTTAATGATTCAGCATCGTGTTCCTGTGCAGCAGTCACAGTAGCAGCTGCCTCATCCGGCACCATATTGAGCCTCATACCCGATGTAAATTGCTTCAGCGTATAGCGCTGATGATTCGCTGTTTGTTGATATGTAAATGACACAACCGCATCAATGATCCCTTTTTCCGCATGAATAATCGGAAAATCGGCATCTGGTGCAAATCCAATTTGCGGCATTGGCTCATGCTTGAAATAATGATCCACACAGCGCCAATCACTTTCTTCATCTGTTCCAATGATCATGCGGATTTTTTTCGACAGCTGCAGACCAGAATCTTTTAAGATCTTCAGCGCATAAAATGCCGCCATGGTTGGGCCTTTGTCATCAATAGCCCCGCGTGCAAAGATTTTATTTTCTCTGATGTCAGCTGAAAATGGCGGGGTTGTCCAGCCGTCACCAGCAGGCACCACGTCCACATGGCAAAGCACACCTACAATGTCATCGCCTTCCCCATATTCAATATGACCCGCATAGCCGTCGACATTCTTGACTGTGAAGCCTTCGTCTTCCCCTTTTTTCAGCATATACTGCAGGGCATCATCGACTTTTTCACCAAATGGCTTTCCTTCCTTGCCGCCTTCTTCATCAAGGACACTTTCAATTTGTAAAAAAGATTGTGTGTCCTTGATCAAATCGTCTTTTTTTCGTATTACTTCAGCTTCCCAATTCATTTTTCCATTCCTCCTTGAAAAAAGGTTGCAATCCACCCTTAAAACGAATATTATATTAATTGTTTTGTAATAATGTTCGTAAATGGAGGATTTTATGTTTCAGTTAAAAGAAAATCAAACCAACATAAAGAAAGAAATCATCGCTGGTATGACGACATTCTTTACTATGGTCTATATTGTTGCCGTCAACCCGGGAATTCTTTCAAAAGCAGGTATTCCTTTTGACCAAGTCTTTACTGCAACAATCATTGCTGCTGTTGTCGGTACGCTCTGGATGGCACTATTTGCAAACTATCCGATTGCCATTGCACCAGGCATGGGGCTGAATGTCTATTTCACCTTTACCGTTGTCGGCGGTGGCGGCATCAGCTATCAAACAGCGTTTAGTGCGGTATTTGTTGCTGGTATACTCTTTATTATTTTATCGTTAACATCCCTTAGAAAACAACTGATTCAAGCCATTCCAGATAATTTAAAGTACGGCATTACAGCAGGAATTGGGCTTTTCATTGCGTTCATCGGCCTCCGTCAGTCTGGGATCATCGCTGCTGATCCAGAAAACCTTGTGAAGCTTGGCAATTTAAGCTCGCCTGTTGTCATTTTAACGCTTGTCGGCTTAATGATTTCGGTTATTTTAATGGTTCTGCAAATAAATGGTGCACTGTTTATCGGTATGTTAGCGACCACATTGATTGCGCTCGCAACCGGCCAGCTTCATTTCCCTAAAACACTGATGGACATCCCTGCACTGCCTGAAGGCATGCTGATTACAAATCCGATCTCTGCCTTTGGTGACGTGTTCTCTCATCATTTGTATGCCGTCGTCTTCTCCTTCTTACTGGTGACGATTTTTGATACAACAGGCACGATGATCGGCGTTGCAGAACAAGCCGGATTAATGAAAAATGGCCAGCTGCCAAAAGTGCGCAGAGCCCTGCTCGCTGACTCGGCTGCAACGACGGTTGGTTCTATGTTTGGTACAAGCCCAACCACTGCTTATATTGAATCATCATCAGGAGTTGCTGCTGGCGGAAGAACTGGGCTGACGTCTCTAACGGTCGCTGCACTGTTTATTGTGGCATTATTTTTTGGCCCGCTCGTTCAAGCGATTTCTTCTTTACCATCCATCACATCACCTGTTTTAATCATTGTTGGCTGTTTGATGATGAACTCAGTGTCACGCATTCGCTGGAACGAACTAGACGAAGCATTCCCTGCTTTTCTTGTCATTCTTTCGATGCCGCTGACTTCTAGTATCTCTACAGGGATTTCACTTGGATTTATTTCATATCCGCTTGTGAAATTGGCGAAAGGGAAATGGAGAGAAGTACATGTGCTTGTTCTCATCTTTGCGGTCTTATTTTTCATTCAGCTCTTTTTCTTAGAAGGATAACAGAAACAAAAAAGGCACATCCTCACATGGAATGTGTCTTTTTGCTTCACTGAATTTTTTATTTTGTAAATTTTCTGTGTTTATTTTTCGGACATTTGAAAATGTCAGCTCCAATCGCATCCCTTATCATTATTGGGTTGTAACCGGATTCAAATCATGATATATACCATATTTCATTTCATGAAGACAAGTTTAAAAACACGTAAAGTTGACTTTTTGGTGGAACTAGATGCATAATAACGTGTATAATAGAATAAAACATTAACAAACACGAACATTTACCATTGTTGCATGTCCTTATTTCGCAGTTTTAGTGTAGTAAGTTGTGGTTAGTCAAGTCCATCCGATCTTATTGATAGGGAGTGGTTTTTTGAAACCTTCAACAAACCGTATGATGACTCGAATCAAATCAGTCTATATGTTCATTCAAGAGAAAGGTCTTGTGACGACACAAGAGCTGGTTGATGAATTCGGGATCACACCTAGAACCATTCAAAGAGACTTAAACGTGCTTGCCTATAACGATCTTGTTCATAGTCCAAGCAGAGGCAAATGGGAAACAACGAGAAAAAAAGTAAAAATATCATCTTAAGCGTATAATGAATTGTCCATATAACAAAAAGAACCGGCGATATGCCGGTTCTTTTCTTTTGTTCTTATGTTATTCACGATTCATTAAGCTGTCTAATTCTTCATCCGTCAATTCACGGTACTCTCCAGGTGCTAGATCTTCATCTAAAGAGACAGCCCCCATCGAGAGCCTTTTTAAAAAGATCACTTCATTTCCCACCGCTTGCGCCATCAGCTTCACTTGATGGTACTTCCCTTCAGTAATCGTTAAACGGATGCGTGTATCTTCGTCTTCATTCGCATCTACTTCCACCTTCGCCGGCTTCGTGTGATAATCATCTAAGATGACAACGCCCTCTTCAAGACGCTTAATGTCTTGATCTCCTAAAGGATATTTCAAATGAACCTCATACATTTTTGGCACATGCTTTTTTGGAGAAAGTAATTGATGAGCAAGCTGTCCATCATTTGTGAGGAGAAGGAGACCGACCGTATCCTTATCCAGTCTCCCCACAGGGAATGGCTCCCTTGCGATATCCTCCGGCTCAAGTAAATCGACAACCGTTTCATCCCGCAGATCTTCAGTTGCCGAGATCACCCCGTCTGGCTTGTTCATCATTAAGTAAATGAATTCTTTATATTCTACACGCTCTCCGTGTACGAGCACTTCATCATTTGATGGATCAACATGATCTTTCACCTGCTTTGCCACTTCTCCATTCACTGTGACCGCCCGGGCCTTGACAAGCTTTTTCACATCTTTTCTTGAACCAAAGCCGCTGTTAGCAAGTAATTTATCAAGCCTCATGAATATCTACCTCTTCTTAACTCTTTTTTCTTAAAAATTTCGGCATACGGCTGCCAAGTACACGCTCTAGTAATCCCACCTTATAAGACAAGAACATATACACACCGCCGCCAGTGATCATGGAAATCAAAATGACGATACCCGCTTGTACAATTCCGCCTTCATAAGAAATCACTTGGCTCACAAGTTGACTTGTCACATATGCCACGACAGCCATGATCGCCGTTAAAATACCAATGAGAATAAAACGTTTGAAAATTCTGCGGAACGAATAGCCGGCATGGCGTTTAATCATGATAAACATATACAAGATGGACGCACTGTAGCCTAATGCTGTTGCAAGTACAGAACCATTTCCTTGCAGCCAGCTGATCAGCGGGATGTTCAGAACCGTTTTAATAATGATCCCTAACAAAAGACTGACGATGGCAAATTTTTGTTTGTTGATCCCTTGCAGAATCGCTGCATTAATGGTGAATAAAGAAAACAATAATGCAACAGGTGCATACCAGAACAAAATGGAGATCCCAATCTCAGGATGAACAGACGGATAGAAAAACCAATAAACCGGTCCAGCCAATGCAGAGATACCAAATGAAGCAGGCAGCACGAAAAATAAAATGACTTGCATCGTCTGATCAATTTGTCTATTGAGCAGCTTGTAATTACGTGCTGTAAATGATTCCGTTATCGTCGGAATCAAGGTTAAGCCAAACGCTGTTGCAAGTGACACAGGAATCATCACGAGCTTCGGTAAATATAACGTCACAATGGACAATACCGCTGTACTAATATCCTGATGTCCTGATGCAATCATGGCTCTGTTAATTGTGTTTGTATCGATATAAGAATAAATTGGAATCGCAAGTCCAACAAATACATACGGCGCTGCATAGCTAAACAGCTCTGTAAACATTTGCTTATAAGATAATTCAGAGTGAGAGCCTGTATTCGGCTGCATAGCTAAGAGCCGGTCTTTCCGCTTCAGCCAATATAAATAAAGCGTGAATAAACCGCCAAATGCACCGATCAGTGCGGCAAATGTTGCATATCCGACAGCAATGACAAGCCCGCCGTCAAGCACCTTTAAAATAATAAACGTCGCCGTTAATAGGAAGATGATTCTGACAAGCTGTTCAATCACTTGGGAAACAGCTGTCGGTCCCATCATGGAGTGTCCTTGGAAGAACCCGCGTACAAGACTCATGATCGGTACAACCAAAAGACCTAAGCTGACCATTCGAATCACATATACTACTTGATCGACAGTCAAACCGCCTGTTTCATTTGATCCGCCAAGCTGAATTTTGGCAAAAATCGGTGCGGACAAATATAAAATAGAAAAGGCGATAATCCCGGTGACAAGCATGACCGACATACCCGCCCTGAACATTTTTCTTGTTGTCTCATAATCGCCGATCGCATTATATTTGGAAACAAATTTTGATACCGCTGTTGGAAAACCAAGCGTAGCAATACTTAAAAAGATCGTATATTGATTGTATCCATATTGGAATAACGCTCCACCAGTTGCTCCAACCATTGCGCTAAATGGAATTAAATAAATCATACCCAGAATACGAGAGAGATACGTCCCTATCGTTAAAACCAACGTACCACGAAGCAGTTTATTAGACATGCGCTTAACCACCATTTTTCTAATGAATATTCAACTTAACTATTTTACCACATCAATTCAACACACAGGTAACAAATCCAATACGGAAGTCACAAAACCAATCAATTCATATTTCAGCCTTCCCTAATCTTCGTTATAATAGAAAAATGACTGAAAGTAGAAAGAGGAATGTAACATGAAACATTATGATGTCATTGTCATTGGCGGCGGACCTTCTGGGCTGATGGCCGCGATTGCATCAGCAGAGCACGGCGCTACTGTTTTGTTAATTGACAAAGGAAACAAACTTGGCAGAAAGCTGGCCATTTCTGGCGGCGGACGCTGTAACGTCACCAATCGCCTTCCAGTAGAAGAAATCATCAAGCATATACCCGGAAACGGCCGTTTTCTATATAGTGCATTTTCTGAGTTCAACAACGAGGATATTATTTCGTTTTTTGAAAACCTTGGCATTGAACTAAAAGAAGAAGACCATGGACGTATGTTCCCTGTCTCAAACAAAGCACAATCTGTTGTGGATGCCCTTCTAGACAGGCTCCGAGCCCTCAATGTCACCATTCGAACGAACGAAAAAATTAAAACAGTTCTGTATCAAGACGGACAAGCAGCTGGAATTGTTACAAATAATGATGAAAAAATTTCAAGTAAGTCTGTCGTCATTGCTGTCGGCGGAAAAAGTGTGCCGCATACCGGCTCTACTGGTGACGGCTATGCATGGGCAGAAGCAGCCGGTCATACCATTACAGAGCTCTTCCCAACAGAGGTACCGGTCACATCCGATGAACGATTTATTAAAGAAAAAGTGCTTCAAGGTCTTTCTTTAAGAAGTGTGGCTGTCAGTGTTTTAAATAAAAAAGGGAAACCCGTCGTCACACACGTCATGGATATGATTTTTACTCACTTTGGTTTATCAGGTCCAGCTGTTCTTAGATGCAGTGGATTTGTTGTGAAGGAATTGAAAAAACAGCCGAGTGTACGTCTTCAAATTGACTTATATCCGAAGCTGAATGACGAGGAGCTGTTCCAAAAGCTTCATCGCGACCTAAAAGATGAACCGAAGAAAGCCATTAAAAATGTCCTCAAGTCTTGGATGCAAGAACGCTATTTATTGTTTCTGTTAGAACGGAACGGGATTGATCCACAAGACACATTCTCTGGTCTAGCCAAGGATAAACTGCGTGCATTTGCCCATGATTGCAAACATTTTATTGTGCATGCAAATGGTACGCTATCCTTGGACAAAGCGTTTGTGACAGGAGGCGGCGTTTCTGTGAAGGAAATTGAACCGAAGAAAATGGCGTCTAAAAAAATGCCCGGTCTTTATTTCTGCGGAGAAATTTTAGACATCCATGGCTACACAGGCGGCTACAATATCACATCAGCACTTGTGACAGGCAGGCTTGCCGGCATGAATGCTGCACTAGAAGCAAAGGAGAGAGATCAATGATCAGACGTGCATTACCGATTGTTCTTGCGGTCGTTATCAGTTTGACAGCTGCTGTTTTCTTGAAGCTGTCCATTACCCCGTTAAAAGTCGCCATTGTTTTGGCGTTTACCATTTTCGCAGTATGTTTAAAAGAATATGTCTACCGTCTTCGTAAACGAATTGAGGAAAAATCGTCTTCCCATATCGATAGTTGATAAATGAAAGCAAAACATGTTACGGTAAAGTAGAGGTCGAGTGAGAAGCTCGCCTCTTTTTGTTTGAAATAAGTTGAGTTAGGGGATATTAAGCGAAGTCCTCTGCTTAAACGTGTAGAACAACAGGAGAGTGAGATGGTGTGAAAAACGTATCAAGTGTATTTTGGATTGTGATTGCGATCACATTTGTTGCCGTGATGTGGGGAGCGTTTTCTCCAGACACATTGCAAAATGTCACAGATCAAATTCAAACATACATTACAAATGACTTTGGCTGGTATTACTTGTTAGTGGTATCACTGCTTGTCGGCTTTTGTCTATTCTTTATCTTTAGCCCAATCGGTAAGATTACGCTAGGAAAACCCGGGGAAGAGCCTGAATTTGGTTTATTTTCTTGGTTTGCTATGCTATTTAGTGCCGGTATGGGAATTGGTCTTGTTTTTTACGGAGCAGCTGAACCGATCAGCCACTATGCTATTCAGTCACCAACAGGAGAGACTGAAACAGCTCAGGCCTTCCGCGATTCCCTTCGCTATACATTTTTCCACTGGGGGCTTCATGCATGGGCTATTTATGCCATTGTTGCACTTTGCATTGCTTACTTTAAATTTAGAAAAGATGCACCTGGCTTAATCAGTGCAACGCTGCAGCCCGTTTTAGGAAATAAAATTCACGGATGGATCGGTAAAACCATCGATTGTATTGCAGTATTTGCAACTGTGGTTGGTGTTGCAACAAGCCTAGGATTAGGCGCGGCACAAATAAATGGTGGATTGAATTACCTTTTTCATATTCCAATTGCCTTTAGCACACAATTGATCATTATTATCATTGTGACAGTGCTTTTCCTTGCATCTGCTTTAAGCGGGATTGGAAAAGGCATTAAATACTTAAGTAATATCAATATGGTATTAGCAGCTGTTCTGATGTTTTTCTTACTTTTGGTAGGTCCAACTGTTTTTATCTTAAATTCTTTTACTGATTCGATTGGACAATACTTATCCAATATCGTTCAAATGAGCTTTCGTCTATCTCCCAATGATCCTGAAAAGAGAGAATGGATTAATGGATGGACGATCTTTTATTGGGCATGGTGGATTTCTTGGGCTCCATTTGTCGGGATCTTTATCGCTAGAGTGTCTCGCGGGCGGACAATTCGCGAATTTTTAGTGGGTGTCTTAGTCGCTCCTTCCATCCTAGTATTCCTATGGTTCTCGATTTTCGGTGTATCTGCAATGGACTTACAGCAAAAGAATATTGTCGATGTTGCAGGTCTTTCAACTGAAACGATGCTCTTCGGTGTACTGAATGAATATCCGCTGGCGATGATTACATCGATACTGGCACTCATTTTAATCGCCGTATTCTTTATTACATCGGCTGATTCAGCTACATTTGTGCTTGGAATGCAGACAACCTACGGATCATTGAACCCTTCTGGCAGTGTCAAAGTCAGCTGGGGCATTATACAATCGGCTGTTGCTGCTGTGCTTTTATTTTCAGGGGGACTTGAAGCCCTGCAAAATACAGCCAAGCTCGCAGCCTTACCGTTCTCCGTTGTCATTATATTGATGATTGTCTCGCTGTATAAATCACTAAATGATGAACGAAGAATCATCAAACAAACCAATCAAGTCAATAAACCAAGAAGTCCAAGAGTAAAAAAAGCATAATCGCAAGCGAGAAAAAGCCGTTCCTTATCCGAACGGCTTTTTTCTATATATACAATTTAAGATTGTCGCGAGCTTGAGGATTCCTTTGAAATAGTGATGAATCATCACTTTCTACATAATGGAGGTTTATATGACGTTACCTACGTTCAAGTACAACCCAGATCCAGTTTCGTTAAACGTGATCAAAAAAGAGCATACAACATGTCCTGTTTGTGAGAAAGAAAGAGATTATGTGTACCATGGCCCTTTTTATACTGTGGAAGATGTGGAGGGAATTTGTCCTTGGTGCATTAAAGATGGATCAGCAGCGAAAAAATACAATGGAACCTTTCAAGACGATGCGAGCTGTGATGATGTCGATCAAGAGGAATATATAGATGAGCTGATCTTCAGAACGCCAGGCTATCGCGGATGGCAGCAGGAATATTGGTTAAGTCATTGCGGAGATTTTTGCGCAATCGTCCAGTATGTCGGCTGGAAAGAGATTGAACATCTAGAGGAAGAACTCGCCGAGGATATCGAAGACATTTGCAGCGGCGAAGGATTAACAAAAGAGAACCTAAAGCAATGGCTCGTCAACGGAGGAGACTTACAAGGCTACCTCTTTCAATGTGTTCACTGCAACAAGCATCGTTTATATATTGACGCCAGCTAACCAAAGAAAAAGGACCCTTCAAGCAGGTCCTTTTTTGAGCTGTCTATTTTTTATATAAAATGAGTGCAGAAAAACAGTAGAGCTGTTCCCCTCCCTGCTCACAGATCACCGCTACATTGTACTTGATGTCAATGATTTGGTCGTCATCCATTCCTTTTAAAAAATGATTGATTTCACTCTGCAAATCTTTCTCATGCTCTTCATCAAATACAGCTACCTTTAGCACCTATGCCACTCTCCCTTCTCTCGCTACTCTATCTTTATGCACATAGAAAGAGGCATATGAACAAAAAAACCTTTCATCGTTAAGATGAAAGGCCTTCTATTTACAGCTTCGGTTTTGTTTCTCCTGTCCAAGCAAGCATCCCGCCAACGACATTTGTCGCTTGGTAGCCTTGATCTTCTAGGTAATAGCAGACATTTTCACTACGTTTACCAGAACGGCAAATAATATAATATTCCTGCGTTTGATCGAATACATCCAGCTTCTCAGGGATATCGCCCATTCGAATGTGGATGGCTTCCGGGATCATACCTTCTGCTACCTCTTCATCCTCACGTACATCGATAAGCTGAATGGCGTCTTCCTGCTCCAGCTTTTGTTTTAATTCTTCTATTGAAATTTCTTTCACTGACACGACTCTCATCTCTCCTTTTCATTACGGTGACACCATTATAGCAAATGATTCACTTCACTGCGTATTCACCCGCTTTGATTGAAGGAAAGACGGCAGCCGCTTCTTCACTTCGGCTGTCTCGTGCTCAATTTCAAACTCTACCTTTTTAAAGACTTGATAGGCCAGCCACATATGACCATAGGCGAGTATGCTCACACTGAAAAACGGCACGATTCCCGGTAAATAAGCAAACAGAATAAACAGCACAGCAGAGAAAACAAGCATAGAGAGTGTATATTGCAAATATGAGATACCGAGCAGAAGAGAGAATTTCAGATAGAGACGTTTTTTCCAATCGTAATGCGCAAGCAGCGGAAAAATATAAAATAAGCTCACAATAAACAGAAAACCGAAAATATATATAGCAAAGCGAAGCACATGTAAGAGCCAGCTCGCCGGATAGATATAAGCAAGGTCGACATAAATAATCGTTCCAATGATGCATAGCACCACTCCAATGATGTTAGAGCGTATAAACTCCTCCCTGAATACCTTCCAAAAAGTGCGGAATACATTGACCTGCTCATGCCCTTGAATCCACTTTCTCATCACGGAAAATAACGCAGTGGTCGCAGGCATCAAGCCAAATACGCCAAGCCCCAGGATGGTGAACAAAAGCCATAACAAATTCGTATAGGCGAGCCTCATCACCCAATCACACATCCTCAGCATTCTGCTCATTGAACCATCATGATCCATCTCCTTCCCCTCCTCTCTTTCTCTTTACACCGTCTCTTTATGGAACAATTCATCGATTTCAATTGGGCGCTTTTCTGCGACAGAGCGCCACATGCCTTCCCCAAGAGCAATCGAATAAGCACCAGCCTCTACTCCTGCTAAGATGTCATAGTGAATCAAGGGATCTTTTCCTATAAATAAATCAGCCAAAAGCAGAGGATCTCCTCCGCCATGTCCGCCTGGCTGCTTTACGACTTCAATCGTCTCCTTTGATCCAAACATCGGGTAATAAGAAATTGTTTGTTCTGGGAATTGAAAAGGAATTCTTGATGGCACATGAAACTCATTTGTTTCAATACGTCCCTTCGTCCCATTAATGGCAAGACGATAGCCTTCATATGGGGCTGAGAATTGAATCGAATAGCTGAGCAAAGCCCCTTGGTCATAAGCGACTGACGCCACATATGTATCCTCAATATCAATTTCCTGATCAAAAATGCAGGCATCAGGGCGATAGTTTGAGTACTGCTGCGTTTGCTCCTGACCGGATTCAATATGGTCGTCCTCCACCTTCGAGCGCTCAACCCGCGGATTCCACCTTGCTTCATAGTGACATATATCCTTCACATGACATGTTCCGCAAAATCTATTTTCCTCCCCCTGCAAGGGATTCCAAGGGCTTTCGCTGCCGTAATAGTTCAGCGCCCCGTAAGCAAATACTTGCTTCGGCTTTTGATCAATCCACCAGTTGACCAAATCAAAATGATGCGTCGACTTATGAATGGACAGCCCGCCAGAAAATTGACGTGTGCGGTTCCACCTTTTGAAATAACTAGCACCATGGTACGTATCAATGAGCCAGCTCAGTTCAACAGATGTGACCCTTCCAATTTTCCCGTCTAAAATAAGTTCTTTTACTTTTCGATGGAAAGGATTGTAGCGATAATTAAAGGTGACCGTGACCTTCCCTTTACTTTCCGCCTCTTTTTCCATCACTTTTTTGGCGTCTTTTGCTGTTGTCACCATCGGCTTTTCAGTGATGACATCTAGATCATGGTCAAGTGCCTGCATGATATATGTGACATGGGTGTCATCCCTGCCTGCCACAATGACGATATCTGGCTTTGTTTCCTTGACCATCTGATCAAATGCATCTTCATGAAAAAACGAAACGCCCCGGAGTGATGGAAAACGCTCCTGACAAAGTATATACCGCTGATGATCTATATCTAGGAGCCCTGTAATCCGATAATGCTCATTGAAATCCTCTGTGAGCGGTTTAATAAACATATTGAACGCACGATGGCTCAGCCCGCAAATCACGACCCGTTTCACATTCCCCACCCCATTTTCTATTGGTTTTCACGAAGCTGTTTCATAAGAGACAGCGCCTCTTCCGTCTTATCAGCATACACGGGAATGAAAGCGACCATATCTCGGTGTAGTTGAAAGGTATAGCCGTTTAGTTTTTTCTTTCCTTTATTGATTTGAACCGCATAATCGACCGTTTTCCCTGTCTTTTTGTCATCGACCGTATATGGTCCTGCTGCTTGACCGCCTATTTCCATCTCTTCAAGCAGCTGAAAGCTTTCAGGATCATCATATGTTCTAAACATTTCTTCTGGAACAAGCATCACGTCCCCCTCTTTTGAGGTAATTTCAACAAGAAGCTTTTCAGGAATCGCCGGAAAGATGTGGACGCTATACGTCTCTTGTTCCGGCTGAAAAGCCTTCGCCACTAATTGATCCTTCATCCCCTTTGACATATCAGAAAAAATCAGAACATCGATCCCGTTTGTTTTCCCCTGACAGGCAGATAAACAAAGGGCAGCGATGATACTGATGAGCCATACGGCGGCTCTTTTTTGCCTCCTCATGCCTTTTGAAAAACAGACAGCTTTTCTAGCTCAGTTAACGCCATAATAAAAGCGCCTGCCCCGTGCAAGTCATTAGTGCTCCGCTCTCTTCCAACGTAGTAATCATAAAATCCCGCAGATGTTCCAATACAAATATCATTGATGGTAAAATCACCATTTTCTTTCTCAGCCGTCTTATGCTGAATCAAGCCTTGATATGCTCTGACCACATGATCAACATAACGGAGACCTACATACCCTTCATTCATGGCCTTTGCCATGGCATACATGAATAAACACGATCCCGAGCTTTCAAGCCAATTGTCACTGTGATTTCCTTTATCAATGATTTGATGCCAGAGACCTGTCTTTTGATCCTGGTACTTTGCCACACTTTCCAGCATGTCTGTCAGCGTTTCCTTCCACACCTTCCGCCTTTCATGATGCTCGGGCAAGTCCTCGATCATATCTGCTAATGCAAGGACATACCAGCCAAACGATCTTGCCCAAAACTCTGGGGAACAGCCTGTCTTTTGATCAGCCCATGGCATCGTTTTTCGTTCATCCCACGCGTGATAATACAGACCTGTTTGTTCATCTTTCGTATGCTTTCTCATGAGATGCTCTTGATGGATGACCATATCCACTAGCGACTCTTCACCTTTAAGCTGTGCATACTTTAAGGCAAAAGGACCGCCCATGTAGAGACCATCGAGCCACATTTGATAAGCATAATTGTCTTTATGCCAAAATCCGCCCTCAGACGTGCGGTTTAGCGTACGATATAGTCCGCGCAGCTTCTCCGCCGCCAGCACATACCGCTTCTCTCTCGTTCGTTCGTAAAGAGGGAATAAAATGAGTCCTGCTTGAATGGCATCAAGCTCATCCCTGCGAAATAACAGATTACCGTACTCATCAATGAGGGAGTCCGCATAGTTTTTCACATAATCGAAATACGCCTCGTTCCCTGTTGCCTCATATAGCTTCATGACGCCGCAAAGGAAAACGCCTTGATGATAATGCCATCTTCCAGCTGGCGGCAGCTCTATTGGTGTATACGCTTTCATAATGGTTTGTGCTAATTTCTCTGCATGCTCAAGCGGTGATCCCTTTTCAATCGATAAAGTCATTCTTCCTCATCTCCCTTTTTAATAAATACCTTCTTCCCCGAATTTCTTCGCTAAACGGTTTGCCAGCATGACCAAAATAAGTCCAACAGCTGCTTTAAATAAACCAACAGCGGTACTATAGCTGAATTGTCCTTGCTTAAGACCTGCTGTATAGACGTACGTATCAAAAATCTCCGCTACTTCCCGGTTCGTTGCGTTCAGTAATAGATAGACATGCTCAAAGCCAAGCTCAAGCGTATCACCGATTTTTAAAATAAGCAGAACCACAATGACACTTTTAATGGCAGGAAGTGTGATGTGCCACATTTGTCTCAGTCTTCCGGCCCCATCCATTTTTGCTGCTTCATATAGCTGCGGATCTACCGCTGTAATCGCCGCAAGGTAAATGATTGTTGACCATCCTGCTTCCCGCCAGATGACCTGTAAAATGTACATCGGTCTAAACCATTCCTGACTAAGAAGGAAGTTAATCTTTTCTCCACCAAAGAAAGCAATCAATTCATTCATTAACCCGCCATCTACTGTTAACAAAACAAAAGATAAGGACACGACAATCACCCATGACATGAAGTGAGGAATATAAATCATCGTCTGTACAAATTTCTTAAACAATGCCAATCTCACTTCGTTTAAAAGAAGCGCTAATAAGATCGGAATTGGAAAGAAAATCACGACATTCATGGCAAATAAAATCAGTGTATTTTTTAATAAGATGAAAAATGTTGGTTCTGTGAACAATCGAATAAAGTGTTTGAAGCCAACCCACTCACTGCCAAGAATGCCGAGAAACGGCTGGTAATCTTGAAAGGCAATGATGAGCCCCCACATTGGCACATATTTAAAAACAATAAAATAAATGAGCCCCGGCAAAATCATTAAATACAAAAACTTTTGACTTAGCAATTGATTAAGTAAGCGCTTTCTTTTTTCACTTTTCAAAGCTGCCGCAGGCACACCCTTGGCAGTGACATCCTCTGTTTTCATTGATAAAGCCTCCCCTCATGCTAATGCATGTGTTAACTGTATCTTAAGGATGAAAAATCCGTCTACAATCATATCAACAGATCATATTTTCATAGGTGATGCTGATCAAAACGTTACATAAAACATAAGAAAATGATCCTAATCTCAGAAAATGATTATTGACAAACCTACCAGATTTTTGGATTAATAAATTAAGGGGAAAAGATTGTTTTGTTTGAAATGGGGGGTTTTATGAAAAGAAGGCAGTACAAATTTTATTACAAGCTAGTGACGTTTTTTTTCATACTTAGTACGATTCCTGTTATCATTGTCGGCATTTTTTCTTATCAGCATTCGCAAAAAACAGCACTTGAAAATATCTCAAATGAAAAGCTCGACAGCGTTAAACAAACGCAATCCAATATTGAGCATATTTTAAAAACTGTTGATCATTCTCTCACTCACTATGTCAGTTCGCCGCCTCTCCTTCAAACACTGGCAGAACCTTTAAATCCAGACCAATTTCAGCTTTATAATCAAGTACAGCAGGAACTGAACTACCTGCAAACCTTTGACACCGATCTTTCCAATATTACACTCGTCAGTAAAATGGAAGACTGGTACATGAACAATTCGGGGCTTTATCATGTCACAAGCGAAGACCAAGAAAAAGCGCTGACCTCTTACCTCAATATACCAAGTCACTCCAGCTGGGCACTTGAAGAGAATAATCCACTTGTTGCGACAAAAGAAGGAAAAGCATCCTTTTGTAAGTACAATGTGAATTTAATCAAACAACTGCCTATGAACAGCGTTCAAAAAAAGGGAATCGCTGTCGCCAGCATTCCAAGCTGCGTAATTGCTGATAACATGCCTGACTTCTCTCAATCAGATAGTATGTTTGTCATCGATACCAACGGAAAAGTGCTGCTACATAACCGCAAAGAACAAATTGGTGAATCGCTGAAACATCAGGATTTCGTCAAGCATGTGCTCTCACTTGAAAAACGATCAGGGCAATTTGATATGAAGATCGACGAACTCAACTATCAAATCACATTTCAAAAATCAGATTATAATGAATGGACGTACCTATCCTTCGTTTCTATTCCAGAACTTAAGCAGCAAACGAAATCAATTGGGTGGATTACCTTTATTATCTGCACCATTTTGTTAGCGCTTTCATTACTATTTTCATGGTTTGGTTCCAGACACTTTTATAAACCAATCCGCTTATTATACGAGTCATTTGCACGTAATGAATCATTTTTGCAAAAACAGCCTTTTCAAAATGAATTTGAGTTGATTGAATCGAGTATTAAACAAATGAAAGATCAAAACAATGATTTAGAGGAACGGATTGAGCAGCAAGTGACACACTTACAGCAATACTTTATGGTACGGCTGCTGCTTGGAAAGCTGACAGATGAAGAAGTTAACAACCGGTTCCAAAGCTTAGGCTTTCCTCAGGGCTGGTCTCATTTGTCTATGCTTGTGACCCAAATCGATACGTTAAAAGGAACACCTTATGAAAAAAAAGATGCTGACTTGCTTTTATTTGCGATCAATGGACTGATCGAGCAGATTATTCCGCAAGAGGAGCACCTTCAGCCAACCGTTGTCAATCAGCATCAAACAACGATTATCCTCAACCACTCAAAGTCAGATGAAGAGTTTACTGAATATTTAAATCAATTAGCAGAAAGCATTCAGCAGCGTATTGAAGAAGAGCTCGGTTTATCGATCAGCATTGGGATCAGCCGCCAGTTTAAGGAACTCACGATGGCAAAACATGCTTACATTGAAGGAAAAGAAGCCTTAAAATACAGACTCAAAGCAGAGAAAAAGTCCATTATCTTATATGAGCATATCCAGCAAGGAAAGACGTTCAAAACCCATTTTCCAAAGCAGCTGCAGCATGATTTATTTGATGCGATGAAAGCTGGCGATCAAGGCAAAGCGGATCACTATTTACATGTGCTCCTGCAATCCATTTTTTCTAAAAATGCAGGACCGCACGAATACCATATCGCCCTCGCTCGTTTCTTAAACAATTTAATTGAGCTGATGCATTTGCTGGGCATTGAATTATTTGAGGTTGAAGATAACAAAATGCTCTATGATACGATTTTTGAATTTAAAACCTTTGAAGATACGGAAGCATGGCTGAAACATGAAATCATTCGGCCAATTATTGACCAGCTTGCTGCACGTGAAGACTCACAATACAAAAACATCTCAGAAAAAATCATTCATATCATTCATCAAGAATTCGACTCAGATCTCACATTGGATGAAATCGCCACCCGCCTGCATTACAATCCCAATTATTTAAGCAGCATTTTCAGAAAGGAAATGGATATCTCCTTTAGTGAATATCTCTCTTCCTACAGACACCATGTCGCTAAAAACTGGCTTGTAGAAACCGATATGTCCGTCAAAGAAATTTCGGAAAAACTGAAATATAAAAACCCGCAAAATTTCATCCGATCCTTTAAAAAGCTGGAAGGTACAACTCCTGGGAAATACCGCGACCAGAAAAAAGGCATGTAAGACAAAGAGTCCCGCTCTCACAAGAAAGCGGGACTCTTTTATTTAAACTGTTCATTTAAGATGCTGTCTTCCAGCACGGAAAGCGGCTCTCCATACACACGTTCAATATGAGCTGCTCCCCAATCGCATAGCGCATTGAGAATTCTTTCGAGCGACTGTCCGTATTCACTTAATTCATATTCCACTTTAGGCGGCACCTGTTCATAGACAATCCGGTTAATGACCCCATCACTTTCAAGCTCTCTCAGCTGCTGCGTGAGCATTTTTTGTGTGATGTTTGGCATGAGCCGCTTCAATTCGCTCGTCCGTTTTTTCCCGTGTGTCAAATGACATAAAATCACACACTTCCACTTCCCGCCTATGACCTCAAGCGTTGCTTCCACAGAGATATTATATTTTTTCTTTTCCATCGAATGTTCACTCCTCTTTGTACGAACAGGCACTTTTTAGTACCTATATTACAAAAAAGTACGTACTTTTTTTTTCGTCATCTATGTTAGATAATAACTCTTGCCGATCGGCTTCGTCTATCAAAATGTCATCACAGAAGGATGTGAACTTACTTATGAAGAAAAAGCAAAACCATTTTGCTCTTCTCGCACTAGCGATTAGTGCTTTTGCTATAGGAACAACTGAGTTCATTAGTGTCGGTCTTTTGCCAATGATCTCAGAGGACTTTGGAGTGAGCGTCAGTCAGGCAGGCTGGACTGTCTCTTTATATGCACTTGGTGTGACATTTGGCGCGCCTATATTGACTTCTCTTACTTCAACGATGAAAAGAAAGACATTGCTTTTGCTCATTATGCTCGTCTTTTTGATTGGTAATACACTTGCCACCATTGCCCCGACTTTTTCAGTGCTGTTAATCGGCCGGGTGATTTCAGCCTTGTCCCATGGAATCTTCATGTCCATCGGTTCTACGATTGCTGCAAGCCTTGTCGTGAAAGAAAAACGGGCAAGCGCGATTGCCTTTATGTTCACTGGTTTAACAGTAGCGACTGTGACAGGTGTGCCATTCGGGACATTTCTTGGTCATGAGCTCGGCTGGCGGACATCATTTGGTGTGATTGTGATCATTGGTCTGATCGCACTGATATCCAACTATTTTCTTGTGCCGTCTCAATTAAAGCAGGGGGTGAAAACATCTTTTAAAGATCAAGCTGTCCTATTAAAAACAAAAAGAATTTTGCTTTTATTCGTCATTACAGCCACAGGGTATGGAGGAACCTTTGTCGTCTTCACGTATTTATCTCCTCTCTTGCAGCATGTGACAGGTCTTGCGCCTGGGGCTGTGGCCTTGATCCTGCTTTTATACGGAATCACGATCGCAGCCGGAAATGTCATTGGCGGAAAAGCTGCTAATGAACAGCCAATGAAAGCACTGATCTATATGTTTATCATCCAAAGCATTATCTTGTTTATCCTTAGCTTCACTGCTGGATTCA
The DNA here is from genome assembly GCF_000691165.1 of Bacillus safensis FO-36b. Lineage (GTDB taxonomy): Bacteria > Bacillota > Bacilli > Bacillales > Bacillaceae > Bacillus > Bacillus safensis. The sequence continues at coordinate 54,572 of NZ_ASJD01000001.1, read as the reverse complement.
CAGTGTTAGGCATTGGAACCGTCATGCTGATGGGACTGTTTGCTTTCATGAATGTACCTGGGCTGCAAGTAGCCGTCGTTGATTTTGCAGAAAGATACACACCCGGAGCGGTCGACGTCGCATCTGCTATGAATATCGCTGCCTTTAATGCCGGTATTGCCATTGGCTCATTTTTAGGAGGCATCGTCACAGATACACTTGGTCTTGTGCATACAGGCTGGGTCGGCGGCATCATGGTCCTCATCGCAGCCTTTCTTACGATGATCAGTTATCAAATGGAACAAAAAGAACAAACACAAACCATTTAAAGGAGTTTTTATGATGGAACATTTACAAAGTACAAAAACATTAAACAATGGGGTCCTCATGCCAGGCTTTGGCCTTGGTGTATTCAAGGTGGAAGATGGAGCAGAATTAGTTGATGCTGTCAAAACAGCCATTCAATTAGGCTATCGCAGTATTGATACAGCGGCTATTTATGGAAATGAAGAAGGTGTTGGACGAGGCATACAGCTTGGTTTAGCAGAAACAGGACTGCGCCGTGAGGATATCTTTGTCACATCAAAAGTGTGGAATGCCGATTTAGGATATGAATCTACCCTAAATGCATACGAAGAAAGCTTAAAAAAGCTTCAGCTTGACTACCTTGATCTGTATTTAATCCATTGGCCGGTTGAAGGAAAATACAAAGAAGCTTGGCGTGCACTGGAAACCTTGTATCGTGAAGGAAAGGTCAGAGCCATCGGAGTGAGCAACTTCCAGCCGCATCACCTAGACGAACTATTAAAAGATGCAGACATCAAACCAGCGATCAACCAAGTAGAATTTCATCCAAAACTAACGCAGGAAACACTCTCTACGTATTTGAACTCTCATGGCATTCAAATGGAAGCTTGGTCACCGCTGATGCAGGGTGAACTGCTGCATCACCCGCTGATTACAGAGCTTGCAGACACATACGGTAAAACACCTGCTCAAATTATTTTGCGCTGGGATGTACAAAAAGGTGTCATCACCATCCCAAAATCAACGAAAGCACATCGTTTAAAGGAAAACGCTGATATATTTGATTTTGTCTTATCTGATGAAGATATGAAACGTCTTTCTGACTTAAATGAAAACAAACGTATCGGTCCAGATCCAGATAACTTCGACTTTTAATGAAAACACCCCCGCTTTTTGCTTTGCGGGGGTGTTCCTATTGGTCATTTTGATTTTTTAAAGGAAGCTTCATATTCTTCTATGATCTTATTCCCACCATTGGATTTCCACTTCTCTACATCCTTCTGAAATTGATCTTCACTGATGTCTCCAAGAATGAACTTATACGTCGCATCATCGATGATTTTCTTCAATTCGTTTCCACGCTCTGATGCTGTTTCTGAATACAGGCTTTCAGCAGGATTGGCAACGATGATGTTTTGATTGTCTTCTTCTAGCTCTTCATATTTAGAACGAACTGCATCCCCTTTATTTTTCAAGTAACGTTTATCAATTCCTACAAGACTGACAAGCGGCTGTACATCTGTCTGCCAGCTTTTCACTTGGCTTTCTTCCCTGACAAATGTATTTCCTTCTTCTTTCTTATAATGCTGGCCATCTATACCGTACGTCATGAGACCATATACATCTTCTTCGGCAATGCGGTCAAAGAAGGCCAAAATCCGCTTTAATTCTGCCTCTGATTTCACGCTTGTTTTAGGGAATGCGAAGATGCCATTATGACCACCTGATGCCCACACACGTTCTTTGCCACCTGGGCCCTTGATTCGGTTGATAATATCTACTTTCATGTTTTTATCTGTCGCATCATCTCTCAGGTTCACGGCATCTACCATATTTCCAACATAGATGCCTGCTTTTCCTTGTGAGAATAATTCCTGCTGCTGTGTTTTGCTTGTCACTGGGAAGTCTTTGTTAATATAGCCATTGTCGCGCAGCTTTTTCATGTATTTCATTGTATTCATGTACTCATCTGTCATAAAGTCTGGCGTGAATTTCCCGTTTTCTTCTTTCCAGTCTGTGGGCATTCCTTCATATGAACCAAGTGTTTTAAATGCGCCATAAATTAAATCGTTCCGATCCGTAAAGCCAATTGTATCCGCTTTTCCATTTTGATTCGGGTCTTTTTCAGTAAAGGCTTTGGCTACTTCATATAGATCATCCAATGTTTTTGGTGTATCCAAATTTAAATTTTCAAGCCAATCCTTTCGAATGACAATCCCTTGTCTTGAAAGTGGTCTCTCTCTATAGATGCCATAAAGCTTCCCGTCTATAGAGGCGTTTTTATTAATCAATTCGTTCATCTTACTTAAATTTGGATAATCCTTTAAATACGGACCGACTTCCCAAAACATGCCTGATCTGAACGCATTAATCGCAGACGAATTTTTAATGTCTTGAATCGTCACAATTTGCGGCAAATTCCCTGCTGCAAGTGCGGAATTTAACCGATCTTCCTTCACAGCATCAGGCACCCATGTAATATCAAGCTCTGTATTTGTGAGTTTTTCAATCTCTTTTAAAACGGAATCCTTCGGCGGCTGCTGATGATATAAAATCGCCATCCATGTCAGCTTTACCTTTTTGTCTAGATCAACCTTCTCATCTGATGAGTTTGCCCCTTTACTTGAACATGCTGACAGAATACCGCTTGCTGCAAATAACAGGACAAACGCAATCAGCCATAATTTCTTTCTCCCCATAAGATCCCTCCGTTGTTCCATCTTTTTAACCCTTTACAGAACCTAGTAATGCCCCTTTGTTGAAATGCTTTTGAATAAATGGATAGACAAGCAGAACCGGAATGGTTGCCACAACGATCACAGCCATTTTAATCGTCTGGTCTGGCGGTGGTGTGGATGAGCCCATATCCGACATATCTCCCTGCATTCCGCTTGAGACAATGACAATCTGTCTCAGCAGCACCTGAATCGGCCACTTCACTGAATCATTTAAATACAGAATGGCAGTCATATACGTATTCCAATACGTCACGGCATAAAAAAGTGAAATGGTTGCAATGGCTGGCAAAGAAAGTGGCAGCACAATTTTAAAGAAAATCCCTAAATCGTTACAGCCGTCCATCTTCGCTGATTCCTCAAGACTTGCCGGTATGTTTTGAAAAAAGTTTTTCAAAATGATTAAATTGAACGCATTGATTGCAACCGGTAGAATAAGTGACCAATACGTATCAAGCAGACCAAGTGTTTTCACCACAATAAACGTCGGAATCATCCCTCCGCTAAACAGCATCGTGAAAACAACGAGAAACATCAGTGTTCTTCGGCCTTTTAGCTCCTGGCGAGACAGCCCGTATGCCATAAGCGAGGACAAAAACATGCTGACAGCTGTTCCAACGAGCGTCACAAGAATGGATACAATGAGGCTGCGATACACAATATCTGTAGAAAAAATATATCGATATGCCTCTAAAGAAAACGTCGTCGGGAACAAGATAAACTTCTTCGTGATGACCTCTTCTACTGTTGCAAAAGAGGCGGCAATGACATGGATGAACGGAAGCACACATATTAATGCGAACATGAGTAGAAAAGAGTAATTAAATAAATTGAACAATCGGCCTTTAATAGAACGATCTATGTTCATCACGCCCTTTCTTTGAAAGCGTTATCATTTCATCTGAAAGTAAGCTGCAGCCTGTGACGATATCGTGATTAAAATGTAACAAACGGGGGAAGAAAGCGTCTATAATCATTTTGACAGACCAACTGGATAGATCATATCAGCCGTGCTTTTATGCTCATGAAACAAAAGAATAAGATCATTAGCTCATGACATGATTATGCCCTATGCTTGATCATTGTCTCCGAGGATCTCCGTCGTATTGACATCTGGTTCATAGCCTAACTCCTGCTTCGTTTTCTCAGTAGACCAGGGCTTTTCTTCATTCTCTGATACAGCATAATAGGTCCCAAAGGAGATATTCGTTTCAATCGCTGCCTTTATCATACCTGCAAGATCTTCATGTGACAGCAGTGTTCTTTTTGTTCTTTGTTTTTTGTGTAATGCCGTCATCTCATCTGTCACCACTGTTCCAATTCTTAAATTGATGACAGACATTCCCGTTTGATCGTGGAACAAACGCCCTAGCTGTTCGGAAGCAAATTTTAAAATGCCATAGACATTTTTAGTCGCAGGCACATCGTCAGTTGTAATCTGCCGCCCAAGTAAGGAGCGTCCATCCTCTTCATAACGATCTGTCACATGGTTGCTGCTTGCAAAAATGACTTTTCGAATTCCTAGCCGCGCGGCTGAACGAAACATATAATAGGTACTCCTCCAAAAAATATCAGTCATTTTTGCAAATTCTTCATGATCCATCACATCATGCGTCATGTCCATGTTTAGAAGATGCAAGATGACATCTGTATCCCGCGGAATTGCCTCATATACATTCTGTTCATTCGCTGCATCGGCTAAAATGACTCCTTCTACACAGCTTGTTAGATCAATAATCGTGACGCTGTACTCATCAGAGAGCGCTTTTGTTAAAAGACGTCCAATCACACCGCATCCGCCAATGATGGTGATTTTTTTCATCTGTCTCCTCCTTTCTTTTGACGTAGTATGTCCAAGCATTTCTTGATTACAGCCACTTTTTCAAAAATCGTGTCGCCTCGTGACGCATAGCGACTGTTTCAAAATGACCTACATGAAGACGGGTAAGCTGATATCGTTCTTTCAATGAAGCAGCTTCATAGGTTTGACTCAATACCTTTTGAATCCTTCCAACGCCTTCAGCAGGCGTGAGCTGATCAAGTTTTCCAACTAAGCTTAAATGCGGTCTTGGAAAAATCATTTCTTGAATGTCCGCTGCTGTAAAATGCTTCGCCAAACTCGGTACATAGTAATAAAAGCCATGTCTGTCCAAATTGTTCGTTTCAATTAATGTATGATGGTCCACCTGTGCACAAAGATCAATACACACACTGACCCTCTCATCAAGTGCAGCCGTCCACCAGGAAAGAAGACCGCCCATTGACATCCCAAAGACAGCTAACCTGTCCGCCAGCACATCAGATCGAGACAGCAAATAATCAATCGCACACATACTTTCATACAGCATCATGCCCCACATCACTTTTCCTGTTAAAAGCATTTCCTTAAAAATTTCACTTTCTGTTCTTCCTCTTCTCTCACCAAACCCTGCATGATCAATGGCCAGTACACTATATCCTTTAGACGTAAACTCTTTTGCATATGAAGGCGTTTGCAAATAATGAGCACCTTTTAACAGCTCGTCCTTCCCATTCACGTAATTCCCGCCATGTGAATGCTGGAACAGTACAACGGGTCTTTTTTTCACCGTATCCTTCGGTTTCACGAAATAAGCAGGGACTTCCTCTTCACCATTCATGGAGAGAATGAGAGTTTCCACTACATATGATTCACGTTCTTCCATTTTTAACGTATAAGCCTCCACGCGATGACGTTCTGGCATTTCTCCTAACAGACTGAGCAGTTGTTCACGTTTGTTTTCCTTTTCCATTGACGTCACTCCTCATTTTCTTGATCACCTGTTAAAATACGAGACCGATGCGGGAATCACCTTGTTTTCGACAAAATTATGTCCCGGGAAATAAAGAACACCCACCGGTTCATACCGATGGGTGTCATCATTAGTTCGCAACAATATTGACAAGCTTCCCAGGAACCGCAATCACTTTACGAATGGTTTTCCCTTCAAGCTGTTCTTTTACACGTGCATCATTTTTCGCGAGCTCTTCTAACTGCTCCCTTGTTGCATCAGCAGGAACGGTTAATTTTGCTTTTACTTTACCGTTAAGCTGTACGACAATTTCTACTTCATCGTCGACAAGTTTTGACTCATCATATTGAGGCCATGCTTCATAAGAAATAGATCCTTCATGACCAAGTTTATTCCAAAGCTCTTCTGCTAAATGCGGTGCAATTGGAGAAAGAAGCTTTACAAAGCCTTCTGCATATTCTTTCGGCAGTGTATCAGCTTTATAGGCATCGTTGATAAACACCATTAATTGTGAAATGCCTGTATTGAAACGCAAGCCTTCATAATGATCCGTTACCTTCATGACTGTTTCATGATAGCTGCGTTCTAATGCGCCGCCAGATTGCTCTGTCACTTTATCACTGAGTGAGCCATCTTCATTTGTAAAGAGACGCCATACACGATCAAGGAAACGACGAGCGCCATCAAGTCCTGTTTCAGACCAAGCAATTGACGCATCTAAAGGTCCCATGAACATTTCATAAAGTCGTAATGTATCCGCACCATGAGATTCTACGATATCATCCGGGTTGACCACATTTCCTTTTGATTTACTCATTTTTTCATTGTTTTCCCCAAGAATCATACCTTGGTTGAACAATTTCATGAAAGGTTCTTTTGTTGGAACAACACCGATATCATACAAGAACTTATGCCAGAAGCGTGCATATAGAAGATGCAGTACAGCGTGTTCTGCTCCGCCGATATACACATCAACTGGAAGCCATTTCTTCAGCTTCTCAGGAGAGGCAAGCTCTTCTGTGTTATGAGGATCAATATAACGTAAGAAATACCAGCAGCTGCCTGCCCATTGCGGCATTGTATTCGTTTCGCGGCGGCCTTTTTTACCTGTAACAGGATCTACAACCTCAACCCAGTCTTTAATATTGGCTAATGGTGATTCACCTGTACCACTTGGCTTAATCTCTGTCGTCTTAGGCAAGATCAGTGGAAGCTCTTCTTCTGAAACAGCTGAAGATGTTCCGTCCTCCCAATGAATGATTGGAATCGGCTCACCCCAGTAGCGCTGACGGCTGAACAGCCAGTCTCTTAAACGATATGTGACTTTCTTTTCACCTTTTTGATGTTCTTCAAGCCATGCAATCGCTTTTTCAATCGCTTCTTCTTTTCCTAAGCCATTTAGGAAATCAGAGTTAATGTGCTTTCCATCACCTGTGTAGGCTTCTTTTTCAATGTCTCCGCCTTCTACAACTTCTTTAATTGGAAGATCAAAGGTTTTGGCGAATTCATAGTCACGTTCATCATGGGCAGGAACCGCCATAATGGCTCCAGTTCCATAAGTCGCCAGCACGTAATCGGCAATCCAGATCGGCATCTTTTCACCATTTAAAGGATTGATGGCATACGCTCCTGTGAAAATACCTGTCTTCGTTTTAGCAAGATCTGTCCGCTCTAAGTCACTCTTTGATTGAATCTCTTTGATATACGCTTTGACAGCTTCTTTTTGAGCATCTGATGTAATTTTTTCAACAAGTGCATGCTCTGGTGCAAGCACTGCATATGTTGCGCCAAATAGTGTATCAGGACGCGTTGTGAAAACCGTAAACTGTTCGTCATGTCCTTCTACTTCAAAATGAACGTGCGCACCTTCAGAGCGTCCGATCCAGTTACGCTGCATATCTTTGATGCTTTCAGGCCAATCAATGTCCTCTAAATCTTCTAACAGCCTGTCCGCATATGCTGTAATCTTTAGCATCCACTGCTTCATAGGACGTCTTTCAACAGGATGCCCTCCGCGTTCACTTTTTCCATCAATGACTTCTTCATTTGCAAGCACTGTGCCAAGCGCTGGGCACCAGTTCACTGGTACTTCATCGATATAGGCCAATCCTTTTTCGTACAATTTTAAGAAAATCCATTGTGTCCATTTGTAGTAATTCGGGTCTGTCGTGTTGATTTCTCGATCCCAATCATACGAGAACCCTAGTGATTGAATTTGGCGGCGGAAGTTATTGATGTTCTCTTCTGTAAAAGCCGCCGGATCATTTCCTGTATCAAGTGCATACTGTTCTGCTGGGAGACCAAATGCGTCCCATCCCATTGGATGAAGAACATCATATCCCTGCATGCGTTTCATGCGTGATAAAATATCCGTTGCTGTATAGCCCTCAGGGTGCCCGACATGAAGCCCTGCTCCTGATGGATATGGAAACATATCAAGTGCATAAAACTTCGGTTTATCTTCCGAGTCAGATGTGGCGAATGTTTTATGTGTCAGCCAATAATCCTGCCACTTCTTTTCAATTTCCCGATGCTGAAAACTCAATGTGAAAACCTCCTTTAATATGTACGGCTTTATCTGCTTAGATGACCACTGCAAGAATTCAGATTTTTCTAAAATCAACAAAAAACCCTCATCCCTGGAAAGGGACGAGAGATTTTTTGGTTCCCGCGGTACCACCCTTGTTAGCGTAACATGCTGTTCGTACGCTCACTTAATATCTTTAACGCAGACATGCGACAGAAGCTTTAACGCAACTGCAACTCTGAGGCGAGTTCAGAAGCAGATTTGATTGACTTTCACCAGCCGTCAATTCTCTAAAGACAAATACTGCTTTCCTACTACTCCTCTTCACTGTTCTTATCGTAACCGTCATCTAAGTAGTATTTTATAGAATTATGATCATAAGTGCAAGCAGGTTTGTATACAATGGGAATGTACCCTAGACTAGGGTAATGAGAGGATATTATTCGTGTGGAGATCGGTTATGACGGTTGGAGCCTGCATCCTGTGAACGTTCTTCTCTCACAAAATCGAAGCTTCGCAGAACTGCTTCTCCTCCGTAACCTGAAATAATGGATAAGATGATCAAGTGCAGACTAGATTCGGGATTTGAGGATAAGACAAGCAGTGTAGCGGCAATCATCCCAACGAGCCAATCTTCAATAAACCCTAAGTAAATAAACTTTTTTGTCATTCTGGGCTTCTCTAGCCTGCCTTTTTTCTTTACGTGACCGAGAATGCCCATGACCCCTCCAATGGCGCAAGCAATAATGACTTGTTGCAGCATTTTCATCACCTTCCTAAAGCCCTTAGAATAGTAAAGCGACTTCAGGCTGTCCAGCCCCCTGTAATGCCATTCTGCTGTTCCGTCATAATCCATGTAAAAGGTCTATTCTCTCTAACGAAGAAAAAAAGCTTGTTTCTTCCATTATATGTGAATGACCTAAAAACAATCTTGATGCATTGGAATCATTTTTACCTAATCCATATTAACTATTTTTGTCATTTTATGAATGATGAGTAATTGATTCCTTCTTTTTCTAATGAAAAGTCTCCTTACTTACTCTATTCTAATGGAGGACAAACTATGATGACAAATTTAACAAAGCGTTTGCAATCGTTGAAACAGAACATATGTTATGTTACGTTTAAAAGGATTCATTTGGTTGAAAAGACAACCATTTGATATGTCTTATAGCAGCAAAGGAGGGTAATATGGTCAGCTCGAACATTTTCGGCTTGCAAAAACAGCTTGAACTCATCAAAAAAGCGCTGGATCATGCGCGGATCGGTGTTGTCATTACAGACCCTTCCTTAGAGGATAACCCTATCGTTTATGTGAATCACGGCTTTACACAAATGACTGGATACAAACCAGATGAAATTCTTGGTCGTAATTGTCGATTCCTTCAAGGAAAAGACACGGATCAAAAGCAGCTTGCTTTAATTCGTCATGGAATTCAAAACAAAACACCTATTACCACACAGCTAAAAAATTATAAAAAAGACGGCACTTTTTTTTGGAATGAACTCAATATAGATCCTCTATACATTGAACAAGATGACAAAACATTTTTCATTGGTTTTCAAAAGGATATTACGAAACAGAAAGAATATGAACAGCTCCTAGAAGATTCCTTACAGGAAGTCACCTCTCTTTCGACGCCAATCGTCCCAATCAAAAATGGTGTATCTGCTCTTCCGCTTATCGGGAAATTATCTGAAGAACGCTTTGATGCTATTGTCGCTAAGTTAACCTGTATATTAGATGATTCAAAGGATGATTATTTAATTGTCGACCTTTCTGGTTTAATCGAAGTCGATGATTCCGTTGCAGCACGTATTTTCAAACTGCATCATCTTCTCAATCTTACTGGAACCGAACTGATCATCACTGGGATTAAGCCGCAGCTTGCGCTGAAAATGAAAGACCTCGATACAGATTTCCAGAATACGATCACTTATTTGACAGTAAAAGAAGCCATAAAAGGATTACCATTAGCTGAAAACCCTGTGTAAACAGGGTTTTTTTAATTGAACCGCTCCCCAAAATGGAAAAATGAGGTATGATAGGTGTAAATAGCAATTTAGGGGGGCTGTTAGATATGCTGTTACTCATATTAGGTCTTTTATGTATTTGTTTTGCCATCGGATATGCTGTCAATTTCTTCTTACTCAAACGCAAGAACGAGCTGATTTTTTCAAAGAAACTTTTTTATCCTTTTTTGATCATTGGTCTCTTCTTTTCCATTATGTCATTACCGCTTACTGCTGGAAATGCGCCAAAGGCACAAGCCGATCCATCTTCCGAACAGCTGTTAAAGGATCAAAAGGAACTCTCCTCTGACATTTCGCGCTTAACAGCTGATAAAGAGTCGCTTACCTCCTCTTTAGAAGATGCGGAGAAGGAAAAAGAAAAGCTGGAAAAAAAGCTAGAAACCATCACCTCAGAAAAAGAAACGGTCAAACAGCAAGAAAAGACCATTCAATCGCTTGAAGAGAAAATAGACAAGCTCACCTCCAGCAATGAAACACTCAAACAAAAAATCAAGAATAGCAGCAGCGATACGAAGTCTTCCACCGTCCAGCGCTCCGCACCTAAAGATGAAGGAAAAAGCACAGGCGGTCATGAATCACAAAAGGAAACAAAAAAAGAATCGGCTGCCTGTAACATTAAAGGGAGTGTCAACGGTATTTACCACACACCAAGCAGCAGATACTACTCTAGAACAAAGAATATAACCAAAATGTTCTGCTCTGTTGAAGAGGCAGAGCGTGCCGGATACAGGGCACCTAAGCAATAGCGATGTTTAATTAAGATAAAAAAGAACCTCCTGAGCGCCCAATCGGGTTTACAGGAGGTTCTTTTTTAGATTTCTCTTCTTAAAGCTACTAATACATTCGTTTTTGTTGCCTTACGTGCCGGGTTAAGCCCTGAAATGATCGCTACCCCTGCGCTGATCACTGTCGCTGTAATGACAAGGCTGAGTGGAATATAGGAAAAAGTAATCGAGAATTGATCGCTTGATCCTCCCTCAGACATGGACGACAAAATGGCTGGGATGATTAAATTAACGGCGAAACTAATCAAATATGAGATGATAATACCGATGATTGATCCGATTACTCCAATATAAGCACTTTCCATTAGGAACATCCGCTTGATAATGGATGGATTCGCGCCAATGGCTTTCATAATCCCAATCTCTTGTGTTCGCTCTGTTACCGCCATGGTCATCGTATTGAAAATTCCGATGGCAGAAATAATGACTGCAATACATCCGACAAAAATGAGTCCAATTTTGAAGACCGTAAAGAACATATCCATTCCTTCAAGCTGGTTCGTCACAGAGATGACTTGATAGCCCTCATCTGTCAGTTTATTCGTGAGCGTACCGACATTGTCGAATTTATCTGCATAAACAGAGGTCATTTTCTCGACATTTCCTGCTTCAGGAGACAGATCGAGTATTTGACCAAATTCTTTTTCATAAGCATTCGGAATCAGAATTTTATGATCCTCCTGCCACTCCAAATTCGGCTTTTTCAAAACGCCTACTACACGGAAATCAAATGTTTTTTCTTTAACGACTTCACCTTCTTCATTTAGTTTTGGCACTTTGATTTGAATCACTTTATTTAAAATATCCTTCGTGTAGCCTTTTGGCTCCTTCGGTGTTTCTTCCCCATTTGACGTCTGGTTTAATTCTTTTTCATAGGCTTCGCGTTCTTTTTTTGTCCACAGTTGCTGCGCCATATGATACCCAACCACAATTTCGTTCGCTGATGTTGGGACTTTTCCTCGGTCTAGTTCAAGACCTGCTTCTTTTTCTTCTTTCATATCAGTCAAAGCAGCCTGCGTTTCACTTGAACGGTTATCGAGCTCGACGTTAACCGAAGGATTGATTGCCGTTCTTGAGACGACAGATTTCACATGATCATATTTCTTTAAATCATCAATCTTAACGTCTCCTTTTTCTTTTCCTAACACTTTAATTTCTGTGATGATTTGCTGCTTCATAATTTCATCTTGAGCTGATTTTTGCAAACCAAAACCGACAGACGCTAGAACGATTAAGAAAGAGCATGCCATTGTCGTCGCAAGAATGGTCATAAACACACGCAATCTATTTTTCTTCATATTTCTTCTAATGAATTTGACCTGATCTCTAAATTTCAATGGATTGTTCCCCTTTCTTTAATACACCGTCGTGAAGCTGGAACGTTGTGTCTGCGATTGAAGCGACTTCATCGTCATGTGTAATGATGACAAATGTAATTCCTTTTTCGCGATTGAGCTGCTGGATAAAGGCTAAAATTTCTCCTTCAGTTTCTGAATCCAGACTGCCTGTTGGTTCATCTGCTAAAATAATTGATGGATTTAAAATCAAGGCTCTTGCAATACTCACACGCTGCTGCTGTCCGCCTGACAGCTCATTTGGGTAATGTCCTGCGTGATGTTCAAGTCCTACTCGTTTCAGCATTTCTTTTACTTTCGCCTTTCGTTCAGACGGCTTCACCCCTTTTAAAGTGAGCGGAAGTTCAACATTCTCATACGTTGTTAAGCTCCCGATCAACTGAAAGCTTTGAAAGATAAAGCCAAAGTGATCTAAGCGAAAGTCTGCCCATTCTTTTTCATTAAAGCCAGTCACATCGGTACCATCAATGACAATTTTTCCGCTCGTTGGCGTAATATAGCCTGATATTAAGTTCAATAAAGTCGATTTCCCCGAACCACTTCGTCCAACAATACAAGCAATATCGCCTCTTTTGATGGACAGGTCAATCCCTTTCAGCACAGGAATTTCATTTTCCCTGCCCTTTTTACCAATTTTAAATACATGATCTAATGCTTGAATCTGAATCATCTCTACTCCCCTGCTCTCTGTTTATCTTTTTCGATAGATTAAGAAATAACTCGTTAGTGCGCCCACAGCTCCACCGATGAGCATGCCAACGATATAACCAAATATGGAATTATCTGAAGAAAAACCAAACCATCCAAACCCTAGAACACCGAAGACAATGACCATAATCTGAATAGGTCTATTCAGATTTGAATAAAGAAAGAAGCGGCCATTTCGTTCAATTGGATGTTTTATAAAGCTAATTAAGCCAATTAGATAAAACAGAACCACCATGACAATAGGTATAATGATTTTTTCGCCTGAGAACCAAAGAGGATAATCAGATTGGAAAGAATCATTTATAATATAAGTGATTGGAGATATAGGCGATATCAAATGAGCCAAGCTCTTATCTACCCAGCTCCCACTTGTCTTTATAATAAAATCTAAATGAACAATCGGTAATCCGATCACTAAAAAGGGTAAAATAGCTGTGCTGAATCCAACGATTGCTTGCGAAATGGAACTTCCGGTTAAAGTACCCGCTGCAAAAAATAAACTATAAAACATCAAGGAGGACACAAGCGAAATGACATAACCGCTATGAAAACTAGGTATCTCTAGTGGATTAAGTCCTAATATAAGTAAATAAGTAAGAACATAAGAAACGGCATGAACGACTGCTATGATTCCAGCACCTAAGAAAAACTTTGTGTGATAGATTGTACTTCTGCTAAATGGTAAGGATAAGGTAAAATCCATCTGCCCTTTATTTCTCTCAAATCCAAGCTGCATGACAGCAAAGAAAATTCCCATTAGCCATGAAAGGGAGAGGAAAGGATCCGTCTTAAAGATATAAGAAAAACGTGGTGCATCCGTAATACATTCTGTATCGTTTAGGCACGTTTGAAAAGACGAATATTCCATTAAGAATGCAAAGGGCGTCGCAAGCGCAGCAACAATCATCACTAAAATGAATGTCAGCTCTGATTGCTTCCACTCCTTATATAATAATTGCCGCTTTACCATCTGCGTTTCCCTCCAAACTTCGCAATGAATACTTCTTCTAAATTCACAGGCAGTTCATGCCATACTTTTGGCTTCAGTGACTTCAAGTACTCTTTAGCTTCTTCGTCGGTTTTTAGAACAAGCGCTGTATAGAAAACGCCCGCTTGATCCAAAATCGCAACGCCATTTTTTCGAATACTTAAATTCACATCTTCTTCAAAAGCCATTTGGATTTTGACATAGTCATTCTTTAATTCATCTAAATCCATGACACTTGTGAGCTGATTTCCTTCTAAAAATCCAATTCGATTACACATGCGTTCAATGTCCTCTAAGCGGTGAGATGTAATTAAAATCGTTGTTTGTCGTTCTGCCACCTCGTCAATCATCAGCTGAAGAACGTCATTTCTTGTGACGGCATCAATTCCATCAGTCGGCTCATCTAATAAAATGACAGCTGGTTTGATGGCAAAGCTTAAAATTAATGACAGCTGTTTCTTTAACCCTGTCGACAATTCACGATACTTTACTTTTTCCGGAATTTCATAGCGGTTCACAAGCTCATTTGCATAGGTCACATCAAACTTTGGATATATATGCTTTAACAGCTGGACAAGCTGTCCGTAATTGTATCTGTCAAAGTAGGGATTCACGACCGGCATGAATACAATATTTTGCTTTACTAAAGGGTGGTCTTTCACCAGTACGTCTTTAAAATAAATCTCTCCTTCATCTGGAAGAAGAATTTGCTGAATCAATCTGAGAAGTGTTGTTTTCCCAGAGCCATTCCGGCCAAGCAGACCGAAGATCTCACCTTCGCCTATTTTGAAGGAAACGTCGCTGAGTACTTCGCGTCCATTTAATTTCTTTGATACATTTCTAACCTCAATCAACTTGTTTTCCTCCTTTTAGACTTGAGCCGATCTCTTCCAGCCATTCCTTGAGCTGATGAATATCAATACCAGCATGATGAGCTTCTATGATGAGTTGTCTTAACTGTTCTTTCATCTGGAGCACCTTCCCTTCATTCAGCTTTAACTGAGCACCTTCTGTTACATACGTACCGCGGCCCCGCAGAGTTTCAATAATCCCTTCCCGCTCTAGCTCTTTATACGCTTTACTGACGGTGTTTGGGTTGGCAATGATAATGGTGGCGAGCTCTCTGACAGAGGGCAGTTTGTCACCTGGCTTCATCACGCCTTTTAAACATAAAATTTTGAGCTGCTCAATGATTTGTTCATATATTGGCGCAGCGCTTCTTGGATCTATTTGAATCATGATGACTCCCTCTTTCCTCATTCATGCTTTTGCAGTCCTATCGCTTGTTCATGTCCTTGCATTAAAGGAACTGAATTGGGTATCAAATCTTTTTGAACTTCAAAACCAATGAAAACAAGAACGAAAAAAAATGTACATGCTAACGCAACAGCCAGCACCATCCACTTCAAATTAATTGGGTTTTTTTCTTTTTTCATGGTTGAACACCTTTCTTCACTTTAAGTGTCTATAGTGTATTAGTTGATGTAGTACACTTAATACAATATAGACACCCAGCATAAAAGTCAATAACTTATTAAGAAAATAAAAAACAGACCCTTAAAAGAAGGATCTGTTCATCATTCATTATCGTAAGAAATCCCTAAAATCATTTGATTTTGTAAGCTCTGAATTTGAACACGTGCCCTGTCTAATCGTTCTCTTTGCTGGTCATTGGCGACATCTTTTAATTTTTCTAATTCGTTGACCGTATTCTCAAGCATGAGCTGTGCTTTTGAAAACTCTTCCTCATTATAATGTTCCTGACGTGAGCTCAAATCAAATTGTTCACTTGCAAACTCAAGGGTTTCCGTACTTTTTTGAATAAATTCATCAATCGACTGCCTTGTTGCCATCTTACCTTCCCTCCATTTCATCATCGCTCCCGCCTATTTTGCCCATGTAAAGCTTTTTCACTAAAGAAAATGTTGGACAGATTCAATTGTCCTCCTTCGTGATTTTTGTTAAACTTTAAGGATGCCTATTATTATGCAAGGAGGTTACTGACTTGGATCAGCATAACCCTTTTTTATATTCAAACAGCGAAAAACGTTATCACACATGGAACTACCATTTGCGTGAACACTTTGGTCATAAAGTATTTAAAGTAGCCTTAGACGGCGGCTTTGACTGCCCAAACCGTGATGGTACTGTAGCCCACGGCGGCTGTACATTTTGCAGTGCCGCTGGATCTGGTGATTTTGCAGGAAACCGGGCTGATGATCTCATCACTCAATTTAACGAAATCAAAGACCGGATGCATACAAAATGGAAAGACGGAAAATACATGGCGTATTTCCAGGCGTATACAAACACACACGCGCCGCTTCCTGTCCTAAAAGAAAAATATGAAACCGTCATGAATCTGGATGGTGTCGTAGGTCTATCCATTGCAACAAGACCTGACTGTCTGCCGGATGACGTAGTGGAGTATTTAGCCGAATTAAACGAACGCACTTACCTATGGGTAGAGCTTGGTCTTCAAACGGTACACGAACGGACAGCTATGCTCATTAACCGTGCTCATGATTATGAATGCTACGTTGAAGGTGTAGAAAAACTGAGAAAACACGGAATTCGTGTCTGCTCACATATCATCAATGGATTGCCTCTTGAAAACCGAGACATGATGATGGAAACAGCAAAAGCTGTTGCGGATTTAGATGTGCAGGGAATTAAAATTCATTTGCTTCACCTTTTAAAAGGGACTCCAATGGTCAAGCAATATGAAAAAGGAAAGCTTGAGTTTTTAAGCCAGGAGGAATATGTTCAGCTTGTTTGTGATCAGCTGGAGATTCTGCCGCCAGAAATGATTATTCACCGTATTACAGGGGACGGCCCAATTGAATTAATGGTTGGTCCAATGTGGAGTGTTAACAAGTGGGAAGTGCTCAATGCCATTAATGCTGAGCTCGAAAGGCGTAACAGCTACCAAGGAAAACGTTTCGTCAGATTGGAAGAAGCAGCTAAATGATTTTGAAACGCATGCTTCCTTTTAGTAAAGAGCTGTTAGAACGCGCTTGTCAAAAAGGCGACATCGTCATAGATGCAACAATGGGAAACGGCCATGATACACTCTATTTAGCGGACCTTGTAGGAACTGAAGGACAAGTGTTTGCATTCGACGTGCAAGAGGAAGCCTTGCAGCAGACAAGCAAAAGGCTTGGCGGTCAATATCCTTACGTTCACCTCATCCATGATGGACATGAAAAACTGGCGGATCATCTTCCGAAGGATGTTTATGGACATATATCTGGTGCAGTGTTTAACCTTGGGTATCTGCCAGGAGGCGATAAAGCCGTCACCACTCAGGCTCATACAACCATTGAAGCCATCAAGCAGCTCC
Organism: Bacillus safensis FO-36b; assembly: GCF_000691165.1. Taxonomy (GTDB): domain Bacteria; phylum Bacillota; class Bacilli; order Bacillales; family Bacillaceae; genus Bacillus; species Bacillus safensis. The sequence goes on along the minus strand of NZ_ASJD01000001.1, from coordinate 37,320 downwards.
TCGAATGGCTCAAACCCGGAGGACTGATCGTCCTTGTGATCTACCATGGACATCCCGAAGGTAAAAGAGAAAAAGAAGTGCTTCTCGAATATTGCAGATCACTCCCTCATGAAGAGGTACAAGTTTTATCATATCAATACATGAATATTCAAAACGACCCGCCTTTTGTGGTCGCCATTGAAAAAAAGCTAAAATGATGTGCATTTTAGCTTTTTTCTTCTTTTCAGCGTGATAGAAAACCTTTGCAGTCTAGGAACGGGTGAGCACCGGAACGGAGCGAATTCGACATTCGTGAGTACCGGCGCGCAGACCTGACACCGAATGCGAGGGTTTGTCTACACGCTGAAGCTCAAATCCTAATGGATTTGAGCTTTTTTATGATGATTTCATCCAAGGCATTTTCTGATAGGTCCGATAGGCTCTTCCGTTAATATAGAAAAAGAACGATGTTTTCCCGCTTGATTTGATCAGCCTTTTTGCCAGCTTGTTCATCTCTTTTTGGGCTGTCACTTTTTCATCGGACAAATAGACCGCCAGTAATCCTCTGTTAATCAATTTGTGAAAGTTTTCATGCGGAATGCCTTTCAGCTGCTCATCCGCTTTTTCGATAAAATGCTGAAGTCTATCCATCATCTCATGATGAGAATCATAGTATGAGCAAAAGTTCAGATCTCCCCCAAGCCTGTCCTCTTCTTGGTCTATTAAATAATCGAGTAAAATGTGCAGACCTTGAATATAAGGGAAATAGCTTTCGTAAATTTGCTTCGCCTGCTTTTCTGTAAAATCAGGCTGCAGCGCATACGCCACAAGACAGAAAATCCCTAACGTTGATCCCGCACAAGCTGAAAACTCATACCATTCCATCTTCGGCAAATCTTTTTCGTATTGGCGGAACCATGACTCTAGCCGTGGTACACGCTCATGGGGAACAACGTGCTTATGTACTTGCAGGTCACTATAGTAATCACACAGCGTGTGTAAATATGGCTGAATGATCGGATAATGCCGAACACGCGTAAGCACATCTTGACATGTGCGGACAAGCGCATGTAAATATCCATGATCCTCTTGATCATCACGGAATTGATAGTATGGCTTGAGCTCAGCATGAATATCAAGCGCATCTCTCATCGCTTGATGCAGCATATGGAAATCCTTTGGATCAAGCGACGTGCTGCGGTCACAAAGGTTATCTAAGTAATCACTAATGGTTTGATACGCCACAATGAATTCAATACACGTTTCTTTCTTTTCACCTGCCAGAAGAGATAAAATGCCTCCGCCTTCACAGTGAAACGTTTTACTCGATATGCTCGCTAGTGCCTGCGTTCTCAGTTCTTCATTTTCAATCATTTCGGCATGAGCCCGCCACTTTTTCAGCTCCTGATGAACAAGCGGAAAAATATCTTTATACACCTTTGTCATCAGTGCAAAAGGACGCTCTGGTACTGACAAATCACTCCACCCCCAAAACTTAAAGCTCACAATCAAATATATTGATCTGTAAAGGCTCTTGCCGCCTTAAACACATCTTCTCTTTCTGGTTCATTAAAAATTTCGTGATACAGTTCTTCCCATTCACGGTATGATTTATTAGTTGATTCTATGCCATTGAACCATTTTATCACCCTCGTTTTATCCACGATCTTATCATCGCCCGCCTGCATTAAAAGGAGCGGGATCGATTTAAAGACATTCGTCGGCTGCATCGCCGCATCGATATTTTTGATCAGCTCTCGATACCAGCGAACCGACACCTTTGTCACGTAAAGAGAATCATTTGAGTCTGCCTCAATGACCGCCTGATTTCGTGTGGCTAGTTCAATCGACAGCCCTGACTCCACTTTAAAAGACGGTGCCAGCACATTTAGACCTTTTGACGCAAAATCCATCAGCTTCTTCGGTTTAAATTGCAGACCTAAACAAGGTGATGATAAAATAAGGCCATTCAACTTCGTATGGGTATACTGCTTCATCCACTCAATTGAAATGAGTCCACCCATACTGTGTCCAAGTAAAAAAGTAGGAAGCCTGAATGATTTCGCATGCTCGATCCATTCATCGACTGTATCAATGTATTCTTGAAAAGAACGAATGTGGCCTCGCGCACGTGTCGATGTGCCTTGCCCAGGCAAATCACCCATGACGACGTGATAGCCTGCATTCCGCCACATTTCAATCAGCCATTTATATCGGCCGTGATATTCACTCGCACCATGTACAATGACAATTGTACCAACTGGTCTTTCAGCATGCCAAGTCCACAAAGTAAACACCTCACAAATGTTGTATTAAGAAAGGAAGTCGAAAAAGTGATTTATCCATATCATCAGTTTACACCTGAGATTCATGAATCGGTCTTTGTCGCAGATAACGCCACCATTACCGGTGATGTCACAATTGGAGAATATTCGAGCGTGTGGTTCCAAACCGTCATCAGAGGCGATGTTGCACCTGTGAGAATTGGAAAGAACGTCAACATTCAAGATTTATCGTGCCTGCATCAAAGTCCTGGAAAAACACTTCTTATTGAAGATGGTGCTACCATTGGACACCAAGTCACATTACATAGCTCAATCATTCGAAAAAATGCCCTCATTGGCATGGGGTCTATCATTCTCGATGGTGCGGAGATTGGCGAAGGCGCCTTTATCGGTGCAGGAAGTCTTGTCCCTCAAGGAAAGGTCATCCCAAAAGGATCACTCGCTTTTGGCCGTCCAGCCAAAGTCGTTCGGCTGTTAACAGATGAAGATATCCAAGACATGGACCGAATCCGCAGAGAATATGTAGAAAAAGGACAATACTATCGTTCCCTTTTACCTCGTTAACATCATACGTGTATCTTCACTTTATCATGTTTTTTTCAGGATATTAAGCAATAACTATGAACCGCTTGTTATTTTACCCTTTTCCGCCACTTTCTATCATGACAAAAAAGGTTTTCAGCACAAAGCTGAAAACCTTTTTTCATTAACTGAAGATGACTTCTTTCGGTTGATGATTCAATTGCTCTGGATCAATACTGCGCTCGACATAAATGCTGTGCCAAATCATAAAAATCAGGACGGTCCAAATCTTACGGCTATGATCTGCTTTACCAGCACAATGTTCATTTAATAAATCAAGCACATACGCTTTGTTAATATATTCGTCAGTTTGACTGTTTTTAATGATGTCTTTCGCCCAAGCGTTCATCTCATTTTTCAGCCAATGACGAATTGGAACAGGGAAGCCAAGCTTCTTGCGGTTTAACACATGGTCAGGCACAATGCCTTCTGCTGCTTTACGCAATAAATATTTCGTTGTGCCATCTTTTGTTTTCAGCTCTTCTGGAATTTTAGAAGCCGCTTCAAATACGACCTTATCAAGGAAAGGAACGCGAAGCTCAAGAGAATTCGCCATTGTCATCTTATCTGCTTTCAGTAAGATGTCCCCGCGCATCCACGTATGAATATCAACATATTGCATTTTGTTAATATCACTGTAGCCTGCACTTTCCTCGAAGTATGTCTTCGTCACATCACGATACGTAATGTTCGGATCATACTGCTTTAAGAGGTTTTTCTTTACTGGCTCTTCAAAGATTTTCGCATTACCGATATAACGTTCCTCTAATGGTGTACAGCCGCGGACGATAAAGCTTTTTCCTTTCATTCCTTCTGGCATTAAGCGCGCCAGACGAAGAAGAAGCTTTTTCAGCATAGATGGAACAGATTCAAATGGTTTAAGAGAAAGCGGCTCACGGTAAATATTATATCCACCGAACAGCTCGTCTGCTCCCTCACCAGAAAGAACGACCGTCACTTGTTTCTTCGCTTCCTTTGCCACGAAATACAATGGAATCGCCGCCGGATCAGCTAAAGGATCATCTAAATGCCAAACAATTTTCGGAAGCTCGTTCATATATTCCTCAGGAGAAATTACCGCACTGAAGTTTTGTAAGCCCAGCTTATCAGCCGTTTCCTTCGCTACATCAACTTCACTAAAGCCATCCTGCTGGAAACCAACAGAAAACGTCTTCAGCTCAGGATGAAATTCCTTTGCAACAGATACGATGAAAGAAGAATCGATACCACCTGATAGGAATGAACCAACAGGAACATCACTTCTCATATGAACTTTCACAGAATCATAGATTGCATCGCGTACTTCTTCAATCAGCTTCTGTTCTTGTGTTTGCACAGGCTTGAATTGAACCTTCCAGTAAGTCTTAAATTCAATCTCCTGTCCTGGGCGTAAAGTAAACTGATGACCTGGCTCTACTTTGTGCACCTTTTGATCAAGTGTATTTGGCTCAGGTACGAACTGGAATGACATGTATTGCTGCAAAGCAGTCTCATCAAATAAAATGTTCTCGTTCACTGCCATCAAGCTTTTGCGTTCAGACGCAAAGTACACTTGCTCATCCATTTGTGTAAAATAAAGCGGTTTGATGCCGAAAGGATCTCTTGCGCCATATAACAATTGCGCTTCTTTATCCCAAATTAAAAATGCAAACATGCCGCGAAGCTTAGAAGCCGCTTCTTCTTTATAATGACGGTATGTAGCAAGAAGTACTTCCGTATCAGAATCTGTGCTGAACGTATAGCCTTTTTTCACAAGCTCTTCCTTCAGCTCCACATAGTTATAAATTTCTCCGTTGAAAATAATCCAATACTTTTCATCTTCATAAGAAAGCGGCTGCTTTCCGTGCTCAACATCTATAATACTTAAACGTCTAAATCCAAATCCTACATGCTCATCATGAAAGTAACCCTCATCATCCGGACCACGATGAACGATGAGACGATTCATTTGTTTAATTAGCTCTTCCTGTTCAGTAGTTTCGGACAATGGACGGTGATTAAATACACCAACAAACCCACACATATTATTGCCTCCACGTTATGTTATTTCTTAAAAGTAGACCTATAATTAGACAGTATTTTGTCCGATTTTGTTTCACATTTTTTCGCTTTTTGAAGATTTTTTTTTAATCAAAAGGAAAACCGCTTAAAATAAGCGGTTTTTTATGTTGTTATTGTCCCAATGCTTCTTTGCGAAGTGTATCGGCTTTATCCGTTTTTTCCCACGGAAGATCTAAGTCGTGACGGCCGAAATGTCCGTATGCAGCTGTTTGTTTGTAGATCGGACGGCGCAGGTCAAGCATTTTAATAATGCCAGCTGGACGAAGATCAAAGTTTGCACGAACCACTTCAATTAATTTTTCTTCTGAAGCTTTTCCTGTCCCAAATGTATCAATTGAAATCGATACAGGCTGTGCTACACCAATTGCATAAGCAAGCTGTACTTCACAAGAATCTGCAAGGCCGGCAGCTACGATGTTTTTCGCTACGTAACGAGCAGCATAAGCCGCAGAACGGTCAACCTTCGTTGCATCCTTACCTGAGAAAGCACCGCCGCCATGACGAGCGTATCCGCCATACGTATCAACGATGATTTTACGTCCAGTTAAACCAGCATCCCCTTGAGGTCCTCCGATCACGAAACGGCCAGTTGGGTTAATAAAGTATTTTGTCTGTTCATCAATCAGTTCACTTGGAACGACAGGACTGATGACATGCTCTTTTAAGTCACTTTGAATTTGTTCAAGCGTCACTTCTGGTGCATGCTGCGTAGAAATAACCACTGTGTCAATACGAACTGGTTTGTTTTGCTCATCATATTCAACTGTGACTTGTGTTTTTCCGTCTGGACGAAGGTATGCAAGTGTTTCATCCTTACGTACTTCTGTTAAACGGCGAGATAATTTATGCGCTAGTGAAATCGGCAGCGGCATGAGCTCTTCGGTTTCGTTATTGGCAAAACCAAACATCAATCCTTGGTCACCTGCACCAATCGCATCAATTTCTTCTTCCGTCATTGTTCCTTCACGTGCTTCAAGCGCTTTGTCTACACCTTGCGCAATATCAGCAGACTGTTCATCAATTGATGTAAGTACAGCACATGTTTCCGCATCAAAACCATATTTCGCACGTGTGTAGCCAATTTCCTTAATTGTGTCACGCACCGTCTTTGGAATATCGACATAAGTAGACGTTGTAATTTCACCGCTTACTAATACGAGACCGGTTGTAACAGAAGTTTCACAGGCAACACGTGCATTTGGATCTTTCTTTAAAATTTCATCCAAAATGCTGTCTGAAATTTGATCACAGATTTTATCCGGATGTCCTTCTGTCACTGATTCTGAAGTAAATAAACGACGATTTTGACTCATAATGGCTATTTCCTCCTGTACAAGACCACATCATCCCAAGATGAGGCCTCCAATATGATACGGAACTCGTTCCCTCTTATATTTGAAAACGTTTATATTAGAGATGTTATTGGCAATTTGTTCATATGATATCCCAAAAATAAAAAAACCATTTCCTTCATTGCGAGGAAAGGGTCTGAGATCGCATGCCTTTCACTCTTATCGCTCAAGGTGTTCTTGTACCTTGCATCAGGTTAGCACCTTGGTTTCTCAGCATTTTCATGCCTTTTAAATAAGAAACCGGTTGCTGGGCTTCATCGGGCCTGTCCCTCCACCAACTCGGGATAAGAGTATCCGTTCAATAAGATATCTTATCTTAAACCCTTGCGTCATGTCAATGCTTCATAAGAATTATCTCCCTCTTTTTTCTCCTCACCATTAGCATCACCAAAAAGCATATTTTCATAGCAGAAATGAAAAAACACACACAAAAATTTTTAAATAGTATAGACTATTATTATTAATGTGTTATACTAATCGAAACAAACAAATTCAACGGTAAAGGAAGGGTTTTTTTATGAACTCAGTGGATTTAAAAGAAGATTTGCAGTCATTGCTCTCATTAGAAAATACGCACCAAAATTTATCTGTTCCGAAACTTGTTGAAAAGATTTTGGCACGTAATGAAGGCGTTTTAACATCAACTGGAGCTGTCCGCGCTACAACTGGAGCCTACACAGGACGTTCGCCTAAAGATAAATTTATCGTCAAAGAAGAAAGCTCTGAACATAAAATCGATTGGGGTCAAGTAAACCAGCCGATCTCCAAAGAAGCATTTGACCGTTTATATACAAAGGTTGTGTCATACTTAAAAGAACGTGATGAACTATTCGTCTTTGAAGGGTTTGCAGGCGCTGACGAAAGATATCGTATGCCGATTACAGTTGTAAACGAATTCGCATGGCACAATCTTTTTGCCAAGCAGCTATTTATCAGACCTGACGGGTCAACACCTTCTTCAAACGAAAAACCTTTCACCATCTTATCTGCACCGCACTTTAAAGCAGATCCTGCAACAGATGGCACAAACTCTGAAACGTTTATCATCGTTTCTTTTGAAAAACGCACGATTCTTATCGGTGGAACAGAATATGCAGGAGAAATGAAAAAGTCCATTTTCTCTGTGATGAACTACCTGCTTCCTGAGCAAGATATTTTATCCATGCACTGCTCAGCAAACGTAGGTCAAGAAGGCGATGTAGCCTTATTCTTCGGGCTTTCAGGTACTGGGAAAACGACGCTTTCTGCAAGCGCAAGCCGCAAGCTGATCGGAGACGATGAACACGGCTGGTCTGGCACAGGGGTCTTCAATATCGAGGGCGGATGCTATGCGAAATGTGTGAACTTAAGTGAAGAAAAAGAACCTCAGATCTACAAAGCGATCAGCTTCGGATCAGTTCTTGAGAACGTTGTGCTTGATGAAGAAACACGTGAAGCGGATTACGATGATACTTTCTTTACTGAAAATACACGCGCTGCTTACCCAATCGAAATGATTGATAACATCGTGAAACCAAGTATCGCAGGACATCCATCTGCCATTGTCTTCTTAACAGCTGATGCGTTTGGCGTCTTACCTCCAATCAGCCGTTTAACAAAAGAGCAGGCAATGTACCATTTCTTGAGCGGGTACACAAGTAAATTAGCTGGAACTGAGCGCGGTGTCACATCACCAGAAACGACATTCTCTACTTGCTTCGGTTCACCATTCCTTCCGCTTCCAGCTCACGTCTATGCTGAAATGCTTGGCAAAAAGATTGATGAGCACGGTGCAAAAGTATTCCTTGTGAATACAGGCTGGACTGGCGGAGGCTACGGTACAGGCAAACGAATGAATCTCGCTCATACAAGAGCAATGGTGCAGGCAGCAATCGAAGGTGACCTTGACAATGCCGAGATGATTACTGATGACATCTTTGGCTTACACATCCCGCTTCATATACCTGGTGTACCAGATGAAGTGCTTCAACCTGCTAAAACATGGGATGACCAAGAGGCTTATCAAGAAAAAGCACACTTCCTTGCCAATGAATTTAAAAAGAACTTCCAAAAATTCAGCCACGCGGCAAGTGACATTGAAGCCAAAGGCGGTCCACTCGTATAACCAAATGAAAAAAGCTGAGGAGAATAAAATCCCTCAGCTTTTTTAGTTTGTTGAATGCAAGGACACAAGACGGTACGTCACCTTCGTGACATTGTCTGTCAGCTCCAGCTTTTCAACATGTGCAGTCCCTGTTTTTTCTCCGTCTTTCGTTTTGCGCACCTCAAGTGGAATATTTAATGGATAAATGCGGTATCCATCCTTCATGAGTTCAAATACATTTTCTTCAATTCTTGTCTCTTTTCCCTTTGTGACAATCATTGTATTAAATTCAACAGGCATTCCCATAATGAAAATCCCCCTACTTTCTATATTTCGTTATACTGCTTATTTTACCACATTTCCGCTTTTTCGGCTGTGCATCCATGTGGTCAGCCTTCTCACAATTTCTCGATTATGCTGCGGCGGGAAATAGTGGTTGTATCCGTGGAAATACCATGTCTCCACGGATTTCCCGTGCTGGCGCAGCGCATCTTCTAACAAATACGCATGCTCAATCGATACATTTTGGTCCTCTTCTCCGTGGATGATAAGGACAGGTGCTTCAATTTTGTCCACATCATTTAAAGGGGTTCTGTTCTCATATGCCTCTGGCACCTTATGCGGCGGGCCGCCAATCACACGCTTCATCATCCGTCTCATATCCACACGCTCTTCATAAGTCAGTTTCATATCACTGACGCCTCCCCATGTGACAAAGGAAGCTGCCTCCTGTTTCATTTCAACAGCGGTCCAGATGCCCATAATACCGCCTCGCGAAAAACCAAAGATATGAATGCGGTCCTTCTTCACTTTTTTGTGCTGTTTTAACAGCTGAAAGGCAGCGAACGCATCTTTTCGATCTTCTCCGGCAAAATCTTCGTTCCCTTCGCCTCCTTGGTTTCCCCGGTAAAAGGGAGCAAAGACGACAAAGCCCTGCGCGGCAAATTGCACAATCCGGCCTGTTCTGACCATCCCCACATTTTTAATGCCGCCTCGTAAATACAAAAAGCCGTCGTAGAAACCTTCTCCGGCCGGTTCAGCGAGCAGCCCTTTCATCCGAAGTCCAACTGCCTCATAGGTCACTGTATATAAGTGAATATGCGGATGGGGCGACGGAAACCTTCTTTTTTCCACAATCACTCGATTTCTCTCCTTTTCATCTTTGATTACGTCCATTGCTTCAGTATCGCTTCTGCGACAAGCTGGCCTGATTTTGTCACCATCGGCGTGCCGCCGCCTGGATGACTTGTTCCTCCAACAAACCAAAGTCCTTCAATGTCCTTTGACTGATTATTGATGCGAAAGAACGCCTGTTTGAACGAGTTTGAAGACATGCCATAAATGGCTCCACGATATGCCCCCGTTTTCTGCTGCAGATCAAGCGGGGTTTGAACCGCTTCATATTCGATAAGCTCATCCAAATCAAAAAGACCTTTTTCCATTAATTTGTTTTTTACATGCTGACGATATGTCTCCTTTAGCATGTCCCAATCTTGCTCTTTTGTCACATAAGGTGCATTGGCCAGTACAAACAGGTTGCTTCTTCCCGGTCCTCCGCTTAAAGCTGGTTCTGAATGACCTGAATAGCATATGTATAGCGCCGGGTCTTGAGGCAACTGTTTTTTCTGAAAAATATCCTTGAATTCTTGCTCATAATCCTCAGGGAAAAACACATTGTGATGGGCCAGCTGTTCATAGACTTTAGGTACACCTAATAAGAGAACAAAGCCCGACAACGACGGTTCAATGCCAGACAGTTTTTGATTTAAATAACGAGGACGGTTTTTTTCATCTATGAGATGACGGTATACAGTCAGCGCATCTGCTCCTGCAATGACTTGATCTGCCTCATACATCTGCTGATCCGTTTCCACTCCTTTGACCTGCCGATCCTTCACATGAATCTTGTTCACTTGTTCATTGAGGTGAATCTGAACACCTAATTCTTTTGCCAGTGTCTCAAATGCCTCAACTAAACGATATGTACCGCCCTGTATTCCATAAATCCCTTTCTCCCCTTCTAAATACGCCATCATATTAAAAATAGCCGGCGCCTCGTAGGGAGAGGAGCCAATATAAGTAGCATACCGTCCAAACATCGCCAATGTATGGGGGTGACGGAAATATTGACGCAGCAGGCGCTGAACGGATGTGAACGGTTTGACAGCGAGAAGTGCTTTCATCAGCTTTAAATCCGCCTTATCCTTCCAGCTCAATAACAGACGATTTAAAAACTGCTCCTCTGCCTTTTGAAAAAGCGCCTTTGATTCCTGCAAAAATGCACGGTATTGCTTCGCATCTTCAGGACTGAATGCAGCAATTTGTAATTCCATTTGCTCCATATTCGGCGTAAACTCGACCGTATGTCCATCTGGAAAAATATTTTTGGTAAGCGGAGAAATCGGATAAAAGGTCACATAATCCTCCATCCGTCTATGACAGGATGTAAACACTTCTTCAAAATATGCCTTCATTGTAATGGTACTCGGTCCTAAATCAAAAGAGTAGCCTGCTCCGTGATGGCGCTGCAATTTCCCGCCTAAAGCCGCTTCTTTTTCTAAAATGGTGACCTGAACCCCGCGTGACTGTAGACGGATCGCGGCTGATAATCCGCCAAATCCGCCGCCGATGATGATCACTTTTTTCATTCGTACCTTCTCCCTTTCCATTCATACCCTTCTTTTTTCAGCCCGATTTTCATAGAAGCAAAGCCAATGGCGATCAGACTTAAAATACTGACCGGCAATAAAAAAGCCATCGCAGATGTCCGCCCGTTTTCAATATCAATTGCCGCTTTAATCGACACACCCAGCCCATAGCAAAGAATGGCTAAGCATATGCTCAAAACATCCAGCTGAAACAATGCGATCATGAAACAAATGACAGGAACCAAATAAAGGAGGGTGTATAAACAAAAGACACTGCTTAACAGAGGAATGCTTCGATTCACACCCGGGAACAAATTTTTCCGGTAACCTTCCCAAACCTCTTGTCCACTTTCATACATTCTCATATACACAAATGGATGAATGCTTACAAGTGTGAACGGAAAGCCTTTTTCCTTCACCCGTTTAGCCAAAGCCATATCATCAACGAGTGAATCCTTGATCGCTTTATGCCCGCCAATGTTGTGATAACAATTCTTTTCAATGGCAATAAAACCGCCATGTGCTGCGGCAAAAGCGGGATTCTTAGATTTTCTTACCCATTTCACTGGCAGGTGACAGCCAATGGTAAACATCATCATGGGAACGACAAGATGTTCAAACAATGTGCCTGTTTTTTGTTCTGGAAAACCTGACAGCATGCCCGTTTTTTGCATGCATAACTGCTTGTATACTGATTCAACTGCCCCTTTTTTTAACCGGACATCCGCATCTAAAAATAGCAGCCAGTCAGAAGCTGCTGCCTCAGCGAGCTGAGAGCAGGCATATGATTTACCAAGCCAGCCCCGCTTTAATGGCTGACCTGAAAGGAGACGGATCCACGGATATGTTTCTGCGAAGCGCTCCACCATCGCTCTTGTCTGATCTGTCGAATGGTCATCAAGTACGATAAGCTCTTTCGGGTAAAGACGTTGATCAACGATCGACTGAAGACAGGCTTCTATCCTTTTTTCCTCATTTCTCGCTGGAATCAGAATCGATAACGAAATAGGTTCACCCGGCGAAAAGGATGCTGGCTTTAAAACAGGAAGCTGCCTCATATTCCATATGGTGAAAATAAACTGACAGAGCAAGAGTACGCTGATCACGGTTAAGAAGACCGCCATGTTTTCACCCACTTTTTAAAGAAATCAAACGCATCACTTGTTGATTGACTTGTCCTTGTCATCTGTCTAAATTCTTGATTGGTTGAAAAATCAGGGTCAGCGATGACCTGTGCTTGATGTGCGTTTAACTGCGTTTCAAGGAGATCCCTAAGCAGATGCGTCACGTCCTTGCTTCGAAGTTCTCCGCCAGATACAAAGGTATCTTCACCAAACACAGCAGATACTGTCGGCTTTTGAAATTGATTAAATGTATAATGCAAGGTCACAGGCTTCACCACGACTTGCTCAAATTGTCTCACTAAAAAAGAAGCCCCGCCCTCCAATTCAAGCGGCCGCACATCCTGATGCATGATTTTCCCCTGTGGAAAAAGCCATACAGCCCTGCCAGCCTGCATGTTCTCTTTTGCCATCATTAATGCTTGCTTCACACTTTTCAGATTCTCTTTCTGAACCGGAAAGGCACCAAGCTTTCGGAAAAAGGCATATTGCTTCAGCTGTTTCTCCTCCATCATCATATAGTGATCGAGTTCGGACGCTTTTTCTGTTAAAAGAAAGATGATCAGTCCATCCCACCAGGAGCTATGATTAGCGAGATAAAGAACAGGCAGCTTCTCGTTTGGGTCCACAGCGCCTTTCATCATCACGCAGCGGAAATGTTTATGAAGTAAATACCGCTCAAGATAAAGAGAAAATATACGTCTAAACGATCGGCTTTTGTCGTTTTCTTTCAAATTGAACCCTTCCTTCACACAAAATAACAATGATTAGCGCTAAATAAAAAATGACATCGAGCCCGCCCTTTAATGCCAGCACACCAAAAAAGAACACCATTGCCTGATAAATACGGCTCGTCCAGCTGAGGGCCTTTTGATCAACCTGAACAAGCGGGAAGAGAAAGGAAAGTCCTGCTCCAATCATACCCCAGCTCACAAAATTCTCAAAAGGAATACCATAAAAACCACCGCCGTCATACCACACCCAAAATTTCCGTTCAGCCGCTACTGGATCTAATATGAGGTCAAGCAAGACAATCCATATCCCCGTTTCGACAGCTCGTTTCCATTTCGACTGCTGAGTGGATAAAAAAAGGCTGTTTAAAAACACACCAACCCATGCAAAAGCAATGGTTAAAGGCACTCCTGCCACTAGAAAACCTAACGTCGGATAATAGTCATAGGCCCCGAAAGGAAAACCAGTTGTGATCCCTATCCATTCAACCGTAAATGTCAGCACACCGACAATGGCTGCCCTTTTGATCACACCAACCCATGCCCCATAAATATTTCGCCCAATCTCTATCACACAGCAGGCATACAGCACAAGGAAAATGCCATTTGCAAACTGAAGCCATGCTGGCACTTCAAAAGAGACCATTAATATGAGCCCCACTAAATACCATCCAAGAAATACCCAACTCACTCTATACACGAAACCGCCCCTTTATTTCTTCCAAATTCAAGAAAGTATTCATGCATCTAGTATAGAAAAAAAGACACGTTCTATAAATAAACAATGCGCTTCTTATTTTCATCTAGGCACTCACCAAAAATCCCTTTTGACATACTTTAATTAGTGATCTAGAACAAAGGAGGCGAATTACTCTTGAATCGTTCCATCAAAGTCAGACTGGCATTCATCGTCGTTGTCCTGCTCTTTATTCCATTTGTCGCCTGTAAAAAAGAACAAGAGCAGACCGTACAAGTAGCCGAGGTGACCCATTCGGTTTTTTATGCTCCGCTCTATGTTGCCTTATCTGAGGATTTCTTCAAAGAAGAAGGGCTAGAGGTTGAATTAAAAACGACCTGGGGCGGCGATAAAACGATGACAGCTCTCTTATCCGGCGGTGCAGATATCGCCCTGACCGGATCTGAATCCTCTATCTATGTAGAGGCTCAAGACACAAAAGACTCTGTCATCAACTTTGCACAACTGACACAAACAGACGGTACATTTCTTGTTTCAAGGGAGAAAGTGAGTGAATTCTCTTGGGATCAATTAAAAGGAAAAGACTTTCTTGGACAGCGGAAAGGCGGCATGCCGCAAATGGTCGGTGAATATGTCCTGAAAAAGGAAGGCATTGATGTAAAAAAGGATCTCCGCATGATTCAAAATATTGATTTTGCCAACATTTCAGGTGCTTTCTCCTCTGGAACTGGCGATTTTGTGCAGTTATTCGAACCGACAGCATCCTTAATTGAAAAAGAAGGCAAAGGGTACATTACCGCCTCCTTTGGAGAGGCTTCCGGAAAGGTGCCGTATACCACCTTCATGGCAAAGAAGAGTTACTTAGAGGAAAACAAAGAAACAGCTGAAGCCTTCACTCGCGCCATTTACAAAGCGCAGAAATGGGTAGAAGCCAAGCAGCCGGAGGAGATTGCCAAAACCATTCAATCTCATTTTCCTGACACAGAACTTGATGTTTTATCAACTGCCATTAAACGCTACAAACAGCAGGACTCCTATGCAGCAGATCCCCTTCTGAATGAAGAGGAATGGAACAAATTGCAGGAAATCATGAAGGAGAGCGATGAATTGCCGAGATTTATCCCGTACAAACAACTTGTCGATTCATCCATTGCAAAGAAGGTCACAGAACACAAATAGAATAGGAGGTAGCACATGTCTTTCCTTCAAATTGACCATGTGACCCACACGTACTTCTCTTTAAAAGAAAAAACAACGGCCATACAGCATATCAATATGGAGATAGACCAAGGAGAATTTATCTCATTTATTGGTCCCAGCGGCTGCGGGAAAACCACCCTGCTGTCTATCATTGCAGGAATAACGCCGCCATCTGAAGGCCGAATTTTAATCGAAGGAAAAGAACCGAATCAAAAGGAGCATCAAATCGGCTACATGCTCCAGCAAGATTATTTGTTCCCTTGGAAAACCATCAAGGAAAATATCATTCTCGGGTTAAAAATTACCAAGCAAGATTCACATGAAGCCACCTCCGCCGCTCTTGGCTTACTGCCTAAGCTTGGCCTTCATGATGTAGAGGAAAAATACCCGAAGGAGCTGTCAGGCGGCATGAGGCAGCGTGCGGCTCTCGCCCGAACGCTTGCAGTGAATCCCGGTCTGCTTTTACTAGATGAACCCTTTTCAGCTCTAGACTACCAAACCAAACTCACTTTAGAGGATCTCGTCTTTCATACACTCAAAAACTATCAAAAAACAGCGGTCCTTGTGACACATGACATCGGCGAAGCCATTGCAATGAGTGACCGCATTTTCTTATTCTCAAAGCATCCTGGCTCGATCCAGCGAATCTTTACCGTTCCAGATGATCTGAGGACTCTTTCTCCTTTCAAAGCGAGACAGACCCAGAGTTTCCAAGAGCTCTTTCAAACGATTTGGAAGGAGCTGAAAACAGTTGAAACACAGTGACCTTTTACATGAAGCCTATCGCAAAAAATACCGAATGGAAAAACGCATGACCCGAATCTATCAGTTCATTATTTTCGCCAGCTTCTTTTCGCTTTGGGAGCTTGCCAGTCATTATCGCCTTATCGATCCACTGATATTTAGTTCACCATCAGCAGTCTGCCAATTGTTTGTACAAAAAATATCCGATGGGTCTTTAGTGAATCATATGAGTATTACATTATTTGAAACGGTGCTCGGATTTCTACTTGGTACCTTTTGCGGCATTTTGCTTGCTGCCGCCTTATGGTGGTCCACCCGCCTGGCAAACGTTCTTGATCCTTATTTAGTCATTTTAAATGCCATGCCAAAAGTTGCCCTCGCCCCGATTTTAATTGTTGCCCTTGGGCCTGGCATGATCAGCATCGTTGCCATGGGCGCAATCATTAGTGTGATCATTACGACAATCGTCATTTATACAGCCTTTCAAGAGGTCGATGAGAATTATTTAAAGGTGATGAAAACCTTTGGTGCGAAAAAAAGCGTCGTCTTTCGCGAGGTCATTTTGCCAGCTAGTATTCCAACGATGATTTCTGCGATCAAAGTCAATGTCGGCCTTTCTTGGGTTGGGGTTATCGTAGGGGAATTTCTTGTTTCCTCAAAAGGGCTCGGCTACATGATCATTTACGGTTTTCAAGTCTTCAACTTTACACTCGTGTTCTTAAGTCTTTTCATTATTGCCGTATTTGCGACCATCATGTACCAGCTTGTGGAATGGCTCGAACACCGTTTTCTTCAAAAATAAAAAGCACAGGGATTGTCACCCTGCGCTTTTTTTAACGAATCAAACCGTTCTTTTCTAAATAAGCAAGACTTCGTCTTAACACATCATCTTTCATAATAAAACTGAAATTCTTATTTTTTGCGATGGATCTTGGCAAGTCTGCGAAAAGAACGGGTCCTTTCGTTTCAAAATACGTGTCTTGCTTCACTAGCTTTTCAATATCAGCGAAATAAATATTCTTGACAATGACCTTTTCTCTGCCCAGCACCTGATATTGACCAATATACGTTAATTCACGAACAACAGCACCCGTCTCTTCTTGAATCTCCCGTATAGCGGCTTGGTCTGCTTCTTCATCCGGCTCAACTTTCCCTCCTGGAAACTCATAGCCCCGATCCTCATGTTCAGTGAGCAGCCATTTCCCTTGGTAGCGGCAGATGGCCCAAACATGCTTAGGATGACTTGAAAAAGGCTTCTCCTCAAAAGAGAGCTTGACCGTATTATGATAATAGTCTTTAAATACATGCATGTGAAATCCCTCATATCCTGTCCTTGCTTCTTGTAAAACATCATACCACAGATCACATTTATCTGAAGAATTTTTATCAAAAGTGAAACAAACGAGTGGTTCCAACTCGTCTGTATTTAAAATGAGGTATTGTTTCTAAAACCTTTTTATCATCTCCAACTTCACCCAATTTTAATCATGAAACCTTTTATCCCTATATGACGTAAATGAATCAGTGTTTGTCCTATGACAACGAGGAGGAAATCAGCATGAGTATAAAAAAGGGGTCAAAACAAAACGCACCCCATGAGGTGATCAAGAAACACCTCGTGAAAGGGCAAAAGTTAGATTTAACAAAAGACAATCCAGCGGTCGACCAAATTCATATCGGGCTTGGCTGGGACCTTGCTGGTCAGCCAATTGATTTAGATACGCAAGTGTTTCTTTTAAATGAAGAGGACAAGCTGTTGTCTCCTAAGCATCTGATCTATTATCACCAGCAGCAAAGCTTAGATGGAGCTGTGCGTCATCTTGGTGATCATCAATTTGGCGGAGGGTATCGAGACAATGAAATGATTATTATGCAATTAAGCAGAGTCTCACCTGATATTCATAAAATTGTCGTCACAGCCACGATACATGATGCACACGAACGCCAGCATCATTTTGGACAAATCACCAATGCCTACGTGCGACTTACGGATCAAATCTCGCAGCAAGAGATTTGTACCTTTCAGTTAACAGAGGATTATTCGTATTGTACATCCATTATATGCGCTGAACTCACGAGAGATCAGGAGGAATGGAAAATCACCGCGACCGGACAAGGGACTACTCTAGATTTAAATGATTTATGCCGCATCTACGGATTTACATCTTGACGCAGGAAAGGAGCCGGCACCTATGGGATTTCATTTCAACACAATAGAAGAACTTACCTTACAAGCAGAAGGCAGCGGAATCTTTTTTGCCAAAAAAGGCGCCATGATTGCGGATCAAGGAAGTTTCCAATACCGCAAGCGATTACTTGGAACGAATAAAGGAAATATGGTCAGCCAAGTATTTAACCATATCAGCAGGAAATTCACAGGTGAAAACCTTGAGATGATGGAAGTGAGTGGACAAGGTACTTGCTACTTGGCGGATGCAAGCGAGCATGTAACAGTGATTAACCTTGAGCCAAGCGGACCTTGGCAGCATGTAAGTGTAGAAAGTGAAGATTTACTTGCCTTTACTGAGGAATGCCATTACGGCGTCACACCAGTAGGCGTTGGTATTTTATCACAGAAAGGACTGTTTACATCAAAACTCTCTTATCAAGGGCACGGAGCGCAGGTCGCCATCAAAACGAATGGAAATCCGCTCATTTTAAAAGCCCCCTGCCGTGTAGACCCTGACGCAATTGTTGCTTGGACAGGCAAAGCACCGAAGGTCAAACTAGATGTGAACTGGAAGACTTTCATTGGACAAACATCTGGTGAATCCTACTTATTTGAGTTCCAGGAACAAGATCAAATCGTCATTATCCAGCCATCTGAGCGCACATCTGGGTTACGGGTGGGTTTAGATGATAATCGCTACAAACCTCAGAGCCAGAGCTCCTCTCATGAGTTCACCAATTCACAGCAGGAAAATAGAGGCGGCGGGATCAGCGATTTGATCGGAGGCATTTTACAACCGCGAAAATAAAGCATGTAGAGATTCTCTACATGCTTTTTCAATTCATCAAACCATTTGTCTCAATAAAGCTCCTTGTCTCTTCATTGCCGAGCTCATAAATCATTGTGTAAATCTCTTTACTTTTTCTATCCATTTCATCATTTGGACTATCATAATGATATTCAAGAAACGGAACATGCGCCCGAAAGAAGCCTTTCCAATCTGTCATATACTGTTCATCGAAATAGTCTCTCAGCTGCAAAATTTGATCATCATCTGCTTCTATTTGAAATTGCCAAGCCGCTGCATCTCTATGCTGCGATATCGATCCATCTTGTACGGATACATAGTACGTGTGTCTCGCCATCTGAATCATCCTTTTTCCTTTAGTATGACCAGATATGAGGAAATTACGGCTTTTTGCGCAATTTATTTTTCAACATGTCCAATACATCAATAAACAACTGTGGAATGGGAACTCCAAGGGCTCTGGCTGTCGAGACGATTTGGTAAGATTCATAAATAATATAAAAGATGATCGCTAAATCCTTAATCGTCCCATTTGTCTTCAGCATGACATCGAAGAAATGCGCCATCGATATTAAGGAAACTGTCACGATCTTTCGAACAAGCCGCGTAAAAAACCGCTTCATTGTAAGCTGCCCAGTCAAAGATTCTCTTAGGCTTGAACAAATTAATTCAATAGCCATCAACGTCACTAAAATCATCAGTAAATATCCTGCTCCACCAAACAGAAAGCCCATCGCCGACAAACTCACTGTAACCAACGAAAAGATGCCTAAATCCTTGCTCACTTGGCATCAACATCCTTTCAAAGTGGAACTCCTTACCTCAATAGTATATGCCGAATTCTCGCAATAGCTTGGACGACAAAAAATAAAGGCGCTGTTATGTCCTCAGGGAGACGAATGAAACCAAAAAAGCCGCCCCATGAGGCGGCTTCTCTTTTTAGACTCTGACATCAATAAATGAAGCATCTGAATCCTTTGGCTGAACAGCTTGAGGCTGCTGCTGCACTTGATCCAGCATCACCATAGCTTGTGCTGTATTCGTAGCAAGCTGTGAATTCAACAAACTAATATTGAGTGTCTTTTGAATGCTCGCTACTTGCTGACTCATCATTCCTGCAATAGAAGACATCTTCTTCCCTCCCTTCTCTTTTCTCTTCGGCTGAAAGCCCTATGATTTCAATGGGCTGTCTGTCCCGATTCCAATAAAAAAGAATGTCGGTCTATTTATGACCGACATTCTTTTCACATACGTGTATTATCCTAAATATGCTTTAAGCATCCAGTTGTGTTTTTCAATGGATTGATGAATCGCAAGCAGCATATCACCTGTAGTTTCATCGCCAACCTCTGCAGCCAGCTCCATTCCTTGCTTTAATTCCTCAGCGATATTGGAGAAATCATCATATAGATTTTTCACCATTTGCTCCGCTGATTCTTTGCCCTCTGCTTCTTGAATGCTGGAAATTTCTAAGCACTCTTTCATTGTCGCAACAGGCTGTCCATTTAAAGCAAGCATACGCTCAGCCAAATCATCAATATATGTAGCTGTTTCTGTATATAGTTCCTCAAATTTCTCATGGAGTGTAAAGAAATCTTTCCCCTTTACATACCAATGATAGTTATGTAATTTCACGTAAAGCACAGTCCAATCAGCTACTTGTTTATTGACGACGTTTAATAATTGTTCAGACATATTTATTCCTCCTTATGTAATTGCGTTTAGTATGAGAATACCCTTTTCTTATTATACTGAAACCTGCCGTCAATTTCTTCTATTTTGACTGCATGAAATATATGTTAATATGGAAATAAGGAGGGAGTTAGATGCTGTTACTTGGGATTATCAGCTTTATCATTATCTCAATCGTTGTCTTTTTATCATTGTGGACGACATCGAAGGCTTATGAATATAAGCATAAAGTCGATTCACCACAGGATGCAGAACCAAATCAACGTCCTAATCCAAAATAAATCCGCTTTTAATGATGTGAGGTTTCTTCTTCTTCAGTAGATGAACTCTCTTTTTTCACCTCACCTACGTGGATGTTCGTTTTCGGCATATTATGCTGCTGTTTAGCTGTCACATGGACTTGTATGATATAAAGGCCATCTTTTTTGAAGGCTGTGTGCAATTCGTATACACCCTTGTTTTCTTTCTTTGGCTGAATCATCTTGCTGTTATCCTTGTCGCCATCTTTCCACACTTCAAATTGAACATCATCTGCATCATCAACAGGCGTATCACCATATGTGACAGCTGCTTTTACTATAACGCTTTCATTTTTCTCCACTTGCTCAGGTCCTGTGAGCTTTACTTCTAATAGCTCAGGCACTTCCCCTTTGCCGCTATTTGCTGCAGAGTTTCCACATGCACTCAATAACGTGAGCATCAGAATCATTCCCAACATTTTTCGCATCCTGCGTTTCCCCCTTCTTTTACTGACATGTCCATTTTAACAAATATCCCCTATTTTGACATCTCTGTTTAAATTCAAATAAAAAACCGGACATCTAAATGTCCGGTTCATCCTTCTATTAACCAAATACTTTTAAAAGCTCTTCTTGATCCTGAGAAAGCCAGAAACGCATTAAACGTTTTGCCCCTTCAAGATCATGAAGCTTCGCTTGTCCGCATTGCTCTTCGTTTGCAGCAGGAATTTCTGTTACTTCAACCGCATCCTTGAATGTTGCATCAAGAAGTTCAACGATCTCTTTTGGAGTTGGTGCACCACTGACAACTAAATAGTAGCCTGTCTGGCAGCCCATTGGAGAAATATCAATGATATCAAAATGATCATATTTCTCTGAGTGTGTTCTAATATTAAACGCAAGCAAATGCTCTAATGTATGAATCGTATCAGGTTTCATCGCCTGCTTGTTGGGCTGACAAAAACGAATATCGAATTTATTTACTTCCCCATCTGATCCCACTTTATGAACGCCGCAATGACGAACATATGGCGCTTTTACAGCATTATGATCAAGTTCAAAGCTTTCGACTGAAGGCATAATCACCACTCCTATAATTGCAATTTCCTATATTATAACATATTTCTCCGACCAGTTTAGTTTATAAAACTTTCCTTCCTTGTCCTTTTTTCTTATACTGTGGAAGACAGACAAGGAGGAACCTCTATGAAACAAATTTTTATCGGCATGATACGCTTTTATCAAAAATGTATTTCCCCTCTTACACCGCCAAGCTGCCGGTTTTATCCAACATGCTCAAACTATGGACTAGAGGCGATCAAAACGCATGGCGCGGTCAAGGGCGGCTGGCTCACCATAAAACGGATTTTGAAATGTCATCCGCTTCATCCTGGCGGCATCGATCCTGTTCCGCCTAAAAAGGAAAAATAACTTACTTTTCTTCATATCCGTTGACAACTAAGTCAAGCTTCCCTGTTCCAGGATCAATGACAAGCCCGTGTACAGGTACATCTGATGGAAGAAGCGGGTGATTTTTCACTACGGACACACTGTCCTTCACGCTCTCTTCGACTGAACTAAAGCTTTTGAGCCACTGTTTAAAATCAATTCCTGAGTATTCCAGTACTTCAATACGTTTTTCTGGAATACCGCGCTCAACGGCTTTATTTAAAAGTGTCTGGCTGTCTATTTTACTCATCCCGCAATCATGATGCCCAATGACATATACCTCGTCAGCATTTAATTCGTAAACAGCAACTAAAATGCTTCGCATAATACTTCCAAATGGATGAGAAACAAGCGCCCCAGCACTTTTGACAATCTTAATATCACCATTTTTCATGTTCATGGCACGCGGAAGCAGTTCAACAAGTCTTGTATCCATACACGATAGAATGACAGCTTTTTTCTGTGGAAACTTTGTTGTTGTAAATTCTTCGTATTTCTTTTCTTCAATAAATTGTTGATTATATTCGATGATTTCATCTAAAAGTTTCATACGTTTGTCCATTCCTTTATCTTTTTTTAAAAATAAATATAGCACAATGTAAGAAATTTCGTCACGTTTTGCAGCTTATTTTTTTAGAGGAAACATCTGCTGACGAAAATTTTTTATTTTCCTCTTTTCAAATCGTAATTATTACGATACAATAACTCAGGACATTAAATCGTAATCATTTCTATCTATTAGATTGAGAGGAGACATTTTCTACATGAAAAAAATCTTTTTTATTTTAACAGCTGCTTTATTCGCGATCGGTCTTGCCGCTTGCTCAAGCAGTGCGAGCACGAATGCTTCAAAAGGTAAGGCAGACGGTAAACTAATCATTTACACCACGATCTTCCCAATCCAAGATTTCACTGAAAAAATTGGCGGCTCTCACGTTCATGCTCAAAGCGTGTATCCTGCAAATGCAGATGCACACAGCTTTGAACCAAGTTCAAAAACAATGGTTGAAATGGCTGAAGGTGATGCCTTTATCTACAGCGGCACAGGGGCTGAAGCATTCGCAGCCAAAACAGCTGCCACTTTAAAAGACCAAGGTGTGAAAACAGTCAAAGCAGCCGAAGGCATCAAATTGTTATCGACAAATGAAGAACATGCACATGAAGAAGGCGAAGATCATGACCATGAAGGTGAAGACCATGATCATGACGGGCACGATCACGGAGATAAGGACCCTCATGCATGGTTAGACCCGGTTTATGCGCAGCAAATGGCGAAAAACATTAAAGACACACTCGTCTCATTAGATCCAGATCATAAAGATGAATACACAAAAAACTATGAACATCTAAAAAAAGATTTACAATCATTAGATCAAGAATTCAAAACAACGTTAATTAAAGCGAAACATAAAGAAATCCTAGTTTCTCACGCAGCTTATGGTTATTGGGAAAAGCGCTATGGCATTGAGCAAATCAGTGTTTTAGGGTTATCCGCTTCTGAAGAGCCATCACAAAAACAGCTCGAAAACATTGTACAAAAAGCGGAAAAGCATCACATTCAATACGTTATTTTTGAAAACAACGTCAGCAGCAAAGTATCAGATACAATCCGCAGTGAAATTGGGGCAAAAAGCTTGACCCTTAAAAATCTAGAATCCATTACTGAAGATGATGCCAAAAACGGCGAAAGCTACGTCAGCTTAATGAAACAAAACTTAAAGACCTTAAACACCGCTTTAAATGATTAATGCTTTGAACCCCGGCTGATCACCCGGGGTTTTTTACTGTCAAAAAAAGCACACCGTTATCAGGCGTGCTTTTTTGATTACATTTGATATTTTTTCTTAAACTGCTCGGCTCTTCCGCCTTTTTCTCCGAATTTTTGGCGCCCTGTATAAAAAGGATGCGTATCAGAGCTTGTTTCTACTTTAATGACAGGATACGTTTTCCCATCTTCCCACTCTACTGTCTCGTTTGATGTCTTTGTTGATCTACTCAAGAAACGGTAACCGCTGTTTACGTCCATAAATACAACTTCATGTGAGGTTGGATGAATATCTCTTTTCAATGTCAAAACTCCTTTCGTTAATAAAACGTAATGGTTACGTTTTATATTTATATTCTACTCCCTCTTTTACAACTTGTCAAAAAACAAGCTTTCTTAGTCAGGAAGAATAATCTAAAAATGGTGGAGAATAATAAGCATCATGAAAAAGAGAAGCGATAAGAAAGGCGGAGAAAAAATTGACTGATCTCGTTTTAGCTAGAAGCCTGTTCGGCACAACCATGGGCTTTCATATTATTTATGCCTCGCTTGGCGTTGGCATCCCGCTAATGATTTTGTTAGCTGAACTCATCTTTCAAAAAACGAAGGACCCTCATTATGCCATCATGGCCAAGCGGTGGACAAAAGCACAGGCTGTTCTGTTAGGGGTCGCCATTCCAACAGGTACAATTGCTGGTACGCAGCTTGCCCTTTTATGGCCAGGTTTTATGGAGGTCATCGGAAAGGTCATGTCACTGCCATTCCAGATTGAAATTTATGCGTTCTTTATAGAAGCATTATTTATGTCTATTTATGTGTACGCAGCGGATCGCCTATCAAATGCAATGCGCATCATTACCGTTATTTTTATCGTTATTGGTGCAGCTGCATCAGCGATTCTAATTACAAACGTACATGCTTTTGAAGGGACACCTGCTGGCTTTCAGATGGTGAATGGAGAAATCACAAATATCGAGCCTTGGAAGGCCTTTTTCAATCCAAGCTTTGCTGTAACTGCTACACATGTTGTGCTGTCTGCTTTTACAACAGGTGCTTTTGTGATTGCTTCAATTGCAGCTTTTAAAATGCTCAAAACGAGAAAAAATGAGAAGCTCTATACATTTCATCGAAAAGCCCTTTTTCTTGGACTCATTGTAGGAGGACTTTTCTCCTTTCTAACAGCCTTAAATGGCCACGAATCCGCTCAGCTTCTGTATGAATATCAGCCTGAAAAGCTGGCTGGAGCTGAAGGTTTATTTGAAACGCAATCACATGCGCCTCTTGCAATAGGTGGTTTTACGGATGCTGATTCGCAGGAAATTAAAGGTGCGATCGAAATTCCTTGGGCGCTCAGTTTTCTGGCAGGAAATAGCTTTGATACAGTGGTCAAAGGCTTAAATGATTTTCCTCGTGACGAGTGGCCGCCTTTATTTATACACACATTATTTAACGGCATGGTCATTATTGGATCGGTGCTCATTCTATTTGCGGTATTAGCCCTGCTTTACCGTAAAATTTTAAAACGGGACAAATTTCCGAAGTGGCTTCTTTTTCTTTACTTATTCGGCGGGCCTCTTAGTCTTTTGGCTATTGAATTTGGCTGGATCTTTGCTTGTACAGGCCGCCAGCCATGGGTCATTTATCGAATGCTCAAAACCTCCGAGGTTGTCACATCATCTGGCTCGATCGGAACACTTTTTATCCTTTTTGCCATTGTCTATCTCATCTTAGGCATAGCAACCGTTATTGTGCTGACGTACTACTTTAGAAAAAATACGATTGAAGAAGACCTACGGTTAACAGAATCTTAAAAAAGGAGCGATCTTGATGCAAATGGATGTTACAACTGATGCGCTCATTGCAATCACCATCTTATGGGGATTCGTTTTTATCTATGCAGTGATGGCATCAATGGATTTCGGCGCAGGATTTTGGTCGATGATTTATATGAATAAAGAACAAACAAAAGCCGCTAATATCGCAAATAAGTACCTTTCTCCAACATGGGAAGTGACAAACGTCTTTATTGTCGCCATCGTTGTCGCATTGTTCAGCCTGTTTCCAGGTGCGACCTTTGTACTTGGCACCGTTTTATTAATACCCGGCAGCATCATATTATTACTTCTTGCACTGCGAAGCGGGTTTCTCGTGTTTTCTCATTCACTGCCTAAGAAATATCGAAAAGCGGTGACGTATATTTCAGGGATCAGCGGCTTTATCATTCCGTCCATCCTGATCATGGTTCTCCCAATCACCCATGGTGGCTTTATCTTTCAGGAGAACAACGTCTACTCATTAGATCTTGGACTGGTCTTTACAAGTGCAAATGTCTATTCTTTTGTCGGCTTTGCCATTTTCAGCACCCTTTTTCTTTCGTCCTTGCTTTTAGCTGATTTCTCTAATGTAGCTGATGAAGATGAAGCTTACAGCATTTATAGAAGAGGAGCGCTCATTACGGGTCCACTTTCACTCATGATGGCCTTTTTTATCATGCTGACATTACGAAGCGAGGCCAATTGGCTGTTCACAAAAATGATGCAGAACATCCCTATTCTTCTTGTATCTCTCCTAATGTTTCTGCTCGCAGGACTGGCTCTATTTTTACCAAACAGCCGGTTTAAGCACCGGAAAGGAAGACCACGCCTTGCCGTCATTGCGATTACCATTCAATATTTCTTAGCAAGCTATGTGTATGGACGTGCCCATTTGCCTTACATGGCTTATCCAGATATTACAATCATGTCTGGATTTACAGATCCTGTCACATTTAGGGCATTATTTATCACCTATATTGTAGGTTTTATCATCTTGTTTCCCGGATTTTATTTCTTCTGGAAATTATTTATGAAGGATAAGCGCTATATTCGTCAGGAAGATTAACATGAATGGACGAGCTTCATTTCGGTTACATTATAGATGAAAGACATACTCAAAAGGAGGTCATCTGTATGAGTCAAAAAATCCTTTGTGAAGTCAATAACTGTTCCTATTGGAATGCTGGAAACCGCTGTGGTGCAGATGCAATCTATGTCGTCAGCCACACAGGAAATACGGCTGAGAAAAGCGAAGAAACGGATTGTAAAACGTTTAAACCACAAGACCTTTAAGTCTCATTAAAGGAGGCGCTTCATTTTGAAACATGATCGGCTGCTTCAAACGTTTTTTGACGAAATTCATGACGCGGATGAAGACGCATTCCACCAAGCCGCTCACTCCTTTTTAAATCTTTGGGATTATGAATATGGACATGCATCAAACATGCCAAATGAAATTCATCAGTATATCGGACAGCTTGCTTATGACAGCGAGCTGGTTGAAGAGTAAGAAAGAGCGGATCACCGCTCTTTCTTTTTTGTTCAGACAGGAAGGAAAAACTTTCTCTCACTATACCTAGATTCTATTGTGGATGCAAAAGGTGATTCCTTCGTTTTTATCTCACAAAATCATGTTTTGTAAACACGTCGATTTTATCTGAAAACGAACGGAGCGCTTGGTAATCAACTTCCACGCCCATTCCTGGGGAGCGAGGCACCTCAATAAACCCATTTTCAACCTTAATTTCAGGAAAAATGATATCCTGTTCCCAAAATTTTGACGAAGCTGAAATATCACCGGGAATCGTAAATTGAGGAAGCGAAGCAAGTGCCACGTTCTGCGCTCGGGAAATACCTGTTTCAATCATCCCTCCGCACCATAACGGAATTTGATTCTCCTTACTGAACGTATGAATTTTAAGAGCCTCTGTCAGTCCGCCAACTCGTGAAGGCTTCACATTAATAATTTGACAGCTGCCAAGCTCTACAGCTTTTCTAGCATCATCTAAAGAACAAATACTTTCATCTAAACAAATCGGCGTTTTTAAATGCTTTTGCAAATGGCGGTGGTCCACAATATCATCTGCAGCTAGAGGCTGTTCAATCATTAATAAACGAATATCATCGAGCTGCTTAAGCTTGCTAATATCTTTTAATTCATAAGCAGAGTTTGCATCTGCCATTAATGGCAGATCAGGAAAAGACTCTCTGATCTTTTGAAGAAGTCCAATATCTTGTCCCGGTTTAATTTTCACCTTCACCCGCTGATAGCCTTGGTCAACAAATTGCTGAATTTGCTCAAGCATATCGTCAATAGGGCCTAACCCCGCCACAACACCAGATGGTATTCTATCTTTTGTACCGCCTAATACATCGCGTAAAGACTTATTCTCACGCTTCGCATAAATATCCCAAACAGCCGCTTCAATGCCTGCTTTCGCCATCCTATTGCCTTTAAAATGATACAGACTGTCAGGGATTTCTGAAGGATGTGTAAAGGTGCGCGTCAGCACGTTCGGGATAAAGAAAGCCCTCAGCATATGATAGCAAGTCTCAATTGTTTCTTCTGTATACCACGGAGAAGAAAAAGCAGATACTTCTCCCCATCCAGTCAATCCTGTCTGATCTTTGACTTCAACAATAATAAACTCACGCTCTGAAATGGTTCCAAGACTTGTTGTAAATGGCTTTTTAAGCTTCATCGTGACATGATATAAAATTACTCGTTCAATTTGAATCATTTGAAAACCCCTTTGATCTGAGTCTGTGCCTTTGCAATTTATTCGACGCATTTCTTGGCAGCTCGTCCACAAAGTGAAAAGCGGCGGGCCATTTATATT
Source organism: Bacillus safensis FO-36b (assembly GCF_000691165.1). Lineage (GTDB taxonomy): Bacteria > Bacillota > Bacilli > Bacillales > Bacillaceae > Bacillus > Bacillus safensis. Next base: position 9,060 of record NZ_ASJD01000001.1, on the reverse strand, counting down.
TGGCTAAATGCGACCCACATAAAGCATAGAGCTCATTCTCCGGTATCTTAACATCTGTTACAAGGAAAGCAGCAGGTACCTCTCCCCATCTATCATCATACATACCCGTTACTCCGGCTTCCTTTACATGCGGATGTGTTAGCAGAACCGCTTCAATTTCCGCAGGATAAATATTTTCTCCGCCAGAAATAATTAAATCTGAACGGCGGTCAAGCACAAATAAGAACCCTTCCTCATCCACATAGCCAATATCACCCGTTTTCAGCCAGCCCTCATCAAAGGCAGCCGCGGTCGCTTCTTCACGGTAAAGGTATCCTTTCATCACATTTGCACCTTTCACCATAATTTCGCCATGCTCAAAAGGACGGCAAATGCGATCACCGTCTTGAATTTTCAGCTCACACCCAAAAAGAGGTTTTCCCGCTGAACCAAGCTTCTCTACACTAAATTCGGGCGCAAGGGTCACAATTTGTGAACAGGTTTCCGTCATCCCGTACGATTGAAAGACAGGAAAGCCCTTTTCTTTGCTTTCTTGGAGCATCGCATAAGGCGCAGGGCCTCCTCCTAATAAAAGACAGCGCAAAGAAGATGGACATTCTGCCAATCTGCTTAATAAACGAGATAACATCGTCTGCACAACGGAAATCATCGTCACACGATGCCGTTCAATAGAATCCTTTACTTCATCGACGTCAAACTTCTGATGAAGCACGACTGTCATTCCATATATCACAGACTTAAATAAAGCAGATAAGCCGCTAATATGAAAAAGAGGCAGGGCAATGAGCCAGCGGTCATCCTCTCTGAGACCCAGATTCAGTGCAGAGGAAACAGCACTATGAAAATGATTGCCATACGTTTGCTCTACCCCTTTTGGACGTCCTGTTGTCCCAGATGTATACATGATGGTCGCTGTTTCATTCAAATCAAATTCACTCTCGATCTTGTTGATATGGCCTTGCCCTGGTTCAGGTAAAGTTTCCATTGTATAAACGGGTAAATCACCCTCATGATCGCTTGCATAACTAGATTCTGTTAATAACGCCGCGGCTTTTGCATCTTCTAGCTGATAGCGCCTTTCAGCTTTTGTCAGCTTATTATTCAATAGCACAATTTTTAACCCTAATAAAAAACAGGCATGTACAAGCATCACCATATGAGGATGATTGTTCATCAAAAGCGCAACCGTTTCCCCTTTTTTCAATGATGCCTGAGCAAGTCTATTTGAAAGCACTTCCGCTTCTTGAGCTAATTCGTGAAATGTCCACTCCTTCTCTTGATAAATGAGTGCGACTCGATCTGGCGTTAAATAGGCACGGTGCAGCAGCCAATTAGGTTGCTTCATCATGACACCTCCTTTTTGTAAAAGAAAACAGCTTAGTCTGATGCACTAAGCTGTTGTTCATTGATATCATTGAATCAAGGGAAACGCGGGAACTGGCCGAAGTCCGGCTTGCGTTTTTCCTTAAAGGAATCGCGTCCTTCTTTTGCTTCATCTGTTGTGTAATAAAGAAGTGTCGCATCTCCTGCAAATTGTTGAATTCCAGCTAATCCATCCGTATCTGCGTTAAATGCAGCCTTCAAGAATCGTAAAGCAGTCGGGCTCTTTTCTAGCATCTCCTCACACCACTTCACCGTTTCCTCTTCAAGCTGATCTAATGGGACAACTGTGTTAACAAGTCCCATATCAAGCGCTTCTTGTGCATTGTATTGACGGCATAAGTACCAGATTTCTCTTGCTTTCTTATGACCAACAATACGTGCAAGGTAGCCTGAACCATAACCAGCATCAAAGCTGCCTACTTTTGGACCTGTTTGTCCAAAAATCGCATTATCTGCTGCAATCGTCAGGTCACACACAACGTGAAGAACGTGTCCTCCGCCAATCGCGTAACCTGCTACCATTGCGATAACTGGTTTTGGAATGACACGAATCAAACGCTGCAAGTCTAATACATTTAGACGTGGAATTTGATCGTCTCCTACATAACCGCCATGGCCGCGAACTTTTTGGTCTCCACCAGAACAGAATGCTTTTCCGCCAGCACCTGCAAGAACAATTACACCAACTTCTGAATTATCACGAGCCCGTGAAAATGCATCAATTAATTCACTAACAGTCTTTGGGGTAAACGCGTTATGTACGTGTGGACGATTAATCGTAATCTTTGCGATCCCATTGTACGTTTCATATAAAATTTCGTCATACTGACGCTCTGTTTGCCATTCAATAGCCATCAATATTTCCTCCTCTAATCTTGCTCTAAAATAAACTCACTTACTATTTTACCAAAAAAATGTGGTTGTTCCACATGAACTGTATGCCCGGCATGCTCAGCCAAAATGAATTGACTTCCTTTCAGCTCCTGCTGCATACGTTTGCCGATATGGCAGAACTTTTCATCAAGCGTTCCGCAAATGAACAAAGCAGGCAAATGAATATGCTTTAACGCCTTCCAAACAGACGGCTGTGAACCTGTTCCAATTCCTTCTAAGCTGCGAGCCAGTCCAAGAGGATTGGCTTTGAGTCTTCCCTCTCTCAGCTCAGTCTGCCTTTCAGCTGATAAAGTTTTCTGAGACGCAAACAAAGGAATGCTTTCCCAAAAATCCACAAACTTCACTAAGCCTTCATGTCTAATCTTTTGAGCAAGTTGATGATCATGCTTTAGTCTTGCCATCCGCTCTTTAAAAGTGCGAAGCCCAGGAGACGTACTCTCAAGGATCAATTTATTGACACGATCTGGATAACGAGCGGCAAATGATAAAGCAATACGTCCTCCCATAGAATATCCGAGAATATTCACTTTGTGAAGCTTTAATTGGTTTAAAATCTCTACAAGATCTGCCAGCTGCTGAGACATTGCATATCTTCTCACACTTTCTGGCGAGTCCGTACGCCCATGTCCGAGCAAGCTGACCTGAATCAGTCTTGTATTCTCCAAATAAGCATTCAAGAACGTCCAAGACGCTGCACTTCCAGTGAATCCGTGTAAGCATAGTGTAGCATTTGCTGCCGAAGGGTTCTGGTCCACCACTTCGTACGCTACCCCATCACGCATTCTTATGATGAGAGAAGGCATTCTTTTTTCACTTCTTCCAATATGTCATCCATCATTTGACGATGCTTGTCTACACGGGAATGACGATTTGTTTCAATTTCAATTAAATGAAGACCAGGTTCATCGATATGCGCCATGTACACATCATGTAACTCTTGTTTCGTTGCCGGTTTCGAATAGGTTCCCCCATATAACTTCGATGCATACTCAAAATTCAGTCCTGTCGGCGTACCGAAGAGCTTTTCATAATACGGTTCATCAGACGCCTGCGGAAGGAAAGAAAAGATACCTCCCCCATCATTGTTTATCAAAACAACTGTCAGCGGAATGTCCATCAGCTTAGCTGCAAGCAGACCGTTCATATCATGGTAAAATGATAAATCTCCAATGACTAAAGTGACTGGCTGCTTCAATGCTGCATACGTGCCAAGTGCTGTGGACACAACGCCGTCAATGCCATTTGCTCCGCGATTGGCCATCATTCGAAAAGGCTTGGACTGAGTTTCGAAAAATGTATCTACATCACGAATCGGCATACTATTTCCGATAAAAAGGACACTCTCCTTTGGCAAGAGGTGCTGAAGCTGACGGTACACATTCCCTTCAAAGGACAAATCCTCATCTGAATAGCGGGCTGCATGCGTTCTGAATGAAGAATTAGCATTCTGCCAGCAGTTTAAGAAGCTTGTCTCTTTACGTTGTACTGCTTGATTTAATGCTGCTTCTACAAAAGCAGACACAGTACTTTCAATGACGTATGAAGCACTTAACCCAGGATCACGAAAACCTCCGGCTGCATCTACAACAATCTGCTTCACTTCCGCATGTTTTTCCAGCCACTTGAATAAGGGCTTAGATACAGGCATCGGTCCAAAACGAATGACCATATCCGGCAATAGGTGCTGCTGTAATGCTTCATCTTTTAATAAAGAATCATACGCATCGATAATCAGATCTTCATTTACATGTCCGTTGCGCAAAAGAGACAGCGGGTCAGCTAAAATAGGTAAATGAAGAGCTTTCGAAAGGCGTAAAACTGCCTCTTTTTCTTCCTGTGTATGAAGTTCACCAGCCACAATCAGTCCCTTTTTGCAATGGTTCATGACGGTTACGATTTCAGACATCACTCGATCATTTGGGAATGTCTGACCTGATGCTAATACCTTTTTCGTGTCTGATTCTTCTCTCGCGAAAGGATCAATAGACAGATCAGGAAGCAATGGTTCTCTCAGAGGTACATTAATCTGAACAGGCCCCTTTGGCTCCTGCATCGACATGTGATTTGCTCTCGCAGCTGCTGTCTGAACATATCGCAGCATTGTTTGACTTTCCTCTGGCAGAGCTAAGTCTGTGAACCATTTAACAAACTTACCGAATAAGAATTGCTGATCAATCGCTTGAGGTGCTCCAACTTCCCTCAATTCGTGCGGCCGATCAGCAGTTAAAACAATAAGAGGTACACGAGAATAATGCGCCTCTACAATGGCTGGATAAAAATTAGCAGCTGCTGTACCTGATGTACAAATAAGCAGCACTGGTGATTGACTTGCTTTTGCAAGACCAAGCGCATAAAAAGCAGCAGACCGTTCGTCCACTAAAACATGGACATGGATGTCTTGATGAGCAAGAGCCAGCATCGCAAGCGGAGTTGAACGAGAACCTGGACAGACAACTGCCTCTTTCACACCACCTTGGACGAATTCATCCATCAATCTGCCTATATATGTTGTCATGATGTGATTATTCAATAGGATGACCTCCAAGAGCAGACAGCATTGGTCTTAACTTCACTTGTGTTTCCTCATACTCCTGCTTTGCAAGGGAATCCTCTACAATTCCGCAGCCAGCGAATAAACGAACATGATCTTCCTCAATAAGACCTGACCGAATGGCTACAGCAAATTCTCCATTATCCTGAGAATCAATCCAGCCTACCGGCGCTGCATACCAGCCGCGCTTAAGCGGTTCGATTTCACGAATCACTTCTATAGCCTTTTCCTTCGGATATCCGCCTAGTGCCGGCGTCGGATGAAGCTGCTCAATTAATGAAAAAAGGGAACAGCTGCTTTTAATTTCTCCCACAATCGGTGTAAACAAATGCTGAATGTTTTTTGTTTTATAAAGACTTGGTTGATTTGGTTTATGCACATGAAGGCAATTCGCTTTAAATGCTTGCTCAATCATATTGACGACAATTTGATGTTCAATTAAATTCTTCTCATCATGCAGCAGTTTCTCGCCTAATGCGTGATCCTCCGCTTCATCTTTTCCGCGAACAATGGAACCTGCTAAACAGGATGAAAAGACCTCTCCGCCGCTTTTTTTCACTAAGCGTTCCGGCGTTGCTCCGACAAATGCTTGTCTTCCCTGTTCAACCGCAAATACATAACTTGTTGTTTGATGCTTTAATAATTCTGCTAATAGTGGAGCAAGTTCAATTTGATTTTTATAGTGAAGCAAGACTTCTCTTGCTAAAACAACCTTTTCATATTCGTTTGCACGAATGTGGTCTGTCGCTTCTTGGATCGCCTTCATCCATTCGTTCACATCCAGCTCTTCCATATGAACAAGTTCAGCTTGTCCACCAGTCCGTACTGGTAATGTCTCGAAACGAGAGGCCTTTTGTTCTAATTCTTGAATAAGCTGATGAACATTCCCGTCCACCTGCTTCCACTCATTGATCGTAAGAAAGCTGCCTTCTTTTGAAACAGTCAGCATGATCGATGGCACAAAAAAATGAGCCTCGCCAAATGCTTCCCAATGACGCGCCTTCTCTTCGTGCGGATCAAACGAGAATCCTCCAAATAAAAGCGGACCAACAGCCGCTTGCTTTAACTCCTTCTCATCATGAAAATGGAACATGTGCTGCTTTAGCTGTTCCCATTCTTGATGGACTATATCGAATCGTTCCTTGCCTTGCTCAGATGATTTAATGACGGCCGCTCTGCCAAGTCCAGAAAATATCATTTGGCTTTCTGGATCAGACCAAAAAAACCGCTCGCCTAAAAAATCCGCTTCGCCGCTTTGGAAAAAGGCAAGAGGATCCAGATCGTCAACTCTTCTGGAGTAGCTTATCAAAACAGCATGGTTGACGTTATTCGCTTCTTCTAATGTCGCGAGCGCTTCCTGCCGGAAAGTACTTTGCACTGTTGTCACCATGATACATTCCTCCAAAATCCATGAAATAACATAAAAAAATAAAACCCATAATGAAAAAATACATGAACATTCGAATATGTCGAATGACCTGCTTTTCTATTATAAACCTTAACAGATGAACTTAGTAAAGAAAACAGCTTTTAAAACCTCGAATCCTTATTATATCACGCTTTCAAGATTTTTTCGCTCCTGCTTATTGAAACGAGAGCATCAAAGGTAAAATGGCAGGACCTGTTCTAAAATCAAGCTTTCCTTCGATATGGCAACGATTAGCAAACATCTTTTTCCCGATTCATCGCATCAATATATTGACACCTTTTTGAACTTTGCTAAACTGGAATTTGGACGTGTACGTATTTTTTTATTTAAAGGAGTATATTTTATGCAGCATCAATCGATATCAGATCAGCTTTCACCAATAAAGCCTGATAAAAACTGGCGGATTTGGTGGAATTTACTACGACCGCATACACTAACAGCGGCATTTATTCCCGTTACTTTAGGAACTGTTTTAGCACTTCCAAGTGGTCAAATACATGGTGGGCTATTTTTAGCCATGCTGTTCGCATCTATGTTTATCCAAATCGCAACAAACATGTTTAATGAGTACTTTGATTATGTTCGCGGGCTGGACAACGAGAAATCTGTCGGCATCGGCGGAGCCATTGTAAGAAACGGTGTGAAGCCAAAGACAGTCCTCACCCTTGCTTATGCACTATTTGCGGTTTCTTTATTACTTGGGGTATATATTTGCATGATGTCTAGCTGGTGGATTGCACTAATAGGTCTTATTTGTATGGCAGCAGGCTATTTCTATACTGGCGGCCCTGTACCAATTGCATATACACCGTTTGGAGAACTTGTTTCAGGTGCTTTTATGGGATTAGGAATCATCCTGATTAGTTTCTATATCCAAACAGGCACACTGACGTCTAAAGCTGTTCTCGTCTCACTACCAATTTCTATTTTAGTTGGTGCCATCTTACTGTCGAACAATATCCGTGATTTAGACGGGGACAAGGAAAATGGACGAAGAACACTTGCCATTCTTGCTGGACGCAAAGCTGCAGTGAACATTTTACTTTCCATGTTTTTGGTATCATATGTACTCATTTTTGTTTATATCTTCACAGATATCGTCGGTCTTTGGAGTCTTCTTGTTTTACTCAGTGTGCCAAAAGCCTATACAGCCATTAAAGAGTTTAAACAAAAAGAAAAGCCGATTGAATTAATGAATGCCATGAAATCTACAGCTCAAACCAATACATTTTTTGGTTTTCTGCTGACGATCGCTTTAATCTTACAATACTATATCGCGTAACAAAGAACGCCTGCAGCCGCAGGCGTTTTTTTAATAAGGAATTGCTTCAAATTGGAACTAGTCTTACATACAAAATTGCTCATACTAACAATATGTTTGATATGAAAGGATGATCGCTTTGTTGTCTAAAGACGAATTACATCATTTGAAGCAGCGCCTTCTCGATGAAAAGAAAGAACTTGAAGCCAAAAGCCATGACGATGAACAGAAAGTATCCTTTCCTTACGATTCGATCGGTGAATTGTCTGCCTATGATAACCACCCGGGTGATCAAGGGACAGAGCTGTTCGAGCGGGGGAAAGATATTGCTTTAAACAGCTTGGAACATGAACATATGTTAGACATCAATGAAGCACTCCAAGCCATTGCTGACGGCTCTTATGGTCTGTGCAAGGTCTGTAAAGCCCCTATTCCAAAGGAACGCTTAGAAGCCCTGCCTACTGCCGTCACTTGCACAGAGCATTCAAAAGAACAGACCGTTTCACAAAACCGTCCGATTGAAGAGGATTTATTAAGTCCTCCCGCGGGACAATTTGAAAATGAAGAAAGTGCTGCGTACGATGGAGAGGATGCCTACCAAGACGTAGAACGCTACGGAAACTCTGAGACCCCATCTGATATGGAATTCCCTCCTCTAACATACGATGATGTGTATACACAATCAGAAGATGAAGATTATGTGGAGGACTACGAAGGATTCGCAGCTGCTGATATTGAAGGAAAAGCCAGCAAGGTGTATCCGACCAAAGCACACGAGGCCTATGAAGAAGCACTAGACGAAGAAGGTGTCATGACGGTATTTGGTGACTTGAAACCGTACGAGGAAGAACCTTATACAGAAGAAAATCATTAGTCCCCTCATATTGGGGGCTTTATGTTTATATCATGTAATTATTGGGAAATCATTTTAAGAGTGAATTTGATTGGAGGAGATTCTTGATGGCTAGAAAAAGTATCATTTGGGCGATTGTCGTCTTCTTTATTACATACGCACTATTCTCTATTGCCGGATTCTTGTTCCCCATCGACAGAGAATGGTATGACGCATTGAATAAACCAGAATGGACGCCTGGTGGCGGTGTCATTGCTGCTGTGTGGGCTGTCTTATTTGCACTCATCTCATTGTCCGCAGCGATCATTTATGGAAAATATGGGTTCCAAAAAATCACTTTACCATTTTGGATTCTTTTCCTTTTAAATTATGTTTTCAATCAAGCCTTTAGCTTTTTTCAATTTACACAAAAGGATTTGTTTGCAGCTACAATCGACTGCCTGCTCGTCGCACTGACAGCACTTGCACTTGTCATCGTCTCACGTAAACTAAGCAATGTCGTTCCAATTTTACTGATTCCTTATGTCTTATGGGGCTTTTTTGCCACATACTTGTCTTATACGATCTATTCCATGAATATGTAAAAAAAGACCGCCATGATGCGGTCTTTCGTTTTGGAGAAAATAAAAAAGAGATCTTTGACAAGATCTCTTTTAAAAATGACCCGTACGGGATTCGAACCCGTGTTA